>NZ_JACWNA010000011.1 GCF_015355765.1 Actinomyces haliotis
CGCGCATTAGAGTGAGTCACGAGGACCTCCGTTTGAGTTGGTGTGACCGTCGACAAGCCACACCCAACGGGGGTCCTCCCCACTACGTCAACCCTTCCCAGTGTCACCAACCTGTCTGCCACCAACATCTAGGGGCGTGCCGTGGCGGCTCCCGATCGGCGTCGGAGGAGCACCCGCCGTGCGACTCCGTCGGTGCCGCTCGACGGGCGGCACCGACGCCTCAGTCGCGCGGCGGGAGGAGCCCGCGCTCCGTGAGCTCAGCGCGGAGGCGTCCGGCGCCGACGAAGAGGTGGGCGCGCATCCCGACGGCGCGGGCGCCCTTGACGTTGGCGGGCGAGTCGTCCACGAAGAGGGTCCGACTCGCGTCGAGGCCGTAGCGCTCGAGGAGGACGCGGTAGATCTCCGGCTCGGGCTTGGCGAGGTGCTCCTCGCCGGAGACGACGATCCCGGTGAAGCGCGGCAGCTGCGGCACCATGTGCCGGGTGCGCTCGAAGAGCACGTCGTGGAAGTTGGTGAGCGCGTACAGCGGGACGCCGGCGTCGAGGAGCTCGTCGACGATGGCACCGGTCCCGGGCACGGGACCGGTCTTCGTGTCGGCGAAGTGCTCCCAGTAGAGGCGCTGCAGGCGCTCCCAGTCGGGCCGGTCCGGGTGCGTCGACCGGAGGTCGTCGAGGATCTCCTCGAAGGGCGTTCCGCGGTCCGCCATCGCGTTGAGCCGGCCGAACTCGCCCGAGGAGACGAACTCGTCCCAGTCGGCCACGAGCACGCGACCGGCGACGGCGCCGACGGCGTCCCACGTGTACAGGACGTTGCCGTAGTCGAGGACGACGGAGTCGACCGGTCCGACGGCGTCCTGCGCCGTCGAACCGGTCGACCCCAATCGCTCGGGCGGCCGGGCACCGGGACGGACGGGTCCCTGAGCGCTGGCCGCCGTCGTCGGGCTCCCGGTGGTGGTGTCGGCGTCAGCGGGGCTCGTGGTGCTCGACTGCTCGCTCATGACCTCATGCTGTCACGGCAGGATGTCCTCGTAGTAGGTGCCCTTGAGCATCCGCGTGACGATCTTCCCGCCGGGGAGCTTGCCGTCGTTCATCGTCTTGGCGGCGGCGAGGAGGGCGCGCACGTCGTACTGGGCGGGCCAGATCGGTGGGATGTCGCGGTCCAGGTCGAGGAGCTGGTACACGGCCATCATGGCGGTGCGGGCGCTGCCCTCCGTGGTGAAGATGCAGTCGTCGGGGGTCTCGACGAACTGGCCGAGGAGGCCGAGGTTGGTGCAGCCCTCGGGGACGACGTCGGGGCGGTCGCCCTTGCCGCGCGGCCAGAAGAATGAGGTGATGTAGGGCATCGTCGCGAGACGGACCTTGGTGCGGGCCTTGATCTCCTCGAACTGGTCGAGCAGCCCGAAGTGGTAGCAGTACTCCTTGAGGATCTCCTCGCCGGTGCACTCGATCATCGGCTTGCGCACGCAGTCGCCCTTGGCGTGCGGGTAGAGCCCGTAGGCCCAGGCGACGCCCCAGTCCTTGGGCTGGGCGCGGAACTGCGGCTGGCGGTTCATCGTGAGGCTGAGGCACCAGCCGGAGTCCTCGGCGGTGATGATGCCGCCGGTGACGGTGCGGCCGGAGAGCGGGTCGTTGCCGGTGAGCTCCTGGATCTTGCGCAGGAACGGGTGGTCCTCCCCGATGAAGCTGAAGGAGACGGACTCCCAGACGGTCTCGCGCGGGTGGGAGCAGAAGACGTCGGGGCGGCCGAAGACGGAGGACTTCTTAGCGAGATTGCGCCACAGCGTCCAGGCGCCGCCGGGGCGGTCGGTGTAGAAGGGCGGGACGGTGTCCATGTCCCCGTAGCCGGTGGACTCAGTGCACGAGCCGATCGTGGCGAGGACGAGGTCCTTGGGGGCGACGTCGATCGTGTCCTCGGTGCCGTCGGCGCGGTGGTACCGGATGCCGGTGACGGTCTTGCGGCCGGCCGTGATCTCCATGTCGAGGTCGTCGACGCAGGTGTCGTACTGGAAGCGCACGCCCTTGTCCTTGAGCCAGCTGGTGAGCGGCAGGACGAAGGACTCGAACTGGTTGTAGCGGCTGAAGCGCAGGCAGGACAGGTCGGAGAAGCCGGGGAGGTACTGGAGGAAGCGGTGCATGTAGCGCTTCATCTCGGTGAGGGACTCGTACTGCTCGAAGGCGAACATCGTCTTGAACAGCGTGTAGAAGTTCGAGGCCAGGAAGTCAGCGTCGAACCAGTCCTCGATGGTCTTGTAGTAGGTGTCCTCCTCCTTGGCGAGGAGGAGGCGGACCACGGCGAGCTGGCCCTTCTTGTTGAGCCCCATCTTGTAGGTGTCGCGGCGCTTGCCCTGGTGGTGGATGACGCGGCAGGGGTCGACGTTGGGGTCGTTCTCGTTGACGGTGCGGAACTCGTCGAGGACGGTGTAGGGCTCGGGCATCTCGAGGGCGGGGATCTCGCGCATGATGTCCCAGAAGCACTCGAAGTGCTGGCCCATCTCGCGGCCGCCGCGGGCGATGAAGCCGCGCTCGGTGTCGCCGGCGCCGTCGAAGGAGCCGCCCGGCACGGCGAGCTGCTCGAGGATCGTGATGTTCTCCCCCGGCATCCTGCCGTCGCGGACGAGGTAGGCGGCGGCGATCAGGGAGGCGATCCCGGAGCCGACGAGGTAGGCGTGACGCTCGGCGACGTCGGCGGGCGGGGTCGGGTGGTTGTGCGTGTAGAGGCCGAGGTCGTTGTGCACGTAGGGCTTGCCGTCCGGGGAGACGGGGTAGGTCCGCTGGTAGACGTGCTGCGTGTTGGTCATGGTCGCCTCGCTGGTCCCGTCGGCTCTCGCCGACGTAGCGTCCCGTGCCGGCTCGCGCCGGTCGTGGAGCAGCCCTCGGTGGTCGCTGGCCGGGCGCGGGCTGCGGCGCCCGTCCAACAGGTACGAGTCTAGCGATACGCACCTGTATCTGTCCTGCGTTCCGCCTGGTCAGGAGCAGTGAACGACGGCGTCACCAGCACCGTCATCACCGTCACCAGAGCACGGTCGGGTCGAGCTCGATCCTCACGGCCTCCTCGCGTCGCGCGGAGCGCTCCCGCGCCCGGACGCGGAGCAGAGCGGCAAGCTCGCGCCCGCGGCTGACGGGGGCGCGCACGAGAGCCCGCACCTCCCCCGTCCGGGGCGCCTGCCCCCGGGTTGCCGGCGCCTCGACGGGGCCGAGCACCTCGAGGCCGGCCCCGGCGGCCTCGGCGAGCAGCGCCTCGACGGCGCGGCGCGGCCCGTCGAGCCGCGCGGTGCGCCACGCGGGCGGCAGGTGGAGCTCGGCGCGCTCGGCGAGCTCACGCCGGGCGAGTCCGGGCTGGTCCCACCGGATGAGCGCCTGCGCGGCGGTGGGCTCGGGACCGCCGAGGAGGATGACGCGCGCGCCCGGCTGGACGAGCACGACGGCGTTGGACCAGCGCCTCATCGCCTCGCTCACGGCCCCGAGCTCGGGCCGGGCGGACATCGCGGCGCCGTCGAGGAGGAGGGCCGCGCGGTAGCCGCCGAGCGCGGTGGGCTCGGCCCCGGGAGTGGCGACGACGAGGCGCGGGGAGTCGTCGACCTCGTCGATGACGCCGTGGCTCTCGCGTGCGCCGGAGACGACGACGGGCACCCCGGGGAAGGCACGGCCGAGCTCCTCGGCGGTGCGCGCCGAGCCGACGCTCAGCATGCGCAGGGCGCGGTTCCCGCAGGTGGCGCAGGTGAATGCTCCGACAAGTCGCCCGCACCATCGGCAGGTGACACGGCCCTCGCGGTCCATGGACAGCGGCCCGGAGCAGGCGGGGCAGCGGGCGGGGGTGCGGCACCGCGCGCAGGCGACGACGGGGGCGTAGCCGCCGCGGGGCACCTGGACGAGGACGGGGCCGTCGGCGAGCGCCTCCCGCAGGGCGCGGTGCGCGAGCGAGGGGATCCTGGCCCGGCCGGACGGCCCCTCGACCTCGAGCTCGATCTCGCCGGGGACCTCGACGCGCGGGAGTGCGCGGCGCACGAGCGCGCGCGGTGCGCGGAGCTCCCCCGCCCACCCGGCCTCGACGTAGGACTGCGCCTCGACGGAGCGCGAGTACCCGGCGAGCAGGAGCCCCGCGCCCTCGAGGCCGGAGCGCAGGGCGAGGACGGTGCGTGAGTGGACGTAGGGGGCGTGGCGCTCGTCGAGACGGTCGTCGCCGTCGTCCCACAGGACCATGAGCCCGAGGTCGGGCACCGGGGCGAAGGCCGCGGCGCGCGTGCCGACGGCGACGCGGGCGTGCCCGAGCAGGAGCCGGAGGAAGGACCGGTACCTGCGGGCCGGTCCGTGCTCGGCGGCCAGCGCGACGACGGGCTCCCCCTCGAGCTCGGCGCTCAGTGCCGCGGCGACGGCCTCGGCCTGCTCGGTGGTCGCGACGACGACGAGGACCCCTCGGCCCGCCGCGAGCGTCGCGGCGGCCGCCTCCGCCACGAGTGGCACCCAGCCGCGAACGAGGCCCTTGCGCTCGGGGAGGGCCGACCATGCCGCCCGGGGCGCGCCGCCCTCGGCAAGCGCGGCGAGCAGCGCGGTGCCGCCCTCGTAGGCGCCCCAGCCCTGCGGGCCGGTCTCGGGGACGGTCCAGGACGGCGTCTCGGGGGCCGGTTTGTCCCGCTCGGACCGCTCGGTGGTGGCGTGCCGGGCGGGGACGGCGAGGCGGATGACGTCCGAGCGGGTCCCGGCGGCGCGCACGGCGACGGCGTCGACGAGGCGGCGCGCCTCCTCGGGGAGGACGGGGAGGTCGGAGACGACACGGCGCAGGGCGGTGAGGCGCCCCGGGTGCGTCGTCGTGGTGGCGCGCTCCCAGACCCAGCCGTGCATCTCCTGCCCGCCGAAGCGGACGGTGACCCGGGTGCCCACGCCGGCGGCGACGTCGAGCTCGGGCGGGACGAGGTAGTCGAAGGGCCGGTCCAGGTGCGGGACGGGGGTGTCGAGGAGCACCCGCGCGACGGGCAGGGTGACCCCGGTGCCAGTGACCTCGCGCTCGGCGGGCGCGGGCGCGGCGAGGAGCGCGCCCTGGCCGGCCGTGCCCGGGCCGGCGGTGCCGGACTCCGCCATGCGTCCTTCTCCCGTTCGTCCTGCGGTGCGCGCCCAGGGTAGCCCGGGGCCACGACGCGAACGGGGCCGCCTCTGCGCGGGACCGTGACGGTCCCTGCCAGGCGGCCCCGGTGGAGCGCGATGCGCTCGACGAGCGGTGAGCGGCCGGTCAGGCGACGGCGGAGCGGAGCTCCTCGACGCGGTTCGGCTCCTCCCAGGAGAAGCCGGGGCGGCCGAAGTGGCCGTAGGAGCTCGTGGCGCGGTAGATCGGGCGGAGCAGGTCGAGGTCGCGGATGATGGCGGCCGGGCGGAGGTCGAAGACCTCGTCGACGGCGCCCTGGATCTTGGCGACCGGGACCGACTCGGTGCCGAAGGTCTCGACGTAGACGCCGACGGGGCGCGCCGAGCCGATCGCGTAGGCGACCTGGATCTCGCAGCGCTCAGCCAGGCCGGCGGCGACGACGTTCTTGGCGACCCATCGCATCGCGTAGGCGGCGGAGCGGTCGACCTTCGACGGGTCCTTGCCGGAGAAGGCGCCGCCGCCGTGGCGGGCCATGCCGCCGTAGGTGTCGACGATGATCTTGCGGCCGGTGAGCCCGGCGTCGCCGGCGGGGCCGCCGATGATGAACTGGCCGGACGGGTTGACGAGGACCTCGGCGTCGGCGGTGGCGAGGGTGAGTCCCTTCTCCTCCTCCGCCTCGAGCACGGGACGGATCACCTCGCGGGTGAGGGCGTCGGTGAGCCAGGCGCGGGAGCGGTCGGCGTCGTGCTGCGTGGAGACGACGATGTTCTCCAGCGTGACGGCGTCGTTCCCGTCGTAGCCGATGGTGACCTGGGTCTTGCCGTCGGGGCGCAGGCCCTCGACCACGCCCTGCTTGCGCACGGCGCTGAGCCGCTCGGCGAGGCGGTGGGCGAGGTGGATCGGCAGCGGCATGAGCTCGGCGGTGTCCGTGCAGGCGTAGCCGAACATGAGGCCCTGGTCCCCGGCGCCCTGGAAGTCGAGCGGGTCGAGATCGCCGGAGTCGTCGCGGACCTCGAGGGCCTTGTCGACGCCGGCGGCGATGTCGGAGGACTGCTGGCCGATGGAGACCGAGACGCCGCAAGACGTGCCGTCGAAGCAGACCTCGGAGGAGTCATAGCCGATGGACACGATCTCGGAGCGGACGATGTCGGGGATCTCGACGTACGCGCTGGTGCTGACCTCGCCGGCGACGTGGACGAGACCGGTGGTCACCATGGTCTCGACGGCGACGTGCGCGTGCGGGTCCTGCTCGAGGATGGCGTCGAGGATGGAGTCCGAGACTCGGTCGCAGACCTTGTCGGGGTGTCCCTCGGTGACGGACTCGGAGGTGAAGAGGCGAAGAGAGCTGGATGCCATGACGGTATGGGTCCTCGGTGCGGTAGTGGGCTCTGTGAGTGTACGGGGCGTGGCGGAGGGCTTGCGTGTCAGGCCCGCCACCACGGGCGCTGCGGGTAGTAGTGGCCCTCGGGATCGTCGGTGGGGCGCACGGCGAGGAACTGGTGGATCTGGATGTTGTTGCGCTCGAAGTTCCAGCGGGAGCCGGCCATGTAGAGGCCCCACAGGAGCGGGGTCTGCGGACCCACGGCCTCGACGGCCTCGTCCCAGTGCTCCTGGAGGTTCTCGCACCAGTGCTGGAGCGTCCAGGCGTAGTGCTGGCGGAGGTTCTCCTCGTGGATGACCTCGAGGCCGGAGTCCTCCAGGTGCTGGTGCACGACGCCGGGTGAGGCGAGCTCGCCGTCGGGGAAGACGTAGCGGTCGATGAAGGCGCCCGCGCGGTTGCCCTGGCGTGAGTCGCGGCGGGTGATCTGGTGGTTGAGGAGGCGGCCGCCGGGGCGGAGCATCGAGTACATCTTCGCGAAGTACTCGTCGTAGTGGCGAACGCCGACGTGCTCCATCATGCCGAGCGAGCAGATGCCGTCGAAGTTGCGCTCGGGGATCTCGCGGTAGTCCATGACGCGGGCCTCGGCGAGGTGGTCGAGGCCCTCACGCTTGAGCCACTCGTTCGCATAGGACGCCTGGGCCGCGGAGAGCGTGACGCCGATGCCCTGGACGCCGCGGCGGGCGGCGGCGACGAGGACGCTGCCCCAGCCGCAGCCGATGTCGAGGAGGCGTTGGCCGGGCTGGAGGTCGAGCTTGTCGAGCACGAGCCGGATCTTGTTCCACTCGGCGTCCTCGAGGGAGTCGGTGGGCTCGTCGAAGCAGGCACAGGTGTAGGTCATCGACGGGCCGAGCACCAGGCGGTAGTAGGCGTTGGACCGGTCGTAGTGGGAGGAGACGGTCTCGGAGTCGGCCTTCTCGGAGTGGGGACGCAGTCCCTTGAGGGTGCGCTTCCACATGGGGTCGGCCTCGGCCTCGGGGATCTCCGGGGTGCGCAGGTTGCGCACGCCGACGGTGGCGAGGAGACGACGGGCCTCGGCGGGCGAGGGGCGGCGCAGGCAGTGCTTGAGCTTCTCGAGGTCGTCGAAGGCCTCGTAGGGGTTGCCGGGCTGGACTCCCTCAGTGGTGATGTCGCCCATGAGGTAGGCGCGGGCGAGGCCGAGGTCGCCGGGGGCGGTGAGGGCGTACTGGATGGCTCGCGGGCGCGCGACGTGGAAGGTGACGGTCGCGCCCTCGGGGCCCGTCGCGCTGCCGTCGTAGCCGGTGAAGCGCACCGGCAGGGGTGGACGGAGCACCGTCTCGATCATCTCGGCGACTGTCATCGGGCTGGTGGACGCTCGGGTCAATGCAGGTCACTTCCGCGCGCGGTGCCGGGTTGCGAGGACCGCCGCGCGGTCGGTCCGTCTCCGACACCATAGGCACAGATCTCACCTCTCAGACCCGAGGGTTCCGGGTGAGAAGACAGTCAGGCCAGACGCGCCGCGATCAGGTTGACGAGCCCCTCCGCGATGTGGCCCTTGGAGCCGGAGACCCGGGTGACCTCCTCGCCCTCGCGGTCGAGGACGACGACGGCGGAGTCCACGTCCCCGAAGCCGACGCCGTCGCCGACGGCGTTGACGGCGAGCAGGTCGGCGCCCTTGCGGCGCGCCTTGGCGGCGCCGTGGGCGAGCACGTCCCCGGTGGCGTCGCCCGTCTCCGCGGCGAAGCCCACGACGAGAGTCCGTCCTCCGTCGGCGCGGGGCGGCTGAGCGACGAGGCCGGCGAGGACGTCGGGATTCTCGACGAGCTCGATGGGGGCCGGTCGCGTCGAGTGACCGGCCTCCGAGGAGCCCGGTGCGTCGACGCCGTGCTTCTTGATCTTGGTGCCGGAGACGACGGCGGGCCTGAAGTCGGCCACGGCGGCGGTCATGATGACGGCGTCCGCGTCGCCGCAGGCGCTGCGGACGGCTGCCTCAAGCTCCAGCGCCGTGCCCACGGTCACGACCTCGACACCCGCTGGCAGGAGCGACAGGACGTCGGCCTCGACGTTCGCGGCGACGAGCGTGACGGCGGCGCCGTGACGCGCGGCCTCGGCGGCGATGAGGGTGCCGAGCCTCCCGGAGGACCGGTTGCCGAGGAAGCGGACCGGGTCGAGGGGTTCGCGCGTGCCACCCGCGGAGACGACGACGTGCCGCCGTCCCAGGTCAGGCTCCGTGGTGGCGCCGGTACCTTGCGCGTCGACCTCGGCGTGCGCCTCCGCGAGCACGGCCAGCGCCTCGGCGACGACCCTCTCCGGCTCCGGGAAGCGGCCCACGCCGGAGTCGGCGCCGGTGAGACGACCGGAGTCGGGCTCGATGACGGTGACGCCCCGACGGCGCAGCGTGGCGACGTTCTCGACGGTCGCGGCGTTGAGCCACATCTGGGTGTGCATGGCCGGGGCGACGACGACGGGCGACGTCGCCGTGAGGACGGTCGCGGTGAGGAGGTCGTCGGCGCGGCCGGCGGCGAGGCGGGCGAGCAAGTCGGCGCTGGCCGGGGCGATGAGGACGAGCTCGGCCCACTCCCCCACGGCGACGTGCTCGACGGCGGCAGGGTCGTCGAAGACGCCCGTGTCGACGGGATGGCCGGAGACGGCCGCGAGGGCCGGTGCGCCGATGAAGCGCAGCGCGGCCTCGGTAGGGACGACGCGGACCTCGTGCCCGGCGGCCCGCAGGAGGCGGACGACGAAGGGAGCCTTGTAGGCCGCGATGGACCCGGAGACGCCGACGACGACGCGCCGCGTCCCCGTGGGGGTCGCGGCGCGCTGGGGCGAGCTGCTCATGGCTCGGTCGCTCCTCGTTCCGGTGGGGCGGACCCGTCCGGGTGTCAGAACTGGATGTCGTCCAGGGAGGTGGCGGTGCCGCCCTCCTGGCCGTCGTCGCCGAGCGAGATCGGGGAGTCGAGGGGGATGTCCGCGAACATGTCCTCCTCGGCGGCCTGGCGCGCGGCCTCGGCCTCAGCACGACGGGCACGGGCCTCGTCGCCGGGGATGACCTCGAGCTTGTCGCCGGCGATCTCGCGCAGGGCGATGCCGAGGGCCTTCTCCTCGGACTCGGTCTCCACGAGGGGGCCGAAGTAGTCGAACTGGTTGTCCTCGAGCTGCTGGGTGTAACTGTTGATCTGGCGGGCGCGCTTGGCGGCCTCCACCACGAGCGCGTACTTGGAGTCGACCTTCTCGAGCAGCTCGTCGATGGGCGGGTTGGTGATGCCCTCGGGCTGAGCGGAGGTTCCGAGCATGTGCTTCTCCTGCTTTCGTGGACTGACGTGGTCGCAGTTGCAACCGTGACAGTCTAGCCTGCCAGACCGAGGAGCCCCTCGAGCTCGTCCGTGGCACGCGCCACGGTGTCGTTGACGATGACGCGGTCGAACTCGTCGGCGGCGTCCATCTCGACGCGCGCGGTGGTCAGGCGCCGCTCCCGCTCGGACTCCCCCTCCGTGCCGCGGCCGACGAGGCGGCTCACGAGCTCGTCCCAGCTGGGGGGCGCGATGAAGACGAGCCGGGCCTCGGGCATCGACTCGCGCACCTGCCGGGCGCCCGCGAGGTCGATCTCGAGGAGTGCTGGCCTGCCGGCGTCGAGCTCGGCCTGGACGGGTCCGCGGGGCGTCCCGTAGCGGTTCTGCCCGTGGACGAGTGCCCACTCGAGCATCTGCCCGTCGGCGACGAGACGGTCGAACTGCGCGTCCGAGACGAAGTGGTAGTGCACGCCGTCGACCTCTCCGGGCCGGGGCGAGCGGGTGGTGGCCGAGACCGAAATGAACAGCTCCGGGTGGCGGCGCCGCAGCTCGGCCACGATCGTTCCCTTGCCGACAGCCGTGGGGCCGGCGACGACGGTCAGGCGGGGGGCTCGGGACGGAGTGGGGGCGCTCATGACCCGATCATCGCGCACGCCGGCAGCTGCACGAAGCCCGTTCGGGGCACCGTCGTGATCCTCACGCTCAGCCGAAGCGGCGGATGAGCTCGGCGCGCTGGTGGGCGCCGAGACCGCGGACCCTGCGGGAGGAGGAGACGCCGACCTGCGCCATGACGGCGCTCGCGGTGGTGGCACCGACGCGCGGCATCGACTGGAGGAGGGAGACGACCTTCATCTTCCCGAGGACCTCGTCCCCCTTGGCGGCGTCGAGGAACTCCGAGAGCCGCATGGAGCCGCTCTTGAGGGCGACCTTGACCTCGGCACGACGGGTGCGGGCCTGCGCGGCCTGGGCCAGGGCGTCGGCTCGCTGCTCCTGGGTGAGCACTGGCGGCACCATGGTCGGTCTCCTTCGTCGATAGACAATCGTCGGACAGGTCGAGGATACGGTGCCCGGGCACGATTGGGGAGCGGAACGGCGCCTGCAAAGCTGACTGCGGGGTCGTCGTCGAGGGCTCTCGGCGACGACCCCGCTGCTCAGGAGCCCGCGGTGTGGGAAGCGTCGCAACCACCGCGCGGGTGCGGCTGGACCTCGTCAGGCGCGCAGGGCGCGTGCCACGTGGTCGGTGGCGGCCACAGCCGCCTCGCGCAGGCTCGCCGTGTCCGGGCCGGCACGGAGGACGCCGCGGGAGGTCGAGGCGAGGACGTTGCGGCGCGCCGCTCCGAAGACGGCCTCGAGCTCGGCGGCGCCGGCGCCCTGGGCCCCGACGCCCGGAGCCAGCAGCGGGGCGTTCGCCGCGGCCAGGTCGATGCCGAGGCGGTCCACGGCCTCCCCGATCGTCGCGCCGACGACGAGGCCCACGCTCCCGAGCGTCCCGGCGGCCCGGGCGACCGCGTTGGAGTCGGTCGCGCCCTCGACGACGGCCCGGGCGACGGAGCGCTCCGACTCCCCCACCGCGTGCTGGACCGAGGCGCCCTCGGGGTTGGAGGTGAGCGCGAGGACGAAGACGCCCCGCCCGGTCTCGGCCGCGAGGTCGAGGGCCGGGGAGAGCGACCCGTAGCCCAGGTAGGGCGAGACGGTGATCGCGTCGGCGGCGAGCGGAGCGCCGTCGGCGAGGTAGGCCTGGGTGTAGCCGGCCATGGTCGAGCCGATGTCGCCGCGCTTCACGTCGAGGACGGAGAGCGTGTCCGCGTCGCGCAGCGCCGCGAGGGTCTCCTCCAGGACGGCGATCCCTGCGGAGCCGTGCCTCTCGAAGAAGGCCGACTGCGGCTTGACCGCGGCGACCCGTCCTCCCACGGCGTCGACGACCCGCAGGGCGAAGTCCCGCAGGCCTGCGGGGGTGTCGGGCAGCCCCCACGCCTCCAGGAGCGCGGCGTGCGGGTCGATGCCCACGCACAGGGGCCCCCGCTCGTCCATGGCCTCGGCCAGCCGGGCCCCGAAGGGCAGGGCGCCGGGCAGGTCCCCGCGGACCTCGTTGGTCAGGGCGTCGTCCGGGCTCATGCGTGCTCGCTCTCGATGGTGGTGATGGTGCGGACGCTCTCCGCGTCGGTGATGATCCAGTCGCCGGACAGGACGTCGGACTCGGCGCGCTCGACGCGGTCGGCGTCGTGCTCCTGGAGGCTGCGCACGGCGAAGGAGCCGTGCAGCTGGGCCTCGATCGCCTGGACGGCGGCCTGCAGCTCCTGGACCGTGGTGATGATGGGCTTGTCCGCGCTCGTCGTGGCCTCTCGGATGGCGTAGCCGTCGGCGCGGGCGCCCTGGCCCTTGGGGGTGTTGACGACCATGTCGACGGCGCCGGAGGCGATGAGCCCGACGATGGTCTGCGCGCCGCCGTCCCCGGCGCCCTCCGAGATCTTGCGGACTGCGGTGGCGGGGATGCCGTTGCGGCGCAGGACCTGGGCGGTGCCCGTGGTGGCGAGGATCCCGAATCCGAGCTCGGCCAGGCGGGCCACGGGCAGGACGATGGCCCGCTTGTCCCTGTCGGCGACGGAGACGAAGACCGTGCCCGCGGTCGGCAGGCCGCCGTAGGCGCCCGCCTGGGACTTGGCGAAGGCCCGGGGGAAGTCGACGTCGTAGCCCATGACCTCACCGGTCGAGCGCATCTCGGGGCCGAGGATCGTGTCGACGACCCGCCCGGAGCCGGTGCGGAACCGCTTGAACGGCAGCACCGCCTCCTTGACGGCGATCGGGTCGAAGGGGTCGGAGACGGAGGCGTCCTCCTCGGGCAGGACCCCGGCCTCCTTGAGCTCGGCGATCGACTCCCCCGCCATGAGGCGGGCGGCGGCCTTGGCGAGCTGGACGCCGGTGGCCTTCGAGACGAAGGGGACCGTGCGGCTGGCGCGCGGGTTCGCCTCGATGACGTAGAGCGTGTCGCTCATGAGGGCGTACTGGATGTTGATGAGGCCGCGCACGCCGACGCCCGCGGCGATAGCCTCCGTGGAACGGCGGATGCGCGCGATCTCCGTGTCGGACAGGGTCATCGGCGGCAGGACGCAGGCGGAGTCTCCCGAGTGGATGCCGGCCTCCTCGATGTGCTCCATGACGCCTCCGAGGAAGAGCTCGGTGCCGTCGTAGAGGGCGTCGACGTCGATCTCGACGGCGTCGTCGAGGAAGCGGTCGATGAGGAGCGGCCCGTTGGCGTAGGCGCCGCCCGGCTCCGCGCCGGCGCGGGCGAGGTAGTCCGTGAGGCCGTCCCGGTCGTAGACGATCTCCATGCCGCGACCGCCGAGCACGTAGCTGGGGCGGACGAGGACCGGGTAGCCGATGCCCTCGGCGGCGGCGAAGGACTGCTCGTCGGTGAGGGCGGTGCCGTGCTCGGGTGCGGGCAGGTTCGCCTGCTCGAGCACGACCCCGAAGACCTGGCGGTCCTCCGCGGCGTCGATGGCCTCGGGGCTGGTGCCGAGGATCGGGACCCCTGCCGCCTTGAGACGGCGCGCGAGCGACAGCGGGGTCTGCCCGCCGAGCTGGACCACGACGCCGGCGACGGGGCCGGCGGCCACCTCGGCGTCGTAGACCTCCATGACGTCCTCGAAGGTGAGGGGCTCGAAGTAGAGGCGGTCGGAGACGTCGTAGTCGGTGGAGACGGTCTCCGGGTTGCAGTTGACCATCACGGTCTCGTACCGCTCGGCGAGCGCCATGGTGGCGTGGACGCAGGAGTAGTCGAACTCGATGCCCTGGCCGATCCGGTTGGGCCCGGAGCCGAGGATGATGACGGCCTCGCGCTCGCGCGGGGCGACCTCGGTCTCCATGTCGTAGGACGAGTAGTGGTACGGGGTCCGGGCGGCGAACTCCGCGGCGCAGGTGTCCACGGTCTTGTAGACGGGGCGCAGCCCGAAGGCGTGGCGGACCTCGCGGACGGTGTCCTCGCTGATGGACCGCAGGTCCGCGACCTGCTGGTCGGAGAAGCCGTGGCGCTTGGCGGTGGCGAGGAGCTCGGCGGTGAGGGCCGGGGCGGTCCGGACCTCCTCGGCGACCTCCTGGAGGAGGACCATCTGGTCGAGGAACCAGGGGTCGATCTTGGTCGCCTCGAAGAGCTGCTCGACGGTGGCGCCGCCGCGGATGGCGCGCTGGAGGTCGAGGATGCGGTGCTCGGTGGGCGTCGCGATCGACTCCAGCAGCGCGGCGGTCTCCTCCGCGTCGGGCTTGTCCCCCGCCCAGGAGAAGACTGTGCCCTTCTTGTCGAGCGAGCGCATGGCCTTCTGGAGCGCCTCCGTGAAGGAGCGCCCGATGGCCATCGCCTCGCCGACGGACTTCATGGTGGTGGTGAGCAGCGGGTCCGCGCCCCGGAACTTCTCGAAGGCGAAGCGCGGGACCTTGACGACGACGTAGTCGAGGGTGGGCTCGAAGGAGGCGGGCGTCGAGCCCGTGATGTCGTTGGGGATCTCGTCGAGCGTGTACCCGACGGCGAGGCGGGCCGCGATCTTGGCGATCGGGAAGCCGGTCGCCTTGGAGGCCAGCGCGGAGGAGCGCGAGACGCGCGGGTTCATCTCGATGACGATGATGCGGCCGCTGGCGGGGTCGATGGCGAACTGGATGTTGCAGCCGCCGGTGTCCACGCCGACCTCGCGGATGACGGCGATGCCGATGTCGCGCAGGCGCTGCATCTCGCGGTCGGTGAGGGTGAGGGACGGGGCGACCGTGATGGAGTCGCCGGTGTGGACGCCGACGGGGTCGAGGTTCTCGATGGTGCACACGACGACGACGTTGTCCGCCTTGTCGCGCATGAGCTCGAGCTCGTACTCCTTCCAGCCGAGGATGGACTCCTCGAGGAGGACCTCGGTGGTGCGCGAGGCCGCGAGGCCGGAGCCGGCGATGCGCTCGAGGTCGGCCTCGTTGAAGGCGATGCCGGAGCCGAGGCCGCCCATGGTGAAGGAGGGCCGCACGACGACGGGGTAGCCGCCGAGCTCCTCGACGCCCGCGTGGCAGTCGTCCATCGAGTGGCAGATGACGGAGCGGGCCACCTCGGCGCCGCAGCGCTCGACGACCTTCTTGAACTCGTCACGGTCCTCGCCGGCGTTGATGGCGGCGGCGTTGGCGCCGATGAGCTCGACGCCGTACTGCTCGAGGACGCCGGCCTCGACGAGGCTCATGGCCGCGTTGAGGGCCGTCTGGCCGCCGAGCGTGGGCAGGAGGGCGTCGGGGCGCTCCTTGGCGATGATCGAGGTGAGCACCTCGCTCGTGATGGGCTCGATGTAGGTGGCGTCGGCGACGTCGGGGTCCGTCATGATCGTCGCCGGGTTGGAGTTGACGAGGATGACGCGGATGCCCTCGGAGCGCAGGACGCGGCAGGCCTGCGTGCCGGAGTAGTCGAACTCGCAGGCCTGGCCGATGACGATCGGGCCGGAGCCGATGACGAGGACGGAGCTGATGTCGTTCCGCAGGGGCATGTCAGTTCTCCTCCCCCGCCGGTGCGGCGGACGGGTCGGTCGCGGGCGCCTCGCGGTTCTCGCGCATGAGGCGGATGAAGCGGTCGAAGAGGTGCTCGCCGTCGTGGGGGCCGGCGGCGGCCTCGGGGTGGTACTGGACCGAGAAGGCGGGCAGGTCGAGGGCCCGCAGGCCCTCGACGACGCCGTCGTTGAGGTCCGTGTGGGAGACCTCGACGCGTCCGTAGCGACCCCCGTCGAACGGCGCGACCGAGGGGGCGTCGACGGGGGCGTCGACGGCGAAGCCGTGGTTGTGGGCGGTGATCTCGACGCGGCCGGTGGCGCGGTCGAGCACGGGCTGGTTGACGCCGCGGTGGCCGTAGGCGAGCTTGTAGGTCCCGTAGCCGAGCGCCCGGCCGAGGATCTGGTTGCCGAGGCAGATCCCGAAGAAGGGGATCCGCGCGTCGAGGACGCCGCGCAGCAGCTCGACCTCGCTCGTGGCGGTGCCGGGGTCGCCCGGACCGTTGGAGAAGAAGACGCCGTCCGGGTTCAGGGCGAGGACCTCGTCAAAGGTCGTCGACTGCGGCAGCACGTGGACGCGCACGCCGCGCTCGGCGAGCTGCCAGGGGGAGCGGGACTTGATGCCGAGGTCGATGGCGGCGACGACGGCGACGGGCTCGCGCCCCTCGTGGTCGCCGGAGGGCTCGACGACGTAGCCCTCGGGGGTGGAGACCTCGGCGGCGAGCGCCTGACCCGTCATCTCGGGCTCGGCGCGGACGGCGCCGAGGCAGACGTCGACGGCGGCCTGGGAGGGACCGGCGGCGTCCGCGGCTCCGGCGGGCAGCGCGTCGCCGGAGAAGATGCCGGCGCGCATGGCGCCGCGCTCGCGCAGGTGCCGGGTGAGGGCACGGGTGTCGACCTCGCAGATCCCGACGACCTCGGAGTCGGCGAGCTCGTCCTCCAGCTCGCGGCGGGCGCGCCAGGAGGAGGCGCGGCGGGCGGGGTCGCGCACGACGTAGCCGGCCACCCAGATGCGGGCGGACTCAGGGTCCTCGTCGTTGACGCCCGTGTTGCCGATGTGGGGGGCGGTCTGGACGACGATCTGGCGGTGGTAGGACGGGTCGGTGAGGGTCTCCTGGTAGCCGGTCATGCCGGTGTTGAAGACGATCTCACCGACCGTCCGTCCCGTGGCGCCGTAGGCGCGTCCGCGTAGGACGTAGCCGTCCTCGAGGACGAGCAGCGCGGTCCCCCGCGCGCTCGTGGAACGGGCCGTGGGCCCCTCGGTGGTGCTGGCGGGGGAGGTCATGCGACTCAGTCCTCCTGGTTGATGGGGTGGGCGACGGGCTCGCCGTCCAGGACGGTGGGCCGACCGTGCAGGAAGGTGGCGACCACCTTGCCGGGCAGCTCCATCCCCGCGTACGGGGTGTTCGTCGAGTGCGTCCACTGGGCCCGCGGGTCCACGGTGCGGCGCACCTCGGGATCGACGACGGCGATGTTGGCCGGGGCGCCGACCTCGAGTCCCTGACCCTGGTCGGCTGCGCGGCCGATGAGGGCGGGGGCGGTGGACATGACGCGGGCGAGGTCGCGCCAGCTCATGCGTCCGGGGGCGACCATCGTCTCGATGAGGACGGACAGGGCCGTCTCGAGACCGGTCATGCCGAAGGCGCCGGCCTGCCACTCGCAGTCCTTCGACTCAAGCGGGTGCGGGGCGTGGTCGGTACCGATGACGTCGATGGTGCCGTCGGCGAGGGCAGCGCGCAGGGCCTCGACGTCGGCGGCGGTGCGCAGCGGCGGGTTGACCTTGTACAGGGGCGAGTAGGTGCGGGCCATCTCGTCGGTGAGGAGGAGGTGGTGCGGGGTGGCCTCGGCGGTGACGTCGATGCCGCGGCCCTTGGCCCAGCGGATGATGTCGACGCTGCCAGCGGTGGAGACGTGGCAGACGTGGAGGCGGGAACCGACGTGCTCGGCGAGGAGGACGTCGCGCGCGATGACCGACTCCTCGGCGACGGCGGGCCAGCCGCGCAGACCGAGCTCGGCGGAGACGGCGCCCTCGTGCATCTGGGCGCCGTCGGTGAGGCGGGGGTCCTGGGCGTGCTGCGCGATGACGCCGTCGAAGGCCTTGACGTACTCGAGCGCCCGGCGCATGAGGACGGGGTCGGAGACGCAGGAGCCGTCGTCGGAGAAGACGCGGACCTGGGCGGCGGAGCTGGCCATGGCGCCCATCTCGGAGAGATGCTCGCCCTTGCGGCCTTCGCTGACGGCCCCGATGGGGTGGACGTCGACGTAGCCGGCCTCGCGCCCCAGGCGCAGGACCTGCTCGACGACGCCGGCGTTGTCCTGGACGGGGTTGGTGTTGGCCATGGCGAACACGGCCGTGTAGCCGCCGACGGCGGCGGCGCGTGTGCCGGAGAGGACGGTCTCGGCGGACTCGCCGCCGGGCTCGCGCAGGTGGGTGTGGAGGTCGACGAGGCCGGGCAGGGCGACGAGGCCGGCGAGGTCGTGGCGGACGACGTCGTCGGGCGCCTGGTCCGCGGCGTCGGCGCCGACGGCCGCGATGACGCCGTCGGTGACGAGGAGGTCGACGGCGTCCTCGCCGTAGGGGCGGACTCCGGTGAGCAGGTGGGAGGTCACAGCTGGTTCCCTTCGTCGGCGAGGAGGAGGTAGAGGGCGGCCATGCGGACGGAGACGCCGTTGCCGACCTGCTCGATGACGCGCGAGCGCGGGTCGTCGGCGGCGTCGGCGGTGATCTCGAGGCCTCGGTTCATGGGGCCGGGGTGCATGACGATGGCGTGCTCGGGCATGGCCTCGCGGCGGGCGAGGTTGAGGCCGTAGGCGTGGGAGTACTCGGCGGGGCTCGGGAAGAAGCCGCCGCCGGCGGCGCTCATGCGCTCGCGCTGGACGCGGAGCATCATGACGGCGTCCGGGCGGACCGAGGCGATGGCGTCGTCGAGGTCGTAGGAGACGTCGCAGGTCCAGGACTCCATGCCGACGGGCAGGAGCGTGGGCGGGGCGACGAGGGTGACGTGCGCGCCGAGCGTCGTGAGGAGGTCGACGTTGGAGCGGGCGACGCGGGAGTGGAGGACGTCTCCGACGATGACGACCTCGGCTCCGGCCAGGTCGCGGCCGGCCGGGGCGGGCGAGCCGTCGGCGGTGCCGGCGGGGGCGCCGGGGACGTACCAGCGGCGCAGGGTCATGGCGTCGAGGAGCGCCTGCGTGGGGTGCTGGTGCTTGCCGTCGCCGGCGTTGAGGACGGGGACGTCGATCCAGCCGGCGTGGGCGAGGAGGTGGGCGGCGCCGTCGGCTGAGTGTCGGACGACGACGGCGTCGGCGCCCATCGCCATGATCGTCTGGGCTGTGTCCTTCAGGGACTCGCCCTTGGAGACCGAGGAGCCCTTGGCCGAGAAGTTGATGACGTCGGCGCTCAGGCGCTTGGCGGCCGCCTCGAAGGACAGGCGCGTGCGCGTGGAGTCCTCGAAGAAGAGGTTGACGACGGTCTTGCCGCGCAGGGTGGGGAGCTTCTTGACCGCGTGCTGCTGGGTGGCGGCCATCGCCTCGGCGGTGTCGAGGAGCTGGAGGGCGTCCTCGAGGCTGAGGTCCTTGGCGGAGAGCAGGTGCTTCATCGGGTGGCCTCCTCGTGGCCCTCGGCGGCCGCGCCGCTCGCCTGGATGGTGACGGCGTCGTCGGCGGCGCCGAGCTCGGTGAGGGAGACGACGACCTTCTCAGCGCGCGAGGTCGGCAGGTTCTTGCCGACGTAGTCGGCGCGGATGGGGAGCTCGCGGTGGCCGCGGTCGACGAGGACGGCGAGCTGGACGGCGCCGGCGCGACCGATGGAGCCGAGGGCGTCGAGGGCGGCGCGGATGGTCCGGCCGGAGTAGAGGACATCGTCGACGAGGATGACGGTCTTGCCCTCGAGGGTCTCGCCCGGGATCCGGGTGGGCTGGGGGACGCGGATGGGGTGACGGCCGAGGTCGTCGCGGTACATCGTGATGTCGAGGGTGCCGACGGGCACGCGCTCGGGCTCGGGGATCCCGGCGAGGCGGGCGTCCTCGGCGGCGGCGTGGGCGAGGGCCTCGCTCAGTCGCTGGGCGAGCGGCACACCGGCCGAAGGGATGCCGAGGAGGACGACGTCGTCCAGTCCTCGGTTGCGCTCGATGATCTCGTGCGCGATGCGGAAGAGGGAGCGCGCGATCTCGGGGGCTCCGAGGATCTGCTTCCCGGTGGACTGCGGTTCGGCCACGGTGCGTGGACCTCCTTCCCCGCCTCACGGGACGGGCTTCAAGGATGTCTGACGGCCCCGATGCTAGCCTCTCCGAGGAGGGCTCGTGCACCAGGGACGCCGGCCGGACCGGCCTCGTGAGCAGGATCACTCACCCGAGCGCATAGGTATGCGTCGGTTCAGGACTGTCCCCGGAGCAGCTGGTCGAGGGACAGCGGGGGGCGACCGGTAAGGCGCTCGACGTCACCGGTGACGGCTGCGAGCTCGCCGGAGGCGATAGCCGTGTAGGTGCTCACCCACCCGTCGACCTCCCAGGCGGGCGCGCCGTACGAGGCACGGGACGCGTAGGCCTCCTCCACCGTTTCCTCCTTGTACACCGCCGGTCGGCCGTGCTCCGTGAGGACGCGGGCGACCTCGACGAGACTGAGGGACTCAGGGCCGGTGAGGTCGTAGGCGGCACCGCGATGACGGGCGGCCGCCGCGCCCCCCGCCGCCAGGTCGGTGAGGACCGCGGCGGCGCTCCGCGCGACGTCGGCTCGTGCGACCGCCCCGACCCGACCACCGCTCGGTCCGGCGGGCCCGGCGATGACGCCGTCGACGGCGAGGTCCGGGAGGAAGTCGAGGTAGAAGGAGTCCCGCAGGGCCGTCCAGGCGATGCCGGAGGCGCGCAGCGCCTCCTCCGTCGCCCAGTGCGTCCGGGCGAAGGTGAAGGTGGCGTCGGGCGAGGCGGCCAGGAAGCTCGTGTAGACGATGTGCTGCACGCCCGCGTCGGCGGCGGCCGAGATGAGGCTGCGGTGCTGCTCGAGCCGGTCGGCGGCCTCGGACGCGGAGACCATGAGGAGGAGGTGCGTGCCGACGAGCGCCTCACGTGCCGCGTCGGCGTCCCCGTAGGAGGCTGCGGCGACCTCGGCCGCGCCCGCGCTGGCCCACTGCGGGGCTCGCGACGGATCGCGGACGAGAAGCCGCAGGGGCAGGCCCTCATCACGCAGGGCCTCGGCGACAGCACCCCCGATCCGACCGGTCGCGCCGGTGACGGCGATGGTGGGGACGGCTCCAGGCTCCAGGTTGCTCACGCACCCACTATACGTCGACTCGATGTAGTCGCCGCCCTTGGACGTCAGACGGCCCGGCACCCCGCGGGGTGCCGGGCCGTGCACGCGCTCGACGGCGCGGCAGCTGCAAGCGAGGCCGTCAGCGCAGCGTGTCGGCGAGGTCGTCAGCGCAGCGTGTCGGCGAGGTCGCCGATCCGGCCCAGGAGGCCGTTGAGGTAGCGCGGTGACTCGTCGGTGGAGAGCATCCGGGCGAGCGTCATCGCCTCGTCGAGAGCGACCGGCGCGTCGACGTCGTCGTTCCAGACGATCTCCCAGGTGGCGACGCGGGCGATGGCCCGGTCCACGGCCGGCATGCGGGAGAGCGTCCAGCCCTGGGCGTAGGTCTCGATGGTGTCGTCGACCTCGCTGAGGTGGTCGGCGACGCCGGTGAGGATCTCGCGGGCGTAGGCGGGCGCCTCCGTGTGGTTGGCGGAGTGGACGGCCCGCTCGGCGGCGAACTCGCGGAGGCGCTCGGCGGGCTCGCGCTCGTCGTCGGGCTCCTCGAGGGCCGTGTCGTCCTCGTCCTCGACGAGGTACCAGTCCTCACGGTTCATCCGGTCCTCGATCTCGCGCTCGCGCTCCTCGCGGGAGCGGAAGTCGCGGTCGTAGCCCGGGCGGGCGTCGCGGTCCTCGTCCTGACGGGGGTCCTGGGCGTTGTTGACGCGCAGGAGGCCGCGCTGGTCGGCCTCGAAGAGGATCTCGACGGCGCGGCGGCGGGCCTTGGTGCGAGCCGTGACCGTGTGCTTGACCTGGCCGCCCTTGGCGCGGGAGGCCCCGCCGTCGGTGTCGGCGGCGGGGCTCCCGGGCTGGGCGGCGTTCTCGGTGTCGCTCATGCGGTGGTGCGCGTCAGTCGGTGACGCGGGAGATGTAGCTGCCCGAGCGGGTGTCGACCTTGACCTTGTCGCCCTCGTTGAGGAAGAGCGGGACCTGGATCTCGGTGCCGGTCTCGAGCGTGGCGGGCTTGGTGCCGGCGCTGGAGCGGTCGCCCTGCAGGCCGGGCTCGGTGTGGGAGACGGTGAGGACGACGGCGGCGGGGAGCTCGACGAAGAGGACGTTCTCCTCGTGGAAGGCGACGATGACGTCCTGGCCCTCGAGCATGTACTTGGCGGCGTCGCCGACAGTCTCGGCGGAGACGTAGGTCTGCTCGTAGGTGCTCATGTCCATGAACACGAAGTCGTCGCCGTCCTTGTAGGAGTACTGCATGTCGCGGCGGTCGACGGTCGCGGTCTCGATCTTGAGGCCGGCGTTGAAGGTCTTGTCCACGGTCTTGCCGGACAGGACGTTCTTGAGCTTGGTGCGCACGAAGGCGGGGCCCTTGCCCGGCTTGACGTGCTGGAACTCGACCACCTGCCACAGCTGGCCCTCGATGTTGAGAACCAGGCCGTTCTTCAGGTCGTTCGTCGTTGCCACGAGCGGATTCCTCACTGTTGGGGGGACTTGCGAGTCTTGGGACCTCGCGAGTCTACCGCGCGGGGCGACCGCTCCCCCGGGGCCGTGTGCTTGAGGTCGGTCACGCGCATCCTCCGGGCGCCGGCGCGACCGCCCCGGACGCCACGGGTCCTCTCGCGGGACCGCCGCCGGGCTCAGGAGCCCAGGACCACCCCGGCGGCCTCGACCGGCGTCGTGTCGCTCGTGTCGACGAGGGCGTCGGCAAGCTCCCGGCACCGGGCCTCGCGCTCGTGCAGCGCCTGGACGAACTCGTGGTGCACGTTGCCCAGGCCGACTGAGCGCGGCGCGTCCAGGCCGTTGCGGGTGGACAGGCGGCGGGTGCTCGCGGTCAGGGCGACGACCCGGCCACCGGCCTCCCGGAGCTGGGAGAGGGCGGCGACGACGTCCTCGTCGCCGAGGCAGCCGGAGCCGAGGGCGACCACGCCTGGGCGGGCGGTCGCCTCGGACAGGAGAGCGAGCGCGGTGGCGCTCTCCACCTCGCGGTAGCGGGGCTCCGGGACCGCGACGAGGGCGAGCTCGGGCGTGATATTGAGCTCCTCGGCGACGATGGCCGCGAGGTCTGCCGCGGGGGCACCCGTGAGCTCGGCGAGGGCCTCGGCGACGCTCGTGCAGCCGGCGCCGGGCGCGCCGACGAGGACGACGGAGGAGGTGAGGCTGGGCGCGATCGTGGTCACGCGGCGGCTCCCTTCGCGGTGACGGACTCGTGGGCGGCCCGCAGGATCTCGACCCCGGGCTCGACGCCCCGCGCCGGGGCGGCCACCTCGTCGAGGAGGACCATGCGGATGACGCCGGCACGGACCTTCTTGTCCGAGCGCATGACGTCGAGCACCTCGTCGAAGCGCCCGGAGCCCTCGGGGAAGGAGGTGCGCAGGCCCGCGGCCGCGAAGGCCTCGCGGTGCAGCGCGACGACGTCGGCGTCGAGACGGCCCAGCCGGTGGGCGACCTCGGCGGCGAAGACGCAGCCGACGGCGACGGCCTCGCCGTGGCGCCACGTGTACCCCGAGACGGTCTCGACGGCGTGGGCGTAGGTGTGCCCGTAGTTGAGGATCTCGCGCAGGCCCGCCTCGGTCAGGTCCTCACCGACGACCGCGGCCTTGACGGCCACGGAGCGGGCGACAAGCTCGGCCAGGACGGGGGCGTCCCAGCGGGTGAGCGCAGCGGCGTCGTCGGCGTCTGACAGCACCCGGTCCAGGATGACCGGATCGGCGATGAAGCCGCACTTGATGACCTCGCCGAGGCCGGCGCGCAGCTCGTCGGCGGGCAGCGTCTCGAGGGCGTCGAGGTCGCACACGACGGCCGAGGGGGCGTGGAAGGCCCCGACGAGGTTCTTGCCGTGCGCGGTGTCGATCCCGGTCTTCCCTCCGACGGCCGCGTCGACCATCGCGAGGAGGGTCGTGGGGACCTGGACGACGGGCACGCCGCGCAGCCAGGTGGCGGCGGCGAAGCCGGCCAGGTCCGTCGTCGCTCCCCCGCCGACGGCGACGACGCAGCCGTCACGGCCCATGCGCATGGCGCCGAGAGCCTCCCAGGCCGTGTCGAGCACGGCAGTGGTCTTGGAGGCCTCGCCTCCGGGGACGACGACGTCCTCGACGCGCAGGCCCGCGGCGCGCAGGGCGTCGACGTAGCCGTCGGCCGTCCCGGCGAGCTCGACGGCGTGGACGACGGCGACCCCGCCGGCGCCGGCCCCCGTGGCGGCACGCACGCCGGCGAGCACCTCGTCGGCGAGTCCGTTCCCGATCACGACGTCGTAGGGGCGGACGCCGTTGACGGTGAGGCGCAGCCGTCCGTCGGCGTCCGGCTCGAGGGACCGGGACGGAGGGACCAGCACGGAGTCGTGCGCGGGGCCGCCGCCGGCGGCTGCCGGTGCGGCCGAGCCCGTGCTCGGGGCGCCGGCGCCGTGGACCCGCCGTGATGCGGCGCCCGCGGCGGACAGGGCGCGTGCCGTGTCAGGCGCGTCGGCTCCGAGGGCGACGAGGACGAGCGCGGCCACCTGCTCGGGAGTGAGGCCGTCCGTGGGCACGACGACGTCGGCGACCTCCGCGTAGAGCGGCGAGCGCTGCTGGTGGAGGGCCTCCATGCGCGCGAGGACGGCGGCGCGCCCGGTGCCTGGGTCCGCGGGCGTGGCTGAGGGGTGCTCCGCGGCCGCCTCTGCGGCGTCGGAGTCGGCTCCTGCCTCGGTGCCCGGGGCCACGAGGGGGCGTCCGGTGCCGTCGCCGACGTGGGCGGCGGCCGTCTCAGGACTGGCCGAGAGGTGCACGACGGTGCGAGGGCCGAGCATCGTCCGGTTCTCCTCGCGGAGGATGGCACCGCCACCGAGCGCGATGACGCCCTGGGCTCCCGTCTCGGACTCGAGGACGGCGCGCAGGGCTTGGGTCTCGCGGTCGCGGAAGCCGTCCTCACCCTCCGCCGCGAAGATCTCGGGAATGGTCATGCGGGAGCGGCGGCGGATCTCGGCGTCGGTGTCGGTGACCTGGACACCGAGGGCTGAGGCGAGGAGCCGGGCCACGGTCGTCTTGCCCGCGCCGGGGAGGCCGACGAGGACGAGGGGGAGGTCGTCGCCGTCGACGGCGACGCGGGGGGCGGGACGGTGGTTGGACATGGGCGTTCTCCTCAGACGGTTCCCGCGCTCACCACTGGGTCCTCTCCGCGAGGCGGGCGCGGTAGGCCTCGAGGTTGCGGCGTGCCTCGGTCACCGAGTCGCCCCCGGTCTTCTCCATGAGGGCGTCGGCCAGGACGAGCGCGACCATCGCCTCGGCGATGACGGCGCCGGGGACGACGGCGGTCGTGTCGGAGCGCTGGTGGAGGCCGGTGGCCTCCTCACCCGTGGCGAGGTCGACGGTGCGCAGGGCGCGCGGGACGGTGGAGATGGGCTTGATGGCGGCGCGGACGACGACCGGCGAGCCGTTGGAGGTGCCGCCCTCGATCCCGCCGGCGCGGTTGCTGGCGCGGGTGACGGTCCCGGCGGCGACCTCGAGGATCTCGTCGTGGGCCTGCGAGCCTCGGCGTGCCGACTCAGCGAAGCCGTCGCCGATCTCGACGCCCTTGACGGCCTGGATCCCCATGAGGGCGGCGGCGAGGCGGGCGTCGAGCCTGCGGCTCGCGTCGACGTGCGTGCCCAGGCCGATGGGCACGCCGGTGGCGATGACCTCGACGACGCCCCCGAGCGTGTCGCCGTCCTTCTTGGCGGCGTCGATCTCGGCCACCATGGCCGCTGAGACGGCAGGATCGGTGCAGCGGCACGGGTCGGCGGAGAGCCGGCCCTCGTCGTCGGGCACAGGGCGGGGCGCGTCGTCGGGCAGGGCGACGGAGCCGACGCGGACGACGTGCGAGACGAGGCGGATCCCGGCGACCTGCTCGAGGAGCGCCTCGGCGACGGCTCCGAGCGCGACGCGGGCGGCGGTCTCCCGGGCGCTCGCGCGCTCGAGGACGGGGCGGGCGTCGGGCAGGTCGTACTTGAGGAGCCCCGGCAGGTCGGCGTGGCCGGGCCGGGGCTTGGTGAGGGGCCGGTTGCGGGCGATCTCGCGCTCGTCACCCGTGCCGGCGTCCTTGAGAAGGGCGGCTGGGTCGACCGGGTCGGCGCTCATGACCTCGCGCCACTTGGGCCACTCGGAGTTTCCGATCTGAAGGGCGATGGGGCTGCCGATGGTGGAGCCGTGCCGGATGCCGCCGAGGACGGCGAGCTGGTCCTGCTCGAACTTCTGACGGGCGCCGCGGCCGTGGCCGAGGCGGCGGCGGGCGAGGGCCGCCCGGACGTCGTCGCTCGTGAGCGCGACGCCGGCGGGGACCCCCTCGATGAGCGCGGTCAGGGCCTCGCCGTGCGACTCGCCGGCTGTCATCCATCGAAGCATGGGCCGATCATCCCACAGGCTCGGTGTCGCCCCGGGGCGTCGTCCGACCCGCGTCGGCAGGTGGTCAGCGCTCCGCGATCGCTGACAGGAGGGCGTCACGCATCGGGTCGGGATCCGGCCGACGTCCTGTCATGAGGGCGACCTGCGGGACGGCCTGGTGGAGGAGCATGAGCCAGCCGGGTGCGACCGCGACCCCACCGGCCGAGAGAGCGGCGCCGAGCTCGGTGGGCCAGGGGGCGTAGACGACGTCGAGCGCGGCAGCACCTGCTCTGGCGCCGCCGCGGCGCTCGAGGGCGCGGGCCACCGGCGTCCCCAGCGAGTCGGCGGCGTGGGAGGGCAGGGTCGAGACGACGAGGTCGGCGTCCGCGACGGCGTCGGCGACCTCGTCGTCCGAGGCCGCCTCACCGGGACGCCACGTGATCGTGGTGATGTCGAGGCCCATGCGGTGGGCGGCGGTCATGGCGCGGCCGGGGCCGGCGTGGCGCCGCGCTGCGACGGTGATCTCGCCGGCACCGAGCTCGGTGAGGGCGGCGAGGGCTGAGCAGGCGGTGGCGCCGGAGCCGATGATGACGGCGCGGCGACCAGTGCGTCCCGCGGAGGCGCCCTGCTCGTCCGTGTGCCCGAAGCCCGTGCCGGCCACGGTCGGGGGCTCGGGCATGGTCTCGCGCAGGGCCTCGACCATGCCGGCGACGTCGGTGTTGAAGCCGGTCAGGAGGGCGGGCCCCCGGCCGGAGCGCTGGGCGACGACGGTGTTGGCCGCACCGACCATGCTCGCGAGCGGGTCGACGGCGTCGAGCTGCGGGAGCATGGCCTGCTTGTGCGGCATCGTCACGGACAGTCCGGTGCGGACCGGCCCCTCGCTGACGGGTGCCGCGAGCTCGGCGAGGACCCGGGCGAGCCCCGAGGGCTCCACGTCGCGCAGGTCGTACTCCCAGTCGGTCAGTCCGAGCGAGTCGTAGGCGGCTCGGTGAAGGACCGGCGAGAGGGAGTGCGCGGCCGGGTGGCCGATGACACCGGCGCGGAAACGGACGGGCGCGCTGCTGACGGTCACGGGCGTCTCAGCCCTTCGTGCTCGAGCTGCTGGGCGACGCGGAGGCGGTGGACCCGGAGCAGACCTCGGCGTTCTTCTTGCAGTACTCGGTGAGCTTCTCGGTGTTCTTCTTCTGCTCGTCGAGACTCGTCGCGAAGAGCGTCTCCCCGCTCTTGAGGTCGACGGTGACGAAGTAGAGCCAGTCGCCGGCGGGCGGGTCCATGACCGCCTTGAGGGCGTTCGAGCCGGGACTGCCGATCGGGGTGGGCGGCAGTCCCTGGTGCTTGTACGTGTTGTACTTGTTGGAGCTGTCCGCGACCTCGTCGGCGGTGGGGATGCCGCCGGTGCGTCCCAGGCCGTAGAGGACCGTGGAGTCCATCTGCAGGTAGCCCTTGGTCTCGGCGTTCTTCTTCGCAAGGCGGTTCTCGATGACGCGGGCGACCTGGCCGTAGTAGCTCGAGGAGGAGACCTCGCGCTCGACGATGGAGGCCTCGGTGAGGTCCTTCTCCCAGTTCTTCTCGTCGATGCCGAGGGACTTCAGGGTGCTCACCGTCTTGGAGACCATGGAGGCGACGACGTCCGTGGCGTCGGCGCCCTCGGGGACGTCGTAGGTGGACGGGGCGAGCCAGCCCTCGACGTCGCCGTCGGCGACGTCGGGCAGACCGATCGCGTCGGCGTCCTTGAAGGCGGCGTCCACCTCGCTGGAGGTGAAGCCCCCGACGCTGATGAGACGGTCCTTGACCTGGGCCTTCGTGGAGCCCTCCGGGATGGTCAGGGCGTGGTCCGACTTCGAGGCGGGGTCGAGGAGGGCGGCGACGGCGTCGGCCGCGGACATGTGGTTCTTGAGGCTGTAGGTGCCGGCCTGGATGCTCCCGGAGTGGGAGTTCGCGTTGTAGGCGTCGGTGAAGGCGCCCACCGAGGCGACGACGTCGGCGTCCTTGAGGACCTGACCGATCTCGGAGCCGGAGGCGCCGTCGGGGATGGTGACGACGACGTCATCCTCCCCGGTGCCCGAGTAGTCGGAGATCTGCGTCTGCTCGGCGGCGACGTCGCGCACGGAGCCGACGGCGCGCAGCCCGACCCACGCGACGCCGACGAGGACGAGTGCGAGGACGAGGAAGGAGATGACGCGGGCGCGCACGCGACGGCGGCGCCGGGCGCGACGGTCCTCGACGTCGGGCTCCTCGCCGGCGAGGACGGACTCGAGGCCGCCGTCGGTGTCCCCGTCGTTCGGGTCCGCGGTGGTCTCGTCCTCGTCCTCGGGCTCGTGGCCGAAGAGGTCGGAGCTGCTCATGGTCTGCCTCCCTGGGTCGGTGCGACGGGCTCCCCCGCGGGGCGCCCGGTCGTGCGCTCGGCCTCGAGGGCCTGGTTGAGGATGACGACGGCGGCGGCCTGGTCGACGACGCCGCGGAAGTCCTTCTCGTGACGGCCTGAGGCGTGCAGCGCCTGGTGGGCCGTGACGGTGGTGAGCCGCTCGTCGACGAGCCGCACGCGCACCGGGGTGATCATCCCGGCGAGCTCGCGGGCCCATCGGCGGGCGTCCTTGGTGGACGAGGAGCTGCCCCCGCCCATGTGCTTGGGGAGCCCGACGACGACCTCCATCGCGTCGTGCTCGGCGACGAGGTCCGCGGCCTCCTCGAGGTCGGCGCCGTACCGGTCGCGCCGGAGCGTGACGACGGGGACGGCGAGGATCGCCTCGGCGTCGCAGCGGGCGACGCCGACGCGGGCCTTGCCGACGTCGAAGGCGAGTCGGGTTCCGGGCCTCACGCTCGGCCCGTCAGGCGCCCAGCTCGCCGGCCACGGCGTGCAGGGCCGCGGGGACGGCGGTGGCGTCCTGGCCGCCGCCCTGGGCGAGGTCGGGCTTGCCGCCACCGCCGCCGCCGAGGGTCTTGGCGGCGAGGCGGACGAGGTCGCCGGCCTTGACGCCCTTGTCCCGAGCGGCCTGGTTCGTGGCGACGACGACGAGTGGGCGCTCGTTCGCGACGCCGGCCACGGCGACGACCGCCGGCTCGGACTCGCCGAGCCGGGAGCGGACGTCGAGGGCGAGGGTGCGCAGGGCGTCGGCGTTCCCGACGGTGCCGAGGTCGGCGGAGGCGAGGAGGACCTCGCCGGCGCGGGCGGCGCCGTCGACGATCTGGGAGGCACGGGCCATGATCTGGGCCTGCTCGGCGGCGGCCAGCTTCTTCTCGGCGTCCTTGAGCCGGGACATGAGACCCTCGATGCGCTCGGGGAGCTGGTCGGCGCGGGCTCCCACGAGGGTCGAGATCTGGGAGACGAGGGCGTGCTCCTTGGCCTGGAAGCCGTAGGCGCCGTCGCCGACGAGGGCGTCGATGCGGCGCACGCCGGAGCCGATGGAGGACTCGCCGAGGACCGCCACGCGGCCGATGTGGCCGGTGGAGGGCACGTGCGTGCCACCGCAGAACTCCACGTCGAAGCCGTCGCCGATGGTGACGACGCGGACCTCCTTACCGTACTTCTCGCCGAAGAGCGCGATGGCGCCTGTCTTGCGGGCGTCCTCGATGCTCATGACGTCGGTGCGCACGGTGAGGTCCTCGGCGAGCTTCTCGTTGACGAGGGACTCGATGTCGTCCACCTGGGCCCCGCTGAGGGCGGAGTTGTGGCGGAAGTCGAAGCGCAAGCGCGAGGGCGAGTTCTCGCTTCCGGCCTGGTCGGCGTGCTCCGAGACGACGTTGCGCAGGCCCGCGTAGACCATGTGGGTGCCGGTGTGGGCCCGGGCTATGGCGAGCCGGCGCACGGCGTCGATCTCGGCGTAGGCCTTCTCGCCCACGGCGGCCGTGCCCTCGGTGAGGGTGCCGCGGTGGACGGACAGGCCCTTGATGGGTGCCTGGACGTCCGCGACCTCGATGACGCCGCCGTCGGCGAGGCGGATGACGCCCTGGTCGGCGAGCTGACCGCCCATCTCGGCGTAGAAGGGGGTGCGGTCGAGCACGATCTCGACCTCGGCCGGGGCCGTGGCGACGGGGCTCGGGACGCCGTCGATGAGGATGCCGGTGACGGTGGCGTCGGCGGCGGTCTCGGTGTAGCCGAGGAAGGTGGAGCCGCCTCCCATCGTCTTCTCGATCTCCTGGAAGGCGCGGATGTCCGCGTGGCCGGTCTTCTTGGAGCGGGCGTCCGCGCGGGCGCGCTCCTTCTGCTCGTTCATGAGCGAGCGGAAGGCCTCCTCGTCGACGGAGACGCCCTGCTCGGCAGCCATCTCGAGGGTGAGGTCGATGGGGAAGCCGTAGGTGTCGTGGAGCGTGAAGGCCTCGGAGCCCGAGACGACGGCCTTACGGCCCGCCTTCTCGGCCGACTTCTTCGCGTCGGCGACGGCGGTGTCGAGGATGGTGGTGCCGGCGGCGAGGGTGCGGCGGAAGGCCTCCTCCTCGCCGTAGGCGACCTGGGAGATCTGGTCCCAGTTCGCCTCGAGCTCGGGGTAGGAGAGCTTCATGACGTCCTTGGAGCTCGTCAGGAGGGTCGGCATGGTCGCCTCGTCGACGCCGAGGAGGCGCATGGAGCGCACGGCGCGGCGGATGAGGCGGCGCAGGACGTAGCCGCGTCCGTCGTTGCCGGGGCGGACGCCGTCGCCGATGAGCATGAGGGAGGAGCGGACGTGGTCCGCGACGACGCGCATGCGGACGTCGTCGTCGTAGGCGGCACCGGCGGAGGGACCGGCCGCGCCGAGGCCGTACGTCTTGCCGGAGAGATCCTGGGCGGCGGCGATGACCGGCCAGACCTCGTCCGTCTCGTACATGTTCGGCTTGTCCTGCATGATGAAGGCGAGGCGCTCGAGGCCGGCACCGGTGTCGATGGCGGTCTTGTCAAGCTTCCCGACGAGCTCGAAGTCGTGACCGACGCCCTCACCCCGGATGAACTCGTCGAAGACGAGGTTCCAGATCTCGATGAAACGGTCGCCCTGGACGTCGACGACGGGGCCGCCGTCGGGCCCGAAGGCCGGGCCGCGGTCGTAGTGGATCTCGCAGCAGGCGCCGGCGGGGCCGGGCTGGCCGGTGGACCAGGAGATCTCCGCGAAGGGCAGCTTCTGGACGTGCTCGGCGGGGACGCCGATCTCCTTGGTGAGGTAGTTCCAGGCGACCTCGTCCTTCTCCCAGACGGTCATCCAGAGGCGGTCGCCGTCGAGGCCGTACTTGCCCTCGGCCACGGGACCGGTGAGGAGGTCCCAGGCGTAGCCGATGGCGCCCTCCTTGAAGTAGTCGCCGAAGGAGAAGTTGCCGTTCATCTGGAAGAACGTGCCGTGGCGGGTCGTCTTGCCGACGTTGTCGATGTCGTTGGTGCGGATGCACTTCTGGACGCTGGCGGCGCGCGGCCAGGGCGCCTGCTCGGTCCCCAGGATGTAGGGGATGAAGGGCACCATGCCGGCGACCGTGAACAGGATCGAGGGGTCCGGCGAGATGAGCGGGGCCGAGGGGCGGATCTCGTGGCCGTTCGCGGCGAAGTAGTCCAGCCAGCGGCTGCGGATCTCTGAGGTGCGCATCGGTTCCTCGTCCTGTTCGTGCTCGTGGTGCGCGTCCGTGCTCTGGGGGGCTCTCGGACGCTGCGTGGGTCAGGTGGACCGGGGGTGAGACTACCCCGGAAGGCGGGAACGCCCCGAGCCGGAGACCGGTTCGGGGCGTTCCCGGGCTGTCGCGCCGGGCGCGATCAGCGGGAGTAGTACTCGACGACCATCTGGACGTCGCAGGTCACCGGGACCTCGTCGCGCTTGGGGCGACGGACCAGGGTGGCCTGGAGCTTCTCGAGCTCGACGGAGAGGTAGTCCGGGACGGCCGGGAGGACGTCACGGTGGGTGCCGGCGGCGGCGATCTGGAAGGGGACCATCACCTGGGAGCGCGGGCGGACCTGGATGGTCTGGCCGGGCTTGACGCGGAAGGAGGGGCGGTCGACGACCTTGCCGTCAACGAGGATGTGACGGTGCACGACGTCCTGGCGGGCCTGGGCGATGGTGCGGGCGAAGCCGGAGCGCAGGACGAGGGCGTCGAGACGCATCTCGAGGAGCTCGACGAGGGACTCACCGGTCAGGCCCTTCTCGCGACGGGCCTCCTCGAACACGCGCTGGAGCTGGGCCTCGCGGATGCCGTACTGGGCGCGGAGGCGCTGCTTCTCCTTGAGGCGGACGGCGTAGTCCGACTCGGTGCGGCGGCGGGCGCGGCCGTGCTCGCCGGGGCCGTAGGGACGCTTCTCGAAGTAGCGGACGGCCTTGGGGGTCAGCGGGATGCCGAGGGCGCGCGAGAGGCGCACCTGACGGCGGGAGCGGGAGGAGCTCATGCTCGTCTCTTCTTCCTGTCGGAGTTGTTCGCACGTCGCGGGCGGGTGCCTGCGGCGCGGGGTCAGCCTCGTGACGCGCCGCTGCTGCGGCGCGGTGGGCCAGGACCCCAGGAGTGCCGTGCCGGGGAGCAGGTCCCTGGACGGCAGCCCTGAGACCCTAGCGGACGTCGCCGTGCCCGCGCACGCCGCGACGCCCCGGTGTGAGGCGATCCTCAGACCCCGGGGTGGTCGTCGGCCTCGTCTGCGGACGCCGCGGACGGCTCGTCCTCCCCCGCCCGCGCTGCGGGCTCCGTGAGCGAGAAGGCCACGGCCTCTCGCTCGCGCCGTCGACGCTGGCGCTCCTTGCGCAGGGTGTTGAGGACGACGCAGACGAGGAACAGGCTGAACAGGACGTTGCCCGTCGACGGGCTGATCGCGGCGGCCGTCATCGTGCCGAGGGGCGCCGCGACGGCGGCGCCGACCCCGACGACGAGCCCGGCGCGCAGGTCCACGACGCCGTGCCGGGCGTTGGACCAGGTGCCCGTGATCGCGGTCGGGATCATGACGAGGAGCGAGGTCCCCCGCGCCAGGAGGTCGCCCACGCCGACGATGAGCTCCAGCCCGGGCACGATGACGCTGCCACCGCCCACGCCGACGAGGCCGGAGAGCACGCCCGCCAGGAGGCCCACGCCCACGAGGCCCGCGCCACGGGCGGGGTCGAGGACGAGCGCGGCCTCGCGCACCGGCACCTGGAGCTGCTGCGAGACGATGACGAACAGGGCGAAGGCCACGAAGATCCAGGGCAGGACGCGTGCCGGGAGACGGCGCAGGAGCCAGGTGCCGATCTGCGCGCCGACGAGGGACCCGAGGACGAGGAGGACGGCGGCGACGAGCGAGACCTCGCCGCGCAGCGCGTAGGAGGTCGTGCCGACGGCGGCCGTGAGCACGATGGCGGCCAGCGAGGTGGCGGCAGCGCGGCGCTGGGACATGCCGAGCACGCCCATGAGGGCGGGGACGATGACGAGGCCGCCGCCCACGCCGAAGAGGCCGGAGAGGAAGCCCGCGGCGAGGCCGGTCACGAGGACGAGGAGCGACGTCCCCAGGCTGCCGCGGGTGGTGGCTGAGTCGGTCGGGCGGCTCACTGCCGCTCCGTGATCCGGCGCACCGCGTCGAGCCGGGCCGCGATCTGCTTCTCGAAGCCGTTGGCGGTGGGCTCGTAGTAGCGGGTGCCGTCGAGCTCGTCCGGCAGGTACTGCTGGGCGACCACGGCGTGGGGGAAGTCGTGCGGGTAGCGGTAGCCGGCCCCGTGACCGAGCTTCTCCGCGCCCGCGTAGTGCGCGTCGCGCAGGTGGGGCGGGACCGCTCCCCCGCGGCCCGCCGCGACGTCCTTCATGGCGGCGCCGATGCCCGTGGTCACGGCGTTGGACTTCGGGGCGGTGGCGACGGCGAGTGCCGCCTCCGCCAGGACGAGCTGCGCCTCGGGCATGCCGATGAGAGCGACAGCCTGCTGCGCGGCGACGGCGGTCTGGAGGACGGTCGGGTCCGCCAGACCGACGTCCTCGGCCGCGTGGATCGTGATCCGGCGGGCGATGTAGCGGGGGTCCTCCCCCGCAGCCATCATGCGGGCCAGGTAGTGGAGCGTCGCGTCGGGGTCGGACCCGCGCATGGACTTGATGAACGCGGAGACCACGTCGTAGTGCTGGTCGCCCTGGCGGTCGTAGCGCACGGCGGCGACGTCGGCGGCCTGCTCGACGTCGGCGAGGGTGATGGCCGGGGCGTGCGCGTGCGAGGCCCCGGCGCCGTCCTCGTCGCCCTCCCCGTCCGCGGCGGGGCCGCGGGCAGCGAGGACCGCCCCGGCCGCGGCCTCCAGGACGGTGAGCGACTTGCGCGCGTCGGAGCCGGCCATCCGGATGACCTGCTCACGAGCGTCGTCGTCGATGGTGACGGCCCCGGCCAGACCACGCTCGTCGGCCACGGCGCGGTCGATGAGGGCGCGGACGTCGTCGGGGGCCAGCGGGCGGAGGGTGAGCAGGAGGGAGCGCGACAGGAGTGGGGACACCACCGAGAAGCTCGGGTTCTCCGTGGTGGCGGCCACGAGGGTGACCCATCGGTTCTCCACGCTGGGCAGGAGGGCGTCCTGCTGCGAGCGGGAGAAGCGGTGCACCTCGTCCACGAAGAGGACGGTCTCCTCCCCCGAGGCGGTCAGGCGGCGGCGCGCGTCCTCGACGACGGCTCGCACGTCCTTGACGCCGGCCGTCACGGCGGAAAGCTCGACGAAGCGCCGTCCGGACCCGCGGGCGACCAGGTAGGCGAGGGTCGTCTTGCCCGTGCCAGGCGGTCCCCACAGGACGACGGAGGAGACGCCCGCGCCGCGGCCCGCGCCCGGGCCGGCCGGCTCGACGAGACGACGCAGCGGCGATCCCTGCGCGAGGAGGTGGGACTGCCCGAGGACCTCGTCGAGGGTGCGCGGGCGCATGCGCACGGCCAGGGGCGCGTGGGCGTCGACGGGCAGGCCGACGTCGTCCGTTCCCGCCGACTCGAAGAGATCCATGCGGCCGAGACTATCGCCACGGCACCGGTGGCACGCAGCCGGACCGACGTCGGTCGTCGCACCCAGGATGCGAGAATGGGCAGGTGCTGGAGCATCTCGCCAACAGGGTCGTCAAGGACGCGTGGGTCGTCGTCGGGGCCTGGGCAGCCCTCGCGGCGCTCCTGCTCACGCTGACGCTCACTGGCTTCGGCGGCAAGGCCCTCTTCGACCGGCTCGAGGGCGGGACCGTCGGCGTCGACGGCACCGAGTCCGCGCAGGGGCAGGAGCTCCTCGACACGCTGGCGGGCGACGGGGTGACCGTCACTCTCGCGGTCACGGGCACGGACCTGACCGACCCGGCGGTCGTCACCGGGATCACCTCGGACCTCGGTCCGACCCACCGAGCGCTCACCCGTCTCGTCGGCGAGGGCTCGGTCCTCGACCCCTTCATCATTCCCGGTGGCCTCACCGAGCCCGCCGCGCAGGTCCTCGCCTCGAAGCACCAGGACGGCTTCCTCGTCGTCGTGACGGTCGACCCGAACGGGGACGAGGTCGCCTCCGCGGACGACGAGCAGTACCACGAGCAGCTCGACGAGCTCGTCGGGAAGGTGGAGGACCGCCTGCGCGAGGTGCCGGCCGCGTTGCACGACGTCGCACCGGGCGCTCGCGGAACGGTCTCCGACGACGCCCTCCTCCAGTCCGCCGTGACCGACCAGGTCGAGAAGGACCTCGTCACCGGCGAGCTCATCTCGCTGCCGCTGTCCCTTCTCATCATGGTCCTCGTCTTCGGCGGGTTCCTCGCCGCGGGGATGCCGCTCATCGGAGCCCTTGCGGCGATCGCCGGCTCGCTCGGCGTCCTGTACGGGCTGACGTACGTCATGGACCTGCAATCCTTCGTCGTCACCATCGTGACGGTCATCGGCCTGGGCCTGTCGATCGACTACGGGCTCCTCATCACCTCGCGCTACCGGGAGGAGCTCGCCCGCCTCGACGCGGCTGAGACCGTGGGAGACGGCGTCGGGGAACGGCGTCTCCGCCGTCGCCCCGTCGTCGCGACGGCCATGAGGACGACGATCATGACGGCGGGACGGACGGTCGTGTTCTCGGCCCTCACCGTCGCCATCGGCATGCTGGGGCTGCTCCTCATGGGCACGAGCGTCCTGCGCTCGATCGGGCTGGCCGGAGTCGCGGTGGTCCTCATCGCGGGGGCCGCCGCCGTCACGCTCGTCCCCGCCGTCCTCGTCCTGCTCGGCGACCGTCTGCGGCGGCCCTCCGTCCTGTCCAGGGTCCCGCTGCTCGGCTCCCTCCAGCGCCGCATGGGGGACGTGACCAGCGAGGAGGGCTTCTTCTCCCGCCTGGCGCACGCCGTGCGCCGCGTGCCGTGGGTGGTACTCGTCGCCTGCCTCGCCCTGCTCGTCGTCCTGGCGGCTCCGGTGCGCCACCTGCACATGCTGTCATCGACGACCGAGATGCTGCCGCCCCACTCGGACCAGCGCGACTACGTGCGGGTCCTCGCTGAGGACTACCCCGCGGCCACGCAGCCCGACGCGACACTGGTCATCGCCGGCACGGGCCAGCGGGTCACGAGCTACGTCGGACGCGTCGCGCAGGCCGAGAGCGTCGACTCGGTCCTCTCAACGGCGACCGCCGGCAGCTACACGGTCGTCTACCTCGACCTGGCCGGAGAGCCCTCGAGCAGCGAGGCCGAGGAGGCCGTGGCCGCCGTCCGGGACGTCCCGGCGCCTGCGGATCGCTGGGTGACCGGTCAGGCGGCGACGCAGCTCGACTTCCGGCACGCCATCGAGCACGGGCTGCCGTGGGTGCTCGGCACCATCGTCGCTGCGACCTTCATCCTGCTGTTCCTCATGACCGGATCGGTGCTCGTCCCCCTCAAGGCGCTCGTCATCAACTTGATCTCGCTGGCGGCCTCGATGGGCGCGCTCACCTGGGTCTTCCAGGAGGGGAACCTCACGGGGCTGCTCGGCTTCACCCCGGTGGGCGGCCTGGAGAGCTACGTCGTCATCACGGCGGTCTGCGTGGGCTTCGGGCTCGCCATGGACTACGAGGTCTTCCTCCTGGCCCGCATCAAGGAGTACTGGGACGCGGGCTGCGACAACGACACCGCGGTGGAGCTGGGCCTGCAGCGCTCGGGGCGCGTCGTGACCTCGGCCGCGCTCATCATGGTGACGGTGTTCCTGGGCTTCGTCGCCGGGGACCTGCGCGTGGTCAGGGAGATCGGGGTGGCGATGGCGGTCATCGTGGCGCTGGACGCGACCCTCGTGCGCCTCCTGCTCGTGCCCGCGACGATGACGCTGCTCGGCCGTTGGAACTGGTGGGCGCCGGCCCGCATGCGCGGGTGGTACGAGCGCTACGGGGTCGGGCACGAAGAGGCCTCGCGGCTCAGCCGCCCCGGCGCTCACGCGCTCAGGCGCGCCGGCCGGGCTCGGCGGAGCTGAGGAGCCACAGGAGGTAGAAACCGCCGAGCGCCGAGGTGAGCAGGCCCACAGGGATCTGGAAGGGGCTCAGGAGCCGGCCCGCCGCCAGGTCCGCACCCAGCAGGAGCGCGGCGCCGACGGCGCCGGCGGGCAGCACCCCCAGACCCGTCGTGCGGGTCAGCCGCGCGGCCACCTGGGGCGCGGCGAGCGCGAGGAAGCCGATCGGGCCGGACACCGCGACGCACGCGGAGGCGAGGACCACGCCGTAGCCGATGAGGACGAGCCGGGTACGCGCCACGCGCATCCCGAGCCCGGCGGCGGCGTCGTCCCCCAGCTCCAGGACGCGGCCGGGGACGGCCAGCACGAGCCCCAGGGGCAGGACGATGGCGATGAGCACGAGCAGGGGCCGCACGCTCGCCCACGTGATGGCGTTCAAGCTGCCGTGCTGCCAGGTGCGTGCCGCCTCGGCGGACTCCAGGTCGGAGGCCGCGAGGAGGTAGTCGTTGAGCGCGGCGAGCATCTGCCCCACGGCGATGCCCACCAGGATGAGGGTCTCACCGCGCAGGCGGCTGCGAGCGCCCAGCGCGATGACGAGGACCGCGGTGAGGGCGCCGCCCAGCACGGCACCCAGCGAGGTCGCCCCGATCGACGTCGAGCCGAGGACGAGGAGGGCCAGGATCCCCCCGGTGCTCGCCCCTCGGGTGAATCCGACGACGTCCGGGCTGCCCAGGGGGTTGCGGGAGACCGACTGGAAGAAGGCGCCTGAGACCCCGAGCGTCCCTCCGATGGCGAGGGCCGCCACCACGCGCGGCAGGCGCTGGTCCAGCACGATGTACCGCGCCGTCGGGTCACCGGAGCCCCGCAGGATGGTGAGCAGCCCGCGAGGGCTGACCGGGAAGGTGCCGGTGCTCAGGCCCACGAGGACGCCGAGGCCGGCGACGAGGAGCGCGCCGAGGGTGACCAGGAGCGAGCGGCGACGCAGTAGGAGGCTCCAGCGCCGGCCCAGGACGAGCTGCCCGGGAGGCGCGACGGGCCGGTCGGGCTGGACGGGCAGGGCGGGAACACGGCGGCGGGTCATGCGGACCTCCGGCCAAGCGCGAGGCCGATGAGCACCGGAGCCCCGATGAAGGCCGTGACGACCCCGGCCTCCAGCTCGGCGGGCCGGACCAGGACGCGCCCCACGACGTCGGCGGCCAGCAGCAGGAGGGGACCCGCGAGCAGCGACCAGCCCAGCAGGTGGCGCTGGTCGGCGCCGACCATCAGGCGCACGATGTGCGGCACGACGAGGCCGATGAAGGAGATGGGTCCCACGGCGGCGGTCGCGCCGCCGCACAGGAGGGTGATCGTGACGAAGGCCAGCAGGCGCGTGCCGACCACGTTGACGCCGAGCGCGCGGGCCGTCTCCTCCCCCAGGACCAGGGCGTTGAGCGGCCGGCCCAGACCCAGGGCGAGCAGCAGGCCGGCCGCGAGGGCCGGCGAGACCGCCACCAGGGTGCCGAGGTCGCGGCCCGCCAGGGAACCGACGACCCACGTGCGGTAGGAGTCGAAGGCCGCCGAGTCGTAGAGCGTGACCGTGCCGGTGACCGAGCTGAGGCTCGCGGCCAGAGCGACGCCGGCCAGGAGGAGTCGCACGGAGTCCTCCCCAGCGGCGCGGCGCGCGAGCAGGTAGACCATGGCCGCGGCCACTGCCGCCCCGAGCAGCGCGAAGGGCAGGGTGCCCGAGGCGCTCGTGCGGCCCAGCGCCGCGATCGCGATGACGACGCCGAGGGCGGCGCCCGCGCTCACCCCGAGCACGCCGGGCTCAGCCAGCGGGTTGCGCGTGAGCGCCTGCATGACGACGCCGGCGACGGCGAGCGCGGCGCCGGCCGCGAGCGCGAGGAGCGTGCGGGGCAGGCGCAGCTGCCACACGATGACCGCGGGCACGCTCGTATCGTGCGCCAGCAGGCCGTGCCACGCCTGGCCGAGCGTGAGGTCCCGCGAGCCGAGGGCGAGGCTGGCCAGGAGCAGGACGAGCAGCGTCCCGACCAGCAGAGCAGCGCCGAGCGCGGGCCGGGCCCGGGTCAGCCGGTCGGGCAGGGGGCGGGAGGGCATGAACATGAGGGTAGCCTTACCTCATGACCCCTTCGCACACCCTCTCCCCCACCTCCCCGTCCGCCCTGGCCGACCTGGCCGCCCGGCCCCTGACGCGACGCGGCCTCGTCGGCCTCGGCTCCGCCGCGGTCCTCGCCTCGCTCGCCGCGTGCGGCTCCTCCTCGGGCGGCACCGCCGACGCCACCGCGAGCAGCGGCGCGTCCGCCGGCGGCGCCTCCGCCGCAGCCTCCGGGCCAGCCGCCGAGGACTCCGCCACCGGCGTGCCGGCCACCCTCAGCCCCGGCATGGGATCCGGCGCCGCTGACGGCGTCTTCCCCCGGGACGTCGTGCACTACCAGGGCACGACGACGATCACGGCGGCACCGAGCAAGGTCGTCGTCCTGTCCACGGGACAGGCGGACGCCATGCTCACCCTCGGGATGTGCCCCATCGGCTCGTCGGCCGCCTCCGGCACGGATGCCCCGGTCCCCCAGTACCTCCAGGACGCCTTCCCCGAGCAGGCGGCCGCGATCAAGGCGATCACATACGTCGGCTCACGGATGGAGCCCGACGTCGAGGCGATCGCCGCCCTGCACCCGGACCTCATCCTGGTCAACATCGCTGGCAAGGATGACGCCGCCGCCATGTACACCTCTCTCAGCGCGGTCGCCCCGACGGTCGCCACCCACGGCACCGGGCAGTACTGGAAGGTCGACTTCCTGCTGCTGGCCGACGCGCTGGGCAAGCGGGAGGCAGCGCAGGCGGAGATCGACGCCGTGACGGCCGCCGCCGCCTCGGCAGGGGCGGGTCTGACCTCCCCCGGCACCGTCTCGCTGCTGCGCAAGAACGGTGACAAGCTGCGCGTCTTCGGACCCCTGTCCTTCCCCGGGTCGCTCGTGGCCGAGATGGGTCTGGCCCGGCCGGCCTCCCAGCAGTTCACCACCGGCGTCTCCACCGACCTGTCCGAGGAGACCCTGGACCAGGCCGACGGCGACTGGTTGCTCTACGCCGTCCAGGGCGGGGACGAGTCGGAGGCCACCGCGCTGCCGCTGTGGTCCTCGCTGGGCGCCGTCAGCGCCCACCACGCCGTCGAGGTCGACGACGACCCCTTCTTCCTCAACGCCGGCCCCCGTGCCGCGCGGACGGTGATCTCCGCGACCGCGGCCGCCCTCGCCTCATGACCCGGTCACGCGCACCGGAGCAGGTCCCCTCACCGGTGCTGGCAGCGCGGGGGCTGCGGGCCGGCTACGCCGAGCGCGACGTCATCACGGACCTCGACGTGCGCGTGGAGGCCGGGTCCTTCACCGTCATCGTCGGCCCCAACGCCTGCGGGAAGTCGACGCTGCTGCGCTCGCTGAGCAAGGTGCTGCCCCCGCGCGCGGGGCAGGTGCTCCTCGACGGCGCCGAGATCGCGTCCATGCGGCCCAAGGCCTTCGCCCGCGAGGTCGGGTTCCTCTCCCAGTCCTCGACGGCGCCGGAGGGCGTCACGGTGCACGAGCTTGTCTCGCGGGGGCGCTTCCCCCACCAGTCCGTGCTCCACCAGTGGTGCCAGGAGGACGACGCGCAGGTGCGCCTCGCCATGGAGCGCACACACGTCGCTGACCTGGCGACGAGGCGGGTGGGCGACCTGTCCGGCGGGCAGCGCCAGCGCGTGTGGATCGCCATGGCGCTCGCGCAGCAGACCCGCGTGCTGCTCCTGGACGAGCCGACGACGTACCTCGATCTGGCTCACCAGGTCGAGGTGCTCGAGCTGTGCCGCGAGCTCAACCAGCGCCTGGGGACCACCATCGTCGCGGTCCTGCACGACCTCAACCAGGCGTGCCGCTACGCGGACCACCTCGTGGCGATGCGCGAGGGAAGGATCGTGGCGCGGGGCGCGCCGGCGGAGGTGGTGACGGCCCAGTGCGTCGAGGCCGTCTTCGGGCTGCCGGTGAGCGTGATCAAGGACCCGCTCACGGGCACGCCGCTCGTGCTCTCGGCTCCGCCGCGCCGCTACTCGGCGAGCCCGGAGGGGGTTCCGCCCCGCCTGCGCAGGGCGGTCTGAGCGCGGCCGCGGGGAGCCGGCCCACCTAGAGCCACCTAGAGCACAGAGGCGTCCCCCGCGCCCTCGCGCAGCACCTCGGGGACGTCGCTGGTCAGGTCGAGCACCGTCGTCGGCTCGGTGGAGCCCACGGGGCCCTCGATGACGACGTCCAGGAGATGACCCAGGCCGTCCTGCACCTCCCAGCCACTGCTCTCAGGCTCCTCGTTGCCGGGCAGGATGAGGGTCGAGGACAGGATCGGTGCGCCGAAGCCGGCCACGATCGCCTGGGTGATTGCGTGGTCCGGGATCCGCACGCCCAGGGTGTGCTTGGTGGGGTTGAGCGTCATCCGCGGCACCTCCCGGGTTCCGCGCAGGATGAAGGTCCACGGCCCGGGAGTCAGGCGCTTGACGAGCCGGAAGGCGTTGTTGCCGATGATCGCCAGCGGCCCGGCCTGGGCAAAGTCGGCGCAGACGAAGGTGAAGTTGTGCTTGTCGTCGAGCCGGCGGATCTGCCGGATACGATCCAGACCGGCCTTGTTGCCGGGCGCGCAGGCCAGGGCGTACCCCGAGTCGGTGGGATAGGCGACGAGCCCGCCCCCGCGCAGGGTGTCGACGATCCTCGTGATGAGCCGCGCCTGGGGGTTGACGGGGTGGAGCTCGACATAGCGTGACATGGGGCCATTGTGCCGCCAGTCACGTCGTCGTGCCGTCTCCGGAAGCCCAGGTGCTGAGGTTGCTCACGACGAATCGCCCGCCGTCCCAGGTGAAGTCGGCCGTCCCACTGCCGCTCGCGCAGGCGTGGCAGGTGCCGTCGCCGTCCATGGACTCGCCGTCCCACTGCACGGAGAAGCCGTTGGGGATGCCCACCAGGGTGCCGCTGGTCGGCACCCGGCTGTAGTCCTGGTCCCCGAGCCCGTCCTCGCGCAGGTCCGAGACCATGACCGGCGTGAGGCTCGCGTCGTACAGGGTGATCGTGGCGACCGAGGCGTTCCCACCGCTCAGGCACTGGAAGTCGACGACCCGGTAGGCGGCGCCGTCCACCATGGTGCTCGTCGTCTGCTCGATGAGGACCTCGCCTCCCAGGTCACTCAGGGGCGCGACCCCGTCGGTGAAGCGCAGCGGGAGGTCACCGCTGCCCCAGGTGCATGCCGCAGGCACCGTGATCCCGCCGTTGCGAACCTCGTCCTCGCTCGGGGCCGTGGAGGCCGGCGCGGCGCTGGAGCCGGACTGCGTGAGCCCGGTGGCGGAGGACGAGGCCTGCATGAGCGGGGGCGGCGTCGTCGCTGCGTCCGGCGTCGCAGCGTTCGACGTCACGGCCGGAACGGACACAGAGGGACCGACCGCAGTGACGCCGTCCGAGGAACCATCAGAGGCTGCGCCGCAGCCCGCGAGGAGGAGCGGCAGGACGAGGAGGGTCGTCGCGACGACGCGTCGGCTGCCGCGACGGCCGCGGAGGGAGCCGGGTCGGGTGTGTGGGAGCACACGCTGATTCTGCCCTGTCTCCCACGCTCCCGGGCGCGTGCGGGAGGTGCTGGCGACAACGCACCTGCCCCGGCCGGCGCGCGGAAGCCAGCCCGGGCACAGTGCGCCCGCCACCGCCACCGCCGCCGGTCAGCCGGCCACGGTGATCTGGATCTTGACGTCGCCCGGCCGGCCCTCGGCGACCCGCTCGAAGGCGTCGACCGCGTGGTCCATGTCGAAGGTGTGCGTGATGAAGGGCGCCAGGTCGATCTTCCCTGCCGCGACCAGGTCGATCGCCCGCTGGTAGACGTTGGCGTAGCGGAAGACGCTCTCGATGCGCGTCTCGCGGGCCTGGACCTCGGTGACGTCGACGCTCACCGGCTCCACGGGGATGCCGACCAGCACGGTGCGGTTGCCGGGCGCGCCGATCCGCCACAGGTTCGTGTAGGCGCTCGGGTGGCCCGAGCACTCGAAGACGACGTCGGCGCCCCACCCGCTCGTCCGCTCCTGAACGGCGTCGAGCAGGCTCCGCTCGCGCCCGTCGACGGCGGTGACGCCCTCGATGCCCGAGGCGATGGCGAGCTTCTCTGCGGAGACGTCGGAGATCAGCACGCTGGACGCGCCCCCGGCCAGCGCCGCGGCCGCCGTGAGCAGCCCGATGGTGCCCGCCCCGCTCACGGCGACGACGTCGCCGGGGCTGATCGCGGCCTTCGTGGCGGCGTGCATCCCGACGGCGAGCGGCTCGAGCAGCGCGCCCTGCCCGAAGGAGACGGACGGCGGCAGGTGGTAGGTGAAGGCGGCCGGGTGGACGACCTCCTCGACGAGGCAGCCGTCCACCGGCGGGGTGGCCCAGAACGAGACGGAGGGGTCGACGTTGTACATGCCCGCTCGCTAGGCGCGCGAGCTGAGGTCCGGGACGCCGGGCTCCATCGCGACGCGGTCGCCCACCGCGAAGTCCTCGACGCCCTCACCGACCTCGAGCACGGTGCCGGAGGCCTCGTGGCCCAGGATCATCGGTGCCTCGACGACGTAGCGCCCGATCCGTCCGTGCGTGTAGTAGTGCACGTCCGAGCCGCAGATGCCCACGGTGTGCGGGGCGATCCTCAGCTGGCCCGGGCCGACGACAAGGTCGTTCTCGACCTCGCGGACGGCGATCTCGTGCTGCTTCTCCAGGACGACGGCCTTCATCACTGCTCTCCTCGTGGCACTGGGCGTGACCGAGGCCGGACCGGCGCCGGTCACCACCCAGCATGCCACCGGGGAGCGAGGCCGGTCCGGCAAATGACGAGGGGCCCGGAACGATGACGTTCCGGGCCCCTCGCCTGGTCCTGGCGGGCGCGCCGCTCAGCTGGCGTCGGCGGGCTGAGCCTTGGCCTCGGCCGCGGCCGCCTTCGCAGCGGCTCGCTTGTCCTCCTTGGTCTCGGGCTCGGCGTCCACGCCGGCCTCCTTGCGCTGCTCCGGGGAGATCGGGGCGGGCGCCTCGGTAAGCGGGTCGTAGCCGCCACCGGACTTCGGGAAGGCGATGACGTCGCGGATCGACTCGGCCTTGGTCAGCAGGGAGACGATGCGGTCCCAGCCGAAGGCGATGCCGCCGTGCGGCGGGGCGCCGAACTGGAAGGCGTCGAGCAGGAAGCCGAACTTTTCCTGCGCCTCCTTCTCGCCGATCCCCATGACCTTGAAGACGCGCTCCTGGACGTCGTGGGAGTGGATACGGATCGAGCCGCCGCCGATCTCGTTGCCGTTGCAGACGATGTCGTAGGCGTAGGCGAGCGCGTTGCCGGGGTCCTGGTCGAAGGAGTCGAGCCACTCGGGCTTCGGTGAGGTGAAGGCGTGGTGCACGGCGGTCCAGGCGGACTTGCCGAGCGCGACGTCACCCTCGGCCTTGGCCTCGGCGGAGGGCTTGAACAGCGGGGCGTCGACGACCCAGGTGAAGGCCCAGGCGTCGTCGTCGATGAGGCCGCAGCGCTTGCCGACCTCGAGACGGGCCGCGCCCAGGAGGGCGCGGGAGGCGTCCACCTTGCCGGCCGCGAAGAAGATCGCGTCGCCCGGGTTGGCGCCCGTGGCGGCGGCGAGGCCCTCGCGCTCGGCGTCCGTGATGTTCTTGGCGACGGGGCCGCCGAGGGTGCCGTCGTCGGCGATGGTGACGTAGGCGAGGCCCTTGGCACCGCGGGACTTGGCCCAGTCCTGCCACGCGTCGAAGGTGCGGCGGGACTGCGAGGCGCCGCCGGGCATGACGACCGCGCCGACGTACTCGTTCTGGAAGACGCGGAAGGTCGTGTCCTTGAAGTACTCGGTGAGGTCGACGAGCTCGAGGCCGAAGCGGAGGTCCGGCTTGTCCGAGCCGTACCTCTCCATCGCGTCCTTGTAGGTCATGCGCGGGATCGGCGTCGGGAGGTCGTAGCCGATGAGGGCCCAGACCTCCTTGAGGACGTCCTCGGCGACGGCGATGACGTCGTCCTGCTCGGCGAAGGACATCTCGACGTCGAGCTGGGTGAACTCGGGCTGACGGTCGGCGCGGAAGTCCTCGTCGCGGTAGCAGCGGGCGATCTGGTAGTAGCGCTCCATGCCGGCGACCATGAGGAGCTGCTTGAACAGCTGAGGGCTCTGCGGCAGCGCGTACCAGGAGCCGGGAGCGAGACGGGCCGGGACGAGGAAGTCGCGGGCGCCCTCGGGGGTGGAGCGGGTCAGTGTCGGCGTCTCGATCTCGACGAAGTCGTGGGAGTCGAGGACGCGGCGCGCCGCCTGGGAGACCTTGGAGCGCAGGCGGATGGCGTGCTGCATGCTCGAGCGGCGCAGGTCGAGGTACCGGTACTTGAGGCGGGTCTCCTCACCGACCTGGCCGGCGTCCTCAGCGTGGTCGGAGACCTGGAAGGGCAGCGGGGCGGAGGGGTTGAGGATCTCGACGTCGGAGACGACGACCTCGATCTCGCCCGTGGGGAGGTTGGGGTTCGCGTTGCCCTCGGGGCGGGCCGAGACCTCGCCGGTGACCTTGAGGACGTACTCGGCGCGCAGGTCGTGGGCGACCTCCTCGCGGATGACGACCTGGGCGATGCCCGAGGCGTCCCGGAGGTCGATGAAGGCGACGCCTCCGTGGTCGCGGCGGCGGTCCACCCAGCCCGTGAGGGTGACGGTGGTGCCGATGTCGGCGGCGCGCAGGGAGCCTGCGTTGCGGGTTCGCAGCACGATGCTGTGTTCCTTCCAGCTGGGGGCACTGGTTCCGGTGCCCGGCGAGGCGCACCGCGAGACGGGCGGGCGCCGGCGCGATCCTATCGCCGTGGACCTGGGGGTCCCGAGCCCGGGCAGGGCGGGGTGATGGGGGCAACACGCCCACGCGAGCGCCGACGGGGCGCTCCAGGACGCCGGTGACGGTCGGCTCCGCGACGCTCAGCGCTGCTCGGCGAGGGCGCGCTCGTGCGCCGCGAGACGACGGCGGTTGCGCACGACGAAGCCGGCGAGGCCCACCATGATGATGCCGAGTCCGAGGAACGACGCACCGATGACCGGGAACCCGTGGGGCTCCGACCGCCCGCTCGAGGCCGAGGCGTCGGCGGCCTCCGCGTCCGACGTCGCCGTGACCGACGGCGCGGGAACCGTAGGCACGCCGGGGGCCGTCGGCTGGGCGGTCGCGGCGGAGTCGCCGCCTCCGATGATCGTCACGCCGGCGACGGTGAAGTAGGGGCTCTTGTTGGTGTAGTCGGCCGTGCGCACCTGGGACGTGGGGACGTCGGTACCCGCGGAGACGCGGAAGCGCAGCCAGTGCGTGCCCTCGTCCACGTACGCGGGCAGCTCGATGTGACCCGAGGTCGTGCCGTCCTCGTCGACGGGCGTCTCGGAGACGACGGGGTCCTGAGTGTCCAGGTCACCGTCGTCGACGAGAACCTGGACGGTGGAGTCCTTGGGGAATCCCGACAGGGTGTACGTCAGGGTGCCCCCGACGGCGATCGTCGAGGGACTCACGGTGGAGGCGGTCCCGGTGGTCGAGGGGCCGGTGGAGGTGTCGGCCGGCAACGCGTCCGCAGGAGTGAGGGCGGAGGCGCACAGGACGACGGCGCCTGTCTGGAGGAGCGCCAGGGTACGGAGGGACCGGCGTCGTGCCCCGGCGTCAGGCGCCAGGACGCGAGGGTGCGACCGCGAACGGTGCTGCACAGTCCCTCCTTCCTTCCGTGATGCTTCCGTGATCGTCTCACAGGTCAATGACGCGCTGAGACGCCGGCCGGCTTGGCGAGAAGGATGAAGGACGCCGCCCCGAGCATGAGCAGCCCGCCGGCGGAGACGAGCATCCAGTCGCCAGGCCCAAGGAGGGCGCCGCGAGTCCCGTCGACGGCGATGATCCCCGCGTTCGGGTCCGTCGTCGCGCGGGTCCCGGAGATCTCGAGCTGGGCCCAGCCGAGCAGGGCGTTGTCACGGTTCGCGACGGCGAGCTGGTAGGTACCGGCGCCGAGCGCGGACACGTCGACGGAGACCGAGTTGTCGGAGTCGACCTGCGCCCAGCCCGTCGTCGTGCCCCCGGGGAAGAGGAAGACCGAGACCCAGTCGCCCTTGTGCGCCTTCGAGCTGGGCAGGATGAGCTGGACGATGTTGCCCTCCCTGCCGCCGGAGAGCGAGCCCGCGTTCGCGACGGTGAGGGCCGAGGCGTCCGCGACGGGTGCGACGGGGCTCGAGGCAGGACGGGAGGTGCGGGCCGCCTCGGCCGCGGCAGCGGCGTCGGCGACGGACGTGGTCGGGACGCGGCCCTCGGCGAGACGCTCCGCGGCCTCACGGATGGCCCGGGAGGCGGCGTCGTCGGAGCCGGGGTTGGAGGGCACCGGATCGGTCGCGGCGCGGGTCGGCGTGACGTCCTCGCCCGGAGTCACGACGATCTCACGGCCGTCGCCGCCGCCCGGCTCGGCACCGCCGCCGGGCTGCCCCGGCACCACGGGCGCGATCGGATCGTCCGTGGCGCCGCCGCCCGGCTCGGCACCGCCGCCGGGCTGCCCCGGCACCACGGGCGCGATCGGATCGTCCGTGGCGCCGTCGGCCGGTGCCGTCGGGACGTCGGGAGCGCCCGTCGTGACGGGCGTGGGCGCCGCGGTGGGCTGAGCGTCTCCGGGCACGGTGACGCTCACGGTGGAGCCGGCGCCGAGGGAGACGTCGTAGGTACCGGGGGCGACACCGGCCGCCTTGAGCGCCGCGGCGATGTCGCTCACGGAGGTCGTGAAGGAGCCGTCGGTGAAGGGGACGAGGAGGGAGACCCTGGCGGGGCCGACGCCCCACGAGCCGGTGAGCGTCACGGCGTAGAGGTCATCGGTGTCGCCGCGCCCCGGCACGGCGCCGGTCGTCGAGTCATTGAAGACCCAGCCGGAGCCGGTCAGCGTCCTCCCGTCCCCGGAGACGGTGACGGAGGCGTTCGCGCCGGGGCCAGCGGCGGAGACGGTCATCGTGACCTCACCCAGGCTGCGCCACTGCGAGTCGGCCTGTCCCGGCGCACGGTACTGGATCGTGTAGGTCGCGGCGTCAGCGGGCGCGAGCCCCTTGGTGAGGGTCCACAGCTGGACCCACTTGGAGGCGTCGGAGCCGTCTGCCGGGACCGCCACCTCGATGCTCACGGGGTTCGAGCTCGTGCCGTCGGCGGCGACCGCACGCACCTGGACGGAGGTGATGGAGCCGCCGGCGAGCGGGCTGCCGTCGGCCGTCGTCCATCCTCCGAAGGTCAGCTGGATCTTGCCCTCGGCAGACGTGGCGACCTCGCCGTCGGCGTAGGGGGCGTCCTTCGCACCGCCCTGGCCGATACGCGTCAGCGTCCTGACGCTGGCGCTCGCGGGGGCGACGACGACGGGGCCGGGCTCCGTGGAGGGCTCGGTGGTCGGCTCGCCCGACGCAGCCGCTGTCGGCTCGTCGGTCGGCTGCGCGGTCGGGAGGCCTGCGGTGACCGCGAAGGCACCCGTCGTCGCGGTCCAGCCGTCCTCGTTGGTGAGCGTGAGCGAGTAGGTGCCGGTGCCCAGGGGCGAGCCGTCGCCCTCGAGACCTGCCCGCGTCAGGATGCCGGCGACGTCGAGGTCGAAGGAGCTGCGTCCCGAGGTCGGCAGGACGACGCTCTGGCCGAGGTCGTAGGAGTGCAGCACCTCGCCCGTCGCAGGGTCGAGGGCGTTGAGGGTGAGGGCGGGCTGGCTGAGGACGGCTCCGTCGAGGGACCGCCAGTCCGCGACCTCGAGGGAGAGCCGGCCGTCCTGGGTCACCGTCGTCGCGTCGACGGCGGCTGTCGGCCTCACGGTGACGGCGTCACCGACGACGGCGCCCCCGTCGAGCGCCTGCGCCGAGACGACTCCCCCGACGGGCGCGACCGCAGCGAGCTGCTCGGGGCTGATGGTCAATGTGCCCGAGGTGAAGGAAGCGGGCACGTCGACGTCGTACGTGCGCCCCTGCGCGTCAGTGAGGCGGACGGCGACCTTGAAGACGCCGTCGATGCCGGTCTTCCCGTCGAAGCTCCAGCCGGTGCCGGTGACACCGGAGCCCGTGCTGGTGAGCGTCGCGTCATTGCCGGCTTCCGGGAGGGAGACCGCGAGGTGGACCGAGCCGAGCTCGGTCCAGTCCTGAGCGCCCTCGAGCCGGTACCGGATGGTGTAGTCGCCCTCATGGGGATCCATGTTCTTCGTGAAGGGCCACAGCGGCAGGCTGTAGGACGAGGCGCCTTTGATGAACCTCGGGAGGATGGTGGCGGTCTGGGCGTTGCCGTCAGCGTCGACGAGCGCGATCTGGACGCGCACGCCGTCGGGGGCGTTGAGCAGCGCACCGTCGGCGTCCCGCCAGCCGGAGAAGCTGAGCACGGGACGCGTCGACGCGGAGGCGGTGTCGTACGAGGCGCCCGAGGTCGTCGTCGCCGTTCCTGGTGTCACGGCGGGCACCGGCGCGCTCGCCTCGGGGGCGGCGCCGGGCGCGGCGGAGGGGGAGCCGCTCGCCTGGGCCGTCGGGGTGTTGACGCCGTCGTCGCCCGACGTCGACTGCTCCGTCGGTGCCGCCGACTCCTCTGTCGCTGCGGTCTGCGTGGCCCGGGGGGCCGCCTCGGCCCCGGGTGCGGAGCCCTCCACCGCCGCGGCGGTCTGACCGGTGCCCTGCGCCGGCTCGCTCGCGTCCGCGGCGGGGCTCGTGACGGGAGCGGTGGTCGCCTGGGCCGCCGCCTCGACCGGGCTCGCCGCCGCCACCGGTGCGGCCTCGGCCGTCGCTCCGGCCCCAGCGTCCTCGACGGGCGCAGCGGCCTGCGCGGCGAGGGCGGCGCTTCCCATGACCGAGCTCGAGAGCACGATCCCGGCGACTGCGGGCACGGCGAGCACCCGTCGCACCGAGGAGGCACGGCGGGAGCGTCGCGTACCGAGGTCGCGAGCGTTCTGTGCGGTCAAGGGGTTCCTGAGGCGGCCGGTCGTGGGGGAACTGATCCGCCCGGGCGACGCCCGAGGGACGTCAGTGCGGCTCACTACGACGGAGCGCGCGGCCGTGGCCTCAGACGCGCAGCATTCCGTCGCAAAAGGATCGTATCGTTCTGAACGGGCGGTAGACCGGGGCTTGCGGGGATCTTGCGCCCGCCGCGGCTTACGCAAGAAGCGTGTCAGGGCGGCATCCCGCGCTCCCGAGTGAGACGCATCGGCGGGAGGACGCCGAAGGAGCGCCGTCATCACCCCCGCGGCAGACCGTGACCACCCTCACGCCGGAAAAGGTCTCTGTTTAGTCACGGCGCTATTCTGCGGAAAACCCGCAAGCATGACCGTCAACGGATGGGAGCCGCGGTCGCACCGTGACGAACGACCTGCCCCGTCGCCCGTCCGTTGACGCTAACGTCGGTGCCATGGCAAGCAGCGCTCCCACGTCCAGCACCGCCCGCGGCAGCTTTGTGCCCGCGGTCATGCGCGACGTCATGGCGTGTTGCCGCTGTCAGGCCCGGTGACCCTGTCCCGAAGGCGATGACGCCGCCCGACAGCCTCTGAGATCCCCCCGGCCGGTACCCACCGGCCCGCGCCGCCGCGCGCCCGGGACCTCCTCGCGCCGTGCACCGCCCCGAGCCTGGCAGCTTCCCCCCCCTGGGACGCCCCCCTGGGACGCCCCCACCTCTCACGTCCTCCTGAGGAGTCCCCATGAGCACCCCCACCGACCCCACCAACCCCTCCCAGCAGCCCTCCACCCAGCCCACGCCCGGGAACGACGACGTCACGAGCGAGAACGCCGCCGACATCCTCGCCGCCGACGACTCCGACGAGTCGACCGCCGCCGGCAAGGGCACGAGCCGTCGCAACCTCCTCATCGGCGGCGGCCTCGCTGTCGCCGCCCTCGCCGTCGGCGGCGGCTGGTGGGCGACCCGCTCCAACAAGGGCTCGGACGGCGTCACCGGTACCACCGAGGCCCTCCCCCTCGTCATCGGCGGCGACATCTGCGCCGCCCCCCTCTACGCCGCCTACCACAACGGCTACTTCGAGGACGCCGGCCTCAACGTGACCCTCACCCGCACCCAGCGCACCGAGGACACGAAGGACGCCGTCGGCGCCGGCAAGTACATCGGTGCGCCGGGCATCTTCTTCTCCTGGCTCGAGCCGATCTACAACGGCCTCAACGCCCGCCTCACCGGCGGCTTCCACTCCGGCTGCCTGCGGGTCGTCGTCGCGAACGACTCGACCATCGCCTCCCTCGCCGACCTCAAGGGCAAGAAGATCGGCGTCCCGTCCCTGTCCTCCTCGGCCTTCTCCTACTTCTCGATCGGCCTGTCCGAGGCGGCCATCAACCCCGACCCGGAGAAGGGCGACGTCACCTGGACCACGATCGACGAGGACTCCCTCGGCACGCGCCTCACCAACGGCGACATCGACGCGATCATGGGTTCCGACCCTGCGTCCCTCCTTCCGGTCTTCTCCGGCAAGGCCAAGGAGATCGCGAACAACGACGGCGAGGCCTTCTGCTGCTCCGTCGCCCTCAACGGCGACTTCGTCACCAAGATGGCCTCCCAGGCCAAGGCCCTCACCGAGGCCTGGTTCAAGGGCTCCGACTGGCTCGCCGCGGACGAGTCCCACCTCACCCAGATCGCCAAGATCGAGGTCGACAACGACTACGTCGCGGCCGACCAGGACGTCGTCGAGAAGGTCCTCAAGACCTACGGCTGGCACGCCTCCGCCACCGACTTCCGCGCCGCCATCGAGCCCGGGATCGAGAAGTTCAAGGGCACCGGCTTCATCAAGGCCGACGTCACCGCCAAGGACCTCGCCGACAAGGTCTACGGCGACCTCGGCATCACGCGCTGACGCCGGCGGGTGGTGGGGGGGGGGGCCCCCCCCGGGGGGGCCCCCCCCCCCCCCCCCCCCCCCCCCCCCCCCCCCCCCCCGCCCCCCCCCCCCCCCCCCCCCCCCC
>NZ_JACWNA010000012.1 GCF_015355765.1 Actinomyces haliotis
CCGGGCCCGCCGCCCCCCGGGCCCCCCCCCCCGGGGGGGGGGGGGGGGGGGCCCCCCCGGGGGGGGCCCCCCCCCCCACCACCCGTCACCACCATCCCAGACCCCGCCCCCGGGAGAAGCACCACCGTGACCCAGCAAGCCGCCCGGCCCGCCCCTACGGCCGGCACCCCACCCGCGAGCGCACGCCAGACGACCCGGACCTGGGGCGCCATCGGCGTCGCCCTGTGGCTCGTCTACCTCGCCCTCGTCGTCCTCCTGCCAGACGCCGCCGGTGCCCTCACCGCGCCGCACGGACCGCTCCTCATCGTCGGTGGCGCCCTCACGGCGGGCCTCGCCGCCTGGGTCGGCACCGCCGTCGCCCGCCCGTCGAGCGACGCCGCAGCGGCCCTGGCCCACCGCCTCCCCTGGATCGTCTTCGGTGGAGCCTGGTTCATCGTCTGGCAGCTGACCACGGCGAAGTCCAACCTGCTCAAGCCGCCCTACTTCGCGTCCCCCGAGGTGCTGCTCCAGGCCCTCGGCTCGGACTGGCGGCTACTGGTCACCTGCCTCGGATCCTCCGCCCTGCTGTTCCTCACCGGCTACGCCATCGGCTCGGCCGCGGGCTTCGTCACCGGTCTCCTCATGGGCTGGTCGCATCGCGCCGACTACTGGCTCCACCCGCTCCTGCAGACGGTGGGCCCGGTGCCGGCGGCCGCGCTCCTGCCCCTTGCCGTCCTCCTCCTGCCCACGACCTACCTGTCGGCCGCCTTCATCGTCGCCTTCGGCGCCTGGTTCCCGATGGCGACGATGACGCGCGCCGGCGTGAGGGCCGTGCCCCGCACGTACATCGACGTCGCCCGCACCCTCGGTGCCGACCAGTCCTTCCTCATCCGTCGGCTGGCGATCCCGGCGGCGCTCCCCGACGTCCTCACCGGCCTCTTCACGGGCCTGGGCACCTCGCTCGCGGCCCTCATGACCGCCGAGCTCGTCGGCGTCGATCGCGGCCTGGCCTGGTACATCAACTGGGTCAAGGGATGGGCCGACTACCCGAAGATGTACGTCGGGCTCGTCGTCCTCATCGTCTTCTGCCGCGCCCTCATGGTGCTCCTGTTCAAGCTCCGATCCTCCCTGCTCGCCTGGCAGCAGGACCTCGTCCGGTGGTGACCCCATGACTGACACGACCAGCTCCACGAGCCCCTCGAGCACGACCGGGCCCGTGGCCGCGCGCACGGCCGCCCAGCGCGGCGCCGCGGTCCGCCTTGAGGCCGTCTCCCACTCCTTCCCGCTCAGCCACGACCTCGACCACGGATGGGTCCAGTCGGCCATCCGGCTCGTCTCCCCCGCGGCCCGCGCCCGGCACGAGGCCGAGCTGGCCAAGCCTGACAGCCTCGACGTGCTCAACGGCATCGACCTCACCATCGAGCCCGGCGAGTTCATCTCCCTGGTCGGCCAGTCCGGCTGCGGGAAGTCGACGATCCTGCGGCTCCTCGCCGGACTCGACTCACCGAGGCAGGGACGTGTCCTCGTCGACGGCGAGCCGGTCACGAGCCCGGCGCCCGAGCGCGCGATGGCCTTCCAGGACTCGACGCTCCTGCCCTGGCGGACCGTCCGCGAGAACGTGGCCCTCGGACCGCAGGCCCGGGGCCGCCTGGAGAAGGACGAGCGACGCATCACCGCAGCCCTCGAGCTCGTGGGTCTCCGGGACTTCGCGGACTCCTACCCCTCGACCCTGTCCGGCGGGATGGCGCAGCGCGCCGCGCTCGCCCGTGCCCTCGTCAACCGCCCCCGTCTGTTCCTCCTCGACGAGCCCTTCGGCAAGCTCGACGCCCTCACCCGGCTCCAGCTTCAGGACGAGATCGCCCGCCTCTGGCGCTCGCAGGGCTTCACTGCCGTCCTCGTCACGCACGACGTCGACGAGGCGCTGCGCCTGTCCGACCGGGTGGTGGTGCTCTCGGAGCGGCCGGCTCACGTCCTCGAGGACGTCGTCGTGCCCCCCGAGGTGCGCGCCGACGAGGGCGGGGCGGACTTCCAGCGGCTGCGCCGCCGCATCCTGCACCTCCTGGGTCGTTGACCCGCACGGCGCCGGACCGCGCCGTTCCCGGCTTCTCAGGCGCTCCGGACCAGTCCCTGCTCCCGGGCCACCACCACGGCGTCGCCGCGGGTGTGGACGTTGAGGCGCCGGTAGAGCCGCTTCGTCAGCGTCCGAACGGTCTCGGTGCCGACGCCCAGCTCCTCGGCGATCTGCGTCGAGCTGAGCCCGCGCTCCATCCCGAGCAGGATCTCGTGCTGCCGGGCCGTCAGAGTCGTCCCCGCCCCTGCACCGCGGGGACAGGGGACCGCCTCGGGCCAGCCCGGGTCGAGAGCCAGGAGTCCCGCGACGGAGCGTCGGGCAGCCTCGGGCAGGAGCGCCAGGTGGTCCAGCGAGCGAGCCCACTGCCCGCCCCGCGCCACGACCGCGGCGGTCATCGCCGGGTCAGCGCCGAGGAGCACGCCCCCGGCCTGGAGGCGCCAGCGGGACGTGGCACCCGGGGCGGTGAGGGCCGCTGCGGCCAGCTCCCGCGCCTCAACGGGCCTCCCGGCGGCGAGTGCGGCGCTCGCCCGGACCACCAGCGCCCCGTCCTGCGGTACGGAGCCGAGACGCAGCCAGCTCTCGGCGGCCTCGACGCGCCCGGCCCTCGCGTCGAGCAGAGCCAGGGTGAGGTGCACCGGCCACCACTGCCAGTCGGCCGTGCCCGCCCAACGGGATCGTCCCAGCTCGTCGTGGAGCCAGCGGCCCGCGGCGCCCGGACCCTGCTCGACGAGGAGCGCGCGCCCGACGGCGGCCACGCCGAGCGGCCTGGTCGGTACGTAGCCGTCCGAGACTGCTCCGCCAACCGACCGGTTCCCCAGCCCCTCCGCCACCGCGAGCGAGCCGCGTCCCGAGTCCACGATCAGGCGAGCGACGTCCGCGATCCCGGCCTCGTCGTCGTCGACGCAGGGAGCCGTCTCAAGGGCGGCCTCGTAGGCGGCAAGGTGGTCCTCCGCCTCAGCGGGCAGGTTCGCGGTCGCGGCGAGCAGGGCCATCCGCACGCGCAGGCCCTGCTCGGTCCGACGGCTGCCCAGGACGCCCCGGGGCGTGAGCTGCCCCAGGCTGCGCGCCTGGTTGAGGCACTGCTGCGCGCGCAGCACCATCCCGGCGCCGAGGCACGCGTCCGCGGCCCCCTGGAGAGCCAGGGACAGCAGCCGGGCGAGGTACTCGTGGGCCTGCGGGCCCAGGGCGTCGTCGTCACGCAGACGGTGAGCGCGCAGGACGTGATCAGTCAGCACCCCGACAGCAGCCTCGAGATCGGCTCGCGCGGCGGGCCCGTCGGCCACCAGCGCGTGGCTCGTCAGCCTCCGGACCCGGCCGTGGAGGTTCCTGAGGGCGGGAGGCAGGAGCGCGCTCTCGGTCGCGCCGTAGAGGTAGCGGAGCTCCTGCCAGGGACGTGGACCGGGTGCGGCGGAGGCTCTCCACGAGCCGTCGAGGAAGGCCCGGCCGGCAGCGAGGTACGGCCACACACCGTCCCCGGAGCTCGGCCACCGGCGTACGAGGGCCGTTCGCTCGCTGCGGGTCAGGAAGGCGAGCGCCATCATCCCCTGCGCCAGGACGGAGTCGAGGCGGTCCCAGTCGCCGAGCACCGCGAGCACCATGATCCGGTCGACGGTGCGCACGGGGAGCCCGGGGTCGATGACGGCCAGGACGATCTCGCGTCGCATCCCGCGGACGGGGGCGCGGTCCCGCTCCATGAGCACGGTGACGACGCTGCGGGCGAGCAGCGACGGCGCGCAGGGCCGCGCGCCCTCGACCGGCAGCGCGCTCCCGCGCCGTCCCACCGCCGCTCGGACCTCGGGTGTCCCGACCGGGCGGTGCAGGACGCGCGAGGCGACGGCAGCCGTCACGTCGAGGGGAAGGGGCGGCACGAGGTTGAGGAGCACGGCGAGGCGGTCGTCGCCGTCGTGCTCGACCACGCGCAGCGCCCACCGGCGTCCGAGGCGCTCCAGGTCGGACCGCGAAGGGCGCGGCGTGAGACCCGCCGCGGTGCTCGCCAGGGTGACGAGCTCGTCATGGCGTCCCTCGGCGAGGTCGGTGAGGGCGGCTCCCACGAGCGCGGGCACGCCGCCGGTGGCCTCTCGAAGCACCTGCAGGCCCTGGGGCGACAGTCGGTCTCCGACGACCAGGGCGAGCTCGGCGGGCGTGAGCGCCAGGCTGGCGGAGGAGAGCACGAGGTCGAACACGGTCGGCACGGCGAAGTCTCGGACGTCGGCGTCGATGACCAGGAGCAGCGGGGGGATGGGAGTCCGCGACCCGAGGAGCTCGGCGACCTTGTCGAGCAGCTCGCCGGGGTCGGTCGGGCAGACGACGCCGCCGGCCCCGTGCTCGGCCCCGGGCCGCCAGTGGACGAGGGCGCGACCGACGCCGGGGGCAGCGCGCAGTCCCTCGATGACCTCGTCGATCCCGGTCCTGCCCGCGGCGGCGTGGGCGCCGGGTGAGCACTCGACGAGCAGAGGAAGGCTGCCGTCGGCGTCGAGCACGGCGGCCTCGAGGGAGTCGCTCGCCTCGAGCTCCTCGGGGCCGATGGCGACGACGGCGTCGGCCTGGGCGATGAGCGGTGCGAGGCGGGCGCCGACGGCTCGTGCGGCAGGACCGCTGGAGCCAACGGCGGTGGGCGTCGGCTCGTCCTCGCCCGCTGCGCACGCCGTCATCGCTGCTGCCGTCCTCACCGGAGCGCACGCGACCGCCGACCTCCGACGGCCCGCACCGGGCGCCTCCGCCGCGAAGGTAGCGCTGCGGCAGGCCAGCGCCCTCCGCAGACCGCCCGCCCGGACCCGCACCCGTCCACTCCTCGGTCCGCACGCGGGCACCGAGCCCGACCGGGGCGAGACCGGGCTCACGTGTGACCTCGTGCGGATCGCGGAGCGCTCCGGACACCGGGACACCACCCTCCCGTAGGGTGACCCCAGGAGCGATCCGTGCTGTGAACCCCGTTCGGGGCGCCGGCGCCGACGCCGGGGCACCGGCGCGGGCCGGAAGCGACCCCGTGAGTCTGTGCGTGAAGCCCGCAAGCCGCCGTCGTCCGCGAGGACGTCCCGGCGCAGGGCGAGTGTGGTGGGTGCGGCGCGGCAGGAGGGCCGCCGGACGAGCTGTCCCCACACTCCGCGTGAGTCCCCCGCCGTGGGGACGTGAACGGGAAGAACACCGATATGAGCACGAACGACGCCACCAGTGCGCCCAACGACGGCCCCCTGAGCCTCGACGACCTCTTCAGCGCCAGCGCCTCCGGGTCGCCGGGCACCCCGGGGACCCGCGTCGAGGAGGTCGACGGCGGCGAGGAGGTGGCGGCCCCGCACCGGGCGGAGGCCGTGACCGAGTCCGCCTCGGCGCCGTCCTTCGCCACCCCGGCCTCCTCCGACTCCCCGGAGGACCCGGAGGACGTCGACCACGAGGACGAGGACGACGACGTGGACACCGCCGCCGAGCTGGCCCTGCCCGAGTCCGACCCCGAGGACCAGGACGACGAGGACGCCGACGACGGCATCGAGGTCGACGAGGACGAGGTCGACGGCCGCGCCCCCTTCCTCGACGGCGACGACTCCGACGACGAGTCCGGCGAGGACGAGGCGCCCGCCCGCAAGGCCCCCGAGGAGATCACCTTCGCCGACCTCGGCCTGCCCGCCGACCTCCTCAAGGCCGTCACCGACATGGGCTTCACGACGCCCACCGACATCCAGCGCGAGGCCATCCCCACGCTCCTGTCCGGCCGCGACGTCGTCGGCGTCGCTCAGACCGGCACCGGCAAGACGGCGGCCTTCGGCCTGCCGCTCCTCGACGCCGTGGACGCCCACGACGCTGAGGTCCAGGCCCTCGTCCTGGCCCCCACCCGCGAGCTCGCCCTCCAGAGCGCCGAGGCCATCACCGACATGGCGCACCGCTCCCGGGGCCTCGACGTCGTCGCCGTCTACGGCGGCTCGCCCTACGGCCCCCAGATCAACGCCCTCAAGGGCGGCGCGCAGGTCGTCGTCGGCACGCCGGGCCGCGTCATCGACCTCATCGAGAAGGGCGCCCTGCGCCTGGAGAACGTCCGCTACTTCGTCCTGGACGAGGCCGACGAGATGCTCCGCATGGGCTTCGCCGAGGATGTCGAGACGATCGCCGCCTCCCTGCCGGAGGAGCGCCGCACGGCGCTGTTCTCCGCGACCATGCCGGCCGCCATCCAGCGCGTCGCCCGCCAGCACATGACCGACCCGGTCGAGGTCGAGGTCTCGCGCCAGTCCTCCACGGTCGACACCGTGCACCAGACCTACGCGGTCGTGCCCTTCCGTCACAAGGTCGGCGCCGTCTCCCGCGTCCTCGCGGTCACCGAGGCCGAGGCCGCCATCGTCTTCGTGCGCACCAAGTCCACGGCGGAGGACGTCGCCATCGAGCTCGCCGGACGCGGCATCCAGGCGGCCGCCATCTCCGGCGACGTGCCCCAGCGCGAGCGCGAGCGCCTCGTCGAGCGCCTCCGTCAGGGCACCCTCGACGTCCTCGTCGCCACCGACGTCGCCGCCCGCGGCCTCGACGTCGACCGCATCGGGCTCGTCGTCAACTTCGACGTGCCGCGCGAGGCGGAGGCCTACGTCCACCGCATCGGCCGCACGGGTCGCGCGGGCCGCCACGGCGAGGCCGTCACCTTCCTCACCCCCAAGGAGAAGGGCAAGCTCCGTCAGATCGAGCGCCTTACCGGCACCCGCCTCGAGGAGATCACGCTGCCCTCCCCCGCGGACGTCTCGCGCCACCGCGCCGGCAAGCTCCTCGAGCGCGCCGCCGCCCGTCACGAGCGCGGTCGCCTCGGGATGTACACCGAGCTCGTCACGGCCCGCTCCGCCGAGCTCGGCCTCAGCGTCGAGGACCTCGCCGCGACGCTGCTCGCCCTCGCCGTCGGCGACGACGGCCCCCGCCGGCCCGAGAACGCCAAGGGAGGCAACCGCCAGCGCGTGCGCCGCGAGGAGAACGTCGACGCCGAGGGCACCTTCGTGTCCGCCTCCTTCGAGCCCGGCCGCGGCGAGCGCAGCCGCGACCGCGGCGACCGTGACGACCGGGACCGCAAGCCCGGTGCCGCCCGCGGCGGCCGCCCGCGCCCCGAGGGGCCCGGCACCGTCTACCGCGTCGAGGTCGGCCACCGCGACCGCGTCATGCCCGGCGCGATCGTCGGCGCCCTCGCCAACGAGGGCGGCATCGCCGGCTCCGACATCGGCAAGATCGACATCCTGCAGTCCTTCTCCCTCGTCACGATCCACACGGACCTGACCGAGGATCAGCTGGACCGCATGCGTCACGCGACCTTCGGCGGTCGCGAGCTGCGCATCCGCCCCGACGAGGGCCCGGGCCACGGCTGGGACGGCCCGAACGACGACAACGCGCCGAGCGAGTTCTCACAGCGTCGCTCCGGGCGTCCGCACCGCGACGACCGACGCGGAGGCTTCCGCGGGGACCGTGGGAACGGCCGTGGCAATGACAGGGGCGGCTACCGGGGCGGCAGGCGCTACGACCGTGACGACCGACGGGGCGACCGCGGTGACGGCCGCCGCGGGGGCTTCCGGGGCGACCGCGACGACCGACGTGGAGAGCGCCGTGACGACCGCCGCGGGGGCTTCCGAGGCGACCGCGACGACCGACGCGGTGAGCGCCGTGACGACCGTGGAGGCTACCGGGGCGGCAAGCGCCGCGACGGCTTCCGCGGCGACCGTTGGTGACCGCCGCCGACCGCTCGTGACCCGCGTCCGGCGCACCGCCGTCGGCACGGTGTGACCCTCCCGTCCCCCGCGCACTGAGAGCACCGCGCCGCACGGCCCCGTCCCGTGGTGGGACGGGGCCGTCGTCGTTTCCCGGGACACCCCGGTCCGACCGCTCCCGCACGCCTCCCGAGACCGCGAGCGACGGAGACCACCGATCCAGGAATACCCATCGTGACACCGTTGTTGCCGGGACCGAGAACGCACTGACACCGAAGGCCGAGGCCGGCACGCAAAGGGGGCCCGTGGTACCAGCCATCTATCTGCTCGCCGTCGTCGTCCTCGGGTTCACCGCCACGATCCTGCGTCTGCCGCCGCTGGTCGGCTTCCTCCTCGCAGGATTCATCCTCGGAGCCTCCCCCGTCCCCAACCTCGAGTACGTCGGCGTCCTCGGCGACCTTGGCGTCGCCGTCCTCCTCTTCACCATCGGGCTCAAGCTCGACCTGCGCGTCCTCACGCGCAAGGAGGTCACGGCCACGGCCCTCATCACCATGACGGTGCTGAGCGGCCTCGGCAGCGTCATCATCGGCGGGCTGCTCCTCCTCGGCCTGCAGGTGGATACCGTGACGCCCGCCGGCGTCGCCATCCTCGGCTTCGCCCTGTCGTTCTCCTCGACGGTCGTCGTCGTCAAGCTCCTCGAGGAGCGCGACGACACCGGCTCCCTCTACGGCCGCATCGCGATCGGCGTCCTCGTCGTGCAGGACATCGCCGCCGTGCTCTACATGACGCTGACCTCCGGGCAGGTGCCGAGCCCGTGGGCCCTCGGCCTCGTCCTCCTGTGGCCCGCGTCCAAGGTGCTCGGCTGGGTGCTCGACCACATCGACCACCGCGAGATGCGCACCATCTTCGGCATCTCGATGGCGCTCCTGCCCGGCTACCTCCTCTTCGACATCGTCGGCATCGACGGCGACCTCGGCGCCCTCATCATGGGCGCGCTCCTCGCCTCCCACCCGGCCGCCAAGGAGCTCTCCGGCGCCCTGTTCACCATCAAGGAGCTCCTCCTCGTCGGCTTCTTCCTCGCCATCGGCCTCGACGGCGTCCCCGGGACGGGCGCCTTCATGCTCGCCGCCTTCCTGCTCCTCCTCCTGCCGCTGCGAGGCCTCGTCTACACCATCACCGTGAGGATCTTCGGGATGCGGCGGCGCACCTCGGCCCTCGCCGGGCTCGCGATGACCGCCTACAGCGAGTTCGCCCTCATCGTCGTGGCCGTCGCCGTCGAGCACGGCCACCTCGGGCACGAGTGGACCGCCGCGGTGTCGCTGGCCCTGGCGCTCTCCTTCGTCGTCTCCGCGATGGTCAACCGGCGCCCCGCCGCCCTCGTGCGCTGGATGAGCGGCCTCATCCCCCGGCGCAGCCCGACGAGCCTCCACCCCGACGAGCAGCCCCTCGACCTCTCGGGCGTCCGCACCGTCATCTTCGGCATGGGACGCGTCGGCCGTGCGACCTACTCCCGTCTCCACGCCGACGGCGAGCGCGGCGTCCTCGGCATCGACAACGACGCCTCCAAGGTCGAGTCCCTCGAGAAGTCCGGCTTCAACGTCCTCGAGGCCGACGCCACCGACCAGGAGTTCTGGGAGCGGCTCGACGCCGTCCACGCCACCAAGGCGGTCCTCGCCATGCCCGAGGCCGGTGCGAACGTCCGCGTCCTCGACTGGCTCAACCGCTCGAGCTTCGACGGCCAGGTCCTCGCCATCGCCCGCTACGACGACGAGGCCGCCCAGATGCGCGACAAGGGCGTCGACGCCGTCATCAACATCTACGACGGCGTCGGAGCCTCCCTCGCGCAGGCCGTCGAGTCCCTCGGCCCGCTCGACGCGGTACGGGCCGTCGACGCCGGTGCCGACGCGGAAGGGCCCGACGCCGGCTCTGTGACGCAGCCGCCGATCCCGACCGCGGCCGAGCCCGAACCTGTGACCAGCCGGGCCGTGTGAGCCCCGGCAGCCACCCCCGTCCGACCCGAGCGCGCCTCAGCGGCGCCCACCCGAGCCCCACGAGAGACCCCGCATGAGCCTCGCCCTCCACCTCCTCGCCGTCGTCGCCCTCGGCCTCGCCGCCGCCCTCCTGCGCCTGCCACCACTGGTGGGCTTCATCGCCGCCGGATTCCTCCTGGGCGCCACAGGGGTTGAGCCCCTCCCCTGGCTGTCCACGGTCGGAGACCTCGGCGCCGCCCTCCTGCTGTTCTCCATCGGCCTCGATCTCGACCCGCGCGTCCTGGGGCGCCGAGTCATCGCGGGCACCGCCGCCGTCACGATGGTGGCCATCACCGCCGTCACGTCCCTCGTCGTCGGCCTCGTCGTCCTCGTCGGCGGGCTCGCCGTCGGGGCGACGGAGGGCTGGGGCGCCGCGCTGCTGGTCGGCTTCGCCCTCGCCTCCTCCTCGACGATCGTCATCATGAAGATCCTCGAGGACCGCGACGACGCCTCGGCTCTCTACGGACGCATCGCCGTGGGCACCTCGATCCTCCAGGACACGACCTCCATCGTGCTGCTCGTCGCCATCTCGGGGACCGCTCCGAGCCCCTGGGCCCTCGCCCTCGTACTCCTCGTCCCGGCCGCGCGCGCCGTCGGGTGGCTGCTGCGCCGGGTCCAGCACCGCGAGGTGCTCATGCTCCTCGGGATCACGCTCGCGCTCATGCCCGGCTACGAGCTCTTCGAGCTGGTCGGCCTGCCTGGGACCCTGGGCGCCCTCGTCGTCGGGGCGCTGCTCGCCGCCCACCCCTCTGCCGGCGAGCTCGCCGACTCCTTCCGGCCCGTGCAGGAGCTCTTCCTCGTCGCCTTCTTCGTGTCCATCGGCACGGCGGGGCTGCCGGGGCCTGGCGCGGTCGTCATGGCGCTCGTGCTCGTGGCGCTCCTGCCGCTGCGCTCGGCCGCCTACACGGGCGTCCTCTGGCTCATGCGTCTGCGGCACCGCAGCGCCGTGCTCACGGGTCTCGCCGTCGCCTCGTACTCCGAGCTCGCCCTCGTGGTGGCCGGCGTCGGTGTCGGCCAGGGGGTACTCGGCCCCGAGTGGCTCCAGGCCCTGTCACTGGCCGTGGCGCTGTCCTTCGTGGTCGCCTCGGTGGTCAACAAGCGGGCCAGCGGTCTGGTCCGACGGGTCTCGCACGCGCTGCCGGACCACGGTGAGGACGCGCTCCACCCCGCGGAGGCGCCCGTCGACCTCACGGGGGTGCGCGCCGTCGTCTTCGGGATGGGACGCGTCGGCCGCGCGACCTACGCCCGGCTCCTCGCGGACCTCACCGAGGACACCGAGCAGGCCACCCCGCCCGCGGGCTCAGGTGCGCCGGCCGAGCACCGCCGGGTCCCCGTCCTCGGAGTCGACTCCGACGCGGACAAGGTCGAGCGGCTGCACGGCCTCGGCCTCAACGTCGTCGAGGGCGACGCCACGGACACCGACTTCTGGGCGCGCCTCGGCTCCGGCGAGGTCGCTACCGCCGTGCTCGCCATGTCCGAGCCGGGCGCGAACCTCGAGGTGCTCAGCTGGATCGAGCACCACGGCTTCGCCGGTGAGGTGCTCGCTGTGGCCCGCTTCGACGACGAGGCCGCGCAGATGCACGCCCGCGGCGTCAACGCGGTCGTCAACCTCTATGACGGCGTCGGCGAGGCTCTCGCGGAGGCCGCCCACGCGCGCCGTCCCGGCGCCGCTTCGAGGCCCCCGCTCAGCGCAGCCGGCTGAGCGCCTGGGTCAGGTCGCTCCAGCGCGTGAGGTCGGCCTGGAGGGGCTCGATGAGCCGCTCGTCGACGACGGCGTCCGTCGACGAGCGCAGCCGCCCGCGCACGCGCTCCTCCCGACGGCGCACGGTGACGCGGGCGAGGAGCGTCCCGAGTCCCGCGAGGACCGCTCCCAGGAGCAGACCGCCCAGGAGGAGGACCACCGGCCAGGGCAGCTCGCCCAGGCGCGGCGGGTTCGGCTCCCGCATGAGGACGTAGGTGGCGACCAGGTGCAGCACGAGCAGCCAGGCACCGCCGACGAGGGCCGTGGCGGCGCAGAGCCACTGGAGCCAGTTCGCGGCCCTCCACCAGCCCGGCACGCGGCCCTGCTCGAGGTCCGTGCGGGCGACGGCGGAGTCCAGGGCGTCTCCGAGGGCGGCGGCGCGCTCGTCGGAGCGGGCGACGACGTCGGCCTCGGCGTCCCCGGGCAGGTCGCCGGTCATGCGCACGGCGGTCGTGTGGGCGGCGGAGCGCAGCACTCCCCCGGCGACGGCGCCGGTCTGGACGGAGGTTCGGGCGGCGGGCTCGACGAGCGCGCCGGTCGCCGCCGTGTCGCGGCCTGCGGCGGCGTCACCGACACGGGCGGAAGGATCGGGAACCCTCCCGCGCACGACGTCGGCGCCGAGGTGGAGGGCCCTCAGGGGGTCCCTGCGGAAGCGGCCGACCCAGCGCACGGGCACCCAGCCGACGTAGCGGGAGGCGTGCTGCGCGGTCGAGCCGGCGACGGCGCTCGCGACGGCGTCGACCCCGGCCGCGCGGGCTGCCGCGGTGCGCAGGTCGGCCCAGGCACCCTCGACGTCGGCGGGCAGGGACGCCGCGGCGTCGTCCAGCGCGAGCTCGCGCCACAGCACCTCCGCGGCGGTGCGCACGTCGGCGGCGAGCCGGTCCTCGGTGGCGCGGGCCGTCGCTGCGACGGCTCCGATCCGCTCGCGCAGGGCGGGAACGCCCTCGCCGGTGCGGGCGGAGACGGGCTCGACGCGGGCGCCGGCCAGTCCCTCGTCCGCCAGGAGCCGCGTGAGGTCCCCGGTAACGGCACCGCGGGAGCCCTCGTCGAGGCGGTCGACCTGGTTGAGGGCCACGACGGCGACCTCGGCGTGGGCGGCCATAGGGGCGATGAAGTCGCGGTGGAGGACGGCGTCGGCGTACTTCTCCGGGTCGAGGACCCACACGAGGACGTCGACGAGCCCGGCCAGCCGGGTCGCGATCTCTCGGTGGGCGGCCTCGTCGGAGTCGACGTCGGGCAGGTCGAGCAGGACGGTGGCGCCGCCCATGCCCGTGTCCGTCTCGAGCTGGACCCGCTCGTCGACGCCCAGCCAGTCGAGCAGGTCCGAGACGTGGTCGGCGACGGGGCCGGAGACTCCGGCGGGCAGGGCCGCCAGGGGCTTCGTCGTCGTAGGACGGGTGACCGCGGTGCGGGCGATCGTGGCGCCGGTGAGGGCGTTGAAGAGACTGGACTTGCCCGAACCGGTCGCGCCGAGGAGCGCGACGACGGTGACGCCGGGTGCGATGCGGCGGCGCTCGCCCGCCCGTTCGAGGACGGTGCGGGCGGGGGCGAGGGCGGCGTCCTCGACGAGGCCGTCGCCGAGCTCGACGACGCGGGTGAGGTCCCACAGGGTCTGGTCGAGGTCGCGGGCGGCGCCGCGGCGCTGGGCTCGGGAGGTCGCGCGGTCGAAGGCCTGCGTGGCCTCGGCGGGGCCGGCCGCGTCGCGGGACCGGCGGGAGCGCATCGACGGGGTCACTGGGCGCTCCGTCCGTCGAAAAGGGCTCCGACGGCGCTGCGGGCGCGCTCGACGTCCCGCCGGAGCTCCGCGCCGGTGGGCTCGGGCTGGGCGAGGGCCGCGGTGAAGGCGAGCTCGTCGGCGTCCAGAAGGCTCTTGACGCGGGCGACGAGGTCGTCGTGGGCGCGCTCAGCCATGGTGCGCATGGCCTGGTCGCCGAAGACGGCCTCGAGGAGCCGCTGGGCGATGACGGCGGTGCCTCCGGCGATGCCTACCTCGCCCCCGGAGAGCCCGCCGGTGTGGGCGAAGACGATGACCATGAGGGCGACGCCGACGCCGTTGACGCCGAGGGACAGGACGCGGGCCGTGAGGCGCTTGTCCCCGCCCTCGGCCCGGACCATCTCGAGGACGTCGCCCTGCCAGTCGCGCACGAGCGCGGCGGCGCGCTGGGTGAGCTCGGCGTCCGAGGGCAGGGAGGGCAGTGCCGCGGTGAGCTGGTAGGGGGCGGTGCCGGCACGGCGCCAGGCACGCTCGGTCTCGAGCGCGGCGCGCTGCGCCTCGGCCACGACGAGGGAGGCGAGCGAGGACTCGATGGCCTCCTCGACCTTGGCGGCCGGGGCCGGGCGGCCCCGCAGGGCTGCTCCGAGGCGGTCCCTGAGGCGACCGACCTGGCTCTCGAGGCCGCGCAGGAGCTCACCGGTCCCGACGAGCTCCTGCCAACGGGCGAGGACCTCGCCGCGCAGCATGGAGCCGTCCTCGGTGGCCTCCTTGACGCGGGCGAGCGCCTCGGCGTGAGCCGCGGCCGCGGCGTGGGCGAGGTCGTCGTGCTCGGTGCTCTGGGCGTCGAGCTCGCCGGCCAGCGCCGTGGTCTCGGCAAGGGCCGCGCCGAGCGCGCCGGCGAGGGTCCGGCGGGCGACGGCGGCCCGGGCGGCGGCGTCCTCGGCGAGCCCCGTGAGCCACGAGCGCAGGGGCGCGAGGACGCCGTCGGGGAGGAAGCCCTCGGCGTCGAGCCGTGTCTCGGGCACGGAGAAGACGGGGGCGTCGGCGAGCCCGGCGTCGGCGAGGCGGCGCCGCAGGTCGTTCTCGACGTCCGTGCCCGCCCCCTCGGGGACGCGGTCGAGGACGACGGCGATGACGACGTCGCGCTCGGCCGCCTGGCGCAGGAGCGCCCATGGCACGGCGTCGGCGTAGCGGGCGGCGGTGGTGACGAAGACCCACAGGTCGGCGGCCGCGAGGAGCGTGGCGGCGAGGTCGCGGTTCTCCTCGACGACGGAGTCGACGTCGGGGGCGTCCAGGAGCGCCAGTCCCCCGGGCAGCGGCGAGCAGGTGCGGACCTCGAGCTCGCGGGGAGTCGAGGACGTGGGCGGGGTCGGCGCTGCGTCCTCGGCGACGCGGACCCGCGCGAGGGAGCCGAGGACTCGGTCGTCCTCGAACCAAGCACCGTCACCCGGAGCATGAAGGAGCAGGGGCCGACGCGTGGTCGGGCGGATCGCCGAGGAGGCGGTGACGTGGCGCCGGACGAGAGAGGACACGAGCGTCGACTTGCCGGCGCCGGTGGAGCCGCCGACGACCGCGAGCAGCGGCGCCTCGAGGCTCGCGAGCCTCGGCAGGACGTAGTCGCCGAGCTGGTCGCGCACGAGGTCGGCGCGGCTGCGCGCGGCGGCCGTGCCCGGCAGGGCGTAGGGCAGCGTCAGGCTCGAGAGGGCGTCACGCAACCCGGTGAGGGCACCGGTGGCCGAGGCCGGCGCGTCAGAGGTGCTCTCCACCGAGGGCAGGGCCTTCTGCTCGCTCACGGTCTCAGTCCTGCTCGGCGGCGGCGCTCGTGAGGCGGGGCGCGAGGTCGGACGGGTCCGCGGGCGTCCAGGTGGCGGCGTCGGCCTCGACCTGGTCGCCGGACCGGATGTCCTTGACGGAGTCGGCCTCGCCGTCGGCGCCCGGGAACCAGACGAAGGGGATGCCGCGCTTGTCGGCGAACTTGATCTGCTTACCGAACTTGGCGGCCGTGGGGGCGACGTCGGCCGGGATGTCGCGGGCGCGCAGGGCGTCGGCGACGGCGTCGGAGGCGGCACGGTGCTCCTCGTCGGTGACGGCGACGAGGACGGCCGTGGGCACGCCGCGGGAGACCTCGATGAGGCCGTCGGAGATGACGCGCGACAGGAGGCGCGACAGGCCGATCGAGATACCGACGCCGGGGAAGGTCCGCTTGCCGTTCGAGGCGAGGTTGTCGTAGCGGCCGCCGGAGCAGACCGAGCCGAGGTCCTCGGCGCCGGCCATGAAGGACTCGTAGACGGTGCCCGTGTAGTAGTCGAGCCCGCGGGCGATCTTGAGGTCGGCGATGATGGCGCCGGGGCGGCGCCGCTCGGCGGTCGTGAGGAGATCGGTGAGCTCGGCCAGACCCGTGGTGAGCAGCTCGGTGGGCTCGGCGCCGTCGAGGGCGGTGAGGACGGCGGCCCTCACGGACCCGGGGTCCCCGCCGGAGACCCTGGCGAGACGGAGCGCGGCGTCGGCCTGCTCCCGCGTCGCACCAACCTCCTCGACGAGCTCTTCAGCGACGGCCTCGGGGCCGATCTTGTCGATCTTGTCGACGACGCGGAGGACCTCGATGAGCTGGTCGTCAGCGATGCCGACGGACTGGTAGAAGCCCTGGGCGACCTTGCGGTTGGACACGTGGATCGTCACGGACGGGATGGGCAGGGCGGAGAGCGCCTCGTGCATGATGAGGGGCGTCTCGACGTCGTGGTGGAGGGGCAGGGAGCCGTCGCCGACGACGTCGATGTCCACCTGGTAGAACTCGCGGAAGCGGCCCTCCTGCGGGCGCTCTCCGCGCCAGACCTTCTGGATCTGGTAGCGCTTGAAGGGGAAGTGCAGGACGCCGGCGTTGTCGACGACGTAGCGGGTGAAGGGGACCGTGAGGTCGAAGTGGAGGCCGAGCTGCTTGGAGGGGTCCTCGGCCTTCTCATCAGGGTCGGCCTGGAGGCGCGAGAGCAGGTAGACCTCCTTGGAGGTCTCGCCCTTCTTGGTGAGCTGCGACAGGGGCTCGACCGAACGGGTCTCGATGCCGGAGAAGCCGTGGAGCTCGAAGGTATGGCGCAGCGTGTCGATGAAGGACTGCTCGATCATCCGAGCGGCGGGGAGCCACTCGGGAAATCCGGAGAGGGACGACTGGGCCTGACGGGCCTGCGCTGCTGCCATGTGGGCCATTCTGTCACGCCAGCGCGGCGCCCTCGCTCCGGCGCGACATCCCGACCGACCGAGGGCCGCCCGCCCGCGTTTGGACCACCGCGCCGAGTCTGGACCACCTCAGACAGTGGCTCACGTGGTCCTGACTCACGCAGGCGGTCCAAACACCGGGGGGCTCACGCTCGCAGCTCGCTGTGTCCTGCGCCGTGCCCGCCCCGCTGCTCGCTCACGCTCGCAGCTCGCCGCCACGCACCTTGGCCTCGGCGAGGTACGGGTTCCCGCGGTGCTCGTGCTCCATCGTCGTCGAGGCGCCGTGACCGGGCAGGAGGACCGTCTCCGGACTGATCGCGGACGCGAGGAACCGCAGGGTGCCCCACATCTGCACCTGGTCGCCGCCGGGCAGGTCCGTGCGACCCACGCTGCCCTTGAAGATGACGTCGCCGTCGATGCCGATGAGGTAGTCGTGCGGCTGGTCCGCCTCCGAGGGGTCCGCCTCGAGGAGCGCCGGCACCTCGGCCTCGCGCAGCAGGTCGTTGTCGGCCAGCCGCGCGTTGAGGAAGAAGATCGTCGAGCCCTCCGAGTGCCCCGGCGCGGGGACGGCTTGGACCGCGATCCCCCGGACGAGCTCGACGGCCCGGGAGAAGCCCTCGCCCGGGAAGATGTGGATGCCGCTCGGGCAGGTCCAGGGCGTGCCCGCGAGGTCGGCGAAGGTCTGGCCGTCGGAGCGGATGCCCGTCGTCGTGTCCGGGTCGTCGAGTCGGTAGCGGTCCGGCTCGGGGACGTAGACCGGGATCTCGCCGTCCGCGGCGATTCCCTCGGCGCGGGCCGCGTCGATGAGGGCGGCGGTGTCCCACACGTGGTCGGCGTGGCCGTGGGTGAGCAGGACGGCACCCAGGGTGAGGCGGTTGGAGCGCAGCAGGGCGAGGGCTCCGCGGACGGAGCCAGCTCCGGGGTCGACGACGAGGGCCGGGCTGTCCGGGCCGTCGGCGAGGACGTAGCAGTTGGCGGCGAAGACGGGGGCGATCGTGCGCTCGAGGATCATGCCCCGAGGCTACCGCCGACAGCGAGGCGCCCGTCCCGCGACGTCGGACCGTCTAATTCCCCGACCGCCGACCAGCGACGTCGTGCGAGATCCGCACCACCGCGCCGACCAGCCCGAGAAGCACTGTCCCCAGCAGGAGCGCGCAGGCCCCGACGCCGAGCCACGACACGGCAACGACGCCGACCGAGCGGCCCAGCATCATGCCTCCGAGCGCCATGGTTCCGGCGGAGAAGGTGGCCGCGAACCGCCCGGGCGAGTAGGGCATGCGCCGGCGCAGGCCGCGCACGAGGACGAGCAGCCCCCAGACGACCATCGGGTGACCGAGCGCGAGCATGCCCCAGCCCCAGCCGTGGGCGAGGACGAGAAAGGTCCGCGCGGTGGGCCCGCTCACGTAGGCGCGGGCCTGGGTGGCGATAGCGACGATCCCCGCGACGGACTGCCCCACGATGCCGAGAGGGATGGTCGCCGAGGCGGACAGGCCGAGCGGCAGCGGGGCGAGCCTCAGCGTGCGCGGGTAGGCGGCGAGGAAGATCCGCCATCCGAAAACGAGGGAGATGAGCCATCCGAGGAAGGACACGAGCAGGACGATCCCACCGGCCACGTGGGGCACGTGCGGCGCGACGCCCGCACCGACGGTCGAGGAGACCATCGGGGCCAGCACGGCGAGGCAGGAGACGAAGCTCGGCGCGGGCTCGGTCCCGCAGCGGCACCGGTGCAGGTGAAGGCCCTCCGCCGCGAAGCCCAGCACGGTGCCCAGGATCCAGAGGACCGTGTCGACCGCCCACGAGGCGCGCTTGAGCGCGGGCCACCACCCCGGTACGACGGCCGCGGTCGCCGAGCCCACGGTCATGAGTCCCATCGCGACCGGTCCCCAGAAGGGCGAGTGGATCTCCCCGCGCAGCACGGCCGGGTCACGGGCGACGCGCACCCCGTAGCCGGTGGTGAGGACAAGAAGCAGCAACCAGGCGACGAGCAGGTCGATGAGGGCGAGAACGCGAACTGGGCCCACGAGCGCCGTCGGCACGAGGCCGACAGTGAGCTGGAGGGCGGAGGCGAGTATGCCGGTCCCCATGACGGCGGGGAACCAGACGGGACCAGGCGGCGGGAGGGGCTCGCGGTGGGGGGACCTCGGGGGGTCAGGGCTGACCAGGAGGCCGCGGTGCCGCACGGCGGTCGCTCCGGGTGAGTCGGAGGTCGGCAGTGCTCCGAGGTTCGCGCGTGTCAGGCGGTCATTGACCCACTAGGTGTACTGGTCGGGGACGTTGATCAACCGTGCGAAGGGCGGCTTGTTCCCGCAGGCTGTGTGGGGGCGGTGGTGGTTGTAGTAGTGCAGCCACCCGTCGAGCTCACCGCGGCGCTCGGCTTCGGAGGTGTAGCAGCGGGCGTAGGCCCAGCCATCAGCCAGGGTGCGGTGAAACCGTGTTGCGCTCCGGGTTTGATGGAGGCAGTGATGACAGGAAGGATCACTGCGCATGGGACAGAGGAAGTAGCCGATCGAGCTTCGTGGGCGGGCGACGAGGATGGCGTTGGAGGCTCTGGCGGACCCGGCCAGGTCGAAGGGGGGCGATCAAGCCGATCGCCGACGAGCTCGGCGTTGCCCCGCAGGCTCTGCGTACCTGGGTGCGGCAGGCTGAGGTGGACCAGGGCGCCCGGCCCGGTACCACCACGAGCGACGCGGAGCGCATCAAGGAGCTGGACAAGGAGGTCCGTGAACTGCGGCGGGCCAACGCGATTGTGAAGAGTGCCTCGGCTTTTTTCGCGGCGGAGCTCGACCGCCCGTCCCGCTGATCTGCCGTTACGTGGAGTCCAAGAAGGACGAGTTCGGGGTCGAGCCGATCTGCGCCACGCTGACGAGCGCCGGTGTCAAGATCGCCCCCTCCACCGTCGACGCGGCAAGGACCCGCCCGCCCCTCACCACGCGCCAGGCGCGAGGAGGTCCTCAAGGACGAGATCCGTGCCGTTCATGGTGAGAACTACTCGGCGTTCGGGGCCCGCAAGATGCACGTCATGGTGAACCGGCCCCTGGTCGCCGAGAGGCACGGGCAGGGACACGTCGCCCGCTGCACGGTCGGGCGCCTCATGCGGAGCCTGGGGCTGCGGGGCATCCGGCGAGCCAAGACGCCTCACACGACGCGCTCCGCGCCGAGGGATCAGTGCCCCGCGGACCTCGTGGAGCGCCACTTCTCGGCCTTCCGCCCCAATGAGCTGTGGGTCGCCGACATCACGTACGTGCCCACCTTCTCGGGGTGGGTGTACGTCGCCTTCGTCACCGACGTGAACTCGCGTCGCATCGTGGGCTGGCAGACCTCCACCAGCCTGTACACCGATCTCGCCCCGGGACGCCCTGAACATGGGCATCTGGCAACGCCACAAGGACGGTGCCGACCTTGCCGGCCTCGTCCACCACTCCGACCGCGCAGTGCAGTACCGCTCCATCCGCTACGGGCAGGCCCTGGCCGACTGCCACGCGGTGGCATCGGTGGGACCCGAGGCAGGCTCCTAGGACAACGCCCTGGCTGAGGCCCTGAGCTCGTTGTACAAGGCCGAGCTCATCGGCAGCAAGGGGCCCTGGACATCCATCGACGACGTCGAGGTCGCCACCGCCGAGTGGGTCCACTGGTACAACACCGTGCGGCCTCACTCCGCGATCGGGATGCTCACCCCCGTCGAGCACGAGCACGCCCACCACGCCGCAACCGGAGCCGATGCCACAGCCCTTGAGGTCGTCGACCGACCCCTACCCCAGACCACCACAACCAGATGAACGAGCCTCCACAAAACCCGGGGCCTGACACCCTGGCGGCCTAACCCCGACTGACACCCAACCGTGCATCAGCCCCAGTTGTGTGCGCTGGCTCATGTCGGTTCTGCCGCTGACCTTTCAATGCGTGTGGTGGCGCAGGCCACTCCGCCCAGCACGACAAGCAGCCCCGCCCATTGGATGGGGGAAGGCCGCTGACCGAACATGGCCCAGGCCCACAACATCGTGACGGGGGCTGTCAGGTAGAGCAGGGTGCTGGTTGCGGTGGCCCCCACGTGGCGCAGGCACCAGGTGAAGGTGGCATAGCCGCCCAGGCCTGACAGGAGAACGAGCCAGATGAGCGCCAGCACCAACCGTCCGGAGACGGGAACGCGGAAGCTCCCATCGGCGAGCGCGCAGAGCAGGAAGAATCCAGCCGCCACACAGACTTGGATGGTCAGGCTGAGCATGACCGGCATTGCCGGTTGCCACACGCGCTCCAGGAGCGCAGCCGTGGACAGGCCGAGCAGGCTTGCCACCACCAGGCCGACACTGGCCACGCCGGCCGCGCTGATCCCACCAACGCTAAGGGTCACACCGGCAAGCGCTACACCAAGACCAGCCCACTGGCGAATGCTGACGGGATCAGAGAAGACCAGTCGACCCACGGCGGTGACCAGCAAGGGCTGCAGTGCGCACACCAGGGCAGACAGCCCGGCATCCAGCCCGTGGTGGGCGGCAAGGAACACCCCGCCGAGGAATACGACATGCGACAGCAGCGACAAGGCAACCTGTCGCAACAGATCACCGCGTCCCACGTCGACCACCGCTCGGCGGGTCGAGGCCGTCACCATAGAGACGACAAGGAGCACTGCCGCGGTCACCAGGTAGCGCCAAGCCAGCAGCCCCCAGACTCCCACCGCCGTCTGGTCGGCCAAGGACGCGCCCACGAAACCAGAGCTCCACGTCATCACGAATGCTGCAGCCCTGATCCATCGCATCGCAACAGGTAACCATACCGGTCGGTATACTGTCAGTATATCCGCATCCGAGCCAGGAGCAACCATGGACATGGATCTCGAACCCTTCGCTCCAGTGAGCACCACCCCGGCGGGCCACCGGATCCTCGACGCCGCGACATGGCTCTTCCGGGAACAGGGCATCACCGCCACGGGCGTCGACAGCATCGCCGAGCGTGCCAGCACGACCAAGCGAACCCTCTACCAGCGCTTCGGCTCCAAGGACCATCTCGTCGCCTGCTACCTGCAACAACGCGCCCATAACTGGCAGGGCGAACTCGTGACCGCACTGCAGCAAGCCAGCCTCGCAGAAGGCCTCGACATCGTCTACGACCACACCATCCGGTGGGCCGGAGACACACTCCGCGGCTGCGCCTTCGCCAACGCCTGGGCCGAAATCGGGGCCAGTGACCACCAGGCCACAAGGATCATCCTGAACGAGAAGAACTGGATGTTGGCACTCTTCACGATCCTGGCCGAAGGCAACCACCGCATGGGCGGTCTACTCCACCTACTCCACGAAGGTGCCCAGGTCACCGCATCCATCCACCAGGACCCCACAGTCTTCACTGAGGCTCGCACCGCATCCCACCACCTGCTGGCCAGCCGGTCATGAGCTCGACCGGCAACCGTCGAGCTCCGGGGCGCGCTTCTCGATCAACGTCTTCGGTCAGTACAACTATGCCCTGAGCCCGCCCGCAGCTGGTCACCGCCCGGACACGTGCGGCGGCGCCTCCTGCTCCGCCGTCGTCCTGGCTCCTTTCCAACTCACGACGACCGCACCTGCCTTCGCGTGTCACCGGGTGGGCTCGAGCTCGAGGCGTTGGCCGGTCCAGTGCTCGAGGAGCCATCGGTCGTGGCTGGCGACGAGGAGCGTGCCGTCCCAGGCGGCGAGGGCCGCCTCGAGGGCCTCGATGGAGTCGAGGTCGAGGTAGTTGGTCGGCTCGTCGACGACGAGGACCTCCGGTGCGGCGGCGACGGCGAGAGCGAGCTGGACGCGCCGCTGGTTGCCGGCGGACAGGTCCCCGACGCGGCGGTTCCAGAACGACGGGTGCAGGACGCCCGCGCCCGTCTCACCGATCCCGCTCTCCCAGGTCTCGGCGTCGAGGCCCGGGTCGCCGGGCTGCGGGAGCCGCTGCGGGACGACGGCGAGGCGGCCGCCGACGTCGAGGGTGCCGGTCGAGGTGGCCGTGGGCGGCTGGCCGGACGCGATCCAGTTCAGCAGCGTCGACTTGCCTGCGCCGTTAGGTCCCGTGAGAAGCAGGTGCTCACCGGCGCGCAGGTCGAGGGTGACCGGAGCGAGTCGTCCGGGCACAGCCGCCCCTCGGGCCGCGACGGCCACGCCGGACGGCGTGCCGACGCTCCGCAGCTCCATGCGCAGGAGGTACTCGCGGGGCTTGCGGACCTCGCGGGACGTGAGGGCGTCCATGCGGCGGTCGTCATTGTGCGTGCGCCGGGTCATCGTCTTGGAGGCGCGGTCGGCGAAGAACTTCTTCTCCTTGTTGGTCGCCTCACGCAGCCGCACTCCCCCGGCGGCGATGTCCTCGCTGGAGCGCCGGTGCGCGCGGATGGATCGTTTCTCCTCCTGCTGTGCCGTGTGGAGCCGGGCGTGCTCGGCCCGCGCAGCGGACTTCTGGACCAGGTAGTCGGTGTAGGACCCGGCGCAGCGCTGCACGCCGGGCAGGACTCCCGCTCCCTCGGCGGTGAGCAGCGCCTGCCAGGGCGCGGTGTCCAGGTCGAGCAGGACGGTCGCGACCTCGTCGAGGAAGGCGCGGTCGTGGCTGGCCAGGAGGACCGGGCCGGTGACGTCGCGCAGGAGGCCCGCGAGGTACCGGGCGGCGTCGTCGTCGAGGTGGTTGGTGGGCTCGTCGAGGACGAGGACGGAGGGCGAGGCGAGCAGGGTGGCGGCGAGCTCGAGGCGGCCGCGCTGGCCCGGGGAGAGGGTGGCGAGGTCGCGGGCTCTCCCCTCCTCCCCCGTGATCGCTTCGAGGCCGAGGCCGGCGAGCGTCTCGTGGACACGGGCGTCGAGGCCCCACACGTCGGCGGCCTCCATGGCGGAGAGGAGCCCGTCGTACTCACGACTGAGGCGGCGCTCCTCGGCCGCGTCCGGCTCGTCGGCGAGAGCCGCGGTCACGGCCTCGAAGCGGGCCGTGAGTCCACGGACCTCGGCCGTGGCGGCGTCGAGGTAGTCGCCGACCGTGCCGGTCATGGTCAGGACGTCGGGGGCGCGGCGCAGCCCACCGGCTCCCCCGTCGGTGCCGGTGACGACGGCGGTGCCGGAGTCCGGGACGAGGTCCCCGGTGACGAGGCGGAGGAGCGTCGTCTTGCCGCAGCCGTTGGGACCGACGAGGCAGGCGCGCTCGCCGTCGACGACGGTCAGGCAGACGTGGTCGAGGAGGGGCTCGACCGTGTACGAGAAGGTGAGGTCGGTGAGAGTGATCGCTGGCATGCGGCGGTGCTCCTGGGCGCGGGGTCTCAGGAGGACTCGGGCAGGACGATCCGCTCGGGGTGGGCGTAGAGGTTCATCCGGTCCCCGCGCACGAAGCCGGCGAGGGTGATGCCGAGCTCCTCGGCGACGTCGACGGCGAGGCTGGAGGGCGCGCTGATCCCGGCGAGGACCGGGACGCCCGCCATGGCCGCCTTCTGGGCGAGCTCGAAGCTCGTGCGCCCCGAGACGAACAGGACGCAGCCGGTTGCCGGGTAGCGGCCGTGCTGCATCGCCCACCCGATGACCTTGTCGGTGGCGTTGTGGCGGCCGACGTCCTCGCGGGCCACGAGCATCTCGCCCTGGGCCGTGAACAGCGCGACCCCGTGGAGGCCGCCGGTGGCTGAGAAGACCTTCTGGGCCTCACGCAGAGCGTCGGGCATGGCGAGCAGCGTCTCGGCGCGCACGCGCACGTCGTCGGCGGCGAGGTCGAAGCGGGTCTGGGTGCGCAGGAGGTCGATCGACTCCGTGCCGCACACGCCGCAGGCGGAGGAGGTGACGGCGCGGCGCACGCGCCCCGCTGGGACGACGACGCCGGCCGCGAGCCGGATGTCGAGGACGTTGTAGGTGTTGGCGGGCTGGCCTGTCTCGTCGTCCATGACGCTGCCGGCGCAGTAGCGGGCGGTGGCGACGTCCTCAAGCCGGGTGATGATGCCCTCGGCGTTGAGCAGCCCCTGGGCGAGCTCGACGTCGTGGCCCGGGGTGCGCATGGTGACCGTGTAGGGGGCGCCGCCGAGGCGGATCTCGAGGGGCTCCTCCATGGCGACGGTGTCGATACGGCCGACGCCGCCCGGGTGGGTGGCGTCGACGGCGGTGACGCGGCGTCGGGCGGTGATACGGCTCATGCGCGGCCCTCGTCGGCGCCCGGCACGGTCCGGCCGACACCGTCAGCGCCCGAGCCGGGAGCCTCATCGTCGGCCCGTCCGACCGCGCTCCCACCGGCGGCCCCCGCCTCCTGCTCCTCGAAGCGACGGACGGTCTCGCGCACGCGGGTGAGGGTCGCGCGGACCTGCTCCTCGCTCGGGCCCTCCTGCCCGGAGGCGCCGGCCTCGCGTCCGAGCGCGACGCCGGCGAGAAAGGCGGACAGCGCGCCGGCGGGGCGGGCGGAGCCGTGGGCGACCTGCCCGACGGTGGCGAGCACCGGGGAGGTCACGGCCTCGGCGAGCGCGTGGTGGATCCCGAGCTCGGTGCACAGCAGGTCGGTGAAGGCCTGCGTGCGGCGCGTGGTCTCGGGGTCGTCGACGTGCTTCGGCATGGTTCTCCTCAGTGCCCTGGTGGGGCGGTGGTGGGTGCGGTCGTCCGCTGCGCTCGCCTGCGGCGTGAGCGGGCGGACGCTGAGCGCCCAGCCGGTCGCTCGCGGCACGGGGGCGTGTCAGCGGATGGAGTACTCGGGCCAGTCGCCGCCCGGCTCGGTGACGGAGCGCCCCTGGGCGAGCTTCTCGGCGAAGCGGCGCCGCTGGGGCCGCACCGTGTACACGGGGTCCTTCGCGCTCTCCAGGCCGGCGTAGTAGATGGAGAAGCGGGTGCAGGCGGAGCCGGCGACGAGCGAGGCTCCCGCGAGGACGTTGAGCGCCCGGTTGCGCCCCGCGAAGGCTGCCGTGACCCCGCCGACGGCGGTGAGGACCTTGGCGGCCTTGTGGAGGCGACCGGCACGGCCCTCGTGGAGCGGCTGTCCCTCCTCACCGAGGCGGCGCTCCATGGCGGCGTCCGCGGCCAGGTCGCAGGCGGCGGCAACGGAGGCGAGCTGGCGGACCGGTCGCATCTCGTCGGCGGAGCCGAGGACCATGTTGAGGCCGCAGCCGGCCCCCTGCCCGGAGGCGACGAAGAGGAAGGGCATCTCGCGGTAGGCCTGGTGCCACAGCGGCGTGGCCGTGTCGGAGAAGAGGACGGCCGTGTAGGCGGCGAGCGGGGGCGCGAAGAAGGCGGCGCCGGCGGAGGCGAAGATGCTGGCGACGTCGACGAGCTCGCGCCACCAGGACTCGCGCGGCAGGAAGGGCTGGATGATCTCGAGGGCGGCCGCTCCCCCGGTGAAGCCCGAGAAGCCGACGAGGATCCACGAGCCGACGCTCATGGGGCTCGTGAGCTTCGCGGTGCGCATCATGTTGAGGAAGCGCTCGGGCCGGCCGAGGTCGACGATGAGCGCGGTGCCGCCCACGCCAAGGCTGACGAGGCCCGCGATGCGGGCGTTGCGACGCAGGCCGTGGCGGTGCGTGATGTCCGCGCCGGCGCCGACGAGCCCGGAGCCGGCGGCCATGCCGCCCGCCCAGAGGTAGATGGCGATGGCCTCCTCCCACGGTGCCGGCTTGACGATGTTCTGGCCGTAGTAAGAGGTGAACTCGGCGGCGGGGACCACCCAGTCCTTCCCGACCTTCGGACCGGAGCCGGAGCGGCGGCGCCGACGACCGTCGCGGGGCGGCTCGGGCGGGCGGACGGAGTCGAGGTCGGTGACGGTCACTTCTGCCTCCCGTTGAGGACGAACATGCCGAGGGCGGTGGCGATCATGGCGGTGCCGGCGACGCCCGCGTGGGTGAACATCGACGCGATGTCGGCGGTGGTGACCTCTGGGTCCGGCGGAAGGCCGTAGGCCTCCGGCTCGTCCATGAGGAGGAAGACGCTGCCGGTGCCGCCGACGCCGTCGTCGGGGTTGGCCCCGTAGAGGCGGGCCTCGGTGTGACCCTGGGCGTGGAGCTCGGCGAGGCGCTCGCGGGCCATGCGGACCATCTCGTCGTGGTCGCCGAAGTGGATGGACTCCGTCGGGCAGTTCTTGGCGCAGGCCGGCGTCTGCCCGTCCTTGAGGCGGTCGTAGCACAGGGTGCACTTCTGGGCGACGCCGCCGTTCGGGATCGGCGTGGAGACGTCGCCGATGGTGATCGTGCCCTTCTCACGGCGGTCGATCACGCCGAAGGGGCAGGCGGCGACGCAGTAGCCGCAGCCGTTGCACACGTCGGGCTGGACGACGACGCTGCCGAACTCGGAGCGGAAGAGCGCGCCGGTGGGGCACACGTCGAGGCAGGCGGCGTGGGTGCAGTGCTTGCACACGTCCGAGCTCATGAGCCAGCGCACGGCGGGCAGCCCCTGCGGGTCGCCGTCGGCGAGCCCGGAGCCGGGCGCCGTCGGGTCGGCGGGCGCCGTCGTCGTGGTGGCGGTCCCGCTGACGGAGCCACCGGGAAGGCCCTCGCCCTGCTTGCGGACGCTCGGCATGCCGAGGGCGACGACGCCGGAGCGCCTCGCGGCCGCGATCTGCTCACTCGTCTGCTCGACGAAGGCGACGTGGCGCCACTGGTTGGCGCCGAGGTGGTAGCTGTTGTCGAAGGAGTTGCCGGAGAAGGTGTTCCCGTGCTCGTGCTCCTGGCGGGCCGGCACGCGGTTCCACTCCTTGCAGGCCACCTCGCAGGCCTTGCAGCCTATGCAGATGGAGGTGTCGGTGAAGAAGCCCTTGCGCTTGGTCTCGACGCCGTAGTTCGCGTCGTGGAGCGGGTCGGTCGGTCCGCTCAGCTGGTTCCTGAAGATGCTCATGCCCTGCTCCCGGACTCGGTGGCGGCGGTGGCGAGGCGCTCCTCGCCGTCGGTGGTGAGGCTGTTCAGCGGGTCCTGGGCCGTCTCGGGGACGAGGCCGGCTCGCTGCTGGTACTCGCGGACGAGGTCGAGGCGGGCCGTGCCGGTGGGACGGCGGCCGGGGATCACGTCCACGGTGAGGGACTTGGAGTCCTGGATGTGCGTGTTCGCGTCGAGGACGATGCCGAGCAGGTCGTTGGCGGAGTCGCCCTTCGTGATGGAGGTGCGCCCGTTGCCCCAGTGGAAGGGCATGCCGATCTGGTGGATCGTGCGCCCGCCAACGGTGAGCGGCGTGAAGCGGTCGGTGACGAGGACGCGCGCCTCGATGGCGCCGCGCGGGGAGACGATGGTCGCCCAGCCGCCGTTCTCCAGGCCCTTCTCGGCGGCGAGCTCCTTGTCCAGCTCGCAGAACATCGAGGGCTGGAGCTCGGCGAGGTACGGCAGGGTGCGGGTCATGCCGCCCGCCGTGTAGTGCTCCGTGAGCCGGTACGTTGTGAGGACGTAGGGGAAGACCTCGGCGCCGGGCTGGCCGGCCGAGGGCGCGAAGAGGTTGTCCTCGCGGGTGAAGGTCTCACGCGTCGGGTTCGCCTGGAGGTCGTACAGGGGGTTGCCCACCGGCGACTCCTGCGGCTCGTAGTGCGTCGGGAAGGGGCCGTCCACGAGGCCGCGGGGGCTGAAGAGCCACGCCTTGCCGTCCGCCTGGGCCGTGAAGGCGTCCGTGCCGGCGAGGCCCGCGGTGCCGTGCACGCCCTCGGGCGCGACGTAGTCCGGGGCCTTGGTCACCGGGAAGTCCGGGACGTCGTCGCCGGTCCAACGGCCCGACTCCTCGTCCCACCAGACGAGCTTCTTGCGCTCCGACCAGGGGCGCCCCTCGGCGTCGGCGGAGGCGCGGTTGTACATGATGCGGTTGTTGGCGGGCCAGGCCCAGGCCCAGTTGTGGGCGAGGGGTCCGTCCTGGTCCTTGCGGTCGGGGCGGTCGGCGGCGTGGTTGTGGTCGCCCGCGTAGACGCCCGTGTAGAGCCAGCAGCCCGAGGACGTCGAGCCGTCGGCCTTGAGGTCGGCGTAGCCGTTCAGCGTGTGCCCCTTGTGCTCGCCGTCGAGGAAGTAGCCGTTGATCTCCGCGAGGACGGACTCGGGGACGATCTCGCCCTCGTCGTCGGTCGGGTAGTCCCAGGTCATGTCGAGCAGGAGGCGGTCGCGGGGGTCCGTGGAGCCAGCGAGCTTCTCCTGGATGCGCTTGCCGAGCAGGTAGTAGAACTGCAGGTCGCTCATGCCGACGCCGGGGGCCTGGGCGGCCTTGTGGCGCCACTGGACGAGCCGGTGGGTGTTGGTGAAGGTGCCGCACTTTTCCGCGTGGGAGGCCGCGGGCATGAGGAAGACCTCGGTGCCGATCTCCTCGGTGACGAGCTCGCCCGTCTCGATCTCCGGGGCGTCCTTCCAGAAGTTCGAGGTCTCGGTCTCGCGCAGGTCGCGCACGACGAGCCACTTGAGCTCGGCGAGGGCCTTGCGCTGGATGCGGGCGTGGGCCTGGGCGACGGCGGGGTTCTGACCGAGGACGAAGTAGCCCTCGACACCGCCGTCCATCATGCGCAGGACCGTCTGGTAGGTGCCGTGCGCACCGGTGAGGCGGGGCAGGTCCCCGAAGTGGAACTCGTTGTCCGGCTGGGCGCTCTCGCCCCACCAGGCCTTGAGGAGGCTGACGACGTAGGCGTCGGCGCCCGCCCAGTTGCCCTTCTGCTCCTTGGAGGAGATACCGCCGAGGTACTGCTCGAGGGTCTCGGACTTCCCCGCCACCGGCATGGGCAGGTAGCCGGGCAGGATGTGGAAGAGGGTCGGGATGTCGGTGGACCCCTGGATGGAGGTGTGGCCGCGCAGGCCCATGATGCCGCCGCCGGGACGCCCCATGTTGCCCATGAGGAGCTGGAGGATGCCGGCGGCGCGGATCATCTGGGCGCCGCCGGTGTGCTGGGTCCAGCCGAGCGCGTAGCAGAAGGTGGTCGTGCGCTCGCGGCCGGAGTTCTCGACGATCGCGTCGACGAGGTAGTCGAGGTCCTCGCGGCTGATACCGCAGACCTCCTGGACGAGCTCGGGCGTGTAGCGCGCGTAGTGCTTCCGCAGCAGGTTGAGCACGCAGCGGGGGTTCTGGAGCGTCGGGTCGGTCTTGATGCGCGAGTGGGCGAGAGCCGGGCCGCCGGCGCCGAAGGACTCGTGGTGGCTCGTGCCGGGGACGTCGCCCGGGTCGTTGGCGGGGTCGGGCGCGCCCACGCCGTCTCCGGCGGAGGCCGGGGCGTCGTCGGACTCCTCGTACTCCCAGGTCGAGACGTCGTAGGTCCCGGTCTCCTCGTCGTAGCCGGAGAAGAGCCCGTCGAGGTCCTCGGCGTCGGCGTACCGCTCGGAGACGACGCTCGTGGCGTTGGTGAAGGTGAGGACGTAGTCCTTGAACCAGAGCTCGTCGGTGAGGATCTTGTTGATGACGGCGCCGAGGAGGGCGACGTCGCTCCCGGTGCGGATCGGGATGTGCTTGTCGGCCTGGGCGCTCGTGCGGGAGAAGCGGGGGTCGATGTGGATGAGCCTCGCGCCGCGGAGCTTCGCCTCGGTGACCCACTGGAAGCCCACCGGGTGGGCCTCGGCGAAGTTCGAGCCCTCGACGATGATGAGGTCGGCGTTGGCGATGTCCTGCAGGGACAGGGTGGAGCCGCCGCGCCCGAAGGAGCCGGTGAGGCCGGGGACGGTGGCGGAGTGGCAGATGCGCGCCTGGTTCTCGACCTGGATGACGCCGGAGGCGGTGTACAGCTTCTTCATGAGGTAGTTCTCCTCATTGTCGAGAGCTGCTCCGCCCAGGTGGGCGATGCCGAGGGTGCGGTGGAGGTTCTCGTGCTCGCCGTCGGACTCCTCCCAGGTGCGACGGCGGGTGTCGATGTAGCGGTCCGCGATCATGTCGATGGCGGTGTCCTGGTCGAGGTCCTCCCACTCGGTGGAGTAGGGGCGGCGGTAGCGGACCGTGGAGATGCGGGTCGGCGAGTTGACGAGCTGCTCGGAGGCGGAGCCCTTGGGGCAGAGGCGCCCGCGGCTGATCGGGGACTCGGGGTCGCCCTCGATCTGGATGATCTTCTCGTCCTTGACGTAGATGAGCTGGCCGCAGCCGACGGCGCAGTACGGGCACACGGAGCGCACGACCCGGTCGGCGGTGACGGTGCGTGCCTCGATGCCGCGGGTGGTGGGCGAGGTGACGGCCTTGCCGCGTCCGAGGAAGTCTCCGCTCGTGACCTGTCGGACGACGGGCCAGTCGAGCAGGGTCGGCAGCTTCGCCATGGGTGCCTCCGGGTGCGCAGGTGGTGGCCCGGGCGGGAGGGCCCGGGTAGGCCGAAGGTAGGACGTCGATCCGCCGTCGGCGCGCTCGGAGGGCGTCGGCGCGGCGAGCCCCGGTACCGCGCGGAAAATCGCGACGCGCCGGCGCACGGGCCGCGCCGGAGGGCACGTCTTTAGGTGACGGCGACTGCGCGTTTGTGCGCGCGGGGTCCTCTCGCCGCAGCCTGGTGACGACGACGTCGACGAACATCGACTCGGCGGGTGCGCCGGTGAAGGCGCCGCGCAGCGGTGCGACGTCCGCGTAGTCCCGACCGTGCCCGGCAGCCACGTGCTCCTCGAGGACGGGCGCGGGGTTCGTCGGTCGAGCGGCACCCAGCGGCCCAGCCAGGCCTCGACCCAGGCGTGGGACTGGCCCGTGGCCACCGTGCCCGCCGGGGCGCTCGCCAGCCGGGGCCGAGGTAGCCCGACCCGGAGCGGGCGGGGACGCCGGCGGCGCGCAGAGCACCGATGAGGACGTGGGAGAGGTCCTGGCACACGCCGGATCCGACCTCCCAGGCCTGGGCGGCGCGGGTGGTGACGTCGGTGGAGCCGGGGACGTGTGAGACGTGCCCGGTCACCGCGCCCAGGAGGGCGTCGACGAGCTCGCGGGGACCGGCGGCGCCGGCTCGCGCCTCGACCGCGAGGGTCCCCAGGTCCGCCGCGGGCTCCACGAGCGGTCTCATGGTGAGGTACTCGGTCAGGCGGCCGCGCAGCTCGTCCGTCTCGAGCTCCGCCCAGCAGAACCCCTCCCCCGCGGCGGTGCCCTGGGGAGGCGGTCGCGTCACGTCGACGGTCGGGGTCGCGACCAGCCGCATCTCCTCGGGGGCTCGTGGATCTCGAAGGCGACCACGCCGGTGCCGAAGTAGTCGGTGTAGCGGTGGGTCCACGCCGTCGGGGTGATCTCGATGCGGGAGGACAGGACCGACTGCTCGGCGTCGGCGCGCGAGATCATCCGGGCCTCGTTGATCGAGCCCGTCGCGCGCCCCTCGTAGCGGTAGCCGGTCGTGTGGACGACGCGCAGCGTGGTGGTCATGCGGGCGATCCCTTCGTCTGGGCGGTCGTGGGTGCCTCGTCGGAGGAGCCCTCGCTCCACCTCGGGGCCGCGGCACCGGAGAAGTAGCGCTCGGCGACGACCTCGCTCGCGCGCTCGCACACGAGCTGGAGGTCCTCGAGGCGGGACGCCAGGTCCGTGAGCACCTCCTCGGGGGCGAGGAACTCGAGCTCGGAGCGGGCGCGTCCGAGCGCCCGCTCGGCCGCGGTGCGAGGACCGTCGGGCCAGCCGCCGGGGTCGAGGGCCGCGAGCGCGTCCGCGGCCTGCGCGAGGGAGTGGACGACGGATCGTGGGAAGAATGGGTCCATGAGGAGGAGCTGCGCGGCCTCGCCCGGCTCGGTCGTGGCGCCCCGTGCCCACCGGAAGTCGTGCATCGCTCCGGCGGCGCGCAGGGCGTTGGACCAGACGTTGGTGGCGTCCTGGGTGCGGAGGGTCCACATGAGGAGCCGGACCGACATGTCGAACTGCTCCAGGCAGCGCCCCAGACGGAGGAGCTGCCAGCCCTCGTCGTGGCGCATGGTGTCGTCCGCGATGCCGGCGATGACCGCGCACGACTGGCGCAGGTACGTGAGAGAGGCGGTGGGCCGCGTGCTGGCGACCTCGCCCGTGCGGATCTCGTTCCAGGTCGTGTTGAGGGGCTCCCAGGCCTCGGGCGGGACGGTCTCACGAAGCCGGCGGGCGGCCTCACGCGCGTTGCGGAGCGAGGCGGAAAACGATCCCGGGCAGTCCGGGTCGTCCTTGAGGCGGGCGAGGAGGCCGGCCGTGGTGAGGCACTCCTCCTCGGGAGGCAGCCCCAGGACGGCGAGGAGGGAGGCGGCGGAGACCTCGAGGTCCGCCGTCGGATCCTCGACCATGAGCTGGAGGTGCACGTCCAGGAGGCGGCACGTGTCCTCGGCGCGCTGGACGTAGCGCCCGATCCAGTAGAGGGACTCCGCGATGCGGCTCAGCACGGGGCGATCTGCTGATCGGTGACCTGCTGCGGTTGGGCGTGAGCAGCCTCGGCGGCGGCGGGAGCGGCGTGAGCGCCCCCGGTCTGCTGCTGCTGTTGCTGCTGCTCCTGGGGCGGTCGGTGGGCGTGCTCGGAGTAGTGGGCCTGCGGCCGCACCTCGACGGTCGTGGCGCGGGGCGGGGCGCCCGCCGCGGACCGTCGGGACCGCGGTGAGCTGGACGACGAGCTGGGCGATCCAGCTGCGCGGGTCCTCGAGGATCCTGGCCCGGAGCGCGTCGAGCTCGGCGGGGGTGGCGGACGGGCCGATGACGGTGCCCTTGCCGCCGCAACCGTCGACGGGCTTGAGGACGAGCTCGTCGAGGCGGTCCATGACCTCCTCGCGGTGCTCGGGCTCGCCGAGCCTCCACGTGTCGACGCTCGGCAGGATCGGCTCCTCACCGAGGTAGTAGCGGATGAGGTCCGGGACGTAGGTGTAGACGAGCTTGTCGTCGGCGACGCCGTTGCCGACGGCGTTGGCCAGGGTGACGCGCCCCGAGCGGGCCGCGTCACGGCACCGGCCGAGCTCGTGCTCTCCGTCGCCCTCGCGGCGCCCGCGACGGGTCCCGACCTCGGAGAGGCGGGCTGCCCGATCACCGAGACGCTCACCGTCACGGTCGACGGCAGCCCCCTGCCGTGCACGGAGGTGCGGACCGAGGCCGGGACCCGCCTCCGCATCGTCAGCGAGGCGCCCGTCGGCGGCATCGAGGTGGTTGACGAGGCCAAGGTCCGCGGGGCCCTGCCAGCGGTCGAGGACGCCGAGGACGCCACCGCCCTGGCCCGCGACCGCGTCGTCCACCGGCTGCCGTCACGCTACTGCGAGTCCGACACGCTCGCCCCGACCGCCGCCGCGGCCTTTGAGGGACCGACGGGCGAGGCGCTCCTCGACGCCGTCTCCTCCTGGGTGGGGCAGCCGGCTCGCCTACGTGCCCGGATCCTCGCGGCCCACTGACGGCGCCGTGCGCACGCTTCTGGCGCGGCACGGCGTGTGCCGCGACTTCGCCCACCTGACGGTGGCGCTTCTGCGAGCGCTCGGGGTACCGGCCCGGCCGGTCAGCGTCTACGCGCCGGGCCTCGACCCGATGGACTTCCACGCGGTGGCCGAGGCCCTCGTCGAGGGCAGCTGGTGCGTCGTCGACGCGACGGCGCTCGCACCGCGCCGCTCCCTCCTGCGCATCGCGACGGGGGGGACGCCTCGGACACCGCCTTCCTCACCGTCTCCTCGGGTGCCGTCGACCTCGGGGCACCGGAGGTGAGCGCCGTCATCGACCCCGCCCTTCCGGATGATGACCTCGACCGTCTCGTCCGGCTGCGCTGAGCGCCTCGGGGGACTGCCCGGCGGGCACGTTCCGCGGGCTCGGCCGGCACGTTCCGCCCCAGCCCGGCCGGGCGCTACGCCGCACGCGCAACGCGACAGCTGCCCGTGGACGCCCCGCGCCACGACCCTCCGCGGCGGGTAGGCTCGAAGGACCGCCGCCTCCGCGGCGGACCACCACCACCCGGCCCCGGCCGGGCGCGAACGGAACGGGTCGGTCCTCCCGACCCCGCCCCGTCAACACATGAAGGAGCACATCGTGTCCGAGCAGACCCAGCCCGACGCCGAGCTGACGCCCACCTCCACGTCCGATGACCAGCAGCAGGGCCACTCCGGCTCCGACCCCACTCCCTCCGCCGCCGAGCGCGCCGCGAGCGAGCACGAGCGCGCCGAGCAGGCCAACCCCGCGACCGAGAGCGCGGACCCCTCGGGAAAAGCTGAGGGGGACGCGGCCAAGCCGAGCCGCGTCCCCGCAACCGACGAGTCCTTCGCCGCCCCCGAGAACGGCGGCGAGGTCGAGGACCGCCTCGAGGCCGAGGTCCGGGAGGCCGCCAGGGCCAACGCCGAGGCCGCCGACCGCGAGGACGCCCCGGCGCCCGCCGCCACGGACACCCTCGAGGAGCCCTCCTCGGCCCAGGCCGACTCCGCCCAGGAGGCCTCCGCCTCGCACGCCGCGCGGTCCACCACCGAGGCGCTCGCCACCGCCGCGCAGGGCGCCGCCAGCCACGGCGAGGGCACCCAGGACCCGACCGAGGGCGAGCCCTCCGACGCCCCGTCCGAGCCGGTCCCGGCTCCCACCCCCGCCGCCGTCCCGGCTCCCACCCCCGCCGCCGTCCCGGCGCCGGCCCAGGCCGCCGTCCCGACGGAGCCCGAGGTCGACCCCGAGGAGGCGCTCGACGCCGCCAAGTGGGGCCGCGTCGACGGCGAGGGACGAGTCTTCGTCCAGGACAACGGCGCCGAGCGCGAGGTGGGTCAGTTCCCCGACGCCCCGATCGCCGAGGCCATGGCCTTCTACGTGCGCCGCTTCCTCGACCTCAAGTCCTCCGTCGACCTCTTCGCGACGCGCCTGCCGCAGCTGAGCGTCCGCGAGATCGACTCGACGATCAAGACCCTCGAGGAGTCGCTCGTCGAGCCGGCCGCGGTCGGCGACCTCGAGGGCCTGCGCGCGCGCTTCGCCGCCCTCAAGGGCGTCGCCGCCGAGCGCCGAGAGGCCGTCACCGCCGAGCGCGCCGCGGCGAAGGAGCAGGCCGTCAAGGACCGCACCGCGATCGTTGAGCGCGCCGAGGCCATCGCGGCCCAGGACCCGGCACGCACGCAGTGGAAGAACTCCGGGGCCGAGCTCCGTGAGCTGCTCGAGCAGTGGAAGGGCGCCCAGCGCCGTGGCCCGCGCCTGGACCGCCCCACCGAGGACGGCCTGTGGAAGCGCTTCAGCCACGCCCGCACGACCTTCGACCGCCACCGCCGCCAGTTCTTCAGCGAGCTCGACGCCAAGCAGTCGCAGGTCAAGGCCGCCAAGGAGGCGCTCATCAAGCGCGCCGAGGAGCTCCAGGACTCCACGGACTGGGGCGGCACCTCCGCCAAGTACCGCGGGCTCATGGACGAGTGGAAGAAGGCCGGGCGCACCTCCCGCAAGGAGGACGACGCCCTGTGGGCCCGTTTCCGCGCCGCGCAGCAGGTCTTCTTCGACGCCCGACGTGCCAAGGACGAGGCCGTCGACGCCGAGTTCGCCGAGAACCTCAAGGTCAAGGAGGCCCTCGTCGAGAAGGCGGAGGCCCTCTTGCCCATCAAGGACGTCAAGGCCGCCAAGAAGGCCATTCGCCCCATCCAGGACGCGTGGGAGGAGGCCGGTCGCGTGCCGCGCAACGCGGTGCGTCGGATCGAGGGCCGCATGCGCGCCGTCGAGGACGCCATCCGCGAGGCGGAGAACGCCGAGTGGCGCCGGACCGACCCGGAGACCAAGGCTCGCGCCGAGGGCCTGGCCGGTCAGCTCGAGGACTCGATCTCCGAGCTGGAGAAGGACCTCGAGGCCGCCCGATCCGCCGGCGACGACAAGCGGATCGCCGAGGCCGAGGCCGCGCTGACCGCGCGCCGCGCCTGGCTCGACCAGGTCCGCCGGTCCGCCCGCGCCTGACACGCTGCCCCCGCCCGCGCGGCGGTGCGCACCGGCGCCGGGTCCCGCGTCACGCGGGACCCGGCGTCGTCGTGTCCGTGCCATCCCCGCCCCGGCGCACAGCGCCCTGAGCCCCGTTCGGTCTCCGTCCACAGGCCGAGGGCGGCGTCTCGCGGGACCTGCGCAGCCCCTGGCACCATCGGGCCATGCTCCCGTCACCGCCTCGTGTTCCGGCTCCGCGTGTCATGCACCGCCTCATTCGGCCGGCATCCTCACCCGCGACGACCGTCCTCGACGACGACGAGCTCGCCGTCCTGCGCGTGCCTGACCTGGACCGCGCGCTCATCGAGCGGGTGGCCGGTCTGGCAGTACCCCGGGACCTCCTGCGCACCCCCGGGACACGAGCCGGGTGCGTCGCGGAGCTGGTGCCGCCCGACGGCGCCCTCACCGATCTGACGGCCCTCTGGGTCCACGACGGGCGCCGCCCGCCGGCCGAGAGGCTCGAGGTCTGCTCGCCCTCGCGCTCGGGCGGGTCGCGCCGCGTCCATCTGCGCAGGGAGGTGCTCACGGCCGAGGACGTCGTCGTGCTCGGAGGGCTTCGCTGCGTCTCACCGGCGCGGGCGGCCTGCGACGTCGCCCGTACGGCACCGCCGGCGGTCGCCGTCGAGGCCCTGCTGCGGGCCCGCGACCTCGGAGAGTCCAGGACCAGTCTCCTCATCGCGCTCGAGCGCTGTCGCGGTTCCTGCGCGCGCGGCCGCCCACGAGCGCGCGGTCTCATCATGAGCCTCGTCTGAGGGCGTCCGCCGCCCTGGCCACCGCGCCCCACGTGCCCGCCCGGCACCACGCCCGGCCCCGGCGGGGCTCTCCTCAGGGCCGGGTACCGCTCCGCCTGGCGCCCCCCGCGGAGGTGCGGTGCGCCTCGAAGACGCCGTCGATCCTGCGCAGGGCGGCGAGCGTGTGGTCGAGGTGACTGGCCTCGGCGAGCTCGACGACGAAGCGCATCGTGGCCACGCGGTGCCGGCTCGTCGCCGTGTTCGCGCTCATGAGGTTGACGTGGTTGTCGGCGAAGGCTCGTGTGATGTCGGCGAGGAGCCCGCCGCGGTCCAACGCCTCGACCTCCAGCTGGACGAGGAAGGCGCTCTGGGCGTGGCTGGCCCAGCGCACGCCGATGAGCCGCTCGGGCTCCGTCTCGAGCTGCTCGACGTTCTGGCAGTCGGCCCGGTGCACCGAGATGCCGGAGCCGCGCGTGATGAACCCGACGATCGGGTCGCCGGGCATCGGGGTGCAGCAGCGGGCCAGCTTGACGTAGACGTCGCCTTCGTCCATGCCGTCGACGACGACGCCGCCGTCACCCTGACGGGCACGCGCCCGGTTCGCCGCGGCCCTGGTCGGCAGGACCCCCTCCGCGAGGGTCTCCTCGGTGCCCGCCTCCCCGCCGAGTGCGGCGACGAGGGTGTCGACGACGTGGGCCGCGGAGACGTGCCCCTCTCCGACGGCGGCGTAGAGGCCGTCGATGTCGCCCTTGTCGAGGGTCTTGGCGACGTCGGTGAGCGACTCGTGGTTCATGAGGCGCTGGATGGGAAGGTCCTTCTTGCGCATCGCCCGCGCGATGGCGCCCTTGCCCTCCTCGATGGCCTCCTCACGGCGCTCGCGCGAGAACCAGCCCTTGATCTTGTTGCGGGCTCGCGTCGACCCGACGAAGGCGAGCCAGTCCCGGCTGGGGCCCGCCCCCTGCGCCTTGGAGGTGAAGACCTCGACCGTGTCACCGTTCTCGAGCGGGGTGTCGAGGGGCACGAGCCGCCCGTTGACGCGGGCACCGACCGTGCGGTGCCCGACCTCGGTGTGGACGGCGTAGGCGAAGTCGACCGGTGTCGATCCGGCGGGCAGGGCCATGACGTCGCCCTTCGGGGTGAAGACGTAGACCTGGGTGCCGGCCATCTCGTAGCGCAGCGAGTCGAGGAACTCGGCCGGGTCCTGCGTCTCCTTCTGCCAGTCGACGAGCTGGCGCAGCCAGGCCATCTCCCCGGAGTCCCGCTCGACGACCTTGCCGCCCGCGGGACTCGGCCCGGTGGCGTTCGGGTCCTCCTTGTACTTCCAGTGGGCCGCCACGCCGTACTCCGCCATCCGGTGCATCTCGTGGGTGCGGATCTGGATCTCGACGGGCTTGCCGCCCGGGCCGACGACCGTCGTGTGCAGCGACTGGTAGAGGTTGAACTTGGGGACGGCGATGTAGTCCTTGAAGCGGCCGGACATCGGGGTCCAGCGCGAGTGCAGCGAGCCGAGGACGGCGTAGCAGTCCTGGATGGTGTCGACGATGACGCGCACGGCGACGAGGTCGTAGATGTCGTCGAAGTCCTTCCCCCGCACGATCATCTTCTGGTAGATCGAGTAGTAGTGCTTCGGTCTGCCGGTGACGACGCCCTTGACGTGGTTGACCCGCAGGTCCTCCTCGATCTGGAGGCGCACCTGGCGCAGGTACTCCTCGCGTGCGGGGGCGCGCTCCGCGACCATGTGCTCGATCTCCTCGTAGACGCCCGGGTAGAGCGCCTTGAAGGAGCGGTCCTCGAGCTCCCACTTGATCGTGTTCATGCCGAGGCGGTGCGCCAGCGGCGCGTAGATCTCGAGGGTCTCCTTGGCCTTGCGGGCAGCGTTCTCGGCGGAGACGTACTTCCACGTGCGCGCGTTGTGAAGGCGGTCGCCGAGCTTGATGACGAGCACGCGGATGTCCTTGGACATCGCGATGATCATCTTGCGGACGGTCTCGGCCTGGGCGGCCTCGCCGTACTGGAGCTTGTCGAGCTTGGTGACGCCGTCGACGAGCAGCGCGATCTCGTCACCGAAGTCGGCGCGAAGGTTGTCGAGCGTGTAGTCCGTGTCCTCGACGGTGTCGTGGAGGAGGGCGGCGGCGAGGGTCTGGGGCGTCATGCCGAGCTCGGCCAGGATCGTGGCCACGGCGACGGGGTGCGTGATGTAGGGCTCGCCCGACTTGCGGCGCTGGCCCGCGTGGGCCCTCTGCGCGACCTCGTAGGCACGCACGATGAGGCTCGTGTCCGCCTTCGGGTGGTTGGCACGCAGGGCCCGAAGCAGGGGCTCGATGGCGGGTGGGGTGGAGTGGCCGCGGGAGCCGAACCACGCGAGCCTGCTCCTCACGCGGGAGCCCGGGACGACCGTGGCGTCGCCGGTGCCTGCACTGCTCTTCGTCTCCGTCATGCTCGGATCATAGCCGTGACGGCCCTTACCTTCTGGTTGCTTCCGCGTCTCGGCCCCTCAGGGCGGGACCCGGCTCGGCGCGAGCGCGGCCGACGGCGCGGCGGACGGTCAGGCCGGTCCGCCCTGTCCGTCCCGGCCGCCCCCGCCCGCGACCGCGACCGCGGGCGACGGTGCGCGAGCCCCGGCCGGTGGGGCCGGGGCTCGCGTGACGGTCTGGGACTGAGCCTCAGGCGGACTCGAAGCTGACGACGGCGTCGACCTGGCGGCCGGGCAGCTTCTCGCGGCCGCCCAGGGCGCCGAGCTCGAGCAGGACGCAGGTGGCGACGACCTTCGCCCCGGCGGACTCGATGAGCTCGATCGACGCGGCGGCCGTGCCACCGGTCGCGAGAACGTCGTCGATGACGAGGACGCGGTCGCCCTCGCGGACGTCGTCGGGTCGCAGCTCCATGCGGGCCGTGCCGTACTCGAGGGCGTAGTCGACGCCGATGACCGGCGGCGGGAGCTTGCCGGCCTTGCGCACCGTGATCATGCCGACGCCGAGACGGACGGCGAGGGGCGCCGCGAGGATGAAGCCGCGCGACTCGAGGCCGGCGACGGCGTCGATGCGCCCGCGGTAGTGGGAGGCCAGCTCGTCGATGAAGGTGGCGAAGACGGGGCCGTTGGCCAGCAGCGGGGTGATGTCGCGGAACAGGATGCCCGGCTCCGGAAAGTCCTGCTGCTCGCGGAGGTTGTCCAGGACGATGCGCTGCAGGGACACGGGCAGCGCGTCCGGGAGCTCGTTCGACTGGGTCATGACCGCTTCTTCCTTCTCTTGGGCTGTGCGGCGGCACCGAGATGGTGCCCGGGGGTCAGGGGGGAGGCGACGGGCTCCGGGGTGACGGCGGACGCCGCCGCCGGGTCGCTCGCGACGGCGTCGGCGCGCTGGGCGCGCGCGTAGGCGACTCGCTCGGCCTGCTCGCGCACGCCCTTCTCACGGCCCCGGAGGTCGACGAGGAGCGGGGTGGCGAGGAAGATCGAGGACAGGGTGCCCGCGATCATGCCGATGAACAGCGTGAGGGCGATGTCGCGCAGGGTGCCCGCACCGAGGATGAAGGCGCCGACCACGAGGAGCGAGGCGACGGGCAGGACACCGACGATCGAGGTGTTGATCGAGCGGATGAAGGTCTGGTTGACGGCCAGGTTGGCGAGCTCGGCGTAGGTGGAGCGCGTCTGGGACTGGTAGCCGTCGGTGTTCTCACGGATCTTGTCGAAGACGACGACCGTGTCGTAGAGGGAGTAGCCGAGGATCGTGAGCACGCCGATGATCGTGGCGGGCGTGACCTCGAAGCCGCTGGCGGCGTAGACGCCGACCGTGATGACGATGTCGTGCACGAGGGCCAGGAGAGCCGCCACCGCCATCTTCCAGGTCCGGAAGTAGGCCCAGATGAGGGCGCCGACGAGCAGGAAGAAGATGACGAGGCCGCGGATCGCCTTGCTCGTGACGTCGCTCGACCAGGTCGGGCCGATCGACGTCGCGGAGACGTCGCTGTCGTCGACCTTGTAGGCCTTCGTGAGAGCCGCGGTGAGGTTGTCGAGGTCCTTCTTCTCCAGCGTGGTGGTCTGGATGCGGACCGCGGAGGATCCCATGGTCGTCACGGAGGCGGCGTCGACGCCCTCGTCCTTGAGCACCTTGTTGGCCGGTGACTCGGACGGGCTGGCGAGGCCGGTGATGGTGACCTCGGAGCCGCCCTTGAAGTCGATGCCGGGGTTGAGGCCCGGCTTCCACACGAGGATGGCTGAGGCCGCGATGACGAGAACGGCGATGGTGTACCAGATCCGCCGCTTCGGGACGAAGGGGACGGAGGTGCGTCCGGAGTAGAGCTCGTTGCCGAGCTGGGCGAGGGACTTCACTCCTGGCCCTCCTTTCGGCTCGTGGCCTGCGGGTCGACGGCGCCGTCCGCCTTCTGCGCGGTCACGGCGTGCGCGCCGTGGGCGGCGGGCTCCGTCTCCTGGCGGGCTCGGGCCTTGCGGCGCGCGAGCGACTCGCCGACCGCGGCGACGGCGGCCTCACGGCCCTTGCCGTAGGCGGAGCGGTTGCGTGCGCCGAGGTGCTCGGGGTCGAGGCCGGACAGGCGGTGCCCCTGCCCGAAGAAGGGGAAGCGCAGGATCCAGGCCATCATCGGGTGGGTGAAGGCCATGATGACGATGAGGTCGACGACGGTGGTGACGCCGAGGGTGAAGGCGAAGCCCTGGACGCCTCCGACGGCGAGGAAGTAGAGCACGACGGCGGCGACGAGGTTGACGGCGTCGGAGACGATGATCGTCTGGCGGGCGTGCTTCCAGCCCTCGTCCACGGCCGCGGAGAGGGTGCGTCCGTGGCGGACCTCGTCGCGGATGCGCTCGAAGTAGATGATGAAGGAGTCCATCGTGATGCCGATGGAGATGATGAGGCCGGCGACGCCCGCGAGGGACAGGCGGTAGCCCATCGTCCAGCTGAGCAGCGCGATCGCCAGGTAGGTGATGCCGGCGGCGACGAGCAGCGAGGCGACGGCGACGACTGCGAGACCGCGGTACTGCCACGCCAGGTAGAGGATGATGAGGATGAATCCGACGAGGCCGGCGATGAGGCCGTTGCGCAGCTGCTCGGTGCCCAGCGTCGCGGAGATCTGCTGCTCGGACTGGACCGTGAAGGTGAGCGGCAGGGAGCCGAAGGAGAGCTGGTTGGCCAGCGTGTTGGCCTCGGCCTGCTTGAAGTTGCCGGAGATCTGGACCTTGCCGTTGGTGATCGGGGTGGTGACGTCCGAGTTGAAGCCGGAGGCCATGATCGTCAGGCCGTCCAGGACGATGGCGAACTCGGCCTTCTGCGAGTCGGTCGAGGTCGTCGTCGACGAGCTGGAGGACGAGCTCGAGCTCTTGGCGGAGTCGCGGTAGGCGAGGAGTCGCTTGGAGACGGCGGCGAACTCCTTCGTGCCCTTCTTGTCGAACTCGATGGAGACGACCCAGTTGTTCGTCGTCTGGCCCTGGCTGGTCGTCTCGAGGCCGGAGGCCGCGCTGGCGATGTCGGTGCCGGAGATGTCCGCCGGGCCGAGGATGTAGGTGGCGCCGGAGCCGTCCTTGGCGCAGGAGATGACGGCCTTCCTCGGGTCCTGGGACTGGCCGGTGAGGTTCTTCTTGGCGGTGCAGTCCGTCATGTAGGCGTCGTAGATCATCTTCTCGGTGATCCACTTGTCCGAGGAGTTGTCGTCGCTCGTGGACTCCAGCGGGTCATCGCTGATCTTGCCGTCGCCGTTGACGTCCGCGTAGGACGAGGCGACCTCCGTCGGCGTGATGGTGGCCGGCTGGGTCGCCGCGGCGCTCGGGCTTGCCGCTGCGCTCGGGGCGGAGGCGGAGGCGCTCGCCGTGGCGGCGGCCTTCACCTGGGCGTTGTACGAGGAGGCGATGGCCTGGGCGGAGCCCTGGATGATCCGGATGACGGGCCGGAAGTAGAGGACCGCGGAGTTGCGGACGAGCTCGAGAGTCTGCTCGCTCGGGTGACCGGGCAGCGAGACGACGATGTTCTGGCCGCCCTGCCGGGAGATCTGGGCCTCTGAGACTCCGGAGGCGTCGACGCGCTGCCGGATGATCTCGATGGCCTGCGTGACGTCCTCGTCGGTGATCTTCGATCCGTCGGTGGTCGTCGGGGTGAGGATGATCTGCGTGCCGCCCTCGAGGTCGAGCGCGAGGCCCGGAGTCATCGAGGTGCGGTGCGTCGCCACGCCGGCGACGAGGGCGCCGTACCCGAGGGCGATGACGAGGAGGAGCACCAGGAGTCGTCGTCCCGGCTTCTTGATCTGCTTGGTGGACACGCGGTCTCTTCTCAGGATGTCGTGGGGAGGGTCGTCGAGGGCGGGACGACGGCGGTCCTGCCCGGCACGGCGCTCAGGCGTGCGTCCCGGACCCTTCCTCGGGCTCGGTGGCGACGGGCTCGTCGGCGGCGAGGCCCTCGGCGTCGACGACGGCGTCCTCGGCCGCGGTGCTGGAGGCGAAGGGCGGCTCCTCGGCGCCGACGACGGCGCTCTTGGCCCACAGGGACTCGTCGCCGAGCGGCGTCGCGAGGGTGACGACGTCGCCGTCGACCTCGACCACCGTTCCGTAGAACCCGGCGCGGGTCCGCACCCACGTTCCGGGGACCATCGCCTCCTCGGTCCGCCGCTCCTGCTCGGCCTGCATCTTCTGCTGCTGCTTGCGCGCGAAGTGGGACATGAGCCAGAACGCCAGGAGCATGACGACAAGGGCGGCGAGCATGGTGCGGACTCCGAATCGTTGAGGGGCGCCACCCCGTGGAGCACGAGGGGCCGCGGCGAGTCTAGGCCACGCCTCCGCGCGGGAGGCGGCGCGGGAGGCGGGAGGCGCGTCACGTCTCGGGGTGTGACTCGCGCTCCTCAGCCGAGGTAGGCCTCGCCCTCCGGCGGCTCGAGCCCGAGGTGGGCGTAGGCGGCGGGCGTCGCGGCGCGGCCGCGCGGCGTGCGCACGAGGAGGCCCTCGCGGAACAGGTACGGCTCGGCGACCGTCTCGATGGTCTCCGGCTCCTCGCCGACGCTGACGGCGAGGGTCGTGAGACCGACCGGGCCGCCGCGGAAGCGGGTGCACAGCGCCTCGAGGACGGAGCGGTCGAGGCGGTCGAGCCCGAGGGCGTCGACCTCGAAGACCTCGAGCGCTCCGCGGGCGGCGGCGAGGTCGAGGTGCCCGGGCGTGCCGTGCACCTCGGCCCAGTCCTGGACACGGCGCAGGAGGCGGTTCGCGATGCGCGGCGTGCCCCGCGAGCGGCGAGCGAGCTCCGTGGCGGCCTCAGGGTCCAGGTCGACGCCGAGGAGCCCGGCCGAGCGAGAGATGATGCGCGAGAGATCGTGCGGACCGTAGTACTCGAGGTGGCCGGTGAAGCCGAAGCGGTCGCGCAGCGGCGCGGGCAGGAGACCCGCACGAGTCGTTGCGCCAACGACGGTGAAGGGAGGGAGCGTCAGCGGGATCGACGTCGCCCCGGGCCCCTTGCCCACGACGACGTCGACGCGGTAGTCCTCCATCGCGAGGTAGAGCATCTCCTCGGCGGTGCGCGCGAGGCGGTGGATCTCGTCGATGAAGAGAACGTCGCCCTCCTCGAGGGACGACAGGATGGCCGCGAGGTCGCCGGCGTGCTGGATGGCCGGGCCGGACGTGAGCCGGAGTGAGCCGTCGACCTCGTTGGCGATGATCATGGCGAGGGTCGTCTTGCCGAGTCCGGGCGGCCCCGAGAGCAGCACGTGGTCCGGGGTGGCGCCACGCGCGATCGCGGCGCGCAGGACCACGGAGAGCTGACCGCGCACGACCTCCTGCCCCACGAAGTCCTCGAGGCGCTTCGGACGCAGCGCGGCCTCGGCGGCACGCTCGGTGTCGTCCGCTCCCCCGCCCACGAGGCGGTCCCCCGCCGGCCCGTAGGATCCGTACCCGCTGTCCTCAGCCACGGCGGCCACCTCCCAGCCAGCGCAGCGACGCGCGCAGGAGCTCCGGGACGGTCAGGGCGGCACCGTCGTCCTCTGCCGCGTCGGCCTCGACCGCCGCGACGGCCTGGGTGGCCGCGGCCTCGTTCCAGCCGAGCTGGACCAGGGCGGCGACCACGTCGGGGTTCGCCTGGACGCCGCCGGTCACCGGCCCCTCGGGCCCACCGGGTGCGAGCGGCGCGCCAGCACCCGTGACGGGCCCCAGCTTGTCGCCCACGTCGATGATGACGCGCTGCGCGCCCTTGGGACCGAGGCCGGGGACGCGCTTGAGTGCGGCCACGTCCTGGCCGGCGACGGCGCGCCGCAGCGCGTCAGGGGTGTGGACGGCGAGCATGGCGAGCGCGAGCTTGGCACCGACGCCCTTGGCTCCGAGCAGCACGCGGAAGCAGTCGCGCTCGTCAGCGTCGGCGAAGCCGTAGAGGGTGAGGGAGTCCTCCCGGACGATGAGCTCGGTGGCGAGGGACGTCTCCTCCCCCACGCGCAGCGATGCCAGGGTGGTCGGCGTGGCCAGGACGCTCACGCCGACTCCGCCGACCTCGATGACCGCGCCGGTCAGGGAGACGGAGGTGACGGTGCCGCGCAGTGACGCGATCACGGGTGGGCTCCTCCTCGTGCCGGGCGGGGAGCCGCGGCCTCGTCGCGCCGCAGCGCGTTCGAACAGACGTTCAGACCCTAGCAGCAGCCCGGCTCAGTGCCGCGCACGACGCGGGTCGACGGCGCCGTAGCGCCGGGCGGACGCCTGGGCCTGCGCCCACTGCTTCTGGGCCGGGGTGCGCGCCGAGGCCCGGACCGAGCCGCCGGCGGAGACCATCTCGGTGCCGCCGTCGACGCCGGTGCCGCCGCCGCGCCAGCCGTGGCAGATGGCCTGGGCGAGGGCGTCGGCGGCGTCAGCGGGCTTGGGCGGTGCGTCGAGGCCGAGGATGCGCTGCACCATCATCTGCACCTGGGGCTTGTCAGCCGTTCCCGACCCGGTGACGGCGGCCTTCGCCTCGCTCGGGGTGTGCTGGGCGACCTCGAGGCCGGCGCGGGCGCCGGCGACCATGACGACGCCCATGACCTGGGCGACGCCGATGACGGAGCGCAGGTTGTCCTGGGCGAAGACGCGCTCGACCGAGACGCTCGTGGGACCGAGACGCGCGATCCAGTCCTCGAGCGCGTCGGCGATGGCGAGGAGACGCAGCTCGGGGCTCTGGGAGGGCGGGGTCCGGACGACCCCGACCTCGACGAGCCTGGCGCGTCGCCGCGGGTCGATGTCGACGCAGCCGAAGCCGCAGCGCGTGAGCCCGGGGTCGATCCCGAGGACGCGCTGCTGGGCGACGACGGCCTGGGTGGAGCGCACGGCGGTGGTCTCGTCTCTCGTGCTGGTCGGAACGGTGCTCGTGGGGCAGGCGCCGGCCGGGGGGGGAGGATGAAAAAAGGAGCGGAGCCCGGGTACGGTAACGGCCCCGTCACCCGCGGTGGCAGGCGGCGGGACCGTACGAGCCGGTGCGGCTCAGTCCTCGTCCTCGTCGAGCTCGGCCGCGACCTCGGCGGAGATGTCGACGGAGGTGTAGACGTTCTGGACGTCGTCGAGGTCCTCGAGCGCGTCGATGAGGCGCATGACCTTGCGGGCGCCCTCGAGGTCGACCTCGACCTTGGTGCCTGCGACGAACTGCGACTCGGCGGAGTCGTACTCCATGCCGTTCTCCGTGACGGCGTTGCGCACGGCGATGAGGTCGGAGGGCTCGGAGATGACCTCGAAGGACTCAGCGCCCTCGACGACCTCCTCGGCGCCGGCGTCGAGGACGGCCATGAGGATGGTGTCCTCGTCGATGCCTTCGGCCTTGGCGATCTCGACGACGCCCTTGCGCTCGAAGTTGTAGGCGACGGAGCCCGGGTCGGCGAGGTTGCCGCCGGTGCGGGTGAAGGCGACGCGGACGTCCGAGGCGGCGCGGTTGCGGTTGTCGGTGAGGCACTCGACGAGGAAGGCAACGCCGGCGGGGCCGTAGCCCTCGTACATGATGGTCTGCCAGTCGGCGCCACCGGCCTCCTCGCCGCTGCCGCGCTTGACGGCGCGGGTGATGTTGTCGGCGGGAACGGAGTTCTTCTTGGCCTTCTGGATGGCGTCGAAGAGGGTCGGGTTGCCGGCGGGGTCACCGCCGCCGGTGCGGGCAGCGACCTCGATGTTCTTGATGAGGCGCGCGAAGAGCTTGCCGCGCTTGGCGTCGATCGCGGCCTTCTTGTGCTTGGTGGTCGCCCACTTGGAGTGTCCCGACATGTGTCCTCCTGGGTGTCGAAGTCAGGTGAGGGCCGCGGTGCCGCGCCCGGCCCCGGGTGAGGGGCGGTACAGGCCCACGGCGAGCCTCCGCCATCCTAGCGCCGGGGCGCGCCGCTCCCCCAGGAGCGAGTGCGCCACGACGCCTGGACGTGGCGAGGATCTCGCCCGCCGAGCCGTGAGACCCCTCCTGGGCGTGGGCTCGGTCGGGGCCGCGTCCCTCGGAGCGGGTCCGAGCCGGCACCGCCTCGACGTCGGCCGACGGCCGCAGGCTCAGTCCTCCTCGAGGATCTCGCGGACGACGCCGTCCCAGCCGCGCAGCAGCTCGCGAGCGAGTCCGGGAAGCGCCTCCGGGTAGACCGTCGTGCCGTTGGCGGCCGCGTCCTCGAGCTCGTCCAGGCGCCACCAGCGCAGTGAGTCGAGGACCTCCTGCTCGAGGTCGGTCCAGCCCGAGCGGTCCATCTCCCCGTCGGCGCCCTCGCTGGCCTCCGTCCGGTGGGGATCGAGGACCACGAGGAACATCTCCTCGTTCTGGCGCGCCGTGACGAGGTTGAAGATGAAGCGGCTCGAGCGGCGCACGACGGGGCCGACGAGCTCGGCGGGTGCGAGGACGACGCCGGTCTCCTCGCGCATCTCGCGGACGGCGGCCTCCCGAGGCTCCTCCCCCGGCATGATGCCGCCGCCGGGCGTGAAGGCCCACCAGTGGTCGGAGTCTCCGAAGTCGTGGCCGGTGACGAGGAGGATCGCGGGCTCGGGCTCCCGCCTGAGGGCGATGACCCGGGCGGCTCGCCGGGCAGGCAGCCCCTCGGCGTTGAGACGCCACTCCGTCGGATCGAGGAGCTGGCGCCAGTTCTCGGGCACGCGCACAGGATCCCGGCCGTCCTCGGTCAGCCGACCAGGCCGACCAGGCCGACCGGCGTCAGCGGGAGCCTCCCTCACGAGGCCGCGTCCCGAACCATCTGGACGAATGCGGCGTGGACCCGGTGGTCCGCGTCCATCTCCGGGTGGAAGGAGGTGGCGAGGAGACGGCCCTGTCGGACCGCGACGGCACGACCCGATCCGGTGGGGGCCGGGGTGGCTGCGTCGGCGCCTCCCGCGCGTCCGGATCGCGTCCGCGCGAGGACCTCGACACCCTCGCCGACGTCGTCGATCCACGGGGCCCGGATGAAGACCGCGTGCAGCGGGTGCGACTCGTCAGCGCCGAGCGCGGGCGCGAGCAGGTCCTCCTCGTAGGAGTCGACCTGGCGGCCGAAGGCGTTGCGCCGCACGGTGACGTCCAGGCCGCCGAGGCCGTGCTGCCCGGGCGCAGGGTTCTCGATGCGGTCCGCGAGCAGGATCATCCCCGCGCACGAGCCGTAGACGGGCAGGCCGTCCTCGACGAGCCGCCTCAGCGGCTCGCGCATGCCGAAGGAGGCGAGGAGCTTCTCCATGACGGTGGACTCGCCGCCCGGGATGATGAGGCCGTCGAGGGTCTCGAGGTCACGGGCCGAGCGCACGGCGACGGGGCGGGCACCCACGGCACCGAGGTGGAGGCCGTGCTCGCGCACGTCGCCCTGGAGGGCGAGGACACCGACGACCGGGCCGTCCGCGCCCCCGCTCGTCTCAGGGAACAGGGACCGCGGGTGGCGGGCCACCGTGACGCGACGGCCCGGCTGGGCCGCGCTCACCATCCGCGCTCGGCGAGGCGGTGCGGGACGGGGACGTCGTCGACGTTGATCCCGACCATGGCCTCGCCCAGGCCCCGCGACACCTCCGTGATGACGGCGGGGTCGTCGAACTGGGCCGTGGCGCGCACGATCGCGGCGGCGCGCTTGGCGGGGTCGCCCGACTTGAAGATGCCCGAGCCGACGAAGACGCCCTCGGCGCCCATCTGCATCATCATCGCGGCGTCCGCCGGTGTGGCGATGCCGCCCGCGGTGAAGAGGACGACGGGCAGGGAGCCGGTGCGCGCGACCTCGGCGACGAGCGGGTAGGGCGCACCGAGCTCCTTCGCCGCGAGGTAGAGCTCGTCCTCGGGCAGCGAGGTGAGACGACGGATCTCGTCGCGGATCGTGCGCATGTGGATGACGGCGTTGGAGACGTCGCCCGTGCCCGCCTCGCCCTTGGAGCGGATCATCGCGGCACCCTCGGTGATGCGGCGCAGCGCCTCCCCGAGGTTGGTCGCTCCGCAGACGAAGGGGACGGTGAACGCGTGCTTGTCGATGTGGTGGGAGTAGTCGGCGGGCGTGAGGACCTCGGACTCGTCGATGTAGTCGACGCCGAGCGACTCGAGGACCTGAGCCTCGACGAAGTGGCCGATGCGGGCCTTGGCCATGACCGGGATCGAGACGGTGTCGATGATGCCCTGGATGAGGTCCGGGTCGCTCATGCGGGCGACGCCCCCCTGGGCCCGGATGTCGGCGGGGACGCGCTCGAGCGCCATGACGGCGACCGCGCCGGCGTCCTCGGCGATACGGGCCTGCTCGGGGGTGACGACGTCCATGATGACGCCGCCCTTGAGCATGTCGGCCATCCCTCGCTTGACCGTGGGGGTGCCGGTGGTGGACGCGGTCTGCGGAGTGTCGCTGGTGGGCGTCTCAGTCATGCGTGGTGCTCCTCGGGTTCTCCGAACCGCTCGCGGGGCATGGTGCTCCCGGCGTGCCGGACGGTCCGGCTGAGGCCGAACTGTACGCGCGCGGTGCCCTCCCCGCGTACGGAGGCCGGAGCGCGGACCGGGCGGCCGGCCTCAGCCGCGCGCGAGGAAGACTCGGCGGCTCGCGGCGACCGAGTCGAGGAGCTCGCGCTCGGTCGTGGCGTAGTCCGCCTCGGCGTGCCCGTCGAGCCCCTGCTGACGCAGCTGGGCGAGGGCGGCCGTCGAGGTCTGGAACTCCTTCATCGCCTGGGCGGCGACGGGTCCGCGCCCGCGGGCCCAGCGGCGGGCGGCGGAGCGGCCGGACCCCGTGGTGAGCATGGTGATCTCGGCGGGGTCGAACCATCCGGCGCGGGCGTAGTCCATGAGGCGCTGCCGCATCGTCATGCGCTCGCTCCATCGCAGCCAGATGACGAGTGCCACGCAGGCCAGGAAGAAGGGGACCTCGACGAGGAGGTAGAGGCCGGGGGCGACGGAGATGACGCCGTTCCAGAAGGCGTGGAGCATCATGGCAGCCACCAGGCCGATCGGTGTCATCCACAGCCACGCGAGCCGCGACCGCATCCGGGAGCTCACGCCGATGGCCAGGCCCGTGCAGGCGGTGAAGGTGACGTGGGCGAAGGGCGAGAAGACGGCCCTCATGAGGAAGGTCTGCATGAGGGAGTCGGAGTACTGGACGAAGTAGAGGACGTTCTCGGCGAAGGCGAAGCCGCCGGCGACGACGGCGGCGTAGACGATGCCGTCGACGGGCCCGTTGAAGGTGCGCCGCCAGATGAGGTAGATGATGAGGACGCCGAGCCCCTTGGTGGACTCCTCGATGAGTGGCGCAGAGACGACCGCGGAGACGAGCTCGCCGCCAGATGGGTCCCCGGTCGAGGACGCGACGAGCACGGAGGCCGTCGTGTTGACGACGAGCGAGATGACGGTCGCGACGCCGGCTCCCCACAGGAAGGCGGCCAGCAGCACGCCGAAGGGCTCCGGCTCCCAGCGGTCGATCCAGAAGACGGCCGCCAGCACGATGACGAGCGGGATCATCGCCAGCGCGACCGGCAGGATGACGTGGCTCGAGCCGCCCGCGTTCATGGCGATGAGCCCGAGCATGATGAGCAGGCCCAGCCCGCCGACGACGGCGATGACGTACTTGGCGACGTCACCTCGGCGGCGGTGACGGGTGAGCGGAGCGGCCCAGCCGGGAGCCGGGGACGCAGCGCCGTGCGCGCTCGTCGCGGGGGCGCCCGCCCGACCGGCGGGTGCGCCGGACGCGGGGAGCCCCCCGCGCTGGTAGCCGGGCCTCGGTGCCCATCCTCCGGAGCCGGCCGCGGGACCGCTGGGGGTGCTCATGCGTCGTCGTCCTTCCCGGTCACGAGGGCGGTGGCGTCGTCGTCGATGTCGAAGGTGGCGGGTAGCGGCGCGCTGCCGGCGAGGTGGAGGAGGCGCACGCCCGGGCGGGCGCGCAGGCGCCGCGCCTCGGCGACGTGGGTGTTGTGGAAGCGGCGCGCCAGACCGAGCCGGTAGGAGGCGCGGTCCAGCCTGGCCAGGCAGTCGGCGCCGAGGGGGGTCTCGGCCACCTCGGCGCGGGCTCCCTCGTGGGCCACGGCGCGGATGACGCGCGTGAGGTCCGACTCGATGAGGGCGCGGGGACGTGCGGGACGGGCTCCTCCTCGCTCGTCCGGGTCGAGACCGTCGTCGACGACGGGCCCCTCGGCCTCGATCGCGTCGTGCGCCGCCCGTGAGAGGAGCAGGGAGCTCGCGGGGTCGAGGACGCCCGAGGCGGCGAGGTCGGCCGCGGCCTGAGCGCGGTGGGTGAGCTCGGCCTCGAGGGTGGCGCGGGCGCCGAGGACCTGGCGGTGCAGGCGGTCCACGCGCACGGCACGGACGTAGAGGAGCCAGCCCACGGCCACGGCGAGCACGACGACGAGCGCCACGATGGTCGTCCAGGCCCACGGCCCGGTGAAGGGGCCGGAGCGCAGCTCGTCCTCGGCCCCGACCACGGCGGGCAGGCCGGGGACGAGCCCCGTCCCCAGGATGACGGCGGAGCCGGTTGCGGTCGCGGCGGTCATGAGCCCTCCTCGCGGACGCCGCGCAGGCGCCCCATCATGGTCCGGCTGCCGGGCGCGACGCTGACGCGGGTGTGGGCGATCGACAGCGCCATGTCGTAGACGTCGAGGACGCGGTCGGTGACCGTCGACCAGTCGTACTGCCCGACGACGGCAGAGGCGGCCGACCGCCGGGCGTCCGAGGCCTCTCGGTCCGTGAGCGTCCCGATGATCGCCCGGGCGAGGTCGGCCCCGTCCCCGTTGTGGAAGAGGGCGCCGTAGCGTCCCCCGCCGAGGACGTCGGAGAAGGCGGCGAGGTCGCTGGCGACGACGTGCGTGCCGGCCGCCATGGCCTCGACGAGGACGATCCCGAAGGACTCGCCGCCGGTCTGGGGCGCGACGTAGACGCTGGAGGAGGCGAGGAGCGCGGCCTTGTCCTCGTCGGAGACCCCGCCCAGGAACTGGACGTGGTCGCCGAAGCGGGCGAGCTCGCGGCGCTGCTCCTCGGCCTCGCCGCGGCCCGCGATGAGGAAGCGGGCCCCGGGAAGGGCCTCGAGGACGGCCGGGACGGCCTCGGCGAGCACCTGGAGGCCCTTGCGGGGCTCGTCGACGCGACCGAGGAAGGAGATCGTCGGGGCCTCGGCGGTCCCCTTGAACCGCGGGTCGTCGCGGCGGGCCGCCCTGAAGGGGGCGACGTTGACACCGTTGGGGATGACGACGGCGTCGCCGCCGTGGTACTGGATGAGGGTCCGGCGGGCCTCCTCGGAGACGGCGATGCGCGCCGTGAGCCGCTCGACCCACTGCCCGGTGGCCGGTGAGAGGAGCTCGCGGGCCAGGGAGCGGTCCATCGCCGAGTGGAAGGTACCCACGAGAGGGCAGTCCGCGGCCTGGAGGACGAGGAGGCCGACGCTCGGGGTGATGGGCTCGTGGATGTGGACGAGGTCCAAGTCGTGCTCCTCGAGCCACCGGCGGGCGCGGCGGGCGACGGCCGCACCGAAGTTGAGCCGGGCGATCGAGCCGTTGTACGGGATGGCGACGGAGTCGCCGGCGCTCGTGACCCACTCGGGGTAGCCCTCGAGGCTGGAGGCCGGCGCGAGCACCTGGACCTCGTGGCCCCGGCCCCGCAGCTCGGCGGCGAGCTCGAGGACGTGGACCTGGACCCCGCCGTGGGCGTCGAGGGAGTACGGGCAGACGATGCCGATCCTCATGCGCATCCCTCCCCCGCGGTCGCGGCACCGGCGGGCGCCGGACCAGCCGTCGCCGCCGCCTCCTGGGCGGCGGTGTCGGCAGTGGCCTCGCGGGCGCGGCGACGGGCGAGGCGCTCCTGGTCGAGGTCGGCGTCGAAGACGGGCTGGAGCATGTGCCAGTCCTCTGCGTGCTCGGCGATGCGCGGTCCGAGGTCGGCGACCCAGGCTCGCGTCCAGGCCACGACCTTCTCCCGTCCCGTCAGCCCCTCGGGCTCCGGGACCGGGCGGATGGTGAGGACGACGCCCCAGGGGCCACCGGCGGCGCGACGGCGGCTGCCGGTGAGGCGCTCGTAGGCGACCGAGGCCGTGAAGAGCGGAACGCCGAGACGCTCGGCGAGGGCAGCCGGTCCGGCGGCGACGTGCGCGGGCTCGCCGCCCAGCGGCGCCTCGATGCCGGAGGAGGAGAGGTCCCGGTCGGCGAGGAGGGGGATGACGTAGCGCCCCTCCTGCGCGGCGGCGACGAGGCGCTCGAAGACCTTCTCGCCCTTGGCTTGGCCGATGATGCGCATGCCGAGCCCCTCGCGGAACGCGACGAACTGCTCGAAGAGGTCGGCCGGCTCGAGGCGCTCGGCGACGGTGAGGACCTGGGCGAGCTCGTCGCAGGCCCAGGCGCCCACGAGGTCCCAGTTGCCCATGTGCGGCAGGGCGATGACGATCGACCCCTGCGAGATGGCCTCCCAGGCGGAGGGGTCAACGTCCGGGCGCACGCGCGCGACGATCTGCTCCCGGCGGAGCCCCGGCAGGGCGAAGGCCTCGTAGAAGTAGCGCATGTAGGAGCGCATGCCGGCGCGGGTCGTGGCGCAGAGGACCCGCTCGCCGGTGCCCGCAGGCAGCAGGTGGGCGAGGTTGCGGCGCAGCTGCCCCACGCCCGTGCTCGAGCGGGTGACGCGCTGGACGGCCCACGCAGCGTCCCCGACGAGGTGGAAGAGCCCGTAGCCGACGGGAGCCGGCAGCCGACGGACATTGCGCCAGGCGAGGCGGTAGACGTCGTCGACGCCGGGCCGCCTCACTGCTCGGTCCCGTCGGTCGCGGCGGCGCGCTCGGCGGCCTCGCGGGCCGTGATCTGCGTCCGGACGGTGAGCACGCGCTGGATGACGGTGATGAGGGAGGCGATCGCGACCCACGTCAGGCCCGCGGTGATGACCCAGGTCGGGGCGCCGAGGCCCACGGCGAGGACGGCGAGCCCGATGACGACGAGGCGGTCCGTGCGCTCGGCGATGCCGACGGACGCGGTGGCCCCGACGGACTCGGCGCGCGCGCGAGCGTAGGGCACGGCGGCGGCGAGGACGACGCAGCAGGCGGCCAGCGACACGGTCCAGGTGCGCAGCGGTCCGGGGACCATGTGGAGGGCGGCCCAGACGGTGAGGGAGCCGAAGGCCGCGCCGTCAGCGAGGCGGTCCATCGTGGAGTCGAGGAAGGCTCCGAACTGGCTGGTCCGGCCGGTGGCCCGGGCGAGGATCCCGTCGAAGGAGTCGCCGATGAGGACGAGGACCATGAGCACCGGCCCGAGGACGAAGTGGCCCTGCGGGATGGTGAGGACGGCGACGGCGACGGAGGCGACGGTCCCGCCGACCGTGAGCATGTTGGGGGTGACGCCCATCTTGGCCATCGCCAGGGCGGGCTTGGTGAACAGGGCCTTGGTGAGGCCGCGTCCGTGCTGTCCGAGCATCTCTTCCTCAGGGTCGGGGTTCGGTCAGGCGCGGTGCCGGTGCCTCTGCGCCTGCGTCGGGTGGGCGGTGGGTGGTCAGTGCCCCGTGGGCTCCAGCCGTGTCGGCGCGGCGTCCCAGGCGGCCGCGAGCATGTCACGCTGCTCGCCGAGGAGCTGGGGCACCGGCTTGGTCCGCCCGATGATGGGCATGAAGTTCGCGTCGCCGGTCCACCGGGGCACGACGTGCTGGTGGAGGTGAGCGGCGATGCCGGCTCCCGCGACCTCTCCCTGGTTCATGCCCAGGTTGAAGCCGTGGGGGTGCGAGACGGCGCGGACGACCTCCATGGCACGGGCGGTGAGGCGCCCGATCTCGACCCGCTCCGCCTCGCTCGCCTCGGTCCAGTCGGAGAGGTGGCGGTACGGGCACACCAGCAGGTGGCCCGTGTTGTACGGGTAGAGGTTCATGAGGACGTAGGCGTTCTCGCCCCTGTGCACGATGAGCGCGTCCTCGTCCTCGCGGCCCGGGGCCGCGCAGAAGGGGCACTCGGACTCGCTGGAGTCCTTCGGCTTGTTCTCCCCGCCGATGTAGACCATGCGGTGCGGGGTCCACAGGCGTCCGAAGGGGTCGGGCGCGTCGGCGTGCTGGAAGGGTGCCTCGACGGTGACGGGGCCGTCCGGGCCGTCGACGACGGTCCCGGGGAGGTGCTGGAGGTCGCGGGGCTGAGCGCTGTCAGTCACGGACCGGCTTCTCCCCCGCCGGGTCGTTGACGCGCTCGGCGATGACGCGGGTGACGTGCTCGATCGCCTCGTCGACGGGCACCTGGTTCACCTGGGAGCCGTCCCGGAAGCGGAAGGAGACGGCGCCGGCGTCGACGTCGTCGCCGCCCGCGATGAGCGTGAAGGGCACCTTCTCCTTGGAGGCGTTGCGGATCTTCTTGCCGAAGCGGTCGTCGGACAGGTCCGTCTCGACGCGGACGCCGCGCTCGCGGAGCCGCTGGGCGACGTCCTTGACATAGTCGTCGAAGGCCTCGGCGACGGGGACGAGGCGCACCTGGACGGGCGCCAGCCAGGCCGGGAAGGCGCCGGCGTAGTGCTCGGTGAGGACGCCGATGAAGCGCTCGACGCTGCCCAGCTTGGCGGAGTGCAGCATGATCGGGCGCTGGTGGGTGCCGTCGGCGGCCGTGTACTCGAGGTCGAAGCGCTCGGGCTGGTTGAAGTCGTACTGGATGGTGGACATCTGCCAGGTGCGCCCGATGGCGTCGCGAGCCTGCACGGAGACCTTGGGGCCGTAGAAGGCGGCGCCGCCCGGGTCGGGGACGAGGTCGAGGCCGGTCGAGGTGCAGACGTCCTCGAGGACGCGGGTGGCGGTCTCCCAGTCCTCGTCGGAGCCGATGAACTTGTCCTTGTGGGCGCCGTCGGTCGCGCGGGTGGAGAGCTCGAGGTAGAAGTCGTTGAGGCCGAAGGCCTGGAGGATCGAGATGAAGAACTCGATCTGCTTCTTGATCTCGGCGGGCGCCTGCTCGCGGGTGCAGTAGGTGTGGGAGTCGTCCTGGGTGAAGCCGCGCATGCGGGTCAGGCCGTGGACGACGCCGGACTTCTCGTAGCGGTAGTCGTGGCCCATCTCGAAGAAGCGCAGGGGCAGCTCGCGGTAGGAGCGGCCGCGGGCGCGGAAGATGAGGTTGTGCATCGGGCAGTTCATGGCCTTGAGGTAGTACTCCTGGCCGGCCTTGGTGACGTTGCCCTCGGCGTCGGTCTCCTCGTCGACGAGCATCGGCGGGAACATCGTGTCCGCGTAGTAGGGCAGGTGGCCCGAGGTGTGGAAGAGGTTGCCCTTCGTGATCTCCGGCGTGTGGACGAAGTCGAAGCCGGCCTCCTCGTGGCGCTTGATGACGTACTGCTCGATCTCGTGGCGCAGGATCCCGCCCTTGGGGTGGAAGACGACGAGACCGGGACCGATCTCCTCCGGGAAGGAGAAGAGGTCGAGCTCGGCGCCGAGCTTGCGGTGGTCGCGACGGGCGGCCTCGGCCATGCGGTCCTGGTAGGCCTTGAGGTCCTCCGTGCTGGCCCAGGCGGTGCCGTAGATGCGCTGGAGGGAGTCGTTGGCCTGGTCGCCCTTCCAGTACGCCGAGGAGGACTTGGTGAGGGCGAAGCCGTTGCCGATGAGCTTCGTGGTCGGGAGGTGGGGACCGCGGCACAGGTCCTTCCAGGCGACCTCGCCGTTGCGACGGACGTTGTCGTAGATGGTGAGCCCGGACTCGCCGACCTCGACCGAGGCCGAGGCCTCGGCGCCCTTGCCCTTGGTGGTGATGAGCTCGAGCTTGTAGGGCTGGTCGGCGAGCTCGACCTGCCCCTCCTCCTCGGAGATGTCGCGGCGGACGAAGGACTGCCCCTCCTTGACGATGCGCTTCATGCGCTTCTCGATGTCCTTGAGGAGCTCGGGGGTGACGGCGTCGATGTTGCCGAAGTCGTAGTAGAAGCCGTCGGTGATGAAGGGGCCGATGCCGAGGTTGACGTCGGGGAAGATCTCCTGGACGGCCTGGGCCATGACGTGGGTCGCGCTGTGGCGCAGGATGTTGAGGCCGTCCTCGGAGGCCAGCGTGATGGGCTCGACGACGGCGCCGGCCGGCACCTGGCGGGCGAGGTCCCAGGGCTCGCCGTCGACCTTCATGGCGACGACGTCGCGGTCCGCCTCGAAGAGCGCGGTTCCCGTGGTGCCCTCCTCGATGCTGCGCTGGGCACCGTCGAGGGTGATGTCGATGCTGGGCTGAGATGGCACGGGGTTCTCCTGCGTGGTGGGGGTGGGGCGCTGCACTGGTGCACCCGCTTCTTCGTCCGTCACTCTACCGCCGGGTCCCGACGGCTCCTCCGCACGGTGGCGGAGGCGCCGGGCACACCCGGCGACCGCCGCCCGCGGCGGGGCGCCCGGCCGTCCGGGTCAGCTCCGGGCGCCGCGTCCGAGGGCGCCCACGGTCGTGCGCAGGGCTCGAGCCACTGCGGCCGCCCCGGCACGAGCGCGCGGCTCGACGTCCCGGCGCAGGGTCGTCCTCGTGCGCTTGGCGGCCACCATCCCCGCGTAGAGGACGGGCCGGACCGGGAGGTCCCAGGCGCCGTCGACCTCGGTGGCGTGCTTCGCGAAGCGCTTCTTGTAGCGACCGACGCTGTAGAGGCTCGGGACGCGGGAGGACTCGGCGCCCATGAGGTCGAAGCCGACCTTGCCCTCCTCGGCCAGGGTGCAAGCGACGAACCAGTCGAGGGCCTCGGCGGCCCGGAAGCCGCGGGAGGCGTTCGAGGAGGCCCCGTAGTAGGCGACGGCGTGGCGGCCGACGACGGTGACGAGGTCCCACGCGTGGGGCTCGCCGTCCTTGCGCAGGACGAAGAGTCGGGCGTGCTCCGGACCGAGCTCGGTGAGGAGCCGCCAGTAGACCTCGCTGGGGTGCGGGCGGAAGCCGTCGCGCCGGGCGGTCTCCACCATGACGTCGTAGACCTCGTCGAAGGCGGCGCGGTCGAGCCCCGTCTCCTCGGCGATCGTGCAGCCGGCCTCGCGGGCGACGCGCTCGGCCCGGCGCACGCCGCGGCGCCCGTCCTTGGGCATGGCGTCGCTCATGGCCTCCGGAGTGCCCGGGGTGAGGTCGATGACGACGGTGCGGTCGTACGTGATCGTCGAGAGGAGCTCATGAAGGCCCGGGGCCTGGAACCGGGCGTGGAGCCGGATGAAGGCGGTCCGGGGCTCACGACGGCGGACCTCGGCGAGGAGCAGCGCGCGCAGCTCGGCCTCCCGCTCGGGGGTCTGCTCCTTGAGCCAGACGGGCCCGTGCTTGGCCCAGAGGAAGGTCTGCCCGTGGACCTCATAGCGGTAGAGGGCGAGGGCGGCCGTGGGCCTCCCGTCGGCGACGTACACGTAGCGGCCGAAGAGGGAGCGCCCCATGGAGCGCTCGAAGCGCTCCCACGCCTCGGTCTGCTCGACCGGCGCCGGCGTGTTCCCGACGGCGATGCGCATCTCCTTGGCGCTCACGCGGGCGAGGCTGCTCGACGTCTCGGTCGGGGCGGTCGGCAGGGGCACGCTCTCTCCTCGTGGCTCGGATCGCGGGGCCCCCGACGGGAGCCGCTGCGCGACCCTCAGATGCTATCGACGCCGTTGGCTCCACGTATCGTCCCGGAGGAGGAGACGCGTCCCGCCCGGGTCCGCTCACCGGAGGGTCGCGACCGCCTCAGTGGCCGAGCCGGTGCGCCAGGGCGTTGAGGAACCGGTAGCGCCGCGGCCTGAGGACGATCTCCACCGGTGCGGAGACCCGCGTGATCTCCTGCGTCCACTTCGTCTTGAAGTTGTTGAGCGTGCTCAGCTCGGGGGCGAAGTCGGAGCCGATGGCGACGAGGTCGACCGCTCTGACTCCGTCGGCCTGGAGCGCGAGGAGACCGGTGTAGAGGGTGAGGTCGGGAGCGTAGTTGCGCCGTGCCTCCTCGCTGGAGGCGGCCACCTCGTAGGTGGCGAAGTCGCCGCGGACGATGAACATTCCCCAGTTGACGGGGCGCCCCTCCTCGCGGCCGACGAAGAGCCGGGCCATGCCACGGTCCCGGAAGAACGTGAAGAAGGACCAGTAGTGGTCGGCGTCGTAGTCCTTGAAGCCCTGGCGGTCGGCGGTCTCGTGCATGATGGCGATGAGCTGGTCGAAGCCGGCCCGGTCGATGGCGGTCTCCTCGGAGACCGTCGCCCGGCACTCGCGGCCGGCCTTGTTGACGTCGCGGCGCCCGCGCTTCTTCATGCGGGCGCGCAGGTCCTCCTCCGTGCCGGTCGTGTCGATGATGATCGTGGAGTCGTGCCCGTAGATCTGCTGGCAGGTGGGGACGATGCCGGTGACCTCCTCGTGGTGGAGGACGTGGAGCCGGATGAAGGACTGGGTCGGGTCGACCGTGGCGACCCAGCGGCGCAGGGCGTCCACGAGAGCCTGCTCCTCGGCCGCGGTCGGCTCGTCACCCACCCACACCGGCGAGCCGTCCGCCCAGAGGAACGCCATGCGCCGGATGTGAAACTGGCGCAGCGTGAGGACCGCGCGGGGCGAGGTCGAGCCGACCGGCCAGTACGCGACGCGCGAGCCGTTCCACAGCTCCCGCTCGGGGAGGGTCGCCGCGTACCCGTCCCAGGCCACGGACGCGCGGTGCGGGTAGGGCTGGCCGGCGATGAGCTCGTCGTAGTCGTCGTCGGTGACCGGGCGGAAGATCGCGTGGGAGCTGGGCATGGTTCCTCGTGTGGGTTCGGTCGGTCGCGCCGTCGGGTCGGCGTACCGGGGGGCAGGAGAGGGTACGGGGGACGAGGCGGCGCTGGGCCGCTCAGAGGTAGAGGCCCTCGGGGCGGGGGTAGAAGCGGCCCAGCTTGCGGAGGTAGTTGAGCCGCTGGAGCCGGACGACGACGGCGCGCCGCAGGTCCTTCTCCTCGGGGTTCACGAGCGGGTCCTG
>NZ_JACWNA010000013.1 GCF_015355765.1 Actinomyces haliotis
CGCGCATTAGAGTGAGTCACGAGGACCTCCGTTTGAGTTGGTGTGACCGTCGACAAGCCACACCCAACGGGGGTCCTCCCCACTACGTCAACCCTTCCCAGTGTCACCAACCTGTCTGCCACCAACACCTAGAGTGGCACCGCGCTCCGGTTCCGGAGCGTCCCGCCCTGAGGAAGGCTCACGTGGACACCCCAGACTCGCCCGTCACGCGCTCCGCCGTGCCGCAGGACGTCCAGGACAACCCGCTCCTGGACTCCCGCGACCAGCGCCTGCCGCGCATCGCGGACCCCTGCGTCATGGTGATGTTCGGCATCACCGGCGACCTCGCCAGGCACAAGCTCCTGCCGGCCATCTACGACCTGGCCAACCGCGGCCTCCTCTCCCCCGCGTTCTCCCTCGTGGGCGTCGGTCGCCGCGACTGGTCCGACGACGACGTGCGCGAGTACGTCGAGAAGTCGGCCCGCGAGGGCGCCCGCACCGAGTGGAGCCCGGCGATCTGGGAGCAGCTCGCCGCCGGCATGCGCTTCGTGACCTTCTCCGACTTCGAGGACGATGAGGCCTACTCCCGCCTCACCGACGTCGTCGCGGAGCTCGACGCCACCCGCGGCACGAAGGGCAACCGCGCCTTCTACCTCTCCATCCCGCCGTCCTACTTCCCGGCCGTCACCGAGCGCGTCGCGAACTCCGGGCTCGTGGACGAGCAGGAGGGCTCGTGGCGCCGCGTCGTCATCGAGAAGCCCTTCGGCCACGACCGCGAGTCCGCCAGGGAGCTCGACGAGCTCGTCGGGCGGATCGTCCGGCCCGACGACGTCTTCCGCGTCGACCACTACCTCGGCAAGGAGACCGTCCAGAACATCCTCGCGCTGCGCTTCGCGAACACGATGTTCGAGCCCCTGTGGAACCAGGGCTACGTCGACCACGTCCAGATCACGATGGCCGAGGACATCGGCATCGGGACGCGCGCCGGCTACTACGACACGATCGGCGCCGCCCGCGACGTCATCCAGAACCACCTGCTCCAGCTCCTCGCGCTCACCGCTATGGAGGAGCCGACGAGCATGGACGCGGCCGCCGTGCGCGCGGAGAAGGAGAAGGTCCTCGCGGCCGTCACCCTCGAGCGCGACGGCGTCCTCGACCTCGACGCGACGACGGCCCGCGGACGGTACGACGCCGGGTTCCAGGGCGGCGTCCCCGTCAAGGCGTACCTCGAGGAGGACGGCGTCCCCGACGGCTCGGCGACGGAGACCTTCGCCGCGATCCGCCTCGAGATCGCCAACCGCCGCTGGGCGGGCGTCCCCTTCTACCTCCGTGCCGGGAAGCGGCTGGCCCGCCGTGTCACCGAGGTGGCGGTCGTGTTCAAGCAGCCGCCCTTCCTCCCCTTCGACGACGCCGCGACCGCGGGCGTCGGCGCGAACGCCATCGTCCTGCGCATCCAGCCGGACGAGGGCATCACGATGCGCCTGGCGTCCAAGGTCCCGGGCACGCACATGGAGCTGCGCGACGTCACCATGGACTTCGGCTACGGCGCCTCCTTCAACGACGAGTCGCCCGAGGCCTACGAGCGCCTCATCCTCGACGCGCTCCTCGGCGACGCCCCGCTCTTCCCGCACCAGCGCGAGGTGGACCTCTCCTGGCGGATCCTCGATCCCGTCATCGAGCACTGGGCCGCCTCGGGCGCTCCTGAGGGCTACCGTCCCGGCTCGTGGGGGCCCGCCGGCGCCGACGAGCTCCTCGCCCGCGACTCGCGCACCTGGAGGCGCTCATGATCACCACGCTGTCCGCCACGACCACCGACCGCATCGTCTCCGAGCTCATCGACCAGGGCGCCGCAGCGGGCCGGAACCGGGTCCTGACGCTCCTGGTCTCCACCGACGCCGATGGCCTCGAGGACGCTCTCGAGGCGGCGCACGGCGCAAGCCGCGACCACCCCTGCCGCGTCGTCGCCGTCGTCAACCCGCCCGCCGACGAGACCGCCGTCGGGGCCCGCTCCCGCGACGGGCACGCCCCTGCCGACTCCGCCGGGCACCTCGACGCGGAGATCCGCGTCGGGCACGACGCCGGGGCCGGCGAGACCATCGTCCTGCGCCCCTGGGGCCAGGCCGCGGAGCACACGGACACGCTCGTCGTGCCTTTCCTCCTGCCGGACGTCCCCGTCGTCGCGTGGTGGCCGGGCCAGCCCCCGGCGAACCCCTTCGACTCGCCGATCGGCCGGCTCGCGACGGCGCGCGTCACCAACACGCCCTCGCAGCCCGACCCTGCCGAGGCCCTCGCCGCCCTCGCCCCCGTCTACGAGCCCGGAGACATCGACCTGGCCTGGACCCGCATCACCCTGTGGCGGGCGACGGTCGCCTCGACCCTTGACGCCGTCCTGCGCGAGCACGAGGTCAAGGAGATCCTCGTCGCCGGCGAGCCCGGCAACGCCTCGCTCTCGCTCATGATCCGCTGGCTGGCCCTTCGCCTCGGCATCCCCGTAGGGCGCCGCGACGTCGCCGACTCCGTCGGCATCTCCTCCATCACCGCGACCACGGAGGACGGCACGGTGGAGATCACCCGCAAGGACGCGAGCCGCGTCGTCATCACGCAGCCGGGGCCCGCCGCCCCGCAGGTCGTGACGATGGCGCGCCGCGCGCTCGTCGCCATCATGAGCGAGGAGCTGCGCCGCCTCGCGCCCGACCCTGTCTACGCCGAGGTCCTCGCGGCTTTCGCGAAGGACCACCACGGGCCCGCCGGCTCCCAGATCCAGGACAGGAGCGGTGCGCGTGGCTGAGACGACGGACCCGATGCCTGCTGACCAGCGCCCGGCTGGCCCGGTGCAGGAGCCGCCCAGCGGCGCCGCCGACGTCATCGCCGCCGGCGCCCGGGCCCAGGCCCCCGCGGTCCTGCGCGTGAGCGCCGAGCTCGTCGCCGCCGCCCAGGAGGCCGCCGCGGAGACTGCCCGGCTCGTCGCCGCGGCCATCAGCGAGCGCGGTGCCGCCCACGTGGCCCTCACCGGCGGATCCGGCGGGGAGGCCCTCGCCGGGGTGCTGCCCGACGCTCTCGCCGAGGCCGGCGTCAGCCGTGACGGGCTCGCCTCACTCCACCTCTGGTTCGGTGACGAGCGCTACGTGCCCGCGGGAGACCCCGAGCGCAACGACATCCTCGTCGCCCCGTTCACGGCGGCCGGCGTCCCCGAGGCCAACGTCCACCGCGTCGCGGGACCGGACCTCGCCTCCACCCTCGAGGAGTCCGCGCGGCGCCTCGCGGAGGAGCTGCGGACGGAGGGTCCGGAGGACGGGGCCCTCGACGTGGTCCACCTCGGCATGGGGCCGGACGCGCACGTCTGCTCCCTCTTCCCCGGTCACCCGGCGGCGCTCGCGCTCGGCACCGACGTCGTCGCCGTCGAGGACTCCCCCAAGCCGCCTCCGCGGCGCGTCTCGCTGACCTTCGAGGTGCTGCAGCGCGCCCGCTGCGTCATGGTCGTCGCCGGCGGTGCCGGGAAGGTCGACGCCGTCGCGAAGGCCCTCGGTGAGGCCGACCCCGTGGCTGCGCCGGCCTCGTGCGCACGAGGCGCTGTCACCAGCTTCTACCTCGATGAGGCCGCTGCTGCCGGCGCGCCCGGCGAGGTCGACGGCGCTGCCGCCTCCTAAGGTCCACGACCTCGTCAGGTGGGTCGTGAGCACCCCGGCGACGACCGGTGGAGCCGCGGTCGTGCAGGCCGCTCCGTGGTGCCCGGCTCACCGGGCACCACAGGGAACCCGATGAGCGGGTCGATCGTGCCGCTGGGGGGCTCGCCGTATGCGGGCCGGGTCGGTGTCGTCGGCGCGGCCTAGCCTGCTCCCATGAGACTTCAGCCGCTCGGCACCTCCGACCTCACCGTCCCCAACGTCGTCCAGGGGTGCATGCGCATCAACGACATGTCCGACGCGGAGATCCGCGCCCTCGTCGACGCGGACCTCGAGGCCGGGATCACCATGTTCGACCACGCGGACATCTACGGCGGTGACCACGCCTGCGAGGAGCGCTTCGGCACGGCGCTCGACTGGTCCGCCGAGGAGCGCGAGCAGGTAGTCATCCAGTCCAAGTGCGGCATCCGGGACGGCTGGTTCGACTTCTCCGCCGCGCACGTCCTCGAGGCGGTGGACGGAACGCTGGCCGCCCTGCGGACCGACTACCTCGACGTCCTCCTCCTGCACCGTCCGGACGCCCTCGTCGAGCCCGAGGAGGTCGCCGAGGCCTTCGACCGTCTCGCGGAGTCGGGCAAGGTCCGTCACTTCGGCGTCTCCAACCACACCCGCGGCCAGATGGAGCTGCTTCGCGCCACGGTGAAGCAGCCGCTCGTCGCCGACCAGCTCCAGCTCTCCGTCGCGCACGCGCCGATGATCGCCGAGGGCGTCGCGCTCAACATGTTCGAGGACCAGGCCACCTCCCGGACCGGCGAGGTGCTCGACTACTGCCGGCTCACGGGCACCACCGTCCAGGCGTGGTCACCGTTCCAGGCGCCTGGTTGGTCGGGCCCGTTCCTCGGGGACCGTGAGCGCTACGCCGAGCTCAATGACGTCATCGGCCGCCTCGCGGGCGAGTACAGCGTCGAGCCGGAGGCGATCGCGACGGCGTGGATCACGCGTCACCCGGCCCGCATGCAGGTCGTCCTCGGGACGACGCGGATCGAGCGCGTCCGCGCCTGCGCGGCCGGCTCGGAGCTGCCGCTCACCCGGGAGCAGTGGTACGAGGTCTTCCGGACCGCGGGGCACATCGTCCCGTGAGGCCGGCCGGCTGCGGGGTCGTGCAACGGGGTGCCGGTGCGGTCGTCCTCGCGCTCCTCGCTGCGGTCGGGACCTCGACTCCGCCCCCGAGCGCCGGGGCCGCCTCGGTGCGCTGGGACCAGCGGGGCACCGCCGTGCTCTCCGCCGCGCAGGCGCTGTCGGCGCTCGACGCCCTCCCCGCCGACTCCCCGGCGGCCGTGTCGTGGGGAGAGGGCGGGTCCCGGACGGGATGGTTCGGCGAGGCCTGGGAGGACGTCGACGGCGACGGCTGCGACACCCGGAACGAGATCCTCCGACGAGACCTCGTCGACGCCGACTACTCCCGTGCGGACGGCGTCCAGCCCCTCACGCAGGGCCGTGGCCAGGGCGTCACCTCCTGCCCCGACGCCACGGTCTACGCGGGCACCCTCCACGATCCCTACACGGGCAGCACGATCCCGTTCACACGAGGCAAGGACACCTCCGCGGAGGTCCAGATCGACCACGTGGTCCCGCTCAACTACCTCTACGCCCACGGCGCCTGGGCGTGGGACGAGCGCACCCGTCTCCTCGTCGCCAACGACCCGCTCAACCTCATCGCCGTCGACGGCGAGGCCAACCAGGGCAAGGGCGCCTGCGGACCGGCCACCTGCCCCGTCGGGTCCACCAAGACCGGCTCCTGGGACACCGCCGCGGGCGAGGGCTGGTGGCCGCCGGACACCGACGAGCGGTGCGCCTACGCCGAGCGCTTCGTGAGCGTCCTGGCCGCCTACCGGCTCGGGATGCCGCAGGCCGACCACGACGCCCTGGCGACGACGCTGCGCTCCTGCGCCGCCGGCGGCGACGGGGCTCCGAGCGTCCTCGACCGCACCGGCCCGGTCATCGAGCAGTCCACTCGGGTCCTCCTTCACCGGCACGCTTACACGGCGGCGCTCGTCGCAGGGCTCCTCCTCATCGGCGCCGGGCTCCTCGCCCGCGCCCGCCGTGCGCGGCGCCGCCGCTAGGATCTCGGGCATGGTGACGTCATGGTGAGCAAGGAGACGGCGCGCGCCGAGGCGATTCAGGCGGCCCTCGAGACCGGTGGGCCGACGTCGGTCAGGGTCGACGTCTGGCTCTGGGCGGTGCGCCAGTGCAAGTCCCGCTCCGCCGCGACGACCGCGTGCCGCGCGGGCCACGTCCGCGTCAACGGGGACGCGGCCAAGCCGGCCCAGCAGGTCACCATCGGTGACGAGGTCCGTTACCGCGTCGACGGCTTCGACCGGCTCCTCATCGTCAGGCGGATCCTCGTCAAGCGGGTGGGCGCGCCGGTCGCGCGCACCGCCTACACCGACCTGTCCGCACCGCGGCCCTCGCCGCTCGACGCCCCGGCCGCGATCATCCGCGACCGCGGAGCCGGCCGTCCCACGAAGAAGGAGCGCCGCCAGCTCGATGCCCTGCGCGGCGGCCTCGGCGAGCCCCTCGACATCGAGCACCTTCTCGACGAGGACTGAACGAGCCCGCAGGAGGCACGATGACCAGGATCCCCCCGCACCAACGCAGGTAGCGTCGCGCTGGCCGCCCTCGCGGCCGTCGGAGCGGTGGGCGCCGTCGGCGCTGCGGCCCGCCGACGGGACCTCGGGGAGTCCCTCCAGCGCGTGCGACCCGGCCTGCGGGCACCTCTGCTCGTCCGCTCCGGTGGCCGCGAGGTGCCCGCGTGGCTCCACGATCAGGAGCAGGGCGAGCATCCGCGGACCACGTCAGGACAGCTCAGACCAGCCGTCGTGTGGGTCCACGGCGGCGGCTACGTCGGCGGCGACCCAGCCCAGGAGCACGGCCTGTGCACCCTCATCGCCTGCCGCACCGGCGGGCTCGCCCTCAGCGTGGAGTACCGGCTGCGCGCCGCAGCACCCCCATCCGGCGGCGCTGGACGACTGCCTCACCGTCCTCACCTGGCTGCACGAGCACGCCGACGAGCTCGGAGTCGACCCCGCCCGCGTCGCGGCCGGGGGCCCGGCCCGCACGCAGGACCTCTCGGGTCTCCCGGACGGGTGGATCGGGGGCGGCGACCTCGACCTCTTCCTCGACGAGGACCTCGCCTACGCGGACCGCCTGCGCGAAGCGGGGGGCACGGGTCGACGTGCGCATCGAGCCGGGGATGTACCACGGCGCCGACTACTGCACGTGGGCGGCCCGGATGCGCGCCTTCCGGGAGTGCGGTGTCGACGCGCTGGCGCTTGCCCTCAGAGCCGGCGGGTCAGGCGCTCACAGCTCCTCGTAGGTCGCCGGGTCCTGGTCGGCGAGGCGTCCGTCGGGACGCCCGAGGGCCGTGATCGCCTCGATCTCCGCGGCGTCGAGAAGGATCTGCGCCGAGGCGAGGTTCTCGACCTGACGCGCCGGCGTCGAGGACTTCGGGATCGGGGTGACGCCCCGCGAGACGTGCCACGCGAGCACGGCCTGCGCCGGGCTGATGCCGTGCGCCTCGGCGATCCCGGCGATGACGGGGTCCTGCAGGAGGTCCGAGCTGCGGCCGATGGGGCTCCACGCCTCGGTGAGGATCCCGCGGTCCGCGTCAGCGGCAACCTGCTCCGTGTTCGGGAATCGCGGGTGCGACTCGATCTGGTTGACGACCGGGAGCACGCCGGTCTCCCGCTCGAGGCGGTCGAGGTGCTCGGGGAGGAAGTTCGAGACGCCGATGGCGCGCACGAGGCCGCGCTCGCGCGCCTCGATGAGCGCCCGCCAGGTGTCGACGTACTTGTCGAGCCGGGGGTTGGGCCAGTGGATGAGGTAGAGGTCGATCGGGCCGATCGGCGCCATGCGGGCGGCGGACTCCTCGACGGCGGCCAGCGCCTCGTCGTAGCCGAAGTGACGGCCCGGGACCTTCGAGGTGATGGTGAGCTCGGCGCGGGCGGCGAGGCCGGCGTCGACGGCGCGGGCGACGCCGAGGGCGACGCTCGCCTCGTTCTCGTAGGAGAAGGCCGAGTCGATGAGGCGGTAGCCGTTCTCGATGGCGGAGCGGACCGCCTCCGCCCCGGACTCGCCACGGAGCGTGTAGGTGCCGAATCCGACTGCGGGGAGCGTGTACGTGCTGGTCGTGTCCTGCTGCGTGCTCATGCCGACCACCGTACGCGGAGCCGTCTGCGGCTGCTCACCGAGCCGCTCAGCCCCTAGCCGCGGGCCTCGAGGAGCGCGTCGACGGCCCGGATGACGCCGTTCTCCGTGTTGGCCGGCGCCACGTAGCGGGCGAGCTCCCGAATCTCGGGGTGCGCATTCGCCATGGCGAAGGACGGCCCCGAGAAGGCGTAGAGGTCGCGGTCGTTGAGGTAGTCGCCGAAGACGGCGGTCTGCTCGGGCGTGACGCCGAGCCGTCGCTGGATGGCGTCCAGGGCCCGGCCCTTCGACGCGGCCGACGGCATCATGTCGGTCCAGTGAGCGCCGGAGACGACGGTCTGGACGGCGGGGACGGCGGTCCGCAGGTCCGCGGCGGCCTCGCGCTCGATGTCCCCGAAGTCGTACACGGCGACCTTGAGCACGTCGTCGAGCGGGAGCGCGAGGAGGTCGTCGACGACCTCGAGGGCCGTGTAGTACCGGACGCACTCGTCGACGAAGCGCTCGTCACCGCGGTCGACGTAGGCGCAGCGCTTGCAGGCGACGACGGCACCGACGTCGAGGCTCGCCCCCGCGAGGCGCCGCGTCACCTCGACGGCTGCGACCGCCTCGTCACGGCTGATCGTGTCGGAGTGGATCTCCTCGTCCCCGACGACGACGAAGGTGCCGTTCTCGGCGATGACGGGGCCGTCGTCGAGGACGTGGCCGAGGGTGCTGCGCAGGTTCGCGAGCTGGCGGCCCGAGGCCGGGGCGAGGAGCACGCCGGCGTCGCGCCACCGGGCCACGGCCTCGGGCAGGTCGGCGGGGACGCGGCCCTCGCCGTCGAGCAGCGTCCCGTCCATGTCCGCGATGACGAGTCGGAGATCGGCGGGCTCGTACTGGGAGAAGGGGGTCGGCTCGGCCGGGGCGTAGGGGGTGTCCGTCATGCTCCCATCCTCTCAGACGGCCGCTGCTCCGCCGTTTCCGGGCTCGTCGGGAGGGACCTCACTCGTACCAGTAGCCGGTGAAGGAGTCCTTGTACACGCGGTAGACGCCGGTGGGCGAGTCGGCGCGGTACTGGGCGATCACCTCCCCGGCTGAGGTCCGCTCCGAGAAGACGCGGGCCTTCGCCGAGCACACGACGAGGTGGTCCGAGAGCGTGCCGTCGTCGGTGTCGCGCTCGTCGTCGCTGCGGATGCGCAGGGCGTCGGACATGACCGAGGAGTACGGGACGTCGACGCGTGCGGCCTCGGCGACCGTTCCCTCGTTCTCGTCAACGAGGTAGCGCAGAATCTCGCTCGCGCCCGTCGTCTCGGAGGTGGAGGCCTTGGCCGGCCCCATCGTGGAGACGTCGTCGCGGGTGCCCATGTACCAGAGGTTGTTGTTGAACATCTCGAGGTAGTACTGGCCATCGGCGAGGCTCGGGGCGTCGAGGCGTTGCAGCGAGTGCTGGCCGGCGTTCTCGGAGAAGTTCGTCGTCTTGGTGAGGAACTTCGACTCGTAGCCCGTGCCCTCTCAGATGTTGGAGGCACCGATGAGGTAGCGGATGGTGGGCGTGCCGGTGCCGGCGCCTGTCGCACCGTCGAGGGCGATGATCGTCGAGGTCTCGCGGGACGAGAGGTAGACGGTGTCGTCGACGACGTCGACGGAGTTGAGGTGGAGCCAGTCGTTCTTGTCCTGGCCCTCGCGCGCGTGGGTGGTCTCGAGGTACTTGGGCAGCACCTTGGTCATGTCGATGACGCGGGTGATCTCGCCTGTCGGCACGTCGACGACGAGGACGACGTCCTGGACGGTGGTGCGGTCCGACGAGGAGTCCGTGGCGAGCACGTACGCGGTGTCCCCGACGGCGTGGACGTCGTGGTGGACGGTGTACCTGCCGAGGTCGATGATGCGCCAGAGGAACCCGGTGGGCTGGATGACGCCGAGGGCCGAGGGGCCGACGGTGGTGAGGATGCGCCCGCCGACGGGGATCGGCACCTGCGCGGCGGTCTGCGCCGTCGTGACGATCTCGCCCCGTTGGGTCCCGTCATTGCCGACGAGGACCGTCGCCTGGCCGTAGCCAATGATCCCCGAGAGGACGAAGAGCCCGTCGGTGAGCTGGGTCCGGGTGCGCGCGGGGCTCGCGGTGGAGGTGCCGAAGATCGACTGGTTGGCGCTCGTGCCGGCGGATGAGCTCGTGGTGCCGGTCGCTGAGGCGGCCGCGCTCGTGGTGATTGCGTCGTCGCCCGCCGTGGACCGTCCGATGAGCACTCCCCCGGCACCGGCGACGAGGGCGGCTCCGGCGCCGACGAGGGCGCTGCGACGGTTGAGGCTGGTGGGCGTCATGAAGGGCTCCTCCTGCGAGGCGGCTGTGTCCTGACAACTTAGGCAAGGGCCCTGCGCTCGCGCTGTGCCGTCTGCTGCACGCGAGCGGCTGCGGTCACCAGCGCGTGACGCTCGTCTGAGAGAATCGCCGCATGACCGAGCCGAGCCGCTGCCTCGTCCACCACGCCACCTCCGCCGGCGCGCCCGCCGCCGAGCTCCCCCACGACGCGGACCGCGCCGCGGTGGACACCACTGACCCGCACGGCCGTCCTCTGGTGCGCTCGCACGCCGAGGCCGTGCGGGTCGCCCAGGACGCCGCCACCTTCTCCAACCACGTCTCCCGCTTCCTCCAGGTTCCCAACGGTCTGGACGGTGAGGAGCACCGTGAGATGCGGGCTCTGCTCGATCCCTTCTTCTCCCCCGAGGCGATGGGGCGTCTCAAGCCTCGCCTCGAGAACGTGGCCGACTCCCTCGTCGAGTCCCTCGTGCCGGGCTCGCCGATCTGGTCCGTGCGCGAGATCGGCTCCGTCTACGCGGTGCGCGCCCAGTCGACCTGGCTCGGGTGGCGCTCGGACGTGGAGGAGGAGCTCATCTCCTGGATGGACGCGAACCACGAGGCGACGCGCTCCGGCGAGCTCGCCCGCACGCGCGAGGTCGCCGAGTGGTTCGACCGCATCATGCGCGGCCTGGTCGCGGAGCACCGCGGGTCCCAGGGGCCGGAGGACGTCACCCATGCGCTCACGCTCGTCACCAAGGGCGACGGGGAGCCGCTGAGCGAGGAGGAGCTCGTCTCCATCCTGCGCAACTGGACCGGTGGTGACCTCGGGTCCCTCGCCCTGTGCACCGGCGTGCTGCTCCACTGGCTCGTCGAGCACCCGGAGCACCAGGAGCTGTGGCCGGGGCTCTCGGACACCGCCCTCGACCGCGCCGTCGACGAGGTCCTGCGGATCGACGATCCCTTCACCTCGAACCGCCGCGTCACCACGTGCCCCGTGCACGTGGCGGGGCGCGACCTGGAGGCCGGCACACAGGTCGTCATCGACTGGACCAGTGCGAACCGCGACCCCGAGGTCTTCGGCGACCCCGACTCCTACGACCCGGAGGGCCACGCCGCGGACAACCTCGTCTACGGCACCGGCGTGCACGTGTGCCCGGGGCGGCCGCTCGCGACCCTCGAGCTGCGTGTTCTCGTGCGCGCGCTGCTCGCCCAGTTCCGAGTCTCGCGCGCCTCGGGCGAGGCGGCTCGTGCGCAGTGGCCGCTCGGGGGCTGGGAGCGCCTGCCCGTCCTCCTCACTGAGGTCGACGGCGGCGCGGAGTGAGCCAGTCGGCTCACGGCGCTGAAGGGGCAGACGCCACGGGGCCGGCGCATTCGACGGACTCCGGCCTCGTCATCGGGGATGACGGGCTCGCCCGACCCGTCTGGGCGGCGAAGGACCCGCTCCTGCGGGAGTACTACGACACCGAGTGGGGTCTTCCCGTGCGCGACGAGCGGGGTGTCTTCGAGCGCCTCAGCCTCGAGGCCTTTCAGTCGGGCCTGTCATGGGCGACGATCCTGCGCAAGCGCCCTGCCTTCCGCGAGGCCTTCGTCGGCTTCGACGTCGAGGCCGTGGCCGCGTTCGGGGAGGACGACGTCGAGCGCCTTCTGGGCGACGCCGCCATCGTGCGCAACCGGGCGAAGATCCTCGCCACGATCTCCAACGCGCGGGCCACGGTCCGGCTCAGGGAGGCGGACGACGTCGACGGGGGCCTCGCAGGTCTCGTGTGGTCGTACCAGCCCGAGCGGACGCCCGCGCCTCGTACTCCCTCTGAGGTCCCGACGCGCTCTCCCGAGTCCGAGGCGATGGCCGAGGACCTCAAGCGCCGCGGCTTCCGCTTCGTCGGGCCGACGACGGCCTTCGCACTCATGGAGGCGCTCGGGATCGTCGACACCCACCTCCTGGGCTCCCACAGGCGCGGCTCGTCCGGGATCTGGTGACCCGGGCGACTGCGGCCCGGGGAAGCAGCTCATGAGGCGTGTCAAAGGTCCGTCATCCGCCCTGCGCCGGTTCCCTAGACTGGTATGGCGTCGCGAACGCGCCCCTGCGGCTCCCCGCCCTCACGGTCCGAGAACCGCTCGAGGTCGAGCGCGACGTGCTTCCCCAGGACGTGCCACGTCCCCGCCCCACGTGAAGGATCCACCCTGTGATCTGGCTCCATCTCCTCGTCGTCCTCTTGTTCATCTTCATCGGTGCCCGTTTCGGGGGCATCGGGATCGGTCTGGCCGGTGCCGCCGGCATCCTCGTCCTGGCCGCCACGGGCGTCACCGTCACCACGGATGACGTCCCCTGGTCCGTCGTCGGCATCATCATGGCTGTCATCTGCACGGTCGCGGCCCTGCAGGTCGTCGGTGCCATGGACCACCTCGTCCACCTCACCTCGGTCCTGCTGCGTCACCACCCGAACCAGATCACCTACCTCGCGCCGCTCGTCACCTTCCTCATGTCGATGATGTGCGGCACCGGGCACACCGCGTACTCGGTGATCCCCGTCATCGTGGACGTCGCCAAGGAGCACGGCATCCGGCCCTCGCGACCGCTGTCCATCGCCGTGGTCGCCTCCCAGGTCGGCGTCGCCGCCTCACCGATCTCGGCGGCCATGGTCGCCCTCGTCGTCGCCCTCGAGCCGCTTCACGTCGGCTACCTCCAGTGCCTCGCCATCGTCATCCCCACGACCTTCATCGGCTGCGCCGTCGGCGCCGTCGTCGCAGCCCGCCAGGGCAAGGAGCTCAAGGACGACCCGGTCTACCAGGAGCGCATGAGCAAGGGCCTCGTGAAGCCCTCCGCTGCGGCGGACACGACCTACAGCGCCCCGAAGGGCGCCATCGCCGGCCTGTGGATCTTCGTGGTCGCCCTTGTCCTCGCCGTCGCCTACGCCACCGTCTCCTCCAAGGAGCTGGGGATCTGGGAGAACCCGCCGATGGGCTCCACCGCCGCCATCATGATCATCATGATGACCGCCGCCGCCGTGATCTGCCTCGTCGCCAAGAAGCCCATGGGCACCATCCCCCAGCAGGACACCTACCGCGCCGGCATGACCGCAGCCGTGTGCATCATCGGCCTCGCGTGGCTGGGCAACACCTTCGTCAACCATTACACGGACCAGATCTCCAACGCGCTGTCCGGTCCGCTGCAGTCCCAGCCCTGGCTGGCGGCCGTGTTCTTCTACTTCGCCGCGCCGCTCATGTTCTCGCACGCGGCGACGACGGCGGCCTTCATGCCGCTCATGGTCAAGCTCGGTCTCCCGGCCGCGGCGCTCGTCGCCTCCTACCCGGCGGTCGCGAACTACTACCTGCTGCCGAACTACCCGACGACCATCGCCGCCATGGAGATGGACGACACCGGCTCGACGCGCGTGGGCAAGAACGTCTTCGCCCACCCCTTCGTCCTGCCTGGCACCGTCGCGATCATCGTGTGCATCGCGCTCGGCTTCGCGCTCGCTCCGATCATCCTCTGATCGCTGCGCAGACCCGATCCCGGTGCCCCGGTCCTCGCGTGAGGGCCGGGGCACCGTCGTGTCCGGATGTCCGCCTGGAGCCGTGCGGAACCGCCGCCCGGGGCTCGACCGCCTGCACCGGCCCCGGCTGGTCCAGTGGCGCGAGAACAGCGCGTGGGGCCAGGAGCGTCGTGACCGTGGTAGAACCCGGGTATGGGCGACGACGCGAACGACGCCGGCGAGGCGCCGCTGGACCGCCTCCAGTTCTCCGTCTTCGGCTTCGTGTCCCGACCGAGCGCCGAGGTCTACGAGGCCGCCGTCGACCCGGAGCAGATCTCGCGCTACTTCACGACGGGTGGTGCCGAGGGGCGCCTGGAGCCGGGCAACGCGGTCTCTTGGGACTTCGCCGACTTCCCGCGCCGCTTTCGGGTCACGCCGGTCGAGGCCCAGCCGGGCCGACGCGTCGTCATCGAGTGGGGCGCAGCGGAGTCGACGACGGCAGAAGCAGCCGCGAGCACCCGCGTGACCTTCACCTTCGAGCCCGTCGACGACGGCGCACGCACGAAGGTGACGATCTCCGAGGACGGCTGGTTCCTCTCGCAGGAGAACGCGGACGCTGCCTTCGGCAACTCCATGGGGTGGACCGGCTTCCTCGCGGCCCTCAAGGCATTGATGGAGCACGGCATCCACCTGCGCGAGGGCTTCTACCGGTAGACGCCCCGGGCGGCGGGCGATCGGTCCGCTCGCACGGCAGGAGTCCGTCAGGACTCCTAGGGTGGTCCCAGTGGCGCCGACCGCGGCGCCCGGGAAGGAGACACCATGAAGATCGTCGACAACGGTCCCGAGCCGAACGCCTTCGACATCGAGACGGCCACCCAGGAGAACGAGAACTACCGGACCACCGCCTGGACCGGCAAGTACCTCCAGGTGACCCTCATGTCGATCCCCGTGGGCTCCTCGATCGGCCTCGAGGCCCACCCGGAGACCGACCAGTTCCTGCGTCTCGACGCCGGCAAGGGCCGCTGCGTCATGGGCCCCGCCGAGGACGAGCTCACCTTCGAGCAGGAGGTGAGCGACGGCTGGTCCGTGCAGGTCCCGGCCGGCACGTGGCACGACATCATCAACACCGGCGACGAGCCGATGCAGGTCTACGCCGTGTACGCCCCGACGCACCACACCAAGGGCATCGTCCAGGCGACTGCGGAGGACGCGGAGAAGGACGAGGAGTCCGGCAAGGACACTCCACCGGAGTGGACCGTCCAGCCGGGCGACGGCGCCGACGACAAGCACGCCTGATCGCTGAGTCCTGCAGAGGGCTCATGACACGAGCGAGGGGCTCATCCGGTATCCGGATGAGCCCCTCAGTCGTTGGTCGGGCTGGCGGGATTTGAACCCACGACCCCTTGACCCCCAGTCAAGTGCGCTACCAAGCTGCGCCACAGCCCGTTGCCTCGCGGACCAGGTCCGCTCGGAACGTGTAGAACTTTAGCCCATGACGCACGCGGCCCCGAAATCGAGACCCGGTGACGCCCATCACCGTGCACCGTGTGCGCGGGTGGAGGCCGAGCCGTTCCGGGGCGGGATCGGGACCTCCTGATCTCAGGGCAGGACGTCCCGATCCCGGCGGGAGAGGGATCAGGCGCTGGCGTTCCAGGCCTTCATGCCGCCCTCCAGGTTGGTGAGCTGCCCCGTGTACCCGGCGTCCTCCAGCGCTGCGATCGCGCGCGCGGAGCGGACTCCCGCGGCGCAGTGGACGATGGTCTCCTTGGAGGTGTTCAACTCTCCCACGTGCTGCGCGACCTCGCCCAGCGGGATGCGCAGGGAGCCGTCGATGGCGTCGAGCTCGACCTCGTTGGGCTCGCGGACGTCGAGGAGCGTGAAGTCCTCGCCAACCTTCTCCCCCGCGGCCAGGCGGGCGCGCAGCTGCTCCGCGGTGATCTCGTTCATATCAGTCTCCTTCTCGCCCGGCGCACCGGGCAGTCGGACGCCGCAGAAGGCGTCGTAGTCGATGAGCTCGATGGTCTCAGGATCCACCCCGCACACGGGGCAGCTCGGGTTCTTCGCGACCGGCAGCTCAGCGCCACGCGCGTCCCAGGCGTTGAGCACGAGCATCCGCCCGATGAGCGGACGCGCACCACCGATGATGAGCTTAAGCGCCTCCGTAGCCTGCATGGTGCCCACGATGCCCGGCATGACGCCGAGGACGCCGCCCTCCGCGCAGGAGGGCACCGCGCCGGGCTCCGGTGGCACGGGGTGGATGCAGCGGTAGCACGGGCCTCGACGCCCGTCGAGGACCGTCACCTGCCCGTCGGAGCGGAAGACGGCGCCGTGGACCAGCGGGACGCCGAGCCTCACGCAGGCGTCGTTGAGCAGGTACCGCGTCGGGAAGTTGTCCGTGCCGTCGATGACGACGTCCCAGCCGGCCAGCAGCTCGAGCGCGTTCTCGCTCGTGACCGAGGCCCGCGTCGCGACGACCTCGACGTCCGGGTTGAGCGCCTCGACCCGCTCCAGCGCTGAGTCCACCTTGGCCCGGCCCTGCCCAGCGGTCGTGTGAAGGATCTGGCGCTGCAGGTTGGAGACGTCGACGGCGTCGTCGTCGATGATCCCTAGGCGCCCGACCCCAGCAGCTGCCAGGTAGAGGGCCGCCGGCGAGCCGAGAGCGCCCGCGCCCACGAGCAGGACACGCGCGGCGCGGATCCTCTGCTGGCCGCGCATTCCCACCTCTGGGACGAGGACGTTGCGCGAGTACCGACGCTTCTCGGCGTCGGTGAGCGGCCGCAGCCGGCCCTCGGGGATGATCGAGTTCCCGGGACCGGCTGCGGTGGTCGTGCTGGTCATGCGACCGCTGCCCGCCTCAGTGGCGCTCGGCGCGGTAGCGGCGGATGAGCGCCTGGGTCGAGGAGTCCTGCGCCTCGAGGGCAGCCTCGTCCCCCATGACCGCCGGGGCGATCTGGAGAGCGAGCTTCTTGCCGAGCTCGACACCCCACTGGTCGAAGGAGTCGATGCCCCACACGATGCCCTCGGTGAAGGTGATGTGCTCGTACAGGGCGATGAGCTCGCCGACCACCTTGGGGCTCACCTCGGGGGCGAGGATGGACGTCGTCGGCTTGTTGCCGGTGAAGACACGGGCCGGGACGATCTCCTCGGGCGTGCCCTCGGCGCGCACCTCGTCGGCGGTCTTCCCGAAGGCGAGGGCCGCGGTCTGGGCGAGGAAGTTCGCGAGGAAGAGCTCGTGGACGTCCGTGTCCCCGTCCTTCGTGGCGTGGGCCGGGTTCACGATGCCGATGAAGTCCGCGGGGATGAGCTGGGTGCCCTGGTGGATGAGCTGGTAGAAGGCGTGCTGGCCGTTCGTGCCGGGCTCACCCCAGAAGACCTCACCGGTCTCCGTGGTGACGGGGGTGCCGTCCCAGCGCACGGACTTGCCGTTGGACTCCATCGTGAGCTGCTGGAGGTAGGCCGGGAAGCGGTGGAGGTACTGGGCGTAGGGCAGGACGGCGTGGGTGGCGGCCTTGAAGAAGTTTCGGTACCAGACGTTGAGCAGGCCCATGAGCATGGGGACGTTCTCCGCCGGAGCCTTCGTCGCGAAGTGCTCGTCGACGGTGCGGAAGCCCGAGAGGAACTCCTCGAAGGCCTCCGGCCCTACCGCGACCGCGACGACGGTGCCGACGGCGGAGTCGACGGAGTAGCGACCACCGACCCAGCTCCAGAAGCCGAAGGCGTTGACGGGGTCGATGCCGAACTCCTCGACCTTGTCCAGGGCGGTCGACACGGCGACAAAGTGCTTGGCGATCGCGCCGTCCGTGCTGATCCCCTTGGCCTCGAGGGCGCCGAGGAACCAGTCGCGCGCCATGCGGGCGTTGGTGAGGGTCTCGAGAGTCGTGAAGGTCTTCGACGCGATGATGAACAGCGTCGTCTCCGGGTCGAGGTCCTTGACCTTCTCCGCGCAGTCGTTGGGGTCGATGTTGGAGATGAAGCGTGCCTCGAGGCCCTCCTGGACGTAGGACTTGAGGGCCTCGTAGACCATGACGGGGCCGAGGTCGGAGCCGCCGATGCCGATGTTGACGACCGTCTCGATGCGCTTGCCGGTGACGCCGGTCCACTCGCCGGAGCGGACGCGCTCCGCGAAGTCGTAGACCTTGTCCAGCGTCTCGCGCACGTCGGTGACGACGTCCTGACCGTCCACCGTGAGCGAGTCGCCCGCGGCACGGCGCAGGGCGGTGTGGAGGACAGCGCGGTCCTCGGTGACGTTGATGTGCTCGCCGGCGAACATGGCGTCGCGGCGGCCGGGGACGTCGACCTGCTCGGCCAGCTCGACGAGGGCGTCGCGGACGTCGTCGGTGAGGAAGTTCTTGGAGAGGTCGACGTAGAGGTCGCCGAGCTCGAAGCCGTAGCGCTGGGCGCGCTCCGGGTCCGTCTCGAAGGCGCCCCGCAGGTCCGGGGTGAAGGAGTCGTGGAGAGCGGTGAGCTTCGTCCAGGCGGGCGTGGTGGTTGCGTCAACAGGCTTGAGCATGGCGCCAGTCTAGGGCGAGGGAATGGCCAGGCCCACCGCCGTCGGTCCCGGGCCCCGGGCGTTCGTCAGGAGCGAGCGGGCGCCGGCTCCTGGGAGGACGCCCCGGCGCCGCCAAGGCGCTCGGTGCGCCGCCCACGCCACGGTGACCGCGGCGTCCCCCTGCTCAGCGGCGCTGGCGCCGTTCGCGCGCCCGGACGCCGATCTGGATCGGCGAGCCGACGAAGCCGAACTCCTCGCGCAGGCGGCGCTCGATGAAGCGGCGATAGCCGGGGTCGAGGAAGCCGGTGGTGAAGATGACGATGCGCGGCGGTGCCGTCTGGACCTGTGTGGCGAAGAGGATGCGCGGCTGCTTGCCGCCGCGCAGCGGGTGCGGGGTCGCCGCCTGGAGCTCTCCGAGGAAGCCGTTGAGGCGGCCCGTCGGGATGCGGGTGGTCCATCCCTCCATCGCGGCGTCGAGGGCGCGCACGAGGCGGTTCGTGTGCCAGCCGGTGCGGGCAGCGAGGTTGATGTGCGGGGCCCAGGCGACGTGCGCGAGGTCGTGCTCGACCTCCCAGGCCAGCTGCGCCTGGCGGTCCTCGTCGACGAGGTCCCACTTGTTGTTGACGAGGACGAGGCCGCGTCCGGCGTCGACGACCTGCTGGATGATGCGGACGTCCTGCTCGCTGATGGGCTCGGAGGCGTCCAGGAGGACGACGGCGACCTCGGCCTTCTCGATGGCCCCCTGCGTGCGGAGCACTGCGTAGTAGTCGGCGCCGCGGGACTGCTTGGCGCGGCGGCGGATGCCGGCGGTGTCGATGAAGAGCCACTGGCGGCCGTCGAGCTCGATGATCTCGTCGACGGGGTCGCGGGTGGTGCCGGCGAGCTCGTTGACGACGACGCGCTCGGAGCCGGCGATCGCGTTGAGGAGGCTCGACTTGCCGACGTTGGGACGGCCGACGAGAGCGACACGGGCGAGGTCGCCGTCGGGGGCGGGGCCGGCGACGGCGGAGACCTCGGGAAGGATCTCCATGGCGGCGTCGAGGACGTCGCCGGAGCCGCGGCCGTGCAGCGCGGAGACGGGGTAGGGCTCGCCGAGGCCGAGGTTCCACAGGGCCGCGGCGTCGCCCTCCTGGGCCGGGGAGTCGACCTTGTTGGCGGCCAGGACGACGGGCTTGCCGGAACGGCGAAGCATCTTGACGACCTGGGCGTCGGTATCCGTGATGCCGACCTGCGCGTCGACGACGAGGAGCACGGCGTCGGCCATCTCGACGGCGACCTCCGCCTGCGTGGCGACGGCCTCGTCGAGGCCCTGGACGTCGAGCTCCCAGCCGCCCGTGTCGACGATGGTGAAGCGCCGTCCGGCCCACTCGGCCGGGTAGGAGACGCGGTCGCGGGTGACGCCCGGGGTGTCCTGGACGACGGCGACGCGCTTGCCGAGCACGCGGTTGACGAGGGTGGACTTGCCGACGTTGGGGCGGCCGACGACGGCGAGGACGGGCAGGCCCATCTCGATGTCCTCGCCGGCGGCGGGGGCCCCCTCTCCGGAGAGGAGCGCGAGGTCCTCCTCGTCGAGCTCGTAGTCGGACAGGCCCTGGCGGAGCGCCTCGGCGCGGAGCCGGTCCTGCTCGTCACGGGCCGCGGCGGCGTCCACGGCCTCCTCGACGAGGTCGAGGACGTGCTCGACGACCTCGTCGAGGGTCATGTCGCTCGTGTCGACGAGGGTCACGCCGTCGGGGGCGGTGAGGAACTGGGAGACGGTGGCGTCGTCCTTGTCGCGGCGCACCACCTGGTCGCGCAGGGCGGCGGCGTCGACGGCCTTGCCGGCGGCCTCGAGCTCGGCGGCACGGCGCGTGAGGCGGGCCTCCTCGCTGGCGGTGACGAGGAGGCGGACGTCGGCGTCGGGCGAGATGACGGTGGTGATGTCGCGGCCCTCGGCGACGATGCCGGCGCCGTCGGAGAAGGAGGAGGCGTCACCGACGGACTCGGCGTGGATGATCTCCTGCTGGAGGCGCTTGAGCTCGGCGCGGACCTCGAGGTTCGTGGCGACCTTGGAGACGACGGTGGCGACGTGGGGCTCGCGGATGGCGGTGGCGATGTCCTCGCCGTCGCAGGTGACGCCGGGGGCCTCGGGGTCCAGCCCCATGTCGAGCGGCATGGTCTCGACGGCGCGGGCGACGGCGGTGGCGTCGTCGAGGTCGACGCCGGAGCGCTCGCACCACCAGGCGGCGGCGCGGTACATGGCGCCCGTGTCGAGGTAGGCGAGGCCGAGCTCGGAGGCGACGCGCTTGGAGACGGTCGACTTGCCGGAGCCGGACGGTCCGTCGATAGCGACGACGATTCCCATGGGTGCCTCCTGGTGCGTGTCCTGACGCCGGTCAGGTGCGGGCCCGGGTTCCCGGGCGGATGTCCGCGGCCAAGCCTGCCATGCGGGCGCCCTCGCACGGCCCTGCGCCTCTCATGAGATCGCGCACCCGTCTCAGGACAGGACGACGCGCCAGCCCCGGGCGTCCAGGGCCTGCTCGAGGCGCTGGGCGCTCGAGGGGAGCACGGAGAGCATGGCGAGCCCGGCGCTCTGACCGGGCGAGTGCTCCATCGCGAAGTCCTCGATGTTGACGTCTGCCTCGCCGACCTCGGTGAAGAGCCGACCCAGCATGCCGGGCTCGTCGGGGACGAGCACCTGAACCTCGGCGTAGCGGCGCGGCGCCCCGCCGTGCTTGCCGGGGATGCGGGCGTGGCCGGCGTTGCCGCGGCTCATGACGTCGGTGATGGCGCCGACGGCGCCCGGGGCGATCTCCCCCGCCCGGCCGGGTGCCCTGTACGCCTCGCTGTCCGGGGCGACGGCAGCCGGGGCGATGCCCTCGATGAGGGCATCGAGGTCCTCGCGCACGCGCCGGAGCTGCTCGACGACGGGGCCGGCGTTCCCCACCAGGATGGCCGACCACAGGCGCGGGTCGGAGGCCGCGATGCGCGTCGTGTCCCGCAGCCCCTGACCGGCCAGCGCGAGCGAGGCCTCGGGCAGGTCCTCGAGGCGGGCGGCGAGGAGCGAGGCGACGAGCTGGGGCACGTGGCTCACGGCTGCGACGGAGGCGTCCTGCTCGGCGGCCGTCATGCGGACCGGCGTCGCGCCGACGTCGACGGCGAGGTTGCGCACGACGAGCTCGGCCTCCGGGGTGGCGCCGTCGGCGACGACGACCCACGGGCGCCCGACGAAGAGGTCGGAGTCAGCGGCTCCGGCGCCGGAGCGCTCCCGCCCGGCCATGGGGTGGCTGCCGACGTAGCGGGATACGGCCTCGCCGCCCCGGCGGTGGACCTCGGCGGCGATCCGGTCCTTGACGCTCGCGACGTCGGTGACGACGGCGCCCGGGTGAGCGGCCAGGGCCTCGAGGACGACGCCGGCGGTGACGTCGGGCGGAGTCGCCACGACGACGAGCGCGGGCTCGGCCGACTCCTCGGTGCGCAAGGATCCAGCGCCCATGTCGCGGGCGAGGGCGAGCGACGTGGGTGAGGTGTCGGCGAGCTGGACCTCGACGCCCGCGGCCGTGAGGGCCAGGGCGAGCGAGGTGCCGAGGAGCCCGGCGCCGATGACGAGGACAGGGCCGGCGGTGGCGACGGCAGCGGTCGTCGGGTCGGTACCCAGAGGGGAGGGCGCGGTGCTCACAGCCCGACCTCCTTCTGGAGAGCGGCGACCTCGTCGCCGGTGAGGGCGCGCATCTCGCCAGGCCGGAGGCCGCCGATGGACAGCGGACCCAGCTTGGTGCGCGCGAGGCGCTTGACCGGGTGGTCGACGGCGGCGAGCATGCGACGGACGATCCGGTTGCGGCCCGAGTGGAGGCTGATCTCCACGATGGAGCCTGCCGGGCCGGAGTCCTTGACGGTGACGCGGTCGGCGTGGATCTCGCCGTCCTCCAGCTCGATCCCGCGGCGGAGCTTGCGCGGCACCCAGTGCTCGACCTCGCCCTTCACGATCGCGACGTAGGCCTTGGAGATCTCGTAGCTGGGGTGCATGAGGCGGTGGGCGAGCTCGCCGTCGTTGGACAGGAGGAGGAGCCCCTCGGTCTCGGTGTCGAGGCGGCCGACGTGGACGAGACGGACGCCGGCGGCGCGCTCGGGCCCGCCGAGCTCCTCGACGTGCTCGTCCACCCACTGCCGGCCGAGCTCGGCGACGGTGGGCCGGCCCTCGGGGTCCTCCATGGTGGTGACGACGCCGGCCGGCTTGTTGAGCAGCACGGTGACGACGGCGGGGTTGGTGAGGACGCGCGAGCCGTCGACGCGGATCTCCTGGGTGAGCGGGTCGACGCGCACGCCGGGCTCGGTGACGACGACGCCGTCGACGCTCACGCGCCCGGCGGAGATGAGGCCCTCGCAGGCGCGGCGGGAGGCGACGCCGGCGTGGGCGAGGACCTTCTGGAGGCGCTCGCCGTCCTCGACGTGGGGGTCGTCCTCTCCCCCGCGGGCGGCCCGCCGGCGCGCGGCGTCGGCCACCGCCTCGTCCTCCTCGGAGACGGCCTCGGCGTCGAAGGCCGCGAGCTCGTCGGCGTCGGCGTCCTCGCCCAGCTCCTCGAGGTCGTCCTCGTCGTAGAACTCCTCCGTGCCCAGGTCGAGCTCATCGTCGTGACGCTCGTGGTTGCTCGTGCTCATCGCAGGCTCCTCTCGCTCATCTCGTCCTCGATGTCGCCGAGCGCGCTCGCGTCGGGCAGGTACGGGGCCAGGGGCGGGAGGTCGTCGAGGGACTCCAGCCCGAGGTACTCGAGGAACTCGGTCGTGGTGCGGTACAGGATGGCGCCGCTCGGCTCGGCTCCGGCCTCCTCGATGAGGCCCCGGGCGTGGAGCGTGCGCACGACGCCGTCGACGTTGACGCCGCGGATCGCGGCGACGCGCCCGCGCGTGACGGGCTGGCGGTAGGCGACGACAGCAAGGGTCTCGAGCGCGGCCTGGGAGAGGCGCGCGGTGGCGCCGCCGATGACGAAGCGCTCCACGAGGTCGTGGAACTCGGGGGCGGAGGCGAGGCGCCAGCCGCCCGCCACGTGGCGCAGGACGAAGCCGTGCTGGCGCCCGGTGCCGGTAGCGACGCCCGCGTGGGTGGCGGAGCCGTCGTACTCGGCGGCGAGGTCCTCGAGCACCGCGGTGGCGGTCTCGGCGCTCACGCCGAGTGCCTCGCCGAGGGCGGTGGCGGTGACGGGCTCGTCGGCGACGATGAGGACGGCCTCGGTCGCGCGGCGCAGCTCGGGCGCGGACAGCAGGGAGAGCTGGGTCGGGCGTCCCATCTCCCCCGGCGTCAGGGCGTCGGTGGGCTGCGGGTGCGCGTCGGACGGCTCGGGGTGATCGCCCGGTTCCGGTGTCGGCTGCCCCTGGGCGGGCTCGTTGCTGCTCAATCGAACTCCTCCTCCGCGTCGGCCCCCATGATGCCCGTGAGGTCGTCCTCAGTGCCGCACCAGGACACGGTGATCTCCCCCATCGCCTGCTCCTGTTCCAGGTCGACGGCGCCCTGCCTGTGCATGATGAGGAGGGCGAGGAAGCGTGCCACGACGACGGCGGTTCGGTCCGCGTCGGCCGTGAGCTCGGTGAAGGTCCGTGACCCGTGCCGGTGCAGGAGCAGGGCCAGGAGGCTCATCTGCTCGCCGACCGGCACACGCTCGTGCAGGTGGACGGTCTGGACCTCGGGCTCGCCGGGTCGCGTGAGCACGCCCGCCATGATCCGGGCGAGCTCCTCGGAACTGATGGTGGAGATGAGGCGCGGGAGGAGGGCTGCGAGCTCGGGGTCGAGGCCGACGACGCGGGGGTGGGAGCGCTGGGCGGTCTCGCCGCGCCGGCGCATCCAGTCGGCGGCCTCCTTGTAGGCCCGGTACTGGAGCAGACGAGCGAAGAGGAGGTCCCGAGCCTCGAGGAGCTCGGCGACGTCCTCGTCGTCCTCGTCGCCGTCATGCGGCAGGAGCCGGTGCGCCTTGAGCGCGAGGAGGGTCGCGGCGACGAGGAGGAACTCGCTGGCGTGCCCGAGGTCCCAGTCGGCGCGCATGTGCGCGATGAACTCGTCGGTGACCTCCGCGAGGGCGAGCTCGGTGACGTCGAGGCGCTTGCGAGCGATGAGGGCGAGAAGGAGGTCGAAGGGGCCCTCGAACTGCGGAAGGGCGACGTTGAAGCCCGGGACGCGAGCCGGTCCGGCGGGCTCGACCCCCTCTCCGGTCAGCGGCCCGGGTGCTCCCGACGGGGTGCCGGCATCAGTATCGGGGATCCTGACCTCGGACGCCGGCGCCGAGCCGGCAGTGCTGCGGGCGCCGTCGGGACCGTCGGTGACGTCAGCCGGGACACCGGCCGTCGCCGCCTCGGCCTCGGGCGCGCCGTCGGCGGACGCCGTCGTCTCAGGCGACATCGCCGCGGTCGATGATCTCCCGGGCGAGGCGGCGGTAGGCCTCGGCTCCGGGGTGCGTGGGCGCGTAGCTCGTGATCGGTTCGCTGGCGACGGAGGCGTCCGGGAACTTGATGGTGCGCCGGATGCGCGTGTCGAAGAGCTTGTCGCCGAAGGCCTCGGCGAGCCGCTCGAGGACCTCACGTGAGTGGAGGGTCCGGGTGTCCACCATCGTGGCGAGGATGCCGTCGATCTGGAGGCGCGGGTTGAGGCGGTCGCGGACGCGGTCGACGGTCTCGACGAGGAGGGCGACGCCGCGCAGGGCGAAGAACTCGGTCTCGAGCGGGATGATGACGCCGTGCGCCGCGGTGAGGGCGTTGATGGCGAGGAGGCCGAGCGAGGGCTGGCAGTCGACGAGGATGACGTCGTACTCGTCCATGACGGGGCGCAGCACGCGCTGGAGCGCCTGCTCGCGGGCGACCTCGTTGACGAGCTGGACCTCGGCGGCCGAGAGGTCGATGTTCGCGGGGACGATGTCGAGGCCCTCGGTCGTCGTGTGGTGGATGACGGGGCGGATGTCCGGCTTGGCGGAGACGAGGAGGTCGTAGATCGTCTCGTCGAGCTCCTGGGAGTTGATGCCCAGGCCGGCGGAGGCGGCGCCCTGAGGATCGAAGTCGATGATGAGGACGCGGCGGCCGTACTCGGCGAGCGAGGCGCCCAGGTTGATGGTGGTCGTTGTCTTGCCGACGCCGCCCTTCTGGTTGCACATCGCGATGACGCGGGCCGGGCCGTGGGACTCCAGGGGCGCGGGGACCGGGAAGACCTTCTCCGGCGGGGTGGTGTCGGGCAGGTCGATGAGGCCGGGCTGGTTGGAGTCACTCACGGCGGAAACCCTAACGCACCGGGCCCTTGCGGGTCCCGGGGGTCCAGCGGCGCTCGGTTCATGCGCGCGCTGGCCGTCGGGCCCGGCCCCCGGCGGCACCCGAAGCGTCGTCGGGCACGCTCAGCCGAGGGCGCGTGGGTGGCTCGTGGCGTAGACCTCGCGGAGCTGGTCGACGGTGACCTTCGTGTAGATCTGCGTCGTCGTCACCGAGGCGTGGCCGAGCATCTCCTGGACGACGCGCACGTCGGCACCCCCTGCGAGCAGGTGCGTGGCGAAGGAGTGACGCAGCGTGTGAGGCGAGATGTGGCGCTCGGCACTCGTCAGGTGGGCGCGCTCCGCGGCCTGCTGGAGGACGGCCCAGGCGCTCTGCCGGGACAGGGGCCGCCCCAGCGTGTTGAGGAAGACCTGTGGGACGCCCCTGCCCTTCTCGGCGAGCGCGGGCCGCCCCTGGACGAGGTACGCCTCGAGCGCGTCCCAGGCGTAGCCGCCCATGGGGACGATGCGCTCCTTGCGCCCCTTCCCGAACAGGCGCAGGCAGCCCGAGTCGCGGTCGAGGTCGTCGACGACGAGGCCGACCGCCTCGGAGATGCGGGCTCCTGTGGCGTACAGGAGCTCGAGGAGGGCGCGGTCGCGCAGGCTGACGGGCGAGTCGTCCACGCTCGCGGCCTCGAGCAGGGCACGGACCTCGTCGACGGTGAGGGCCTTGGGCAGGCGGCGCCCGACCTGCGGGGGGCGGACGGCGGCTGAGGGGTCCTCACGGGTGGCGCCCTCGGCAAGGAGGAACTTGTGCCACCCGCGCACGGCGGTCACGGTGCGAGAGGCCGAGGAGGCGGCGAGCGGCCGCCCGCCGTCCTCCCCGGTGCGCAGCGCCTCGGCGAAGGCGGTGACGTCGGCCTCGGTGACGGCGTCGGGCTCCGTGACGGAGCGGCTCGTGAGGAAGTCGGCGTACCTCGTGAGGTCGCGCTCGTAGGCGGCCAGCGTGTTGGGGCTCAGGCCCCGCTCGACGCGGAGGTGGGCGAGGTAGCCGCAAAGGGCGCGAGCGAGCGCGTCGCCGCGGGGGTCACCGTCGGCGCGTGCGGAGGACTGCTCCGAGCCCACCGCGGCCCTCACGCGAACTTGGCGATGAGGCCGAGGCCGACGATGGTGACGGCCCAGGTGATGGCGAAGGCGACGGTGATGCGGTCGAGGTTGCGCTCGGCGACGCCGGAGGAGCCGGCCGAGGAGGAGACACCGCCCCCGAACATGTCGGACAGGCCGCCTCCCTTGCCCTTGTGCAGGAGGATCGACAGGATGAGGAAGATGCTCGTGAGGACGAGGAGCACCTTGAGGATGATCGTGAGGACGCCCACGCGTGGTCCCTTCGAGGTTCGGATCCGCCTTGGGAGCGCGTCCCGGAGCGGTGTGTCTGAGCGGGACTCTACCCGACGGGTGCACCGGGGCCCGGTCACCTCGCGTGTGAGGTGACCGGGCCCCGGTCGCGCTGGTCCGAGGTGCGGGCGTGGCGTGGGGCCGCGTGCCGCACCGGGCCGGATCAGGCGTAGAAGTTGGCCATCTCCGAGAAGGAGTCGGCCTTGAGGGAGGCACCGCCGATGAGGGCGCCGTCGACGTCGGCCTGGGCCATGAGCTCCTTGATGTTGCCGGGCTTGGCGGAGCCGCCGTAGAGGACGCGGGTGGCGTCCGCGGTGGCGTCCGCGGTGGCGTCGCCGTAGTCGGCGCGGAGGGCCTCGCGGATCGCGCCGCAGACCTCCTGGGCGTCCTCGGCGGTGGCGGTCTCGCCGGTGCCGATGGCCCAGATGGGCTCGTAGGCGATGACGATCTTGGCGACGTCCTCGGCGCTCCAGCCCTTGAGGGCGGCCCGGATCTGGCCCAGCACGAAGTCGACGTGGGTGCCCGCCTTGCGGATGTCGAGAGCCTCGCCGCAGCAGAGGATCGGGGTCATGCCGGCGTCGAGGACCTTGCGGGCCTTCTCCCCGACGAGCTCGTCGGACTCGTTGTGGTACTCGCGGCGCTCGGAGTGGCCCACGACGACGTAGGTGCAGCCGAGCTTGGTGAGCATCTCCGTGGAGATCTCGCCGGTGTAGGCGCCGTTGTCGTGCACGGAGACGTCCTGGGCGCCGTACTTGATGTCGAGGTCGTCGGCGTCGACGATCGTCTGGACGGTGCGGATGTCGGTGAAGGGCGGGATGACCAGGACCTCGCACTTGGCGTAGTCGTGGTTCGCGTCCTTAAGGGCCATCGCAAGGCCCTGGACGAGGTGGTTGGCCTCGAGGTGGTCGAGGTTCATCTTCCAGTTGCCCGCCATGAGCGGGATGCGGTTCGACATGGGAACTCCTTGTGGTCTGAGGTGGGTGGGACTGCCGTCCGTCCGGCCGCCGTGGGACGGCCGGACGGCAGCGGTGTCAGTCCGCGAGGACGGCGATGCCCGGGAGGGTCTTGCCCTCGAGGAGCTCGAGGGAGGCGCCGCCACCGGTGGAGATGTGAGAGAAGGTGGACTCGTCGAAGCCGAGTGTCCGCACGGCCGCGGCGGAGTCACCGCCACCGATGACGCTGAAGGCGTCGGAGTCGGAGATGGACTGGGCGACGGCCTTGGTGCCGGCGGCGAAGGCGGGGAACTCGAAGACGCCCATGGGGCCGTTCCAGACGACGGTCTTGGAGGAGGCGATGGCGTCGGCATAGAGCTTCTGCGTCTTCGGGCCGATGTCGAGGCCCATCTGGTCGGCCGGGATCGCGTCGGCGTCCACCGTGGTGGCGGGGGCGTCGGCCTTGAACTCGGGAGCGACGACGACGTCGACGGGGACGAGGAGCTCGACGCCCTTCTCCTTGGCGGTCGCGAGGTAGCCCTTGACCGTGTCGATCTGGTCCTTCTCGAGCAGGGAGGTGCCGACCTCGTAGCCCTGTGCGGCGAGGAAGGTGAAGGCCATGCCGCCGCCGATGAGGAGGCGGTCGGCCTTGCCGAGGAGGTTGGCGATGACGCCGAGCTTGTCGGAGACCTTGGAGCCGCCGAGGACGACGGTGTAGGGGCGCTCCGGGTCGTTGACGGCCTTCGAGAGCGACTCGATCTCCTTGCCGACGAGGAGGCCGGCGGCGGCGGGCAGGAGCTTCGCGACGTCGTAGACGGAGGCCTGCTTGCGGTGGACGACGCCGAAGCCGTCGGAGACGAAGACGTCGGCGAGCGAGGCGAGCTCCTTGGCGAAGGCGGCGCGCTCGGCGTCGTCCTTGCTGGTCTCGGCGGCGTTGAAGCGGACGTTCTCGAGGAGGACGATCTCGCCGTCGGCGAGCTCGGAGACGGCCTTCTTGGCGGACTCGCCGACGGTGTCCTCGGCGAGGGTGACCTTGACGCCGGTGACCTCGGCGAGGCGCTTGGCGACGGGGGCCAGCGAGTAGTCGGGGTTGACCTGGCCCTTGGGACGGCCCAGGTGCGCGACGATGATGATCTTGGCGCCGGCGTCGATGAGCGTGCGCAGCGTCGGGAGGGCGGCCTGGATACGACCGTCGTCGGTGATGTTCTTGTCGGCGTCGAGCGGGACATTGAAGTCGGAGCGGACCAGGACGCGCTTGCCCTTGAGGTCGCCCAGGGACTCGATGGTCTTCATGAAACCTCTCATCGGTGGTGGTGGTTGCTGCTTCGGGTCGGGACCTGACCGCGGCGCCGTGCCGTGCTGACGGGGTCCCGTGACGACTGACGCCCGCGCACGCAGTGGCGTGCGCGGGCGTCAGTCTCGTCAGGTGCTCGCGGCGGAGCTGCTCACGGAAGTGGGGCTCTCTGCGCGCGTGCCTCAGGACGTGCTCAGGCCAGCTTGGAGCCGACGAGGGCGGTGAGGCGGACGAGGGCGTTGGAGTAGCCCCACTCGTTGTCGTACCAGGAGACGACCTTGACCTGGTCACCGGTGATCTTGGTGAGCTTGGAGTCGAAGATCGAGGTGTGGGAGTCGCCGACGATGTCGGTGGAGACGAGGTCCTCCTCGGAGTACTCCAGGACGCCCTCGAGCTCGCCCTCAGCGGCGGCCTTCATGGCGGCGTTGATCGCCTCGACGGTGGCCTCCTTCTCCGGGATGAAGGTGAGGTCGACGACGGAGCCGGTCGGGACCGGGACGCGCATGGCGTAGCCGTCGAGCTTGCCCTTGAGCTCGGGGAGGACCAGGGACACGGCGCGAGCGGCACCGGTCGAGGTCGGGACGATGTTCAGGGCCGCGGCGCGGGCGCGACGCAGGTCCTTGTGCGGGGCGTCGTGGATGCGCTGGTCACCGGTGTAGGCGTGGACCGTCACCATGAGGCCGGACTTGATGCCGAAGTTGTCCTGCAGGACCTTGGCGAACGGCGCGAGGCAGTTCGTGGTGCAGGACGCGTTCGAGATGATGTTGTGCTTCGCCGGGTCGTAGTCCTTGTCGTTGACGCCCATGACGAAGGTGGCGTCCTCGTTCTTCGCGGGGGCGGAGATGACGACCTTCTTGGCGCCGGCGTCGATGTGGGCCTTGGCCTTGGTGGCGTCGGTGAAGAAGCCGGTGGACTCGACGACGATGTCGACGTCGAGGTCGCCCCAGGGGAGGTTGCCCGGCTCGCGCTCGGCGAGGACGCGAATCTTCTTGCCGTCGACGATGATGTTCTCCTCGTCGTAGGAGACCTCGGCGTCAAGGCGGCCCGTGATGGAGTCGAACTTGAGGAGGTGGGCGAGGGTCTTGATGTCGGTCAGGTCGTTGACGGCGACGATCTCGAAGTCCGCGCCCTGCTTGCGGGCGGCGCGGAAGAAGTTGCGGCCGATGCGGCCGAAGCCGTTGATACCAACGCGGGTGGTCACTTTGTGTCCTCCTAGTGCGCCGGGTACGGCGCACGTATTCGTAACTCTGTGCACACGAGGTGTGCCCCGGAGCGGACGTAGACCCTGCGGTGCCCCGTTGCCGGGAACCACTCAGTCCCTGTCCTCTCCGACGCCCCGAGTCTAGCGTCACGCTGGTGTCACGGGCGAGCCCTGAGCACGCCACGGGCGAACACACGGAGCCCGTGCGGGTCCGCTGGGGCTCGTGCGACCGACGTTGCCGGACCAGACGGGACCGTGGTCCCACGGTCGCCGGCGCGCCGGCCGGCCCCGGGGCGTCACCCGACGACGAGGGCGGACCCCGCCGTCCCTTGACGTCGGGTCAGGGGACGCCGTCACGGGTCGTGGACCGAGTCTCAGAGGTCCAGCATGTCCTGGGTGAGGACTGACTCCGTGTCCGGGACGCCCGTCTCGTGGGCCTTCTTGTCCGCCATGGCGAGGAGCCGGCGGATACGGCCGGCGACGGCGTCCTTGGTGAGCTGGGGGTCGGAGAGCTGGCCGAGCTCCTCGAGGCTCGCCTGCTTGTGCTCGATGCGCAGCCGGCCGGCCTGGACGAGGTGCTCGGGGACCTCGTCGCCGAGGATCTCGAAGGCGCGCTCGACGCGCGCACCGGAGGCGACTGCCGCACGCGCGGATCGCCGCAGGTTGGCGTCATCGAAGTTGGCGAGGCGATTGGCGGTGCCGCGCGACTCGCGACGGGATCGGCGCTCGCCCCAGAGCTTCTGGGCCTCCGTGGCACCCATCCTCTCCAGGAGGACGCCGATGGCCTCGCCGTCGCGGACGACGACGCGGTCGGCGCCGCGCACCTCGCGCGCCTTGGCGGTGATGTCGAAGGTGCGGGCGCGGCCCACGAGCGCGAGCGCGGCCTCGGAGCCGGGGCAGGTGACCTCGAGCGACGAGGAGCGGCCCGGCTCGGTGAGCGAGCCGCGGGCGAGGAAGGCGCCGCGCCAGGCGGAGGCGGCGACGTTCCGCCCGCCATGGACGACGGACACGGGCATGCCGCGCACGGGGCGGCCGCGCCCGTCGACGAGGCCGACGAGCCGGGCGAGGTCCTGGCCGCGGTCGCCCACGCGCAGGACGTAGCGGTTCCCACGGTGAAGGGACCCGCCCTGGACGACCATGACCTCGGGCTCCATCCCGTAGAGGTCCTTGAGCTCGCGGTGCAGGCGGCGGACGGCGCCGCCGTGGTCGAGCTCCGCCTCGATGACGATGCGGCCCGAGACGATGTGCAGGCCGCCGGCGAAGCGCAGCATGGTCGCGACCTCAGCGCGGCGCTGGGCCGCGTTCTCGGTGCTCACGCGTGCGAGCTCGTCCTTGACGGTGACCGTCAGCGACATGTCCTGGTCTCCTTGCGCTTCCTGGCTGGTGGGACGCTCGTCAGGGGCGGGCGTCCGCGGGGGCGTCCTCGTCGACGTCCCCGGCGACACCCTCGAGGGCGTCACGGAAGGCGGCGGCGAGTCGCAACGGGTCATGGTGGCACAGCCCGTCCCCCGTGCGCACCTGGCGCAGGAGGACGACGGCGCCCATGGACGCCGCGACGGCCTCGAGGTCGTCGACGTCCTCCACGGTCGAGGGGTCCGCGATGACGACGTCGAGACGCAGCTCCGGGGCGTACTCCCCCAGGACGCGCAGGTGGTCGGCGGCGGTCATCCCGTCGGTCTCCCCGTCCTGCCTGGCCAGGTTGAGGACGACGGCCTTGCGGGCCCTCGTGGAGACCAGGGCCCGCTGCATGGACGGCAGGATGAGGTGCGGAAGCACGGAGGTGTACCAGGAGCCCGGGCCGAGGACGACCCAGTCGGCGTCGTCGATGGCCCGCACCGCCTCGGGGTGGGCGTCGGCGTCGGCGGGAACGATCCCGACATTCTCCATCCGCCCGTGCGTCATCGCGACGGCCACCTGCCCGGTCACCCGCTCGCGCCCGTCGCCGTCGACGATGTCGGCCTCGATGACGAGGGGCTCGGCGCTCATGGGCAGCACGCGCCCGTGGATCGACAGGAGCCGGCCCACCCAGTCCAGGCCCTCGACCTCGTCGCCGAGGAGCTGCCACAGCGCGAGGATGAGGAGGTTGCCGAGCGCGTGGTTGTCGAGCTCGCCCTCCCCGTCGAAGCGGTGCTGGAGGACGTCGCGCCAGGTGAGGCCCCACTCGGAGCCGTCCGTGAGCGCGGCGAGCGCCATCCGCAGGTCGCCGGGCGGGAGGCAGTCGAACTCACGGCGCAGGCGGCCCGAGGAGCCGCCGTCGTCGGCGACGGTGACGACGGCGGTGATGCGGTGGGTGACGTGGCGCAGGGCCTGGAGGCTCGCGGCGAGGCCGTGCCCGCCGCCGAGGGCCACGACGGCGGGGCCCTCCTCGCCGCGGCGGGGCCAGCCGGAGGCGTCGAGCGTCGTCGCTCGGGGTGCGGTCATGGCCCGTCTCACTCCCGTCCGAGGTCGCGGTGCTGCGTGGACACCTTGTACCCGGCCTCGCGCAGGCGCGCCGAGATGCGCTCGGCGGAGGCCACGGAGCGGTGCTTGCCGCCCGTGCAGCCGACCGCGATGGTGACGTTGGGCTTCAGCTCGTCGATGTAGCGCGGCAGGATGGGGATGAGCAGGTCCGCGTAGGAGTCGACGAAGGTCGCGGCACCCTCCTGCCGGAAGACGTACTCGGCGACGGGGGCGTCGCGGCCCGTGAGGTGGCGCAGCTCCGTGACCCAGTAGGGGTTGGGTATGAAGCGGACGTCGAGGACGTCGTCGGCGTCCATGGGGAGCCCGTACTTGAAGCCGAAGGACATGACCGTGATGCGCAGGGCGAGCTCGGACTCGGTGGCGACGAGCTCGCGGACGCGGCGGGCCAGGTCGTGGACGGAGTAGTCGGTCGTGTCGATGATGTCGTCGGCGGTGCCGCGCAGGCCGGCGAGCAGCGTGCGCTCCTGCTCGATGCCGTCGAGGATCGAGCCCGTGCCCTGGAGGGGGTGCGGGCGGCGCGAGGACTCGAAGCGGCGGATCAGCGCCTGGTCGGAGGCGTCGAGGAAGATGAGGCGGACGTTGGTGCCGGCCTCGCGGACCTCGGTGAGGTAGCGCATGAAGTGGCTGAAGAACTCGCGGCTGCGGACGTCGACGACGGCGGCGAGGCGGTGGACGCCGGCACCGACGGTCGTCATCATGCCCGCCAGCGCCGGAAGCAGCTGGGGCGGGAGGTTGTCGACCACGTACCAGTCCAGGTCCTCCAGGGCCATCGCGGCGCGTGACCTGCCTGCGCCGGACATGCCTGTCACGATGATCATCTCGGGGCGCTGGGCCGGCGGCACCGGCGGGGTGGCCTCGTCGATGGCCGGGATGCCGAAGGGGACGGTGTCCGTGCGGGGACCCTCCTCGTCTGGACCGGACGCGCCGGAGCGGTCGGCCAGCCGGTCCTGGATGCTGCGGCGAGCGGGGGTGTGGTCCTGGGCGTCCATGGGCCAAGCATGGCACGGGTCACGGTCGCCTCGTCGCTAGCCTGGTGCCGTGAGCACCGAGACGCACTCCGCCCCCGTTCCCTCCTCCCCCGCCACCGTTGTGTCTCCCGGCACGCCCTGGACCACGTCGGCCACGCGGGTCGCCCTCCTGGGCTCGGGCGAGATCGGCAAGGAGGTCGCGATCGCCCTCATGCGCCTCGGCGTCGAGGTGACCGCCATCGACCGCTACGACGGCGCTCCCGCCCAGCAGGTCGCTCACAACGCCCTCACGGTCGACATGTCCGACCCCGTGGCGCTCACCGCCGCGATCCGCTCCACCGGCGCGAGCATCGTCGTGCCGGAGATCGAGGCGCTGGCCACCGACGCGCTCGTCGCGCTCGAGGAGGCGGGTGCGGTGCGCTGCGTCCCGACCGCACGGGCCGCCCGCCTCACCATGGACCGTGAGGGCATCCGCCGACTCGCCGCCGAGGAGGTCGGTGTGCCGACGAGCCCCTACGTCTTCGCCTCGAGCCTCGAGGACCTGCGTGCCGGCGTCGAGCAGGTGGGCGTGCCCTGCGTGGTCAAGCCCGTCATGTCCTCCTCGGGGCACGGCCAGTCGGTGGTGCGCTCCCTCGACGACGTCGAACGGGCCTGGTCCTACGCCGCCGAGGACGGTCGTGTGGACCGGGGTCGTGTCATCGTCGAGGGCTTCGTCGACTTCGACACGGAGATCACGCTTCTCACGATCCGCTCGCGCGACCCCGAGACCGGGGAGACGGTGACGAGCTTCTGCGAGCCGATCGGTCACCAGCAGGTCGACGGTGACTACGTCGAGTCCTGGCAGCCCCAGGCACTGCCGCCGGCTGCCCTGGAGCGGGCACGTGAGGTCGCGGGCGCGGTGACGGCGGCCCTGGGTGGCTGGGGCGTCTTCGGTGTCGAGCTCTTCATCGTCGGGGGCGAGGTCCTCTTCTCCGAGGTCTCACCCCGCCCGCACGACACCGGGCTCGTCACGCTCGCGAGCCAGCGGCTGTCCGAGTTCGAGCTGCACGCCCGGGCGCTCCTCGGGCTGCCGGTGGACACGTCCCTGCGGAGCCCCGGCGCGTCCGCGGTGATCAAGGCGCACGTGGAGTCCGCTGGGGGCGAGGGCGTCGTCTACGAGGGCGTTGCCGAGGCGCTCGCCGTGCCCGGCTCGGACGTAAGGATCTTCGGCAAGCCGGTGGCGCACGAGGGCCGGCGCATGGGCGTGGCCGTCGCTGCCGCGGACGACGTCGAGACGGCGCGTGAGCGGGCACGGGCGGCCGCTGGAGCGGTGCGCGTCGTCACCGCCTGACGACTGCGCGACAGACAGCGGGCCGGAGCCGCGCGAGGCGAGCCCCGGCCTGATCCGTGCCGACAACCAGTCAGCGGGTCAGGGTCGCCCCGTTGGAGGCGATGACGTCGCGGTACCAGCCGAAGGACTTCTTGCGGTAGCGGGCCAGGGTGCCGGTGCCGTCGTCGTTCCGGTCCACGTAGATGAACCCGTAGCGCTTCGACATCTGCGCCGTCGAGGCCGAGACCTCGTCGATGCAGCCCCAGCTCGTGTAGCCGAGCACCTGCGCCCCGTCCTCGATCGCCTCAGAGACCGCCACGAGGTGGTCGTTCATGTAGGAGATCCGGTAGTCGTCCTCGACGGTCCTCCCGTCGGGGCCACCGTCAACGAGGACATCCTTGGCACCGAGGCCGTTCTCGACGATGAAGAGCGGCTTCTGCCAGCGGTCCCAGTAGTCGTTGATGATGATCCGCAGACCCAGCGGGTCAATCTGCCAGCCCCACTCCGAGGACTCCAGGGTCGGGTTCGGGACACCGCCCATGAGGTTGCCCGGGCCGGGCTCCACGTGCTGGGTGCCGGTGGCGGCCATCGACATGTAGTAGCTGAAGGACACGAAGTCGACGGTGTTCTCCTTCAGGAGCGCCCGGTCCTCGTCCGTGACGTCAAGCTGGACACCGGTCTCGCGAAGCTTGCGCAGAAAGTAGCCGGGGTACTCGCCGCGGACGTGGACGTCGCCGAAGGCGTAGTTCTCGCGCTCGGACTGCTTGGCGGCCCACACGTCGCGCGGGTCGGGCGTCAGAGGGTAGAAGGGTGCCGCGATGAGCATGCAGCCCACCTTGAGACCCGGGTCCACCTGGTGGGCGGCCCTCGTCGCAAGGGCCGAGGCAACGAGCTCGTGGTGCATCGCCTGGTAGAGGTCCTGGTCGGTGAGCTCGTCCTTCGGTGTCGCGATGCCGCCGGAGGTGAAGGGGTGGAAGGCCAGGGAGTTGATCTCGTTGAAGGTGAGCCAGTACCTCACGCGCTCGCCCTACCTCTCGAAGAGGGTGCGGGCGTAGCGCTCGTAGAAGCCGATGAGCGCGCGGTTCGTCCAGCCGTTGTACGTGCGGGCGAGGTGGAGGGGGGTCTCGTAGTGACTGATGGTGACAAGCGGCTCGATGCCGTGCTTCTCGAGCTCGTCGAGAACGCGGTCGTAGTAGGCCAGGCCCTCCTCGTTCGGCTCGGACTCGTCCCCGTTGGGGAAGATCCGCGACCAGGCGATGGAGAACCGGAAGGTCTTGAAGCCCATCTCCGCGAAGAGGGCGATGTCCTCGGCGTAGCGGTGGTAGAAGTCGATGCCGACGAGCTTGAGGTTGTCCTCAGTGGGGCCCGCGGTGGGAGGCTCGATGATGCCGTGTGGGGTGACGTCCTGGACGGACAGCCCCTTTCCTCCCTCGTCGTAGGCCCCCTCGAGCTGGTTGGCGGCGGTGGCGCCGCCCCAAAGAAAGTCCTCGGGGAAGCTCGGGGTGAAGGCGCTGGTCCGCTCCTCGGTGCGCTGCGTGTCTGTCATGGTGCTGTGTCCTCTCTGCGACGGGGTTACTTCGAGACGATGAGGGCGGAGTCGCCGGCGGTGACGCCACTTCCCTCGCTCGTGGGTGTCACGGCCTCGTACCCGGCCGTGTTGGTGACGAGGAGCGCGGTCACGGGCGAGTAGCCCGCCGCGGCTATCCTGCCAAGGTCCGCGGTCACGAGCAGGTCGCCCGCGCTCACGTGCTGCCCCTTCTCAACCGCGACGTCGAATCCGTCTCCCTTCATGTTGACGGTGTCAATGCCGACGTGGACGAGGATCTCGGCGCCGTCGTCGGAGCGGATGCCGAAGGCGTGGCCGGTGTCGGTGGCGACGACGACCTCACCGCCGATGGGTGCGACGATCCGGCCGTCCGCCGGGTTGATGCCCACGCCGCGGCCCATGACGCCGGTGGAGAAGACCGGGTCGGGCACCTGGGACAGCGGGATGACGTGGCCCGAGACCGGCGCGCCGATGACGATGTCCGCGACGGGGAGCTTGTCGCTCACGTCTCCGCGAGCCGCAGGGCGTGCGGGCGCGGTGGAGTCGCCGTCGACGGCGCTGACCGGGATGCCCTCGGCCTCAGCAATGGTCTCGGCGGGCACGGCGGCGGCGGGTGGCACGGCAGCGATCTCGTCGTCCTTGACGCCGAACAGGAAGGTCAGGACGAAGGACACGACGCACGCGATGACGACGCCCGCGAACCACAGGGCGAAGTGCGGGGTGGCGAGGTAGGCGGGTAGACCGATGAGGGAGGGGAAGACCCCGGCCTGGTCGACGCGGCCGCCGGCGATCGCTCCCATGCAGCTGCCGATGGCACCGCCGACGATGCCGAAGTAGAAGGGAAGCTTGCGCGGGAGGTTGATGCCGTAGATCGCGGGCTCCGTGATGCCCGCGAGGAAGCCTGACAGCGCGGCCGGGCCGGCGAGCTCCTTCGTCTTGGAGTCCTTGGTCCGGATCATGACGGCGAGCGTGGCTGCTGCCTGGGCGAGGACGGCGGCCGCGATGGGGCCGTAGATGAGGGAGTAGCCGTTGGTGGTGATCTCCTGGGTCATGATCGGCACGAGGCCCCAGTGCAGGCCGAACATCACGAAGACCTGCCAGAAACCGCCGATGACGACGCCACCGAGCCACGGCATGGTCGTGAAGAGCCAGTGGACGCCGTTGGCGATCCCGTTGGCGACGATCGTCGTGGCCGGACCGATGGTGAGGAGCGTGAGCGGGACCATGATGAGGACCGTGATGAGCGGGGTCATGAAGTTGCGGAAGGCGCTCGGAAGGATTCGGGTGCAGAAGCGCTCGACGTGGCTCTGCACCCAGACGGCGACGGCGATCGGAAGAACTGAGCTCGTGTAGCTCATGATGACGAGCGGGATGCCGAGGAAGCTGTGGGAGCCACCGTCGTTCATCGCGATGATCGTCGGGTAGACGAGAGCGCCCGCGATCGCCAGCGCGGTGAACTGGTTGGCCTTGAAGTGACGCGCCGCGGTGACGGCGAGCGCGAGAGGCAGGACGTTCATGAAGGCGTCGGCGGCCGCGTACAGGACGATGTACGCGTCAGAGGTCGCGCTCATCCAGCCGAAGGTGACGAACATGGCGAGGAACGCCTTGAGCAGGCCCGTCCCCGCCAGGGTCCACAGGAGGGGCGAGGAGATGGAGGAGATGAGAGCGATGAAGGCGTCGAGCGGGTTGCGCTTGACTCCGTCGCCGGAGTCGTCGTCCCGCCCGAGGCCCGGCAGGAGCTTCATGATCTCGTCGTAAGCCACCGGCACGTCGTTGCCGATGACTACCTGGACTGGCCGCCGGACTGGACGACGGTGACGACGCCGCTCGTGGCCTTGATCGCGTCGGTGCGCGCCTTGGACTCGTCCTTGAGCGCGAAGCGCAGCCGCGTGGCGCAGCGGGACAGGGACCTCACGTTGTCCTGGCCACCCACCTTCTCCAGCAGGTCCGGCGCGAGCGCCGCGTAGTCGGTCTTTGCCATGGGATCCTCCTCGATCCGCGTGGGGTGCCCGGAGACGAAAAAAGACCCGAGCGGGCAGCGCGATGCTGCGGCTCTGGTCTTGCCCCTCGCGGGTCACAATCCTGGGGAGCCCCGGAGAGGATCCCTCTGGACCAGAGGGCTAGCGAGATCCCAGACGATCCGGGCTCCGACACTCTGTGTGTTGCGTCACCTACCCGCAGCTGACGCGGCCTGGAGGCGCGCCGTGTGGATAGTGAGGTACGCGAGCTCGTCGTCGGAGACCGTGAGTCCGAGGCGAAGAGCCAGGAGCTCACCGATCCGGCGCGCCGTCGTCGCCGCCGCGGGGAAAGTGGCGGCGACGGGACCGGCGACGACCGCCGCCGTGCCGTCGGAGACCTGGACGCCCTGGCGCGCGCGGACGAGGAAGTACCGCAGGTGCGTGGCGAACCGGGCCGCGTCGATCGAGTCCGGGTTGAAGCCTGGCCCGCAGGACTCCCCCACGACGGCCATGACCTGGCCCAGGACCCGCGACTGCTCGACGGCCTCATGCGTCGATCGTGCGCCGACCGCGGCCGTGAAGAGGTGGAGCGCGAGCGCGGAGGCCTCGCCTCGCGGGAGACGGATGCCCGCGCCCGCGGCGCCGGCGGCGTTGAGCTCGTCGATCATCCGCTCGGCGAGACGGAGCTCCTCGGGGTGGAGGTGTGCCACCTCGGCGCGCAAGGGATAGTCCATCTCCAGACCCTGGCGTGCGCGCTCGATCACCTGGATGACGTGGTCAACCACCGCGACCACGGAGGACGAGGGCACGCTCGTGCCCAGGTCGCGGAGGGCCGCGCGGAAGATCCGCTCGATGAGGCCGATGCGCTCAAGCGGGATACCGGCAATCACCTCGCCGACGGACTCCGCCGACTGCGAGGGGACGTAGCGACGCTCCACCAGCGACTCGTCCACCGTGTGCCCGGGCTCCCTCTGGAACCCCACGCCCCGACCTGTCAGGACGGCCTCGCGCCCGAGCTCGTCGCGCGCGAGCACGACGTTGTTGTTGAAGACGCGGATTACCTGCACGGCGGCATTGGGTCAGGCAGTGGGAGCGGGTGTCTCTGCTTCGGATTCACCTCCTGGGGCGATGCCCCGCTCGGCCGGTGCAGGCTGCGCGTTGAGGTGCTCATGGATCGTCCCGGCGAGCGCGGGACCAATTCCCTTGACGGCGGCGACCTCCTCGACGCTCGCGGCACGGATCCTCTTGACGGAGCCGAGCTCCTTGAGGAGGGCGGCCTGGCGGGCCGGGCCGAGCCCCGGGATCTCGTCGAGGACGGATCGGGTCATGCCCTGGGAGCGCTTCTTGCGGTGGTGGGTGATGGCGAAGCGGTGAGACTCGTCGCGCAGGTGCTGGAGCAGGTAGAGAGCCGGTGAGGTGCGCGGGAGGACGACGGGGAACTCGTCGCCCGGTACCCAGACCTCCTCGAGGCGCTTGGCGAGGCCGACGAGCGGGACGTCGACACCGAGCTCGTCGAGGACGGCGCGGGCGGCGTTGACCTGGGGCAGGCCGCCGTCGACGACGACGAGGCTCGGCGCGTACGAGAAGCGCTTGGCGCGGCCGGTCGTCGGGTCGACGGGGCCCGAGACGAGGGGCACGCCGTCGTCGTCGACCGGCGCCTCGGACGGGACCTCGCCGGCGAGGATCGCCTCGGCCGCCTCCCGCCCGGCCTCGCCGGCCTGGGCGCCCTGCTCGGCGAGGAGCCGCTTGAAGCGGCGGGTGAGGACCTCGTGCATGGCGGCCGTGTCGTCTGTCGCTCCGTCGCCGTTCTCGCCGCGGACGATGAAGTGACGGTAGTCGGCCTTCTTAGGGGCGCCGTCCTCGAAGACGACCATGGAGCCGACCTGGTAGGTGCCCTGGGTGTGCGAGATGTCGTAGCACTCGACGCGCAGGGGCGCCTCGGGGAGCTCGAGCGCCTCCGCCAGCTCGTCGAGCGCCTGGGACCGCTGGGTGAGGTCGCCAGCGCGGCGAGTCTTGTGGAGGCGCAGAGCCTCCTCGGCGTTCTTCCGGACGGTCGCCATGAGCGCGGCCTTGTCACCGCGCAGGGGGACGCGCAGATCGACCTTGGCGCCGCGCAGTCCGGTGAGCCAGGACGAGACGGCTGGGGCGTCGTCGGGCATGACGGGCACGAGGATCTCGCGCGGCACGGCGGTGGTGGCGGTGTGCGCGACGTCGTCGACGCTCGTCGCTCCGCTGGAGTAGTCCGCCCGGTGGCGGCGGTCGGCGCCCGTCTGTCCGGAGGTCCGGGCGAGCGGCGAGGAGGGGGCGCGCCCGCCGACGCCGAGCGACGTGGTGGGGCCGGAGCGCTCCGGGGCTCCGACGGCGGCCGGTGCCCTTCCGGCGCCCGTGTCGCGGGCGGACTCCTCGCCGGAGGGGTCGAGCAGGTCGGCGTAGGCCTGCTGGAGGAGGCGCTCGACGAGGTCGGCGTCGGTAGCGTCCTCGGGGGTGTCGATGACCCAGCCGCGCTGGCCGCGCACGCGCCCGCCGCGGACGTGGAAGACCTGGACGGCGGCGGTGAGCTCGTCGCGCGCGAGGGCGAAGACGTCGGCGTCGGTGGCGTCGTCGAGCACGACGGCGTTCTGCTCGATGACCTTCTTGAGGGCCGCGGCGTCGTCGCGCAGGCGTGCTGCCTTCTCGAAGTCGAGGGCCGCGGCAGCAGCCCTCATCTCGGACTCGACCTCGCGGAGGTAGGGGCCGGTGCGACCGGCGAGGAAGGCGCACAGGTCCTCGGCGAGGACCTTGTGGTCCTGGGGGCTGATGCGGCCGACGCAGGGGGCGGAGCACTTGTCAATGTAGCCGAGCAGGCAGGGGCGGCCGGAGGCGTGTGCCCGCTTGAAGACGCCCGAGGAGCAGGAGCGGACGGGGAAGACGCGCAGGAGCTGGTCGAGGGTGTCGCGGATGGACCAGACCTGGACGTATGGCCCGAAGTAGCGCACGCCGGGGCGCCGCGCCCCGCGCACCACCTGGGCGCGCGGGTAGGTCTCGTTCATCGTGACCGCCAGGTACGGGTAGGACTTGTCGTCCTTGTACATGACGTTGAAGCGCGGGTTGAACTCCTTGATCCAGGAGTACTCGAGCGCGAGGGACTCGACCTCGGTGGCGACGACCGTCCACTCGACGGCGCACGCGGTGGTCACCATCTTCTGGGTGCGCGGGTGGAGGGCGGCCAGGTCCTGGAAGTAGTTGGCCAGTCGCTGGCGCAGGTTCTTGGCCTTGCCGACGTAGATGACGCGGCCCTCGGCGTCGATGAAGCGGTAGACGCCGGGCGACGTGGGGATCTCCCCCGGCGCGGGGCGGTAGGTGGACGGGTCGGCCATGGTGCGAGCCTAGGGCTCTCGGCGGGGTGCCACCGCCACGGGCGCGGGCGGGGCGCGCTCGGCGAACGGCCGTCCCTTGACCGGCTGGTCGGATAGCGTGGGGGGCATCACTGCCGCTCCCCCAACCGGCTCCAGTCCCTCGGCCCTGCATCGCCCGGCAGCGCTGCCCCGTGCGCTCTGCCTCCCTCGGCCGGAGCGCCTCGCGCTGGTCGCGGTCGACATGGACGGCACCTTCCTCCGGCCGGACAGCACCTTCGACCGACCGCGCCTCGCGATGCTCCGTCGGCGGATGCGCGAGGACGGTGTGCGCTTCGTCGTCGCCTCCGGCAACCAGGAGGCGCAGCTGCTCGGCTTCTTCGAGGGCGAGGAGGACGGCGCCTTCATCCTCGCCACTCAGCCGGCCGACATACGCGACTGCCTCGCCTTCTACCTCCCGAAGTACGAGACCGTCGGGACCGCCTCGGACCTCACGGTGAGGCGGATCGACAAGGGCTCGATCGTCCAGCGCGAGGGCGTCGACCCGGCTCTCGTCGAGGAGCTCGTGAGCGCGCTGGAGGGAGTGATGGTGCCGGTCGCATCGGGACACGACTGCGTGGACGTCATCATGCCGGGACGCCACAAGGTCTTCGGGCTCGGCGTGCTCCTCGAGCACTCGGGTCTCGCCTGGGAGCAGGTGGCCGCGTTCGGCGACTCGGCGAACGACGTCGAGATGCTGGAGGCAGCCGGGACGGGCGTCGCCATGGCCGGGTCGTCCGAGCTGGCCCTCGCTGCCGCCGACGCCGTCGCACCGGACAACGCTGAGGACGGCGTGCTCGCGGTCCTCGAGCACTGGTTCGCGGACCAGGCCGCCCCGGCCCGTCCGTGACGGATGGGGATCGGGTGGCCTCCCGGGTCGCTCAGGACCCCTCCTCGTCCTCGAGGCGCTCCGGGTCCATCCCGGGCACCTCCTCGACGGGCCGCTCGATGCGCTCGCCGTGCCGGCTTCCGGGGACGAGGTCCGCGAGGAAGGCGTACCGCGTGAAGGGCGTGCCGTCCTCAGCGGTCTCCAACGCGTCGAAGGACGCCGTGCGCATCTGCGTGGCCAGGTCCGCGAACCGCTTGACGAAGTCCTCGGCCACGTCCTCGGGAAGCCAGAGCGCGCCGTCGATGTGGAGCTGGGGACCGAGCTCCGCGTGCTGAGCCGCGGACACGGTCTCCGCGAGCTGGGCGTAACGAGTGCGTTGCGCGGCACCCGCGGCCTCGGCGGGGGAGCCCGTCTCTCCCTCGGTGCGGATCCCCCTCTGAGGTGCGGCGTACCAGTGGTCCCGCGCCGTTGAGCCCTCCGGTCCCTCGACGTCGATGACGTAGCCGGCGTCACGGAGCTTGCGCACGTGGTAGCTGATCGAGTTGGCGGGCTCGCCCAGGATCTCCGCGAGGTCGGCTGCGCGGAGCGGACGGTTCGCGTCCCACATCTCGTCGAGGATCTGGAGTCGGAGCGGGTGCGCGACAGCGCGCATGACGGCGGGATCAGCAACCTTTCGAGCCATGGCAGGAGTGTACGGAGCCGAGCCCGATGACCCAACACGTCATGCGCAGCCCGTCTTGCGCGCTCTCTCTTGCTGGTTCGTGGACGTGCCCCCCGGCTGGCCGAGGTGTCAGGAAGGGACGTCGCCGCCCCGGCCGCGGGGTCCCGGTCTGCCGACGCAGTGGTGAGATCGAGTCATTCATTCCCACCCGCGTAGCACGAAGGGCCCGGTTCCGTAGAACCGGGCCCTTCGAGGTGGTGGGCGATACTGGGATCGAACCAGTGACCTCTTCCGTGTCAGGGAAGCGCGCTCCCGCTGCGCCAATCGCCCGAGGTGGGTACCGGATTCGAACCGGTGTAAACGGCTTTGCAGGCCGGTGCCTAACCTCTCGGCCAACCCACCAGTGAGACGGCCGGGAAGCTGGGAGGCCCCGGCCCCTCGGAGCGGATGACGGGACTCGAACCCGCGACCCTCACCTTGGCAAGGTGATGCTCTACCAACTGAGCCACATCCGCATGCGTTCCAAGTGGTTCAAGCGAACCGCTCGGTGCTGGGAAACAATAACACCCGTGTCACCCGGCGCCGCAAATCGCCTCCCGGTGATCCACCTCACCGGGTCGTCATTTGCCGGAGACCGACGCCCCTGGATAGCCTGTCCCCCGCACCGGGCGATTGGCTCAGGGGTTAGAGCGCCTCGTTCACACCGAGGAGGTCACTGGTTCGATTCCAGTATCGCCCACCGGTTGCAGGAAGGCCCGGACCGCGAGGTCCGGGCCTTCCGCGTGCTCAGCGAGGGCGCGTCATACTCGCGTGCCGTCTTCGATGACGCCGGGAGCACCATCGGCGGACACGGTCGCGTCACCGGCGGCGACGACGTCGGCCCCGAAGGTCCACTCGCCCTCGACGGTGAGGCTCGTCGCGTCCTTGAGCGACGGAGCTCCCTTGGGGAACCGCGCCTCGAAGTCATTGATCTTCTTGTAGTGGTCCGGATCGAGGCTCACCGTGCAGGCCTTGTCCGGGACCATCTGGAGCAGGCCGTCCTCGTCCACCTCATAGGTGTCCGAGCGCAGGAGCAGGAGGTCGTTCGTCGTCTTGACCGGCAGGAAGCGGCTGCGCGGCACCTCGACGGCGGTGGCGCCCTCGAAGGCCTCGACGGCTGCCCCCATCGCGGTCTCGAGCTGGAGGACCGGCGTCGACGAGGAGTCGCCCGGGTCCACGGTCTTGGAGTTCTTGATGAGGGGCAGACCGAGGATGCCCTTGCGCTCGATGAGGGTGTCCCGCAGGACCACGAGGTCGAACCAGAGGTTGTTCGTGTGGAAGAACGGGTGGCGGAACTGGTCGGTGAAGTAGTGCATCTCGTCGACGGGGGTCTGGGCGGTGTCCCGCAGGATGATGCGGCCGTCGGACTTGCGCACCGCGAGGTGGCCGCCCTTGACGTCCGCCGGGGTGCGGCGGCAGAGCTCGGGCGCGTACGGGGCCCCGGAGGCGGCGAACCAGCCGGCCAGGCGAGCCGACGGTGCGGCGCCGAGGTTGTCGGAGTTGGAGGTCATCGCGTAACGGAAGCCACGCTCGATGAGGGCGTCGAGCACGCCGGAGGCGACGAGCGCCGTGTAGATGTCGCCGTGGCCGGGCGGGCACCACTCGAGCGAGGGATCGGCGTCCCAGGTGACGGGGGTGAGGTCGTCGGCACGGAGCTTGGGCTCGCGGTTCTGGAGGAAGTCGAGCGGGAGCCCGTCCACCTCGATGCCCGGGTGCTCGGCGAGGGCGGCGAGGGTGTCCTCACGGGTGCGGAACGAGTTCATGAAGATGAGCGGCAGCTCGACGTCGTAGCGCTTGCGGGCGGCCATGACCTGGTCGACGAGGAGGTCGAGGAAGGACTTGCCGTCGCGCACCGGCAGGAGGGACTTCGCCTTGTCCATGCCCATCGAGGTGCCGAGGCCACCGTTGAGCTTGATGAGCACCGTCCTGGAGAGGGCCTCGCGTGCCTGCTCCTCGCTGATCTCGACGTCGTCGATGGAGTCGACCTCGGTGAGGGGATCGATCGTGTCCTCGGGGATGAGGCCGGTGGCGCCCTCCTCGAGAGCCTTGTAGTAGTGGCTGAAGACGTCGATGGCCTGCTCGGCGACGCCGGCGTCGCGCATCTTGGTCTGGGCGGCAGTGAGTCCGTTCTCGCTCATGGGCTCAGGTTACGTGCTCGCGCTGTGCGTGGGCTGTCTGCCGGCTGGGCCGACGCGGCTCGGCGCCTGGGCTCCCCAAGGTGGCGTGGTGGCGCCCGTCTCCGCACGGGGCGGTCTCCCCCTGTCGGCTCGCACCGGTCGCCCGTAGCCTCCCGGCAAGGACGCCCCCCATGTCCAAGGAGCCCCCGATGCCCCCGAACCCCGTGCCTCCCACCGCCGCCGACCTCGACGAGGTCGTGCGTCGTCTTGCCGTCATCGACCAGAAGATCGACTGGGTCGCGCGCCGTGTCGCGCTGCCCCACGCACCGGGCGGTCCCGACTACTCCACGTCGGCCGTCGCTCGCACGTCCGCGGCAGACCGTTCTCGACTCGCGGACGCTGGTGGGACTGCCGGGTCGAGCCCGACCGGCCGTCCGCCCGCCGTGGCCCCGGTGAGGACGCGCCCGGCGGCGTCCCGGGCCCTCCCGCTCGCGGAGGCGCCGTCAGCACTGAGCACCTCGTCTGATGGCACCGGCATGGCGACCGCCGAGCGACGGCAGCGGCCAGTGGGGCGAGCGCTTCCGGCCGCCGAGCCGCTGAGGTGCCGTCCGTGCCCGCAGACCGCGCGCCGGCACGGTCGGAGTGGACCGCCCGGGGGCGGGATGCCCCTCATCCCACCCCCGGGCGGTTCCGCGTGAAGATCCGCCTCAGCGGCCGGCGTGCTCCCTGGCCCGCTCGAGGACCGGCGCCAGGAACTGACCGGTGTACGACTCGGGAACGGCCGCGATCTGCTCGGGCGTTCCCGTGGCGACCACGGTGCCGCCGCCCTTGCCGCCCTCGGGCCCCATGTCGATGACGTAGTCGGCGTTGGCGATGACGTCGAGGTTGTGCTCGATGACGACGACCGAGTTGCCCTTGTCGACGAGTCCCTGGAGGACCTCGAGGAGCTTGCGGATGTCCTCGAAGTGCAGCCCCGTCGTCGGCTCGTCGAGGACGTAGATCGTCCGGCCCGTCGAGCGGCGCTGGAGCTCGGTGGCGAGCTTGACGCGCTGCGCCTCACCACCGGAGAGCGTCGTCGCCGACTGCCCGAGGCGGACGTAGCCGAGCCCCACCTCCACGAGCGTGTTGAGGTGGCGGGCGATGATCGGCGTGGCGGCGAAGAAGTCCGCGGCCTCGTTGATCGTCATGTCGAGGACGTCCGCGACCGTCTTGTCCTTGTAGCGGATCTCGAGGGTCTCGCGGTTGTACCGCGCGCCCTCGCAGACCTCGCAGGGGACGTAGACGTCCGGGAGGAAGTTCATCTCGATCTTGAGGGTGCCGTCGCCCTTGCACGCCTCGCAGCGCCCGCCCTTGACGTTGAAGGAGAAGCGGCCGGGGCCGTATCCGCGGACCTTCGACTCCGGGACGGAGGCGAAGATCTTGCGCACGTGGTCCCACACGCCCGTGTAGGTGGCGGGGTTGGACCGCGGGGTCCTGCCGATGGGCGACTGGTCGACGTGGACGACCTTGTCGAGGTTCTCGAGCCCCTTGACGGTCTTGTGGCGTCCCGGGACTCCGCGGGCGCGGTTGAGGCGGTTCGCGAGGACCTGGTACAGGATCGCGTTGACGAGGGAGGACTTGCCCGAGCCGGACACGCCGGTGACGGCCGTGAGGACGCCGAGCGGGAAGGTGACCGTGACGTCCTTGAGGTTGTTCTCGCGCGCGCCGACGACGGTGAGCTCGCGGCCCTTCTCGCGCTTGCGGCGTGTCGCCGGCACGGTGATCTCACGGCGCCCGGCGAGGTAGTCCCCCGTGCAGGAGCCCTCGGCGGTGAGGAGGCCGGCGACGTCGCCGGCGTAGACGACCTCGCCGCCCTTCTCCCCCGCGCCCGGACCGATGTCGACGATGTAGTCCGCCGAGCGGATCGTGTCCTCGTCGTGCTCGACGACGATGAGGGTGTTGCCGAGGTCGCGGAGCTTCTCGAGGGTCTCGATGAGGCGGGTGTTGTCCCGCTGGTGCAGGCCGATGCTCGGCTCGTCGAGGACGTAGAGAACGCCGACCAGTCCGGAGCCGATCTGCGTGGCGAGCCGGATGCGCTGCGCCTCGCCGCCGGAGAGCGTGGCGGCGCCGCGAGACAGGCTGAGGTAGTCGAGGCCGACGTCGACGAGGAAGCCGAGCCGCGCGTTGATCTCGGTGAGGACGCTGCCGGCGATCCGCTCGGCCTGGCCGGTGAGCTCGAGGTCCCGCAGGAAGTCGCGCGACTCGTTGATGGGCAGGTCGGAGAGCTCGGCGATGGACAGATCGCCGACGCGCACGGCGAGGACCTCAGGCTTGAGACGGGTGCCGTGGCAGGCCGGGCACGGGACCTCACGCATGTAGCCCTCGTAGCGCTCGCGCGAGAGCTCGGACTCGGTCTCGTCGTGCTTGCGCATGACGTAGTCGAGGACGCCCTCGAAGCCGGTCGAGTAGACGCGCTCGCGCCCCCAGCGGTTGCGGTACTTGACCTTGACCTCGTAGTCCTTGCCGCGCAGGATCGCCTCCTTGGCGCGCTCTGGCAGGGCTCGCCACGGGGTGTTGACGTCGAAGGCGAGCTCCTCGCCGAGCGCCTTGAGGGTGCGGGTGAAGTGCTTCTGGTGGCCGGTCCACGGGGCGATGGCGCCCTCGGCGAGGGTGAGCTCCTCGTCGGGGACGACGAGCTCGGGGTCCACCTCGAGCCGGGTGCCGATGCCGGTGCAGACGGGGCAGGCGCCGTAGGGGGCGTTGAAGGAGAAGGTGCGGGGCTCGATCTCGTCGAGCTGGAGCGGGTGCTCGTTGGGGCAGGCTCGCTTCTCGGAGAAGCGCTGCTCGCGCTCCGGGTCGTCCGCGTCGAGGTCGACCTTGTCGATGATGACGAGGCCGTCCGCGAGCCCGAGGGCGGTCTCGACGGAGTCGGTGAGCCTCTGGCGGACGTTGTCGCGGACGACGAGGCGGTCGACGACGACCTCGATGTCGTGCTTGAGCTTCTTGTTGAGGGCGGGCACCTCGCCGAGACGGTGGGTCTCGCCGTCGACGCGGACGCGGGAGAAGCCGCGGCCCTGGAGCTCCTCGAAGAGCTCGGTGTACTCGCCCTTGCGACCGCGGACGACGGGAGCGAGCACCTGGAAGCGGGTGCCCTCCTCCATGGTGCGGACCTGGTCGACGATCTGCTGCGGGGTCTGAGAGGAGATGACGGCGTCGCACACGGGGCAGTGCTGGACGCCGGCGCGCGCGTAGAGGAGGCGCAGGTAGTCGTAGACCTCGGTGACCGTGCCGACGGTGGAGCGGGGGTTGCGCGAGGTGGACTTCTGGTCGATGGAGACGGCCGGGGACAGGCCCTCGATGAAGTCGACGTCCGGCTTGTCCATCTGGCCGAGGAACTGGCGGGCGTAGGAGGACAGGGACTCGACATAGCGGCGCTGGCCCTCGGCGAAGATCGTGTCGAAGGCGAGGGAGGACTTGCCGGAGCCGGACAGGCCCGTGAAGACGATCATCTCGTCGCGCGGCAGGTCGAGGCTGACGCCCTTGAGGTTGTGCTCGCGGGCGCCGCGGATGATGAGGGAGTCATTCACAACGCGTGAGTCTAGGTGGGCCCCTCGTCCCGCTCATACAGGTGTTCGACGGTGGCGGGCGAGTGATTCGCCACGTGCGCGGGCCGACGCCGATAGGCTGCTCCCATGAGCAAGATCTTCGCAGTCGAGTACCACTACGTCACGGACAAGGACGACGAGATGGCCGTCGTCCGCCCCTCCCACCGCGCCTTCAACGGCGAGCTCGCGAAGGAGGACCGTCTGCTGGCGGCCGGTCCCTACGTGGGCACGCACGACGCGCTCATCATCGTCCGTGCCGAGGACGCCGAGGGCGCCCTGGCCCTGCTCGACGACGACCCCTTCCACAAGAACGGCTTCATCGCCGAGCGGATCCCGCACGAGTACGACCCGGTCATCGGCATCCTCCACTGAGGCCGGCTCCGCCCTCGACGCGTACCCGGTCACGGCTGCCATCGCCGCTGAGCCGCACGCGCGGCGGTGCCAGCCATGATGGCGACGATGATCGCCGTGGTTCCTGTCAACGCCAGGCACATGATCGAGTAGGCCGGGCTCGGACGCCACAGGAGGTCGAAGCTGTCGTCCGTCGCCTGGGCCATGCCAAGCGGAAGCACGGCGTAGAGAACGGTGGACACTCCCCCTGTCAGGACCGTGACCAGTGCCGTGCGCCACGCCGCTGCTCGCGACGCGGTCCGCCCTGCGCCCGCGACCACGGACAGCCGGGCAAACAGCTCTGCTGTGTGCGCGTTGGCGAGCACGAGCGCGCACCCGAGGACGAGGCAGACCGTGCCGATCCCCACGGCACCGAAGACGATGGTCCACCGTGACTGGAGTCGTGTCACGGTTCCGGCCACCATCCACTGATCCGTGACAGAGCTTATCTGTGCTCCCGGCAACAGCCGGTTGAGGGTCCGGGACCACGAGGCCAGATCGAGGTTGTTGCCCTTGGAGGACACGAGATAGACCGTGTTTGAGAGCACGCCGGTTGAGGCAGTCATAGCCGAGTCCGTGGCCACGACGACGCGGACATCGTCGAACGCCGTGAGCTCAGGAACCTGAGCCAGGACATACGGGGGCAACGGATCGTCTTGGCCACCGACCTCGTGGGGCTCACAGCGCTGGTTCCAGTCGGTGAGGACGGCACACGACGCCGCAACGGTTACGACGTCGCGAACGCCACCCTCCGTCGTGGTCTCCTCAACCATCACCTGCACGAGATCCGTACCACTTCCGGCCAGTCGTGGTCTGATCACGGAGAGGACGTCGTCCGGTTCCCCACTCACCATGGCGATGCTCTGCCCCCAGTCAGAGATCTGTTCTTCCGCCCGGAGGTATTGAGGTGCGAGTGCACCCACCCACAGCTGGATCTGGCCACCCATGATCACGGCGAGGCCGATGCCGACGGCAAGGTGACGGCTCGTTCGAGAGAGTCGTCCGACTTGTCTCCCAGCCAGAAGGAGCGACGGGCGGGACCATCGAAGTCCGGCACGCGCCACAACCATCCCCACGCCTCGACAGGCGGCGTCGATCACTCCCGGCAGTCCGATGATGACGAGCAGCACGCCTGCGAAGTAGACGATCAGCTTGTTGGGACTCATGGGGTTCCACAACGGAAACCAGACAGCGAGCAGGATGCCGGTGAGCAGGAGGACCAGCGGAGACAGCCGCGTCGGCATGCGCTCGCTCCGTGATCGCAGGAGCGGTCGTCGATAGTGTCCCCCAGCAACCATCACGATCAGCACGCTGAGGAGCATCCCCGCGATGAGCGCCATGGCCATCGGGCCGACGACCTTTCGCGTGTCTGCCGCGGGGAAGCTGCTGTCGAGCCAGGCGACGTGGATGTCCGTGGTCAGGGCAATGCCGATGAGCGCGCAGGTCATGGCGTGACCGGCTGCCAGGGCTGGCGCAGCGCCCACAAGATCCACGATGGCGAGATCGCGTCGCCTCATACCCATGCTGATGAGTGCAGCCGAACGCCTCTGGCTCTCCTCATCCTTCAGCCGTGCCGCGATGACGACAGCTCCGACCGCCGGAACGATCAGTGACAGAACGAGGAGGAGGCTGACATCCCCCGGATGAGCGGCGTAGAGGCTACCTTCACCCGCGTACGGTGTGCCTCTGGCGTCCGTCCCGAAGCCACAGATGGGCTCCATGTCTGACGGACGCAGGCTGGAGTCCAAGGGCCGCATGTACACGCGTCGTTCTTGGGGCGTCTCCAGCCCCTCGAGAGAAATACGTGACGTGACGTGGCCATACCTGCCCGCAAGGTCACCCGTGAGATCCGTGCCGAGTGCCGGCGAAACCGCTGCCTCGCCGGGGCCAGGCCACGCGCTCAGCCCAGGCGGAAGTGGTGCGTCCTCACTCAGGGGCGCAATCACGATGACGGTCACTGGCCTGAAGCCCACCTGGTCAAGACCACCGAACTCATAGAGTGCCGTGGCGTCAGGGCGGTCACAGATCCTCGGTACCAGAGCAGCAGCACGATCCTGGTGGAGGTCGTACGCACCCCACACGATCGCTAATGACACGAAGGCGCAGCTGAGGAGGCATGTTGCCAGGGCCAGGCACGCGGATCGTGCCACTCGGACAGGCAAGGACGAGCAACGAGCCAGTGCCTGCCCCGTCCGGACCAGACCCCGTATGAGATGCCACGACCTTCTCACCGGCGATCCACCGTCTCCGGAACGAGGCAGCCGTCGCGCAGGACCATGACTCGGTCAGCCGTGGCTGAAACCTCAGGATCATGTGTCACGATGAGAAGGGCGCATCGCGTCGAGGCTACGAGAGCCGCGAGGTCGCGTAGCACGAGATCCCGAGAGGACGGATCGAGAGATCCCGTCGGTTCATCTGCCAGAAGGAGAGATGGTTCATTGACACACGCACGAGCAATTGCGATGCGTTGACGCTCCCCGCCTGAGAACGACTCGGTGGGGCGATTGGCGGTCTGGACACCCAGCTGGCTGAGGGCCTCCGTGGCCAAGCGCCTCGCCTCCGCTGTGGAGTGCCCCTCGATCAGAGCGGGAAGCATGACGTTCTCCAGCGGAGTCAGCTCATCGACAAGGTATCCATCCTGAAAGACCACACCCATGTACTCCCGCCGAAGTCGGGCACCAAGATCGGTGGCGCCACATGGCACACGGTGGCCACACACAAAGACCTCGCCCTCGAATGGCCGAATCAATCCAAGAACAGCAGACAGAAGTGTCGACTTACCCACCCCGGAGGTACCCGTGATCGCAACGGTCTCTCCAGGTCGGATCGAGAGGTCAATCTTGTTCAGGACCGTGCGATCTCCGAACCTCACCGAGAGGTTGGAGACGGAGAGCACCTGGTCCGCCGGACGTTGAGGTGCTCTCCGTCCAGCCCGCCGGCCCCGGTGACCAGCCAGCGATCGAAGGCGGCCAATCGAGTTCAGCGCCATGCGCTGCACAGGTCAGGTTGGCGCTGGCGGTTGACACAGGCTCGGAGGCTCGTAACCGTGAAGGAATAGTGCGCCTTGACGGTTGTTCCGCTACCGCTGTTGTTATCCAGCCGGTGTGCCGTGTTGTTCGCGTTCCCGTACACGGAATGAGCGTCCGCCTTCATGTCCTTGACATTGAGGTCAAGACCCTGGTTCCAAACATACGCAGCTCCGTCACTCGTCTGCGCAACGTGTGCCATCGCAGGTGGTGCGACTGTCAGCGTCGAGAGGAGAAGAATACTGATGAGGGATCGACGATGCTTCATCTAGGACTCCATCGTCGTAGAGAGGATCGAACGTGTGGACACGAAAATCATAGAACGAATTGGGGGGGTACAAGAGTTGGGCCCACCTCCGAGCACGCGAGGTCGGATCGTCATGGCATGGACGGCGGTCAGTGACGCTCAGGGGATCTCAGCCCTCTCGCGTAGCCCTGCGCTCCTCGTGCTCCCCGACCCGGTCCTGGAGCCGCAGTACCCAGCGGGCGACGGCGAGGGCCTGGATCCCGGCGACGGCGGCTCCTCCCCCGACGGCGACCGCTGTCCAGGTCCGCCACGTCGGCCACGCGAGCAGGAAGAACTCGCGGACGACGGGGATGAGGACGCCGAGGACGGCGGCACCTGCCATGAGGAGGATGAGGCCCAGGCGCCAGCCGAGCAGCGGCTTGGCCGTCAGGGTGAGGAGCCACAGTCCGGCGATGACGAGAACGAGCGTCGCTCCCGTCGTCACCTGCTCGCTCGCGGCTCCCGTCATCTCGAGCCACTGGCGCGTCATGAGGGTCGTGGTCCCGGCGACGAGGCCGGCCGGCACGGCGAGCCCGAGGACGCGCGGGAGGAAGCCGGCGCGGTATCGCTGCGAGTTCGGGGCGAGCGCGAGCACGAAGGCGGGGATGCCGATCGTCAGCGAGGAGACGATGGTGAGCTGCCGGGGCTGGAACGGGTAGCTGATGGCGGTGATCGCGACGACGACGGCGATGAGGCTCGCGTAGACCGTCTTGGCGAGGAAGAGGCTCGCGATCCGCTCGGTGTTCGCCATGACGCGTCGTCCCTCAGCGACGACGCCGGGCAGGGCGGAGAACTCGCCGGACAGGAGCACCATGCGGGCGACCGCCTTCGTGGCGGGAGCGCCGTTGCCCATGGCGATGCCGAGGTCCGCCTCCTTGAGGGCGAGGGAGTCGTTGACGCCGTCGCCGGTCATAGCGACGGTGCGGGACCGGTGGTGGAGGGCCTGGACGACGGCCTTCTTCTGCTCGGGGGTGACACGGCCGAGCACCTGGGCGTCGTCGAGGGCGGCGGCGAGGCGCTCGAGGTCCTCGGGGTCGGAGACCTCGGTGGGCAGCTCCCGGGCGTCCAGCGCCACGGGTGCGGCGCCGTCGGGTCCCTGGACTCCCGCGCGGCGCGCGACAGCGGCGACGGTGACCGGGTTGTCCCCGGAGATGACCTTGACGGTGACGCCCTGCTCGCGGAAGTACCCGAGGGTCTGGGCCGCGTCGGAGCGGACCTCCTCCGTGAGCTCGACGAGGCCGGCGGCCGTGAGCCCGTCGGGAAGCACCGCGTCGCCGTCAGGAGCGGTGCCGAAGGAGCTGCCGCCGTGGGCGAGGGCGACGACGCGGACACCGTCCTCGGACAGCTCCCGGGCCCGCTCGAGGAGCGCGGTGGCGCCGTCGGCGGCGTCGAGGACGATCTCGGGGGCGCCCATGACCCAGGCCTCGCCGTCGAGGACCGTCCCGGACCACTTGCGGCGCGAGGAGAAGGCGACGGCCGAGTGCGTGCGAGGCAGGATGCCGGAGACCCCGGGGAGGAGGTGCAGCTCGGTGGACCCGGTGACCTCGGTGTCCGTGAGCGCGGTGAGGACCGCCTCGGCGGTGGCGTTGGGCTCGCTGCCGCCGGTGAGGGCGAGCAGCGGATCGCGCAGGTCTCCGGCGGGCAGCCCCTCCCCCGTATCCCCGTCAGGCCCAGGTGCGACGGGCTCGCCGTCGGCGCCGAGTACCTCGCGCAGGGTGATGCGTCCGGTGGTGAGCGTGCCGGTCTTGTCCAGGCAGAGCGTGTCGACGCGGGCGAGCACCTCAACGGCAGGCAGCTCCTGGACGAGGACGTCCTGCCGGGCGAGCTTGAGGGAGGCGGTCGCGAAGTTGACGCTCGTGAGCAGGACGAGGCCTTGCGGCACCATGCCGACGACGCTCGCCACCGCTGCGACGAGGGCGACCCGCCACTGGCCTGAGGAGAGTGACTGAGAGACGGAGCCGTCGAGACGCATCTGGGACCACAGGACGAGCAGCCCGACGGGCACGATGACCCAGGAGATCCAGGTGAGGATCCGGTTGGTGCCCTCCTGCAGCTCGGAGCGGACGACCGAGTAGCGGCGCGCCTCGGTGGCGAGGCGGTTGGCGTAGGCGTCGGCACCGACGGCTGTCGTGCGCACGACGGCGCTGCCGGAGGTGACGGTCGTGCCCGACATGACGGTGTCGCCGACCTCGGGGCGCACAGCGTCGGACTCGCCGGTGAGGATGGACTCGTCGACCTCGAGGCCGTCGACCTGGAGCACCTCGGCGTCCGCTGGCACCTGCTCGCCGGCGCGCAGGCGCAGCACGTCGTCGAGGACGATGGCGCCGACCTCGACGTCGGACTCGTGCCCGTCGCGGACGACGTGGGCGACCGGTGCGTCGAGCACCGAGAGCCTGTCCAGGGCCCGCTTGGCGCGGATCTCCGCCAGGGTGCCGGTGGCCGTGTTGAGGACGAGGACGAAGCCGAAGAGCGCGTCGGCCCAGTGGCCGAAGACGAGGGTGAGGACGAGGGCCGTCGTGATGATCGCGTTGAAGATCGTGAAGACGTTGGCGCGCAGGATCTGCCCGGCGGAGCGCGAGGTGCGGGTGCGCAACTCGTTGGTGCGCCCGTCCCGGACGCGCTGCGCGACCTCCGCGCTGCTCAGGCCTGTCTCTGCGAGTCCCCGCGTCACTCGCTCCTCCTCGTGTGGATACCGCTCGTCACGGCGACGAGCACGAGCGTCACGATGATGACCCCGAGCGAGACCGTCGTCGACGGCTCCGGGACGGCCAGGATCGGCTCGCCGCCGTTGAGCCACGAGAAGCTGTTCTCATGGAGGGCGTGGTTGATGAGCTTGAAGCCGATGAAGCCGAGGATGACGGCCAGGCCGTAGGGCAGGTAGACGAGGCGCTCGAGGAGGCCGTCGATGAGGAAGAACAGCTGCCGCAGCCCCAGCAGTGAGAAGGCCGTCGCGCTGAAGACGAGGAAGGGCTCCTGGGTCAGCCCGAAGATCGCCGGGATGGAGTCGAAGGCGAACATGAGGTCCGCGGTGCCGAGCGCGATGACGCAGATGAAGAGGGGCGTGATGCGGGTCCGGCCCGCGTGGCGGTGGATGAGGCGGTTGCCGACGAAGCCGTCGGAGACGGGCACGACCTTGCGGATGAGGCGGGTGACGCCGTTGTCCACGTACTCCATGCCGTCGTCCGGCTCGCCGTCGTCGCCGAGGGCATCGGTGACCTGCTTGACCGCCGTGTAGAGGAGGAACGCGCCGAAGAGGTAGAAGATCCAGCTGAAGCGCTCGATGAGGGCGGCGCCGAGCAGGATGAAGACGAGACGGAGCACGAGGGCGATGACGATGCCCAGGAGCAGCGCCTTCTGCTGGTACTGCCTCGGCACGTGGAACGCCCCCATGATGAGGATGAAGACGAAGAGGTTGTCGACGCTGAGCGACCACTCGGTGAGCCAGCCCGCGAAGAACTCCTGACCGGGTACGGCGCCGTAGACCGCCCAGATGACCGCGCCGTACACGGCTGCCAACGCCATGTAGCCGAGGGTCCACGTCGTCGCCTCGCGCATGGTGGGCGGGTGCGGGTTTCGGGCGTGGCCGAGGAAGTCGACGGCGAGCAGCCCGACGACGATGACGCCGAGGGCGGCCCAGGCGACGGGGTGGACGATCATGCGTGTGCTCCTGACGGAGGCGGGGCGCCGGTGGCGTCAGGTTGCTCCAGGGTGGGACGGGTCAGTGGTGGCGGGTGCGCGCGGTGCGCTTGTGTCCGGGCGCGAGGCCGCTCAGCCCGTGGGCTCCGACTCCGCGCCGGCCTCGCGTCGGGTGGGGACTGGCCGGGAGGAGAGCAGCGACGCGACGACGGTGAGGACGATCGTGACGACGATGAAGCCGAGCGAGACGGCGATCGACGGCTCCGGGATGACGTCCCAGTGCTCGCCGCCGTTGATGAGGGGCACCTCGTTGGTGTGCAGGGCGTGGTTGACGAGCTTGAGCCCGATGAAGCCGAGGATCGCCGCGAGGCCGTAGTGGAGGTAGACGAGTCGGTCGAGGAGCCCGTCGATGAGGAAGTAGAGCTGTCGCAGGCCGAGCAGGGAGAAGGCGTTGGCCGCGAAGACGAGGTACGCCTCCTCCGTGAGCGAGTAGATCGCGGGGATGGAGTCGACGGCGAACATGACGTCGGCCGTCCCGATCGCCACCATGCACAGGAGCATGGGCGTGATCATGGTGCGGCCGTGCGCGCGGTGGATGACCTTGCCGCCGACGAAGCCGTCGGTGACGGGGACGACGCGGGAGACGAGACGGACGAGGCGCGAGGGCCGGTACTCCTCGCCGTCGTGCTCCTCCGGAGTCTCGACGCCCTCGCGCGCCTGGGAGATCGCGGTCCACAGCAGCCACGCCCCGAAGACGTAGAAGATCCAGGAGAAGCTCTCGATGAGGGCGGCACCGAGGAGGATGAAGACGAGCCGCAGGACGAGGGCGGTGACGATGCCCGCGAGGAGGACCTCCTGCTGGTACCGCCGGGGCACCTTGAAGCCGGCGATCATGATGACGAAGAGGAAGAGGTTGTCGACGCTGAGGGCCTTCTCGGTGACATAGCCCGCGAAGTACTCCTGCCCGTACTCGGCTCCCCAGAGGGCCCAGACGACGCCCCCGAAGACGACGGCGATGGCGACGTAGGCGAGCGACCACCATGCGGCCTCGCGGATCGTGGGCTCGTGCGGGCTTCGCACGTGCCCGACGACGTCGACGGCGATCATGACGAGGATGATCGCGGCGAGCGCGATCCATCCGAGGGCGTGGACGTCCATGCGGGTGCACCTCCGGTACGGGTTGGGTACCGAAGGTCTCCTCCCGCCATGCCGGCGCCGCTGCTGACGGGGCCGGTCTGGCCTGCGACGCCGGGGGCCGGGACCGGGCTGAAGCCCGCGATCCGGTCCGCCGTGATGACGACGTCGCCGTTGGTGGGAGTACTCCCCTCCGAGTGGTCGGCCTGAGTCTAACGTCCCACGGCTCCGTGTCGAGCCGGCAGACCGCATGGTGTCCAAGGCCGGGACTCGTCCCCGGCGCGCGCCGAGACCGCTGGCCGTCGCCTCAGGAGGTCGCGCGCATGTCGCGCAGCTCCTTCTTGAGGTCCTGGATCTCGTCGCGCAAGCGGGCGGCGAGCTCGAACTGGAGGTCCTCGGCGGCCTGGTGCATCTGGTCGGTGAGGTCGCCGATGAGCTGGACGAGGTCCGACTCGGCCGCGCCGGCGAGCTTCTCGCGGACGGTGGTCTCCGCGGCCTTCTTACGCCGGGACTTGACGGCGGCCTCCTCGTGGCCGCGGTAGCCGCCGGCGAGGAGCTCCTCGGTGTCGACGTCCTCGCGGGCGAGCATGTCGGTGACGTCGGCGATCTTCTTGCGGAGGGGCTGCGGGTCGATGCCGTGCTCGGTGTTGTAGGCGAGCTGCTTCGTGCGGCGGCGCTCGGTCTCCTCGATGGCCTCGGCCATGGCGGGCGTGATCTTGTCCGCGTACATGTGCACCTCGCCCGAGACGTTGCGGGCCGCGCGTCCGATCGTCTGGATGAGGGAGCGGGTGGAGCGCAGGAAGCCCTCCTTGTCCGCGTCGAGGATGGAGACGAGGGAGACCTCGGGCAGGTCGAGCCCCTCGCGCAGGAGGTTGATGCCGACGAGGACGTCGAACTGGCCGAGCCGCAGCTCACGCAGGAGCTCGACGCGGCGCAGCGTGTCGACGTCGGAGTGGAGGTACTCGACGCGCACGCCCCGGTCGGCGAGGTAGGTGGTGAGGTCCTCCGCCATGCGCTTGGTGAGGGTCGTGACGAGCACCCGCTCGTCCTTGTCGGTGCGGCGGCGGACCTCCTCGAGGAGGTCGTCGATCTGGCCCTCGGTCGGCTTGACGACGATCTTTGGGTCGACGAGGCCGGTGGGTCGGATGATCTGCTCGACGACGCCGTCGGACAGGTTCATCTCGTAGTCGCCGGGCGTGGCGGACAGGTAGACGGTCTGGCCGATGCGGTCCTCGAACTCGCCGAAGGTGAGGGGGCGGTTGTCGAGCGCCGAGGGCAGGCGGAAGCCGTGGTCGACCAGCGTGCGCTTGCGGGAGGCGTCGCCCTCGTGCATGGCGCCGATCTGCGGGACGGTCACGTGGGACTCGTCGATGACGAGGAGGAAGTCCTCCGGGAAGTAGTCGAGGAGGGTGTTCGGCGGGGTGCCCGGCGAGCGGCCGTCGATGTGCATCGAGTAGTTCTCGACGCCGGAGCAGGTGCCGATCTGCTTGAGCATCTCGAGGTCGTAGGTGGTGCGCATGCGCAGCCGCTGGGCCTCGAGGAGCTTGCCGTCGCGCTCGAGGACCTGGAGGCGCTCGGCGAGCTCGTCCTCGATGCCCTCGATGGCGCGGCCGAGGCGCTCGGGGCCGGCGACGTAGTGGGAGGCCGGGAAGATGAAGACCTGGTCCACCGTGTCGATGACGTCGCCGGTGACGGGGTGGAGGGTGGCGAGGGACTCGATCTCGTCGCCGAAGAACTCGATGCGGATCGCGAGCTCCTCGTACATGGGGATGATCTCGACCGTGTCCCCGCGCACGCGGAAGGTGCCGCGCGTGAAGTCGATGTCGTTGCGCGTGTACTGCATGCCGACGAAGCGACGCAGGAGGTCGTCACGGTCGATCTGCTCCCCCACGGACAGCGGGGTCATGCGGTCGACGTACTCCTGCGGCGTGCCCAGTCCGTAGATGCAGGACACCGAGGAGACGACGACGACGTCGCGCCGCGTGAGGAGGTTGTTCGTCGCGCTGTGCCGCAGGCGCTCGACCTCGTCGTTGATGGAGGAGTCCTTCTCGATGAAGGTGTCCGTCTGCGGGACGTAGGCCTCCGGCTGGTAGTAGTCGTAGTAGGAGACGAAGTACTCGACGGCGTTGTTGGGCAGGAGCTCGCGGAACTCCGCAGCCATCTGGGCGGCGAGCGTCTTGTTGGGCTCGAGGATGAGGGTGGGGCGCTGGACCTGCTCGACGAGCCAGGCCGTCGTCGCCGACTTTCCCGTACCGGTGGCGCCGAGCAGGACGATGTCCTTCTCCCCCGCGTTGAGCCGCTCCGTCAGCTCCTTGATGGCGGTGGGCTGGTCACCGCTGGGCTGGTACGGGCTGATGACCTCGAAGGGCTTCTCGGCACGGCGGAGGTCGGTGACGGGGCGCATGGCGCCAGGCTACGCGGCACGCACGACGCGCTCGCAGGGCACGCATCACAGGCCGTTGCGCCGTCAGGGAAGGGCTCGGGCGATCCTGTTCTTCCACACCCAGTCGACGCCGTCGGCGAGGTCCGGCTCCGTGCCGTTGTTGAGGAGGAGGACGTCCGCGAGGGCGCGGCGCTCCTCGTCGCTCGCCTGGTTCGCCATGCGGGCGCGTGCCTCGTCCCGCGCGAGGCCGCGTCCCTCGAGCCGCTCAAGGCGGAGGGGCAACGGGGTCTCGACGACGATGACAGCGTCGAACAGATCGGCCATCCGTCCCTCGGCCAGGAGCGGGACGTCGTAGACGGCGACCGCGCCGGCGGCGACACGGTCCATGCGCTCGGCCGCGGTCGCCGCGATGAGCGGCAGCGTGATCGACTCGAGCTGCGTCCGGGCGTCACGGTCCGCGAAGACGACGCCGGCCAGTGCCTGGCGGTCGAGCGCGCCGTCGGCGGTGAGGACGGTGGGCCCGAAGGCGTCCGCGATGGCGGCGAGCCCCGGCGTGCCGGGCTCGACCACCTCGCGGGCCAGGCCGTCGGCGTCGACGACGGTCGCGCCGTGGCTCGCCAGCAGCCTCGCGACGGAGGACTTGCCCGAGCCGATCCCACCGGTGAGCCCGAGGCGGAGGGGTCTCCCGGGCCGCGGGACGGCGAGTCGGCCGAGCCCGCTCCGGGCCGCGGATCGGCGACGGACCTGGTCCGACAGCTCGACGACGAGCCTCCTGAGGACCTCCGTCGTCACCTCGACGTCGAGCGTGTCGAGCGACGGGACGTGGACGAAGCCGACGTAGGGTGCGTCCTCGCTCATTCCCGCGGCGGTCTCGAGCGCCGAGTAGAGAGTGGCGTTGCAGACGTAGCGTCCTGCGTCGTCGGAGGCCTCGACCGGGAGCCCTGCGGCCCGGAGCCGACCGACGAGAGCGCCAACGAGCCACGTGGACCGCAGGGACTCGGCCCCGCCGGGGGTGAGCTGCTCACCAGCGGGCTGCCTGCCCGCGTTGTCGGGGATGCGGGCGTCGGCGACGTTGCGCGCGGTCGTCTCGAGCCGAACAGCACCGGCCGCGGCGCTGACGCCCACGTGCAGGACGACGTCGGGCCGGAGAGTCTCGATGAGCTCGCGGGAGCGGGCCGCGGCCCCGGTGAAGGTGACCGGGAGCTCCTCCGTGGTGAGTTCCGCGGTGCCGCCGGCGAGGGGGACCTGGTGCGGCAGGCGGCTCACGGCCTCCCAGGAGGCGTTGACGCTCTCGCCGCCGAAGGGCGCGAAGCCTGTGACGAGGACGGTCACTCGGTCAGGCACCAACCGGGACCGCGCCGGCGACTGAGACTGCATACCCGGCAGGTTAGTACCGCACTTTGCCCACCGCGACCCCAGTGCGGGGGCAGCCGTCGTCGCCGCCGTGCTGAGCGTGCTGCCAGGGCCACTCCGGCGCCGCTCACGCGGTCGCTAGGACGCACGGACTGCCAGTGCCTGTGGCGGACCGCCACGTCCCGCACCGGCCCCACACCGGTGTACGGGCTGGGAGCACGACGGCGCCCCGACCGCACGAGGTGGTCGGGGCGCCGTCAGGAGCGGATCAGGCTGTCAGGCTCAGTTGCCGGTCAGCTTCTCGCGGAGGGCGGCAAGAGCCTCGTCGGAGGCGAGGGTGCCGGTGGCCTCGGCCGGGGCCGAGGAGTACGAGGTGGACTGGGCGGCGCTGGCGTCGCCGGTCTCCGTGTCCTCCTCGAGCGCCTTGGCGACCTGGGCCTTGTGGGCCTCCCAGCGGGCGTGGGCGGCCGCGTACTCGGCCTCCCAGGCCTCGCGCTGGGCGTCGTAGCCCTCGAGCCACTCGTTGGTCTCCGGGTCGAAGCCCTCGGGGTACTTGTAGTTACCGTTCTCGTCGTACTCCGCGGCCATGCCGTAGAGCGAGGGGTCGAAGTCCTCGGAGGCCGGGTCGACGCCCTCGTTGGCCTGCTTGAGGGACAGCGAGATGCGGCGACGCTCGAGGTCGATGTCGATGACCTTGACGAAGACCTCCTCGCCGACCTTGACGACCTGCTCGGGCACCTCGACGTGACGCTGGGCCAGCTCGGAGATGTGGACGAGGCCCTCGATGCCGTCCTCGACACGGACGAAGGCGCCGAAGGGGACGAGCTTGGTGACCTTGCCGGGGACGACCTGGCCGATGGCGTGCGTGCGGGCGAAGGCCTGCCACGGGTCCTCCTGCGTCGCCTTGAGCGACAGGGAGACGCGCTCGCGGTCGAAGTCGACGTCGAGGACCTCGACGGTGACCTCCTGACCGACCTCGACGACCTCGGACGGGTGGTCGATGTGCTTCCAGGAGAGCTCGGAGACGTGGACGAGGCCGTCGACGCCGCCGAGGTCCACGAAGGCACCGAAGTTGACGATCGAGGAGACGACGCCGGTGCGGACCTGGCCCTTCTGCAGGGTCTGCAGGAAGTTGGTGCGGACCTCGGACTGGGTCTGCTCGAGCCAGGCGCGGCGGGAGAGGACCACGTTGTTGCGGTTCTTGTCCAGCTCGATGATCTTTGCCTCGAGCTCGCGGCCCACGTAGGGCTGGAGGTCGCGGACGCGACGCATCTCGACGAGGGAGGCGGGGAGGAAGCCGCGAAGGCCGATGTCGAGGATGAGACCGCCCTTGACGACCTCGATGACGGTGCCCGTGACGACGCCGTCCTCCTCCTTGACGCGCTCGATGGTGCCCCACGCGCGCTCGTACTGGGCGCGCTTCTTGCTCAGGAGCAGACGACCCTCCTTGTCCTCCTTCTGGAGAACAAGGGCCTCGATCTCGTCGCCGACGGAGACGATCTCGTCGGGGTCGACGTCGTGCTTGATGGACAGCTCACGAGCGAGGATGACGCCCTCGGTCTTGTAGCCGATGTCAAGAAGGACCTCGTCGCGGTCCACCTTGACGACGGTGCCCTCGACGATGTCGCCGTCGTCGAAGTACTTGATGGTCTCGTCGACGGCGGCGAGGATCTCCTCGGTCGAGCCGATGTCGTTGACGGCGACCGGGGCGGGGCTGGGCGTGGTGGTGGTCATTGAGTGGTTGCTCCGAAAGTGGACAGATGGGTCGGGTGGATAGAGTCCGTGCGTCCCACGCCCCGACGACCAGCCCGGACTGGCCCCGGCGCGGCGAGCGCGACAGCCGTTTCCGCCGAGAAGCAGTTCGGGAACTGTCTCAGGAGCGGCTCGACGTCGGCACCCATGAGCGCACTCTTGGGACTCTACCAGGACGTGCCCAGTTCGTGACCTGTGGAAGGTCACGGAGAACCCGGTGCGGAGCCGTGGAATCGCTCACGTCCGCCTGTGGCACGGGCCGGCGTCGGCGCCCCGCCGGTCGCCCTGACGACGGCCGCGGCGCTTCCCCGCAGCCGATCGCTCAGTGCGCGGCGTCGCGCCAGGTGGTCCCGCGACCGACCGAGACGTCGAGCGGGACGGAGAGCTCGGCGGCCCCTCCCATGCGCTCGCGCAGGAAGTCCTCGACCGCGCCGGCCTCGCCGGGGGCGACCTCGACGAGGAGCTCGTCGTGGATCTGGAGCAGCACCCGCGAGGAGAGCCCCGCCTCGGCCAGGCCCTCCGCGACGTCGATCATGGCCTTCTTGACGATGTCGGCGGCGCTGCCCTGGATCGGGGCGTTGAGGGCGGCGCGCTCGGCCATCTCGCGGCGCTGGCGGTTGTCGCTCGTCAGGTCCGGGAGGTAGCGGCGGCGCCCGAACATGGTCTCCGTGTAGCCGTCGCGGCGGGCCTGCTCGACGACGGCCTCGAGGTAGTCGTGGACGCGGCCGAAGCGTGCGAAGTAGGCGTCCCGGAGGGCGGCGGCGTCGGCGTTGTCGATGCCGAGCTGCTTGGCCAGGCCGAAGGTTGACAGCCCGTAGGCGAGGCCGTAGCTCATGGCCTTGACGTGGCTGCGCTGCTCCGCGGTGACGTCCTCGACGTCGATGCCGTGGACGAGCGCGGCGACGTAGCGGTGCAGGTCCTCCCCCGAGCGGAAGGCGTCGATGAGGGCCTCGTCGCCGGACAGGTGCGCCATGATGCGCATCTCGATCTGGGAGTAGTCGGCGGTGACGAGGCACTCGTAGCCCTCGCCGGTCGTGAAGGCCTCGCGGATGCGACGGCCCTCCTCGGTGCGCGCAGGGATGTTCTGGAGGTTCGGGTCGATCGAGGACAGGCGCCCGGTCGCGGCGACCGTCTGTTGGAAGGTGGTCCGGATGCGGCCGTCGGGCAGGACGGCCTTGCGCAGGCCCTCGACGGTCTGGCGGAGCTTGATGGCGTCGCGGTGCTCGAGAAGGTTCTCGAGGAAGGGGTGGCCCGTCTTCGCGTAGAGCTCGGCCAGGGCGCCCGCGTCGGTCGTGTAGCCGGTCTTGGTCCTCCGCGTGTGCGGCATGCCGAGCTCGTCGAAGAGCACCGTCTGGAGCTGCTTGGGACTCGAGAGGTTGAGCTCGTGCCCGGCAGCGTCGTAGGCGCCCTCGGCGGCGTGGGTGACGCGGGCGTCGAGCTCGGTCTCCCGCTCCCGCAGCACGTCCTCGTCGACGGCGATGCCGGCGTGCTCCATCTCCGCGAGCGTGGCGGCCACGGGCATCTCGAGGTGGGTGAAGAGCTCCGTGGCCCCGCGCTGGTCCATCTGGGCCTCGAGGGCCTCCTGGAGCGGGAGGAGGGCGGCGGCTCGGCGCGCCGAGGCGAGGGCCGCCGTCGGGACGGCGTCCCCACCCCCACCGAGGGCGTCCAGGTCGAAGGCGGACTGCGCCTCGGCGGGCTCGTCGGTGACGGTGAGGGAGGCGAGGTCGAGGCCGAGCCAGCGCTCGGCCAGGGCGTCGGTGCCGTAGTCCCGCTGCTCGGGGCGGCACAGGTACCCGGCCAGTGACGGGTCGGCGACGACGCCGTCGAGGTCCAGGCCGCGTCCCGTCAGGGCGTGCCAGGCGCCCTTGGCGTCGGCGACGACCTTGGGCCGGGCGGGGTCGGCGAGGAGCGCGGCGAGGGCCGCCTCGTCGTCCGGGGAGACGAGAGCCGTGTCCACGGCGACGGCGTGCTCGCCGTCTGAGACGGAGATGAGCTCGGCGGATCCGCGACCGGGCCGCAGGTCGCCGACGACGTCGAGGCCGAGCAGACGGGTCTCCTCATCGTCGCCCGTGGCGCGGAGGTGCTCGTCGAGCCAGGCCGTGAGTGACCCGGGCTCGACGCCGTGGCCGAGGACGGCGACGTCGAGGACCTCGAGGCGCGCCAGTGGCGAGTCGTCGCCCAGCTCCGACTCCTCTCGCGCCTCGACGCCGTCGGAGGTGTCGGCGAAGGTGAGCGTGCGCAGGGCTCGCTGGTGCAGGGTTCGGAACTCGAGGGCCTCCATGACGCGGGCGAGCTCGCGGCGGTCCGCCCCGACGAGGCGGAGGTCCGTGGCGGGCTGGACGCCGAGGTCGAGGTCCGTGAGGAGCCGGTTGAGGCGACGGTTGCGGACGACGTCGTCGAGGTGGTCGCGCAGGGACTGGCCGGCCTTGCCCTTGATCTCGTCGGCGTGGGCGATGACGCCCTCGAGGCCGTCATAGAGGTTGATCCACTTGGCGGCCGTCTTGGGGCCCACCCCGGGCACGCCGGGCAGGTTGTCGCTCGTCTCGCCGACGAGGGCGGCGAGGTGCGGGTAGCGCTCCGGCGGGACGCCGTAGCGCTCCTGGACCTCGTCGGGCGTCATGCGGCGCAGCGTGGAGACGCCCTTGATCGGGTAGAGCACCGTGCAGCGGTCGGTGACGGTCTGGAAGGAGTCGCGGTCCCCCGAGCAGACGAGGATCTCCATGCCGGCATCCTGGCCGCGGCGGGCGAGGGTCGCGAGGATGTCGTCAGCCTCATAGCCGGGAGCGGTGAGGGTCCGCACGCCCATGGCGGCGAGGAGCTCCTCGATGAGCTCGACCTGCCCGACGAAGGGGCGGGGGGTCTCGTCGCGGGTGCCCTTGTAGTCGGAGTACTCCTCGGTCCGGAAGGTCCCCCCGGGCAGGTCGAAGGCGACGGCGACGTGCGTCGGCTGCTCCTGCTCCAGGAGCGAGAGGAACATCGAGGTGAAGCCGTGGACGGCGTTCGTCGCCTGACCGGTCGAGGTCGTGAAGGAGTCCACCGGGAGCGCGAAGAACGCGCGGAAGGCCATGGAGTGGCCGTCGATGAGCAGGAGCCTGGCGCCGTCGTCGGCCGGGGTGACGGAGGCGCTGCCGGACGGGGACGTGCTGGCGGGGGTGCTGGAATCCGTGGTGCTCACCGTGCCAGCCTACGGGCATGAGCGACCAGCACCCCTCCACGCCCCCCGACGGCGTCCCCCAGCCCGGCCCGACCGCGCGGACCGCGGACGCACCGGTCGGCTTCCCGGCGCCGCGGGCGCGCGCCTTCCCGGACACGCACCCCGCCGGCTCGGCGGTCTCCGCCCCAGTCGCTCCCCCGGTGCCGGGCGGGCTTGAGGACTGGGAGCAGGGCACTCTCATGGCGACACTCGGCATGGAGGTGCTGGAGCGATCCGCGGACCGGACCGTCGTGACGATGCCGGTCGAGGGCGCCCGCCAGGTGATCGGCATCCTCCACGGTGGTGCCTCCGCCGCGCTCATCGAGACGGCTGCCTCCGTGGCGGCGCGCCAGGCCGCGCCGGAGGGCACGGTGGCGGTCGGCGCTGAGCTGCAGGTCAGCCACCTGAGGCCGGCGACGGAGGGGCGGGCGACGGCGGTGGCCACCCCCGTTCACCGGGGGCGGCGCACCGCCGTCTACGAGGTGTCGGTCCTCGACGAGAAGGGTCGTCAGGTCGCGCGCGGGACGCTGCGCAGCCTGTTCACGGACCGGGGCTGACCGCAGGCACCCGCTCCTGGCCCCTCCGGCACGGGGCGCAGCATCGGCCACCCCGCCCGGTGAGGGCCTCAGTCCTCCTTCTTGGAGGCTCCGACCTGCTCGATGACGGCGTCGGCGACCTCACGCATGGTGAGCCGCCGGTTCATGGACGTCTTCTGGAGCCAGCGGAAGGCCTCGGGCTCGCTGAGCCCCATCTTCTCCATGAGGAGGCCCTTGGCGCGGTCCACGCGCTTGCGGGTCTCGAAGCGCTCCTGGAGGTCGCTGATCTCGTTCTCGAGGGACTGGATCTCCTCGTGGCGGGACAGCGCGATCTCGACGGCGGGGATGAGGTCCGCCGGGGTGAAGGGCTTGACGACGTACGCCATCGCGCCGGCGGCGCTCGCCCGCCCGACGAGCTCGGTCTGGGAGAAGGCCGTCAGCATGACGACGGCGGCGCCGACCTTCTCGACGATCTGCTCGGCGGCGGTGATGCCGTCCATGACGGGCATCTTGACGTCCATGACGCACAGGTCCGGCTCGTGCTCCTCAGCGAGGCGGACGGCCTCCTCGCCGTCGGCGGCCTCGGCGACGACCTCGAAGCCGGCGTCGGTGAGGGTCTCGACGATGTCGAGGCGGATGAGGGTCTCGTCCTCGGCGACGAGGACTCGGCGGGAGGAGGTGGAAGACTCGTTGCTCACGAGCCGATCCTAGTATGCTCAGCGCGGTCGCGAGCACCGGGGCGGCGTCGCGAGACTCACGCCCGGGCACTGCGCGGCATCCGCCTCCGTAGCCCAACTGGCAGAGGCATCCGACTCAAAATCGGAGTGTTGTGGGTTCGAGTCCCACCGGAGGTACGAGGCGATGGCGTCTCGTCCCCGTCGGTCGGCCGTGGTCGCGTGCCCGACGCCGACGACCGCAGGGACGAGACGACGAAGGGGCTCCGCACCAGCTGGTGCGGAGCCCCTTCCTCACGTCCTCGGGCGGAGGTTCGGCTCAGGCGCGGACGGCCTTGTAGTCGATCTCCTCACCGACGGTGTGGACGCGGATCGAGTTGGTGGAGCCGGGCGTGCCCGGCGGCATGCCGGCGACGATGATGACGGAGTCTCCGGGCTGCGCGAGCTGCTTGGCCTGGAGGATCTCGTCGACCTGGGCGACCATCTCGTCGGTGTGACGGACATCGGGCACGGTGTAGGTGCTCACGCCCCAGGAGACGGCCAGCTGACGGCGGGTCGACTCGAGCGGGGTGAAGGCCAGCAGCGGAATGGCGGAGCGCAGGCGGGACAGGCGGCGGGCCGTGTCACCGGACTGCGTGAAGGTGACGAGGTAGGTGGCGTCGAGCTGTTCGCCCATCTCGGCCGCGGCGCGGGTGAGCACGCCGCCGCGGGTCTGCGGGTAGGAGCCGAGCTCGGCGATGCGCTCGCCGCCGTTCTCCTCGACGTTCTCGATGATGCGCGCCATCGTGCGCACGCACTCGATCGGGTAGGCGCCGACCGAGGTCTCGCCGGAGAGCATGACCGCGTCAGCGCCGTCGAGGATGGCGTTGGCGCAGTCGGAGGCCTCGGCGCGGGTCGGGCGAGGGTTCTGGATCATCGACTCGAGCACCTGGGTCGCGACGATGACCGGCTTGGCCTGGCGGCGGGCGAGCTCGATGGCGCGCTTCTGGACGAGCGGCACGGACTCGAGCGGCATCTCGACGCCGAGGTCGCCGCGCGCGACCATGATCCCGTCAAAGGCGGAGACGATGTCGAAGAGGTTGTCGACGGCCTGCGGCTTCTCGATCTTCGCGATGACCGGGATGCGCACGCCCTCCTCGTCCATGATCTGGTGGACGTCCTCGATGTCCTTGGAGTCGCGGACGAAGGACAGGGCGATGAGGTCGGCGCCGATGCGGCACGCCCAGCGCAGGTCCTCGCGGTCCTTCTCGGACAGGGCCGGGACGGAGACGGCGACGCCGGGGAGGTTGAGGCCCTTGTGGTTGGACACGTAGCCCGGGACCTCGACCTTGGTGACGACGTCCGTGTCGGTGACGGCCGTGACCCGCACCGCGACGTTGCCGTCGTCGATGAGGAGGCGGTCACCGGGGCGGCAGTCGCCCGGCAGACCCTTGAAGGTGGTGCCGACGCGCTTGACCGTGCCGAGGACGTCGTCCGTCGTGATCGTGAACTCGTCGCCCTTGTTGAGCATGACCTTCTGGTCGTTGACGAAGTTGCCGAGGCGGATCTTCGGACCCTGGAGGTCGACGAGGATGGCGACCGGACGGCCGGACGCGGCCGAGGCCTCGCGGATGCGCTCGATGACGACTTCCTGGTCCTCGGCGCGCCCGTGGGAACGGTTGATACGGGCCACGTTCATGCCCGCGTCGATCAGCGCCTGAACCTGCTCAGGAGATTCAGTGGCGGGTCCCAGTGTGCAGACGATCTTCGCTCTTCGCATGGCCCGGATCTTACGGGATGCTCCGGCCCCGGACGAGGCCCCACGGGGGGATGACGACCTGTTGGGAGGAGGGTCACGCGGTGTTCACCGCCTCGAGCGCCGGGTCCACCTCACGCGGCTCGGAGTCCGCGTGCTCGTGCTCCGAGGGTTCCTGCTGCCCCTGAGTACGCCGTGCGCCCGCCCGTCCACGGGACGGGCGCACGGATGACCCGGCCGGGCCGGGCCGGGGAGGATGCCGCTCCCCCGCCCGCCGGGATCACGGCTGGTAGGAGACCTCGGTCGGGGTGATCGGGCTCGGCAGCTCCGTCGTGCCCCGCAGGTAGCGGTCCACGCTGGCGGCCGCCGAGCGGCCCTCCGCGATCGCCCACACGATGAGGCTCTGACCGCGGCCGGAGTCGCCGGCGACGAAGACGCCGGGCACGCCCGCGTTCCAGTCCTCGTCGCGCTCGATGCGACCCCGCGCGTCCAGGGACAGGCCGAGCTGCTCGACGAGGCCCGTCTCCGGGACGCCGGTGAAGCCCATCGCGAGAAGGACGAGCTGGGCCGGGATGACCCGCTCGGTGCCCTCGACGGGGACCGGGCGTCCGCCCTCGAAGGCGACCTCGGTGATGCGCAGCGACCCGACGCGGCCCTCGCCGTCGTCGAGCATCTCGACGGTGGAGGTCGCCCAGACGCGGTCGCCGCCCTCCTCGTGCGCGGAGGCGACCTTGTAGAGCCGCGGGTACGTCGGCCAGGGCTGGTTGGCGGGGCGCTCCGTGGGCGGCGCGGGCATGATCTCGATGGAGGTCACGGACCTGGCGCCCTGGCGGATCGCGGTACCGAGGCAGTCGGCTCCGGTGTCGCCGCCACCGATGATGATGACGTCCTTGCCCTCGGCGGAGATCGGCGTCGGGCCCTCGCCGTGGACCTCGCGGGTCGCGGCGGTGAGGTACTCGAGCGCCTGGTAGGTGCCCTCGAGCTCGCGGCCCGGGACGCGCAGGTCGCGGCGCTTCGGGGTGCCCATGGCGAGGACGACGGCGTCGAAGGACTCGAGGAGCTCCTGGCCGGTGAGCTCGTTGCCAACGTCGACCGAGTTGCGGAAGCGGGTGCCCTCCGCCTCCATCTGGGCGAGGCGGCGGTCGAGGACCGACTTCTCGAGCTTGAACTCCGGGATGCCGTAGCGCAGGAGACCGCCCGGCTTGTCGTCCTTCTCGAAGACGGCGACGGTGTGCCCGGCGCGGGTCAGCTGCTGCGCCGCCGCGAGGCCGGCGGGGCCGGAGCCGATGACGGCGACCGTCGAGCCGGTGAGGAAGGCAGGGACCTGCGGCTTGATGAGGTCCTCGTCGAAGCCGGCGTCGGCGATCGAGTGCTCGATGTTCTTGATGGTGATGGCCGGCTGGTTGATGCCGAGCGTGCAGGCGAACTCGCAGGGCGCCGGGCACAGCCGCCCGGTGAAGTCCGGGAAGTTGTTGGTGGCGTGGAGGCGCTCGACGGCGGCGGCCGTGTCGCCCTTCCAGGTCAGGTCGTTCCACTCGGGGATGAGGTTCCCGAGCGGGCAGCCCTGGTGGCAGAAGGGAATGCCGCAGTTCATGCAGCGGGAGGCCTGTCGGCGCAGCTGGGCCTCGTCCTGGGTCTTGCGATCCTCGACCTCCTTGAAGTCGAGGATGCGGACCTCGACAGGGCGGTACTTCGGCAGCTCGCGCTCGGTGATCTTCAGGAAGCCGCGGGGGTCAGCCACGGGACACCTCCAGGATGCTGTCCCACACGGTGGGGTCGGACGGGGTGAGGCCGGACGCCTCGGCGTCGGCGAGGACGCGGCGCACGGCCGCGTACTGGCGCGGGAGGACGCGCGTGAAGCGCGACCGGAGCTGCTCGGGCTCGTCCAGCAGACGCTGGGCGACCGCCGAGCCGGTCTCCTCGACGTGCTCGCGCAGGATGGTGGTGAGGACGTCGACGTCGGAGTCGTCGAGCTCGGAGAGCTCGACGGCGCCGCTGGCGACGGCCTCCGCGTTCATCCTCGCGCGGTCGAGGTCGAGGAGGTAGCCGGTCCCGCCGGACATGCCCGCGGCGACGTTCCGGCCGGTGGCGCCGAGGACGACGGCCGTACCGCCGGTCATGTACTCCAGGGCGTGGTCGCCCGCGCCCTCGGCGACGAGCGTGGCACCGGAGTTGCGGACGGCGAAGCGCTCGCCGACGCGGCCGCGGATGAAGAGCTCGCCCGCGGTCGCGCCGTAGCCGATGACGTTTCCGGCGATGACCTGCTCCTCGGCGACGAAGGACGCGCCCTTGCTGGGGTGGACGGCCACGCGGCCGCCGCACAGGGACTTGCCGACGTAGTCGTTCGCGTCGCCCGTGAGCCGGACCGTGACGCCGTGCGGGAGGAATGCGCCGAGCGACTGGCCGGCGGAGCCGGACAGGTTGATCTCGATCGTGCCGTCAGCGAGCCCCTCGTCGCCGTACTTCTTGGCGATCTCGTGCCCGAGCATCGTGCCCACCGTGCGGTCCGTGTTCTGGATCGGCTGGGTGATGGAGACGTGCTCGGCACGGCTGAGCGCGGGGGCCGCCAGCTTGATGAGCGTGCGGTCCAGGACGGACTCGAGGCCGTGCTCCTGGCCCTTGACGTGGTGGAGCGACGAGCCGGGGGCCGGCTGCGCCATCGTGAGGATCGGCGTGAGGTCGAGGCCCTCGGACTTCCAGTGGGCGACGGCCTTCTCGGTGTCGAGCAGGTCCGCGCGGCCGACGGCCTCCTCGATGGTGCGCAGGCCCAGGCTGGCGAGGATCTCGCGGACCTCCTCGGCGATGTACCGGAAGAACGTGACGAGGAACTCCGGACGGCCGGAGAAGCGCTGGCGCAGGACGGGGTTCTGCGTGGCGACGCCCACCGGGCAGGTGTCGAGGTGGCACTTGCGCATCATGATGCAGCCGGAGACGACGAGCGCCGTCGTCGCGAAGCCGAACTCCTCGGCGCCCAGGAGCGCGGCGATGACGACGTCGCGGCCGGTCTTGAGCTGACCGTCGCACTGCACGACGATGCGGTCGCGCAGGTCGTTGAGGACGAGGGTCTGCTGGGCCTCGGCCAGGCCGATCTCCCACGGGGCGCCGGCGTGCTTGACGCTGGTGAGCGGGGCCGCGCCGGTGCCGCCGTCGAAGCCCGAGATGAGGACGACGTCCGCCTTCGCCTTGGACACGCCCGCGGCGACGGTGCCGACGCCGATCTCGGAGACGAGCTTGACGTGGACGCGCGCCTCCTCGTTGGCGTTCTTGAGGTCGCTGATGAGCTGGGCTAGGTCCTCGATGGAGTAGATGTCGTGGTGCGGCGGCGGCGAGACGAGGCCGACGCCAGGGGTCGAGCGGCGGACCTCGGCGACCCACGGGTAGACCTTGTGGGCCGGGAGCTGGCCGCCCTCACCGGGCTTGGCGCCCTGGGCCATCTTGATCTGGATGTCCTCGGCGAAGGTGAGGTACTCGGCCGTGACGCCGAAGCGGCCGGAGGCGACCTGCTTGATCTTGGAGCAGCGCTCCGGGTCGTGCAGGCGCTCGCGGGACTCGCCGCCCTCACCGGTGTTGGACTTGCCGCCGAGGCGGTTCATGGCGATGGCGAGGGTCTCGTGCGCCTCACGGGAGATGGAGCCGTAGCTCATCGCGCCGGTGGCGAAGCGCTTGACGATCTCCTCGACCGGCTCGACCTCCTCGAGCGGGACGGGCTCGACGTCCTCGGTGCGCAGGCGCATGAGGCCGCGCAGCGTCATGAGCTGCTCGGACTGGTCGTTGATCTCGTCGGTGTAGCGGCGGAAGACCTCGCGCTGCTCGGTCCGCGTCGCGTACTGGAGACGGGAGATGGTCGCGGGGTTGAAGAGGTGGTCCTCGCCCTCACGGCGCCACTGGTAGTCGCCGCCGGTCTGCAGGGTGCGGTGCGCCGGCGAGATGCCCGACGGCGGGTAGGCCTGCAGGTGCCGAGCGAGGACCTCCTCGGCGATGACGTCGAGGCCGATGCCGCCCAGCGGGGTGGGGGTGCCGGTGAAGTACTCGTCGACGAGGTCCTCGGAGAGGCCGACGGCCTGGAAGACCTGGGCGCCCCGGTAGGAGGCGACGGTGGAGATGCCCATCTTGGACATGACCTTGAGGACTCCGTGCCCGAGCGCGTGGACGAGGTTCTCGACGGCGGTGTCCGGATCGACCTTGATAGCCCCGGAGCGGGCCAGGGCCTCGACGGACTCCATGGCGAGGTAGGGGCAGACGGCCGCGGCCCCGTAGCCGATGAGGAGGGCGACGTGGTGGACCTCACGGACGTCGCCGGCCTCGACGACGAGACCGACCTGGGTGCGCGTGTGCCTGCGCAGCAGGTGGTGGTGGACGGCGCTCGTGAGGAGCAGCGACGGGATGGGGGCCATCTCCGCGGTGGACTCGCGGTCCGACAGGATGATGAAGCTCGTGCCGGCCTCGGCCGCGGCGTCGACCTCGGCGAAGATCTCCTCGAGGCGCTCGCGCAGGGCGGCCTCTCCCCCGCTGACGCGGAACAGGCCCTTGATCTTCGTGGCGGTGAACCCCTTGGCGGCCTTCGCGCGCCCGATGTGGGCGAGCTGAGCGAGCTGGTCCGAGGTGAGGACCGGGAAGGGGATGACGAGCTTGCGCGCGTGCTCCGGGGTGTCCGCGAGGAAGTTCGGCTCGGGGCCGATCGCGGCGGACATCGAGGTGACGAGCTCCTCGCGGTAGGAGTCCAGCGGCGGGTTGGTCACCTGGGCGAAGAGCTGGCTGAAGTAGTCGAAGACGAGGCGGGGGCGGCTCGAGAGCACCGCGATGGGCGTGTCCGTGCCCATGGAGCCGATGGCCTCGGCGCCGTTGACGGCCATCGGCGTGAGCAGCATGGAGAGCTCCTCGTGCGTGTAGCCGAAGGTCTGCTGGCGGCGCAGGACGGAGGAGGCGGAGTGGCCGACGTGCTCGCGGGGCGGGAGGTCCTCGAGGCTGACCATGTTCTCGGCGAGCCACTCGTCGTAGGGGGCCTCGGCGGCGAGGCCGGCCTTGATCTCCGCGTCGGGGACGATGCGGCCCGAGTCGAGGTCGACGAGGAACATGGTGCCGGGCTCGAGCCGGCCACGGGCGGCGATGTTCGACTCGTCGATGGGCAGGACGCCCGTCTCCGAGGCCAGGACGATGGTGCCGTCCTTGGTGGCGGTCCAGCGGCCGGGGCGAAGACCGTTGCGGTCCATGACGGCACCGACCTGGGTGCCGTCGGTGAACACCATGGCGGCGGGGCCGTCCCAGGGCTCGACGATGTTGGCGCTGTACTCGTAGAAGGCGCGGACCCTGGGGTCCATCGTCGTGTTCTTCTCCCAGGCCTCGGGCACGAGCATCGCCATGGCGTGCGGCATGGACCGGCCGGCGAGGGTGAGGAGCTCGAAGACCTCGTCGAAAGAGGCGGAGTCGGAGCCGCCCTCGGTGCACACGGGGAGGAGCGGCTCGAGGTCGCCGAGGAGCTCGGAGCTCATGAGGCCCTCGCGGGCGGCCATCCAGTTGCGGTTGCCGCGCACGGTGTTGATCTCGCCGTTGTGGGCGATCATGCGGAAGGGCTGAGCCAGGGGCCACGACGGGAAGGTGTTCGTGGAGAAGCGGGAGTGCACGAGGGCCACGCGGGTGGCGACGCGCTCGTCGGTGAGGTCCGGGAAGAAGGGCGCGAGCTGCTCGGTAGTGAGCATGCCCTTGTAGACGAGGGTGCGGGACGAGAGGGAGGCCATGTAGACGCCGGCCTCCTTCTGCGCGCGGCGGCGCAGGCGGTAGGCGAGGCGGTCCAGGGCGACGCCGCTGGCGCGGCCGGCGCGGTCCGTGACGACGAGGTGACGGAACTCGGGCATGGCGCCGCGGGCGGTCGGGCCGATCATCGAGTCGTCGGTGGGGACGTCGCGCCAGCCGACGACGCGCAGCCCTTCCTCGCGCGCTAGGCGCTCGATGGCGGCGACGGCCTGCGAACGGGCCTGGGCGCCCTCGTGCGGGCCAGGGAGGAAGACGAGGCCGACGGCGTAGGCGCCCGCCTTGGGCAGCGAGGCGACCTCCTCGCGGAAGAAGGCGTCCGGGACGGCCATGAGGATGCCGGCGCCGTCGCCCGTGTTCTCCTCGGCGCCGACGGCACCGCGGTGGTCGAGGCGGGCGAGGACGTGGAGGGCGTCGGAGACGACGGAGTGAGCCGGGGCGCCGTCGAGGCGCGCCACGAAACCCATGCCGCAGGCGTCGTGCTCATAGGCGGGGTCGTAAAGCCCCTGCCTCTGGGATGCCGCCGTCCCGGCGGCCGACTGAGCGGTCTGCTGCATGGAGCCCGTCCTCTCTGTAGGTCGGCGCCCGCGCTCGTGACCGAGATGCGGGACAACCGTGTCTCGTCAACGCCGACGCTTCCAGCGACGGGTTACGCCTCTATTTCATGATCGGCGTCTTGCGAATCCGCTGGCACATCGGTGCCACCGCCACTATCGCGCCTGATCGTGTCGGGAGCGTGACGACGTGTGGCCACGACGTAGCCCACCAGACCGGTGAGGAACACGATGAGCGAGGTCCAGTCGTTGAGACGCATGCCGAGGAAGTGCTGGGCGTCGTCGATCCGCAGGGCCTCGATCCAGCCGCGGCCCGCCGTGTAGACCATGAGGTAGGCCCAGATGAGGCGTCCGCCGGTGGCACCGTCGCGCCGTCGCAGCCGGCCGTCGAGCCAGAGGAGGAAGGCGGCGCCGGCGAGGTTCCAGAGGAGCTCGTAGAGGAACGTCGGGTGGAACAGCGTCCCGGGCGCGTAGCCGGCGGGCAGGTGGGCGTCGTCGATCTCGAGACCCCACGGCAGGGTGGTGGCCCGTCCGAAGAGCTCCTGGTTGAAGTAGTTGCCGACCCGCCCGACGGCCTGGGCGATGAGGAGGGCGGGAGCGACGGCGTCCGCCATGGGCGCCAGTCGCAGTCCACGGTGGTGGAGGAGCCAGGCGCCGGCGGCGACGCCCGCGGCGACGCCGCCCCAGATGCCCAGGCCTCCGTGCCAGACCTGCGGGATGAGGGCCAGGTCGCCGTCGGGGCCGAAGTAGGCCTCCGGGGAGGTCATGACGTGGTACAGCCTGGCTCCGACGATGCCGACGGGCACGGCGAGGATGGCGACGTCGAGGGCGACGTCCTGGTCGCCCCCGCGCTCGCGGTAACGGCGGTCAGCCAGCCAGACCGCGATGAAGACGCCGGTGAGGATGCACAGGGCGTAGGCGCGCAGCGGGATCGGCCCGATGTACCAGACGCCCCGGGAGGGACTCGGGATCGCGGCCGGCAGGCTCGCCAGCCCCTCGATGGCGGTCGTGGCGGCGTGCATTCAGAGGGCCTCTCGGTGGGTGGTGCGGAGCAGGGCGGGGTGGGAGCCGGCGGCGACGAGCTCGGCCACCATCTGTTGGGGGTCGGCCGAGCGGATGACGGCCTCGCCGACGAGGACGACGTCGGCGCCGGCGCGGGCGTAGGTCATGACGTCGTGCGGACCCGCGACGCCGCCCTCGGCGACGCGGATGGTGGTGCTGGGCAGGACCTCCGCCACCTGCTCGAAGAGGGAGCGGTCGACGTCGAGGGTCTCCGGGTCGCGCGCGTCGACGGCGACGCAGCGCGCCCCGACCTCCACCGCGGAGAGCGCCTCGCGGCGGGAGTGCGCCTCGACGACGGCGAGCATGCCGAGCGAGTGCGTGCGCTCCACGAGGGCCTCGAGGACGAGGCCCTCGAGGCGGGCGTCGAGGGTGAGCATGTCGGCGCCGTGGGCACGGGCCTCGTGCACCTGGTAGGGGGTGACGACGACGTCGTTGACGAGCACGGGGACCTCGACCGCCGTGCGCACGGCGTCGAGGTCCGCCAGCGCGCCGTGGGATCGGGCGGGCTCGGTGACGACCGAGACGCTCGCCGCTCCCCCGGCCTCGTAGAAGCGGGCCAGGACGGCGGGGTCGCCGACGCCGGAGAGGTCGGCGAAGGTGGCGGTGGCGCGCTTGACCTCGGCGATGACGGACACGGCGCGGCCGGGCTGCCGCAGGACGGCACCGGCGTCGAGGGCTCCCGGGGCGAGGCGGACGGCCTCGCGGAGGGTGCCGAGGGGGACGCGCTCCTGCCGGAGGGCGACCTGGGCGCGCGAGGCGTCGGCGAGCTCGTCGAAGCGGATCACGCGCCACCACCTTTCCGCGGGGAGCCGGTCGGTCGTCGGTCGGTCGGCCGCCGTTGGGCGGGCGCCGGCACGGTCCCGTGCGGCCTCGCGCGGATGGTCGTGCGGCACTCATGGTCCACGCCCCCGTGTTACGGGGCAAATCGGCTCGGGCGCCGGACCCCGGGGCGGGGTCCGGCGCCCGAGCCGGTGACAGGGGACGGCGTGCGCCTCAGTCGCGGGCGCCCTCGCGCCGCGCCATGCGGTAGAGGCCGATCAGCATCGCGATGAACACGACGACACCGAGCCAGGTGCCACCGGTGGCCCACCCGTCCGGGAAGACGACCAGGGGCGCCTCGTTGCCGGTGGCGCCGACGATCGCGGCGAAGACGACGCCCCAGAGCGACTCTCCGACGATGAGGCCGGTCGCCATGAGCGTGCCCATGCGCTTGACCCGCTCGGGGTGGGCGGAGCGCTCGCCGGCGCGGTTGTGGATGACCCCGAGGACGGCGCCGAGCGGGATGAGGACGGTCACGGCGCTGGGCAGGTACATGCCCATGCCGACGGCGATGGTCGGCAGGGACATGCGCCTGGTCGTGCGGGTGAGGATCTCGTCGATGATGATGACGACGACGCCGATGAGGGCGCCGAGACCGAGGAGCCCCCAGTCGATGGAGCCGCCGAAGACGCCCGTGACGAGGGAGGAGATGAGGCTGGCCTGCGGGGCGGCGAGAGCGTTCTCGCCGGCGCCGGGTGCGCCGACGAAGCCGAAGGCGGTCTGCATGAGATCGAGGACCGGCGGGATGACGATCGCTCCGAAGAGGACGCCGATGAGCAGGGCGACCTGCTGCTTCCAGGGGGTGGAGTCGACGAGCTGGCCCGTCTTGAGGTCCTGGAGGTTGTCGTTGGAGATCGTCGCGATGCCGAAGACGACGGCGGAGGTGAAGAGCGTGTAGGCGACCAGCGACGTCGTCTGGGAGTCGTTCGAGGCGCCGAAGACGAGCTTGACGACGAGGGCGGCGAGGATCGCGACGAGGATGCCGACGCCGGAGATCGGCGAGTTGGAGGCGCCGATGAGGCCGGCCATGTAGCCGCACACGGAGGCGACGGCGAGACCGGTCAGGAGGATGAAGATGACCGAGATGAGGACCAGGCCGAGCGCGCTCGAGGCGATGGCGGTGCCGTGGACGAAGAGCCACAGGAGGGCGCCGACGGGCAGCATGCAGGCCAGGGTCGTGATGACGACGACGCGCATGGACAGGTCCTGCTCCGTGACGGGAAGCTCCTCGCCCTTGCCCCGACGGGCGGAGGCGGCGAGGGACTCGCGGATGCCGGAGACGATGGGGCCGAGGATCTTGATGAAGGTCCACACGGCGGCGATGGCGATCGTGCCGGCGCCGACGAAGCGGACGTCGGAGGCGAAGGTCGTCGAGACGAGGTCGGAGAGGTCCGTGCCGTGGAGCCCGGCGACGTGGCCGGAGGTGCGCAGCGGCAGCAGGATCCCGTAGGAGATGCCGAGACCCACGAGCATGGCGACGCCGACCCCGAGACCGACGAGGTGGCCGACGCCGATGATGGCGAGCGACAGGGACGTGCCCAGGGTCGTGGCGCCGGCGCCGAGGCGGAAGGTCGTGGAGACCTCGGTGCCGATGGCCTTGAGGGCGTTGAGGATGACGTAGCCGGCGGAGCAGACGGCGCCCCAGATGATGACGCGCAGGCCCCGGGCGGACTCCTCGGCTCCCTCGTGGGTGTCGCCGACCTTGAGGACCTCCGCCCCCGCGACCCCCTCGGGGTACGGGAGGTCGGAGTGGGTCACGAGGGCGCGGCGCAGCGGGATGGAGTACATGACGCCGAGGACGCCGCCGAGGGCGATGACGGCGACGGTCGTCCAGTACGGGAAGTGGTTCCACCAGCCCACGATGATGAGGCCGGGCAGGACGAAGATGATCGCGGAGAGCGTCCCCGCCGCGGACGCGATCGTCTGGACGATGTTGTTCTCCTGGACCGTGTGGTCCTTGAACCGGCGCAGGATCGCCATCGAGATGACGGCGGCGGGGATGGAGGTCGCGAAGGTCAGGCCGACCTTGAGCCCGAGGTAGACGTTGGCGGCGGTGAACACGATGGTGATGACGCCGCCGATGATGACGCCGCGGAGGGTGAGCTCCTTGACGGCGCCGCGGCTGCTGGCGGCGGCCGGCCGGCGGGCCTCCGTGCCCGCCGGTGTGGCTGATGAGGACATGGTGCGCTCTCAGGTTGGGGATGCGTGAGCAAGCCCGCGCCATCGTGGGGCCCGGGCAAACAGGTCGCACGGTAGCACCGCGCGTCGCGGGCGCCGCGGCCGCCGGGACAGGAGCTCGGTGGAGAGCGCCTCCAGGGCGCAGCCCGCCTCGGTGTCCGGTCCGGGCTCAGGCCTCCTCGCGGAGGGCCTCGGGACGCTCTCCGACGGCGGCGCCGAGGTCGCCCCCTGCCTGGAAGCAGGAACGGGCACCCGTGTGGCAGGCCGCGCCGACCTGGTCGACCTCGACGAGGAGGGCGTCGCCGTCGCAGTCGAGGGAGACGGCCTTGACGTACTGGTAGTTGCCTGAGGTGTCGCCCTTGCGCCAGTACTCCTGGCGGGAGCGTGACCAGAAGGTGACGCGGCCCTCGGTGAGGGTCCGGCGGAGCGCCTCGTCGTTCATCCACCCGACCATGAGGACCTCGCGGGTGTCGTGCTGCTGGACGACGGCGGCGATGAGCCCCTTGGGGTCGCGCTTGAGCCGGTCGGCGAGCTCGTCGGGCAGCGGGGAGTCGGCACGGGCGGTCTCACTGGTGGTCACGGGCCGTGATTGTGCCACGGCCCCGGGCCCCGGCTCGACGGGCCCGTCCAGGCGCCGACGAGGGCGATCAGCACCGTGTCCGGTGCTATGCCCGCGGTGGGTGAGACCTCGGGGCACTTCCCGCGCCGGGCGCGGACGCGCCCTGTGCGTGAGACCGGAGAGGGCGGCGCGGAGCAGGGCCCGTCGGCCGGCGCGCCCCGCCCCCGGCGCGAGGGCTCACCGCACCGGGTGCCCGGCCGCGCGCAGCGCGTCCTTGGCCTCACTGATGGTGAGGGTGCCGTAGTGGAAGACGCTGGCCGCGAGGACTGCGTCGGCACCGTGGTCGGCGGCGGTGGCGAAGTCCGAGGCCCTGCCCGCACCGCCCGAGGCGATGAGGGGCACGTCGACGCGGGCGCGGACGTCGTCGATCATCTCGAGGTCGAAGCCGCCGGTGACGCCGTCGGCGTCCATGGAGTTGAGGAGGATCTCGCCGGCGCCCAGGCCCGCGGCGCGCACGGCCCAGTCGACGGCGTCGATACCGGTCGAGCGGGTGCCGCCGTGGGTGGTGACCTCGTAGCCGGAGGGAGTGGTGACGCCGGCGGGGCAGCGGCGGGCGTCGACGGACAGCACGATGACCTGGTTGCCGAAGCGGGTGGCGACCTCGGTGAGGAGCTCGGGGCGAGCGATGGCGGCCGTGTTGATCCCGACCTTGTCGGCGCCGGCGCGCAGGAGGACGTCCACGTCCTCCACGCCGCGCACCCCGCCGCCCACGGTGAGGGGCACGAAGACCTGCTCAGCCGTGGAGGAGACGACGTCGAGCATGGTGGTGCGACCCTCGGAGGAGGCGGAGACGTCGAGGAAGGTGATCTCGTCGGCCCCCTCGGCGTCGTACCGCGTGGCGAGCTCGACGGGGTCACCGGCGTCGCGCAGGCCCTGGAAGTTGACGCCCTTGACCACGCGCCCGTCCTTGACGTCGAGGCAGGGGATGACGCGGACTGCGACGCTCATGGGGACTCCTGGTGTCGTGGGGGCGGCGGCACCGCGAGCGTAGCGCGCGCTGCGACCGCCCACCTGGACCGTACCGCCCCCGAGCGGCGGCGCGGTCCGCGCTCCGGAGGCCCGGGAACACCGTGCCGACGTGCCACCGCCTCGCGGGGTGCCCGCGAGTGTGGCATCTTGACGTGAAGGGCGTCTCATCGGGGACGTCGCCCCGCCAGCCGGAAGGATCTCATGATGTCCACTCCACACAGCACCGCTCGCCGCGCTGAGGAGCAGGAGCTCGTCCGCGACCTCATGCGCCAGGCGCGCTTCGCGATGCTCACCACCCGTGACTCCACGGGGTCCCTCGTGTCCCGTCCGCTCACGGTCCAGGACGTGAGCGAGGACGGGGACGTCAGCTTCATCGTCCCGAGCGGCGGTGACGCGGCCCAGGAGGCGGACGGCCAGGAGGTGAACCTCGGCTTCCGTGACGGCACGTCCTTCGTCTCCGTCGCCGGACGGGGGCGCGTCCTGCGCGACCCCGCCGTCGTCGAGGACCTGTGGAGCAGCGTCACCAGCGAGCTGGTCGAGCGCGTCGAGGGCGAGGAGAGCTCCAGCAAGGTGGCCCTGGTCGTCCACGCGGACACCGCCCAGTACTGGAAGTCCCCCTCGGGGCCGGCGCTGGCCGTCGGGCTTCTCCGCGCCGCGGTCACGGGCGGTCAGCCTGGTGGACACGCCGGCACCGTCGAGCTGTGACGCGTTCCGAACCGCACGATGGCCCACGACCACCCCAGGAGGACACAGGCATGACAACGAGCACGAGCACCGGGACGCGGCAACAGCCCCGGCCCGCGACCGACGCGTCCTGCCGCGTTCCCACGACCGCGCGACCCCACGGAGAGCCCGACGCGGACGTGATCGTCGTCGGAGCCGGCGTCGCCGGGCTCGCTGCGGCCCGTGCCCTCTCCAACGAGGGGCGCCGGGTCCTCGTCCTGGAGGCCGCCGACCGGGTCGGAGGCAGGATCCAGACCGACGAGGTCGACGGCTTCCTCCTCGACCGCGGGTTCCAGGTGCTCAACCCGGCCTACCGCAACCTGCGCCGCGCCGTGGACGTCGAGCGCCTCGGTCTGCGTCGCTTCCCACGGGACGTGCGCGTGCGCACCTCGGACGGCCTCGTCACCCTGAGCGACCCGAGCCGCAGGCCCTGGACCCTGCCCGCCACCCTCCGGTCCGGGCTCGTCACCCGCCGGGACCTGACCGCGGTGCGCGTCCTGGCCCGAGCGGTCGGCGCGGACAGGACGCGTCGCGAGGGCCTCGACTCCGCCGGCTTCACGGGCCCGCTGCGACATCGGGTGGTCGAGCCCTTCCTCTCCGGGGTCGTGTGCGAGCGCGACGGTTCGACGTCACTGCGGCACACGCTCTGGCTGCTGGCCCTCTTCGCCGCCGGTACGCCCGGTCTTCCCAGCGGCGGCGCACGCACCTTGCCGCGCGTCATGGCCGAGGGGCTGGACGTGCGCCTCGGTGCGCGGGTGACGGACGTCGACCCACGGTGCGGGACGGTGCGCGTCGCAGAGCGCGTCCTGCGGGCAGACGCGGTCGTCGTCGCCGCCGGGCTCGGGGAGACGGAGTCGCTCACGCGCACGCCGACCCCGACGACGCACGGCACCCGAACCTTCTGGTTCGCCACCGCGCAGGCGCCCAGTGACACCTCGGCGATCCACGTCGACGGACGCGGTCTGTCCCCTGAGGACGGGCCGGTCGCCACGACCAGCGTCGTGAGCAACCTCGCGGCCGAGTACGCGCCCGATGGGAAGCACCTCGTGGGCGCACTCACCCTGACCGATGACTCCGACCCCGCCGAGGAGGACGTGCGCCGGCACCTGGGGGAGGTCTACGGCGCCGACTCCACCGGCTGGCAGCTCCTGGCGGTCCATGACGTGCCCGACACGCTTCCTGCCGTGGTTCCCGGGGAGGACCTGCGCCCGAGGGCCGTGCCGGACGGGAAGGTGGTCCGGTGCGGGGACCAGCTGGGAGCCGGCTCGACGGACGGAGCGATCGGCTCGGGACTGCGGGCGGCGGAGGTCGTGCGCATCGCGCTTCGTGACGGCGCGTGGGGCTGTCCCGGCTGATGCGGGCGCTGAGGAGCCCGGCCGCGCGCCGAACCGTCTTCCTGACACCGGGCGCCGCCGAGCACCGGCTCAGCGACTGGGCGGGTGAGGTGCCGGCCCCGCACCGCACGAGGGCCTGCAGGGGCCGTGTGCTCGTCGTCGACGGCCTGACGGGCTCGGGAAAGTCCTGGCTCGCACGAGGCGTCCTTCGTCGCGCTCCCCGCGCGAGGCTGCTCGCCGTCGAGGAGCACGTGCCCGGGTGGTCGGGGCTCGCCGAGGGGGCCCGGCGCTGCGGTGGGGCGCTGGCGGCCCTTGACCGCGGTCACGGTGCGACGCTCGCGACATGGGACTGGGAGACCGGTGCGCCGGGACGTCCCCTGGCGCTCCCACCTCTCGAGGGCGGATGCCTGGTCATGGAGGGCTGCGGCGCGCTCGCCGCCGCGGCGCGGCCGCTGCCGCACCTCGCGGTCCTGCGGGTCCTCGTCACCGCCCCTGCTTCCCTGCGGCTGGCGCGGATCGCGGCGCGGGACGTCTACGACTGGGACGTCGACGCGTGGCAGGAGCAGGAGCGCGAGGTGAACCGCGCGTGGCGACCCCCGGCCGGCCGGGGACGTCCCGGCTGGGGGCCGGACGTCGTGGTGCGGCAGGGCTGAGGACGTCGGGTCAGGGACGCGCGGGGCTCGGCGACGCGGTGGGCGAGCCGCTCCTCGGCGTCGGGAACGCGGTGCCGCCGGTGGCGGCCCGGCGCGGCGTGACGACGACGACCGCGTCGGCGGTCGGTGCGCTCGTCACCTCGCCGCTCGGGGTGGCCGTCGCGGCCGGAAGCTGGTCGTCGTCGGCCACCCCGAGGACGTCGATGACGACGGTGACGGGCGCGTCGCCCCGCGCCTGGTCAGCCGTGAGCCGCAGGAGGACGCGCGAGCCCACGGGCACGTCGACGAGGGACCGCGCGATGCCGTCCAGCGTCGACCGCATGTCGATGACGCCCGGGACCACCGTGTCCCCGTAGGTCGACGAGCGCAGGTGCCCGTCCCAGCCGGCCGAGGCGTAGCGGGCGATGACGCGGTCCGCGGCCGTGACCTGGCGACCGGTGCCCTCGATGAGGGTGGCGGCCGTCGAGGAGCTCGGCGCCTTGGTGCCGGAGACGTCGATGCTCATGACACCGGCGCCGTCGACGGAGACCTTCGGGGCGCCCTTGGGGGCGTCGCGCTCGTCGCCCTGAGCGAGCGTGGGGAGCACGTCGACGACGGTGATCTCGGTCGAGGCGGAGCCGTCGGTGGAGGCGGCGGGGGCGCGCAGGACCACGCGGGAGCCCTCTGCGGTGCCATCGAGGGCACGGGCGAGGGCGGAGCCAAGGTCCTTCTCCTCGAGGAGGCCGCGGTAGAGGCGGGTGCCGGACTCGGTGCCGGTCGTGTTCTCCCCGGTGAGGCCGGAGAAGGTCGCGACGGAGAGCAGGACGGCGTCGCCGGTGGTGACCTCTCGTCCGTCGCCCTGAGTGAGGACGTCGGAGTGGACGGTGGTCGCGGCCTCGAGCGGGCCGCGCAGCGTGAGCACGGGGACGGCGCCGACGCGTCCGGAGACGCTGAGCACGGATCCGACGGGACCGTCCGCCGAGACGGAGGTCGGCGTGGCGCTCGCCGCGCCCGTCGCGTCGCCCGACGCCGATCCCCCGAGCAGGCCCGCGATCCCGACGGGCACGAGGACGATCGCGACGGCGGCCAGGGCCGCGAGCCCGATCGCGATCGGGCCGCGAGGACGGGGGCGCCCGAGGGCGCGGCCGATCGCGCGCTGGGCGCCGGTGACCGGGGCGGGCTCGGCGGGCCTGCCGGGCGCGGGCTGCGAGGCAGGATCCGTGCGGGGCGCGTCATCGTGCTCCGTGGGAGGGGTGTCGGGAGTGCTCATCGGTGGGTGGAGTATCGCAGAGCGCCATGCTCCCGCGGGGGCCTCCCGCGTGAGCCTGTGGACGGGGTGCTGCTCGTTCCCTCAGACGCCGGAAGGCAGCTCCAAGGCGAAGCCCTCGAGCGGCTCCTCCATGTGGGCGAGGAGCTCGTCGACCCGCTCGTCCTGGGTGGCGAAGGGGTTGCGCAGGGCGACGGCGGGGGTGCGGCCGTCGTCGAGCTTGAGATTGACCCAGTCGGCGGTGAGGTCCCGGCGAAGGTCCTCGGCGCGGCCGATGACGGTGCCGCGCAGGTGCGCGCGGGTCGTGGCCGGCGGGGTCGTGACCGCGGCGCGGGCGGCGTCGTCGTCGACGTAGCGGCGCAGGAGGCCGGCCTTCTCGAGCTTGAGGCGCAGTCCGTCGGTGGGGCTGACGTCGTGGTAGGCGAGGGTGAGGCGGGAGATGCGCGGGTCGTCGAGGCCCGCGCCGGCGCGCTCGGCGTAGCGGGTGAGCAGCTGGTGCTTGGCGGCCCAGTCCAGCTCGGTGGCGACGTCCTGCGGACGGCCGGCCCGGACGGCGTCGAGGCCCCGCTCCCACAGGTCGAGGGCCTGGCGCTGGAGGCCGGTGAGGTCCATGCCGGCGGTGTGGGCGCGGACGCGGGAGAGGTGCTCGGTCTGGAGGTCGAGCGGGGTGATGGTGCGCCCGTCGGCGAGCTCGAGCGGGACGGTGCCCGTGAGGTCGTGACAGGTGTCCCGGATCGCCGTCATAGGGTTCGCGAGCCGGAGGTCCGCCAGGGAGCCACCCTCCTCGAGGTAGTCGAGGAGGAGGTCCATGACGCCGACCTTGAGGAGCGTAGAGCCCTGGGCGACGTTGGAGTCGCCGACGATGACGTGCATGCGGCGGTAGAGCTCGGCGTCGGCGTGGGGCTCGTCGCGGGTGTTGATGAGCGGGCGCGAGCGGGTCGTCGCCGAGGAGACGGCGTCCTCCATCTGGTCGGCGCGCTGGGAGAAGACGAAGCGTGCCGGGCTGCCGGCCGGGGAGCCTGGTGCGGGCGGCAGGACGTGGCCGGCGCCGACGAGCAGCTGCCGGGTGACGAGGTGCGGGACGAGCGTGCGCGCGTCGTTCCAGAAGTCCCCGCGGCGGCGGACGAGGTAGTTCTCGTGGCAGCCGAAGCCGGTTCCCTCGGCGTCGAGGTTGTTCTTGAGAAGGTGGATGCGGCCCGGAACCTCCTTGGCCGCGAGGCGCTCGTTGGCGGTGGCGGCGAGGTCGGCCATGGTGAGCTCGCCGGCCCGGTCCTGGGCCAGGAGGTCCTCGAGGCGGTCGCACTCGGCCGTGGCGAACTCGGGGTGGGAGCCGACGTCGAGGTAGAGGCGGGCGCCGCCGCGGGTGAACACGTTGGAGGAGCGACCGCGCTCGACGACGGGCGCGAAGAGCTCCCGGGCGGCGTGGTCGGCGTCGAGCGGCGGCTGGCCGCCGGTCGTGGAGGCGCAGGTGAGGCCGTACTCGGTCTCGACGCCGATGATGCGGCGAGCTGGTGTCGACGCGGCACTCCCCGGCGGCTGCGTCACCTCACTCGCCGCCCTTCTGGACGAAGCCCTGGACGAAGGCGGCGGCGTTCGTCTCGAGGACGGAGTCGATCTCGTCGAGGATGTCGTCGACGCCGGAGACCTGGGTCTGGCCCGTCGTCGAGGCTGCGGTGCCAGCGTCCTCACTGTCGTCGGGGCCGCCGGTGGGCTGGATCTGGGAGTTCACGCTCATGTGCTCAGTGTCCCTCAGGTGCGGTGGTGGTCGTGGCCGCGTCCCGGATCGCGGTGAGGAGCCGGTCGGCGCCGTCGTCGTCGAGGACGACGTCCTCGGGCAGCGCGAGGCGCAGGAGGCCGGCCCGGGTGGGAACGTCGAGGACGAGGCTCGTCCAGGAGGCTCCGACGACCTGCCGGACGGTGGCGACGGCCTCGCCGCGCAGGCGGGCGCGGGTGCCGTGCGGTGCGGCGTCGGCAGCGGTCTCGATGGCGTCGTCGGTGGTGAGGCGGCGGGTGCGGCCGGCGGCGATGACCTTCTCGGCCAGGCCCTTGCCGGGGCGCAGGTCCGCCCACTGGATGTCGAGGGCCGCGAGGCGAGGGTCGTCCCAGGCGAGTCCGCCGCGGGCGCGCAGCCCCTCGCACAGCTGCATCTTGGCGAGCCACTCGACGTCGCGTGCGGCGGTGCTCGTGGCCTGAGCCAGGGCGGCGGCGTCGCCGGAGGCGGCCGCGGCGGCGTAGGCCTCGAGCTCGGTGAGGACCTCGTCCCACAGGGCCAGGGCCTCGGCCGTCTCCGTGCCCGCGTGCTCGGCGTCCGTGCCGCCGAGGTCGGCGGTGACGGCGTCGGCGATGGCCACGAGGTGGGCGCGCTGGATCGCGAGGGCAGTCATCGGCCCGGAGGCGGTGCTGAGCTCGTAGGAGAGCGTGACGTCGTGGGACATGGCCCACAGCTCCTCGACGGGGTCCGCGGTGATCCGCATGCCGACGAGGTCGTCGAGGCCCTCGCCGCGGTCGTGGGCCCGCTCGAGGTACCACAGGAGCAGGTCGGTCGTGGCGACCTTGAGGTAGATGGGGACCTCGAAGCGGTTGGCGTCGCCGTTGATGACGTGGAGGCGGCGGAAGCGGGTCGCGTCCGCGTGGGGCTCGTCGCGGGTGTTGACGATGGGCCGGTTGAAGGTGGTCTGCAGGCCGATGTCGTTCTCGACGTAGTCGGAGCGCTGGGCGACCTGGAAGCCGGCGTGCTCGCTGCGCTGCCCGATGCCGACGCGCCCGGCGCCCACGAGGACGGGGCGGGTCACGAGGAAGGGGATGAGGGCGGCGGAGAGGACGTTGACGTCGAGGTCGCGGCGCACGAGGAAGTTCTCGTGCGAGCCGTAGGCGGCGCCCTTGCCGTCGACGTTGTTCTTGTAGAGGACGACGTCGTCGGCGACGGTGCCGCCCTCGCCGGCGGCGAGCGCCACCATGGCGCGCCGGGCGACGACCTCGCCGGCGCGGTCCCAGGTGACGGCGTCGCGCGGGGTGAGGACCTCGGGGCTGGAGTACTCGGGGTGCGCGTGGTCGACGTAGAGGCGGGCACCGTTGGGCAGGACTGCGGTCGTGGCACGCGGGAGGGCGGCCTCGGCGGCGCTCGGGCGGGGGCGGGTGCCCCAGGGGGCGGGCGGGAGCTCAACGTCGTTGGCGGGTGCGGGCGTGGAGGGCGACGTGGCCGGCGTGGAGGCCGGGCTGCCGGCGGCGGTGTCCGTCGGGAGGTCGAGGGAGGGCGCCGGAACCGGGCCGGGCGCGTCGCCGGAGGGCGCCGGGCGGGCGGGGTCATCCGTGAGCTGGCTCGGGTGGGCGGCCGCCCGGTCGAGGTGCCCGCCGCGCAGGTCGGCCAGCGGGTCCTCCCCCTCATAGTCCCAGCGCACGGCGGGCGCGGGCGCGCCCTCGGCGCCCAGGAGGCCCTTGCGGGAGACGCCGCCGTAGGCCTGGACGATGCGGCTGGCCATGGCCACCGGGTTGGCGTAGGGGTTGCCGGGCTGGAGGACGCCGAGCTCGGTCTCCAGGCCGACCGGCCGGGTGACGGGGCCGAGGGCGGCGCGAGCGGGCCGGCGCTCCCCCGCTGTCCCGGCCTGCGCCGCCGTCGAACCTGCTGCGGGCTGCTGGCTCATGCGCGCTCCTCCTGGGTCTCGGTCCTGGCCTCGGCGGTGAGTCGGCGGACGGAGCGGATCGCCTCGCCACGGTGCCCGACGACGCGCGACCAGCCCTCGGGGTTGGCCGCGCCGGTGATCTCCTCGTTCTGACGGGCCTCGACGTCGACGGCAGCCAGGAGCCGCGGCGTCGACAGACCACCTGGCCCCCCGGCGAGCTCGTCCTTGATCGCGGCCGTCTTCGCGCGGGCGACGACCGCGGCGAGCATGGCGCCGGAGACGAGGTCGGCCAGGTAGAGCGTCTCCTGCACCGCGGTCACGTAGGTGACCTCGAGGACGGCGCGCTGCGGGCTGCGCGCGTAGAGCGACTCGACGACGGCGCCGCGCATGTCCTCGGCCGTGGCCTCGCGGTCGTCGTCGTGGGCTGCGAGCTCGGCGGGGTCGAGAGGCAGGTCGGCCGTGAGGTGCTTGGCGAGTACCTCGAGGGCGCCGGCCGCGTCGGGACGGTCGATGCGGATCTTCACGTCAAGTCTGCCCGGGCGCAGGATCGCCGGGTCGATCATGTCCTCGCGGTTGGAGGCGCCGATGATGACGACGTTGCGCAGGGACTCGACGCCGTCGATCTCGGCGAGGACCTGCGGGACGATCATCGTCTCGACGTCGGAGGAGACGCCGGTGCCGCGGGTGCGGAAGAGGGCCTCCATCTCGTCGAAGAAGATGACGACGGGACGGTCCTCGGCGGCGACCTTGCGGGCCTGCTCGAAGATCGCGCGGATCTGCCGCTCGGTCTCGCCGACGAACTTGGACAGGAGCTCGGGGCCCTTGATGTTGAGGAAGGCGGCGGACCGGGGCTGGACGGCGCCGTCGTCGGCCGTGGCCGAGGCCGCGGAGGCCGCCAGCGAGCTGGCGACGGCCTTGGCGATGAGGGTCTTGCCGCAACCGGGAGGCCCGTAGAGGAGCATGCCCTTGGGGGCCCGGAGGCCGTAGCAGCGGTACAGCTCGGGGTGGGTGAAGGGCAGCTCAAGGGCGTCGCGGATCTCGTCGATCTGCGGGCCGAGGCCGCCGACGTCCTCCCATGACACGTCCGGCGTCTCGGTGACGACGAGCTGCTCGACGCTCGTGCGCTCGACGACGGCGGTGGCGACGTTGGCGCGCAGGTCCGCGGTGAGCGTGTCTCCGGGCTGGAGCGCGTCCACGTCGATGATGCCCGCGAGGGTGACGACGCGGGTGGCGCCGCCGCCGGTGGTGACGAGGGCGCGGACCGGCTCACGGTCACGAGAGCCCGGGGCGTCGGAAGCGCCGGGGAGGATCTCGTCGAGGGTGACGGCCTCACCGGTGTCCGCGGGCGGGAGGGCGTCGACGACGAGCAGCTGGTCGTTGACGGCCACGAGCTGGCCGACGGCGAGCGCGTCCAGGTCGACCGCCGGGTGCACGCCGAGGCGCATGGGGCGGCCGCCGAGGAGGACGTCGGCCTCCCGCGGGCGCGCCGTGGCGGGTGCGCCCACGTGCGGGTAGGCGTGGGAGGCGGCGTGCTCGTGGGCCCCGTGCGCGCGCTCGCGGGCGGCGGCGTCGTTAGGGCCGCCCAGGCGGATCGCTCCGGCGTGGACGGCGCGCCCGGTCTCAGGATCTGTGTCCGGGCGGGACGGTGCGCCCGGGATCCCGGTGAGCACGCCGAAGGACACGGGCGGGAGGGTGACGGCATCCAGCTGCTCGCCGAGCTCGGCGATGCGCTCACGCGCGACGGTGAGGGCCTTGACGAGGCGCTCGTTCTTCGAGGCGAGGCTCATGGCCTCCGCACGGGCCTCGCGCAGCTGGTGGTCCGCGAAGCTGCGGGCGGGTACTCCGAGCGGCTCAGGCATCCTGGTCCGCCTCCTTCTGGGGTGTTCCGGGGAGCACGGGGGTGCGGTCCTCAGGCTGCTTGGCGAGGCAGTCGCGCAGGACGCGCCTGACCTTGCGGTCCGTGCTCGTGCGCTCCTTGACGTCCTCGGGGATCCAGTAGCCGCCGTCGTCGTAGGCGCCACGCGCGGGCGGGCGCTTGCGGGTGAGCGGGCTCGATCCCGCCGCGAGGCGCCGCGCGGTGAGGAGGAAGCCCGTGTGCGCGACCATCGTGTGGTCGGGACGCACGGACAGGCCGTCGACGTTCCAGGTGCGGACCATCGACTCCCAGGACTCGGGCTCGGTATAGAGGCCCGAGTGGCGCAGCGCCTCGACGGTGCGGGACAGCTGGGTGGTGGTCGCGACGTAGGCGAGGAAGAGGCCGCCGGGGACGAGGACGCGGGCGCCCTCCTCGATGTTCTCCCAGGGGGCGAGCATGTCGAGGACGATGCGGTCGACGCTGGCGTCCTCGACGTGGTTCGCGGTGACCTCGGCGAAGTCGCCGGTGCGCAGCTCCCAGGCGGGGTGGTGGCGTCCGAACCAGGAGTCGACGTTGGAGGCGGCGATCTGGGCGAAGTCGGTGCGGCGCTCGATGGAGAGCAGGTGCCCAGTCTCCCCGACGGCCGACAGAAGGTTCATGGTGAGGGCGCCGGAGCCGACGCCGGCCTCGAGGACGCGGGCGCCCGGGAAGATGTCGCCGAGGGCGATGACCTGGCCGGAGTCCTTCGCGTAGACGACCTGCGCGCCGCGCGGCATGGACAGGACGTAGTCGGCGAGGAGCGGCCGCAGGAGGAGGAGCTCGTGGCCCGACTCGGTCTGGAGGACGGTGCCCTCGGGCAGCCCGACGACGTTGCGGTGGTAGAAGCTGCCGCGCTGGGACTGGAAGTAGCCCTTGGCGTCGAGCTGGAAGGTGTGCTTGGCGCCCTTGGCGTCGGTGACCTGGACGCGCTCCCCGTAGCGGAAGGGGCCGCGTCGCCCCGCCTGGCCGAGGACCTCCTGGGTGACGGTGCGCGGCGGGAGCTTGGGCATGGCCTGGCGCGGCTCGGCGGGGTCATTCTCGTCGAACCGGGAGGGACCCGAGGGGATGGGGGCAGTCCCTTCCTCCGGACGCGCGGGGCGGTGCTCGGGGATCGGCTCGGTCATCTGCTCAGACATCACTGGAGAGTGTAGTGAGGACGGACCGCAAGGCCCGTCGTCGTCCGTCCTGCGGGGAGCTCGCACAACGTCCTGCCATGAGTTCCAACCCGAGCACCGAGCTGGGCGCCCGCCGCCCCACCGGGACCTGCGGGTTCCGCCTCATGCCCGCCGACGCGCTCGCCGAGGGCCCGTCGAGCGCTGCCGTCTCCGCCATCGGGGAGGCACTCCTCCTGCACTACACGTGAGTCCACCCCGACGACGGCGAGCAGGAGGGCGTCCTCCTCGTCTCCGGGAAGCCGGAGGACGGGCCAGTCACCGCGACGCTCTTCGACACGTGGCACCAGCACCCGGGCTCCATGACGCTGACCGGTCAGCGCACCGAGGACGGCGGTGCCCGGCTCGAGGCGACCTACCTCGAGGTGTGGGGCTGGCAGGTGGAGGTCACGTTGGGTGATGCCGAGGCCACCATGGTCATGCGCAACGTGGTGCCGGAGCCAGCGCTCGGGATGCTGCCCCAGGGTGACCCGTCCTCCAAGGCCGGCCCCTACGACGCGATGGTGGCGCGCTGGGTCTTCTGACCCGGCGATACCCTCGGAGCATGAGGATCATCGACGTCGACCTGGGCGATGACGCGCAGGCGACGGCCGTCGCACGGCTGCGTCACGCGGAGGTCGTCGAGAACGTGGGAGTCGAGGCGGCCCTGGACTCCGCTGCTGAGGTGAGCCGGCTCCGTCACCGAGTTCCTGGCCGCGAGTTCGTGTACGCGCTCGCGGTCCGCGGCCCCGCCGACGCCGGGTCCACGGTCGGCGTCGCCACCGTCACCTGGGAGACCACGCGCGGCAACGACGACGTCGTGAGCGTCGACGTCTTCGTTGACGCCCGGCACAGGTGCGCGGGCACCGGGACCGCGCTGCTGCGCCACGCTCTCGAGCTGGCGCCCGCCCGCGCCACGAGGGCTTGGGGCAACATCATCACGCCGGGGGCGCTCTCGTCGGACCATCCCGCACGGCACTGGGCCGAGCGCCGCGGCATGCGGGTGACCTCGATGGCCCACGACCTCGTCCAGGACTGGCCGGTCGACGGGCGCGTCCTGGATGAGCTCGATCCGGAGGTGTCCGCCGGCTACGGCGTCCAGTGCTTCGTCGACGGCGTCCCCGAAGGCCTGCGTGACCAGATGGGTCGGCTCAGTGGGATGGTGGTCGCCGAGGCGCCGACTGGTGATCGCGTCGTGCACCCGGTGGAGCGCTCGGCCGCGGAGTACACGACGGCGCTCGAGGACCTCCTCGCCGGGGGCGGTCATCGAATCGAGGCCGTGGCGCTCACTCCGAGTGGCGCGGTGGCGGGCTACAGCTCGCTCGACGTGCCGGCGAGCCCCGGAGCCTCGATCGAGGTGGGCGGCACGCTCGTCCTCCCGGAGCACCGCGGGCACCGCCTGGGACTCGTGCTCAAGTGCGCCGTCGAGCGTCGAGCCCTCGAGCTCGACCTCCCGCAGCGGAGCGTCTGGACGAGCACGGACGACTCGAACACCCACATGTTGGCGATCAACCGGGCTCTCGGCTTCCGCACCGACGCCCTCGTGGCGGATCTCGAGGGCTTCCGTTCGGACGTCCTGGCTCATACGGACGGGGTGACCCTGCCCGCTCACTCGTAGTGGAACCGCGCCTGCAGGATGACGAGGCCCGGCCGGCACGTGGCGCAGACGCTTCAGGAGGCGGTCCGGGTTGGTCGGGATCCGCAAGAGGTCGCCGTCTCGGGTTCCGTGACCGGCGACGACGCGCCGAGCTGGTCAGTTCTCGTGACTTCCGTCCGCAACGCCGCACGCGTCGCACGTCAATCGTTGGAATGACGGGGTTCTCCACTGGGCTCCGTCCTGCTTTACGCCGAAAGTCACGAGAAGTGACCACGTCTCCGGCGCACGACTCCCATTGCTCCCCCACGCCTGCACGAGACCCCGTCCATTAACCACCGTGCGGCGCCCGTGCTCGACTCACTCCCATGACTGATCCCGCAGCCCTGAGCGAGACCGCGGCCCGAGCTGCGCTCGACGCGCTCGACGGACTCACCTGGACGCCCTTCACCCGTGAGGCGCCGCCCGAGGTCGCCGCCTTCTACGCCGTCGTCGAGGAGCATGAAGCCAATCCTGAGCGCACCTCCCTCGCCGAGCTCGTCGACTACGTGGACTCGCCGCGCTCCGTCCCCGAGGAGGACACGCTCGTTGGCCGGGACCGGGACGGGCAGATCATCGCGACGGCCTGGGCGGGCTGCAACCGGCCCCTCACCGAGGTGCGCAGCGTGTTCCTCGGCGGCGCGGTCCATCCGGACCACCGGGGCCGGGGCCTCGGGCGTGCTGTCCTCGCGTGGGAGCTCGCGCACGGCCGCTGCTGGGACGCGGCGACGCGCGAGCGCGGCTTCGGGCCGATGAGGCTCCGTCTCATGGCGACCGCCGACCAGGTGGACGCCCGGCACCTCGCTGAGCGCGCGGGCCTGCCGGTGGCACGGTACTTCTACAAGAGGGAGCGTCCGCTGGGCGACCTGCCCACGTGCCCCGTTCCTGACGGCGTACACCTCGTGGACCGGGACGCGGCCCGATCCGAGCAGGTGCGCACCGCGATCACCGCCGCCTTCCGAGACCCCTGGGGTCACGTCGACGCCACCCCGGAGATGTGGCGCGACCAGCTCGAGGCGAGCACCGCGGCCACGGCCTCGCCTCGGCGCTGCTCGCGGAGCAGATGCGTCGCTTCGCCGCCGACGGCATGGACGCGGCCTGCCTCGGCGTCGACGCGGAGAACCCGCGCGGCGCCCTCAGCCTGTACGAGCGGCTCGGCTACCGGCCGACAGCGAGCACGTGCGTCCACGAGCTCGTCGAGGAGCCGGAGCGAGTTCCTGCCCCGTCCTGGCGGTGTCAGCCATCGAGCAGGACGACCTGGGCCCCGGGCATCCGGGCCGGGCGGTCGTCGTGGGAGATGAGGATGGTGATCCAGTCGGAGCGGCTGGCCTCGATCTCGCCCATGACGCCAGCCGCGGCCTCGGCTGACAGGCCGTTGAGGGGCTCATCGAGGACGCGCACTCCCCCGGTCCGGCGCAGATGTCGCAGCCAGGCGACGACGTGCCTCTCCCCGCCGGACAGGCTCGGCCCGCCAGGCTCGAGCGCCTGGTCCGCGAGGCGCTCCATCCCGGCTACGGCGAGCCGGCCCCGGGCTGCGGCCTCCAGGTCGGGCCGGTCCAGGGTGATGTTCTCGGTGACCGTGCCGGACAGGAAGGACGGAGCCTGCGGCATGAGGAGCACCCGCCCCGGGGTGAGCTCGCCGGCAGCGCCGTCGATGAGGAGCTCGCCGTCGAGGTCCGCTCCGAGTCCGATGAGCGCGCGCACGAGGCTCGTCTTGCCGGTGCCGACGTCGCCGCGCAGCCACAGGACGTCGCCGCGCGCGAGGGACGCGGATACCGGCGTCGTCCGGCGGCCGTTGGGAAGGAGCGTGGAGACACCGCCCAGCTCGAGCGACTCAATCGCCGCACCGTCGTCCACGGCGTAGTGCTCCGCCACGGTGGTGCCGCCGACCGGCGTGCCGTCCTCGTCGACGACGAGCCAGCCCAGCCGCCGCGACACGATCTCGCGAGCGCGCCAGGAGCCGATCGCGGTGGTGACGGCCTCGAGCGCGGCCTGCACGGGTGCGACGAGGACCGCGGCGCCGACGACACTGCCGGCGTCCATGAGCCCGTGCGCAGCCAGGACCGCTCCGCCGGCCAGGACGATCGTCGAGCCGAGCAGGGGGCCGGTGGTGGCGACCTGCTGCTGGGTGGCCCAGTCGCGGAGGGTGCGCCGGGCCGGACCGGCCGTGAAGCTGTCCCAGTCGGTGCGGACCCGGGCGGCGCCGCGGGAGGCTCGTCCTCGCGCCCAGTACAGGTCGTGGGCGTCGGCGACCTCCTGGATCATGGCGGTGCGGGACATCGTCTGGCGGCGCAGGGCGTCGTCGGCGGCCGAGCCGCGCCGGCTGACGGCGGCGGTGAGGGCGATCGGGAGCGCCACCGCGAGGGCCACGAGCAGGAGGGACCACTGGCTCCACGCACCGGCGACAACGGCCGCCCACACCCCGATGGCGACGGCGACAGGAGCGCCGATGACGTCGAGGGTGTCGAGGCGGTAGCGGACGAGGTCGATCATGAGCCGGTCCGGTACCTGCCCGGTGCACAGGAGCGCGGCACGGGACGGGCGCAGACGGAGGTAGCGGTCCAGGAGGGCGAGCTCGTGGTCATAGCTGTCCGCGAGGAGGATCCGATTGCGGCCCAGGAGCGCGGCAGGCTCCACGAGCGCCGAGGCGACGATGACGAGCACCGCCGGCAGGACCTGGGAGGCGGTGAGCGTGCGCCCGAGCGCGTCCTCGATGAGGCCCGCGGTCGTCGTCGCGAGGACGACCTGGATGCCGCGTGAGAGCAGCTGGTAGACACCCTGCAGGGCGCTGGAGCGCCACATGGTGCGCCAGTAGTCGCGGCGCAGGACCCTGCGGGCGGCGGGCAGGACGGGGCTGTCGGCTGCCAGCTCGGTGGCCGCCGTGACGCTGGCGTCCGGGGCGCTGTCGGCGGTGCTCATCGGTCCTCCTCCGGTCGCTCGACGCGGAGCTCGGGCGCGTGCCAGGCCTGCCCGAAGTGCGGGGTGTGGGCGACGGCGAGGATGGCGTCGTCGGAACGCGCCAGGACGCCGGCGAGGCGGGCGGCGGCGTCGGCGGAGAGGTGCGCGTCCGGCTCGTCGAGGAGGAGGACCCCGCGAAAGGAGCCGATGGCCTCGCCGATGAGGACGGCCTTGCGCTGTCCGCCGGACAGGTCCGCGATCGGGACGTCGGCGATCCGCTCAGCCTCCTCGGGGCCCAGGATCTCGACGAGGGCGGCCCGGGCGCGTGCGGCGTCCCCACCGGTCGCGGCGACGTCGTCGAGCAGCTCGGAGGGGGTGAGCGTGAGGACCGGGTCGTGCTGCGCCAGGTAGCCGGCCCGCAGGTCGGCCGCAGGCAGGGCGGAGGCGACGGTGCCGTCGGCGTCGGCGAGGCCGACGACGCCGCGCAGCATGAGGGACTTGCCGGCCCCGTTCGGGCCGACGACGTGCAGGGACTCCCCCGCCCCCAGGCGCAGCGACGGGACTCGGGAGCGGACCGCGCCACCTGCGCGGACGGCGAGGTCGCGGACGGCGAGTGCGGCGTCGTCGGGCTCCATCAGCTGCTCAGGCTCGGGGCGGAGGAGGCCGGCGAGGCGGGACTCCTTGCGGCGGTTGACCCAGAGGTCGGTGAGCGAGCTCGCGCCCGAGCCGACGAGGCTGAAGAAGGAGCGCAGGACGATGACGGCTCCGGCCGCCTCCGTGAACGGGACGCGTCCGGTGGCCACCAGCCAGAGGACGAGAAGGAGGGAGCCGTACAGGGCGGTGGCCTGAACGAGGTTGGACAGGCCCCACTCGGCGGCTCCGGTCGCCTCGGCCATGGTGCCGACCCTGAGGTGCTGGTCGTCGAGGCGGCGCACGCGGGCGCGGACGTAGTCCTGGAGGCGCTCGGTGCGAATGAGGTCGAGGCTGTCGCGGGCCTGGAAGTACTCGGAGTCGATGGCGGCCTCGACGTCGGTCGTCTCCTCGTAGGCGCGCTCGGCCCACTGCTTGACGGCCCAGGCGGGCAGAGTGGTGACGAGCGAGCCGACCACGGCCCAGGCAAGGGCCCAGGGGCTGATCCGTGCGACCCACACGAGCGAGACGAGGGCGACGACAGCAGCGACGGCCAGCTGCGGGAGGGTCTGGACGCGCATGGTGACGACGTCGGTGAGGTCGTCGACGAGCCGCTCCTTGATGGTCCCGGCTGGGGTGGTGCGGGGCAGGCTCAGCATTCGCTACGTGGCGGTGGTCTGGGCGTCGACGAGGACGTCCTGTCGGCGGCGCTCCGCGCGGGCCTGGACGAGGACGCTGGCAAGGAGACTCACGACGACGAGGACGAGCGTCGCACCGAGGAGCACCCAGGAGGCGGGACGGTCATCGGCCTGGGCGACGGCGACGAGCCGGTCCGAGAGGGCCGCCAGGAGGAGCGGCGTGCCAGTGGAGAGCGCGGCGAGGGTCGCCGACGCGAGGCCGGCCCGACGTATGGTGGCGCACGGGAGAAGCGAGCGCGCGCCTTCGTCCTCCATGCCTGGGCCTCCCGGGATCCGGCTCGCGGCGGGGAACCGCGACCACTGAGCATGGTAGTGACGTGGCAGCGCCGGGGGGGGGCGATGGTCCTACGGCCGCGACGACCCGTGGCCCAGCGCCACCTGGGTCAGCTGGCATCGTTCGCGCCAGCTCGCACCCTGTGCTCGCCTTGGAGACGTTGCAAGGGCGAGCAGAGGGTGCGACGGCGCGCGATGGATGCGAGCACGAGCGAGGGCGCGGGGTCAGCCCGCGCACCGACGTCGGTCGATCCGCGCACCGAGGTTGGCCGACCGCCCGCACCTGCCGCCCCCCGTTCCTAGGTGTTTCACAGGCTCCGTCCCGGTGCCCTCCCAGGGTCGGTGGGTTACATAGTTCCTGCCGCCGGACGGAGCGGGCAGCGAGGGTTGGGGAACCCGATGACCTGCCGGTCTCCGAGAGCCGTGAGGGTCTTAGGGAGCCCGAACGGTTCGCTCTGACGAAGGAGGCTGGCACCTGCCGGGTCTGATCGGGAGCCCGGAGCGTGGAGCCGCCTCGACGACGAAGGCCCTCGGGCCGGGAGAGACAACCCGGCCCGAGGGCCCGTCCTCGTCCTCAGGGGCAGGGCGCCATCCACGGCGGCCTCACCCCGTTCTTTGGACCACCTCACAGGATGTGGACCACCGCAGACACTGGCTCAGGTGGTCCGGACTCCGCTAGGTAGTCCAGACAGGGCCGGAGAGGGCACCAGGGTCGCGACGACCGCGGTCACCGCCCTCAGGAGCAGCGCAGCAGTCCCTAGAACTGGGCCCGTGCCCCGTCGCGCGACCTACGTGCTGCGAGCAGGCTGGTCCGGACCGAGGAACCCGAGGACGAGCCCGACCACGACCCCGACGATGACGGCACCCGGAACCGCGCGACTCGTCCCGAGCCAGAGCTGGTCGATGAGGAGGTAGAAGCCCGCCGCCATGAGACCGGCGAGGAAGCCGCTGACGAGGCGCGAGGACCACAGCGACCGCCCCGGCCCCTGCGTGGAGCCTCCGCGGCGCACGGAGCGTCCCCACCACGCGCGACCAAGGACGCACAACGCGCCGAGGACCCCGACCAACGCCGTCGTCACGCCCGTCGAGCTGCCGCCCACCGCACCAACCACGCCGCATACCGTGACCACGAGGAAGCACACCAGCTGCGCCCACATGAGCCGTGTCATCACGAGCCACTCCTCCTAATCATGAACCCTGCGTCCCCGCCGGGTACACCCTCATTGTCGCTCCCACATGCTCACTGGGGCGCCATCCCGTCGGCCTCCGACGCATCCTCCGCGAAGATCTCGCGGAAGCGGCCCTGCGTCGCGAGCAGCTCGGCGTAGCCGCCCTCCTGGACGAGGCGTCCGTCATCGAGGACGAGGATCCGATCGGTCGCCCGCAGGCTCGAGGCGCGGTGCGAGACGACGAGGGTGATCCGCTCGGCCCGGTCGCGCCCGAGATCGTCGAGGATCTCACGCTCCGTCTCTGCGTCGACGGCGCTCGTCGGCTCGTCGAGCACCCAGATCGGTGCGTCGCGCAGCGCGATGCGCGCGAGGGCGAGGCGCTGCCACTGGCCACCGGAGAGCCCGACCCCTCCGAACTGGGCACCGAGCTGTGTGCCGAGGCCCTCGGGCATGGCCTCGACGACCTCCCGCAGGCGGGCGACGTCGAGGGCCGCCCAGATCCTCGCGTCGGGGACCTCGGCCGCGGGGCTCCCCAGGCCGACGGCCTGGCGGACGGTGAGCTCGTACCGACCGAACTCCTGAGAGAGAGCGCCGAAGAGCGCCAGCCGCTCGGGTCCTGGCAGCACGTCGAGAGGCTGACCGTCGACCGTGACGGCTCCGGCGTCCGGACGCAGGACGCCCATGAGGAGACGCACGAGCGTCGTCTTCCCCGCCCCGTTCGCGCCGACGACGCCGACCATCTCGCCCCGCCGGAGCGTCACGCTCACGCCGTCGACGGCGGGACGGCTCCCCCGCGGATAGGTCACCGTAAGCCCCTCGCCGGTGAGGACGTCGACGCGGCCGGCGGGGGCGGCAACCGCTCCGACCGTCGCCGTCGAACCTTCCCGGCTCAGGCGAGTCTCGACGAACTCCCGGTAGACGCGGATCGCGGGCGTGGAGGAGATGACGACGCCCATCGTGTACGCGGCGTCGGAGGTGGCAGCCATCCCGGAGAGGATCGCGACGGCTCCCGCGGCCAGCGTTCCCGCCGAGGCCGCCGGGCTGGTGACGAGGAGCGCGAGTGCGCCGGCGAGCATGAGGGCGGAGACGACGCCCGCACCGGTGATCCACCACGCGCCGTCCACGAGCACTCGCACGAAGGAGTCGGCCGCGGCGCGCACCCGTCCTGCGGCGAGGTCGGCCATCTTCCAGCCGGTGCCGAGCGCCGCGAGCTCGGAGGCGGGTCGCTCGTAGGTGAGCTGCTCGAGGTAGTACGAGGCGTAGCGGTTGTGCTCGGACGACGCCGGGAAGCCCTTCTCCTCGATGGCGGCGACCTTCGTGTAGGCGCCGAGCACGGGCAGGGAGGCGAGGGCGATGAGCAGGGCCGCAGGCACGGAGTACGGGGCGAGGGCGATGAGCAGGAAGAGCGCTGACAGGAGGGCCCGCAGGGAGTTGATGACGTAGGGCGCCTGGATGCTCACGTAGGCGCGGATCGACTCCGAGGCCGTCCGCGCCTGGGAGGCGAGCTCGGCGTCCATAAGCTCGACCGGCGTTGCGTGGGCCATGGCGTGGGCGAGGTCCGTCTCGCAGGCCTGCCGCACGCGGCGCGTGAGCACCTGGCTCGTCGTCATGGCGAGCTGGTTGACGGCGCGGTTGAGGCCGAAGACGAGAGCCGCGACGACCAGCACGGCGACGACACCACCCGTGAGCCGGCCCCCAGACCTCAGCCCGGCGTCGACGAGGCGGTCGATGAGAACCACCTGGAGGGCGGGGCCCGCGGCGTCGAGGACGACGGCGGCGAGCTGCGCGAGCACGAGGAACGGGGCGGCGCGCCACGCCAGGCGGACGGACCACCACGAGGTGCGTAGGACGTTCATGAGGAAGCCTCCGGGGGGGAGGTCGGGACGCCTCCACCTGCCAGGCTAGACCGCAGCGCCAGCGTGCGCGGCGCTCGCGCGCACTCGCTCGTCCGCGGCGAGGAGCTGGGAGCCGGTGACGAAGCGCAGTCCCTCGGCCTTGAGGGCGGCGATCGACCGGCCGAGCGCCTGGAAGATCGCGGCGTTCGGCTGACTGCGGCCGTCGTGGCACAGGACGACGGCGCCGGCACGCACGGTGCCGGCCAGCGCGGCGGCGTCGGCGGCGCTCGGTGCGTGACGGCTCCACAGGAGGACGTCGAGCCCGAGCTCACCGGCCACCATGAGCGCGGGCGCGTCGATCCGGCCGTAGGGCGGGCGCCAGAGCGTCGGCGTCGGGGCTCCGGCGTGCTCGATGGCGCTCACCGTCCGGCGCACGGACCCGCGCAGCTCGTCAGCGTCGACTCCGTACACGTCGGTGTGCTCCCAGTTGTGGACACCGACCTCGTGCCCGGCGGCGACCTCGCTCCGCACGAGCTCGGGATTCACGGCGACCGCCGAGCCGAGGACGAAGAAGGTCGCGGGCACGTCGACGGCGTCGAGCATCCGCAGCGCCATCGGGGTCCAGCGCCGGTCCGGGCCGTCGTCGAAGGTGACGGCGGCGAGACCGGTGGACGGGTCCGCCTGGAAGAGCACACAGGCACCCAGGTGGCCGAGCCCCGTTGGCTGCGGTGCGACGCGTGCCGTGGGTGACAGGTGTGTGTCGAGGTGGTGGACCGTCTCAGCGCCCGCTCCCCCGCCGACGACGAGTCCGGCCGCCGCGAGGGCTGCTCCGGCGAGGCCGTTCCGGAGCACGGAGCGCCGCCCCGTGAGCGCCGACGCTCCTCCGTCGCTGGGGCCAGGAACGTCAACGACGCCGACCGGCTCTGGGACGCCGTCGACCGAGGAGGCGCCGACGGTGAGGTCGGCAGACTGGGACTCGTGCACACCCCCAGGCTAGGAAGCGCGCCGTGCCGCGGGATCCTCCCTGAGACGGATCACGGTCCCGGTCCTCCTACGACTCGGGCAGGTGACGCCCCTCGTGCACACGGCCGACGAGCAGGTAGCTCGCCCAGGCGCCGACGACGCCGACCACCATGACCGCGACCATCGGCACGGCCGTGCTGGATCCACCCGAGGAGGCCAACGGCACCGAGGCGCCATTCGCGACGGCCTGAGCAACGCCGAGGAAGGCGCTCGCGACACCCGCCACGTGCACCACCTCGGACAGCGCCATCGCGGAGGAGTTGCCGAAGACGAAGGCGTGGGAACCCATGACGAGGACGAAGCCGAGGCACAGCGGCACGAGCGCGACGTCGAGCGCGAGCACGCTCACGGTCACGACGGCGGCGCCGACGGCGGAGCCGGTGAGCCCGACCGCCATGAGGGAGCGCGGCCGGTGGTGGCGGACCAGCCGCGCGTTGAGCACGCTGAGCAGCATCTGGCAGCCCGCCGTCGCACCGAAGAAGAGCGAGTACGCGAGGGGGCTCAGGCCCTTGATCCCCTGGAGGACGAAGGACGAGGAGGAGATGTAGGCGAACATCGCGAAGCCGGAGAAGGCGCTCGTGAGCATGTAGCCGAGGTAGGCGCGCTCGCCGCCCCGCCGCCGAAGCCCTGGAGGACGCGCCCGAGCATGAGGACGCCGATGCTCGGCGCGAAGGCGCACACGAGGGCGCCGAGGGTGCACACGAGACCACCGAGGATCATCGGGCCGCGCCGTCCGCGCTGGTCGGACACCGCCCCTCCGACGAGCTGCCCGAGCGCCATACCGATGAAGAAGGCGGTGAGGGTGAGGCCCACGGCGCTCGCCGAGGTCCGCAGGTCAGCGGTCACCTGTGGGAAGGCCGGTGAGTACATGTCCGTGGCGAAGGGCGGTACGGCGTTCTGCACGGCGAGGGCGACGATGAGCCCGGCGGTGACGACAGGCTCGGGACGGCGGCGGAGGCTCACTGTTCTCCTGTCGGGACGGGGTGGTGGGAGGCGGGGGCCACGTGACGAGTGCGCCGACCGAGCCGGGCGGGCCACGGCCCGCTGCGCTCAGCGGGCGCCGGTGGGGACAGCGCCGACGGCCCGGCCGCCCTGGAGGACGACGAGCCAGCGTGAGACGGCTCGGGCGCGGCGCATCGCCTCGGCCGCGGCCTCGCCCTGCGTCGCGGCACTCACGGCGGCCTGCGGCAGGACGGTGCACACGGCGCCGGCGCTGACCGCCGACTCGTCGAGGGAGCCGAGCTCACCGAGACCGGCCTCGTCGACGGTGCCGAGGAGGCGCTCGCCGTCGACGACGAGGACGAGGGCGGCCCCGCCGTCGAGCCGCTCCCGGACGGCAGTGAGCGGGGCGGCCGAGGGGAGCACCGCGACGGGCCGCATGAGGGTCGTGAGGTCGAGGCGGCGCGCAGCGCGCGACCCGCTTCCGAGCCCGAGCACCCGCCAGGAGGTCTGCGCGATGGGCCAAGCGACCATGACCGCGAGGATGAGGCCGAAGCCGTCGGGCCGCTGCCCGGAGACGACGAGCGGCTCGAGCACCCAGCGCCAGGCGACGGCGATGACGACGAGCAGTCCTCCGACCGCGGCGGTGCGCCGCCCCCAGTCGGCCCGGCCGGTCACCTGCTCGACGAGCGCGGCGAGGGCGTGGCCGCCGTCGAGCGGAAGACCGGGCAGGGCGTTGAAGACGGCGAGCGCGAGGTTGACCCAGCCGACCGCCCACACCGTGAAGGCCGCCTCGTACGGCATCGTGGCGGAGGAGTCGAGGAGCTGTTGGAGCAGGAACCAGAGCAGGAGGTTCGTCGCGGGGCCGGCGAGCGAGGTGATGACGTCCTTCCAGGGCCGCCACGCGCGCGCCTCCCCGAAGGTGGTCTGGCCGCCCCAGAGGTAGAGCTCGTAGCGGACGGGCCGGCGCCCCAGGGCCGTTCCTGCCAGGCCGTGCGCGAGCTCGTGGAGCATGACGCTCGCGGCGACGCCGAGCACCGTGCCGAGCACGACGATCAGGATGGTGACCATCCCGGCGCCGATGAGGCTGGAGCGGACGAGAGGGAACCAGCTCGCGGCGATGATGAGGCCCAGGACGGCGGACGTGGGCGCGACGACGACGGGAGCCCCGCCGATCCTCCCCAGGACCCAGCCCTGCTGCGCGTTCCTCGATGGCATGCGGGGAGCCTATCCGGCGCCGCTGTCCGTCCCCTGTGCCGGGGCGCCTCCCCTGTGGAGACCTTCGGCACGGTGTCGTACCCCCGCGATAGGTTCCGGCACGTGAGTGAGAACGAGACCATCCGGCCCACCGGCCCCGGCGCGAGCACGCCACGTCGCAAGGGCTCGCGCAAGCGGGCGGCGCTCTCGCCGTCGCGCGCGAAGGACTTCCAGCAGTGCCCGCTGCTCTTCCGGCTGCGCACCGTGGACCACCTGCCGGAGCCGGGCTCCCTCGCCACGCACAAGGGAACGATCGTCCACGGTGTCCTCGAGCGCCTCTACGACCTACCGGCGCGCGAGCGGACGAGGGAGGCCGCTATCGCGATGCTCCCCGCCCAGTGGGAGGCGCACCAGGCCAAGAGCCCGGAGGTGCTCACACTGTTCGAGGACGAGTCCCGCATCGAGCCCTGGCTTGACGAGGCCCGCGAGCTCATCAAGGCGTACTTCCAGATGGAGAACCCCATGCGCCTCGAGCCCGCCGAGCGCGAGCTCTTCGTGCAGACGGAGACGGCCGGCGGGCTGCTCCTGCGCGGCTTCGTGGACCGCCTCGACGTCGCTCCGGACGGCGCGATGCGGGTCGTCGACTACAAGACGGGGCGGTCGCCGAGCCCTCGCTTCGTCGAGGACGCCCTGTTCCAGATGCGCTTCTACGGGCTGGTCCTGTGGCGCCTGCGCGGCGAGGCTCCGCGCCGTCTCCAGCTCGTCTACCTCAAGGACGGTCGCACGCTCACGCACGACCCGCGCCTGCCCGAGCTCGAGACCGTGGAGACGAAGCTCGAGCGGATCTGGGACGAGGTGGAGGACTGCGCGGCCTCTGGTGACTTCGCGCCGCACCGCACGCGCCTGTGCGACTGGTGCGCCTTCCAGGCGCAGTGCCCCATCTTCGGCGGCACGACGCCGGAGATCCCGGCCGACGGGCTCGAGCAGCTCCTCACGGCCCGTCAGACGCCGACGGCGTAGGGACGCAGGACCGGCCGCCTCGCTGGTCGCGCAGCGCGCATCCCCCGGGCAGGAGCGCGATCCCGCGGCCGATGCCCACGCCGACGTCAACGGCGAGGTCGTGAGGCTCGTCTCACCGCGAGAGCGCCTCTCGCCACCGCCAACCGGTCACGGTTAGGTTACGAGCACCCAGCGGCTCACGAGCCGCACAGCTGACGGCAGCACCGCCGTCGCCCCCACCACGGAGAGCACCTCATGACCTCGTACCAGGCCGGCACCGCCACGCAGCGCGCACCGCGCGGAGCGTGTCGCTGTATGCGCCGCCTGGTCCGGGCGATCTGAGGCGGAGCGAGACAGAGCAGCTCCCCCCCCCGGACGTCGGCGTCGACCCGCACGGGTCGACGACGCCGCACGTCCACGCCCGGCCAGGCGAATCCCCACCCCACCCCGTTCGCGCCGGGGAGGGGCGGGGCCCGCCGGCGGCGCGCCC
>NZ_JACWNA010000014.1 GCF_015355765.1 Actinomyces haliotis
GGCCTCCGGGGGGGGCCCCCCCCCCCCCCCCCCCCCCCCCCCCCCCCCGGGCCCCCCCCCCCCGCCCCCCCCCACGCCGCACGTCCACGCCCGGCCAGGCGAATCCCCACCCCACCCCGTTCGCGCGGGTGAGGGGCGGAGCACGCCGTCGGCGAGCACCCTCTCCCCCGCGTCCCGAGCAAGGCCCTGCCGCAACGCCTGCGGTCACGGGCCGGACCAGGACCACCATGATCATCACCGGACTCCTCGTCGGAGCCGTCCTCGGCCTCGTCCTCCAGCGCGGCCGCTTCTGCATCACCGGCGCCTACCGCGACTTGTGGGTCTCCCACTCCTGGCGCTGGTTCACCGCCTTCCTCCTCGCCATCACGGTGCAGGCGGTCGGCGTCGCGCTCCTCACCGCCGCCGGCGTCATCACCCCCGAGATCCCCACGCTCAACGTCTTCGCCGTCGTCGTCGGATCCTTCCTCTTCGGCGTCGGCATCGTCCTCGCTGGAGGCTGCGCCACCGGCACCTACTACCGCGCCGGCGAGGGCCTCGTCGGCTCCTGGTTCGCGCTCATCGCCTACGCCGGTGCGGCCGCTGCCTCCAAGACCGGCGTCCTGGCACCCCTCACCGACTGGGCCAAGTCCATCGGGAAGACGAGCCTCACGACCCTGCCGGCCACGATCGGCCTGCCCGACTGGGTCGGCGTCCTCCTCCTCACGGTCATCGTCGCCGCGCTCGTGCGTTGGCAGCGCGGCCTGGCCAAGGCCCGTCCCGTGAGCCTCCAGCTCCCCGCCGAGCGCACCGGCCTCAACCACCTCCTCTTCGAGAGGGCCTGGAACCCGCTCGTCACCGGCGTCCTCGTCGGCCTCATCGCCATCATCGCCTGGCCCGCGTCCTGGGCGAGCGGCCGCCACGACGGCCTCGGCATCACCACCCCGTCCTCGAACCTCGTCGGCTACCTCGTGACCGGCGACGCCTCGAAGGTCGACTGGGGCGTGCTCCTCATCCTCGGCATCCTGCTCGGCTCCTTCCTTTCCGCGAAGGCCTCCGGCGAGTTCCGCGTCCGCGTCCCCTCCGCCACCGTCATCGAGCGCTCCATCGCGGGCGGTCTGCTCATGGGCGTCGGCGCCGCCTGGGCCGGCGGCTGCTCCATCGGCAACGGCCTCGTCCAGACCTCGCTGCTGTCCTGGCAGGGCTGGCTCGCCCTCGTGTTCCAGGTGGTCGGCGCCGGCGCGGCCGCCTACGTCACCATCATCCGGCCGCGCGAGCAGCGCCGCCGCGCCCGGGCCGCCGCCCGCGCCGAGGCCCTCGCCGCACCGGCTCCCGTCTCCCCCGACCAGACCGTCTCGGCGTCCAGCCCCGCCGTCGCCCGCTGAGACCGAGCGCCAGGACCTGCGCTCCAGCGATCCGCGTCGGCTCCCAGCGCTCCCGCCACTCATCCGCTCGCGCTGCTCCACGAGCAGCCCACCCACCGACCACAAGGAGAACAACCATGCGCACCATCCTGGAGACCGAGGGCCTCGTCTGCCCCTTCCCCGTCGTCGAGGCCGAGGACGCCATGGCCGACCTCGAGCCCGGGGACGAGCTCGTCATCGGCTTCGACTGCACCCAGGGCACCCAGTCCCTGCCCGCCTGGGCCGCCGACAACGGTTACGAGGTCACCGAGTTCACGAGGACCGGCGAGGCCTCCTGGTCCATCACCGTGAGGAAGTGACGGTCCCCGCCTGCGGTGGCCGACGACGGCGCTAACGCCCCGTTACCTTGTTGGTGGTTGCCGGTGTAGGGATGCCGGTGGCCGGGCCAGCGGTGGTCGGCATGATGTCTTGCCCCTGTCTTCACAATGATCCGGGGGGTGTTGTCACCGGCCGCCGCAGGGCTGCTGGTTCACCGCTGATCAGGGGAACGGACCGAGACTCGAGTCCTTTCGTAACGTGGGTGCGGGACCAGCCGCTCGAGGCTGGCCCCGTGTCCTGCGAGACGAAGGAGCACCGCGATGCGCACCGACGAGATCGATGTGTTCATCGGAATCGATGTCGGCAAGTCCGACCACTGGGCCACCGCCCTGAACAGGGACGGCAAGCGCCTGTTCGACAAGGCCCTGCC
>NZ_JACWNA010000015.1 GCF_015355765.1 Actinomyces haliotis
ATGGGCCGTCTCGGGCAGCCTCCACACTGCGGGGTTGCCGCTGCTCGCCCTCGAGCACGCGCTGGTGTGCACGGGCGCCAGCCGCGGCGATCAGGGCCTGATCCACCACAGCGACAGAGGCGCCCAGTACGTCAGCTTGGCGTACTCGGACGCCCTGATCACCGCCGGGGTGACGGCCTCGGTCGGGACCGTGGGTGACTCCTATGACAATGCTCTGGCCGAGACGGTCAACGGACTGTACAAAGCCGAGCTGATCCACGCCAAGCGGCTCTGGGAGTCAACCCAGGCCGTCGAGATCGCCACGATGGGTTGGGTCCACTGGTGGAACACCACCCGCCTGCACGAGGCCCTGGGCTACCGCACGCCCGCGGAGGTCGAAGCCACCTACACTCACCACAACGACGTAGCGCCCGTTGCGTCCTGACCACGGAACGAAACCCAGGGCGCTTCAGGACATCGGGATGATGTCTCCATCCTCGCTGCGCCGGATACCAGTCGCGAGCAGGGATGCCCCCATCGTCATGAACCCCATCGTCGCCTTCGCACCTGCGCCGAGCCAACCCTTCCGCGACCACTCGACACGGTCCGGGTAGATCGCGACGTCCGCGTTCTTCCCCTCGATGTGGCTCTTGAATTGGTAGATCGGCTGCATGCTGCCTCCTCGGCGTTCCGACGAGTCGCGTCACCATCGGCGCAGACGAGTGCGAGCCGTGATACGCGGACGTTAGGACGAGCCGAGCGCTCCCGCCTAGGCCGCGTGCCGCAGTGACCGACGTCGCGCCTCCGTTACCCACAATGGCACCCCAAGCTCAATGGCGAGCCGACTCGGCTGGCAGTCCATCGCCGACTCGGCAACCCTCAGTGCCTCGGCGCTAACGAACTCCACCGCGACGCGATTGCCGAGCCCGTCCCCATCCCGTGGGCGCTGGTGCCGTCTTTTCCTGCGTCGCTCGTGACGTGGTCCAAGACGCTGACTTGGGGCGGATAACCGCATGCGTGGTGTGGCTCGTTGTTGTCGTCGTGCGTTGACAGGGGAGAAGCGAATCGCCCGGAACCGTTGCGGTTCCGGGCGATAGTCGTGGCGGAGGATGGGGGATTCGAACCCCCGAGGGCTTGCACCCAACACGCTTTCCAAGCGTGCGCCATAGGCCACTAGGCGAATCCTCCAGGTGCTGCACGCTGTTGGCAGTGGAGTGCCGGTTGGTGCAACAGACACGGAATATATCGGACGCCCCGGCGGAGTGCCAATCGACCGGACCGCCGATCGCGGTGGGATCGGTCACCCGCGCGTGACGGGGCTCCGTACGGGAGCGCCGCCGCCGTCGGGTACACTCTCACCCGGCCCCTCGTGCGACGTCATCCAGTGAATCCCCCAGGACCGGAAGGTAGCAAGGGTAAGCGGGCTCTGACGGGTGCACGGGGGGTCCTCACGTCCCCGCACGATCGCGCCAGCATCCCCGCCGGCACCGCCCTGCTCCCACGTCCCACGGAGATCCTGCGTGAACGACGACGCCCCTGACGCCCCCACCGAGCCAGAGGACGAAGCGGACGAGGCCGGCGCGCCGGACGGACCCGAGGGGGTCGACGCCGAGGCCGCCGTCGCCGGCGCCAGCCAGTCACCTCCCTCGAGCTCTTCTTCGACCTCGTCTGGGCCTTCGCCGTCTCCCAGCTCTGCAGCCACCTCGGCGAGAACCTCACCTGGACCGGTGTCGCCCAGACCGTCGTCATGGGGCTCGCCATGCTCACGATCTGGGCCTTCTCCATGATCGAGTCGACGATGACCCTGGCCCGACGGGACGGCGCCGGACGGATCATCCTCGCCACCATGGGCGGCGGGCTCGTCATGAACTCCTCCATCCCGACCGCCTTCGCGACCGGCGCCTGGGGCTTCGTCGTCCCCATGGTCCTCATCCAGGTCGGTCGCTCCCTCGCCGCCCGCCACTACGACGTCTACGACGAGCTGCGCGCCCACCGGCCCGCCATGTCCGCGTGGTCACTGCTCTCCGCGGTCCCGTGGGTGCTCGGCGCCCTCGCCGCCCCGGGACCGCGTCTGGCCTGGTGCGTGCTCGCGCTCGGCATCGACCTCCTCGGCACCCGGCTAGGGCATCCGGTCCCGTGGAACCGTGACAACGACCTGTCCGAGGTGAGATTCGACATCGAGCACCAGGCCTCGCGTACGCGCCGCTTCCTCCTGATCTGCCTCGGCCAGGCCATCGTCACCACCGAATCCGCCCTGTCCGGGGACGTGCGCGACCCCGCGCGGGTGGCGACCGCACTCGCCTCCCTGGCGGTCCTCATCGGGCCGTGGCACGTCTTCTTCGACGCCGTCGACGTGGACCCGCAGAAGGCGCACGACGACGGCGCGCGCTCCGAGGTCGAGGTCGGCAGCCTCTCAACCAGCTGGGTGGGCGTCCTGCTGCTCGCCGTCGTTGTCCTCGCCGTCGCCTCGAAGAAGGTCGTCGGGACGCCCGCCCAGGCGATCGACTTGCCCGTCGCCGCGTGCCTCGTGGCTGGGCCCGCGGTCTGCCTCGTGGCGCGCAGCCTCTACCTGGGCCGAGTCACGACGACCGCCGGCCGGGGCTCGCTGACAGCCGGCGCGGTGGTGCTCCTCGCCCTCGGCGCCGTCGCCACCGGGATCGGGCTCGCGCAGGGGGTCGTCCTGGCCGGGTGCGCGCTCGTCATCGCTGTCACCGCGCTCATCCACGCGCGGGCCGTGGGCTGAGACGACGCCGCCCCGGCGTCGCGTTCGGCACCGCGAGGCCCGAGGCCGCCGCGCCAGGGCGTTCCGCAGGCGCGCGGCGTTCCACAGCCTCAGCACCCTCCTGGGTAACGGGTCTCGCACGGTGTCGTGGGCCCCGTTTAGAGTCGGACCGTGACCACCGCCCTTTACCGCCGCTACCGCCCAGACACCTTCCAGGACGTCATCGGGCAGGACCACGTGACCGCCCCGCTCATGGCGGCGCTGCGCGCGGACAAGGTCACGCACGCCTACCTCTTCTCCGGTCCGCGCGGCTGCGGCAAGACCACCTCCGCCCGCATCCTCGCGCGCTGCCTCAACTGCGAGCAGTACCCGACCGACACTCCCTGCGGCGAGTGCCCCTCCTGCCGGGACCTCGCGACCGGTGGCCCCGGCAGCCTCGACGTCGTCGAGATCGACGCCGCCAGCCACAACGGGGTCGACGACGCCCGCGACCTGCGCGAGCGCGCCTCCTTCGCCCCCGCCCGGGACCGCTTTAAGATCTTCATCCTCGACGAGGCCCACATGGTCACCCCGCAGGGCTTCAACGCCCTGCTCAAGCTCGTCGAGGAGCCCCCGGCCCACGTCAAGTTCATCTTCGCGACCACCGAGCCGGAGAAGGTCATCGGGACCATCCGCTCCCGCACCCACCACTACCCGTTCCGCCTCGTGCCGCCGGACGTCCTCGAGGGCTACCTCGGCCACCTCTGCGAGGCGGAGGGCGTCGAGGTCGGCGCGGGCGTCTTCCCGCTCGTCACCCGTGCCGGCGGAGGCTCCGTGCGAGACACCCTCTCCGTCATGGACCAGCTCATCGGGGGCGCCGTCGACGGCGAGGTCGACTACCAGCGCGCCGTCGCGCTCCTCGGCTACACGGACACGACCATGCTCGACCAGTGCGTCGACGCGATCGCCGCGGCCGACGGCGCCGGGGTCTTCCGCGTGGTGGACCGCGTTGTCGCCTCGGGGCACGACCCGCGGCGCTTCGTCGAGGACCTCCTCCAGCGCCTGCGAGACCTCCTCGTCATCGCGCTCGCCGGCTCCGAGGCCGGACCCGCGCTGGGCTCCCTGCCGGAGGACGAGCTCGCGCGCATGGAGGTCCAGGCCCGCACGATCGGTGCCGCCGGCCTCTCCCGCGCCGCGGACATGACGGCCCAGGCCCTCTCCCAGATGGTCGGGGCCACCTCGCCGCGCCTCCAGCTCGAGCTCCTCATGGCCCGCCTCCTCATCCCGAGCCAGCGGGCCGCGGGAGCCGCCGGTGCCGCCCCCGCGGCAGCCCCGGCCGTCCAGGGCCCGACGGCGCCTGCCGCCGGCGGTCAGGGCGCACCGGTACCCGGTGGTGCCCTCGCCGGTGGGCCGGCTCCTGCCGCCGGTCAGGGCGGTGGCCGGGCCCGCGCCGCGGAGATCGCGCGTCGCGCGGGCGGTCAGGACGACGCCGTGGCCCAGGGCGAGCCCGTGAAGTCGGGCGCCGAGCCTCAGGCGCAGCACGTGGCGGTCGACTGGGACGCCCGGGCGCGGCCCGGTGACGCGCCCGCGCAGGCGTCCGTCTCCCCGTCCGAGGTGCCCTCGACCGCGCGCAGCGAGTCCGCGGCCCGTCCTTCGAACGCGGCGCCTCGCCGTGATGGCGCCGCGCCGGCGCAGACCGACGCACCGGCAGCCTCCTCCTCCGGCTCTGCGGCGGCAGGCTCGGGCGCTGACAGTCCCTCGGGCGACTCCGCCGCGGACGCGGAGATGATCCGGACCCGCTGGGAGGAGGTGCTCGACGCCGCCAAGCGCTCACGGCGCGCCACCTGGGCCCTCGTCGGCCCCAACTCGCAGCCGGGCAGCATCCAGGGCGGCGTCTTCCAGGTCCTCTTCACCGCCCGCGGCCTGGTCGGCGCCTTCGAGAACGGCGGTCACGGCCCCATCCTCGCCGCCGCCATCCACCAGGCCCTCGGGCTCGACCTCGAGGTCCACGCTGTCCTCGCCGGCGGCGACGGCGGTGGCCCCGCGGGCGGTGGCCCCGCCAGCGGACAGGGCGGGAACGGTGGCCCGCGGAACGGTTCCGGTCAGCGTGGCGGCGGCTCCGGTGCCTGCGGCCAGGGCGGCCGCTCCGGCTCCTCAGGCCAGCGCGGCGTGCCCGCCTGGGACGAGGCCCCCGCCTGGGACGCCCCCGCTGACGCCTCAGCGCCAGCTCCCCGCGGCTCGTCCGGCTCCGACGCCTCGGCCCGAGCCGCGGCACCCGCTGGGCCGGTCGGCGACGACGGCTGGGGTGAGGTCGCCGTGCCCGGAGGAGCCCGCGCCGAGGCGGCCGCCGCGGCCGTGCCCGAGGCCGCGGCCCAGGCCTCCCAGCAGGCCGCCGACGTCGCCCCGGAGGAGACCACCAACCCCGTCAATGAGCCCGAGCCGGCCCGCCCCTCCGAGGTCGACGAGGCCTCGGACGGCGCTACCACCGGGACCGGCGGCCAGGCACCCGCCCGCGCGGACGCCGACTCCGACGACGCCGGGCCCACCCCCGCCCAGGAGGCGGCCGCCGCCTCCCGAGCCTCCGAGGAAAAGGGCGACCACGCTGATGAGGACCAGCAGACCGAAGACCCCGCCCTTGCCTCGGCCCACGCCGCTGCCCAGCGCTCCGACGAGGCTCACGAGGCCGAGGACGCCGAGGTCGTGGATACCGCGGAGCGTCCTGAGGAGGACCCAGCGTCCGCTGACGAGGCGACTCCCGTCGACGGCGAGCAGCCGGGCGGCTCTGAGGGCGACCCGGCCACGGACCCCACCGCCTCCCAGCACACCGGCGGCGGCGCACCTGAATCCTCGCCAACCTCTCCGGGCGCCCGGGAGGGCCGGCCCGACGCCTCCAGCGCGCCGCCCGAGGACGACGCTGGAGACGCCCCCGACGAACCGCCCCTCGCCACCGTCCACCGTCTGCGAGCCCTGCCGGAGATCCCCGGCGGGGCCGCGTCGTCGTCCGAGGCCGGACGGTCGGGGAACGGGCGCAGGTCCGCCGATGGAGCGGAAGCCAACCGGGCCTCCGGCTCGGGGCCCGGCGGCGCCAAGCCCCGCCACGGCCTCGCCCCCGTCAGCTGGGACGCACCCGCCGCCGACTCCGGACCCGCCCAGTGGCAGTCCGGGCCCCAGACCTTCTCGGACGGCGTCCCTCTTCCCGAGGAGCCCGGCGACCCCGACGGTCCCGGTGACGCCTGGGCGCCCTCCGGCGAGGCCTCCGGGCGCGTCTCCGCCGCCATCGCCGCCGCACGCGCTGCCGCTCGGGGCGACGCGCCCCGCCGCGGCGCCGTCCAAGGGCGGCCCGGCTCCACCGCCAGCATCGACGACGACGTCGTCTCCGAGGACGACGAGGACGCCGAGGAGGCCGGCGTCGTCGGCCTCGAGGTCGTCAAGCGTCTCCTCGGCGCCACCGTCCTCGAGGACGTCACCGTCAACCAGGAAGGACTCTGACCATGGCAGCCGTCTACGAGGGCGCCGTCCAGGACCTCATCGACGAGTTCGGTGAGCTCCCCGGCATCGGCCCCAAGTCCGCGCAGCGCATGGCCTTCCACATCCTGGCCGCCGACTCCTCCAGCGTCGACCGTCTCATCGAGGCCCTCCGCGCCGTCAAGGCCCGCGTCCGCTTCTGCGAGACCTGCGGCAACATCGCCGAGTCCGAGCAGTGCGCCATCTGCAAGGACCCCCGCCGCGACCAACGCGTCATCTGCGTCGTCGAGGAGCCGAAGGATGTCGTCGCCATCGAGCGCACCCGCGAGTACCGCGGGCTCTACCACGTGCTCGGCGGCGCCATCGACCCCATCAACGGCGTCGGTCCGGACGACCTGCGCGTCCGCGAGCTCTTCGCCCGTGTCGCCGACGTCGAGGAGGTCATTCTGGCCACGGACCCCGACGTCGTGGGCGAGGCCACGGCCGCCTACCTCACCCGGATGCTCCGCACCATGGACGTGCCCGTCTCCCGCCTCGCCTCCGGCCTGCCCGTGGGAAGCGACCTCGAGTACGCCGACGAGGTCACCCTCGGACGCGCATTTGAGGGCCGTCGCCGCGTCGAGGACTGAGCCCGCCCGGTCCTCCGGGCCTACTCCGCCTGCCCCCCCACTCGGTCCAGGACCCGCCGAGCGCCAGCCCACCGCGCACCGGAGCCGCCCCTGCCTGCCCTCACCCGAGCCCCGCCCCCGGAGGCGTCTCGCGATGGAGGACCCGGGCGGCCCACGGATCGGACGCCACTACACTGGCGAGGCACCCGCGCGGCGTCGGCCCGTGTCCCCGGCACGGTTCCCGAGCCGCACCGTGCGGCCGCGGTGACCCCGAGCTGAGGAGCCCTCACATGGCACTGGTCGTCCAGAAGTACGGCGGATCGTCCGTCGCGGACGTCGAGGCGATGCGCCGCGTCGCCAAGCGCGTCGTCGCCACCCGCGAGGCCGGCAACACCGTTGTGGTCGTCGTCTCCGCCATGGGCGACACCACCGACGACCTCCTCGACATGGCCGACGCCCTCACCGACGACGCCCCCGCTCGCGAGATGGACATCCTCCTCTCGGCCGGTGAGCGCATCTCCATGGCCCTGCTCGCCATGGCCATCAACGAGCTCGGCGTCCCCGCCCGCGCCTACACCGGCGCCCAGGCCGGCGTCCTCACCGACTCCAAGTACGGCCGCGCCAGCATCGTCGGCGTCCTGCCCGAGCGCGTCGCCCGTGCCATCCAGATGGGCGCCGTCGCCATCGTCGCCGGCTTCCAGGGCGTCAACGAGGTCGAGGACGTCACCACCCTCGGGCGTGGCGGCTCCGACACGACCGCCGTCGCACTCGCCGCTGCCCTCAACGCCGACGTCTGCGAGATCTACACCGACGTCGACGGCCTGTTCACCGCGGACCCCCGCATCGTTCCCACCGCCCGCCGCATCGAGTCCCTCACGAGCGAGGAGACGCTCGAGATGGCCGCCCACGGCGCCAAGATCCTCCACCTGCGGGCCGTCGAGTACGCCCGCCGCTTCGGGGTTCCCATCCACGTGCGCTCCTCCTTCTCGGACAAGACCGGCACCTGGATCTACGACGGCCGCAGCGAGGGCGCCTTCGTCCCGCCCCTCGCAGCGGCCCAGCTCGACGACGTCGTCGCCGAGGACGACGAGCCCGCGCCGGTCCCGTCCGCCGCACAGCACACCCAGAGCCCCCGGCTCGACGGCGCCACCGGTCGCGTCGTCGCCCCAGTCGGCACCCCCGCGCCCGACGGCGGATCCGTCGGCGCCGCCCACGACCGCGCCATCTCCGCCCGGGCCGAGGCCCGGCCCCACCCGTCCGCCAAGGAGGACAACGTGGAAGCCCCCGTCATCTCCGGCATCGCCCACGACCGCAGCCAGGACAAGATCACCCTCGTCGGCGTCCCCGACGTCCCCGGCGCCGCCGCTCGCATCTTCGCGATCGTCGCCGGCACCGACGCCAACATCGACATGATCGTCCAGGACGTCTCCGCCGAGGGCACCGGACTGACCAGCATCTCCTTCACCTGCCCCGACGGCGACTCCGCGGACGCCCGCGCCGCCCTCGAGGCCGCTAAGGACGAGCTCGGCTACAAGTCGATCCACTTCAACCCGGACATCGGCAAGCTCTCCCTCGTCGGCGCCGGCATGCGCTCCCACCCGGGCGTCTCCGCCAGGCTCTTCAGCGCCCTGTCCGAGGCCGGCGTCAACATCCACATGATCTCCACCTCGGAGATCCGTATCTCCGTCGTCGTCGACGACGCCGTCCTCGACGAGGCCGTCCGCGCCGTCCACACAGCCTTCGGCCTGGACGCCCAGGACACCGAGGCCGTCGTCTACGGCGGGACCGGCCGCTGAGCGGTCAGGAAGGAAGCACCATGAGCAGCCCCGTCAACGAGTACCAGGGTCCCTCCGACGGCGTCACCGTCGCCGTCGTGGGCGCGTCCGGGCAGGTCGGGCGCGTCATGCGCGCCATGCTCGACGAGCGCGACTTCCCCGCCAAGGCCGTCCACTTCTTCTCCTCCGCCCGCTCCGCCGGCACTGTCGTCGAGTACCGCGGCGCCAAGGTCGAGATCGAGGACGTCGCCACGGCCGACCTCTCCGGCATCGACGTCGCCATCTTCTCCGCAGGCGGCGCCGCCTCCAAGGAGTACGCCCCGAAGTTCGCCGCAGCGGGCGCCGTCGTCGTCGACAACTCCTCCGCCTGGCGCAAGGACCCCGAGGTCCCGCTCGTCGTCTCCGAGGTCAACCCCGAGGCCATCGCGAACCGCCCCAAGGGCATCATCGCCAACCCCAACTGCACGACCATGGCGATCATGCCGGCCCTCAAGGTGCTCCACGACGAGGTCGGCCTGAAGCGCCTCATCGCCTCCACCTACCAGGCCGTCTCCGGCTCCGGCCGCGCCGGCGTCGCCGAGCTCGCCGGTCAGGTGCGCGACGTCGTCGAGGGCGGGCAGGACATCGAGGGCCTCGCCCTGGACGGCCGCGCCGTCGAGTTCCCGGCCCCGAGCGTCTACGTGGACACCATCGCCTTCAACGCCGTCGCCTGGGCGGGCAACGACGCCGGCGACGGCTCCGGCGAGACCGACGAGGAGCAGAAGCTCCGCAACGAGTCCCGGAAGATCCTCTCCATCCCGGACCTGCGCGTCTCCGGCACCTGCGTGCGCGTCCCCGTCTTCTGCGGTCACGGCGTCGCCGTCTCCGCCGAGTTCGAGCGGGAGATCAGCCCCGAGCGCGCCATCGAGCTCCTCAAGAACGCCCCCGGCGTCACCTACGAGGACGTCCCCAGCCCCCTCAAGGGCGCCGGCCGCGACGGCACCTTCGTCGGCCGCGTCCGCGCCGACGGCGCCTTCGACGAGGGCCACGGCATCGACCTCTTCGCCGTCGGCGACAACCTGCGCAAGGGCGCGGCCCTCAACGCCGTCGAGCTCGCGGAGCTTGTCGCACAGGAGATCGTCGCCGCGCGCTGACGGCTGCGTCCGGCCACGCACGACGGCGGGGCGGGAACCAGGATGACCTGGTTCCCGCCCCGCCGTCGTGACTCCTGCTCGTCGAGAACGCCGCGCTCCGCGCCGTCGTCTCGCTCCCAGCCCGTCTCAGGGGCGCCAGCGGCGCAGCTCGGTGTCCTGGGTGTAGGGCTGCTGGTCGGGGTACGTGATGAGCTCCAGGGTGCTGCCCCACGGGGTCCGGGCGTACACGAAGCGGTTGCGCTCACCGGCCTCGACCGAGGGCAGAGGGCGCGGCTCAGCCAGCAGGGAGCCTCCGGCGGCCACCACCGCGGCCATGGCCGCCTCGAGGTCGTCGGTGTAGACGGCGACGTGCTGCCAGCCGATGTCGCTCGGGATCGCCGCGTCGCGCTGCCGCGGACCCGCGAACTCGAAGAGCTCCAGGCCAGGGCCGTTGGGCAGGCGCAGCATGCGGATCGCGATCTCGTCGGTGCCGCCGGGCACGCCCAGTCGCTGCGTCGTGGCGGCACCGCCCCGGGGACCGTCCTCACGCGGGAGGGTGTCGTAGAGGAGCTGCGCCCCCAGCGCCTGGACGAAGAAGCTCGTCGCCTCCTCGACGCTGGGGACAGTGACGCCGATGTGGTCGATCCCGCGAGTCGTCATGCTGAAGCTCCTGGTCGTTGAGCGGGCTGGACGTGGGCTGCCGAGACAGTGCCGAGACAGTGCCGGGGCACTGCCGGTACGAGGACGCCTCCGGACCCTCGTGGAGGATCCGGAGGCGGCCCGGTTCGTCAGGCCCTCTTCGAGGCCTTCGCGGTGGCCGAGCCCTTCGACCGCTTCGTCGTCGTGTCGTCGTCGAACCGGCCGTCAGCGGAGGCGGTGTCCTCCGCGTCCTCGATGACGGGCATCATCGGCTCGGACTCGGCGATGACGGCCTCCGACTCGGCCGCCGTCCCCGCGTCCCGCGTCTCCGTGATCTCCGGGTAGGTGGGCCACCACATGGCGTCCTGGACGGCCTGGATGAGGTTGTCGTGGTGGACCGTGGCCACGCCCTCCTTCTCCGCCTGCCGGGCGACCGCGACGGCCACCTGCGCGGAGGAGGCCCGCAGGTGCTCCACCGGCGGCAGCAGAGCAGCGCCCAGGGCGCGCGGGTCCACCTGGCTCGCCACGGCCTCACCGGCCGCGAGCAGCATCCCGTCCGTCACCGCGGTCGCGCCCGAGATGATCGTGCCGAGCCCGAGGCCCGGGAAGAGGAGCGCGTTGTTGCTCTGACCGATGCGGTAGAGCGTGTCCTCGTACTCGAAGGGCTGCACGGGGATGCCCGTGGCGACGAGGGCCTTGCCCTTCGACCAGGCGATGATGTCCTGGGGCATGGCCTCGATGCGCTCCGTCGGGTTGGACAGGGGCAGCACGATCGGGCGCTCGACGCCGTCGCTCATCGCCTCGATGACGGGACGCGAGAAGGCGCCGTGCTGGGCGGACGTCCCAATGAGGATCGTCGGCTCCACGCGCCGCACCGTCTCGAGGAGGCCGACCTGGCCGTGCTCGTGGGCCCAGTGAGTGACCTCGCCGGCCGGACGGGCGTAAGGCTTCTGGTAGTCGGGCAGGTTCTCCATGTCGTCGGTGACGAGGCCGTTGCGGTCGATGAGCCAGACGCGCTTGCGCGCCTCCTCCGGGGTGAGGCCGTCACGGACCATGCCGGCGGCGATCTGGTCGGCCATCCCGGTGCCGGCGGTGCCGGCGCCGAAGACGACGAGCCTCTGGTCCGCGAAGGTCTGCTCGGTGACCTTCATGCCGGCCATGACCGCCGCGATGACGATCGCGCCGGTGCCCTGCATGTCGTCGTTGAAGACGCGGTAGCGGTCGCGGTTCGCCTCGACGATGCGGCGGGCGTTGGCGGCGCCGAAGTCCTCGAAGTGGAGCAGCGCGTGCGGGAACATCTCCGAGGCGACCTTGAGGTACTCGTCGATGAGCGCGTCGTAGCGCTCGCCGCGGACGCGGGCGTGGCGGTTGCCGAGGTAGGTCGGGTCGTTGAGAAGCAGCTGGTTGTCGGTGCCGCAGTCGAGGTTGACGGCAATCGTCCGGTTGGGGTCGATGCCCGCGGCGGCCGTGTAGACGGCGAGCTTGCCGACCGAGATGTCCGTGCCGTTGACGCCCCAGTCGCCGATGCCGAGGATCGCCTCCGCGTCGGAGACGACGATGAGGTCGACGTCGTCGGGGCCCTTGCCGAGGTTCTCGAAGGAGAGGCGTACGTCCTCGATCCGGTCGACGGAGAGGTAGACGGCGCGGGAGCGGCGGTACTCGCGGCTCCACTCCTTGATCGCGTCGCCCACGGTGGGGGAGTAGATGATCGGGAGGAGCTCGGTGAGGTGGTCCGTGAGCACCCGGTAGTAGAGCGTCTCGTTGCGGTCGTGGAGCTGGTCGAGGAAGACGTACTTGTCCATCGGCTCCGTGAAGGAGCTCAGCTGCCGGTAGGTACGGATCTCCTGCTGGTCCAGGGTCTCGATCGCCGGCGGGAACAGGCCCACGAGCCCGAGCGCCTCGCGCTGCTCCCGCGTGAAGGCGGTGCCTCGGTTGGTGAGGGGGTTGGTGACGATCGGCGGCTTGGGCACGGGTGCTCCGTTCGTTCGGTGGGGGCGCACCCAGCGGCGTCGTCAGGTCCGACGTCGGGGCCGCCCGGCGTTGGACGCCCCCATCCTCCCGCGTCAGGACCTTGGTCTCAACGGAAGGTGACCGAACAAGCGAAAGGGACGCGCGGCCCGCCGTGGAATACCCGGACGGACCAGCCTGTTGCGCCCACCAGCACCCCCGTCTGGAAAGGATCACTCATGGCCACCACCAACATCACCGGCGAGCAGTTCAACGAGACCGTCCGCGGCGACGGCATCACCCTCGTCGACTTCTGGGCCTCCTGGTGCGGCCCGTGCCAGCGCTTTGCCCCCGTCTACGAGAAGGCCTCCGAGGCGAACGAGGACATCACCTTCGCCAAGGTCGACACCGAGGCCGAGCAGGGCCTCGCCTCCGCACTCGGCATCTCCTCCATCCCGACCCTCATGGTCTTCCGCGACGACGTCCTCGTGTACCGCGAGGCCGGTGCCCTCCCGGCCAAGGCCCTTGACTCCCTCATCGAGCAGGTCCGCGACCTCGACATGGCCGACGTCAAGGCCAAGATCGCCGAGGAGCAGGCCAAGCAGGGCCAGCAGGCCTGAGCCGCGCCGACGGCGCCGCCCCGTGACGGGCGCGGCGCTCAGCACCACCGAGCCACCACGGGCCCGGCCGCTCAACACGAGCGGCCGGGCCCGTCGTCGGCCCTACCCTGGTCCCATGCCCGACACCTCAGCCCGCGACAACGCCCGACTCGCCCGCCTCACCAACTGGTTCGCCACCGAGGCTGTCGAGGCCGGCGACGTCGCCGCGTTCCCGCCGCCCGCCGCCCTCGCCGAGCTCCCCCCGGTCGAGCTGCGCCGCCTCCTCGACGGGCTCCTCACCATCCGCCCGCCCCGAGAGATCCCCGACGACGACGTCCGTGAGGAGCTCGACGAGATGCTCGCCGACGAGTCCCGCGACCGTGCCCACGAGGCTGGCGACCCCGACGCCCTCACCCTGCCGACGCTCGCCGAGACCCACGGCCTCACCGGCGCCCTCGGGGAGCACGTGGCCCTGTGGAAGGGCGACCTCACGACCATGCGCGCCGGCGCCATCGTCAACGCCGCCAACTCCGCCATGCTCGGCTGCCGCGTGCCCGGGCACACCTGCATCGACAACGTCATCCACGCCGTCGCCGGCCCCGGGCTGCGCGCCGAGTGCGCCGAGTACATGGCCTCCCGCGGCGACCGTCCCGAGGAGACCGGGCGCGCTCTGCTCACCGGCGGCTACCACCTGCCCGCGGAGCACGTCATCCACACGGTCGGGCCGATCGTCGAGGGGCCGCTCACCGACGAGCACCGCGAGCTCCTCGCGAGCTCCTACCGCTCCGTGCTGGCCGTGGCGGGGGAGTCCGGGCTGGACTCTGTGGGGCTGTGCTCGGTGTCGACCGGCGTCTTTGGCTACCCGAAGGAGGAGGCGGCGCCGCTCGTCCTGGCCACCATCGAGGCGTGGCTCGCGCTGCACCCCGAGTCGGGGATGACGATCGTCATCTGCGCCTTCTCGGACATCGACGTCGCCGTCTACGACAAGGCGATCCGGCGGCGGGCGGCCAGCCGCTCCTGCCGGACGCTGGGCTGACTGGAGCGCGCTGCGCCAGGCTCGTTCGGACGTGGTCAGTTCTCGTGACTTCTGGCGGAAGTAGATGAGTGAGCGCCGTCGGATCGGCTTCAGGGCGCGGTTGCCACGCTCAGACTGGCGGGAGTTGGCTCAGAAGTTACGAGAACTGACCACCTTTCCTTCGCGGGGCAGGCTCTGCGGGCACGCGGCGCGCCCGCTGTACGGGGCCCGGTGAGCGCGGGCGGGCAGGGGCGCTGTCAGCCGGTTCGCTGCTCCCAGCGCCCGACCTCGATGGCTCCGCCGTCGACCAGGTCGAAGGGCGCGGCTCGCAGCTCGCTCTCGGCGGTGCCGTCGAAGGCGACGGGTACGGCGTCGTCGCCCTGCTGGACTCGTGCCGTGAGCACCTGGGGCGTGGTCTGGTCGGCAGCGTTCCGGTAGCCGTGCCAGAAGAGGTACGCCTGGGCGGACGCGCCCTTGGGCAAACCGACGCCGGACGCGGGCGGTGTCGAGGTGAAGCGGGATCTCTCGAGCGGCTGCTGCGCCAGGTGGAGGTCCGTGCCTCCCTGCGACACGGCGAGCAGCGGCGCGTCGCTCAGGACGCAAGGGGTGTCGCTCGTGTTGGTGGCGACGAGGACGGCGTACGAGTCGCCCGCCGCCGACTCCCAGCCCTCGGCCGTCATCGCGAGGTCCGCGCCGTCGCACACGCGCCAGTCAGACGGCGGAGGGACGACGGACGGTTCCAGGGGCGGCAGCGTCCCGCTCGGGGTGTGGGCGGGAGTGGGGGCCGGTGAGGCCTGCTGCGAGGCGATGGCGACGGACAGCTCGGTCGCGTCCTGCGGAGGAGCGTCGACCGGGCGGGCTGCCCACAGGCCGAGGCCGATGACGGCGACCGCGAGCGCCGCGCTCAGCAGCGTGGAGCGGTGTCGGCGCGGGGTGGTGTCGGACTCGGAGGTGGACCCGGGAGCGGACGTCGGGATGGCCCCAGGATCGGGACGGGTGGTCTCCTGGGTTGCTGCCCGGCGTTGGAGCACCAGGACGAGGAGCGCGCCCACGTCGACGATCCCGGGCGCGAGGAACCCGACGAAGATGGGGATCGGGGCGCTGGCCTGCACGGCCAGTCCGAGCACCGCCCAGAAGGCGACGGCCCCGGCGACAACGATCGCGCCGGAGACCCACCAGGACCAGGCGTCTCCGTGCGAACAGCGCCGCAGCACCCACCACGACAGCACCGCCGTCAGCAGGGTCGCCGTGAGGTTTCCCAGGACGAGGGCCGGCTGGCCCAGCACGAACAGGGGGAGTTCGCTCAGAGCCAGTGCTGTGTTGATGAGGAGGACGGCGACTAGTGCCACGAGCACCATCGGCCACCGGAAGCGTCGCGGGCAGGAGCTCCGGGCTGGGCGGCTCGTGCCCATGAGCGTCCAGCCGAGGACGGCGGCCGCTGCTGCGAGGTAGCTGGTGCGGGCGTAGTGGGAGCGGGCGTCGGCCCACAGGTCGGTGCAGCTGATGTTGCAGTCCCACCCGCGTGCGGGATCGGGCCCCAGCCCGGCGGTGCGGACCTGGAGGATGACAAGGACGATGATGGCCGTCGCGACGGTCACCGCGCCCAGGAGGGTGCGGTCGGTGATGGTGCCGCGGCGAGGGCGCATGACCGATGGTAGGCACGGGACCTGCTGTCATCTCTCGCGAACTGTCCAGTTCTCGTGACTCCAACGGGTGCGCCGGAGGCGGCGGCCCGAGCAACGGCGGAATGACGCGGGCGTCCCCCGCGGGGTGCGTGGGGCGGGGACCGAAAGTGACGAGTCCTGGACAGTGTTGCGGCTGGATCGCGCCCGAGCGCGAGCGAGGAATGCCCTGCGTTGGGCTTACTCGCCGTCGGGGGCGGGCATGAGGACCCAGGCGACGGCGTAGGCGAGCCACATCGGGCCCGGGAGGAGGGCGGCGGCGAGGCAGCCGAGGCGCACGAGCGTCGGGCTCACGCCCCACTCACGCGCTAGCCCGCCGCAGACGCCCGCGAGGAGGCGACGGCGGGAACGGCGGGGCAGGCTGCTGCGCCAGGACTCGGTGCGCTCGGAGGAGGAACCGGCGGGGTGCTGCTGACTCATGGCTCCAGCCTGCCCGGGACGCGCCCTGCCCGGTATCCGGGGTGACCCTGAGCCGCCCCTGAGACCGGCGTCCCCGCTTCCTCCGTTCGGACGGCCGCCCCATCAGCGAGCTTGGTCGCCTTGCGCGGCGCGCCGCTCCTCCCGGATAGCCCGGCGATGAGCGTCGAGCCTGGCTGGCTCGGGAGTGGTCAGTTCTCGTGACTTCTGGATGACGTCGCTGCATGAGCGCAGTTGGATCCGCGCCGTGATGCGGTTGTCCCGCGCCGACGCCGGCTGCGGCCCCAGAAGTCACGAGAACCGACCACGTTTCCGCCCCACGGCGGAGGTGGGACTCAGTCCTGCGCTGTCGCTGCGGCCGCGGCCTTGGCGGCCTTGGGGGCGGCAACGGAGATCCGCTCGATCTGCTCGTCCGTGTGCGCGGCGGAAAGGAACCAGGCCTCGAAGATGCTCGGGGGCAGCGCCACACCGGCCTCGAGGAAGGCGTGGAAGAAAGGTCCGAAGCGGAAGACGTCCTGCGCCTTCGCCTCCTCGTAGTCCCGCACCCCGTGCTCAGCGGCGCCCTCGCCGAGCATGAGGGAGAAGAGCGAGCCGGAGCGCTGCACCCGGTGCGCGACGCCCTCGGCGGTGAGCGCCTCGCTCACGATCTCGCCCACCTGCTGGGCGCGGCGGGCGACGGCCGCGTAGACGGCGTCATCGGCCTTCTCGAGCGTGACGATGCCGGCGGCGGTCGCCAGCGGGTTCCCGGACAGGGTGCCCGCCTGGTAGACGGGGCCGACCGGGGCGAGGAGCTCCATGACGTCGGCGCGACCGCCGAGCGCCGCGAGCGGCATGCCGCCGCCGATGACCTTGCCGAAGGTGACGAGGTCGGGGATCCACGCAGCGCGCTCGCGCCAGCCGGTGCCCTCGGCGAGGCCGGTGCGCGGCCAGGTCGGCGTCACGGCGCCCTCTCCGAAGGCAGGGGTGGCGAGCGCGCTGGGGCCGCCGTCGGCCGCGTTGTCCTGCCAGCCGTCGATCGCCTCGAGGCCCCACATGCCGGCGGGGCCGACGCGGAAGCCGGTCAGGACCTCGTCGGCGATCATGAGGGCGCCGTACTCGGCGGTCACCCGGCGGATCGCCGCGTTGAAGCCGGGCGCGGGCGGCACGATGCCCATGTTCGCGGGCGCCGGCTCCGTGATGACGGCGGCGATCTCCTCGCCGCGGGCCGCGAAGCACTCCTCGAGGGCGGTGACGTCGTTGTACGGCAGGACGATCGTCTGGCCGGCGATCGGGGCGGGGACGCCCGCGGAGCCGGGCAGGCCGCCGGTGGCGACGCCGGAGCCGGCCGCGGAGAGCAGGCCGTCGGAGTGCCCGTGGTAGCAGCCGGCGAACTTGATGACGAGGTCGCGGCCGGTGGCCCCGCGGGCCAGGCGGATCGCGGTCATGGTCGCCTCGGTGCCGGTGGACACGAAGCGCAGGCGCTCGGCGACCGGCACCCGGCGGCGCACGGCTTCGGCGAGGCGCGTCTCGGCCTCGGTGGGGGCGCCGAAGGAGAGGCCCTTGCGGGCGGCCTCGATGACGGCGTCGACGACCTCGGGGTCGGTGTGCCCGAGGAGGGCCGGGCCCCAGGAGCCGACGAGGTCGACGAGCTCGTGGCCCTCGGCGTCGGTGACGGCGCCGCCGAGCGCGTGGTCGATGAAGGCGGGGGCGCCGCCGACGGAGCCGAAGGCGCGCACGGGGGAGTCGACGCCGCCGGGGATGACGGCGCGAGCGGCGTCGAAGAGCTGCTGGTTCGTGGTCACGGGATCTCCTTCGGGACGTCCTTCTCAGCGGGCGAGGCGCTCGGCGATCTCGCGCGCCCAGTACGTGAGGACGCTGTCGGCGCCGGCCCGGACGATCCCGAGCACGGACTCCATGATGACGCGGTCGCGGTCGATCCAGCCGTTGGCTGCGGCCGCCTCGACCATCGCGTACTCGCCGCTCACCTGGTAGGCGGCCACCGGGACCGGCGACGCCGCGGCGACGTCGGCGAGGACGTCGAGGTACGGGCCGGCGGGCTTCACCATGACGACGTCGGCGCCCTCCTCGACGTCGAGCATCGCCTCGCGCAGGCCCTCGCGGCGGTTGGCGGGGTCCTGCTGGTAGGTGCGGCGGTCGCCCTTGAGGGTGGAGCCGACGGCCTCGCGGAAGGGCCCGAAGTAGGCGGAGGCGTACTTCGCGGAGTACGCCATGATGGTGACGTCGTCGTGCCCTGCGGCGTCGAGGGCGGCGCGGATCGCCTTGATCTGGCCGTCCATCATGCCGGAGGGGGACACCATGTGGGCGCCGGCCTCGGCCTGGGAGACGGCCATCGCCTGGTAGAGCGCGAGGGTGGAGTCGTTGTCGACCTCGCCGGCGCGGCGGTCCGAGCCGGTGTCCTCGTCGCCAGCCTCGGGGCGGATCAGGCCGCAGTGCCCGTGGCTCGTGAACTCGTCGAGGCAGGTGTCGGCGCACACGACGAGGGAGTCGCCGACCTCCTCGCGCACGGCCGCGAGCCCGCGGTTGAGGATCCCGTCCTCCGCCCAGGCCTGGGAGCCGACGGCGTCGCGGACCTCGGGGACGCCGAAGAGGTCGATGGCGCCGACGCCGGCCTCGGCGAGCGCGACGGCCTCGCGGCGCAGCGAGTCGAGGGTGTGCTGGTACTGGCCGGGCATCGCGGAGATCTCGACCGGCTCGTCGATGCCCTCGCGGACGAAGGCGGGGTAGATGAGCTGGGCCGGGTCGATCCGGGTCTCGGCGACGAGGGCGCGCATGGCCGGCGTGGTGCGCAGACGGCGCGGGCGGACGACGGGCTTCTCGGGGGCCGGGATCCCGCGAGACAGGAGGAAGTCGGCGGCCGGGGAGGTTGACGGGTCGGAGGCGTCGGGGAGGCGGGTGAGGGCGTCGTCGGGGCTTGCCGGAGTGGCTGTCATGCGTGTCATCTCTTCGTGGTGGTGCGTGTCGTGCGCGTGCGTTTGGTGTCTGTGGCTGGCGGGGTCGGTGACCGGTCTCGGCGCGGAGGTCAGCCGACCTCGGCGGTGATAACGACCGACCTCGGCTGTCAGGGTGCGAGGGCCTCGATGACGGCGGATCGGACGCCGGGCGGGGTCGGGGCCTTCGCGATGACGTCGACGTCGATCCCTGCCTCGCGGGCGGCGACGGCGGTCGGCGTGCCGATCGTGACGACGCGCGTCCGCTCCGGGACGGGCCCGGCCAGGTTCAGGAGCGCCCGCGTCGAGGAGCCGGCGGTGAGGACGACGACGTCGTAGGCGCCGTCGGCCCACTCCGCGGCGAAGCCGCCCGGCAGGGCCTCGGGGGCGACCTCCTCCATCGTGTAGGCGGAGACGACGTCGACCTCCCAGCCGGCGGCGGTGAGCCCGTCGACGAGGGTGAGGCCCGCGAGCTTCGAGCCCGGCAGGAGGATGCGGCGCGCGGCGCCGGTCGCCCCGGGCTCCGGGCCGGTGCTCATCGGGTCGAGCTCGAGGAGCGCGGCGGAGGAGCCGGCGGCGACGATGTCGGGGCGGCGGCCGAGGGCCTTGGTGACGACGTGCGCGGTGCCGGGGCCGATGATCGCGAGCCGCGTGGACTCTGGGACGCCGGTGACGTCGATGTTCTCGAGGGTGCGCGGGGAGGCGAGGACGAGCCAGGCGTACTCGCCGGCGGCGAGGTCGGCGGCGGCGCGCTCGCGGGGGCCGGCCGGCCCGGGGACGGTGCGGGTGACGTCGACGCGGTCGACCCGCGCCCCGGCCGCCTCGAGCCCGGCGGCCATGCGGTCGTCGGGCTTCGTGCGCGGCAGGAGGACGCGGACGTCCTCGAGGGCGTGGGCGTCGCGCGGGGCCCTGGCACGGCCAGTGGTGGCGGAGGCTGTGGCGGGCTCGCCGGCGGTCGCGTCCGCGGCCGCGGCAGCCTCCTGGGACGCTGCGGCCGCGGGCTCACCGTCGGGCTCGGCGGGGTTCTTCCGGGGTGCCTCGTGCACGGGCTTCTCCTTCGTGGCGTGGAGGTCGACGAGCTCGGCGGCGCCGTCGGCGAGGAGCGCCTCGGCCACCGCGATGCCCAGGTCCTCGGGCTCGACGACGCTCGCGGTCGCGTCCCGGCGCAGGAGGGTGCGGCCGTCGAGGGCGGCGACGACGGCGTCGAGCCGCAGCGCCTCGCCGTCGCCGACGGGCGTGGCGATGGCGCCGACGGGTGCCGCGCAGCCGGCCTCGAGACGGCGCATGAGAGCCCGCTCGGCGCGTGCCGCGGCGTGGGCGGCGGGGTCGTCGAGTGCGGCGAGCGCGCCGGCGAGGACGGGGTCGGTCTCGGCGAGGTCGGCGCGGGTCTCGACGGCGAGCGCTCCCTGCGAGGCGGCGGGCACCATGACGGGAGCCGCGGTGCCGCTCGCTCCGGCAGGGGAGACGCGCTCGGTTCCAGCCCCCTGGGGGACCGCCTTGAGGACCTCGCTCGCGTAGGACTCGAGCCCGAGGCGGCGCAGGCCGGACAGGGCGAGGACGACGCCGTCGAGGTCGGGCTCGCGGGAGGCGCCCATCGGTCCGTCCCCGCCCACCGTTCCGACGACGCGGGCGAGCCGGGTGGGGACGTTGCCGCGGATGGCGACGACCTCGAGGTCGGGGCGTGCAGCGAGGAGCTGGGCGGCGCGGCGCGGCGAACCGGTGCCGACGCGGGCCCCGCGGGGGAGGTCCGCCAGGCGCGGACCGGACTCAGCGCCGCCGACGGTGCACAGGGCGTCGCGCGGGTCCTCGCGCGGCGGGACGGCTGCGATGACGAGGCCGGGCACGGGCGCCGTCGGCAGGTCCTTGAAGGAGTGGACGGCCAGGTCGCACTCGCCGGCGAGGAGAGCGTGGCGCAGGACGGCCGCGAAGACGCCGACGCCGCCGAGCTCGGCGAGCGGGGTGGGGTCGACGTCGCCGCGGGTGGAGATCTCGACGAGCTCGACCTCGAGGGCGTTGCCCTGGGCGGCGGCCACCTCCTCGAGGGCGCGGGCGACGAGGCCGGACTGGGTGGTGGCGAGCGCGGAGCCGCGCGTGCCCAGCCGGATCTTGTGCGGGACGCTGGCGGCGGTCATGCGCGGTGCTCCTCGGTGGGTGACTCGGTCCTGGTGCTGGCGGGGGCCGTCTCGACCGTACCCCGGTCGCGCTGCTCGGCGGCGAGGCGGGAGGCCTGCTCGCGGGCGTGCGCGACGACGGCGGCGACGCCGGTCCCGGCCACCCACGCGCCCGTGACGGCGAGGCCGGGGTGGGCGTGCGCCTCGGCCTGGAGGCGCTGCGTGCGCCCGCGGTGCTCGGGGGTGACGGGAGGCAGCGTGCCGTCCCAGCGCACGAGGAGCGAGTCGACGACGTCTTCCTCGGCGATACTCACGCCGGTGAGGGCCTCGACGTCGTCGAGGACGCCGGCGAGGTCGACCTCGGGGCGGGGCTCGCCCGGGCGCCCGTAGGACAGGCGCAGGGCCTGGGCGTCCTCGCCGTGGAGGGCGCGCAGCTCCTTGCCGACCCAGGGCCACTTGACCGACAGGTGCGACAGGGCCTTGGCCCGCACGGGCGCGGGCTCGCTCCCGGGGGTGACCGGTGCGACGAGCAGGCCGGAGCCGACCGGGGTGCCGTCGAGGGCGGGTGCGTGGGCGACGAGGGTGAAGCGGGCGATGGGGGAGCCGACCGGGATCGTGACGTCCGTGCCGACCGGGTTCTCGGGCGTCGAGGCCCCGCCGAGGAGCCGCAGGCTCGCGCCAGCCGAGCAGGCGAGGACGACACGGCTCGTACGGACCACCCGCTCGGCGCCGGTCGGGACCGGCTCCGCGGACGGCGTCGCGCCGCGGCGGGTGGGGGCGATCCCGAGCTCCCAGAGGGGGGTGCCGCTCGGGGCCGAGGTCGGCGATGCGCTCGCGGCCGGCTCGGCGCGGTCGATCGGCTCGGTGCTCGTGGCCCGGATCCACTGCGCGCCGGTGCGGGTGCGGACCTCGCCGCCGGACGCGAGCACCGCTTCGCGCAGCGCGTCGGTGAGCACGACGAGCCCGCCCCGGGTCGTGACGTCGACGGCCGTGCCGCCGCGCTTGCGCGCCTTCCGGCGCTCGACGAGCTCGCCGACGGCCGCCTGGAGCGATCCGAGCCGCGCCGTCGCCTCGCGCAGCCCGGGCGCGACGGTGTCCGCCGCGAGGACGGAGGGGTCGGAGGTGTGGATGCCGGCGACGATGGGCCGCACGAGGCGGTCGAGGACGCCCTCGCCCATGCGCGCGCGCACGAAGGACGCGAGGTCGGCCGGGTCCTCCGGCCCGGTGCCGAGGCTTCCGGGCAGCTCGGCGTCCCGGGCGGCGCGCTCGGCGGCCTCACGCCCGACGACCTCGACGACGTCCTCGGCGAGCGGGTTGCTCGGGATGCCGAGGTAGGAGTCCTTGATGAAGCGGTGGAGACGCCAGCCTCGGGCGGGGTCAGCGCCGTTGACAGAGTCCTCGGGCCGCGGGGGCAGGAAGAGGCGCGCGCCGCCGCCCGAGGGTCCGGCGACCTCGAGGCCGAGCGCGTCGACCAACCCCGTGACGCCTTCGCCGCGCATGACGAAGCCCTCGGCGCCGAGGTCCATGCGCACGCCGGCGATCTCGCCGCCGGCGACGAGCCCGCCGGTGTAGCCGCGGGCCTCGACGAGCAGGGGGCGCAGACCGGCGCGCGTGAGCTCCCAGGCCGCGGAGAGCCCGGCGATCCCGCCTCCGACGACGACGGCGTCCCAGTCCTCCACGGCGCCGGTGGCCCCAGCGGCCCGATCAGCCGGCGCGAGCCCGGTCGTCCCGGTCCCGTCCGCCGGGCTCACGACTGACCGTCCCATCCGGCGAGGGCCGTCGTCTCCCAGTCGGCGGAGCCGTGCGCCCGGGCGACGACCCGTGTGAGGACGTCGGGGTCCGTCGTCGGCGGGACGCCGTGCCCGAGGTTGAGGACGTGGCCGGGTGCCAGGCGCCCCTCCTCAACGGCGCGGTCGACGGCGCTGCCCAGCACCTCCCAGGGGGCGGCAAGGAGCGCTGGGTCGAGGTTCCCCTGCACGGGGCAGGCGCCCGCTCGAGAACCGGCCAGCGCGTCCAGGGCCTCGGCGATCTCGGTACGGTCGTCGACGCCGAGCACGTCCGCCCCGGCGTCGCGCATGTCCGCGAGAATCCGGGCCGTGCCGGTGCCGAAGTGGATGAGGGGGACTCGTGCGCCGGTGGTCGGGGAGACGTCCTCGCGGGCGACGTCGAGGGCCCGCGCGGAGTACGGGGCGACCTTCTCCCGGTAGTCCGCGGGGCGCAGGGAGCCGGCCCAGGAGTCGAAGAGCTGGGCGGCGCTCGCCCCGGCGCGCACCTGCAGGGCGATGAACTCCCCGGTGAGCTGCGCGCACCAGGTCATGAGAGCGTCCCAGGCGGCCGGGTCGGCGTGCATGAGGCCGCGCGCGGCGAGGTGGTCGCGGCTCGGGCAGCCCTCGACGAGGTAGGCGGCCAGTGTGAAGGGGGCGCCTCCGAAGCCGATGACGGGCGACCATCCGGCCTCCCCCCGGGACTCGGCGAGGCCCGCGAGGGCGCGCTCGGACAGTGTGCCGCCCGGTGCCGTCGCACCCGGGACGGGCGCGGCGTCGGGGGAGCCGAGCTCGCGGACGACGAGTCGCACGGCCTCCGCGACGGCGCGCACGCCCTCCGCGTTGTCCCGGCCGTCGGCGCCGGTGCCCTCGCCAAGGCGGTGCTCGGTGAGGCGGGCGACGTCGTCGGCGGTGCGGACGGGGGCGTCCATGACGGGACCGACGCCGGGCTCGATGCGCACGCCGACGCCGGCGAGGCGGAGCGGCACCATGATGTCGGAGAAGAAGACGGCGGCGTCGACGCCGTGGCGGCGCACCGGCTGGAGGGTGACCTCGGCGGCGAGGGCCGGGTCGAGGCAGGCGTCGAGCATGGACACGCCGGCGCGCTCGCGCAGGGACCGGTACTCGGGCAGGGAGCGGCCCGCCTGTCGCATGAACCAGACGGGCGTGCGCGCCTGGCCGTGGGGGCGTCCGGTGAGGGCCTCGAGGATCGCGGGAGCGGTCACGGACGGGCCCCCCGGGTCGGGGCAATGGCGTGACGACTCACGGCGAGACCTTTCTCCTATACGAGTGACAGGCACTTCCTCGGAATATGTGAACGTCGACTTCTCGGTGTGATGACACGGGAAGAATGACGTCCTGACAAGCCGTCAGGAATTGTTTCTGACGGTCCGTCGGGAAATACTCCGGTGAGGGCGGGGACATTGTGCTCACGGACGCCCCCGATGGTTCAATACGACCGCCGTGACACTCCACCTTCTCTCCGCTGACCACCGCACCCAGGGCCTCGACGCCGTCGCCCGCCTGGGCGCGGTCTCCGCGCAGCTGGGCCCCGACCTCGTCAACGCCGTCCCCGCCCTGCGCGGAGCGCTCGTCCTGCCCACCTGCAACCGCCTCGCCCTCCTCCTCGACGCCCCGCCCTCGGCGCCAGGCCGGGCGGAGCGCGACGCGCAGCACCTCGACGAGGCCGTCGCGGCCTTCCTCGCCGAGCGCTCCGGTGCCCCGGTCCTCCTCGCCCCCGCCGCCCACGGCGCCGATGCTGACGACGCCGCTGCTGATGACGCCGCCCCCTCCGCCGAGCCCGACCCCGACGCCGCCCTCCTCACCACCTGGGTCGGCCACGCCGCACACACCGAGCTCTTCGCCACCGCCGCCGGCCTCGAGTCCATGGTCGTCGGCGAGCGCGAGATCGCCGGCCAGCTCCGCCGGGCCCTCACGCGCGCCACCGAGGAGGGCACCGCTACCGCCGACGTCGTCCGCGCCGTCGAGCACGCCTCCAGCACCTCGCGCCGCGTCGCCAGCGAGACCGGCCTCGCCGGCAACGGCCGCTCCGTCGTCGCCGTCGGCCTCGACCTCGCCGCGCGCAGCCTCCCCCCGCTGCCCGCCTGCCGCGTCCTCATCGTCGGCACCGGCGCCTACGCGGGCGCCACCGTCACCGCCCTGCGTGAGCGCGGCGTGACCGACATCGAGGTCTACTCCCGGTCCGACCGGGCCCGGGCCTTCGCCGACGGCCACCACCTGCGGCCCGTCTCGGAGGCCGAGCTGCCCGGCGCCCTCGAGCTCGCGGACCTCGTCGTCACCTGCCGCGGCCTCGGCGCCCCCGTCCTCACGCGCGAGCTCGTCGAGCCCGCCGCCCGCCTACGCCAGCCTGCCGGCGCCGCCCTCCTCCACCGCGGCGAGGAGCCCGCCAGCCGCGCCGTCCCCGCCGAGCGGCCCCTCGTCGTCCTCGACCTCGCCCTCACCCGCGACGTCGAGCGCTCCGTCGGAGCCCTGCCCGGCGTCCTCCTCATCGACCTGCCCAGCGTCCAGCGGGCCGTCCCCGAGGCCGAGGCGCAGCAGGTCGCCCGTGCCCGCGCCGTCGTCGACGAGGAGGTCACCGACTTCGAGCGCCTCCTCGGTGGGCGCCGCATGGACCCCGTCGTGCGCGCCATCCGCGGGCTCGTCGACGACGTCGTCCAGGTCGAGGTCGACCGCCTCAGCCCCGTGGACGGCAAGGTCGACGCCGAGGACGCCGAGCGCGCGCTGCGCCACCTCGCCGCGCGGATCATGCACCACCCGACCATCGCCGCCCGCCAGGCGGGGGAGAGCGGCCGTGACGAGGACTACCTGGCCTCTCTCGGGCTCTTCCTCGGCGAGGACGTCGCCGACGCGCTCCTCGAGGACATGCCGCTGCCGCCCTCGCACTGCCCCGCCAAGCGGACACCGCCCACGGCCGCCGCAGCGCCCGTCACCACGACAACCGTCCGAGCGACCACCGCACCGACCACACGACCCGAGCCGGGGACGCCGGCCCCCGCCACCACCCCGGAGGAGTCTCATGACTGACCCGCTCGCCCCCTACGACGCCGTCGTCGTCCTGTCCTACGGAGGTCCCGAGGGCCCCGACGACGTCCTGCCCTTCATGCGCAACGCCACCGCCGGTCGCGGCGTCCCCGACGAGCGCCTCCTGCAGGTCTCCGGGCACTACGGCCGCTTCGGCGGCGGCTCCCCGATCAACGCCCGCAACGCCGAGATGCTCGACGCCCTGCGCGCCGAGCTCGCGCGCCGCGGGTCGCAGGTGCCCGTCGTCATCGGCAACCGCAACTGGCACCCCTTCGTCACCGAGGCCTTCCGCGAGGTCGCCGACGGCGGCGCCCGCCGCGTCCTCACCATGACGACGTCCGCCTACGGTTCCTACTCCGGGTGCCGTCAGTACCGCGAGGACACCACCGGCGCGCTCGCCCGGCTCGCCGGCGGCACGGACGGCTCGACGGGCGACGGCCCCGAGGCTGACGCCGAGGCCCGCGTCGGGGGGAAGGGTGGCGAGCCCGTCGAGCTCGTCGTCGACAAGTCCCGCCCCTTTTACAACACCCCGGGGATGCTCGAGGCGAACGTCGACGCCATCGTCGCCGCGTACCGCGAGCTGACCGACCAGGGCCTCCCGGCCGAGGCCATCCGTCTCGTCCTTGTCACCCACTCCATCCCCACCTCGATGAACGAGCGCTCGGGGCCCACGTCGCAGGAGCGCGCCGACGGCGTCGCCGTGCCCGAGACGCTCGAGCCCGGCGTCGCCGCGGACCTCAGCACCGAGATCTCCTACGTCGAGCAGCACGAGCGCCTTGCCGCCCTCCTCGTCCCCGAGGTCGCGGCGCGCCTCGGGTTGGCGCAGTCCCCGGCAGCGATCGAGTACGACCTCGTCTACTGCTCGCGCTCCGGCCCGCCCCAGGCGCGCTGGCTCGAGCCCGACGTCAACGACCACCTCGAGTCCCTCATGACGGGCCGTCTCACCGACGGCACGCCGGTCGAGGTGCCCGCCGGCGTCGTCGTCGCCCCAATCGGCTTCGTCGCTGACCACATGGAGGTCGTCTACGACCTCGACACCGAGGCGAAGGAGACGGCCGCGCGGCTCGGCGTCCCCTACGTCCGCGCCGCCACCGCCGGCACGCACCCCGCCTTCATCGCCTCCCTCGCCGACGTGCTCCTCGAGCGCGCCGCCGTCGCCCGCGGCGAGGACGTCGCCCCGGCGTCGACGACCGGCACCGGCCCCTTCCACACCGTCTGCCCCGACGAGTGCTGCCGCCCCGCCGCCGGGCCCCCGCACGGCCACGCCCACCCCTGATCCTCACTAGGCTCGACCGTACCGACCGAAGGAAAGACGATGAGCACCGAGACCACTCCCGCCGGGAGCGCCGCCGCCGAGGCGGCGACCGACACGAAGACCGAGCGCACGTACCAGTGGGACCCCCGCGACGAGCGCCACGTCGACATCGACGCCGTCAACGACCACAACCACTACGCCCTCTACGCCGTCTTCAGGCTGACGAGCCCCCTGCCGGCGCTGGAGACCAACCGCCAGCGCCTCGTCGGCGAGTCCACCTACTTCGTCGAGGAGTCCGGCGTCACCACGCGCGGCTGGTACGACGTCGCCGGCTTCCGCTCCGACGCCGACCTCCTCGTCTGGTGGATCGACGACGACCCGGAGGTCCTCCAGGACGCCTACCACCGCCTCCGCGCCAGCGCGCTCGGCCGCCACCTCGAGCCCGTCTGGTCCTGCATGGGCCTGCACACCCCGGCCGAGTTCAACCGCTACCACATCCCGGCCTGCTTCGGCGGTGTCCAGCCCCGCGACTGGGTGCAGGTCTACCCCTTCATCCGCTCCTACGACTGGTACCTCCTCCCGCCCGAGGAGCGCTCGCGGATCATGAAGGACCACGGCCGCAACGGCTTCCAGGCCTACCCGGACGTCAAGGGGTCGACGCTGTCGACCTTCGGCATGAGCGACTACGAGTGGGTCCTCGCCTTCGAGGCCGACACCCTGGACCGTCTCGAGGGCGTCATCCACCAGCAGCGCTACACCGAGGCGCGCCGGCACGTGCGCCTCGATGCGCCCTTCTACACGGGCGTGCGCGTGAGCCCCCGCGAGTGGGCGGAGCGCCAGCCCCGCGACTGACGCCTGGTGCCCCGTCGGACCGGCGGGACCTCTCGGTCGGTCGGGTCGCTCTCCGGTCTGGATCACCTTCCATCGTGTGGACCACCTCAGCCACTGGCTGAGGTGGTCCACACGCGTCCTGGCGGTCCGAACCTGGTCGGTGGCCGCTACTCGCCGGCCTCGGCCTGCCGCTCGATCCCGGCGAGGATGAGGTCGACGCCGGCGCGGAACTGGGTGCGGTTGTCGTGCGACTCGAACTCGGCCGCGACGGAGCGCATGAAGGGGAGGCGCTCGGCGTCGAGCTCGGCCCACTGGCGGGCCACGGAGCGGATCTCATCGGCGTCCGGCGTGCCCTCGACCTCGGAGAGGGTGGCCTCGTAGGAGTGGATGTCGGCGCCGACCCCGGTGACGTAGGCGGTGAGGGCGTCGACGGCGTCGAGCCGCTGCCGGTCGGTGGGCGGCAGCGCCGTGAGCTGGGAGCCGATGAGCTCGAAGAGCTCCATGGACTTCGTCATCATCCCGGAGTTGCGCAGGAGGTACGAGCCGATCCGCCGGTGCTCGCCCATGGCGTCGTAGAGGCCGTCGGCGATGGCGCGCAGGGCGGCGTACGGGTCCTCGGGGAGGGTGAGGGCCGCGAGGACGCGGCCGAGGACCTCGTCGGTGACGTGGTCGAGCAGCTCGTCCTTGCTGGCGACGTAGTGGTACAGGCTCCCGACCCCGGTCTCGAGGCTGCGCGCGAGGCTGCGGAAGGTGAGGGCGTCCTCGCCGCCGGCGTCGAGGATCTCGAGTGCTCCGGCCGCGACGGCGTCCAGGGAGAGCGTGGGGCGCCTGCCCCGGCGTGGGGCGGGGACGCGGCGGTCGTCGTCGGGCGGGAGTGTTCTCGAGGTGACCGCCTCCATCGTGCCACGCGGCTTGCGCAATCTCGAACACGGTTCGATAGAACGTCGTTCGAGAAAGGAGCTGCTCATGTCCGTCCAGCTCGCCGAGGCCCCCGCCTCCACCACCCAGCTCCAGTGGGTGACCGGCGCCTACTCCCTCGTCTTCGGGTCGCTGCTCCTCACCTCCGGCTCGCTGGCCGACCGCTTCGGCTGCCGCCGCGTCCTCCCGATCGGCCTCGCCGGCTTCGGGCTCATCTCCGCGCTCGTCCTCGCCGTCCACTCCGCCGACCAGCTCATCGCCGTGCGCGCGCTCCTCGGCGTCGCCGCCTCCTGCATGGCACCCGTGACGATGTCCCTCGTGTTCCGGCTCCTCGACGACTCCGCCCTGCTCATGCGCGCCATGACCGTCATGGTCGTCATCGGCATGAGCGCCATGGCGCTGGGGCTCGTCGCCGGCGGCGCCGTCCTCGGCTCCTTCTCCTGGCGCGTCCTCGTGCTCGTCAACACGCCGATCGCCCTCATCGCCGGCTACGGCTGCTCCCCTCTCACGGACTCGCGCGCCACCGAGGAGCACTGACCCGGCTGGGAACGAGGCTGCGCTCTGAGGACGAGGGAGAGCCCCTCGTTCTCAGAGCGCAGCCTCGTTCCCAGCGTGTGCGGGGGCGGCCTCCCGGACCTCGACGAGCCAGGGGCAGCGGCGGCGCAGGAGGTGCTCGAAGCGCGCGTGCATGGTGATGACGGCGGCGGGGCAGTCATGGCACGCGCCCTCGAGCCCGACCTCGACGACGCCGTCGCGCACCGACGCGACCTCGAAGCTCCCGCCGTGCAGGTGGGCGATGTCCCCGACCGGGCCCTCAGCGATCTCCAGCGCGGCGGCCCGCAGCGCGTCATCGGGGCCGACGCCGACGGCGCCCTGGGTCGGCGTCCACGACGACGGCGTCCCGAGACCGTCGACGAGCGCGCGCTGCACTCGCGGCCCCTCGACCGCCCAGCTCCGGTCGGGCCCCAGGAGGGTGAGGACGGCGCCGGGCGCCGCCTCGACGCCGGACAGGGCGCCCTCGTCGAGGAGCGCCTGGAGAAGTCCTGGAGCGTGGGCGACGGTGCCGGTGAAGGGCAGGAGGCCGTCGGGCACCGTCCAGCGCAGGACGGCAGGGTCCGGCGTCGTCGACGGGTGCGTGGGGACCACGGCCATGGGGGCGTCCTAGATCAGCGCCGCGACGACGGCGTGCGTGAGCGCGCCCGCGACCCAGGCGATGACGAAGAGGTACCCGTAGGCAACGAGCGGCCACTTCCACGTGCCCGTCTCGCGGCGCATCGTCGCCGCCGTCGCCATGCACTGCATCGCGAAGACGAAGAACGCGAGGATCGCCGCGATCGTCGCCGGGTTGAAGAGCAGGTCGCCGGCGTGGTTCGTGATCGTGTCGTGCTGGTAGGTCATCCGGCTCAGGGCCGCCGTCGGGGCCTCCGGGTCCGCGGCGGCGCCGATCTGGCCGAGGGTCGCCACGAAGGTCTCGCGGGCGGCGAGGGAGGACAGGATCGCGACGTTGACGCGCCAGTCGAAGCCGAGGGGCTCGAAGACCGGCTCGAGGGCCTTGCCGATGGAGGCGCCGACCGAGTGGTCCATGACGTCCTGGGTCTGCTCCGCCGAGTACAGGGCGGCGAGCTCGTCGGGGTCGGTGACGACGTGACCGTCAGCGTCCTTCACCGTGGAGGACGACGGGTCCGCCACGGCCGCGGCGACCGCCGAGCAGCTGCTCGACTGCGCACAGGAGGCCTCGAACTGGGCCGTCGAGCGGCCCGGGACGTTGAGGAGACCCCACACGAGGAGCGTCGCGACGAGGATCGTCGTCCCGGCCTTCTTGAGGAAGCCCTTGCAGGCGTCCCAGACCATGAGCGCGACGGCGTGCGCCCGCGGCGCGCGGTAGGGCGGCATCTCCATGTAGAAGGGCAGGAGGACGCCCCCGCGGTCCGTCAGCTTCTTGACCGCCCAGGCCGCCGTCATCGCGGCGACCGCGCCTGCCAGGTAGAGGACGAACATGATGGTGCCGCGCGCCCCGAAGGGCCCCACCTTCGCCTCGGGCCCCACCATCATCGAGATCATGACGACGTAGACGGGCAGCCGGGCCGAGCAGGTCATGAGGGGCGCCGCGAGCATCGTCGCGAGCCGGTCCTTGGCGCTCGGCAGAGTGCGGGTCGCCATGATCCCCGGGATGGCGCAGGCCCAGGAGGACAGGAGTGCCACGAAGGCGCGCCCCTCCAGGCCGGCTGAGCTCATGACGCGGTCCATGAGGAACGCGGCGCGGGCCATGTAGCCGGTGCCCTCCATGACCGCGATGAGCAGGAACATGATGATGATCTGCGGCAGGAAGGTCATGACCGAGCCGATGCCGCCGATGATCCCGTCGCCCAGGAGTCCGGCGAGCAGCGGCGCGGAGCCGTCGAGCCAGGTGTGCACGAGGGAGCCGAGCCAGCCGAAGGCGGACTCGATGCCGTCCTGGAAGGGGGCGGCCCAGGCGAAGATCGCCTGGAAGAACAGGTACATGACCGCGAAGAAGACGATCGTCCCCCACACGGGGTGGAGGAGGACGCGGTCGATGCCGTGGGTGACGGCGTCCTCGCGCGGCGCCGTGTAGTCGGCGGCCGAGAGCACGGACTCGGTCCAGCTGAGCCGCTCCGCGCCGGAGGTGGGCGGGGCGAAGGGGACGCGCCCCCAGGCTCGCCAGTCGGCGATCATGGCGCGCAGCTGCGGGATCCCGGTGGCCCGGTTGCCGATGACGCGCACGGCCGGGACGCCGACGGCGCGGCCGAGGGCCTCGACGTCGAGGTGTCCGCCGCGGCGGGTGAGCTCGTCGGTCATGGTGACGGCGAGCGCCGTCGGCAACCCCATCGCGAGCGCCTGGGCGGCGAAGCCGAGCGAGCGGGACAGGGTCGTGGCGTCCACGACGACGACGAGCGCGTCGGGGGCGTCCTGCTCGCCGAGGCGGCCGGTGAGGACGTCGATGACGACCTGCTCGTCCGGGCTGATGGGGTCGAGGGAGTAGGCGCCGGGGAGGTCCTCGATGGTCACGGGGGTGCCGTCGTCGAGCTCGCAGGTGCCGACGGCGCGGGCGACGGTGACGCCCGGGTAGTTGCCGGTCTTGGCACGCAGCCCTGTGAGGGAGTTGTAGAGGGAGGTCTTGCCGGCGTTGGGTGCGCCCGCCAGGGCGACGCGGTCGGCGCCGTCGTGGACCGTGCCGGAGGCGGAGCCGCAGTGACATGAGACGCCGTCGCCCTCGCAGCCGGCGGCCGCTGAGGTCGTGGTGGCGGGGCTGTCGGCGTGGTCCGGGCGGCGCCCGATGGTGACGGCGGTGGCGCCCTCGCGCTTGGCGGGGCCAGGAGCGGCGGGGGAGTGACAGCTCACGCGATCTCCTCGACGAGGACGAGCGCGGCGTCGCGGCGGCGCAGGGACAGGGAGTAGGAGGCAACCCGGTAGACGGTGGGGTCGCCCATGGGGGCGCGGCGGCCGACCTCGACGACGCGGCCGGGCTCCATGCCGAGGTCGGCGAGGCGGTGGGCGAGCTGGGTGGAGTGCTCCTCGCTCACGGCGAGGACGCGGGCGTGGGCTCCGTGGCGCAGGGAGGAGAGGGGGACGGCGGTGCTGCTGCTGGTCGGTGCGCCCTGGGTGTCCGTGGTGTCAACGACGGCGGTGGTCAAGGGGATTGCCTAGCTCTCGGTGATGCGGTGCTGCGCTCGCGCGACGGGTCACGCGGCGAGATAAGGCTAGCCTTACATGAAAGAAATAAGCAACGCCGCCATTGCGGGATTCGATTGATCGGTGGTGCTTGGACGTGGGGCGGACGGATAGTTTCGTATACGATTTGTGTATGGGTGAGCATCTCCTCCACCGCAAGACAGTGACCGAGGCTCAGATTCAGGCCTGGGCCGACGAGGCTGAGGCCGGCTACGACCTCGCCTCGCTTCCGGCTCCCCGTCCTGGGCGCCCGCCGGTTGGCGACGGCCCAGGGACGGTGGTCACCGTTCGCCTTGACACCCGGACCCTTGAGGCGCTCGCGGAGCGCGCGCGAGCCGAGGGACTCGGCACCCGCTCCGAGGCGATTCGTGAAGCCGTCCGCCAGTGGGCGCACGTTGTCTGAGATCCATCCCTCGGCGTGAAAGCACTACGGGCGACCGGCTCAATGACGAGCTCGTGCTGGAGGCCTACGCGCACGCCCTGAGGCCGCGTCCGCTCGACGACGAGGACGACCCGCGACGGTGGCTCGTCATCGGCCTGGACCGGTCGGGGCGGGCCCTCGAGCTCGTCGTCCTCGTCTTCGATGAACGGCTCCGAGCTCCTCATCCACGCCATGAAGGCGCGTTCGCAGTACCTCGAGGGCTGAGCCCGCAGCTCCCGCGCCGACGCGGCGGTGCGCACCCACCCTTCCAGTCCGCCGGGCTCCTGACTCGTCAGGAGGCCGTCGCGGTCCGCGCCGACGGACGGATCCAGAAGCGGTGCTTGAGGCCGTCCGGGAGGACGTCATCGGCGTCCCTCTCGCCGCTGCAGGCGGGGATGGTCGCCTCGGAGGCCGCGTTGCCGGCGTCGCAGGTGACGAGCACGGGGCTCACGCCCTCCGCGGCCAGGCGCGCCACGGCCTGCGTGAGCATCTGCGTGGCGTACCCGCGTCGGCGGTGCTCGGGCGCGACGGCGTAACCGACGTGCCCTCCGAAGCGCCGCAGTCCTCGTTGAGCTCGTGCCGGATCGAGACGCGACCGACGACCGCGCCGTCGACCTCGCCCAGGAGGAAGTCGGCGCGGACGCGTCCGGGTGGGAGGTCGGTGCCGGCGGCCTCGCGCTCCACCTGGGCGAGGGGCTCCTCCCACGATCCTTCGGCGAGGAGGAAGGAGAAGACCTCAGCGTTGAGCTGCTCGTGGTAGCGGCGGCAGACGGCCTCGTCGCCGGCTCTGGGCGGGCGCAGCGTCAGGGCAGGTGCAGGGGAGGGCTCAGGCATGGCGAGACACTACCGGGGCTCCGTGGCGTCACGGCACGGCACGGCGCGACCGTCGACAGCGTCGTGCGTGAGCGCGTCATGGCTCGAGCGGCATGAGCATGATGAGGCAGGGCGTGCCCTCGCCCCACAGGTCCGTCTCCTCGAGCTCGAGGAAGCCGACCTTCCGGTAGAACTCGCGCGTGCGCGCGTATCCGGCGTCGGGGTGCGAGGCACCGAGGGTCTTGACCTGGAGAAGGCGCACGCTGTCCGCCCGGCACGCCTCGACGACGGCCCGGACCATCTCGTGTCCGATGCCCTGGCCGTGGTGGGTGCGGTCGACGACGATGAGGTGGAGGTCCGCCTCCCATGGGAAGTGGCGGTTGACGAGGGTGACACCGACGACGGTCCCGGCGCTGTCGCGCACCGTCCACGTCTCGAGGCGACGGGAGTCCTCGATGTACTCGCGGTTCGAGTCCGGCTGCCCGAACCACTCCGGGACGGTCGCGAGCAGGCGCGCGACGTCGTCGGGGACGTGCACGTCACGGGTGCAGCGCCAGCGGGCCGGATCCGTGCTCATGCCGTTCTCCTTTCGGTTGCGGGCCGGGCGAGGGAGTAGACCTGACGACGGCCGGCCAGCCGGACGTTATTGATCGCGCTCATGGAGCCAGCCTCCCAGGTCGACCGTCCACGTGGTCGGTTCCGAGCGGGAGCCGCGGACCCACGGGTGCCGGGTCGCTCCTCAGTCGCCCGTAAGTGAGGACGTCGATCCGCTCGCCGTCGACGAGGAACTTCCCCCGCTCCACGCCCTCCTGGACGAATCCGGCCGCCCGCGCGACCCCGCCCGAGGCGGGGTTGTTGGCGCGGTGACCGAGCTCGAGACGCTCCAGTCCCAGGCCTTCCGGATCCAGGGCGTGGTCGGCGACGGCGGCTGCCGCGGCACTCATGACGCCAGTGCCCCTGACCGCTGGGTGCGCCCAGTAGAAGAACCACCCCGTGAGGTTCTCGCTGTCGATGGCGAGGCCGGCGAGGGCTCGTGCGGGTCCGGCGTCGTCAACGGCGACCCAGGCGCGGTGCCCTGTCGGGGCGTCGGTGAGGCGGCGCAGGTAGGTCCGCGCGTCCTCAAGATCGGTGACGTCGCCCTGGCGCGCCATCTCCGGGTCCGCGAGGAAGGCCTCAAGGACGGCGGGCGCGTCCGAGAGGAGGGCCGGGCGCAGGATCCAGTCAGGTGGTGGGGAGGGCTCAGTCATGGCGCGAGGGTAGCCGCCGTGCCGCTCCCTAAACTGGGCGCGTGAACGCCGAGTCTCAGTCGAGCGCCGACGAGTGGGCCGCCGGCCTCGCCTTCGCCCCGATGACGCTCCCCGAGGCGCGGGAGATCGCCGACGTCTGGCGCTACCCGGAGCCCTACAGCTTCTACGACGCCGACGCGGACCCCGAGGACTACGCCGAGCTCATCGACCCCGAGCAGTGGCCTGAGGTCTTTCTCGCTGCGCACGACTCCGACGGCGGGCTCGTCGGCTTCGTCACCGGCGAGCGGCTCGACGACGCCGAGGTCGACGGAGCAGACGCCGTCCCCGACGACGACGCCGCCGCGTCCGAGGGCGCCGGCAGCGAGATCGCCCTCGGCCTGCGCCCGGACCTCACCGGCGGCGGCCGCGGTCTGCCCTTCCTCCGTGCCGGACTCGAGCGGCTGAGTGCTGCGGGCCTGCCCGGTCCCGTCGTCCTCGAGGTCGCCGCCTTCAACCGGCGCGCTGTCACCGTCTACGAGCGCGCCTGCTTCCGCGTCCTCGCCGAGCACGACCAGGAGACCAACGGCGGCGTCTTCCCCTTCCTCCGAATGCAGCGGGACGCCTGACGAGCAGGGCCGGTCGGGCGGCCGGGCCCAGACCTACCGTGCTGCCATGCCCGCTCGCTACACCCACGGCCACGGTGCCACCGTCCTCGCCAACCACGCCCACCGCACGGCAGCCGACTCCGCCGCCTACCTCCTGCCGCACCTGCGACCCGGACTCTCCCTCCTCGACGTCGGCTGCGGCCCTGCGACGATCACCGCGGACCTCGCCGAGGCCGTCGCACCGGGCCGCGTCGTCGCCCTCGACGGCGCCCCCGCCGCCATCGAGGCCGCCCGCGCCACCCTCGAGAGTCGCGGGCTCACCGGCTCCGTCGAGCTCGTCGAGGCTGACCTGTTCGCCCTGCCCTTCCCGGACGGCGCCTTCGACGTCGTTCACGCCCACCAGGTTCTCCAGCACGTCGCCGACCCGGTGGCCGCTCTGCGCGAGATGCGGCGCGTCACCCGACCCGGTGGGATCGTCGCCGCCCGCGACGCCGTCTACTCCGCAATGACCTGGTACCCCCGGCCCGCCGGCATGGACCGCTGGCGCGAGGTCTACATGACGACCGCCCGGTCCAACGGCGGGGAGCCCGACGCCGGCAGCCGTCTCCTCGCCTGGTGCCGCGAGGCCGGCCTGGAGGGCGTCACCTGCTCCGCGTCGACCTGGTGCTACGCCGACGACGACCTTCGCGGCTGGTGGGGCGGCACCTGGGCCGAGCGGTGCCTCACCTCCTTCGGGCCGCAGGCCGGGGCCGCCGGAACGGCGACCCGTGCGGAGCTTGAGGCGATGGCCGCCGACTGGCGGACGTGGTCGACCTCGCCGGACGGCTGGTTCGCCGTCGTCCACGGCGAGGTGCTCGCCCGCGTCTGAGGACGGCGCGCTCGCCGCCCGTCTGAGCCGGCTGAGCCGCGGCTCAGCGGAAGCGGGCGCCGGTGCTCGGGTCGGCGAGCCACGCCCGGGCGGCCTCGATCCGGCTCGCGGCCGAGCGGCGCAGCCCGCCCGGCAGCTCATCGGGTGAGAACCAGGCGACGTCGGTCGACTCCTCGTCGCCCACGTGAGCCGTCGCGGCGGTCTCGGCGTCGATCCGCGCGATGAAGTTGATCGACATGAAGACGCAGCGGTCCCCGTTGGGGAACTCCATCGGCTCCTCCGCCTCGACGCCCGTGACTGCGAGGATCTCCGGGGTCACGCCGGTCTCCTCCTGGCACTCGCGCAGGGCGGCAGCGGCCGGCTGCTCGCCGGGCTCGGGGATACCGGAGACGACGGCCCACTGGTCCGTGTCAGATCGGCGGCCCAGGAGGAAGCGGCCCTCGGGATCGACGACGACGACGCTCACGCCGGGCAGCCAGAGCTGGTCGTGCCCGATCTTCTCTCGCAGGGACAGGATGAACTCGGGAGTCGCCATGTCCCCCAGGCTAACCGGAGGGCCGCTCAGCGCGGGCGGGCCATGGCGACCTCGCGGGCGCGCACCGCCCAGCGCTCCACCGGGTCGTCGATCGGCTCCGGATCCCAGGTCCCGCCCGCGTGCTCGACGGCGCGCGCCAGGAGCCAGTCCGCCACGGCCGGGTTCTTCGGCAGGATCGAGCCGTGCAGGTACGTGCCGATGACGTTGTCGGCGCGCGCCCCCTCGGAGCCGTCCTGCCCGTTGTTGCCGTCGCCGGTCACCACGGTCCCGAAGCGCGTCGCGCCCTCCGAGAGGGTCGTCAGCCCCGAGTGGTTCTCGTAGCCGACGACCTTCCCGAAATCGAGGGTGTCCAGGGTGATGTTGCCGATGAGGCGTCCGGGCCCGGCGACGGTCTCCGCGTCGAAGACGCTGATCCCGGGGATCTCGCCTCCGGTGGCCGTGACGAAGCGGTGCCCGAAGAGCTGGTACAGGCCGCAGATGACGAGCATCGGCACGCCGTCGGCCGCCCAGGCGCGCAGCTCGGCGGCCCGCTCGACGAGGTCCGCCTTGATCCGCTCCTGGCCGGAGTCCTGGCCGCCGCCGCCCACGACGAGGTCGACCCCGCCGTCGGCCGTGGGCAGCTCGTCCCCGGGGTCGTAGGCGAGGACCTCGACGTCGTAGCCCTGCCACTGGGCGCGGCGCGCGAGCGTGAGGGTGTTGCCCCAGTCGCCGTAGATGTTCATGTCCCGCGGGTAGAGCTGCAGGAGGCGCAGCGAGCCGCGGGCGGAGCCGTCCGTCGTGTGCTCGTAGAGGACCGGGTCGGTGCTGCTCACTTCATGACCTCCTCGACGTCGGTGAGGCGGGCGAGCCGGGCACGGAGCGCCAGCATCGCCGTGTACGTGGTGAAGACGCGCATGTCGGCGGCCGAGCCGGCGTCGTCGCGGGGTGTGCTGCCGGCGTCCGCGTCGACGTTCTTGGCGGCCGCCTTGCGCAGCCGCTCGATGGCGCGGTCCAGGTCCGGCTCGACGACGCCGACGGGCACCTCGTCGTAGCGCAGCCGCAGCGCCATGTCCCAGGCGCGCACGCCGGTGACGACGGCGACGCCCTCCTCGCGCAGGGCCGAGAAGTCGACGTCCCACAGCCAGGACATGTCGCGTCCGTCGGCGTACTCGTCGTTGATCGCGATCATGACGGTCTCGGGGCCGCTGACGCGCACGGCCTCCTCCGCGGTGAGCAGGCCCATGCGGAAGCCCGCGGGGTTCTTGACGAGGGAGAGCTGGACGTCGTGCCCGTCGAGGGTGAGGACCTCTCCGCGGCCGAAGGCGGCCTGGACCTCCGACAGGGTCCGCAGCGCCCGCTCGAGGTCGACCCGCTCGCCGAGGACCTCGAGGGCGAGGGCGAGGGCCGCGCAGGCGTTGAGCTGGTTGTGGATCCCGGGGATCGCGAAGTCGACCGTGCGCTCCTCGCCGTCGACGCGGACGGCGGCCCGCTGACCCTCGATGTGCTCGAGGACGACGCGGGGCACCGGCACGACCTGCTCCGACGGCGGGGCGACGGTCTCGCCGACCGTGGCCTCGCGGGAGGCGGAGGCGCGCGGGACGTCGTCGGCGCCCGTGCTCGCTGGAGCGGCGTCGCCGGCGGCGTGCGCCTCGGCCGGCTCGGAGGCGGAGCCCGTCGTGCCGCCGGTGCGCAGGTCGTCGTCGGACAGGAAGAGGGAGCGCAGCGCCGGGCCGGCCCCGAAGCCGGCCCTGCGCGCGTTCAGGTCCCCGAGGAAGGTGGCGCTGCCCAGACGCGGGTCGTCGACGTTGACGACGACGACCTCGCTCGTCGCGGCGGCGACCTTGTGGAGCAGGGAGGCGGTGTAGTCGATCTCGCCGAACCGGTCGAGCTGGTCGCGCATGACGTTGAGGAGGAGGCAGGCGCGCGGGTGCACGAGCTCCACGAAGCGCACCGCGTGGGCCTCGTCGAGCTCCAGGACGGCGACGTCGGCGTGCACGCGTCCGGCGGCGTCCACCTCCGTGAGCAGGGAGGCGAGGACGCCGCGCACGAAGTTCGAGCCGGTGCGGTTGGTGAGGACGCTCAGCCCCTGGTCCTCGAGGAGCTGGACGACCATCTTCGTCGTCGTCGTCTTGCCGTTCGTGCCGGAGACGACGATGACGCCCTGGGGGAGCTGGTCGAGGGTCCGCTTGAGGAAGCCCGGGTCCGTGCGCTCCATGACGAGGCCGGGGAAGGCGGTGCCGCCGGAGCCGCCGCCGCGCACCCTGGCCGCGGCGCGGGCCGCCCGCCCGAGGGCCACCGTGGCGCGCGATCGCAGGGACGCGGGGATCGGGGCTGCCATGGATCGCTCCTGACGTGTCGTGAGGGTGGGGCCGCAGCCAGTCTAGGCGGCGGCCGGCTGCGGCCCGGGGGAGGGACGGCACCGCGCGGCGCGGCCGGCTGCCTCCGGGCTGAAGGATCTCAGGAAGCCGGCTGGACGACGCGCAGCGCCCCGGGCTCGACCTCGATCTCGAGGTTGCTCGTCTCGCCCTCCGTGTCCCCGTCGAGCTCGAAGGGGACAGGAGAGTCCGCCTCGAGCCGGATGCGGCGCGCCTGGAGCAGGGTGAAGCCGTCCATCTCCCGGCCCATGAGGATCTGCGCTCCGAGCTTGGCCCAGTCAGCGACCCGCTCAGGGCTGGCGAGCATGAGGTCGACGACGCCGTCGTCCGGGTTCGCGTCCGGGAAGAGGGTCATGCCGCCGGTGATGGTGCCGACGTTGCCGAGGAGCGCCATGACGACGTCGTGCTGCTGGGGCTCGCCGTCGTCGAGGGTGACGGTCACGGTGAAGGGCTCCGGGACGGCGTTCTGGACCGCGGCGACGGCGTAGGCGCCCGAGCGGATGACCTTCTTGAGGTCGTCGTTGGTCGAGTCCATGATCTGCGCGTCCAGGCCCAGCCCCGCCATGACGACGAAGCGGTCCTCGCCGTCGTCCCAGGCGCACCGCACGACGTCCACCGGTCGGTCCTCGCCCGTGAGCGCCAGGCGGAGCGCGGCGTCGGTGTCGAGCGGGATCCCGAGGTTGCGGGCGAGGAGGTTGCCTGTGCCCGAGGGGATGAGCGCGACGGGTACGCCCGTGCCCGTGAGATCCGCGCACACGACCCGGACCGTGCCGTCGCCTCCGGCGATGATGACGAGGTCCACCTCGGCCGCGACCGCGCGACGGGCGGCCTCGCGCCCGGGGTCGTCGGCCTCGGTCTCGAGCCACAGGCTCGGTTGCCAGCCGGCGCGCAGGATCTCCGCCTCCACGCGGCGGCGCAGGAGGGAGAGGTCGTCGAACTTCGTGGGGTTGAGGATGATGGCGGCGCGCTTGTCGACGGTGCCCTCCGGGAGGCCGAGGTGGGCCCACCCGGCGAGGATGGGGTCGATACCGCCGATCGTGAGCCCGAGGTTGGCGAAGGCGCCACCCAGGAGCAGGCCGCCGATGACGTCGGACACGTGCTCGAGACCCATGGCCCACTGCGCGACGGCGGTGAGGAGCACGACGCCGCCCCCGGTCAGGGCCCAGGTGACGATCGAGGTGGAACCGCGCCGGTGCGCGCGGGTGAGGGTGACGAGGACCCAGGCGCCGAGGGTGACGGCGGTGACGTGCCCTGCGGGGTAGGCGCCGCCGACGTGCGAGATGGAGTCCGTGAACGCCGTGGCCGGGCGGTCGACGTCGACGAGGAACGAGAGGAGCAGCTGGACGACGATGCCGGCGGCCCCGACCCCGAGGGCGAGGGAGAGGCGCCGCATCCGCTGCTTGAAGGAGAAGACGGCGACGCCGATGATCGCGGCGAGGATGAGGAAGGGGTGGGTGAGGAGGCTGAAGGCCTCCGCGATCTGCCCGAGTGAGGATCGTGGGGCGAGGGCCGGGCGCTGGAGCGAGGCGTCGAGACCGGCGAGCGTGCCGCGCAGCACGAGCCGGGACCAGATGAGGAACCCCGCGACGAAGGCGCCGGAGAGCACCGTCTCGAGCTGGGTGAGGCGGGAGCGGGGCCCGGCGGGCCGCTGGGTGTGCGTGGTGGAGCTCATCCCGGCAAGCGTATGGGCAGAGCAGGTCGGCCGCGTGTCAGGCCTGCCGGTGCGGACGTCGGGTGACTCGCGTGGGAACGTGCCCGCGCCACAGCACCTCCGTGGGAACGTGCCTGCGCTCTGAGAACGAGGGTGACGCCCTCGTTCTCAGAGCGCAGGCACGTTCCCAGCGGATGGCGGTGGGCACGACGAAGGCCCGGCTCCTGAGAGCCGGGCCTTCGGGGTCCTGGTGGACCGTGAGTCGGGGTGGCGGGATTTGAACCCACGACCTCTTCGTCCCGAACGAAGCGCGCTACCAAACTGCGCCACACCCCGTGTGCAGCGGAGACACTATATCCACCGCCGGGCCGGGGACGGAAATCTTTCCCCTGAGGGCTGGGTCACGCCGTCGCCGCGTCGGCGCTGCGTCGGCCCTGCGTCGGCCCCGTGCCGACGACGTCGCCGCCGGCTCCCTCTCAGCCGTGCGGCAGGAGCGTGAGGAGCGTGGCCTCGGGGCGGCAGGCGACGCGCACCGGCGTGTACGGGCTCGTGCCCAGACCCGCGGACACGTGCAGATACATGTGGTCCGCCGCGGCCGGCGTCCCGATCCTCCCGGGCCACTGCGACAGGCCCGAGACGCGATGACGGTCCAGGTCGCAGTTGGTGACGAGTGCGCCGTAGAAGGGCAGGCAGAGCTGGCCGCCGTGGGTGTGTCCGGCCAGCGCCAGGTCGACGTCGTCGGCGCTCATGGCGTCGAGGACGCGGCGGTAGGGGGCGTGGAGGAGCCCGAGGCGCAGCGGGCGGCCGTCCGCGTCGAGGACGGCGGGCGTGCCGGCCGGTGCGGTCGGGTCGTCGGCCGACGGCGCCGGGTACTCGTCGCGCTCGGCGTGCGGGTCGTCGACGCCGACGAGCTCGATGCTGCGGCCCCGCACGGACATCGTCCCGCGGGCGTTCGTGAGGTCCACCCAGCCTCCGGAGGCCTGGATGTCGCGCACCTCCTCCCAGGGGAGTGCCTCGATCTGCTCCTCCTTGTCGGGGTCGTTCGCGGTGCGGGGGTCGCGGCGCAGGTACCGGGTCGGGGACTTGAGGACCGTCGTGCGGTAGTCGTGGTCCCCCATGACGAAGGCACCGGGGAGGTCGGTGAAGGGCTCGAGCGCGCGGCGCAGCGGCTTCAGGCCGTTGGCGAACGAGAGGTTGTCGCCCGTGTCGACGACGACGTCGGGGTGCAGGTCCGCGAGCGCGCGCACCCAGTCCACGCGGGCGTGGTCCCGCTCGGTGAGGTGCAGGTCGGACAGGTGGAGGACGGTGATCGGGTCCTCACCGACGGCGAGCACGGGCACCTCGACGCGACGCAGGACGGGCATGCGCGCCTCGACGAGGGCGTAGCCGAGGAGGCCCGCGCCGGCGGCGGCCGTGGCGCCGAGGGCGCGGGCGGTGCCGCGGAGGAAGGAGCTGCTGGTCTCGCTGGTCATGGGCTCATGATGCCAGCGAGCGGCCGCCGGGGTGCTCCCGGTGGCCGCTCACTCGCTGGGTGGCGGTGCTGGTCAGTGCTTGCCGTTGCCCTGGGTGAGCCCGTCCGTGCTCTGGGCGGTCGCACCGGTGGTCGCGCCGTCGGTGGCGGTGCCGGAGTCCGACGCCGTCGAGGCGCCGAGGTCCACCTGGTTGAAGTCCTGGACGGGCTGACCGGCGAGGGCGGCGTCCATGTAGGTCTTCCACAGGGGTGCCGGCGCGTCCGAGCCGTACATCGTCTCGTAGTAGCGGCCGCCGATGTACTGGCCCTGCATGCCGTAGTAGCCGTCGGAGTGACCCATCCACACGGCCGCGGCGAGCTGCGGGGTGAAGCCCACGAACCAGGCGTTGTCCATCTTGTCCGTGGTGCCCGTCTTTCCGGCGGCCGGGCGGTTGTCAAGGGTCGCCGCGGGCGCCGTACCGGACTTGCCGAGGACGTTGGTCAGTGTGAGGGCCACCTTGTCGGCGGCGGTCGAGTCCATAACGGAGTGGCAGCCGGCCTCCGGGACCTTGAGGTCCTTGCCGTCGGCGTCCTTGATGGCCGTGATGGCGATCGGCTTGCAGTAGGTGCCGTGCGCGGCGAAGGTGGCGTAGGCGTTGGCCATGGCCAGCGGGGTCACCTCCTGGGCGCCCAGGATGATGGAGGGGCGCGGGTCGAGGTTGGAGCCGTCGGCCTTGGTGACCCCCATGTCGGCGGCGAGCTGGGAGACGTCGCAGACGTTCATCTCGGTCAGCATGCGCGCGTAGCCGACGTTGATGGACATCGAGGTGTTCTGGATGACGTTGTGCGTGCCGCCCTCGGAGGGGTTCGCGTTGCTCACCTTCCAGGAGTCGGCCATCTCGGGGTGGCAGGGGATGGTCCACGCTGAGCGGGCGAAGGTGGTCGGGCTCGTGTTCATCGAGGCGTAGCCCGACTTCCCGAGCTGGTACCACTGCGCGAGCACGAAGGTCTTGAAGGCCGAGCCCGGCTGGAAGCCGTTGGAGTCGAGTCCGCCGTGCGCGGAGTCCGCCGCGTAGGAGATCTGCGTGGCATTCGCGTCGTTCGCCGAGGCGTCCCCGTAGTTCGTGTTCTGGGACATCGCGAGCACCTTGCCGGTCCCCGGTTCGACGGACACGAGCGCCGCCTTGACGTTGGACGGGTCGTTCGTCGGGACGTAGGCCTGGACGGCGTCGTCGGCCGCCTTCTGCTTGGCCGGGTCGAGGGTCGTCGTGATGGTCAGCCCACCGCGCAGGAGGACCTGCTCGCGCTCGGCCTGTGTCTTGCCGTAGATCGAGGAGGACTCGATCTCGCCGACCACGTACTGGCAGAAGTACGCGGCGGATCCTGCCGTGCCGCAGCCGCCGACGGCGTCCTTGACGTGCAGCATGTCCGCGATCTGGGTGTTGAGGCCGTCCTCGTACTGCTGCTTGGTGATGAACTGCTCCTCGTACATCTTCTTGAGGACCCAGTCCATGCGGGACTTCGCCTTGTCCGGGTACGTGACGGGGTCGTAGGCGCCAGGCGCGTTGGTGAGGCCGGCCAGCAGCGCGGCCTCGGTGACGGTGAGGTCCTTGGCGGACTTCGAGAAGTAGTGCTGGGCGCTGGCCTCGACGCCGTAGGTCGAGGGGCCGAACGCCGCGATGTTGAGGTAGCCCTCGAGGATCTGCTGCTTGGAGTACTTCTGCTCCAGGGTGAGCGCGTACTTGATCTCGCGGAGCTTGCGGGAGACGGTCGGCTCCTTCGCCGCGGCGATGCCCGCCTTGTCGCCCTTCTGGAGGGCGGACTCGACGAGGACGTTGCGGACGTACTGCTGGGTGAGGGTCGAGGCGCCCTGGGTCTCCCCGGAGTTCGCGTTGGAGACGAGCGCGCGGACGATGCCCGCGGGGTCGACGCCCTTGTGCTCGTAGAAGCGCCGGTCCTCGACCGCGACGATCGCGTTCTGGATGTTGGGCGACATGTCCGCCAGCTTCACGACGATGCGGTTCTCCGCGTAGAACTGCGCGAGCTCCGTGCCGTCGGAGGCCTTGATGACGGAGACCTGGCTCGGCTCGAGGACGTTGAAGTCACTCGGCAGCTCGTCGAAGAGCTTCTGCGAGGCGTTGGTGACCGCGGCGGCACCGCCGACGAGCGGCGCGGCGAAGCCCGCAGTGAGGATGCCGCCGACCCCCGAGAGCAGGAGGAAGACGAGCAGCATCGCGATGACCTGCGCTGGGGAGAGCGACCGGTCACGGGAGGAGGCGTTCGACATGGGGTCAGGGTACGTGCCGCTCACGCCCGAGCGCTGTGGGGCACGGCATGGCGGACCTGGAAATCGGCTAGGAGCCGCGCCTCGTGGGCCTGTGAGTCGCCGACGACGCGCCGAGGGGGGCGAGGCCGGTCGATGAGTCCGTGGTGACCCGAGGCGAGGGCGGGGGCCCTGATGAAGAGCCCTGCCATACACCACGCGACTCTGCCGACACGCCAGAACGCGGGTGGGTCGTGGTGTGGATTTGGTCAACCGGCGAGGTTGGGAATACCTTCAGGGTGTGACGCGGGTGACAGCGCCGTCACCCGGTGTGATATGGGGGGAAGTAGCAATGACGACGATCGATCAGTCCTGGGCCGTCCGAGCAGCCTGTGCGAACGTCGAGCCGGACCAGCTCTTCGGCAAGGGTGCCGAGCAGCGCGACGCGCGTTCGTTGTGCTTCGCGTGCCCCGTGCGCATGGAGTGCCTCGCCGAGGCCCTCGACTCGGAGTCCTCCTTCGGTGTGTGGGGTGGGCTCACCGAGCGCGAGCGCCGCGCCCTCCTGCGTCGCTTCCCTGAGGTCGAGGACTGGGGTGCCTGGCTCCAGCGCGAGGACGACGATCTCGTCGCGGAGATCCACGCCCACCGGGCTCCGCGGATCCTCGCCCGCGTCCGCTGAGCCGCTGAGACGGAGCCGCGCCGCCTGCGGCGTCCGCTCCACCCAGGGCTGCACCAGCTCCGCCGTCCGCTCCACCCAGGGCTGCACCAGCTCCGCCGTCCGCTCCACCCAGAGCTACACCGCCTGCGGCGTCCGCTCCACCCAGAGCTACACCGCCTGCGGCGTCCGCTCCACCCAGAGCTACACCGCCTGCGGCGTCCGCCGTAGGCTTCGGGGCATGACTACTTGGGAATACGCCACGCTGCCCCTGCTCACCCACGCGACGAAGCAGATCCTCGACCAGTGGGGCGCTGACGGCTGGGAGCTCGTCCAGGTCGTCCCCGGACCGACCGGCTCGGACAACCTCGTCGCCTACATGAAGCGACCGAAGAACGACTGACGCCCTCCCCGACGCCGCCGGCATCGAGTCCGGTCGCTGAGGGCACGACGAAGGGGCGGGGTGGTCCCCGATCGGTGACCACCCCGCCCCTTCCGCGTCCTGGTTGAGGCGCTCTTCTCAGCGGGCGCGGCGGCGCAGGCGGTCGACGTCGAGGAGCGTGACGGCGCGGCCCTCGAGGCGGATCCAGCCGCGGGAGACGAACTCGGCGAGCGACTTGTTGACGGTCTCGCGGGAGGCGCCGACGAGCTGGGCGAGCTCCTCCTGGGTGAGGTCGTGCGGCACGTGGACGCCGTCCTCCGTCGTCGAGCCGAAGCGGTCCGCGAGGTCCAGCAGGGCCTTCGCGACACGGCCGGGGACGTCGGAGAAGACGAGGTCCGCGAGGGCCGTGTTCGTGCGGCGCAGACGCTGGGCGAGGGCGCGCAGCATGTCCTTGGCGAGAGCCGGGTGCGTCTCGATGAAGCTCATGAGCTGGTTGTGCTCGAGCGTGAGCATCTCGGTGGGCGCGACGGCGGTCGCGGTGGTGGAGCGCGGGCCCGGGTCGAACAGGGTGAGCTCACCGACGATCTCGCCGGGGCCGAGGACTGCGAGGAGGTTCTCGCGGCCGTCCGGGGAGGCGTGGCCGAGCTTCACCTTGCCGGACAGGAGGATGTAGAGGCGGTCACCCGAGTCCCCCTCGTTGAAGAGGGTCTCGCCGCGACGCAGGGTCGTCTGCGTCATCATGGAGCGGAGCTCCTCCTGCTCCTCCGGGCTCATCCCCTCGAAGAGCGGGATCCTGGAGATGATGCTGTCTTCCACGAAGTATCCTCCTGGTGGTCGTCGTCGGGGTCTCTCCGGTGCCCGGAGACGACCCACAGGTCTATCCTGCCACGGTCTGTGACCTGTGGCACGCCGTCGAGCATTGTAGTCTCGGAGTGCGCCAGGTCAAACGGCTGCGCGCTCGATCACGCTCTCGGAGGACCCGTGCCACGACGCTGCCAGGACTCCGCCCAGAGCGGCACCGCCGTCGGAACCTCGTCCGCACCTGACCCCGCGCTCGTGGCCCGAGCCGCGGCCGTCGACGACGAGCTCCGACTCCTCTACCCGGACGCCCACTGCGCCCTCGACCACGACGGCCCCTTCCAGCTCCTGGTCGCCACGGTCCTGTCCGCGCAGACGACCGACGTCCGCGTCAACACGGTCACGCCGGCCCTCTTCGAGCGCTACCCGGACGCCGCCGCCCTCGCAGGGGCCGACCGCGCTGAGCTCGAGGCCGTGCTCAAGCCGCTCGGCATGCAGCGAACCCGGGCCGAGCGGCTCCTCGGCCTCGGCGCGGAGCTCACGACGCGCTTTGACGGCGTCGTCCCGAGCAGCCGCGAGGAGCTCACCGGGCTGCCCGGCGTCGGGCGCAAGACAGCCAACGTCGTGCTCGGCAACGCCTTCGGTGTCCCGGCGATCACCGTGGACACGCACGTCGGGCGCCTCGCGCGACGCCTCGGCTGGACCGAGCAGAAGGACCCTCTCAAGGCCGAGCGCGACATCGCCGCGCTCTGGGACCCCGAGCGCTGGACCGACGGCTGCCACCGACTCATCGAGCACGGTCGCGCTGTCTGCCACGCACGCTCGCCGCGCTGCGAGGAGTGCCCGCTGCTCGCAGCCGGGCTGTGCCCGCAGGTCGGAGTCTGAGCGCGACGGCTCCCCAGGAGTTCTGGGCGAGGAAGGGCAGGAGGGCGTCGATGAAGCGCTCGGGCGCCTCGAGCTGCGGGAAGTGCCCGACGCCCTGCACCGTCACCTGCGCCAGCGGCCCTGCCACGTGGTGCGTGTCGCGGGCGTAGGCCTGCGCCGGCTGCACCGGGTCGAGCTCGCCCTGGATCGCCATGACGGGCACCACCACGCGGCGATCGAGGGCCGCGATCTCCGTGCGCGAGAGCATTGAACGACGCATCGTCTCCAGCGCGGAGTGCGCGGCTCCGGGCCGGGCCATGAGGGAGGCGTAGTAGCCGGCGGGCTCCGCCGCGAGGTCCTTGGTCCGCGGTCCCGCCCAGGAGCGGAGGATGCGGTCGACGCTCGCGCTCGAGCGCAGTCGCCGCTCGGCCACGACCGGCGCCTTGAAGCCGAGGTACTGGAAGGCCGCTCCGGACAGGGCGCGCCCCCGCAGGGAGCGGACGGCCAGCGGGTGCGGGGCCCCCACCGGCACGATGCCGTTGAGCATCTCGGCGTGCGTGCCGGCCATCGTCCAGGCGACCTGCCCGCCGATGCCCCCGCCGACGACGAGCGCCCGCTCGTGGCCGAGCGAGCGGACGACGGCGGCGACGTCGTCCGCCAGGGTGACGAGGTCGTAGCCGGTGGGCGGACGGTCGGAGCCGCCGAAGCCTCGCAGGTCGACGGCCGCGGTCCGGTAGCCGGCGTCCCCGAGGACGGGCAGGACCTCGTGCCAGGACCACCAGCACTCGGGGAAGCCGTGCAGGAGGACGACGAGCGGCGGCGTGCGGTCGGGCGAGCCCTCGTTCGCGGCGACCTCTTCGCCGAGCAGCGACTCGGGCCCTGCGAGAGCGACGTGGAAGCGCGTGCCACCGGCGGTGACGTCGCGGTGGGTCCAGGGGCCGGGGCGGTTCACGATGACGGGCACCGGAACACCCTAGCGAGGCTCGGTGCGGTCACCCTCCTACGCCAGGAGGAGGCTCGCGGCGACGTACACCGCGGTCCCGCCCACGAGGGACAGGCCGATCGAGCGCCGCCACAGGTGCAGCCCCGCCGTCGACGCGATCCCGGCGAGCGTCGGCACCCACGTGGCCGGGGCCGTCGTGACGTCGTCGAGGGTGTAGGCGACGAGCACGATCATGACGCCGAGGGGCAAAGTGCGCGCCAGGAAGGCGATGAGGGGGCTCTGCTCGCGGCCGCGCATGAGCACGAAGGGCGCGATCCTGCAGGAGAAGGTGATGATCGCGACGACGACGACCGCGACGGCGATCTGGCTGTTCGTGAGCATCAGGCGGCCGTCCTCTCGTGCCCGCGGCGCCACGTGTCCAGACCGATGAGGCCGAGCGCGAGGACGCCGAGGGCGCTCAGCAGCGCGGCGGAGCCGCCCACCGCCAGTCCGACGGCGCCGGCGACGAGCCCGATGGCGAGGACGGCGACGTCGGGGTGGCTGCGCCAGTTCTCGATGGCGAGGACGACGAACAGGGCCGTGAGGACGAAGCCGAGCAGGCTGATCCGGTCCCCGACGAGGCTCGCCAGCCCCGTCCCGGCGAGGGCGCCCGCCGTCCCCGGTGGGGGAGGGCGGGCGTGGGTCGGTGCGTGCGGGGGCGCTCTGCGCGGGCCTCAGGCGCGGCGGACGCGGTCGATGACCTCCTGCTCGCGGCGGCCGGCGCGCCGGGACGAGTGCGAGATGACGCCGACGAGGATGAGCGCGAGGCCGATGACGGCGAAGCGCCCCGTGGCGGCGTCGGTCCAGAAGTAGGTCGCCAGATCCGAGCCGAGGCTCGAGTGGTTCGCGAGGTCCGACAGGAACGGGGCCACGGTCCGGTTGGCCCAGTCCGGGACCGCGAGGCCGACGACGCCGAGAGCGAGCGTGATGACACCCATGATGAAGGAGCCGACGGAGGAGCGGCGGGCCGTCCACAGCGCGATGGCGAGGACGAGGGCACCGATCCCGAGCTCCACGGCGCCTCGGGTGTCGAGGCCGAAGCGGAAGGCCTTGACGGACCCGGCAAGGAGCGCCTGGCCGTGGTGGACGAGGAACCACGCGGCCGGGAGCAGCACGATGGACAGGAGGATGCCGGCCCAGTGGGCGCCGGCGCGCGAGGCCGGCTTCCCGACGACGCTCGAGCCGTCGAGGATGACGTCGTCGTCGGTGCGCTCGCCGCGGGCGGTCCTGGCAGAGGCCTCGGCGCCGGTGGCCGCGGCGGTCCCGACGGCGACGGCGCCGGCCGCGCCGGAGCCCGGCGCGATCGTGGTCGTCGGCGCGCCCTGCTCGCCGCCCTGGGCGGGGTAGGTCGACGTCGCCTCGACGGCCTGCGGGGCGGCCGCGGGCATCGCGGAGGTCGGGGCGCCGTCGTCGACGCGCTCGGCCGGGAGGGCGGTCGTCGCCTCGGCGTCGGTCTCGTCCTCCGTGCTGAACAGGGAGCGTCGGCGCAGGGCCGTCGGCGTGAGGGCCGCTGTGGGGACGTCATCGCCCCCGGTGCCGTCCTGCTCGAGGACGTCGTGCCCCTCGGTGCGGGCGCTGGCCGTGGGCTGGACCGGGCCGACCTGCTCGAGCGGGCCGTTGGTGTAGTCCCAGGAGCGCTCCGACTCGCTGGGCTCGCGCAGGGACTCGACGTCGAGGTCCTCGTCGGCCGCGAGGTCCGCGACGACGTCCTCCTCGATGATCGGGTCCTCATGGGCGGCTCCGCTCGCGGGGGCGTCCTCGTCCTCGACGCGCTGGCTGAGCCCGGCGAGCTCGGCGAGCTGCTCGTCGGTGTAGCGGCTCGAGCCGGTGCCGCCGGACGCGGATGCCGCGACGGCCTCGGAGGGGCCCTCATCCGCGGGGGCGCCGCGGTGAGAGGCGGCGTCGTCGGCCTCGCCCGTGAGCGCGGAGCCGTCCGAGGCGCCGGTGACGACCTCCGGGTCCTGCTCGGCGGCGGCGACAGGGTCGTCGTGCACGGCCACGACCTCGCCGTCGTCGGCGACGACGGGGGTCGGCTCAGGCATCTCGAGGGACTCACCCTGGGTGGGCTCAGGGAACCGGGTGTCGTCCGGCTGCGGGGTGTTCTCAGTGGTCACGGGGCCTCCTTCTCCACGACAACCGTAGTGGGAGGGGGCCCCTGCGGCGCGGAGGCGTGCCGCGCTCAGACCGTGGGCGCCTCGTGCAGGAGCCTCTGCTCGGAGGTGCGGCCCTGGCGTCGGGCGAGGTGCGAGCCCCAGCCGAGCGCCGACAGCAGCAGGCCGGTCGCGACGAGGCTGATGCCCGCCGGGTCCTGCGGGAGGAGGTCGCCGAGGAGCCCCGCCAGGGGCGTCCCGGGGAGCGCGCCGTGGAGGAAGGCGGGTAGGCCCGCGACCACGAGGATCGGGCCGACGGTGCGCACGCCCAGGGTCGAGCGTCCCGAGGAGGCCGCTGCGAGGAGCAGGAGGACCCAGGCGACGACCGCCGGGATCGCTCCCGCCGCCGCCGCGCCGTCGGGCCTGACGAGCTCGGCGTAACCGTCCTGGATGAGGACGAGGGCGAGCACCACGAGGACCGCGACGATGACGAGGCTGGCGACGTGGTCGTGCCGGCGCGAGGGGGGAGCCGTCGGCGTCGAGCCGATCTCACGGTCCGACTCGCCGAGGCGCGCGGCGGTCCTGGCCTCGGTCCGTCCGGCCCGGCGTGCCATGCGCATCCCCCACGAGCCGCCCGTCAGGAGCGCCGAGGCGATGAGGACGAGGCCGGTCGGGACGAGGAGCCGCGCCCACTCGAAAAGAGCGCCGTGACCGCCGTGGGCGGCCAGGATGATGACGCCCTGGGCGAGGAGGGCGACGAGGCCCGCGACGAGGCCGCCCAGCGAGGAGCGCCGCGCGAAGAGGGCCTGGGCCGCGGCCGCCACGACGAGCACGAGGGCGGCGTGGAAGACGGCCAGCGGCAGTCGCCCGGCCACGCTCATGCGTGCGGCGACACCGGCGAGCACGAAAAGCGCGGGGGCGAGGACGACGCCCACGCCCGCGACGGTGAGGTGGTCCCGACGGCGGCCGCGTGGGGCGACGGGCACGCCCCCGCCCGGCGTGGTCGGGCCGGACGTGCGGCGGCGCAGGGAACGGGTCGGGCGGCTCTGTCGGCCCCGCCCGGAGGTCTCGTTCGGCTCGGTCGCACTGGTGGGGGACTGCTCACTCACGGCGGAAAGCCTAGTGGCTGGGCCGAGCGGGCGCGGCGCGCCGGTGTGCTCGCGGGACCGACGCTGACCTGGGACGACCGCCCCCCGCCCGGGCGAGGGCCGGGCGGGCTCTAGGGTGGGACCGTGACGAGGATGGCAGTGAGCATCGGATCCGGGCCCGGCGGGACGCTGCCCGTCGGGGGCCCGGGCCGGGACGGCCGGCGGGTGCACGCCGGGACGGGGACGGGCGCAGCGGGCGCTCCCGGCACCGTCACGCCCCGCATCCGTCCGGGGGAGGGCGGTGGCGCCCGGGGAGGCACGGTCGGTGACCCCGCCGCCGACGCCCTGCGGGCCATCGCCGCCGACCAGCGCGTCGCCCACGCCGAGGAGGCGCTCCGCGAGGCCTCCGCCGAGCTGCGCTGGAACGAGGCCCTGCGGCGCCGGTGGCGCGAGGCCCGCGCCGAGTCCGCGGTCCGCGGGGCCATCGCCTCCGGCGGCGTCGAGGGCGCCGTCCTTCCGACCGCCGTCCTGCGCGACGCCATCGCCTCCCGCTCGCTCACCGAGGCCTCCACCGGCGACCCCTCGCTCGACGCCGTCGCCGGGCTGTGGCGCGCGGGCGTGCGCCTCACCGGCTGGATGCCCGACCTGCGGGGTGAGGGCCGCCCCGCCCAGCCGAGTCCCCGCACGCTCCTCACCGCCCTGCACCGCGACGTCGCCGGACCGCTCGCCGTCGTCGGCACGATCCCCCTCGACGACGTCGCCGCACCGCGCCGCGGGGAGCGCACCCCCGTGGAGGGCGGGCCGGGTGAGGCGCCGGTCGGGGAGGCACTCGCCGCCCGCCTCGACGGGCTCCTGCGGCTCATCGACGCCCCGGGCGCGCCGGCGCTCGTGCGCGCCGCCGTCGTCCACGCCGAGATGGTCTGCGCGCGCCCCTTCACCGCGGGCAACGCCGCCGTCGGGCGTCTCCTCGTGCGCCACCTCATCACCCGCGACGGGCTCGAGCCGACGGGCGTCGCCGTCGTCGACCAGTACGCCGGGCGGGTGCCGGTCGCCTACGCGGACGCGCTCGCGGCCTACGCCAGCGGCACGCTCGACGGCGTCGTCGCCTGGGTCGTGTGGCAGGCCGAGGCGGTGCTCGTGGGGATCCAGGAGGCCCAGGCGATCTGCCGCAGCGTCCAGGCGGGCACGACGCTCGCCTGAGGAGGCCGCGCCCGGGTCCGGATCACGCGCCCGGGGCTGGACCACCTCACTGTGTCTGGACCACCTCACTGAGTCTGGACCGTCGGAGCCACTGGCTGGGCCGGTCCAGAATCAGGCAGGTGGTCCGAAACCCGGTGGACGGCTCGGAGCCGGCCGCGGCCGCGCTCTGCCGCCCAGGCGCTCAGCGCCGACCCGCCGCGACCGCGGTGGCCGTGAGCGCGGCGACGCCCGTGAGCACCCCCGTGTTGACCACGAGCTCCCACCGCAGCGGGAGGACCGCCGAGGGGATCGCGCGCACGGGAGCGAGGTTCGGACGCGGGATCGTCGGCTGGAGCGGACGGCGCAGGTTGACCGGCCGCTCGAAGTCCCGCACGGGCCAGTCCAGCTGCTCGGCGAGGCGCCGCAGCTCGCGGTCCGGGTTGACGGCGACGGGGTGACCGACGGCCTCGAGCATGGGACGGTCCGAGATGGAGTCCGAGTAGGCCCAGGAGCGCGCCAGGTCGATCCCGTGCTCGGCGGTGTCCGCCTCGAGGGCCTCCACCTTGGCGCCGTGGAGGAGGGAGCGCTCGACACGGCCCGTGAAGCGGCCCTCCGCGTCGGTCTCGAGGCGGGTGGCGACGGCGCGGTCCGCTCCGATGAGCGTCGCGATCGGCTCGACCACCTCGATGATTGAGGCGGAGACGATGACGACGTCGTGTCCGGCGCGGTGGTGCGCCTCGACGAGGTCGAGCGCCTCGGCGTAGACGGCGGGCTCGATGGCGGTGGCCATGGCGTCGGAGACGACCTCCTGCAGACGGGAGCGCTCGACGCCGGCGTTGAGCGCGGCGAGCTGGTCCATGAGTCGGCTGGTGTGGTCCTCGTCCGCGCCGAGGAGGAGGTAGGGGAGCTGGGCGACGACGCCGCGTGCGAGGGCGGTCGTGGAGATGAGGCCCGAGCAGTGCATCGGGGTGCCGAGGGCGAAGGTCGTCGAGGTGGCGAGGACCGTCTTGTCGAGGTCGAGGTAGGCGGCGGTGCGCGGGCGGGGAGCGGTGGCGTCTGAGGACTCGGCTGCTCCGGTGGCGGCGGACAGCGGATCGGCGGGGGCCGTGGCGCCGGGCGTGGCGGCGTGGGTCATCGGTGGCCTCTCCTCTGCTCGGGCTGCGGACGCCCCGCCGGTGCGGCGTCCGTGACAGGGGAATGGTATCGACCACCTCGCCCCGTCGGCAGGGGGGCGTGCGAGCTCAGCCACGGGGCGCGGCTCCCCAGGGTGCCGCCCTGCCGAGGTCGCCCACAGCCCCCGACGACGTCGCCGCACGGGCCGTGCCCCACCGGGCAGTCTCGACGGCGTCCCCGACCAGCTGCCCCAGGAGACCCCGTGCTCACCACCATCCGCCCCAGCGTTCGCCACGCCCAGGCGCCCCTGACCGACGCACCCCCTGGGCCCGCCGACCACCCGCCGACGGGCACGCGGCCTGCGGCGCAGGTCGTCGCGCTCACGGGCGCCGTCGGCGGGCTCGGCGTGAGCGCCCTGCTCCTCCACCTCGCCCGTGCCAGCGCGGCACTCGGACGCCGCGTCGCCGTCCTCGACCTCGACCCCGCCGGCAGCCTCGGGCTGCTCCTCGGGGACGTGACCCGGCCCGGCCTCCGCTGGGCGGACCTCCCCGTGGACGAGACCGCCTTCCGGGCCGATCTCCTCGTCGCCGCCCTGCCCACCTGGATCGGGATACCGGTCCTCACGGGTGACGAGCGCGGCGGGCCGCGGCGGCCGGAGCAGGCGGGGCCCGCGCTCACGGCCCTCGCCGAGGACCACGACCTCGTCCTCGTCGACCTGCCCCGTGGCGCCGACGCCCCGCCCGGAGCACGCGTCCTTCTCGTCACCGGCGCCGACCTGCGCTCGGCCGTCGCCGCCCAGGCCCTCTCCGGCCGCTACGGCGAGCCGGAGGCTCTCACCCTGCCCGGGACCGGCGCCGAGCGTCTCGGCCTCGTCCTGCGGGACGGCTCCCACGACGTCGATGACGCGGACCTCGTCACCATGACCGGCGCCGACGTCGTCGCCCGCCTTCCCACGGACCGCTCCGTCCCGCAGCACGCCGGCCGCGGGGACGACCCCACGCGCGGACGAGGAGGCGCACGGCGCTGCGCCCGCGCGCTCGCCGCGCTCCTCGCCGGGGAGCACGAGGCGGCGGCCCGCCGTGGCCCTGGTGATGACGGCGTGAGCCGGGGCCGGTCGTGAGCACCCGCGCTCTGCCGCTGCCGCGCAGCGGCCCGGGAGAGGCGCCCGGCACCCCCCGATCCTCCGACGGCCCCCGGGCCGGCGGCGCCGCGGGGACGCCGCAGCCAGGCTCGACGGTGAGCGAGCTCGAACGCGTCCGCAGCGCGCTGGCGCGGGGTGCCGACCTGACCGGCGCCCTCGCGACCGGGGCGGACGCCACGACCGGCACCACGGGCCTCGCCCGTCTCGAGGGGATCGTGCGCGCCGACGTCGAGGGAGCTGGCCCCGTCCTCCAGCCCCTCCTCGACACTGACGGCGTCACCGACGTCCTCGTCGGGGGTGGCGCCACCTGGATCGACCGCGGCGCCGGCCTCGAGCGGGTCGATGGCGCCGGGCTCGCCGAGCCCGAGGCTCGCGCGCTCGCCGTGCGCATGGCTGCTGCCTGCGGCCGGCGCCTCGACGACGCCAGTCCCGTCGTCGACGCCACCCTCCCCGGCGGCACCCGCCTCAACGCCGTCCTCCCGCCCTTGTCCACCGACGGCACCCTCATCTGCCTGCGCACCTCGCGCCGCCGTGCCTTCACCCTCGCCGAGCTCGCCGCCGACGGCACCCTCGCGCCCGGCCTCGAGACGGTCCTGACCGCACTCGTCACCCGCAGGGCCTCCTGCCTCGTCACCGGAGCCACCGGCACCGGGAAGACGACGCTCCTCAGCGCCCTCCTCGGTCTCGTCCCCACCACCGAGCGGATCGTCTGCATCGAGGAGGCCAGCGAGCTCCGCCCCGACCACCCCCACGTCATCCACCTGCAGGAGCGAGGCGAGAACGTCCAGGGTGTCGGGGCCGTTTCCATGACCGCCCTCGTGCGCACCGCCATGCGCATGCGACCCGACCGGATCGTCCTGGGGGAGTGCCGCGGGCCCGAGGTCCGCGACGTCCTCACGGCGCTCAACACCGGGCACGAGGGCGGCTGGGCCACCCTCCACGCGAACTCCCCGGCCGACGTCCCCGCACGGCTCACGGCCCTCGGCGCGCTCGCGGGCATGGACGAGCGGGCCGTCGCCGCCCAGGCCGCCAGCGCCCTCGACGCCGTCGTCCACCTCGTGCGCGTGCCCGGCCGACGACGCACCCGTCGCGTCGTCTCGTCCGTCGGAGTCCTGCGGCGCGAGAGCGGCCGCGACGGAGCCCTGCTCTGCGAGGACGCGCTCCTGCGCACGGCCGGTGGGCGGGTCGTCCCGGGGCCCGGCGCCCACCGCCTGGCGGAGCGGCTCGGGGGCGGAGACGTCGAGGCGGCGCTGGGAGGAGCCTCGTGACCGGCGACTGGGCGGTGACGGCCGTGCCCGTCGCGCTGCTCCTCGCGCTCGCGACGGCCGTCCTGCTGCTGCCCGCGCGGCGGGAGCGCCCAGCGACGCGGCAGAGCCGGTTCGCCGCCCCGGGCTCGACGAGCGACGACGCGGGTGGGAGCAGGAGTGAGGGAGGCCTGAGGTCCGCCGCCCGGGAGCCCGCCGGCGACCTCGAGGTCGGACTCGTCCTCACCGAGGTCGCCACGCTTCTGCGCGCCGGGGCCACGCCGCAGCGAGCCTGGGAACGGACGCTCGGGCGCGCGGGCGTCCTCGATGGCGCCCAGCCGGGTGAGGACGGTGTGCCGCCCGCGCTCCGCGACCTCGCTGAGGCGCCCGTGCCGTCCTGGGCGCCTCAGCGGGTCGTGCGGACGCCGTCCGTCGGTAGCAGCCGCGGAGCCGACGACGGCACGGGGCGGTGGGACGCGGCGCGAGCCCTGCACGCCGTCGGCACCGCAGGAGCGCCGGTGGTCGACTCTGAGGACGACGGTCCCGGCCGGCCCCGGACTCCTGGTCCCCTGCGCTGGACGTGGCTGCCGCCCGTCTCGCGCCACCGGTCCGGACCCCTGCCCGGCCTGCCGCTGCCGGATCCCGCTGTCGCCCGGCGAGCCCGTGCCGCTCGGGCCGCCGCACCCGGCGCCGTCGCCGCCTGCCGCCTCACCGCCGAGCTCGGCGCCCCGCTCGCCGGGATCCTCGAGACCGTCGCCGACGGTGTCGCCGAGGCCGGTCACGCCGACTCCTCGCGCCGCACCGCCCTGTCCGGTCCCCGAACGACGGCCCGGCTCCTCGCCTGCCTGCCGCTCCTCGGGATCGCCCTCGGCCAGGCGGTCGGAGCGCACCCGGCCGCGGTGCTCCTCGATGGTGGATGGGGCAGCGCCGTCGGCCTGCTCGGGCTCGGTCTCATGGCCCTCGGCCAGCTGCTCACGGCACGCCTCGTCCGTGCCGCCGAGGGGGAGGCTGACGCCGTCGACGAGGCCCTCGTCCTCGACCTGGCCGGCGCCGCCCTCGGCGCCGGCGCCTCGCTGCCCGGAGCGCTCCAGGCCCTCGGAGGAGCCCTCGACGAGGAGCCTCTCGCCGTCGTCGGGCGGGCCCTCCTCCTCGGGGCGTCCTGGGACGCGGCCTGGCGGGCGCCCGAGGACCCCGGATGGCACGAGCGGCGCGTCCGCCTGGAGCAGTGCCTGCGCCCCGGGTGGGAGGACGGCGCGTCGCCCGGACCGCTGCTCGCCGGCACCGCGCGCGCCCTGCGCGCCGGACGGGCCGCCCGGGACGAGGAGGCCGCCGAGCGCCTCGCGGTGCGCCTCGTCGTGCCGCTCGGCCTGTGCTTCCTGCCGGCCTTCGTCGCCCTCGGGATCGTCCCCGTCATCGCCGGCGTCGGCCTCGACCTTCTCGCGGCCTGAGCCGTGCCCGGGCACACTGGCGCCGTGAGCAGCTCCGAGTCCCCCGTCCCCGCCGGCCTGCGGCCCGCCGAGGAGGACGCCGCCCGGCGCGAGACCGGCGACGTCGAGCAGCGCTCCGTGCCGTCCTCCCTGTCGATTCTGATGGCGCCGTCCACCTCGGCGCCGACGTCCACGGCCTCCTCCTCGACATCGACGGCGTCCTGTCCGACCACCGCACGGCAGCCGACGCGGCCGTCTTCTCCTGGGCCTCCGCCCTCCCCGGCTGGAGCCTCGCCCCAGCCGAGACCGCCGAGCTCTGGGAGCGCCTCGACCGCAAGCACTTCCTGCGCTACCAGCACGGCGAGCTCACGTTCAACGGCCAGCTCCTCGCCCGGGTGCGGGACTTCGTCCCGGGCGGCGCCGACCTCGACGACGCCGGGGCCCAGGCGCGGATCGACGAGTACTACGACCACTACCGCGCCCGGCTCGTCCCGTACGAGGACGTCGCCGGCTTCATCGCCCGGCTGCGCGACGCCGTCGCCCGCCGTGCTGACGCCGGGGAGCGGCTCGCCGTCGCCTACGTGACCAACGGCGACGAGGACTCCCAGCGGACCAAGCTCGACGCCGTCGGCGCCCTCGTGGGGGACTGGCCCCTCATCGCCTCCGCGCAGGCCGGTGCCTCCAAGCCGGACCCGCGCATCTTCGCCCTCGCGTGCGAGCGCCTCGGCACCGGCGCCGGTGAGACCGTCATGGTCGGTGACGACCCCTGGTCCGACGTCGACGGCGCCACCGGTGCTGGACTGCGCAGCGTCCACCTCCGGCGCTCGGCGTCGGCACCCGGGCGCCCCGTCGCCACGATCGGCACGCTCGCGCGCCTCGTCATCGACTGAGCGCCGGACGTCCGCGGGCGGAGGCTCGTCGACTGCCGAGGACGCTGGGTTCCGTCGCCCGCGGGCCCGCAGCCGGTGGTGCCTCAGTGGTCAGGGCTCCTGAGCCGCTGGGGCCCGCCGCCCAGCGGCCCGCCACTGAGCGTCGCGCCACGGAGCGGCCCGCGCCCGACCGCGGGTCGCGTGGCACCATGAGTGCATGGCACTGCCCAAGAAGCTGCTCGGCCGGGACGAGGTCGTCGTCCGCCACATGCGCACGCACCCGAAGGTGCTCATCGGCCGCACCCTGCTCGAGGTGCTCCTCCTCGTGCTCGCCGTCGTCGGCACGGTCTACGCGCCGGAGTCCTGGAACCCGTGGGGCTACGTCGCCATCTGGGCCCTCTGGCTCCTCCTGTCGATCCCGCTCCTCATCGTCCCGTGGATGCGGTGGGTGTCGACCACCTACACGGTGACGACGAAGCGCGTCATCACCCGCTCCGGCATCCTCAACAAGACGGGGCACGACCTGCCGCTCTCGCGCATCAGCGACGTCCAGCAGGACCGTTCCGCCACGGACCGTCTCTTCGGCGTCGGCACCCTGCGTCTCCAGACCTCGGCCGACGACCCGCTCACCCTCACGGACGTCCCGCAGGTGGAGACGGTCCAGGTCGAGATCGCGAACCTGCTCTTCCACGACGCGCAGGGCGCCATCGACGCCGACCCCGACGACTGACGCGCGCCGCCCGAGGGGCCCTCGCGCACACCCAAATGCGCGTGTGCAGCGCCTCACGCGAGGAGGGTCCTGGGCGTCTCCTTCCGCGTGATCCCGCTGATCAGGGCGAAGGTCCCGCTATTCCGTGACGTCGTGTGCCGAAGAGCACCATTTCTGCACTTGGTGCAAGTCTGCACTGAGTGCAGGATATGCGGCATGAACACGACCACCGTCTCGGCCCCGACCGCTCGCGCGGCCGGCGGCCTGCGCGCCTCGAGGGCGCGCCGGACGCGCGACGCCATCCAGGCCAGCGCCCTCCGGCTCGCCCACGAGCGCGGCTACGACGCGACGACGGTCGAGGACGTGGCGGCGGACGCCGGGGTCTCCCGGCGCACCGTCTTCAACTACTTCCCCACCAAGATCGACATGTTCGTCCACGGGCCCCTGGCGCCCGAGGCGGACGCGGTCGAGGCCTTCATCGCCTCCGACGGGGACCTCCTCGACGACCTCGGCGCCCTCATCGCCTCCGCGGACCCCCGCGACAGCGACGACGCCGAGGACTTCCGCCGTCTGCGCGCCGTCTTCCGCGAGAACCCCGAGATCATCGTGGCGCTGCAGCCCCGCGTGCGTCTCTTCCACTCGGTCGTCCGTGCCGCCATCGCGCAGCGCCTCGGCACCGAGCTCTCGGACCCCCGGGTCCGGGCCGCCTCCGGCCTCGCCCACCTCATCCAGAAGACGGCCGTCGAGCTGTGGGCCGGGGACGACTGCGACTCCGCGGAGGGCGCCGCCCCGAGCAGCACGACCGCGGCTCCCGCCCCCGCCCCCGCCCCCGCCTCCGTCGCCGACGCCGTCCCGGTCGCCATCACCAGCCTTCGCGAGGTCCTCACGATCTCGCCCCGAACCTCACAGGAGCCCTCATGACCGCAACGCAGCCCGGCGCCTCCGCGCCCCGCGGCCGTCACGCGGCGGACCGCCCTGTCGACAGCGTCGAGAAGCAGGACACCCGGGCCGCCCGGGGCCGCCACGCCCTCGCCGTCGACGACGCCCGCCCCGACGCCGCCCCCCTGTCCACCCCGCGCACGGCCGCGGCGCCCGCGACCAAGGCCTTCCGCCCCGACCGCCGCTTCTGGGCCGTCTACGCCTCCCTCCTCGTCGTCATGTTCCTGTCCGCCATGGACCAGACGATCGTCGGCACGGCGCTGCCCACGATCGTCGGGGACCTCGGCGGCGCCAGCCACATGGCCTGGATCATCACGGCCTACACGCTCGCCGTCACCGTCGCCATGCCCGTCTACGGCAAGGTCGGCGACCTCATCGGCCGCAAGCGCCTCTTCCTCATCGCTATCGCGCTCTTCCTCATCGGCTCCGCCCTGTGCGGCACCGCCTCCGACATGGGACAGCTCATCGCCTGGCGCGCCCTCCAGGGCCTCGGCGGCGGCGGCCTCATGATCTCCTCGCAGGCCATCACCGGTGACCTCATCCCGCCGCGCGAGCGCGGCACCTACATGGCCCCCATGGGCGCCATGTTCGGCATCGCCTCCGTCCTCGGCCCGATCCTCGGCGGCTGGCTCACCGACTCCGTCAACTGGCGCTGGGTCTTCTGGGTCAACCTGCCGCTCGGCATCCTCGCCTGGATCGCCGTCTGGGCCGTCCTCAAGCTGCCCGTCCGCACGTTCGACTCGAAGGTCGACTGGGCCGGCCTCTCCCTCATGAACCTCGGCGCCGTCCTCATCGTCCTCGGCGCCACCTTCGGCGGGAACCAGCTCGAGTGGTCCTCTCCGGCCCTCATCGCGATGTTCGTCATCGGCGCCCTCGCCTGGATCGCCCTGCCCTTCGTGGAGATGCGCGCCGTCGAGCCGATCCTTCCGTGGGAGGTCATGAAGGGGCGAACCTTCGTCCTCACCACCCTCCAGGGCATGCTCGCCATGGCCGGCATGATCGGCACGAACCTCTACCTGCCCACCTACCTGCAGATGAGCTACGGCTACTCCGCCACGAAGTCCGGTCTGCTCCTGGTGCCGATGACCGTCGGCATGCTCGTCGCCGGCATCGGCTCCGGCATCGCCGTGACCCGCACCGGTCGCTACCGCGCCTACCCGATCGTCGGCCCGCTCGTCTCCGCCGCGGCCCTGTGGTGGATGAGCACCTTCGACGTGAGCACGCCGGTCTGGCACATCTCCCTCGCCGTCCTCATCCTGGGCTCCGGCATCGGCCTGTTCTTCCAGCTCCTCATGACGCTGGTCCAGAACGACGTCGAGGCCCGCAACATCGGCTCGGCGACGAGCGGCAACAACTTCTTCCGCCAGGTCGCGGTGTCCCTGAGCGCCTCGCTCATCGGCGTCGCCTTCTCCAACAACCTCACGGACAACCTGACCTCGAACATCGCGGCGCTCGCCACGAGCAAGGACCCGTCGGTCCTCAAGGCTCTCGCGGCCTTCAAGGCGTCCTCCGGTGGTTCGGAGTCCTCGCTGACGCCGGCCGTGGTCAACCAGCTCCCCGGCGCCCTCCACACGGCGATCACGACCGCCTACGCGGACGCCCTGAGCCCGATCTTCCTGCTCATGGTCCCGACCTTCATCCTCGCCGCGGTCGTCGGCGTCTTCTACAAGTCGGTCCCGCTGTCGCACAAGACCGCCCTTGAGCAGCTCGAGGAGCAGACCGACGGCGAGCTCGTCTCCGAGGCCGAGGCCCTCGCCAACGGTGAGATCACGGAGCCCGAGGGCGACGACGTCGTCCACGACCCGCACGCCGTCAGCGTGCACTGACAGGAGGTCTCACGCTCCAGCAGCAGCACGACGCTGGCCCGCCGCCCCTCGAGGGGTGGCGGGCCAGCGTCGTGCTGGGGCTGTACTGGGGTCGGTCGGGCCGGCGCTCGCCGCCGCGTCCGGCGGTGCTCCTCCCGCGAGCAAGACATCCTCGGCAGAACAGGCGCCGTAGGCGTCGGTCTCTGCCGAGGATGTCTTGCTGTGTATGAGCTGGGCTCAGCCGAGCGTCTCGACGACCTGGATGGCCTGGGCGGCGCCCTGGACGGTCGCCGCGATGCGGACGGCCTCCCAGACCTGCTCCGTGGACAGGCCCTCGCCGCGGACGGTCGCGTCGTGGGCGGTGACGCAGCGCTCGCAGCCGTTGATGGTGGACACCGCGAGGGCCCAGAGCTCGAAGTCGACCTTGTCGACGCCGCCGGACGTGCCGATGATGTTCATCCGCAGGCCCATGCGCTCCTTCTCATAGTCGCCACCGAGGAAGTGGCGGGCGCGGTAGGCGACGTTGTTCATCGCCATGATCGAGGCGGCGCCGAGCGCGGCGGCCTGGGCCTCCTCGGACAGGTGCTCCTTGGCGTCCTCGGCCACCTGGACGAGCACGGACTCGTTGCGGGTCGCGGCGGCGGCGGCGAGGAAGGTGCCCCACTGCTGCTGCTCGGTCAGCGTCGAGGTGCGCGCGAGGCTGGAGAGGTTGAGGGAGAGGTCCTTGGCCCAGTCGGGCAGCGCGGAGCGGAGGTTCGCGATCGTCATGCGGCTCAGGCCTCCATCTCGTGGAGAGCGTCGATCGTGGCCGCGCCGGCCTTCCAGTTGCAGGCGCAGAGCTCGTCGGACTGGAGGGCGTCGAGCTGGCGCAGGACCTCCTCAGTGTTGCGGCCGACGGAGTCCGCGGTGACGGAGACGGACTGGATGGTGTTGTGCGGGTCGACGATGAAGGTGGCGCGGTCGGCCTCGCCGGAGGCGCGCTGGATGCCGAGGGCGCTCACGAGCTCGCGGTTGAGGTCCGAGCCCATGACGAAGGGGAGGTCCTGGAGCTTCTCGTGGCTGCGGCGCCAGGCGTAGTGCGTGTACTCGTTGTCGACGGAGACGCCGATGACCTCGCAGTCGCGGTCCTTGAACTCCTCGTAGAGCTCGCCGAAGGCGGCGATCTCGGTGGGGCAGACGAAGGTGAAGTCCTTGGGCCAGAAGAAGACGACGCGCCAGGTGTCCTCGGGGACGTCCTCGGAGGAGACGGTCGTGAAGTAGTCCTCGGGCTGGTCGGCCTCGACGTTCTTGAGGTTGCCGGGGATGAGGCCCGTCATCTTGTAGGCGGGGAACTGGTCGCCGATGGTGAGAACGGCCATGGGTGCCTCCTAAGGGGCTCGGTGCGGGCGGCCCGAGCGCCGGTTCAGGGTGGGCGCTCGACCGCGTTGTCGGGATCAACGCTAGGTCGACCATCCGATAACAACAAGTAAGTAACGGAGCGAATTTCCGAAGGTCACATTATTGGACATGGTCAGGCGCTCCGCCGGGAACGGCAGTGAGGGGCCGGGCAGCCGTTGCGCTCGGGGTGACGGCGCCGGGGAGCGCGCTCCCCCAAGGGTGAGCCACCCTGGCCTCCTCGAGGGGTACGCGCTTCGAGTGCGTGCACGTCCTTGGAATCGTGCGGGTTTCGACACGCGGGTGGGGGCGTGGATGAGGGTGAGGGGTGAGTGACCCACCCGAGGGACGGGTGAGGGTGTCACCCGGTCGCTGGGTGAATGCGGGGTGCCGGGCCGAACCCCCAATGGGTGCAATTCTCAATACCCCCACACTTATAGGTGAATCTCGCATCGGCACCGTGTTTCCTAGGACCAGCACGAACGGGCCACGCGGCCCGCTCCTCCACGAACCAGGAACACGAGAGCAGGCAGGTACGCCACATGAGCACGATGACGCTGACGCAGTCCGCGGCCCCCACGAAGGTCACGGCCCGTCGTCCCGCCACCGTCCGTCGCGAGAGCAACGTCCGCGCGGCGATCATGCCCCTCGTCTCCGGCCTCCTCCTGGTCCTCGCCGTCCTCGTCGGCGTCGGCGTCCTCTCCGCCGCCGTCGCCGTCATCCTCGCCGGCGACTCCGCCGTCGCCACCACGCTCGTCGGCGTCGCGGGCATCGCCCTCGTCGGCACCGGCTGCCTCGTCGCGATCCGCTCGCGCTCCTACTGAGCCGCGCGCTCATCCGTGGTGCCCGGTCCTCCGGACGCCGCCGACCCCAGACCTCCGGGCCGGCTCACCCTTCTTCCTGGCTTGGGGTGAGCCGGCCCGGTGCCCTTTCTCAGGAGGGTCCCGGAATGCCGACGACGACGCCGGTGTTGCGTCCCGTGGACGCGCGGGGAGACGGCCCCGCGCCCGGCCCAAGGAGCAGCATGAAGCTGAGCGCACTCGAGCAGATCCCACTCTTCGAGGGACGCACGCCCCAGGAGGGCATCGAGCAGACCGTCCGCCTCGCGCAGGGCGTGGAGGAGCTCGGTTTCGAGCGCTTCTGGGTGGCCGAGCATCACAACACGAGCGCCTTCCTCTCCAGCGCCCCCGATCTCCTCATGATGCACGTCCTGGACGCGACGACGTCGATCCGCGTCGGTTCCGGCGGCGTCATGGCCATGCACTACGGCAGCCTCCAGATGGCCGAGCGCTTCGCCACGCTCGCCACGCTCCACCCCGACCGCGTCGACATGGGGCTGGGCCGAGCGCCGGGCGGCGACATGCTCGCCTCCCACGCGCTCAACCAGAACCGCGTCATCGACCCGGACTCGATCAACACCCTCATCGCGGAGACCAAGGCCCTCATGCTCGACGAGCTGCCGGCCGACCACCCGTACGCCTCCCTCGAGGTCCATCCGACGCCGGCGGTGCTGCCCCAGTTCTGGCTGCTCGGCTCGTCGGGCCAGTCCGCGGCCTGGGCGGCCCAGCACGACATGAGCTACGCCTACGCCCAGTTCTTCTCCGGGCGGCAGTCCGTCGACGTCATGGACCACTACCGCTCCCACCTGCCGGAGGGGGCGACGTCGGGGCGGACCCTCTCGGCGCTCTGCGTCTCGGCCGCCGCGACGCGCGAGGAGGCCTGGGAGCAGGCCCTCGTGGCCGGAGCCTTCCGCCTCGGGCTGCGCACGGGGCGGTCCGGGGGCTTCCGCTCCCCGAGCACCTTCACCCCGGAGTTCCGGGCCCAGGTGGAGCAGTACCTCACGCTCGACCCCTCGGTCATCATCGGCACCTACGACGAGGTCGCCGACGCCGTGGGGTCCTTCGCGACCAACCACCGCACCGACGAGGTCATGCTCATCAGCTACATCGACGACGTCGAGGTCAAGATCAACCAGTACCGCGAGCTCGCGGCGCGTCTGGGCGACTGAGGTTCTAGCGGGAACCTTGCGTGTGGTGCGCGTTGATCCGCGGAACGGCGGCGATTCGGGATACATCAGGTGTTCTGAATTGCTGCCGTTTCAGGTCCAAGGTATCGATTCGGGACGCGTAGGGCGGGCCTGCAATGAGATTTCGTCGATCTCCTTGACCGGATCGTGACCTGCTCGTGCGGACTGTCGCGCCGCGGGGGCGTTTTCGCAGTTCAGAGGCTGTTTCGGGCCCGTGCGGGCCCGCAATTGGGTCTCGTGACGATAGGTCGGATCGATGAAAAGCGACGTGCGAGGATTTGGTTAATCTCTCAACGGCACCGAGATCTCGCGGTTTCCGGTGGGTTCTCAGTGCAAGCAGGTATCTCGATCGTTTATTAGAACGCAGGTCGAATACCCCTGGCCCGGAGGGTGCCAGGTCTGTACCGTCAATCCCGTCTGAGGGACCTCTGTGCGCCCCGCACCGCGTCCCCACTCGAGATCCCTTGCGAAAGGTCCTTCACATGCGCTCCATCCAGAATCGAACGGGGGTGCTTCCCGTGCCTCGGACCGCGGTGTCCTTCCTCGCCGTCCTCGCCCTCGTCCTGGCGTACGTCGTGGCCGCCGTGTCCGCCTCGCCGACCGCGTCGGCCGCAACGGTGGAGCCCTCCGGGCTCTCCGCGAGCACCACGGTCTCGCTCACTGGCACGGACCCGAACAACGCGCAGTGCTACGACGGTACCGTCACGTCGGTCCTGAGCTTCACCCTCCCCGCCACGGCTCAGGTCGGGGACACCTTCACCCTCACGCTGCCCTCGCAGCTCACGTCCTTCCCGTCGAGCATGAGCATCGTCGCCGCCACCACGGGCGACACGGTCGCAACCGGCACGGTCGACCAGACGGCGAAGACGGTGCTCTTCACCCTCACTGACAACTTCGCGTCCTTCGTCGGCAAGACGACGAAGGTGACGGTGAGCTTCTCCGCCAAGTTCGCCCAGTGCCAGCAGAGCGGTGAGGCTGTGGACCTCACGTACACCGTGGACGACCAGACGACCATCGGGCAGGACCCGAACACCCGTGACACGCCCGTCATCACGCCGGGCAACACCCCTGTGGCGGTCCCGACCGCCCCCTCGAAGGCGGGTTGGCCGGCCGCCAACCAGCCGAACGCGTGCCGCTCCACCGACACGGTCGCGGGCTGCCTCACCTGGGACATCACCGTCCCGATGAAGGACACGGACGGCCGCGACGGCGCCGACCAGATCAGGATCGTCGACACCGCCCCGTCGACCGCCGCCGCTGACGGCAGCGCACCCTGGAACTGGTACTGCTCCTCGCCCAGGGCCCGCCTCGTCCTCAGCCAGTACGTGACCGCCAACGGCACGACGACGAAGACCGAGGTCGGCCGCCTCACGGGCTCGCAGATCGCTGTGGGCGCGACGATCCCGGGAAGCAGCGCCACGATCTCCGCCTTCACCTGCGACACGAGCACCCGCACCCTGTCGGTCACCATCGAGCCGAACGGCCTCACCGTCGGTGAGTACGTCATCGACCTCGCCTGGCAGGGCACGCCCGATGAGCTCGTCGGCGACGCCGAGCAGGTCTTCGCCAACTCCGGCACCGTCTACTACAACGGCACCCCGACTGACGTCGGGAACAACTTCAAGGTCCAGAGCGCCCGCGGCGTCGCCGACACCCAGGACACCACCTTCGCGGTCTCCAAGACCTCGGCGGACAAGACCGACGCGAACCCGACCGGGCAGGTCGTCCTGGCCTCCGGCCAGACGAGCCTCGACCGCACCTACGCCGTCACGGTCACGAACACCGGGGACTTCCAGGGCGTCTCCTCACCCGTCATCGACACCCCGGCCGTTCACGACGGCTTCACCATCTCCACGGTGGCTCTCAAGAACGACGACGGCACCACCACGGCGCTGACCGCGAACGCCGACGGCTCGTACACGCTGTCGGGCGGCGTGCTCCTCAGCGCCGGCAAGTCGAGGACCTTCACCGTTGTCGTCACCTACACCGTCGACGAGTCGAAGATCACCGCGGACGAGTGGGCCGCGCTCGGTACCTGCGCCGCTGCTGGCTCCACCTCTGAGGCCGTGTCGGACAAGGGGCTCGCCAACGTGGTCGCCATGGAGGGCGACTCGGACACCGAGCAGACCACGAACAACTGGGACTGCACGCCCGTCACCCCGTCCAGCCCGTCGATCGGCATCGAGAAGATCGACGAGAACGGCAACGACGCGGACACCGCCAAGGAGACCGTTGACCTCACCAAGACCAACGGCACCATTGGCCTCAACGTCCCGGTGACGAACACGGGCTCCGTCGACCTCACCAACATCGTCATCACCGACGAGCTCCTCGCCGGCTCCGGCCACGTCACCGAGCTCACCTGCGACCTCACGCCCTACGGCGGCTCCAGGGTCACGGACGACCTCACCGACGGCAGGATCCGCATCGAGGCCGGCAGCAAGGTCGTCCTGCCCGTCGGCAAGGTCATCGACTGCACCGCCAGGCTCACCGGCGTCACCGCCGTCGTCCACTCCGACCGCATGACGGTCGCCGCCGACGGCATCGTCACCGGTCTCGACGAGAACGGCAACAAGACGACGAGGCTCGTTCCCGTCACGGACCACGACGACTACTTCGCCAAGACGACCGTCCGCCCGACGCCGTCCACCCCGGCCACTCCCGGGACCCCGGTCAAGCCGGGCAACCCGGTCTCCGGCCACGGCACGACGACGAGCTCCCTCGCCCACACCGGTACGGACTCCCTCGCCGCGATCATCCTCGCAGCCGGGGCCCTCGCCGGAGGCGCCGTGCTCACCGGCTCCCGCCGTCGTAAGGACGCCTGAGGGCCAGGAGGACGCCGGAGCCGGTGCGCCGGCTGAGCGCCCCGCCCCTGACCGACCGCCCGCCACCCACCGGTGGCGGGCGGTCGCGCGTTCCGGGGAGCGAGTGCTCCGGGCGGCCACGCCGGCGTACCCCGCCCCGCCGACGGCACGCCCGGGTCCCCGTGAGGCCGCGATAGCGTCGGGTCATGACCTCCACGCCCCCGCCCACCGCCACGCCTCAGCAGGCCGCCGACCTGCGCAAGGACCTCGAGGCGGCCGGCTGGGGCGTCGACACCGTCCGCCACGCGCTCGGCGAGGTCGCCGACGCCGCCCTCCGCCGGGAGGTCCGCCTCCCCGCCCTCCTCGCGGTCCGCGCCGGTCTCGCCGAGGACCGCGCCGCCGGCGCCACCCCCAGCCCCATCGCCCTCCTCACGGCCCTCTTCATGCTCGGTGAGCCCGTCGCCGCCGCCGAGCTCGACACCGCCCTGCGCCGCACCCGCACGCGCGACGCCGTCGCCATGGGGCTCGTCACCGAGCCCGACGACGACGGGATGGTCCGCGCGCTCGTCGACCTGCGTCCCCACGAGGCCGGCGACGCGAAGGGCGAGGTGCGCTGGTGGGTCGCCTCCGACCTCGGCGAGCTCACCACCGGCCGCGCCCTCGAGCCCGACCACGTCCTCGGCATCGGCGGCGCCGGCCTCACCCTCGCCGCCCTCACCCCACGCACCCCCGTGCGCACCGCCCTCGACCTCGGCTGCGGCTGCGGCATCCAGACCCTCTACCTCCTGCGCCACGCCCAGCACGTCACCGCCACCGACATCTCGGAGCGGGCCCTCGCCTTCACCGCCTTCAACGCGGCCCTCGCCGGTACGGAGGAGGGACGCCTCGAGCTGCTCGCCGGCTCCTTTCTCGAGCCCGTCGCCGGCCGGCGCTTCGACCTCATCGCGACGAACCCGCCCTTCGTCATCACCCCGCCCGCCGTCCGCGAGGCCGGCCTGCCCCTCATGGAGTACCGCGACGCCGGCGGCCCCGTCCTGCCCGCGCTCGTCCCGCGGCTCGGCGACCACCTCGAGCCCGACGGCACCGCCGTCATGCTCGGGAACTGGGAGCACCACCGGTTCCAGGACTGGCGCGATCGCGTCGAGTCCTGGGTGCCCGACGGCGTGGACGCCTGGGCCATCGAGCGCGAGACCCAGGATCCTGTCGAGTACGCGACCATGTGGCTGCGCGACGGCGGCGAGACCCCCGAGCGCGACCGCGAGGGCTTTGAAACGGCGCTCGCAGCCTGGATCGGGGACTTCGAGACGCGCGGCGTCGAGGAGGTCGGCTTCGGCTACCTCATGCTCCACCGCCCGGCTCCGGGGGAGGAGCGCGCTCCCTGGCGCGTCCTCGAGGAGGTGGCCACCCAGGGCGAGGGTCCGCTCGGCCCCCACGTCGCGGAGTCCCTCGCCACGCGCTCGGGCCTGGCCGGCATGAGCGACGACGCCGTCGCCGACCTCTACCCGACCGTCTCGGCCGACGTCACCGAGGAGCGCCACCTGCGCCCCGGCGAGTCCGATCCGAGCGTCATCCTCATCCGGCAGGGCGGGGCCTTCGGGAGGTCCGTCCAGGCGGACACGGCCCTCGCCGCCCTCATCGAGGTCGCCGACGGCGAGCTCACCGTCCGGCAGATCGCCACCGCCGTCGCCGCGCTGACCGGCGTCGACGCCAGGGCCCTCACGGCGGACATGGTGGCGGCGACGCGGTCGCTGGCTGCGGACGGCTTTCTCACGCTCGCCACCGACGAGTAGGGAGCGGGAGGGTCTGGAGGCCCTGTCGAGCTCCCAGCCGACCGTCCTGTGCGCGGGCGGTCGACGGTGTCTCGGCGCTCGGTGGGAGGTGCCTCGGTGCACCGTGAGCAGCCGCTGTGCACCCTGGCGGGAGCTGGTTTCGGAATCGTTGCGAACGTGGGTGAATCCACGAAAACAAGGGTGCCAGCTCTCGTGTCAATCGAGGGTCACGTGGGTATGGTTCGTTCAACGAGTGTCATGAGGACGCTCGGTTCCCGTTCCCCAGCCCCTTGGAGCGTCGTGTCTTCTCGGAGTGCCCTCCCGTCCCGCGGACAGCAGCCCGTGACCCACCGCCTCGCCGCGGTCCTCACGACGCTCGCGCTCGTCCTCATGACTGCTGTCGGCTCCTTCATCCTGCCGATCGCCACCAAGACCGAGGCGACCGCGGCCGCGGCCACCGAGCAGCCCGGTTCGACGAGCCTCACCCTCGGCACCGTCCGCGGCGGCATCGGCTCCAGCTACTCCAACAACTCGGCGACGGGCGCCACGGGCGACACCAGCACCGACTGCGTCAGCTACTACAACAACAACACGTACAGCTCGACGCCGGTGACCGTGACCGCGAGCACCACACCGCTCGCCGCGTCCGCCTGGTCCTACGCCGGGCGAGGCGTCCCGGTCGGCTCGAGCTGCTCCAACGCTTACCCGACGAACCAGTCGACGCTCGGCTTCATGCCGAACAACGCCAGCACCGTCGACGCGGGCTCCGTCTTCCTCGTCGGGCGGTTCCGGCACAACAACTTCCCGATCCAGACCCAGGACGACTACTTCCACTCCTCGATCTACGTCGAGGTCAACGGAACGGGCGACAACTTCCCGTTCTACCAGCACGACACGCCCAACACCTCGGTCCCGACCGTCCTCGACCACGCCGGCGGCAACTACACCTACGTCGGCGCCGCCGGTTACAGCAGCCTGGTCGGCAACGGCTACGGCTACTCCACCCAGTACAACGTCAACTACTGGTACGGCTACTACTGCCCCGCCGGCCAGGAGGTCGCCGTGTACGGCAGCACGTGGGGCTGTTACCGACTCACGACCGGGACCGGCGCCTACGACCTCTACACGCTGAGCACCCAGAGCAGCGCGAGCGGCAAGATCGGCGCGCCCAACCAGACGCCGAGCTCGGACGACGTCCTCACCATCCAGAGGACGACGTCCACCAACGTCGTCATCTCCAAGGAGGGCGTGCCCTACCGCCTCACGCTGTGGGGCTTCACCACGAGCGCCGACGGCACCTGCCCCGCCACGGTCCCGTCCGGCGCCCAGCCGGTCAACACCTTCACCACCAAGGAGGGGAAGGTCTCCTACGGCTGCCTCTACGGCACCTTCGAGCAGGAGCGCTACGTCACCATCGCCAAGGAGGCCACGGCGGACGCGAACTCCCAGGACGTCACGATCCCCGACTTCGGCTTCTCCGTCGACGCCCAGGCCGGTGCGGAGTCCATCTCCAACGGCACGCCGGCCACCGGCGTCGTCAGTGCCCTCAGCCCCGCCAGCGAGGTCACCAACTTCGTCTCCGACAACTCCTTCGGGTACACGGTCAAGCCCACCGCGCTCGGGAGCGCCGGCACCGACTACTACGACGGCGCCAACGGCACGAGAACCGGGAAGATCCGTTACCAGGCCTTCCTCGTCGGGGACGGCGACTTCACCATCAACGAGAAGAAACCCAGTCCCTCCTCCGCAGGAGGAACCCAGTCCGGCTGGGCGCTCACGTCCGTCACCTGCGTCAACGGCGAGGGAGACGACGTCGCCGTCACCCACACCGCCACGGGAGTCTCCTTCGAGAACGTCGGTGTCGCTCCCAGCGTCAAGGCCGTGCCCATCACCTGCACCTTCCACAACGAGTACACGGCGAAGTCGAAGCTCACCCTCGTCAAGCAGCTCACGCACGCGCCGTCGGGCGTGACCGCTGACAAGTGGACCCTCTCGGCCCGCGGCACGACGGCGGACACCGTCACCAGCAGCACGATCGTCGCCGGCCGCTCCGGCAGCAGCTCCGTGACCAGCCAGGTGGTCCCCTCGGGCAGCTACCACCTCGCCGAGGTGGTCAACCCGACGGGCATCGCGGGCTTCGTGCGCACGAGGCTCACGTGCGTCAACAACACGACCGGGGCGTCGGTCGCCGTGAGCACCGCCGACGACGTGACGCTCCCCGACGGCGCCGACGTCACCTGCACCTACACCAACGACTACCGCACCGGCTCCCTCTCCGTGTCCAAGACGCTCCTGGACCAGGACGGCAAGAAGATCGACCTGGCCTCCGACACGGACGGCTACGTCGGCGACGGCACCTTCACCCTCAGCTGGACCTGCACCGGCAACGGGGTGACCCGGACCGGCACCGTCGACGTCACCGCGAACGGCTCCGCCGTCACCGCCGCCGACGACCTCCCCATCGGCCTGTCCTGCAGCGTCACCGAGACGGCCGACCAGCTCGACCAGGACGATCTCGCCGACCCCTCTTACTCCTGGCTCAGCTACCAGTCCTCGGCCGCCGTCACCATCACGACGGGTACCACCCAGGCCCTCGCCGTCACGAACCAGATGCACCGGGACATGGGGACCCTCACCATCGGCAAGACCGTCGCCCCGGAGGACGGCCTCCCCGCCGACGCCTACGTCGGCGGCACGAACCGGACCTTCCCCATCTCCTACGAGTGCACGTCCGCCGGAGACGTCGTCGCCTCAGGGACGGTCAACGTCGCCAACTCCCAGACGACGGACGTCGCGGTCCCCGCTCCCTCCGAGTGCACCATCAACGAGGACGTCCCCTCGACCCAGTCGGGCGACTTCTCGGCCTCGTACTTCACGTGGTCGTCCTCGGCACCCGACCAGGACTTCGTCGACGTCGGCGTCGACGGCACCTCCACCATCACCGAGGTCAACAAGTACAAGATCGACACCGTCCCGCTCACCGTCGGCAAGAAGGTCGTCGGTCCCGGCGGCACCATCGCCAGCCCCGGCACCACCGGCTACAAGGGCACGGCGTCCGACACCTTCACCATCACCGTCACCTGCCCCAGCATCGGCACCCAGACGGTCACGGTCGCCAACGACGCCACGAGCACCGTCCAGGTTCCCCGTGGCGCGAGCTGCACCGTCAACGAGCCCAACAACGCCACCGACTACGACGACTCCCGCCTCGCCGCCGACTTCGACTGGGACCCCGCCGCGACCACCTACGACGGCACCGACTCGGGCGCCGTCACCGTCAACGACGACGCCGGCAAGACCGTCACGGTCGTCAACCCCACCAAGCTCTCCTACGGCGGCATCGCCATCGCCAAGGCGATCAACCCGAACGACGCCACCGGCCTGGCAGCCAAGGCGACCTTCTCCTTCGACGTCGTCTGCTACGCCCCCGGCGTCGACCCCACCAACCCGGGCACGGCCACCCCGACCTACACGACGACGGCGACCATCGGCCTCACCGGTATCTGGCGCGCCCCCGCCAACACCCTCCAGGCCGAGTCGTCCTGCCTCGTGTCCGAGCACGACCTCACCGGCACCTCGACGGGCTTCGTCAACGCCTCGTACGAGTGGACCGGCAGCTCTTGGGCGATCAGCTTCGGTCAGGAGCACAACGGGATGACGGGGACCGGCTCGGCCGTCATCACGGCGCACGCGCGCTCCACCGACGCCGACCACCCCTACCCGCGCGTCACCTTCACCAACACGTACTCGCGTCAGACCGCCGCCCTGCACGTCAAGAAGCTCCTCGACCTGCCCGACGGCGCCACCATCGACGACCACACGTACACCGGGTCCTTCTACTGCGACCTCGGTGGGCAGTCGATCCAGGGCACGTGGACGCAGACCCACGACGGCACCGAGGCGGACACCGGTGACGCCAGCGTCACCGTGACCTCCGACGCGCAGGGCCTCAACACTCTGAACTCGGCATCCGACACCGTCACCGTCTACGCCGGCAGCTGGTGCCAGGTCACTGAGGACGCGCTCACGTCCGCCCCGTCCGCCACCGACGGTCACCTCGTGTGGGGATCCTCCACCTCGAAGTACGGCACCGTCACCTTCACGCCCGACGCCGACGGCAACCTCGAGCTCGACAAGACCGAGGTCATCACCAACCAGGTCGAGCGCACCGAGGCCAACGTCGTCATCTCGAAGTCGGTCTCGGGTGGTGTCGCCGGCACCCAGTACTCGGCGGACCAGCAGTTCACCTTCGTCTACTCCTGCTGGACGGACAGCACGAAGGCCACCGAGGTCGCGTCCGGGAAGCGGACCGTCACCGGTGGAGCCTCCGCGGACCTGCCGGGCCTCACCCTCGACCCGGGCACCTACTGCGAGGTCTACGAGGACCTCACTGCCCACGAGGGCCTCAAGGACCCGTGGATCTGGGACCCGGTCACCTTCGCCGCTGGCGACCAGTCCGTCTCGAGGACGGGCACCACGACCGACGCGGACGGCAACACCTTCAACGTCTACGGCTTCACGGTTCCCGACGCGGGCAAGAACATCGTCCTGTCCGCGACCAACCACCTCAACAACGAGTTCGTGCCCCTGCGCGTCTCCAAGGCGATCACCGGCAGCACGGCCGGGTACACGGGGACCGCGGCCAACGGCGCCACCCAGACCTTCTCCGTCCAGGTCACCTGCACCTCCGACGATCCCTCGGTCGCCGGGTACTCCGGAAACCTCACGATCTCGGCGCCGAAGGGCTCCGACCCCTCCACCGCCTACGCCGAGACCGCCAAGGTGCCCGTCGGCCAGCACTGCACCGTCGCCGAGAACCCGCCGAGCGGCGGCCTGGCCGACGCCTCCTACGAGTGGGGGACCCCGTCCGTCAGCGCCGTCACCGACGCCGAGGACGGCACCCACGTCACCGTGTCGCGCGACTCGACGGCCGAGCTCCGCGTCACCAACACCATCCAGCGCGCCTACGGGACCATCGCCCTCGTCAAGTCGATCACCGGCTCCACCGCCGACGGCTCGGCCCTCCAGGGCCGCGACGGCACCTACTCCGGCTCCTTCACCTGCACCCACGACGGCGACTCCGCCGTCACCGGCACCTGGACCGTCACCGGTCCGGGCACCGCCACGGTCACCGTGGACGGCACGGACGTCAGCAAGGACAACACGGTCCTCCTCCTCGGATCGAGCTGCTCCCCGACGGAGACGAGCCTGCCCGATCACCCCAACGACGCGGACCTGCGGTACCACTGGGGCAAGGTCGGCGCCGACGCCGTCACCACCGACGCCGTCGTCTCCGCGGACGCCACCAATGACATGACGGTCGCGAACGAGGTCGTCCGCCCCGTCGTCGCCACGACCATCTCCAAGGACATGAGCGACACGGACCTCGCGGCCCTCACGGCCGCCGGCGCCACCCAGGACTTCACGATCCACGGCGCCTGCGCGCCCACCGCAGACATGGCCGACGTCACCGTCTTCACCCTCAACATCAAGGTCAACGAGGCCCAGGACACCGAGATCCCCCCCGGCTTCTACTGCCAGATCAGTGAGGTCATCCCGGACCAGTCCACCCTCAAGGACGCCTCCTACGCCTGGGACAACCCGACGATCACCGTCTACGACACCTCGGGCGGCGGCCGCACCGCCCTCACCGCCGTCGACGGGACGACCAACGTCTACAAGGTCCCGGACACCGCCACCTCCGTCAGCGTCGGCGTGACCAACACGGTCCACCGGGTCACAGGCTCACTCAGCCTGACCAAGGCCTACGGCTCGCAGGTCCAGGCCGCGGGCGTCGTCGACGACGGCGCCACCTTCACGGGGACGTACACCTGCACCTACGACGGCTCGACCATCTCAACGGGCACGTGGACGCGCACCGGCACCGGAGCCGCCACCTTCACCCCGGCGGACGGCTCGGCCGCCGTCGACTCCCTCCCGCTCACCACCTCCTGCACCGCCACCGAGGACGCCCCGGACAACGACCAGCTCGCCAACGTCTCGTGGGCGTGGAAGACGCCCGCCGTCACCTACGGCGCCTCCGGCAGGGCCACGACCGCCACCGTGGCCTCGTCGACGACCCCCGCCGTCGTCACCGTCACCAACGACGCCACGCGCGTCTACTCCACGGTGAGGATCCAGAAGGACTACGTCGGGGACACCGCGGCCCTCGACGCCGGCGCCACGGTCACGGGCACGCTCCAGTGCGTCGGGCCGGACGGCTCGGTCGTCTCCATCTCAGGTCCCTTCAACGCCCGCGGCATCTCGAACACGGACGACGGCTCCGCGGAAATGACCCTCGACCCGACGGACCCGAACGCGCCGATCAAGGTCCTCGCCGGCTCCGACTGCCGGATGGTTGAGGACTCCCTCGACAACGACCCGACGACCGGCCCCCTCGCCGACTCCTCCTACAAGTGGGGGACACCCGTCTACTCCTACTCCGAGGACGGCGGCGCGACCTTCACGGACGCGTCAGGAAACTGGTACGCGACCACCTCGGGCTCGCAGGAGACGATCCTGCGGGTCACCAACTCCACGGTCCGCCAGTGGGGCAACATGACCCTCACCAAGGTCGTCCCCGACTCCACCACGACCAGCTCGAACACCTACACCGGCACGTGGACCTGCACCTACACCCCCGCCTCGGGTGACCCCGTCGTCCAGACGGGGACCTGGTCCCGGTCCGGCGACGGCGTCGCCACCATCGCCTCCGACGTGGACTACGACGGCAACGGCCTCCACGACGGCCACGTCCTCGTCGGCTCCGTGTGCTCCGTCGCCGAGACCGCGCGACCGGACAACCCCGACGCCACCGACGTCTCCTACCAGTGGAAGACGACCATCGCGGACGTCCCCGTGGACGCGACGGCCAACGTCGTCACCGCCACGAGCTCGCGCGTCGCCTCCTCCACCTCGAACGCGGCCCTCAGCGTCACGAACGCCACGGAGCGCCACTACGGATCCCTCGCCGTCCGGAAGGCACCGCTCGAGGGAGCCAGCGACGGCGCGGACCCGGACGGCCTGTACTACGTCGCCTACACCTGCGTCGCCGGTACCGGTGACGAGGAGAGCACGCTCTCCGGCTACGCCGCGGTCACCGCGGGTGGTGACCCCGTCACGGTGTCCACGCAGATCCCGGTCGGCTCGCACTGCGTCGTCTCCGAGGTGCCCCCGGGCTCGCAGGTCGCCGTGGGCGTCACCGCTCCCATCAACCTCCTGGACACCACCAAGTTCGCCTGGTCCACCGCCGTGCGCTACGACGCCTCCGCCGCGGTGACCGAGTCCGACCCGGGCAGCATCGCCTTCGTCCTCCCGTCGGGTGAGTCGAGCACCGCCGTCACCAACACGGTCTACCCCCTCGCCCAGGTGGACAAGGCCTTCACGGGCACCACCCAGCACCTCGTCGACGGCGTCTGGGACGGCACCTGGGACGTCGCCTACTCGATCACGGTCTCGAACCCGTCGAGCAAGGCCGAGCTCCAGTACTCGCTCACCGACACCCCGACGACCCCATCCGGTTCCGACCTCAAGGGCGTCACCGCCACCTACGCCGGGCAGCAGGTCGACCTCACCGGCCAGACCGTCGCGTCGGGCACGGCCCTCACGATCGTCCCCGGGCTGCCCGAGGGCACCTCCCGCAACGGGGACGGCAACCTGGTCAACGCTGACGGCACCCCCTACACGGACGCCGACGGGAACCAGGTCAAGGACCCGCGCGCCACGCTCGAGGCCGGCGGCAGCGCCGTCTACACCGTGGTGCTCAACGTCGCCGCCCGTGACGACGGCGCCGCCGTCGCCCGGGCCGACGACACGAGCTGCGCCGCCATCACGCCCGGCAGCGACGTCTCGACGATCCACAACTCGACGTCGGCCACCTCGAACGGCGTCACCCGGACCGACGCCGACTGCGGTGAGATCCCCGAGTCCCCGACCTTCTCCGTCACCAAGACGAGCACGGGCGGTGCCGACCAGGCGACGCGCAACAGCGACGGGACCTACACCGCCTCCTACACGGTGACGGTGAGGAACACCTCGACCACCGCCTCGGCGCTCCTCGCCCCGCTCACCGACACCCCGACGCTGCCCGCCGGAGCGACCCTGACACAGGCCACCGTGAGCGTCGACGGCGCCACCGCGACCGACCTCGGGACCAGCCCCGCCTGGACCCTCGCCGAGGCCGGGACCAGCGACCCCGCCGGGACGCTCGCCGGCGGTGCCAGCCGCACCTACGTCGTCACGCTCACCTTCACCGTGGACGGCACCGCCACCGGATACGACCCGACCACCTACACCTGCGCCGGCTCGGCGGCCGACGGCTACACCGCCGGCATCATCAACACCGAGTCGATGGACGGCGACACCACCACCGGTGACGACGCCGCCTGCCAGTCCCTCACCCCGGAGCTCTCCGTCGCCAAGACCGTCACCGAGAACGGCGGCCTCACGGGCGCCGCCACCTTCACCATCGACTACGACGTCACCGCTACCAACGACGGCGCCATCCCGCAGTCCACGGGCGTCCTCGCCGACACCCCGGACTTCGCGCCCGGGCTGCGCATCAACGGCGTCTGGGCCAGTGAGGACGCGGGCGCCCTCGGGACCGACGCGACCAAGGTCTCCGCGGACGCGGACGGGGCCTACACGCTCACCGACGGCCTCCTCGTCCAGCCCGCCTCCTACGACGCCGGCGGCAACGTGGTCCCCGGGTCCAACACCCGCACCGTCCACGTCCGCTTCCAGGTCACCCTCGACACGACCGCAACCGGCTACACCGCCGACGCGCTGTCCTGCACCTCGGACGCCGACGGCGTCCTCACCTCCGGACACGGCCTCTACAACGCCGTCGCCGCGGACGCCGCCGTCGACCACGACGGCGCCGGGAACAACGTCGCCTGCGGGCCGTTCGGCCCGCGCACCATCACGGTCCACAAGACCGGTGCCGTCGACAACGCGTCCCTGAGCGGCTCCACCTTCGCGCTCTACGACACCGACCCGACCGCCACCGGCGCCGAGCCGGTCGCCGGCGCCCTCACCGTCAACCCCGACGACGGCTCGCTCTTCACGAGCTCCACCCTCGAGCTCGGCCGGACCTACTGGCTCGTCGAGACGAAGGCCCCCACCGGGCACGAGCTCCTGGCGGCACCGATCGCCTTCACGCTGAGCGCCGACGCGGACACGGACCTCACCGACGTCACCCTCGTCGACGCCGCCGCGCAGGGTGCCAAGGTCACGGCGGTCAACGCCTCGAGCAACGCCGGCGTCACGACGCCCGCGACGATCACCGTCCAGGACACCGAGACGGGGACCATGCCGGCGACCGGCGGTCCCGGGATCATCCCCTTCGCGCTCGCGGCCATGGGCCTCGTCGTCGTCGCGACCGGGTTGTCCCTGAGGCGACGCCGCTCCGGGGCCCTGGTCTGAGACCCGGCTCCACTCCGGCGGGAGACGGACTGAGCGCCCCGTCACCCGCCGGAGAGGAACGCCCCACGGTCACGTTCCGCCGCTCGCAGGAACCCCCTCGTACCATTCCGAAGTGATGAGCACTCCCGTCGACGCTCCCGCACCCCATCTCGTGGCCGACGGGCGCCCGCAGTGGCGCTCGCGGCTCCTCGCGGCCGTGCTCGCGATCGTCTGCTTCGGCGGCGCCGTCCTCGACTGGGTCCTCCTCGTCACCACCCACACCGGGCAGGTCATGGAGCAGTCAGCCCTCACCGGCTCCCTCATCGGCTCCCGCTTCGTCTCCGACCACGCGAGCAACCTGCTGCACGTCATCACGATGCCGGCGCTCATCGTCCTGCTCCTCGTCATCCTCATCGGCGCGCTGTGGCGGGGCTCGCGGCGCCGGGCCCTGTGGGCGGCCGGGACGGTCATCGCGACAACCGGCTCCGTCCAGGTCCTCAAGCGCTGGGTCTTCACGCGTCCCGACTACGGCCTGTCGTGGCGCTTCGACGGCGCCAACACCCTCCCGTCCGGGCACACCGCCGTCGCCGCCTCAGCGGCCGTCGCGCTCGTCCTCGTGGCCGGGGCCCGCTGGAGGGGAGGGGCCGCCTGGTTCGGGGCGGTCCTCACCGCCGCCATCGGCTACTCCACGCTCGCCGCCCAGTGGCACCGCCCCGCCGACGTCCTGGCCGCCATCCTCATCGCCGTCGGCTGGGGAGCCCTGGCCGTCGCCTGCGGCGCCTGGTCCGAGGAGAAGGTGCTCGTCCGCGAGGACCACCGGCTCCGCTGGATCCACGACGCCGCAGGCGGTGACGGCACCACGGCGGCGGTCCTCGGACCGGAGACGGAGGATCCCGCTCCGCGTCGCCGCCGCCCGCGCCGCGACGAGGGCCCGACCCGGGAGCCGAGCGACGGCGGGCTCACCTCCGTCGGGGTCCTCGGCGGCCTGGGTGCGCTCGCGGGCGCCGTCGCGGCGTTCCTCGAGCTGTGGACGTACCTGAGCGCCTCCACCTCGGGCAGCCGGGTCGATGACTTCCTCGCCTACGCCGCGGGCTCGGCCGGGACGGTCGCCCTGTCCTTGATCGGGCTCGCGCTGCTCACCGCGCTCTCGCCGGACAGGCGCCGCCGCTCCACCGACGCCTGAGCCGACACGGGGTTCACCGGCGTCGCCGCGGCCGGAGCCAGGACGGGCGCCACCGTCGCGACCGCGTCGTTGACGGCTGACGCCGATCCAGGATGGGCCCGCCCGAGCCGCGCGGCCCCGCGACCGGGCGCGGTGGAACGGGCCGGAACCGCCGACGCGCCCTCGACGACGACGCTCCGGGCCGCCTGACGGCGCACGGGCGAGCGGTGCAGGACGAGGTCTCTTGACCACCAGGCGCGCACCGCCAGCAGCGCGCCGGCAGCGAACAGGCCGGCGAGGAGGAAACCGGCTGCGAGGGTCTCGCGCGAGGCCGTCGGCGCGACCGCCCTCACGAGAGCGGCGCACAGCGATGCCGTCGCCAGGCACGCCAGCGCGCCCAGCGCCTCGTCCCGACGACGGTGGGCGGGGGGCCGGTGCAGGGCGCGACGTGTCATGCTCCTATCGAAGGACGGGGGGCTGTGGCCGTCGCCGGTCGCCTCTGTGCCGGGACTGTGCCACGCCCTGCCCGGTGCCACGGCGGTGGCGGAACGACCGCGGGACGGTTGCGGGAGGTGAGTGGGCGCCCACGCAGGCCGGGAGGACGAGCGGCGCTCGTCCCGGGCCGGCGCGGGCGCCGATCGACGCGCCGCGTGCGGGTGGCTCAGTCCAGGGGTGCCGCGGGCAGGCTCACGGTGAAGGTCGTGCCGTGCTCGCCGGGGGCGGCGTCGCCCTCGCGCACGGAGTCAACCGTGAGCGTCCCGCCGTGGGAGAGGACGATCGCCAGCGCGATGCTCATCCCGAGCCCGGTCGAGCCGGTGCGGCGCTCGCGCGAGGAGTCGCCTCGGGCGAAGCGCTCGAAGAGCCGGTCGCGCACCGCCGGGTCGATACCCGGGCCGTCGTCGGCGATCCGGATGACGAGGCGGTCGCCGTCGGCGCCCTGCGCCCCGGCGGCGTGCTCGCGGCTCAGCGTCGTCGTCACGTGCGTGCCGGTGGGCGTGTGGACGCGGGCGTTCGCGAGGAGGTTGACGACGACCTGGCGCAGGCGCGCCTCGTCCCCGATGACGAGCGGCGGCTCCGGCTCGAAGTCGTCGCTGTCATCGGCCCCGACCCCGGTGGCCTCGCCGTCCTCGAGGACGGCCAGGTCGAGGTCCCACTCCTGCTCGCGGCCGGCGGCGCGCGCGTCGGAGACGGTGTCGAGGAGCAGCCCGACGAGGTCGACCTCGTCGTGGTGGAGCTCGCGGCCGGCGTCGAGGCGCGCCAGGAGCAGGAGGTCCTCCACGAGGGCCGTCATGCGCAGGGACTCGGAGTGGACGCGCTCGAGCGCGTGCGTGGCCTCCTCGGGCAGCCGGGCGTCGGCGCCCTCGCGCTGGATGAGCTCGGTGTAGCCGCGGATCGAGGCCAGGGGCGTGCGCAGCTCGTGGGAGGCGTCGGCGACGAATTGACGCACCTGCGTCTCGGAGCGCTGGCGGGCCGTCAGCGCGTCCTCGACGTGACCCAGGAGCGTGTTGAGGGCGCCTCCGACCTGCCCGACCTCCTGCGAGGAGGCGAGGTCAGCGTCCTCGACGCGCTCGTCGATGCTCACCTCGCCGCGGGCGAGTGGCTGGGAGGCGACGCGCTCGGCGGTCGCGGCGACGCGCTCGAGCGGCGCGAGGGAGGATCGCACGATGAGCCGCCCGGCCACCGCGGCGAGAAGGGCTCCCACGATGGCGATGGCCGCCTCGATGAGGAGCTGCTTGCGGACGAGGGCGTTGTCGTCGGCGAGGGACAGGCCGGTCACGACGACGTCGCCCGAGGTGGAGTCCTTGGTGACGAGGACCCGGTAGTCGCCGAGGGAGTCGATCGCGACGGTCACCGGCTCGCCGGAGGGCTCCAGGGAGAGGAGCGCCTCGCACTCGGCGGTCGAGAGGCTGCGGTACTGGCCCGAGTCGTCGATGTAGCCCGCGGCGACGGTGGTGGCCGCGCTGGTCGAGCTGCCCGCGTTCCCTGCGGAGATGAGCGTCAGGGTGCCGGTCGACTGGCCCGCGGCGTCGAGGCCCGCGGGCAGCCGCGAGTCGTCGCCGTCCTTGTCACCCGGGGCGACGGCGCCCGGGGGTGGGGTCTGCTGGGATTCGGAGGCGGTCGCCTGGGTCCCCGAGGGCGCGCCCTGGTAGCCGGCGGCGGGGGAGGGGCCGGCGGACGGCGCGTCAGAGCCCGCCGTCGGCTGGGTCGAGCCGGCGTCCTGCTGCTGGACGCCGTGGCGCCGGTTGGCAGCGCGGTCCGAGGCGGCGCTCAGCTGCGTGTCGAGCCGGTCCATGAGCGTGTGCCGCAGCGTGAGCGTCGAGAAGGCGCCCACGAGAGCGCACGCGACGAGGACCAAACCGAGCACGCCCGCCACGAGACGGGTCCGGAGGCTGCGCGGACGCCGTTCGCCACCAGGTTGCTCAGCGGTGTGCCCGGACGGCGCCTGCTGCGGCTCGGTGGAGGCCTGTGGCGTCGTGCTCCGGCCCGAGGACGCGGCGTCGCCGCCGGTCGGGCCGGGTGCGGGGGAGGCGGTGGAGGGCACGGCTCGACCCTAGCGGCCGGTGCTGTGCGAGCCCGGGGCCCGGACGCGTCCCTCAGCGGGACGCCGGAGCCGCCCCCTCGACGGGCTTGAGGACGTAGCCGACCCCGCGCATGGTGTGGATCATGGGCTCGCGGCCCTTGTCGATCTTGCGGCGCAGGTAGGAGATGTAGAGCTCGACGATGTTCGCCTGCCCGCCGAAGTCGTAGTTCCACACGCGGTCGAGGATCTGCGGCTTGGACAGGACGCGTCGCGGGTTGCGCATGAGGTAGCGCAGGAGCTCGAACTCGGTGGCCGTCAGGTGGATCTCGTCCTCCCCTCGCCAGACCTCGTGGGAGTCCTCGTCCATGCGCAGGTCGCCGACCTCGAGGACGTTGGACTCCTGCTCCTGGTTCGCGCCGGAGCGGCGCAGGAGGGCGCGCAGGCGGGCGACGACCTCCTCCAGCGAGAAGGGCTTGGTGACGTAGTCGTCGCCGCCGGCGGTGAGGCCCGCGACGCGGTCCTCGACGGCGTCCTTGGCGGTGAGGAAGAGGATCGGGACGCCGGGCTGGTGACCGTGGATGCGGCGCATGACCTCGAGACCGTCGAAGTCGGGCAGCATGATGTCGAGGACGACGACGTCGGGCTCGATCTCCTTGGCGGCCTGCACGGCCTTGATGCCGGTGCCGGCGGTCGTCACCTCCCAGCCCTCGTAGCGCAGGGCGGAGGCGAGGAGGTCGGCGAGCATCTGCTCGTCGTCGACGACGAGGACCCGCACGGGGGAGCCGTCCGGGCGGGTGAGGGTCTCGTTGGAAGCGGTCATGGGTAGGAGTGAACACGAGCTGCCTGTGCTGATCCTGTGAGCTTCCTCGCGAGGTGCGGCACGGCCTCCGGGCGACGGCCTCGTGCCCGGAACGAGGCACGGGCGGTACCCGTGGGGACACGCGGGACGGGGCGCAGGGCGGTCTTGCACGTCGGCGCCGTGGGTTACAGTCGGCCCGTCCGCCGCGCGCCTGCGGCCTGACGCCGTCTCCGCGAGGAAGAAGGTCCCCGTGTCCAAGAAGCTCGTCATCGTCGAGTCCCCGAACAAGGTCCGCTCCATCGCGGGCTACCTCGGGTCCGACTTCGACGTCGAGGCCTCCGTCGGGCACGTCCGCGACCTCGCCCAGCCCTCCGAGCTGCCCGCCGCGGAGAAGAAGGGCCCCTACGGCAAGTTCGCCGTGGACACCGAGGACGGCTTCAAGCCCTACTACGTCGTCAACGCGGACAAGAAGAAGACGGTCACCCAGCTCAGGAAGGCCCTCAAGGAGGCCGACGAGCTCTACCTCGCCACGGATGACGACCGCGAGGGCGAGGCCATCGCCTGGCACCTCAAGGAGGTCCTCAAGCCCAAGGTCCCCGTCAAGCGCATGACCTTCACGGAGATCACCAAGGAGGCCGTCACCCGCGCCCTGGACAACACCCGCGACCTCGATCTCGACCTCGTCGACGCCCAGGAGACCCGCCGCATCCTCGACCGCCTCGTCGGCTACGAGGTCAGCCCGGTCCTGTGGCGCAAGGTCCGCGCCGGCCTGTCCGCCGGCCGCGTCCAGTCCGTCGCCACCCGCCTCGTCGTCGAGCGCGAGCGCGAGCGCATGGCCTTCAAGGCCGCCGGCTACTGGGGCGTCGAGGCCGAGCTGTCCACCACCCTGTCCAAGGTCGACGCCGCCGAGGCGCAGTCGAACGCCTTCACCGGCCGCCTCGCCACCCTCGACGGCCGCCGCGTCGCCACGGGCCGCGACTTCACCGACGCCGGCGAGCTGCGCCCCGCCGCCGTCAAGGCCGGCACCGTCCACCTCCACGAGGGCGCCGCCAAGGCCGTCGCCGACGCCGTCCTGCGCGGGACGCCGCGCGTGTCCGCCGTCGAGGAGAAGCCCTACAAGCGCCGCCCGGCCGCCCCCTTCACCACCTCCACCCTCCAGCAGGAGGCCTCCCGCAAGCTGCGGATGAACCCCAGGGAGACCATGCGCGTCGCGCAGGGCCTCTACGAGAACGGATTCATCACGTACATGCGAACGGACTCGACGGTCCTGTCCTCGCAGGCCGTGGGCGCCGCCCGCTCCCAGGTGGCCGAGCTGTACGGCGCCGAGTACGTCCCCGCCAAGCCCCGCCTGTACGCGACCAAGACCAAGGGCGCCCAGGAGGCCCACGAGGCGATCCGCCCTGCGGGCGACCACTTCCGGACCCCCGCCCAGGTCTCCGGCCAGCTCTCCGGCGCGCAGTTCCGCCTGTACGAGCTCATCTGGAAGCGCACCGTCGCCTCGCAGATGGCCGACGCCGTCGGCTCCACCGCCACCGTCCACGTCGACGTGCCGCTCGCCCCGGCGGACGGCGGCTCGCGCGACTCCGGCCTCACCTTCGGCACGGCCGGCTTCACGGCGTCGGGCACCGTCATCACCTTCCGCGGCTTCCTCGCCGCCTACGAGGAGGGCCGCGACGCCGAGCGCTACGAGGACGCCAAGCCCTCCAAGGGCGACAAGGACGTGCGCCTGCCCTCCATGATCGAGGGCCAGGAGCTCGCCTCCCTGGGCGCCGAGGCCTCCGGCCACGAGACCACCCCGCCGCCCCGCTACACGGAGGCCTCGCTCGTCAAGGCCCTCGAGGAGCGCGAGATCGGCCGCCCCTCCACCTACGCGGCGACGATGTCCACCATCTCGGACCGCGGCTACGTCGACCACCGCGGCCAGGCCCTCGTGCCGACGTGGCTCGCCTTCGCCGTGACCCGGCTGCTCGAGGAGAACTTCGCCGAGCTCGTCGACTACGACTTCACCGCCTCGATGGAGCGCGACCTCGACCGCATCGCCGCGGGAGACGAGGACCGCGTCGCCTGGCTCACCCGCTTCTACGGGGGGCAGGGCGACGCCGCCGGCGCCACCCCGATCCCCAGCGACGACTCCGGAGAGAACCGCGGCCTCAAGGCCATGGTGGAGAACCTCGGCGAGATCGACGCCCGCGCCGTCAACTCCATCGAGATCGGCGAGGGCATCACCCTGCGCGTCGGCCGCTACGGCCCCTACCTCGAGTCCGAGGACGGCAAGCACGCCAACGTCCCCGCCGACGTCGCCCCCGACGAGCTCACGGTCGCCAAGGCCAAGGAGCTCTTCGAGCGCGCCGCCGACGACGGGCGCGAGCTCGGTACGGACCCGTCCACGGGCCACATGATCATCGCGAAGGACGGCCGTTACGGCCCCTACGTCACCGAGGTCCTCCCGGAGCCCGAGGAGGAGAAGGCGGCGGAGGTGCCGGCCGCCGACGGCGAGGACGCCGAGAAGGCTGCGAAGCCGAAGAAGAAGGCGACCCGGTCCAAGGCGGCGGCCAAGAAGGGGCCGAAGCCGCGCACGGCCTCCCTCTTCAAGTCGATGAGCCTGTCCACGGTCACCCTCGAGCAGGCTCTCGACCTGCTCAGCCTGCCCCGCGTCGTCGGGCAGGACGCCGAGGGCGTCGACATCACCGCCCAGAACGGTCGCTACGGCCCCTACCTCAAGAAGGGCAAGGACTCGCGCTCCCTCGAGAGCGAGGACCAGCTCTTCACGGTGACCCTCGAGCAGGCCCTGGAGATCTTCGCCCAGCCCAAGCGCCGCCGCGGCCAGGCCGCCCCGAAGGCGCCGCTGCGCGAGCTCGGCACGGACCCGACCTCGGGGCGTCCCGTCGTCATCAAGGACGGGCGCTTCGGCCCGTACTTCACGGACGGGGAGACCAACGTGACCCTGCGCCGCGACGACGACCCGGCCACGGTCACCCCGGAGCGCGCCTACGAGCTCCTCGCGGAGAAGCGAGCCAAGGGTCCGGCCAAGAAGAAGCGCACCACGCGCAAGACGACTGCGAAGAAGTCCACCACCCGCAAGACGACGACGCGCAAGACAACCTGACCCATCTCGCTGGGAACGTGCCTGCGCTCTGGGAACGTGGTTGACGACAACGTTCCCAGAGCGCAGGCACGTTCCCACGGAGGGTGGCCGGGCTCCACAGGCAAGGGCCATCCACAGGTCGCGGGTGCGCCCGGGGCCGACGACGGCCGCGGGAGGGCACGCTGGTTCCCCCTGTGACGCCGACGTCAGTGAGACACCATGCCCGAGCTCCCCGCCGTCCTGCCCGGTTCCGTCTGGTCAGGACGTCCACCTGCCGGCCTGGTGCGCGTGGCGCGAGGCCAGTACCTTCGGCCGACCTCGCAGGCTGAGGCATGGCGCCGACGCCGCGAGGTCAGTCTCGCCAGGCTCGTCGCCCTCCTGCGGGTCTGCCCCGCCGCCGTCGCCCTCTCGCACGAGTCCGCGGCGCTCCTCCATGGCGTCGCCGTGCGCTGGCAGGAGCCGGATGTTCACGTCGTCCAGCTGACGTCGAGTGACCGCAGCTCCGTCGAGCTGCCCCGGATGGACTACGCCGACGGCACGGTGCGCGTGCTCGACGGCGACCGCTCCTCGGGGCCCGACGCCGGTCGCGCGGTCGTCCTGCGCCGGCACGTCCGGTCGGCCCTCCCTCCCGGTGCGATCGTCACGGCCCACGGGCTCCCCGTTACCGACCTCATGACGACCCTCGTCGACTGCCTCACCGACCTCGACCCGTTGTCCGCCCTCATCGCCGGTGACGGGCTCGCGCGGGCGCTCGTGGAGCCGGATCGCTATCACCGCCGTGAGTCGGACGCCCGGTGGACCGCCTTGCGCTGCGAGGCTGCGGAACGCATCGAGGAGCTCCCGCGGCGTCAGGGCAAGGCACGGGCTCGGCGGCTGCTTCCGCTCCTCAGCCCGTGGTCGGAGTCGTGGGGCGAGAGCACGCTCCGCTTCATCCTCCTCAAGGCAGGCCTTCCCGTGCCACTCCTCCAGCTGGGGGCGCGGACCGAGGACCGCCTCTACTTCCTCGACCTCGCCCTGCCCGGCATGAGGATCGCGATCGAGTTCGACGGCCGGCTCAAGTACGTCGAGCGGGACGTGCTCTACGAGGAGAAGGTCCGTGAGGACGCGCTGCGGGCGCTGGGGTGGTCCGTCGTGCGGGTGCGGACGGAGCAGCTGCGAGCACCGGACGTCGTCGTGGACATGGTCCTGCGTGCGGCGGCACGGTCCGGGCGCCAGCTCACCCTCGAGTCTCGCGCCTGGATGGGCTGGCGGCCCCGTCGTCGTCGCTGATTCCTTCGCTGAGAACGTGCCTGCACTCTGAGAACGTGGTTGACCTCCACGTTCCCAGAGCGCAGGCACGTTCCCAGCGGATTGGGGGCGGGCCCCGTTCGCGTCGTACGGCACCGCTACCCTGGCCACGTGACTCCGACGCCCCCCGCCCCGGTCCCCGCCCAGGTCGACGACGCGCCCCGCCCGGGCCTGTTCATCACCTTCGAGGGCGGCGACGGCGTCGGCAAGTCCACCCAGATCGACCGCCTCGCCACCCTCCTCGTGGCCGCGCACCTCGAGTACGTGCGCACCCGCGAGCCCGGCGGCACCGAGCTCGGCACGGAGATCCGCCGGCTCCTCCTCGACGGCGGCCACGTCGACCCGCGCGCCGAGGCCCTCCTCTACGCCGCGGACCGCGCCCACCACGTCACCACCAAGGTCCGCCCCGCCCTCGAGGCAGGCAGCGTCGTCATCTCCGACCGCTACCTCGACTCCTCCGTCGCCTACCAGGGCGCCGCGCGGGACCTCGGCCCCGGCGAGGTCCGCGACCTCTCCCTGTGGGCCACCGACGGGCTCCTGCCGGACCTCACCATCCTCCTCGACGCCGAGCCCGGCCTCGCCGAGCGCCGCCGGACGGCCCGCGGGGGGAAGGACCGCCTCGAGCGCGAGCCCGGCGCCTTCCACCAGGCCCTGCGCGAGGAGTTCCTCGCGCTCGCCGCACTCGAGCCGGAGCGCTTCGTCGTCATCGACGCCGAGCAGGACCTCGAGACCGTCGCCCGTCTCGTCGCCGTCAACGTCGCCCGCCTCGTCGCGCGTCGGGGCGACGGCCTGCGCGGCGAGGACGCTGCCGGGTCCTCCGCGGTGGAGGCGGACTCTCCCGCCGCCGCCGTGCGCGAGGCCGTCCTGCGCCGCTACCCGGCCCTGCACGTCTCGGAGCTCGACGGATGAGCGTCTGGGACGACGTCGTCGGCCAGGAGCGGGTCGTCGAGACCTTCCAGACGGCCGCCCGCTCCGCCCGGGCCCTCGCCGAGGCCCGCGAGACCGGGCCGGGCGCCGTCGTGGGCGTCACTGGCGCCACTGACGGCACTGGGGCCGTGGACGCCGGCGCCGAGTCGCGCGCCGCCCACGACGACGGCTCCGCCATGACCCACGCGTGGCTCGTCACCGGCCCGCCCGGCTCGGGCCGCTCCAACGCCGCCAGGGCCTTCGCCGCCGCTCTCGAGTGCACCGGTCCCGTGCCGGGCTGCGGCGAGTGCAAGGCCTGCCGCGACGTCATGAAGGGCACCCACCCCGACGTCGTCCGCCTCGCCACCGAGCGCCTCATCATCACCATGGACGAGGTCAAGGAGCTCATCGGGGAGGCGCAGCGCCGTCCCTGGACCGGACGCTGGCGCGTCATCCTCATCGAGGACGCGGATCGCATGGCCGAGCGCACCACCAATGTCCTCCTCAAGTCCATCGAGGAGCCCCCGCCGCAGACCGTCTGGGTCCTGTGCACCCCGTCCGCCGACGACGTCCTGCCGACCATCCGCTCCCGCTGCCGCCTCGTCACCCTGCGGATCCCGTCGGCCGACGCCGTCGCCGAGCTCCTCGTGCGCCGCGACGGAGCCGAGCCGGAGCTCGCGGCCCGCGCCGCCCGGGCCAGCCAGTCCCACATCGGGCTGGCCCGTCACCTCGCCACGGATCCCGGCGCCTGGGAGCGCCGCCGTCGGCTGCTCCTCGCCCCAGTCTCCCTCCGCAGCGTCGGCGACGCCGTCCTCGCGGCCGCCGAGCTCGTCGACAACGCGGAGGCGGAGGCCAAGGACGCCACCACCGAGCGCGACGCCCGCGAGCGGGCGGAGCTCATGCGAGCCCTCGGGATGGAGGGGGAGACGAAGGTGCCTCCGGCCCTGCGCGCCCAGGTCCGCCAGCTCGAGGAGGACCAGAAGCGCCGGGCCAAGCGCGCCCGCACCGACGTCCTCGACCGCGCCATGATCGACCTCCTCTCCTTCTACCGGGACGTGCTCGCCACGCAGATGGGCTCCGACGTCGACCGCGTCAACGTCGACCTGGGCGACGCGGTGGACCAGGCGGCCCGCAGCACGCGACCGGACCAGTCGCTCGCCCGGATCGCGGCCATCGAGGAGTGCCGTGTGCGCCTGCGCTCCAACGCGGCGCCGCTGCTCGCCGTCGAGTCCCTCATGGTGCAGCTGCGCCCCCAGGCCTGAGCGCCGTGCCCACGCGGATCGGCGTCGACGGCGCCCCTGGTGACCCGGCCGCCTGCCCGGCCGTGCGCCCGGGCCCCCGGCTCCCGGCCCGTGCCCGCGAGACCGCGGACGGACGCCGCCTCGTCCTGAGCGCCCAGGCGTGGCGGGTGATCCCGCTCGCTGTCCTCGGGGTCCTCACCACCGGTCTCGCCGCCGTCTGCGTGCTCGAGCGCGTCTCCGGCGATGCAGCGCCCTTCCTCGCCATCACCTTGATCGCGGGGTGGTTCGTGCTCCGTCTCGCCCGCGAGCGCGCCGTCATGGGGCCCGAGGGAATCATCATGCGCACCGCCTTCCGCACCCGTCGCGTCCCGTGGCCGGGATCGCGTGAGGAGCTGCGCGTCATCGGTCTCGCACCGCACGGCGGCCCAGGTGCTCCCGGCGTGGCTTCCACGCCCGTGGGTGAGGCGCAGGCGTGGATCATGGTCGACGCACCCGTCTCAGGTATCCCCAACCGCAAGCTGGTGGCGATCCCCTGACGCAGGTCTCCGGCTGGGGATCGGGGCTGAGGGTGCGCTGAGGCGGCGACGCGGTCGGCGCCGTCACCGAGAACATGGACGCCGTCTGGGCCTGGGTGACCGCCCGAGGCTACGTCCGTCCCGACGCCGCCTGAACCGGGTCCCTGTCCTCCGCCGGGCGGAGGAGTGCCCCCGTGGAGCGCTGACCCGTAGGCTGCCCACGTGATCATCCCCGAGTCCTCACGCCTCACCCACCTCGCCCGTCGGCGCGCCCGGGCGCTCGCGGCCGTCGGGGCCGCGCTCGTGTCCGCCCTCGCCCTCGTCGGCTGCCAGTCGGGCGGCGCCACCGGCTCCGGAAGCGCGGTCCCCGCGGCCACCGCCGCGACGGCCTCCGCCACGGCCACCGTGCCCGCGGAGCTCGCCCGCTTCTACGCGCAGAAGGCCTCCTGGTACCCCTGCGGGCCCGACGCCGGGATGACGAGGTCCTCCACCTCGGACGCCAAGGGCTTCACCTGCGCGACCATCGAGGTCCCGCTCGACTACGCCGCCCCCTCGGGCCGGACGATCAAGATCGCCATGAAGAAGCGGGCCGCGACCGGCGGCGACGCCGTCGGCACCCTCTTCATCAACCCGGGCGGGCCCGGGGGCTCCGGCGTCGACCTCGTCCAGTCGGCCGAGGGCTACTTCTCCGACACCCTCCTCAAGAGCTACGACGTCGTCGGCTTCGACCCCCGCGGCGTCGGATACTCCACGGCCGTCGACTGCCTCACCGACGCCGAGCTCGACGCCGAGCGCGCCGGCGACGACGAGACCCCCGTCGCCGAGGAGACGAGCGACGCGGCCGCGCAGGCCGACGTCGCCGACTTCGCGAGCGGCCTCGAGAAGAAGTGCGAGTCGCGCACGAGGCCGGCCGCGCTGCTCGACCACATCGACACCGTCTCGGCCGCCAAGGACCTCGACGTCATGCGCGCCGTCGAGGGCCAGAGCGCCCTGACGTACCTCGGCTTGTCCTACGGCACGTACCTTGGCGCCACCTACGCCGAGCTCTTCCCCGGCAACGTGGGCCGCCTCGTCCTGGACGGCGCCATTGACCCGAGCCTGTCCGCGGCCGAGCTCACCCTCGGGCAGGCCAAGGGCTTCGAGGCGGCGCTGCGCGCCTACGTCAAGGACTGCCAGGCCGGCAAGGACTGCCCCCTGAGCGGCAGCGTCGACGACGGTGTCAAGCAGGTCCGCGACTTCCTCGAGTCGACGCGCACGACGCCCATCCCCACCTCGGACGAGAACCGCCCGCTCACGTACGCGCTGGCGCAGGACGCCGTGCTCGGCGTGCTCTACCAGTCGGAGTCCTGGTCGGTCCTCAGCCAGGGCCTCGACCAGGCGATGAACCAGGACGACGGCTCGACGCTGCTCTACGTGTCCGACGTCTTCGCCTCTCGCAACAAGGACGGCAGCTACTCCGGCAACGGCGACGAGGTCATCAACGCGATCAACTGCCTCGACTACCCCGTCGAGGGTGACGCCGCGGAGTGGAACGAGGAGGAGACGAAGCTCGAGAAGGCCTCCCCGACCTTCGGTGCGGACCTGGGCTACTCCGACCTCTTCTGCAAGGCCTGGGGGCACAGGTCCACCCGAACGCGCGAGAAGATCGACGCCGCCGGTGCCGCCCCGATCCTCGTCGTGGGGACGACCGGCGACCCGGCCACGCCCTACGCCTGGGCCCAGAGCCTCGCGAAGCAGCTGGACTCTGGCCACCTGCTCACCTGGAAGGGCGAGGGGCACACGGCCTACGGACGCGCCGGGGACTGCGTGACGAACGCCGTCGACTCCTACCTCCTCGCCGGTCAGCTGCCCGAGGAGGGCAAGACCTGCGAGGGCTCGAAGTAGCCGTCGGGGTCGGCCGGAACGGGCTGGGCGCGCGGAACCAACCGCCTCGCGCGCGCAGGCTCAGCACTGAGCCCGCGGACCGGCCGAGCTGCCGAGCCCGCGGCACGGTCGAGTCGACGATCGGACGCAACGACGCCCCGGGAGCCGCGGGGCGCCCGGGGCGTCGTCGCGCGCGAGGACGCGTGGTCAGCCGCGGGACTCGGTGAGCTCCCCGGCGATGCTGCGGCCCATCTGGGCGCTCAGCTCGGCGCCGCGCAGCCCCTGGGACAGGAGGAACTGGACCTTCGCGTAGGTCGCCTCCAGCGTCATGTCGCGGTTGCCGATGGCGCCGGCGCGGGCGATCGCGTCCCCGGCCTCGTAGTGGCCCAGGAGCACCTCCGCCTCGTGGCACTGCGAGGTGACGACGACGGCGACCCCGGCCCCGATGACCTCCTCGATGAGCTCGGTGAGGCCCGGCTCCTCGCTCGGCACGTTGCCGACGCCGAAGGCCCGCAGGACGACGGCGTCGGGCAGGGGGGTGAGCATGGCGTGCAGGCGCGCGGTCGTGATGCCGGGGGCGAGGTCGATGACGACGACGTCGTGGCGCTGGTACGGCTTCGCGTCGGCCCAGCCGCAGCCAGGCTCGGGGCGCGGCGACCACTGCCACGGCGCGCCCGTCATGGCGAGCGGCGCGACGTTGGGCGAGTCGAAGCCCTTGAAGGCCCACGAGCTCGTCTTGGTCGCCCGGTTGCCGGCCAGGAGGCGGTGCCCGAAGAACAGGCTGACGCCGTCGATCTGGCCGCTCGTCGCGGCGCGGAGGGCCCCGGTGACGTTGGGGGCGGCGTCGGAGCCGACGAGACCGAGGGGGAGCTGTGAGCCGGTGATGACGACGGGGGCGCCGAGGTCGGTGAGGGCGTAGGACAGCGCGGCCGAGGTGTAGGCCATCGTGTCGGTGCCGTGGAGGACGACGAAGGCCTGCTCCGGGTCCTCGGCGTGGTGGCGGCGCAGGTCGCCGATGATCGCCTGCCAGGACTCCGGCGTGGCGTTCGAGGAGTCGATGAGCGGGTCGAGCGCCGTGAGGCTGAGGCCGCTGCCAAGGTCAGTGCCGTCGACGAGGTTCGCGAGCCATCCCTCGAGGTCGGCTCCGGGGACGAGCCCGTGGGGCGAGTCGACCATGCCGATGGTGCCGCCGGTGTAGGTGACGTGGACGCGCACGGTTCCTCCTGTGTTCGTGTCGGTGAGGGTGCTGGGCGGCGGTGTCGCTGGACGTATCGCTGGGACGTGCCCCTAGGGGCTGCTGCGCCGCGGGCGCCGTCGTCGGGTCCCTGTGGGGTGACGACGGCGCCCGCCGCAGGGCGGGGGGCCGCCTCAGGAGGCGTCGATGACCTCGTCGAGGAGGTCGCCGCGGATACGGCCGCGAACGGCGTACCAGCCGGCCACCATGAGGATGAGGACGAGGGCGAAGAGCGCCAGCGTCCAGCGCCCGGAGGCCGAGGTGAGGTTGGACAGGACGACGATCGCGAAGAACGCGAGCGAGAGGTAGCTCGTGAAGGGCGCGCCGGGCATCTTGTAGGCGGGGCGGGCCTCCTGGCCGGCCTTGACCTTCTTGAGGAAGGCCAGGTGGGTCACGAGGATCGCGGCCCAGGTCCCGGCGATGCCGATGCCGGCGAGGTTCATGACGATCTCGAAGGCGTCGTCGGCGAGGAAGGCGTTGAGGGCGACGCCGATGAGGCCGAGGGCCGAGGTGATCGTGATGGCCGCGGCGGGCACGTGGTTCTTGTTGAGGCTCGCGGCGACCTTCGGGGCCTCGCCGGCGACGGCCATGGAGCGCAGGGTGCGGCCCGTGGCGTAGAGGCCGGCGTTGAGGGAGGACAGGGCCGCCGTGAGGACGACGACCTGGATGACGTCGCCGGCGTGCGGGATGCCGATGCCGGAGAAGAAGGTGACGAAGGGCGACTCGTTCGAGGAGTACGCCGTGTAGGGGAGCACGAGCGCCATGAGGATGACGGAGCCGACGTAGAAGACGAAGATGCGCACGATCATCGAGTTGATGGCCTTGGGCAGGACCTTGACGGCGTCCTTGGCCTCGCCGGCGGCGACGCCGACCATCTCGGTGCCGCCGAAGGCGAAGACGACGCCCAGGGTGAGGGCGAAGACGGCGGGCAGGCCCTCGGGGAAGAAGCCGCCGTTGTCCGTGATGTTGTGGAAGCCGGCGGTGGAGGAGCCCACGGCGTGGCCGGTGACGATCGCCCAGATCGCGATGACCATGAAGGCGAGGATCGCGGTGACCTTGATGAGCGCGAACCAGAACTCCGCCTCGCCGAACATCTTCACGTTGAGCATGTTGAGGGTGAAGACGAGGGCGAGGGCGATGAGCGCGAGGATCCACTGCGGGATGACCTTGAAGGCGCTCCAGTAGTGCAGGTAGAGGGCGACGGCGGTGATGTCGGCCATGACGGTGACGGACCAGTCCAGGAAGAAGAACCAGCCGGTGACGTAGGCGCCCTTCTCACCGAGGAACTCGCGGGCGTAGGAGACGAAGGCGCCCGAGGAGGGGCGGCGGATGGCGAGCTCGCCGAGCGCGCGCACCATGAGGAAGGCGAAGCAGCCGCACACCGCGTAGGCGAGCGCGAGGCCGGGGCCGCCCTGGGCCAGGCGCCCACCGGCACCGAGGAAGAGCCCGGTGCCGATGGAGCCGCCGATGGCGATCATCTGCAGGTGACGGTTCTTGAGGGCCTTGTCGTAGCCGGCGTCGCCGCGGTCCTGGTGCGGGGCTGGGCCCGCTGCGGCGACGGTGTTGGCGATGCGGTTGACGTTCGCGCCTGCCGCGGCGCCGTTGCCGGGCCCGGACGGTGACGGGGGGCGGAGGGTCGACATGGGGTGTTCCTTCATGACGAGGGGCGGCCCGACCTTCTGGGGGGTGACGGCACGGCGGGTTCGCGTGGCCGCCGTCGGTCTCAGGAGGTGGGGTCGAGGGACCGCGGGACGCGGCACCGTGACGCGCTGACGGTAGCAAGAGGGAGGTTTCGCGCCAGGAGCGGAGGTCCCAGCGGGGGCCTGCTGGGAGGACGTGCAGGCCGGGTCCTGACGTCGTGGCCGCCGGTGGCGGTGGGGCTGCCCGTGCGGAGCCGAGCCGGCCCAGGTGCCGCGGCGGGCCGTTCGGTGCCCGTTGTGTCCAGGACCACGAGGGGAGGCCGTCGTGAGCGTTTGCGCGCTCGGCCAGTGGACCGGTAGCGTGTGGCCCGCTGCTTACGCGGCGTGCCACCTTAGCTCAGTCGGCAGAGCGATTCACTCGTAATGAATAGGTCGTGGGTTCGATTCCCACAGGTGGCTCGGAGAGTAGGAACCGGCAGGACCCGATGGGGCCTGCCGGTTCTCGCCTTCTCGGAGCGCTCCGGGTGCGCGGGCCGGGCCGGGGCGCCGAGAAGGGTGTCGCCCTGGTCGAGGGCTGGTCGAGGGGCGGGGGACGTACCGCCCGCGCGGATTCGACGAATGCGGTGACGGCGTCGGCATTTCCTGCTTCTCAGCCGTGTCTCCGCCGTGTCTGTCTCCGCCGTGTGGCGTCCGAACGGATTCCGTCTCGCTGACACTCCAGGAACATATTCTCGGGTGAATTCCGTCGCGCATTGTTGCGTCATTTGACGATCGCCGTTAGCATTCGTCGTGAAATCCTCCGTGCTTCAGGGGCCGGGGGTGAGAAGAACGTACAAGGAAATGAGCACCATGGCGCAGAAGACCCAGGTCATTCTCGTGGACGACGTCGACGGCTCCGAGGCCACCCAGACGATCACCTTCGCCCTCGACGGCGTCTCCTACGAGATCGACCTCAACGACGAGCACGCCGCCGCCCTGCGCGAGTCCTTCGAGGAGTGGACGAGCAAGGCCCGCCGCACCGCCGGCCGTCGCTCCTCGGGCCGTCGTCGCGCCGCAGGAGCCTCGTCCTCCGGCGAGACCCAGCGCATCCGCGAGTGGGCCCGCGAGCAGGGCCTCGAGGTCTCCGACCGCGGTCGCATCTCCGCCGAGGTCCGTGAGGCCTACGAGGCCGCGCACTGAGCGGCTCTAAGCGTCGTCGATGACTCCCTGTCGCCGAGCCCCCGGTCCCGACCCGCGTCTGGGACCGAGGGGCTTGGACGTGCCCGGGCGGGTACGGCACAATGAGGGGCATGGCTTACACCCTCGTACTGCTCCGCCACGGCGAGAGCGAATGGAACCAGAAGAACCTCTTCACCGGATGGGTGGACGTGCCGCTCTCCGCCAAGGGCGTTGAGGAGGCCAAGCACGCCGGCGAGCTCCTCAAGGAGAACGACGTCAAGCCGGAGCTCCTCTTCACCTCGCTCCTGCGCCGCGCCATCAACACCGCGCACTACGCCCTCGACGCGGCCGACCGCCTCTGGATCCCGGTCGAGCGCTCCTGGCGCCTCAACGAGCGCCACTACGGCGCCCTGCAGGGCAAGAACAAGAAGGAGATCCGCGACGAGTACGGCGAGGAGCAGTTCATGCTCTGGCGCCGCTCCTTCGACGTCGCCCCGCCGGCCATCGAGAAGGGCTCCGAGTTCTCCCAGGACGCCGACGAGCGCTACACCGAGGAGGTCCCCGGCTCCGAGTGCCTCAAGGACGTCATCGCCCGCTTCATGCCCTACTGGGAGTCCACGCTCGCCCCGGCCATCAAGACCGGCAAGACCGTCATGATCGGCGCCCACGGCAACTCGCTGCGTGCGATCGTCAAGTACCTCGACGACATCTCCGACGAGGACATCGCCGGCGTCAACATCCCGACCGGCATCCCGCTCGTCTACGAGCTCGACGAGGAGACCCTCAAGCCCATCAAGAAGGGCGGCACCTACCTCGACCCCGACGCTCAGGCGAAGATCGACGCCGTCGCCAACCAGGGCAAGTGAGCGTCCTCTGACGCTCCCCGTCTGACCGGGCGGTCCTCCGTCCGCTGACGCACCGGCGCCCCGGGCTCCCTCGCGGAGCCCGGGGCGCCGTGGTGCCCACGGGATCGGGGACGTGAAGCGCCCCGCGGCCTCAACGGTCGCGGGGCGGTGCCGTGCCGGCGGAGAGGTGCTCAGTGGAGCGCGTCGGCGTCCTCGTCGTCGTGGGTCTCGGGCACCTGGGCGCCGGAGACGAGGTAGGACACGCGGCGGGCCACCGAGGTGGAGTGGTCGCCGAAGCGCTCGAGGAACCGCCCCATGAGGACGGCGTCGACGACCTGCTGGCGACTCAGCTCGTTGGCCGGGTCGAGGATCATCTGGAAGGAGCGGCGGTGCAGCTCGTCCAGGGCGGAGTCGTTGGCCTGGATGCGCTGGGCGAGGTCGAGGTCGCGGGTGCGGACGAGCTCGGCGACGTCCCGGCCCGCCTTCACGGCCTGGTCCGCCATCTCGAGGATGAGGCCGAGGACGGGCTCGGGGACCGGGGGCTCGGGGTAGCGGCCGCGGGCGATGGAGGCGACGTGACGGGCGAGGTCGCCCTGGCGCTCGAGGGTCTGCGCCATGCGCAGCGCGGAGATGACGTTGCGCAGGTCGGAGGCGACCGGCTGCTGACGGGCCAGCAGCATGACGCACAGGTCGTCGATGTCGCGCTGGAGGTCGTTGATGCGCTCGTCGGCGTCGATGACCTGCTCGGCGACGATGATGTCGCCGTTGCGCAGGGACTCCGCCGCGCGCTCGATGGCGGTGGCGACCTGCGAGGACATGGTCTCGAGGTCGGAGCCCAGCTGCTTGAGCTCCTGGTTGAAGATGTCGCGCACGAGGCGGCTCCTGACTGGTGGGATTCGATGTCCTGCCCGGCGGTGCGCGGCGCGCGGTCCCCTGCCCGGTCCCGGGCGCCGCACGGGCCTGCTCAGGCCGCATGACGGGCTCAGCATGGGGGACCAAGGTGAACGCTCGGCGTCGTGGGCGGACATGGTCGGTGAACGCTCGCCATTCTGGGGCATCCGGGCTCGCTATGCGCGGTGCGCAGCACCTAGTGTGTCCCGCGTGGGAACCACCTGGCTGCTGATCGTCGTCGCCCTCGTGGGTGTCGCCGTCGGCACCGCGGCGGGGCTGGCCTTCGGCCTGGGCGAGCGCGACCGGCGCCGCTCGGCCGCGCCCGCGGTCACCGGCCTCATGGGCGACGACGGCGCCATCCCCGTGCTCGCTGCCCTGCGCTCCACCGTCGTCGTCCTCGACGAGGACGACGAGGTCCTGCGCGCCTCTGCCAGCGCTTACACCTACAACATCGTCCGCGACGACTCGGTCCAGGAGGCGCAGGTTGCCGCGATGGTCGCCCGCGTCCGCGCCTCCGGCGTCGCCGAGGACGCCGACCTCGCCGTGGCCCGCGGGAGGGTCGCCGGAGCCGGCCAGTTCTACCTGCACGTGCGGGTGGCCGGGATCGGGCGCGGCCGGATCCTCATCCTCATCGAGGACCGGACCGCGGAGAAGCGCCTCGACGACACCCGCCGCGACTTCGTCGCCAACATCTCCCACGAGCTCAAGACCCCCGTGGGCGCCATCAGCCTGCTGGCCGAGACCATCGAGTCCAACGCCGACGACGCCGACTTCGTCCGCGACTTCGCCGGACGCATGCACAAGGAGTCCGACCGCCTCGGCCTCCTCGTCCAGGAGATCATCGAGCTCTCCCGCCTCCAGGAGGGCGACGCCCTCGCCAGCCCCGAGGACGTCGACATCGACGCCGTCGTCGCCGAGTCCGTCGACCGCGTCCGCGTCGAGGCCGAGGCCGGTGGCATCACGGTCGTCTCCGGCGGCACCAAGGGCCTGCACGTGCGCGGCGACGCCGGCCTCATCGCGACCGCGGTCCGCAACCTCCTCGGCAACGCCATCCGCTACTCCGACCCGCGCACCCGCGTGAGCGTCGGCGTGAGCGTCGACCCCCAGGACGCCGACCTCGTCCGCATCGCCGTCGTCGACCAGGGCATCGGCATCGCCAAGGAGGATCAGGAGCGCGTCTTCGAGCGCTTCTACCGCGTCGACAAGGCCCGCTCCCGCGCCACCGGCGGCACGGGCCTGGGCCTGTCCATCGTCAAGCACGTCGCCGCCGACCACGGCGGCACGGTCGAGCTCTGGTCGACTCCCGGCCGCGGCTCCACCTTCACCCTCGTCCTGCCCAGGCTCCGGACCCCGGAGCCCCAGACGGCCCCCGGGACCGGGGACCGTGAGGAGGCGGGTGACGTCGTCGCCCGCACCGACGACGCCCCCGTCGCGGCTCTCGCCGCGTCCCCGGCCCAGCACCGCACCGTGGAAGGAACCACCCGATGACCCGCATCCTGCTCGTCGAGGACGAGGAGAACTATCGCGAGCCGCTTGCCTTCAACCTGCGCCGCGACGGATTCGACGTCGTCGAGGCCGAGGACGGCCAGGCGGCCGTGGACGCCTTCGAGAGCGCCGGGTCCTCCGAGGGCGACGCCATCGACCTCGTCCTGCTCGACCTCATGCTCCCGCGCCTGTCCGGCACGGAGGTCTGCCGCCGCATCCGCCGTAGCTCGAACGTCCCGGTCATCATGCTCACCGCCAAGGACTCCGAGGTCGACAAGATCGTCGGTCTCGAGATCGGCGCGGACGACTACGTCACCAAGCCGTACTCCTACCGCGAGCTCATCGCCCGCGTGCACGCCGTCCTGCGCCGCACCCACGAGGAGGAGCCGGCCGAGACGCTCCTCGAGGCGGGTCGCGTCACCATGGACGTCGAGCGCCACGAGGTCACGGTCGGCGGAGAGCACATCCAGATGCCCCTGCGCGAGTTCGAGCTTCTCGAGCTCTTCATGCGCAACCCCGACCGGGTCCTCACCCGCGGCCAGATCATCGACCGCGTCTGGGGCGCCGACTACGTGGGGGACACCAAGACCCTCGACGTGCACGTCAAGCGCATCCGCGCCAAGGTCGAGGCCGAGCCCTCCAGCCCCACCCTGCTGACGACGGTCCGCGGTCTGGGCTACAAGCTCGTCACCCCTGCCTGAGGGGCCGTCCCGGCGCACGAGCCGGCGCGCGCTCCACGGGCCGCTGTGAGGAAACTCCCCGGCTCATCCGCAGGATTCCTTGATAAACTGGGTGCCTTCCCATAGGACTGGAGTGACCTCACTGATGACCTTCGAAGTTGGCGAGACCGTCGTCTACCCCCACCACGGAGCAGCCCGGATCATCGACATCCGTCAGCGCAAGGTGCGCGGCGAGGAGAAGACCTACCTGCAGCTCGAGGTCGCCCAGGGCGACCTGACGATCCTCGTCCCCGCCGAGAGCGTCGACCTCATCGGCGTCCGCGACGTCGTCGACGAGAAGGGGCTCGAGAAGGTCTTCGAGGTCCTTCGCGCCCCCCTCACCGAGGAGCCCACCAACTGGTCGCGCCGCTTCAAGGCCAACCAGGAGAAGATCGCCTCCGGCGACGTCATCAAGGTGGCCGAGGTCGTCCGCGACCTGTCCCGCCGCGACACGGACCGCGGCCTGTCCGCCGGTGAGAAGCGCATGCTCTCCAAGGCCCGCCAGATCCTCGTCTCCGAGCTCGCGCTCGCGCAGAAGACCGAGGAGGAGCAGGCCGAGGAGAAGCTCGACGAGGTCCTCGCCTCCGGTGAGGCGGCCTGAGCCGCCTGCCTCACGCACTGAGCCGACGCCCGCGCCACCAGCCGGTGGCGCGGGCGTCGTCGTGTCCGGGCTGCGCACCGTAGGCTCACTGCCATGACCCCCGCTCCCGGGCCCTCTCACGACGATGCCGTCCGTGCCCGCGCCCGTAGCCGCCTCCTCACGCGCCCCGTCATCGCCTGGGGCCTGTGGGACTGGGGCTCGTCCGCCTTCAACGCCGTCATCACGACCTTCGTCTTCACCGTCTACCTCACCGGCTCCTCCTTCGGCGACAAGACCGACAACCAGTCGGCCCTCTCCCTCGGCCTCACCGTCGCCGGCGTCCTCATCGCCCTCCTCGCCCCCGTCACGGGCCAGCGCGCCGACCGCGCCGGCCGCACCGTGTTCTGGCTCGGCGCCTGCACGGCCGTCGTCGTCGCCATCTCGGCCGCGCTCTTCCTGGTGAGGCCCGAGCCGCGCTACCTGTGGCTCGGCATCATCCTTCTCAGCGTCGGCAACGTCTTCTTCGAGCTCGCCTCCGTCAACTACAACGGCCTCCTCTCCGGCCTCACCACTAAGGACCGCGTCGGCGCCGTCTCGGGGCTCGGCTGGGGCATGGGATACCTCGGCGGCATCGTCCTGCTCCTCATCCTCTTCGTCGGCTTCATCAATCCCGAGGTCGGCTGGTTCGGCGTCACCAGCGCGGACGGTCTCAGCGTCCGCGTCTCGATGCTCGTCTCCGCCGCCTGGTTCGGGATCTTCGCCCTGCCGGTCCTCCTCACCCAGTCCGGGCGCGGCGCGCGCCGTCGCCGACGCGCCCTGCGCACCGAGGCCGAGCGGGACCGCGAGCGCGAGCGCCACCAGACGGCCCTGGAGGACGAGCCGCCGTCGAACGCGGACCCCGCCGAGGGGATCGTGCGCGAGGAGTCCCTGTGGTCCTCCTACAAGCGGCTCTGGCGCACTCTCGTCGCCCTCAGGCGCTCCCACCCCGAGGTCCTCTGGTTCCTCCTCGCCGCTGCCGTCTTCCGCGACGGTCTCGCCGGCGTCTTCACCTACGGGGGCATCATCGCCCAGGCGACCTTCGGCTTCTCCAGCGGCGACGTCATCATCTTCGCGATCGCGGCGAACGTCGTCGCCGGCGTCGCCACGATCGCCTCCGGGCGCCTCGACGACCGCATCGGTCCCAGGCGCGTCATCCTGGGGGCGCTCGCGATCCTCGTGGTCGCCGGCGTCGCCGTCTTCCTCCTGCACGACGGCGGCCCGACCGTCTTCTGGGTGCTGGGCCTGGCCCTGTCCGGCTGCGTCGGGCCGGCGCAGTCGGCGGCGCGCTCCTTCCTCGCCCGCCTCACCCCGGAGGGGCGAGAGGGCGAGATCTTCGGGCTCTACGCGACGACGGGCCGCGCCGTGTCCTTCATGGCTCCGGCCATGTACGGGATCCTCATCGCGCTCGGGAAGCAGGTCGTCGGCGACGGCGCCGGCTACTGGGGCATCCTCGGGATCGTCGTCGTGCTCCTGGCGGGGCTGCTCCTCATGCTCAAGGTGCAGGACCCGGCCGGGCACATCACCGACCTCGGGAGCTGAACGGGTTCGGAAGCGCTTCTTTGTCTGGGCCGTGCAGCTCGATCCGGACCACCTGGATGAGTCTGGACCACCTGGATGAGTCTGGACCACCTGAGACGGTGGCTGCGACGGTCCTGATTCAGGAGGGTGGTCCGGACGAGGAGAGGACGCGACGACGACGCGGGCGAGCACCTTGCCCTGCTCCGTGCCGCTCCTACTGCTGCGCGGCGGCCTCGCGCGCGAGCCGCGCCTCGCGCTTGGCCCTGAGCTCGGCGAGCTCCTCGGGGGAGAGGGGGCCCTGCGAGGTGCCGGTACTGCCGTCGTCGCGGACCCAGGAGACCGCCAGCTGGTCGTCGACGCCGAAGCGCGCCAGGTGGATGCCGGCGACGTACTCGAGACGCTCGAGCGAGTCCTCCGTGGTGCGCAGCGTGAGGACGAGGGCACCGTCCTCGACGGACAGGTCGACGACGCCGGTGGTGACGCCGGAGCGGTCGAAGACGAGCTCGCCGACGGCGGTGCCGGGGTCCCACGAGGTCGTGATCTTGTGGCTCATGTGGGCTGCCAGCTGCTTGCCGTAGCGAGCGGGGCGGTCGGTGGCGACGTGGGCGACGGAGGTACGGTCGAGGCCGGTGCTGGTGCTCATGGGGCCATGGTCGCCCGTGAGCCCTGCCGTGCGCCAGGAGCCGGGCACGACGGCCGGCGGGCGAGCGGCTGCTGGACCAGGCGGCGCCCGCCTCAGACGGGGAGGACCGTGCGGACGTGCTCAGGGGCGCTCGCGCAGCACCTCGACTGACAACGGCGCCAGCCGTCCGCCGGGGAAGCTGCCCTCCTCGTCGACGTCGCTCGGGGAGACCCAGGCGAGCTCCTCGATCTCGTCGTGCACGGTGACGCCGGCGGCGACGTCGTCCGCGAGCACCGGCCCCGCGTAGACGGCTGCCGCCAGTGCCTGGCCCTCCTCGTTGGCGGCGCTCGTTCGGCGCAGCCCGAGGCAGGTGAGATCGGAGGGGGCGAGCGTCAGCGCCGTCTCCTCGGCGACCTCCAGCACCGCGGCGAGCAGGTAGGTCTCGCCGGCCTCCGGCTTCCCACCCGGGAACATGAAGGCCTCGGTGCCCGCCTTGCGAACCTGGAGCACACGGCCGGCACCGTCGGCGAGGACGACCGCGGAGACGTGGATGACACCCTCCTCGTCGACGGGCACGGGGGAGAAGGGGATCGACTCGCTCATGCCGGGAGGCTACGCGGACGCTGTTTCGCCGGCGTTCCTCCAGGCGAAGGTGTGGATGAGGGCCGTCGTCGTCGCCTTGCGGGCCGTGCCTCCGGCCGTGCCGGTGTGCCCGCCCTCGCTCGTCTCGACGTAGGAGACGTCCAGCCCCATGGCCTCCATCCGGTAGGCCATCGTCCGGGCGTGCGCCGGGTGGACGCGGTCGTCCGCCGTCGAGGTGAGGAGCAGCAGCGGCGAGTAGTCCCGGCCCGCGCGCAGCGCATGGAAGGGGCACAGGGGCTCCATGAGGGCTCTTCACGAACGAGGGTGTAGCGCGGGTCTGAACCCTCCGGCTTCGAGCAGCGACCTGGCGATGTAGTGGGTGAGGTTGCGGAAGCCGAGGGCGGAGCCGCGGAGGTGTTCGAGGCGTCCGTTG
>NZ_JACWNA010000016.1 GCF_015355765.1 Actinomyces haliotis
ACTGCTCGGCCTGGACGCGTTCTTCGATGAGCTGCAGGGCGCGCGCCTTGAACTCGGGCGTGTACTTCTGGGGCATGATCCGATCCTCCTTGAGATAACAGGTCGGAACGAAACCCAGGGCGCTTCACCGAGCCGGCCGGCAAGCCAGGAACTCACCCACCGTCCCCTTGCTCGGGGCCTCCTGCCGGGCCTCATCCAGCAGGCCAGCAGGCAGCAGCTCCGGACGGCGCCCACTGGCCAAGAACCGGATGTTGCGCACCGCCACCGGGTTGGTGCCAGAGAAGACCTCGTAGCCCCACCCCTTCTTCAGACACAGCTTGCGCGTCCAAGCGAACTGCTCGCGGACCCTCGGATCCTTCAACAGGCCAGCCGGCTTGACGTCAACGACCACCGCCTGCCGGCGGGCGGTCACAAGAAGCAGGTCAGGGACATGAGCACGTTGGACGCCTCCGTCCACGCCCGTGAGCTGGAACGGCTGCGAAGCCAGGGCAACCACCGATGGGTCGAAGTCAGCCACCCACAAGCGCTCCAGCTCCAACAGGCTCTCGTAGACATGCGTGCGCCGGTCCGTGGACGCCCAGAAGAAGCCCGGGCGGTTGCGCTGGCCCCGGTATGACGGCGGAAACCGAACAGGCAGCCCCTCAACAATTTGGTCTGCGAGCGCAACCTCCCAGTCCGCCACCTGCTCCTCGCCGGCAGCGGAGCAATACAGCACCTTCGCTGTGATCCCGCTCACGACTCAAGGATGCTCCGGACAAGATGTTTGGACGATTTGACACGCCGGTTGGACGAATCTGGATTTTGGACAACTTAAGTTGGATTCCACAATAGTGATGCGCATCACCCCGCCGCTGAAGCCTGCACGGAATAACGCGCCCATGCTCAAGGTTGAGTGAGTCAGACTCAAGGTTGGGTCGTCCGGAGTTGACAGGTTCCGGCTCAATCACAATCCTTGAGTGCATACCACTCAACTTCACCTACTCGCTCCGCAGCGGAGCATGAAGGAGCAGCACACATGGCACGCGCCGTCGGTATCGACCTCGGTACCACCAACTCCGCCATCGCCGTCCTCGAGGGCGGCGAGCCCACGATCATCCCGAACGCCGAGGGTGGTCGCACCACGCCCTCCGTCGTCGCCTTCTCCAAGTCCGGAGAGGTCCTCGTCGGCGAGGTCGCCAAGCGTCAGGCCGTCACCAACGTCGACCGGACCATCTCCTCGGTCAAGCGCCACATGGGCACCGACTGGACCGTCGAGATCGACGACAAGAAGTACACCGCCCAGGAGATCAGCGCCCGCATCCTCGCCAAGCTCAAGGCGGACGCGGAGTCCTACCTCGGTGAGCCCGTCACCAACGCGGTCATCACCGTCCCCGCCTACTTCAACGACGCCGAGCGTCAGGCCACCAAGGAGGCCGGCACCATCGCGGGCCTCGCCGTGGACCGCATCGTCAACGAGCCGACCGCCGCGGCCCTCGCCTACGGCCTCGACAAGGGCAAGGAGGACGAGCTCATCCTCGTCTTCGACCTCGGTGGCGGCACCTTCGACGTCTCCCTGCTCGAGGTCGGCAAGGACGAGGACGGCTTCTCCACCATCCAGGTCCGCGCCACCAACGGCGACAACCGCCTCGGCGGCGACGACTGGGACGCCCGCATCGTCGACTGGCTCGTCAAGCAGGTCAAGGACAAGAACGGCGTCGACCTGTCCAAGGACAAGATCGCCATGCAGCGCCTCAAGGACGCCGCCGAGCAGGCCAAGAAGGAGCTCTCCTCCGCGACGAGCACCAACATCAACCTGCAGTACCTCTCCATGAGCGAGTCCGGCCCCATCCACCTCGACGAGCGCCTCACCCGCTCCCACTTCGAGGAGATGACCGCGGACCTGCTCGAGCGCACCAAGCTCCCGTTCCACAACGTCATCAATGACGCCGGCGTCTCCCTCTCCGAGATCGACCACGTCGTCCTCGTCGGCGGCTCCACCCGCATGCCCGCCGTCTCCGACGTCGTGCGCGAGCTGACCAACGGCAAGGAGCCCAACAAGGGCGTCAACCCGGACGAGGTCGTCGCCGTCGGCGCGTCCCTCCAGGCCGGCGTCATCCAGGGCGACCGCAAGGACGTCCTCCTCATCGACGTCACGCCCCTGTCCCTGGGCATCGAGACCAAGGGCGGCGTCATGACCAAGCTCATCGAGCGCAACACGGCCATCCCGACAAAGCGCTCCGAGGTCTTCTCCACCGCCGAGGACAACCAGCCCTCCGTGCTCATCCAGGTCTACCAGGGCGAGCGCGAGTTCGCCCGTGACAACAAGCCGCTGGGCACCTTCGAGCTGACCGGCATCGCGCCGGCCCCGCGCGGCATCCCGCAGATCGAGGTCTCCTTCGACATCGACGCGAACGGCATCGTCCACGTCTCCGCCAAGGACCGCGGCACGGGCAAGGAGCAGTCCATGACCATCTCCGGCGGCTCCGCCCTCCCCAAGGAGGACATCGACCGCATGGTCAAGGAGGCCGAGGCCCACGCCGAGGAGGACAAGAAGCGCCGCGAGGACGCCGAGGTCCGCAACACCGCCGAGCAGCAGGCCTACTCCATCGACAAGCTGCTCAAGGACAACAAGGACAAGCTTCCCGAGGACGTCTCCAGCGAGGTCCAGGGCGCCATCGACGAGCTCAAGAAGGCTCTCGAGGGCGAGGACGTCGAGCCGATCAAGACCGCTCAGGAGAAGCTGAACTCCGTCGCGCAGAAGATCGGCGAGGCCCTCTACGCCTCCGACCAGGCTGCCGCCGCGGCCGGTGACGCCTCCGGCGCCACCCCCGGCCCCGAGGCCCCGGCTGAGGACGACGACATCGTCGACGCCGAGATCGTCGACGACGAGGACGAGTCCAAGTGACCTCCGCGAACGAGCAGCGCGACGGCGCGGACCGGGCCGAGCAGGCCCGGCCCGCCGCCGGCTCCGACGAGCAGCAGCACGGCGCCGTCGACGACGTCCGGGCCGACCAGGGCGGCAAGCCCCAGGCCGAGCTCGGCGACGGCGACCACGACGCCCACGAGGTGCCGGCCGAGGTCGAGCAGGCGCAGCAGCACCTGAGGGAGCACGGGTCCGGTACCCAGGACCAGGAGGAGAGCAAGTGAGCGACGACCAGTCCCGCGACGACCGCGCCGACGACAGCGAGGCCTCCGCCTCGAACGAGTCCGGCGACCCGGCCCTCGCCGATGCCGTCGAGTCCGCCTTCGAGGACGTCCGCTCCGAGCTGGGCGGCGACCCGCAGGCCGACCTGGGGGAGGGCGAGCCCGCCCCCGGCGACGCGGACGCCGACGCCGAGACCGACGGCGAGCCCCTGAGCGAGCTCGACCAGGCCAAGGCCGAGGCCGCGCAGGCCCAGGACGACCTCGCCCGCGCCCGCGCCGACCTCTACAACCTCCAGCAGGAGTACCAGGGCTTCGTCCGGCGCTCCCGCGAGGGTGCCGCCGGCCACCGCACCGCCGGCCAGGCCAGCGTCGTCGAGGCGCTCATCCCCGTCCTCGACGAGGTCGAGCTCGCCCGCCAGCACGGCGACCTCACCGGCACCTTCGAGACCACCGCCACCAAGCTCGAGACGCTCCTCGCCGACAAGTTCGGCCTCGAGCGCTTCGGCGAGGCCGGCGAGGCCTTCGACCCCCAGCTCCACGAGGCCCTCATGGCCGTGGACTCCACGGAGGTCACCGAGCCCAGCGTCGCCATGGTGCTCCAGCCCGGCTACAGGCTCGGCGAGAAGGTCGTCCGAGCCGCACGCGTCCAGGTCGCCAACCCGGCCTGACGCCTCACCAACGTCGTCGGGGGCGGGGCCCCCCCCCGGGGCCGCCCCCCCCGCGGCCCCCCCCCCCACCCATACAAACCAACCCCGCCA
>NZ_JACWNA010000017.1 GCF_015355765.1 Actinomyces haliotis
GGCCCCCGCCCCCCCCCCCCCCCCCCCCCCACCCCCCGGCCGCGGGGCCCCGCCCCCCCCGGGGCCCCGCCCCCGACGACGCACCCACCCACCACGAATCGACACCACCACGACAACCAGAAGCAGGAGGCGGTGACCCATGGCCAGTCAGGACTGGATGACCAAGGACTTCTACGCGGTCCTCGGCGTCGCCAAGGACGCCGACTCCGCCACCATCAAGAAGGCCTACCGCAAGCTCGCCAGGCAGTACCACCCGGACCGCAACCCCGACGACGCCGCAGCGGCGGAGAAGTTCAAGGACGTCGGTGAGGCCTACGCGGTGCTCTCCGACGAGTCCGAGCGCAAGCAGTACGACGCCATCCGCTCCATGGCGGGCGGCGGCGCCCGCTTCACCTCCGGCGCCAACGGCGCGGGAGGCGCCGGCTTCGAGGACATCCTCTCCTCGATGTTCGGGGGCGGCGGCAACGTCCGCTTCTCCACGAACGGCGGGGCGGGCGGCACCTCCGCGGCCGACTACGAGGACATCCTGCGGATGTTCGGCGGAGCGTCCGGTGGTGCGAGCCCCTTCGGCGGCGGGCGCTCCCGCAACCCCTTCGGCTTCGGCGGCTCCGCCCCCGAGCCGGTGCGCGGCCCGGACGTGCTCACCAACGCCACCATCGACCTGCGCGACGCCGTCGCCGGCACGACCGTCGAGCTCACCGCCGACGGCCGAACGATGAAGGTCCGCATCCCCGCCGGGGTGCAGAACCACCAGAAGATCCGCCTGCGCGGCAAGGGCCGTCCCGGCTCCAACGGCGGCGAGAGCGGCGACATGGTCGTGACGATCACCGTCGCCAAGCACCCCGTCTACTCCATCGATGGCGCCAACCTCCGCATGGACCTGCCGGTCAGCCTCAAGGAGGCCGCCCTCGGCGCGACTGTCGAGGTCCCGCTCCTCGACGGTGGCTCCACCAGGGTGAAGATCAAGGCGGGCACGCAGTCCGGCACCACCATGCGCGTCAAGGGAAAGGGCGTCGCCACCGCCAAGCGGACCGGCGACCTCCTCGTCACCGTGCAGGTGGCCGTCCCGCGCAAGCTCTCCAAGGACGCAAGAGCCGCGCTCGAGGCCTTCGACGAGGCCCTCGGCGACACCGACCCGCGCGCCTCGCTCACGGAGGGGGCCTCACAGTGAGCCCCCGACGACGCACCGGCCAGGGCGTCGACTTCCCCGCCGAGGACGCCGACGAGCGGGCCGTCTACGTCATCTCCGTGGCCGCGGACCTGGCCGGCATGCACCCCCAGACCCTGAGGCAGTACGACCGCCTCGGCCTGGTGAGCCCCGCCCGGACCCGCGGTCGCGGGAGGCGCTACTCCCACCGCCACGTCCAGCGCCTGCGCCGCGTCCAGGCCCTCAGCCAGGAGGGCGTCAACCTCGAGGGCATCGCCCGGATCCTCGAGCTCGAGAACCGTCTCGAGCACCTCGAGGCGGAGAACCGCCGACTGCGAGCCCGCCGGGCCACCGTCGAGCGCGTCTTCGCGGCAGCCGCCGACGGCGAGGTCCAGGTGGTCCCGGCGCGCGTCGCCCGGGCCGCCGCCCGCGGCGTCGAGCGGGTGGAGAGGGCTGACCGGGTCGCGGACCGGGCTGAGAGCTCGGATCGCGTCGCGGAGCAGGGGCGTCACCACTCGACGGCCCTCACCCTCCGCGCCCGCTTCTGACCGCCCCCACGCCCTGCCGAGGGTCGGCAACGCGCCACGAGGCCGTCCGACGGCCAGGAACCAGAGGGCCGCTCGGTGCACAGAGGGGCGACCAGTGTCAGGCCGCGTGGGTGCGCCGTCCGTCTGGCGAGCGGGGACGCGCCGGTCCCTGGTACGCGAGCGTGGCGTCTGTAGGGTTCGGATGACCGCCGTCTCCCCAGGAGGATCGATGTCCCAGCAGTCGCAGAATCCCGAGCAGCCCTACGTCCCGCCGTCGGCGCCCTCCGCACCTGGCTCCTACCCGCCGCCTCCGGCTCCGGCCCCGGACTACCAGAGCCAGTACACCGCGGGCGCCGCCCCGACGCAGAGCTACCGGCAGGACGACGGGACCGCCGCCTACGCGCAGCCCGCGCAGTACCAGCCCAGCGCCCCCAGCGCTCCGGCCTACGACGGCGTCGGCCAGTACCATCAGACCAGCGCCCCCGCCTACGACCCCAACGGCTCCTACGACCCGAACGCCGCCTACGCGCAGACCGTCCAGCACCAGCAGGGGCGGTACCAGCAGCCCGGCTACCCGGCCGCCACTGCCGCCACGAAGAGCGAGGGCAACTTCTTCTCGGCCCTCTTCGACCTCAGCTTCTCGAGGTATATCACCGTCACGTGGGCGAAGGTCATCTACATCCTGTCCATGATCGGCGTCGGCCTCACCTGGTTCGGGCTCGCCATCGTCGTCGGCATCGCCACCGGCAGCGACGGCTGGGGCCTCGGCTTCAGCGCCGCCGGATTCCTCCTCACCGCGATCATCGGCATCATCCCGGCGATCCTCGACCTCGTCGCCGTCCGCCTCGGGCTCGAGCTCGTCGTCGCGGTCGTCCGCACCGAGCGCAACACGCGCAAGAGCGCCGAGGCCGTCGAGGGCACCACCACCGGCGCCTCGGCGGTCTGAGACCCACCGACCCCGCACCGGCACGGTCGGCGGACGCTCCAGCGTCCGCCGGCCGTGCCGTCCCCGGGGCCTGTACGCTTCGGTCGACGTCCACACCGCGTGGTTGACCGAGAGGACGAGGCGACCGAGTGCCCACCTACGAGACCGAGGACGGCGAGCCGCGCTACGGCAAGCGGCTGAGCCCCGAGGAGCTGGCCGAGTACCTGCGTGAGCAAGGGATCGAGCCGCCCGGGTCCCGGGCCGGCACCGGGACCTCACGAGGCTCCGACGGCGCGGGTGTCGGAACGGCCTCGCGCACCACCAGAGCCGTCGGTCCCGGGGCAGTCGGCCCCGGTCGCCGCTCCAGCCGCGACAACGTCCGCGCCGCCCGAGGCGCCGGCCCCGACACCGCCCCGAAGGCGACGGACCCGTACCGCAACCCCGGTTGGGGCGGACGGCCGTGGGAGACGGTGACCACTGCTCCACGCGAGGCCGTCGCTGCGCCGGAGCGACGACGCTCGTGGGGCTCGCGCTGGGGCCTCCTGACGGTCGGCCTCGTCCTCCTCATCGCGGTGCCGCTCGCCCTGACCGCCCTGGCCGTCAGCCTCGTCGTCGAGGGGCCGCTGTCCTCCGGCACGGTCCTCGGCTCCTCCGGCGTCGTCTACCTGGACGCCGGCGGCCAGCAGGCCGTCTACACCTCGTCGATCGGTGCCTCGACGACGAGCTGCACGGTCGCGGACCCCGCCGGCAAGGCCGTGAGCCTCGACGACCCCGACGACACGGGCCTGCCCTACGCCTCCTTCACGACCAGCACCTCGGGCCGCTACACGGTGACGTGCCCCGGCGGCACCGACGGGATGGTCGTCGGCCCGATGATGGACTCGAGCCGCGTCACCGAGGCGAGCGTCCTCATGGTCTCCGCCCTCGGCGCCGGACTCGTCGGCCTGGGCACGACGGTCGCCGGCGGAGTCCGCGCGTCCCGGCGCTGAGGCGGTCCGAGCAGCCCAGCGCTGAACCGGCCGGGGCAGCCCGCCGCTGAGCGCCGGCGGTGAGCCCGCCCGCGCTCAGCGTTCGAGGTGACGCCGCAGGAACTCGTGCTCGAGAGCCACCATGAAGGCGCGCTGGGCGTTCGTTGAGGCTCGGCCGTGGCCGCCCTCCGAGTTCTCGAAGTACGTGACGTCCTGCCCGAGGGACAGCATTCGGTGCGCCATCGTGCGCGCGTGCGCGGGGTGGACGCGGTCGTCGCGTGTCGAGGTGATGAGGAGGACCGGCGGGTAGGTCGTGCCCTCGCGCAGCAGGTGGAAGGGGGAGAAGCCCTTGATGAACTCCCACTGCTCCGGGTCGTCCGGGTCCCCGTACTCCGCCGCCCAGGAGGCCCCGGCCAGCAGGTGCGTGTAGCGGCTCATGTCGAGCAGCGGCACCTCGCACACGACGGCGCCGAAGAGCTCGGGGTACTGCGTGAGCATGTTGCCGACGAGCAGGCCGCCGTTGGAGCCGCCCCGGACGCCGAGGCGCTCCGGCGTCGTCACACCGCGCTCGATGAGGGCGCGCGCCACGGCCGCCAGGTCCTCGTAGACGCGGTGGCGGTTCTCCTTGAGGCCCGCGCGGTGCCACGCGGGGCCGTACTCGCCGCCGCCGCGGATGTTCGCCAGGACGTAGGTGCCGCCCTCCTCGACCCACGCGCGGCCCGTCGCACCGAGGTAGGTGACGGTCTCGGGAACCTCGAAGCCGCCGTAGGCGTTGAGGAGCACCTGGACGGGCTCGTGACCGCCGTCGGCGCGCTCGGTGCCCGGGCGTCCCACCTGGAAGTAGGGCACGCGGGTGCCGTCCTCGGAGACGGCGACGTGCTGCGTGGTGACGACGCCGGAGGAGTCGAAGCGGGCCGGTGCCTGGCGCAGCACCTCGGCGTCCGACCCGGTGCCGTCCTCGCCGAGGTCGAGCACGGCGAGCGTGGTCGGCTCGGTGAAGGTCGACGCCGTGAACCAGATCCGGTCGTCCACCTCGGGGGCGACGGCGCCGACGTGCGCGGCGAGGATCGCGCGGCCGGGCCGCAGGAGCGTCGGGTCCTCGTCGGCCGCGGCGGCGTCGTCGACAGGGGCGTCGGCGGTGGCCCGCGCTGCGGCGTGCGCCTTGACGCCGGTGCCGCCGAGCTCGGTCTTGGCGGTGACGGCACCGAGGTCGAGCTCGCGCCGTTCCCAACCGCCGTCGTCGGTGGGGGTGAGGACCTCGAAGCGGTCGAGGACGTCGTCGAGCAGGGCCAGGAGGAGGTGGTGGCGCGTGCCCGTCACGCCCTGGACGAAGGCCGTGCGGGTCGGCGTGAAGAGGGCGGTGAGCGCGGCCTCGCCGGCCAGGAAGGCGTCAAGCGGCGCGGCCAGGACCGCCCCCGCCGGGTGGACCGTCCCGCCAATCTCCCACTCATCGCGCAGCTGCACGATGAGGTGGTCGCGGAAGCCGAAGCACTGGGCCGAGCCCGGGACGTCGACGTGGATCGCACCGGGGGCGACGAGCGCCGTGGCGGGGTCCGCGGTGGCGGCGTCGGCGGGAGCGAGCGTTGCCGCGCCGTCGGGCACGAGCCACTGCTCCTCGGTGTAGAAGTCGGGGGAGTACCCGACCCAGGTGCGGCCCTCCTCGTCGCGCCACGAGTAGGCGGCGACGGCGCTGGTGGGGGCGACGATGAGGAGCTCCGCGTCCTCGACTCTCTCGCCGCGACGACGACGCAGGACCTCGCGCGGGTACCCGGAGGTGGTGGTGAGCCCCTCGCCGAGGTCGCCGGTGACGAGGACGGTGTCGCCCTCGTCGTCGGCCCAGCTCATGCGGCCCTTGGACGGCGCTCGGTAGAAGCCCGAGTCGGTGGGGCTGAGAAAGGTGTGGGTCTCGAAGTCGAGCTCCCGCGTCACGTCGGTGTCGGAGCCGCCCTCGGAGAGGTTGACGAGGGCCCGACGCCCGGCGAGGGGGCCGTCGCGCAGGACCTCGGCGCCGTGCCACACCCAGGTGGTGTCCTCGGCCCCGCCCAGGGCGTCGAGGTCGAGCAGGAGGTCCCACTGGGTGCCGGTCGCGGTGTCGGTGTTGCCGCCGGCGTCGTTCGTGCTGGTGCCGACGGAGGAGCTGGCGTCGGCGCCGGCCGGGCCGGCCGCCGCGGGTGCGCCGGCGCGGTAGGACTCCCAGGTGGTACGGCGCCACAGACCGCGCGGGTGCTCGCCGTCGGTCCACAGGTTGTAGAGCATCCCGGCGGCCTCGGAGACGGCGGGGATCTTGTCGGGGGAGTCGAGGATGGCCTCGACGTCGTCGCGCAGGCCGATGAAGGCCGAGTCGTCCTCGTACTCGGCTCGGGTCTCGGCATCGCGCTCCTCGACCCAGGCGAGGGCCTCGTCGCCCTCGACGTCGTCCAGCCAGACGGGGACGTCGGGGAGCTCAGGGGAGGCGTGCATGGCGGTGCGGTCGGCGGGGGAGAGCGGCTCGGTCATGCGGCCATTGCACCACGGCCGGGAGGGCGGACGCTGTGCCCCGCGCGGGGACGGAGGCAGTGCTGGATCCAGCAGCGATGTGTGACCGAGAACACTTATTAAAGGTGGACAGAGTATCGGATTCGGCATATGGTTGAGCAGTCAACAAACCGGTGAGGCGCTGCTGAGCCGGACAGGACCACCTCCCAAGGAGAACCTCATGACCACCTACGTCATCGACGCCGCCCACTCCACCCTCGGCTTCACCGTCCGCCACGCCGGCATCGGCAAGACCCGCGGCCAGTTCGACGAGTTCGAGGGCACCATCGAGGTCGCCGACGAGTCCACCCCGGTCGGCTCCACCGCCACCGCGACCATCAAGGCCGCCAGCGTCAACACCCGCAATGAGGACCGCGACAACCACCTGCGCTCCGCCGACTTCTTCGACGTCGAGCAGTTCCCGGAGTGGACCTTCGTCACCACGAACGTCGCGGGCTCCAAGGAGTCCTTCACCCTGACCGGTGACCTCACCATCCACGGCGTCACCAAGAGCGTCGACATCGACACCGAGTTCCTCGGCACCGCGACCGACCCCTTCGGTGCCGAGCGCGCCGCCTTCGAGGGCACCACGACCATCTCCCGCAAGGACTTCGGCCTCACCTGGAACGCCGCCCTCGAGGCCGGCGGCGTCCTCGTCGGCGACAAGATCGCCATCACCCTTGAGATCGAGGCCACCAAGCAGGCCTGATTCCGGTGGGGCCGCGCGCAGCGGCCCGCTGAGAACGACGACGTCGCCCGTCGCGCTCGTGAGAGTGCGGCGGGCGACGTCGTCACGGTCGGGGCGGGGGCCAGGATGCCCCTCCCGAGAGGTCCTGGGTCGGCCGGTCGCCCGGCCGGCCCAGGGGCTGGGCGATCAGGCGCGGTAGAGCGTGAAGGACGCGGCGGCGTCCGCCTGCGTCACCGTGGTGGTCGCGGCGTGGCGGCCGTGGGCCTTGGCCGCCTTCTGCTTCGCCTTCGCCTCCTTGGTGCTCCGCTTGGCCGCCTGCTTCGCGGCCTTCCGCTCGGCCTTCGTGCTCGACGTTGTGGGCATCGCAGTGCCGGTGCCAGTGCTGGCGGTGGTGTCAGCGCCGGTGCTCGGCTGGACCGGGGTGACCGGCGTCGACCCGGCCTCGCCCGGCTGCGCCAGGTTGGTGGACGGGTCGTCCGGGGCCTGGCTGCCGTTGCCAGGCTCGATGATCGACGTCGAGCCGTTGGCGGCTGCCCTGGCGGCGTCGAGAGCCTTCTGGGCGGCGTCGAGCGCGGCGTCGGCCTTGTCGGCCCGGTCCGCTGCTGCCTGGAAGGTGGCGAGGGCGGTGTCGTGGGCGGCGGTGGCTTCGTCGAGGGCCGCGTGGGCCGCGGTCTGCTCGGCCTTGGCCGCCTCGAGGGCCGCCTGCGCCTGGGCGTCTGCCTGGGAGGCGGCGTCGTAGGCGGCCTGAGCGGCCGTCACCTTCGCCGTGGCGTCCGCGTTCGCGGTGTCGGCGGCGGCGAGGGCGGCGTTGGCCTGGTCCAGGGCCGCGTGGGCCGCGGCCTGCTCGGCCTTGGCCTGGTCGAGGGCGGCGTGGGCGTCAGCGGCGGCGGCCACGAGCGCGGTCAGATCGGTCGACGGAGCCGGAGAGGACGCGGTGAGTGACACGGCGGTGCGCGCCCACACGAGGTTCACGTTGGCCCGGTCGAGCGTGAGCTGGGCCAGGGCGCGGACCTCCGCGGACGCCCCGGTCGCCTCGGCGGCGTCCCGCTTGCTCTGGGCGGTGGCCTGTGCGGCGAGCGCCTGGGAGTACTGCGCCGCGGCCTCGGGCGCGGTGAGTCCGGACGGGGCCTGCCCACCGGCAGCGCGGAGCGCCGTCACGGACTGGGCGAGAGCGGTGTCCGCCGCGACCCAGGCCGCGCTCTGCGAGGTGGCGTTCGAGGCCGTTCCTGCGTCGCTGAGGAAGTCGGCGAAGGCCTCGATGTCCTTGAGGAGGTCGGCGTTCTTCGCGATGAGGTCGGCCCTGGCGGCCGAGATCGCCGCGGCGTCGCCTGACGCCTCGGCCGTCGCGAGTGCCTCCGCGGCCGCGGCGGCGGCGGGCCGGGAGTCCATCTCGATGGCGTTGTGGAAGTCGGCCCAGTCGACGTCCCAGTTCGGGTTGTCCGGCCACTGCGCCGGCGAGGACGCGGTGACGAGGGCGTCCGCGGCCGCGATCGCCTTGGTCTGGTCGGCGATGACGGTGCGCTGGGACGCGGCGAGGTCGGCCGCGGTCGGTGCGGGGCTCACCGGGCTCGGAGTGGCGTTCGCGGCGGCGAGGGCGTCCTGAGCGATGGAAAGGGCCGCGGAGGCGGTGCCGAGGGCCCGGGTGGCGTTGTCCAGGGCGAGGCTCGTGGTCTCGCGCCCGTTGAGTGCCAGGTAGTAGTCAGCGTCGGCCCAGGTGACGCGCACCTGGGCGCCGTCCACGTCGAGCTGGGCCCGTGCGACGGCGTCAGCTGCCGCAGCCGGGTCGTCCAGGCTCACCGCCGGGATCTCCTCCCCGTCTGCTGCGGTGAGCAGGAGCGTGAAGGTGTTGAGCGCCCGCACGTACTCCTGGGCGGCGGCGTCTGCGGCCGCCTGCGGCTGCGTCGCGTCGCTCCCGGAACCGAGCGCGTCGATGAGCGCCTTCTGCGCGGCCTCGTTCGCCGTGGCCGCCTGGCGCAGCGCCTGGCGGGCCGCCGTCATCGCGGCCGGTTCGGTGTACCCGGTGGCGTTCGCGAGGGCGGAGTCCACGGCGCTGATCGCGCCGTCGCGGTCCTGCGACTGCTCGTAGGTGCTGTCGTCGCCGTCCTGGTAGGCCCAGTAGTACTGGCGGGCGTTGAGGAAGTCGTTCTCGGCGGTGTCGTAGGCGGCCTGCGCGTCGGCCACGGCCTGCTTGGCTGCGGCGTCGTCGGGGCTCGCCTCGAGCGTCTTCTGGGCGGCGTCGAGCGCGGCGGAGGCGGTGCTCATCGCCGCCTGGGCGGACGCGGCGTCGTGGAGGTGGCCGATGAGGGCGGAGTAGCTGGCGTCGAGAGCCTTCTGCGCCGCGAGGGCGTCGTGGTCGGCGTCCTCGACTCCGGCCGGAGCAGCGGCTGCGCCGGTCCATGCGGCGACGGCGGCCTCATGCTCCTTGGTGGTTGTCGCGGCGGCGACGGTGAGGAGGTTGAGAACGTCCTGGAGGTGGAGGAGGTTGCTCCGCGCGGTGTTGAGCGTCTCGATCGCGGTGTCGAGGCGAAGCGCGGCGGCGACGTCGGCCTCATGGGCGGTGCCGACGGCGGTCTGGGCGGTGGCGACCTGCTGCTCGGCGGCCGCGATCGCGTCCTGCGCCGCCTTGACGGCCTCGTCGCGCGTGGGGCCTGCGGGCGCCTTGCCGGACTCGAGCGCCGCGTCCGCGAGCGCGGACGCGGCCCTGGCGTCATCCAGGGCCTTCTGGGCCGTGGTCAGGTCGGCTGCCGCGCCGTCGGCCTTGAGGGCGTCACGGTCGGCGACCGCCTTGTTGATGCCGTTGCCCTCCGTCGTGCCGGAGGCCGTGCGGTTGGCCTCCACCCAGGTGCTCGACGCCGGGAGCGTCTGGGCGGCGCCGGTCGTGAGGTGGTCGCGCCAGAAGGCGATGAGAGCGGTCTGGTCATCGAGGAGGGTGCGGTACTGGGAGGCGAGCTGGACCTCCAGGGCTGCGACCCGGGCGTCGTCGCCGGCGGTGCGGGCGTCGGCGAGCGCGGCCGCGGTCGCGTCGACGGCGCTCTGCGCTGCCGTCACCGGGGCCTGGGCCGTTGCGAGGTCGGTGTCGAAGCTGCCAGCTCGCTGCTCTGCGGGATAGGCGGAGACGATGGAGGAGAGCTGCTCGATGAGGGCGGTACCGCTCGTCGCGGCACGCTCGTCGGCTGCGAGCTCGGCGTCTCGCGTGACGGGGGAGGCCTGATCGCGCGCCACCTGGTCGTTCGCCTCGTCCGAGCGCTGCTTCGCGGTGTCGTAGGCGCTCTGGGCGTCGGCGAGGCGGCTCTTGGCGTCGTCCGCGGCCTTCTGGAGCTGGGCCGGGTCCGCGGTGGCCTTGGCGTCGGCGACGGCCTTGTCCGCGGCGTCGGCGGTCGCCTGGGCGGCGGCCTCCTTGTCGTCGGCGGCGGCTGCGGAGCTCTCGGCCGTGGCCTGGGTGGCCGACGCGTCGCTGTCCGCGGAGGCGGCGGCGGTCGCGGTGGCCTTCGCGGAGGCGAGGTCGTCGGCGGCGTCCTGCTTGGCGGTGTCCGCGGCGGTCGCGGTGGCCTGCGCGTCCGCGACCTTCTGGTCCGCGGCGTCGGCGCTCGCCTGGGCGGTGGCCTGGGCGGAGGCGGTGTCCGCCTCGGCCTGCTCGGCGTCGGCGGCGGCGGAGTAGGCGGCGTCGTGCTCCGCCTGGGCGGCGTCGAGGTCGGCCTGCGCCTGCTCGACGGGCGGGGTGCTGGCGGTCGCGGCGGGGTCCTGGGAGGTCGTGGGCGGCTGGGCGGAGGAGGCGTCGTCGGCGAAGGCACCGGAGGCGGGGATGAGGGAGAGACCGATGGCGGCCCCTCCGGTGATGAGGAGCTGGGACTTGCGACTGATCACAGGAGTTCCTTGTGTTCTAGGGATGAACTTCAGGGGTGCGGAGCCTGGCACGACACCGTGTCCTAGCAACCAGGTTTATAACGATTCGATAACGAGACGCATGCGTGGCCACTGAGACGGTGCTCAGATTAGGAGTCTCCGGTGCCTCCGACCAGGTCGGAGGGTCCCGCAAGAGCGCAAGAGCCCCCGCACCATTCGGTGCGGGGGTTCCCCTGCGATCTCAAGACCGCGGTGATAGCTCTATGGCTCAGGCGTTGCCGATCTTGCCGTCGGCGGCGTCGCGAGCGGAGTCGACCTTGTCGTCGAACTTGCCGCCGGACTTGCCCTTGGCGGCGTCCGCGGCCTTGTCCAGACCCTTGTCGGACGCCTGCTCGCCCTTGTCGGAGCTGAGAGCGTCGCCGGCCTTGTTCTTCAGGTCGTCAATACCCATGGTTGTTCTCCTTCCGTCGGGGTCCCGGATCGCCAGCTGGCGTCGGCCTGGGGTCATGGAAGCACGAGAGTGTGCCGTGCGCCACCGCACGAGCGCATCCTTCGCTGTCGGTGAGAGAGGCTGGGCGGGACGGAGTTCCTATGTCTCGCCGTCCGTGAGGCGGCTTGGCGCCCGCAGGGCCGCGCCGCGACCGGGTTCGACCGTCGAGCGTCGCGTCACAGTGCTGTTCGCCAAGTTGAGTGGAATAGACTCAACCTCGCGGAAGTTGGACTGACCGGATCGACGGACCCGAGCGATCCCGCCACCGGGTACCCGCCGTCGCAACGTCATCAAGGAGGTCCTCTCAATGGACACGAACTACACCACCCGTTCCCAGGAGGCCATCAGCGGCGCCATGCAGGCCGCCGCGGCCGCCGGGAACCCCCAGGTCGAGACTGCTCACCTTCTCTCCGAGCTCCTCGGCCAGGAGGACGGAGTCGCCCTCGGCCTGCTCGCGGCGGTCGACCCCGAGCCCTCCGCCCGCACCGCCGTCGGCGCCGCGACCCGCCGCGTGCTCACCCAGCTCCCCGCCTCGTCGGGCAGCTCCGTGGGGCAGCCGCAGGTCTCGCGCGCCCTCCTCGCCGCCCTCGACGCCGCCTCCAAGGAGGCCAAGAACCTCGGGGACGACTACATCTCCACCGAGCACCTGCTCATCGGGCTCGCCTCCGGCAACCCGTCGACCGACCCCGTCGCCCGCCTTCTCGCGGACGCCGGCGCCACTGCCACCGCCCTGCGCGACGCCCTCCCGCAGGTCCGCGGCAACGCCCACGTCACCTCGCCCAACCCCGAGGGGACCTACAAGTCGCTCGAGAAGTACGGCACCGACCTCACCGAGGCCGCCCGCGCCGGCAAGCTCGACCCCGTCATCGGACGCGACTCCGAGATCCGCCGCGTCGTCCAGGTCCTGTCCCGCCGCACCAAGAACAACCCCGTCCTCATCGGCGAGCCCGGCGTCGGCAAGACCGCCGTCGTCGAGGGCCTCGCCCAGCGCATCGTCGCGGGCGACGTCCCCGAGTCCCTGCGCGGCAAGCGCCTCATCGCGCTCGACCTCGCGGGCATGGTCGCGGGCGCCAAGTACCGCGGCGAGTTCGAGGAGCGCCTCAAGGCCGTCCTGGAGGAGATCAAGTCCTCCGACGGCGAGGTCATCACGTTTATCGACGAGCTCCACACCGTCGTCGGCGCGGGCGGCGGCTCCGAGGGCGCCATGGACGCCGGCAACATGCTCAAGCCCATGCTCGCCCGCGGGGAGCTCCGCCTCGTCGGCGCCACCACGCTCGACGAGTACCGCGAGAACATCGAGAAGGACCCCGCGCTCGAGCGCCGCTTCCAGCAGGTCCTCGTCGGTGAGCCCTCCGTGGCCGACACCGTCGCCATCCTGCGCGGCATCGCGCCCAAGTACGAGGCCCACCACCAGGTGACCATCTCCGACGGCGCCCTCGTCGCCGCCGCCCAGCTCTCCGACCGCTACATCACGGCCCGTCAGCTGCCCGACAAGGCCATCGACCTCATCGACGAGGCGGCGTCCCGGCTCCGCATGGAGCTGGACTCCTCGCCGGTCGAGATCGACGAGCTGCGCCGCCGCGTGGACCGCATGACGATGGAGGAGTCCTACCTCTCCGAGTCGCTGTCCGCGGACGGTGACGACGCCGACCCGGCGTCGCGCGACCGCCTCGAGCGGCTGCGCGCCGAGCTGGCGGACGCCAACGAGGAACTCACCGCCCTCAACGCCCGCTGGGAGGCGGAGAAGGCCGGCCACAACAAGGTCGGCGAGCTCCGCGCCGCCCTCGACGAGCTGCGCACCAAGGCCGACCTCGCCGAGCGCGAGGGCCGCTTCGAGGAGGCGGGCCGCATCCGCTACGGCGAGATGCCCGCCCTCGAGAATCAGATCCGCGACGCCGAGACCTCCGAGCAGGCCGCAGGCGCCGTCGTCGGCCCGGACGGTCAGCAGCGTGACGGTGCCTCCGTGCCGGAGCCCATGATCGCCGAGAAGGTCGGCCCCGCCGAGGTCGCTGAGGTCGTCGCCTCCTGGACCGGCATCCCCGTCGGGAAGCTGATGCAGGGCGAGCAGCAGAAGCTCCTTCAGATGGAGGAGGTCATCGGCTCCCGCCTCATCGGGCAGAAGGCCGCCGTCGCGGCCGTCGCTGACGCCGTGCGCCGCTCGCGCGCCGGGGTCTCCGACCCCGACCGCCCCACCGGCTCCTTCCTCTTCCTTGGCCCCACCGGTGTCGGGAAGACCGAGCTCGCCAAGTCCCTCGCGGACTTCCTCTTCGACGACGAGCGCGCCATGGTGCGCATCGACATGTCGGAGTACTCGGAGAAGCACTCCGTCTCCCGCCTCGTCGGCGCCCCTCCGGGGTACGTCGGCTACGACGAGGGCGGTCAGCTCACCGAGGCCGTGCGGCGTCGCCCCTACTCGGTGGTGCTGCTCGACGAGGTGGAGAAGGCGCACCCCGAGGTCTTCGACGTCCTCCTGCAGGTGCTCGACGACGGACGCCTCACCGACGGCCAGGGCCGCACGGTCGACTTCCGCAACGTCATCCTCGTGCTCACCTCGAACCTGGGCAGCCAGTTCCTCATCGACCCGCTGCTCTCCGAGGAGGAGAAGCGTGACTCGGTGATGACGGCCGTGCACGCGCACTTCAAGCCGGAGTTCCTCAACCGGCTCGACGACACGCTCATCTTCGACCCGCTCAGCAAGGAGGAGCTCGGCCGGATCGTGGACCTGCAGCTCGAGAAGATGCAGGAGCGCCTGGCGGACCACCGCCTCACGCTCACGGTCACGGACGACGCTCGCAGCTGGCTCGCGGACGAGGGCTACGACCCCGCCTACGGCGCCCGCCCGCTGCGCCGCCTCGTGCAGCGCGAGATCGGGGACAAGCTCGCCCGGATGATCCTGGGCGGCGAGGTCCTCGACGGCCAGGAGGTCGTCGTCGACGTCAGCCCCGACGGCGTGCTCGCCGGGCTGGTGCTCACCGCTCGCGGTGAGGCCTGGGCGCCCAGTGCCGCCAGCGCCGCGACCGCGGTCTGAGGGCCGGCCCGGCGTCGCCCGGCCCGCCCCGCGCACGCCCCTCACGCACCGCTCGACCGTCTGACTCCCAGGATTCAGGCGGTCGAGCGTGCGTCTGCCGGTCTGCGTCCGGGCGAGGTCGGGGCGGGTGACGGGAGCCTCATCGCCTCACTGGTAGTTGCGCTGGTAACCGAGCACCTTGTACGAGCCGTCGGGCTGCTGCCCGAGGAAGAAGTAGCCCATGACCATGGGCTCGCTGCCCGTCGGCACGGCGTCGATCTCGCAGGTGACGCCCGTCCCCTCAGGCGGGTTGACGCCGTTCTCGGTGCCCTCGACGCACGAGCCGACCTCGTGCTTGACGTCCTGCGAGGCGGTCGCGTCGTGACCGCCCATGACGTCCCAGTCCTTCCAGGCGAGTGAGCCGTCCGGGCCGGTCTCGGCCTTCTGCTCCGTGGTGAGCTTGTCGAGGACCGACTGGCTCGACACGGACAGGAAGGCGGACTCGTCGCCGTCGATGATGGCCTGACCAGCCTTCGTCCAGACCGCCTGCGCGGCCTCGAGAGACGGGGTCGACGCCTGGGTGGCCTCTTGCGTCCCCTGCGTGAGAGGGGCGTCCGACTCGGTCGCCGTTGCGCTGGGCGCTTCGGAGGCCGGCGCGCTCGAGGCCTCCACGGCGGGGGCCGTCGTCTCCGCCTCGCTCGGGCTCGCGGTCACGGTGACGGCCGAGGCGGCCGAGGGCGTCGGCGAGGCGCTCGCGGTGCTGTCGGGGGAGTCGTGGCCGCATGCCGACACCGCGCCGACGGAGAGGGCGGCGACGGTGGGCAGCGTGAGCGCGCGGATGAGCTTCTGGGAGGTCATGACGGTCCCTTCCTGGTGGGAGAGTCGAGTCGGGCCGGGTGCCACGAGGGTAGCGCCCGGCCCGATCGCGATACCTCGGCCGTGAGGAGGAGCGGTGCTCCGGGCCTCAGAAGGCGGCACGCTCCTCGCGCAGGCGGAGAAGGTCACGCTCGACCACGAAGGTCGGCACATCCTGCTGGACGACCAGCGTCCCGGTGAGGTTGTCGCCGAAGCGGCGGCCCGTGGACGCCTCGCCCCACCGGGGCCACCCGGGCTCGCCGGTCGTGATGAACCTGACCCAGGCTTCGTGGGCGGCGTCCGCCAGCTCCTGAGGGGCGCCGGGGCCCAGCGTGTGCTCGCAGTAGGGCTCAGCGAGGCAGTCGAAGACGAAGGGCAGCTCGGTGCAGTGGTAGGCCAGGTGCATCGGCCCGCAGGCGTAGGCGAACTCGTAGGCCCACTGCCGGGCCGCGCCGGTGGCGGCCCTCTCGCGCGCCTCGAACCACTCGACGAGCGGCAGGTGGAAGGTCGCGTCGGAGATCAGGTCGCCGATGAGGAGGTGCGGCGCCTGCGCGTGCTCGGGGTGCCGGGCGAGGTAGGCCTCGGCGAGCTCGGCCGGGACGCCGGCGTCGGTGAGGAGCGTCCTGGGCTCGAGGCCGGCCGCCGACTCGGCGTAGGCGAGGCCTGCGAAGGCGAAGTCGTGGGTCGTGGACCCGGCGAGGACGGCGACGTCGGAGCCCTGCCCGGCGGCGAGGGCCTCGGCGAGCGGGGCGGAGACGATCTCCCCGTCCACGGTGGGGATGAACGCGAGGCTCTGGCCCAGGCCGTCCACGGCGGTGCGGACAGCCTCCACCGGGTCGGGGCCCGGCTGCCCGGCGGTGCCGTCGGCGGGACCACCGGGGGCGGAGTCGTCGGAGCCGTCACTCGTGCTCTCGTTCTCGACGGTCTGCCCGCCGAGGCGGTTCGTGCTCTCGAAGACCTCGTCGTAGGAGACGCTGCGGAAGCCCTCGAGGGTCGGCGGGACCCCGAGGGCCTCGGCGAGGGCGACGGACCTCTCGCGCGTGACCCCGGCCGTCTGGTCGGGAACGGCGCCCGACTCGGAGATGACCCTGTGGAAGAGGCCCCGGGCGCGCGGCACGCTCATGAGGACGAGTGAGTTGCCGCCGCCCGCGCTCTGACCGCCGACGGTGACGTCGTCGGGGTTCCCGCCGAAGGCCGCGATGTTGTCCCGCACCCACTCCAGCGCGGTCACCTGGTCGAGGACGGCGCGGTTGTAGGGGGCGTCGGAGCCGTCGACCCACCCGTACCCGTCGAAGCCGAGGCGGTAGGCGACGGAGACGGTGACGACGCCGTCGCGGTTGAAGGCGGCGCCGTCGTACCAGGGTGAGTTGTGCGAGCCGGAGACCCAGCCTCCGCCGTGGATCCAGACGTAGACGGGCAGGTTGGCCGACTCCTCCCCGGGGACAGGGGTGAAGACGTTGAGGTTGAGGACGTCCTCGCCCGGGACGGACGGCTCAGGGATGGCCGGGTCGTCGAAGATGGAGCCGCGCTGGGGCGTGGCGCCGGGCGTGGTGGCGTCGAGCCCCTCGGACCAGCGCCCGCGGGGGACGGGGCCCATGAAGCGCCGCTCCCCGGTGGGCTCCTCGGCGTAGGGGATGGCGTAGAAGGCTGCGGAGCGCTGGTACCGGCTGTGCTCCGTCGCGGTCGTGATGGTGCGCCACTCACCGCGTACGGGGCCGCAGGCGGCGGCGACGAGCGGGCCGGGCTCGCCGGTCGGCCTGGCGACAGGGGTGTCGGTGACGCGTGGGGTGCGGTTGTCGGTGCTCATGCCGGTCTCCTTCGACGCTGTGGCGCGGGCCCGTTCCTGCGCTCGCGGGGAGGTGCTCCTCGCTGTGGGGACGCGATGCGGTCGGTGCACACTCTGCCACGATTCGACCGTGAGGACGGTTGTATGGGCGACGGCGCAACGGAAGCCTGCGCGCAGTGGGATGATGGCCTCATGGCCAGCAGGAACACGTCGTCACGCTCCTCAGCAGCCCCGCCCGCGCGCCGGCGCGGGCCCGGCCGACCGAAGGCCGGGAGCGAGGACAAGCGCGAGCGCGTCCTCAACGAGGCGGTCGCGCTCTTCGGCGCCCACGGCTACGCGGGCACGTCCCTGGCGGACATCGCTGCCGCCGCGGACATCTCCAAGGCCGGGCTGCTGCACCACTTCTCCTCCAAGGACGAGCTCTTCGCGCAGGTGCTCGACCGTCGTGACCGCGAGGACGTCAACGCGATCTCCGAGCTCGCTGGGGACGACCCGTGGGCCATGCTCGATGCCTACCTGCGTCTCGTGGAGCGCAACGCGCAGCGCCGCGAGCTCGTCGCCATCTACACGGCGACCATCGTCTCCGTGCTCGACGCCGACCACCCGGCCCACGAGTGGTTCGTCGAGCACCTTCACGTCTCGGTCCAGGCGCTGATCGACGCCCTCGAGAAGGGCAAGGCCGCCGGCGTCGTGCGTGCGGACGCACCCTCGGAGCTCATCGCCCGATCAGTCACCGCCCTGTCCGACGGCCTGCAGATCCAGTGGCTGGCGTCGACGACGGACGGAACCGCCGCGGACGCCACGCTGGCGACGGACATGGTCGCGGAGATCCGCCTCTACATCGAGGGCCTCAAGGAGCGGTGGGGCATCAGCGCCTGATCTCGTCACGGCGCTTCTAGGACGCCGTACGCACGGCCCGTTCTAACGGTCCTCTAGACGCGAGGAGGCCCCGCACCACAGGTGCGGGGCCTCAGTCGGGCTCGGGGGCGCGGTCCCTGAATCGCGGCATCCCCGAACGCATCGGCATGTCAACGGAGTCCCTGATCTCCTCGTGCCAAGTGCGTTCCGACTGGTGAAGCATAGGGGGCTAGGGCGAGGGTGAACACCGGAACTTGATTGCATTTTCAACGCGGTGCGGGATCTGCTGCGTGGTCTTCATCTCACCCCTTGAGGTGGGCTGGCGCTTGTCGCTCCAGTGTGGCGCCCGCGAGGCCTGAGGCCGTCCGACGACGAGAGGCGGTCATCCGCACGGGCGACGGCCGAGCGCCCGTGGGAGGTCGGGAGCGAGGCGAGGAAGCCGTCAGCCCTGCGCGGCGAGCGACCCCAGCTCGTGGACGCGGTCCGTGAAGATCCCCGTGACGCCCCAGCTGAAGAGCTCCTCCGCGTACTCGTCGAGGAGCACGGCCACGCCGTCGACGAGCCGGCGCGACGCCTCGGCGCCCGCCTCGCAGGACTTGAGCTCGACGTTGACGCCCATCCCCGCCTCGGCGACGACCTCGAGGGCCGCCCGCAGCGTCGGGACCGGTTCCCCGCCGAAGAGGTGCGAGCCGTCCGCGGCCGTGAACCAGGAGCCGGCGTCGACCCCGCCGGCCTGCCGGAACGCGGCCAGCGTGTTCTCCGGCGCGAGCGCCGAGGCGCCGCGGTGCGCGAAGACGGTCCGCGAGCCCTCCGGGACGGGGCAGGGGCACGGGGTGGGCGGGTAGGCGGCGGTGCACGGAGCGGTCATAGCGGCCATGGCGCGATCCTGGCACCGCCGGGTGGCCGGGAGGTGGACGCGCCTCAAGGTGGTCAGCACGGGACGAGGGGCTCCTCCCGCTCGCGCGGAAGGAGCCCCTCGAACGGTGTGCTCGGCCTCAGTCCGTGTAGGAGCCGAGCTCGTGGATCGTCAGCTGAGGGAAGCGCGCCCGGCCGTTCTCCGCGAACAGGCTCACGCCCGTCGAGGAGGCGTCCGGGTAGACGGCGTCCGTGATCACGGCGGCGCCGTCGTTTGCGAAGACCTCGACGCTCGAGTGGTCGACCAGCACGCGCAGGTGGATGAGGCCATCGGCCGCAGGGGTGACTGGGGCGCGGTCGATGGACGGGAAGGAGTCGTTCGGGATGGTCCCGGACTTCGTCCGGTCGAGGTAGACCTCGCCGGTCGTCGCGTCGTACCCGACGACGGTCTCCTGCCCGGCCCCGACGAGCACCTTGACGCCGGAGCGCTCGGCGGTGCCGGGGTTGATCGTGAGCTCCATGTCGTAGGAGCTCCCTGCGGCCTTCTTGCCCATGGAGCGCTCGGCTGACTGGATGTTCGTGTTCTTCCGGGAGAAGGTCTGCCCCGTGCGCAGGGAGTCGAGCGAGGCGACGGGCTCCGCGAAGACTCGGACCTTCCCGTCGACGGTGTGGGCGGTGTACTCGCGGGCCACCGTCATCGCCTCGCGCCAGGTGCTGGTCGGCAGGTCGTTGGCGTAGTCCCAGCTCGACATCCAGCCGATCGCGTACCGGTTGCCGTCGGGCGCACCGTTCCACGTCACCGCCGCGTAGTTGTCGCGACCGTGGTCGATGACGGGCAGCGAGTCCGCCTGCGAGAAGCCCTTGGTGTCCGAGGCGGTGATCGAGTCGACCATGAAGTGGCCCCAGCTGTCCAAGGAGCTGTTGTCCTCGATGACAAGCGTGGCCTGCTGTCCCTTCCACCGGCTGACGTTGAGGGACTGCCAGTCGAGCGTCCCCGAGTTGTTGCCCGTAGCGGAGGCGACCACCTCGCCGTCGACGACGAGGTTGACGGAGGTGTTCGAGGGGAAGGGCGAAGCCGCGGTGTCGGACAGGCGCGCCTCATCGAGCATGATGTGCCCCCACCCGCTGGTGTTTGCGTCCACGACACGGAGCGTGGCCGTCTTGCCGCGCAGGTCGGAGACGTCGACGCTCTGCCAGTTGAGGGACTCGGTGTTCTTGCCGGTAACCGTGCGCACGACCTGGCCGTCGACGACGAGCTCGACGGCGGTCTCGCCGGAGACGTCGTCGGCGCCGTGGTTGCCGCCGCCGACGAGGAGGTTGAGGTGGTCGGCGTTGATGGTGAAGGACGGCGAGGTGACTGTGCCCGTCCCGGCGTCGGAGCCCTGGCCCGTCGCCGAGTCGTAGAAAGAGTTGAGGAGCCCAGCGCCCTGCTGGTGGTGGAGCGCCTGCTGCCCAGAGTTGGCGCCGGTCGAGGGCGCGGTGCCGAAGGCGCTGCCCTCGACGGCCCAGCCGTCCCAGCTTCCCGAGTCGAAGCCGGTGAGGAGCGTTCCGCCGCCGTTGTCACCGGTGGCGGTCGCGTCGTAGGGGTGCTTGCCGCCTGCGGTGAGGAGGTTGAGGTAGTCGGTGAAGATCGTGAACGGCGCGGAGGTGAGCGAGCCGGTGTCGTTGTCCCCGGTGCCGTAGGTGTCGACGTAGCCGGTGCCCTGGTGGCCCGCGAGGTCGCCTGTGGCGGGCGCCGTTCCCAGGGCGGTGCCGGTGGCGCCGTCGGCGTTGGTCGTCCAGCCGTCGTAGCTGCCGGAGTCGAAGCCCTCAAGGAGGGTGCCCTCGGAGCCGTCGTAGACCGAGACGGGGTCGGCGGTGTACGTCGAGCCGTCCCAGCTGCCGGTGAAGTACTTCGTCTTGCCGGCGATGGACAGCGAGAGCACCCAGGTGGAGCCTCCGCCGTCGACGGGGACCTCGAAGAGGTCCGGGCACTCCCAGACGGCGGTCGTGTCACCGGTTGGGCCGAAGTCGGACTCGTGGGTCCAGTGGATGAGGTCGGAGGAGGAGTAGAAGGAGACCTTGTGCTCGGCGGAGAGGGCCACGGCCATGGTCCACCGGTTCGAGGTCGAGTCCCAGAAGACCTTGGGGTCGCGGAAGTCCTTGTTGTTGACGTCGAGGATCGGGTCGCCGTCGTTGAGGTTGGTCCAGGTCTTCCCGTGGTCGGTCGAGTAGGAGAGGGACTGCGCCTGGATCCCGGTGTGGTTGTCCGCGCGCGTCCAGATGGCCACGATCGGCGGATTCTCCTTGGTGCCCAGACGCGAGGTGTTGTTCTCGTCGTAGACGGCGGAGCCTGAGAAGACGCCGTAGTCCTTGGTGTACGGGATCGCCACCGCCTGCTCGGTCCAGTGCACGAGGTCGGTGCTCGTGGCGTGGCCCCAGCTCATGTTGCCCCAGGCGATGCCCTTGGGGTTGTGCTGGTAGAAGAGGTGGTACGTCCCGTTCTCGTAGACGAGGCCGTTGGGGTCGTTGATCCAGTTCTTCTCCGGCGCGTAGTGGAAGGCGGGGCGCCACTGCTCGCTGGATGAGGCGTCGGCCTGGGCGGCGGAGGCGGTCGGGGCGATGAGCGCCCCGAGCACCGTCAGCGCGGTGAGCACCGCGAGGGGCAGGGTGTGCGCGGCTCTGCGCATGACATCTCCTTCGATGTGCGGTTCCTGGTTCGTCGCCACCTGTGACGGTCGGCGCTCGGCGTCGTTACCGCCGTGTGGTCCGCACAACGTTAATGGATTAACTCGCATGATGTCAGACAACCACGCCGGTTCGGACGGATTGTTTGCATCGTCGAGGGGTTAGGTCTCCGAGTGGCGAGCCCGGCACGCTTCATCGGCTCGCTCCGCCTGCCCTTCAACGTGTCCGGGGCGCGTGGGAGGATCGAGCCATGCCCAACGACGCCAGCGCCGCCCCCGCCTCCCCGACGATCGAGTTCCGCTCCGCCTACGACCAGGGCTTTGCGCGCGTCGCCGCCGTCACGCTCCCCGTCGTCCTCGCGAACCCCGCCGCCAACGCTGCGGCCATCATCGAGCAGGCCCGCGCCCTCTCCGAGGACGGCGTCGCCGTCGCCGCCTTCCCCGAGCTCAGCCTCACCGGCTACTCCATCGACGACCTCCTCCTCTCCGACGTCCTGCGCGCCGACGTCCTGGCCGCCATCGAGGCCGTCCGTGCCGCCTCGACCGACCTGCTGCCCGTCCTCATCGTCGGGGCTCCGCTCCTCGTCGGCACCCGCCTCTACAACTGCGCCGTCGTCATCCAGGGCGGGCACGTCCTCGGCGTCGCCCCGAAGTCCTACCTGCCCAACTACCGCGAGTTCTACGAGAAGCGGCACTTCGCCGCCGGGGACACTGTCGAGACCGACGGCTGGATCCGCCTGCCCGGCGTGGGCGACGCCGACGTCGACCGCCCCGACGACCCGGACGCCGTCGACATCCTCGTCCCCTTCGGCCCCGACCTCCTCTTCGACGTCGAGGACGTCCCCGGCCTCACCCTCCACGTCGAGGTCTGCGAGGACATGTGGGTTCCCGTCCCGCCGTCGTCGCTGGCCGCGCTCGCGGGCGCGACCGTCCTCGTCAACCTCTCGGGCTCGCCGATCACCGTCGGCAAGGCGGAGGACCGCAAGCTCCTCGCCCGCGCCTCCTCCTCGCGCGACCTGGCCGCCTACGTCTTCGCCGCCGCCGGCGAGGGCGAGTCCACCACGGACCTCACCTGGGACGGTCAGACCTTCGTCTACGAGAACGGCGCGCTCCTGGGGGAGACCGAGCGGTTCCCCGAGGGGCCGCGCGCCACCGTCGTCGACGTCGACGTCGAGGGGCTCGTCGCCGAGCGGGTCCGCCAGGGCTCCTTCGACGACAATCGCGAGACCCTCTCGCGCGGCGCGCGCGGCCTCGGTCTGCAGGGCGCCGACGACGGCGTCGCCACCTTCATCGACCCCTCCGGCTTCCGCACGGTGCTCGTCGAGCGGCGCAGCCTCGCGGCCCCCCGCACGGACATCGGCCTGCGCCGCAGCGTCGACCGCTTCCCCTTCGTCCCTGACGACCCGGCCCGCCTCGCGCAGGACTGCTACGAGGCCTACAACATCCAGGTCGCCGGCCTCGTCCAGCGCATGCGCGCCATCGGCAACCCCAAGATCGTCATCGGCGTCTCCGGCGGCCTCGACTCCACCCACGCCCTCATCGTCGCCGCCCGCGCCATGGACCGCCTCGGCCTGCCCCGCACCCACATCCAGGCGATCACCATGCCGGGCTTCGCCACGAGCGCCGAGACCCGCAGCAACGCCCAGCTGCTCTCCGAGGCGCTCGGCGTCTCCTTCGAGGAGCTCGACATCAAGCCCGCCGCCGAGCAGATGCTCGCAGCCATGGGGCACCCCTACGGCAAGGGGGAGCGCGGCAAGGAGGTCTACGACGTCACCTTCGAGAACGTCCAGGCCGGCCTGCGCACCGACTTTCTCTTCCGCATCGCCAACCAGCGCGGCGGCATCGTCCTCGGCACCGGCGACCTCTCCGAGCTGGCGCTCGGCTGGTGCACCTTCGGCGTCGGCGACCAGATGAGCCACTACAACGTCAACGCCGGCATCCCCAAGACCCTCATCCAGCACCTCATCCGCTGGGTCGTCTCCGAGAGGATCTTCTCCGACACCGCTGGCGAGGTGCTCCTGTCCATCCTCGCCACCGAGATCAGCCCCGAGCTCGTGCCGGCTGCTGAGGGAGAGCCCATCCAGTCGACCCAGGCCAAGATCGGCCCCTACGCCCTCCAGGACTTCACGCTCTGGCACGTGCTGCGCCGCGGGGCCCGCCCGAGCCGCATCGCCTTCCTCGCCGAGAAGGCCTGGGCGGACGCCGACGCGGGCGCCTGGCCCGCCGGCCTGCCCGAGGAGGACAAGGTCGCCTACGCCCTCCCCGAGATCAGGAAGTGGGAGACGCTCTTCCTCAAGCGCTTCTTCTCCAACCAGTTCAAGCGCTCCACGCTCCCGAACGGCCCCAAGGTCGTCGCCGGCGGCTCGCTGTCCCCGCGCGGCGACTGGCGCATGCCCTCGGACGCGGGCTCGAACCCGTGGATCGCGGAGCTCGAGAGGAACGTGCCGCAGGAGTGACGACGCGGGGCGCGTCGCCCCACGCCCCTCCGCAGCACCACCGAGCCGACCCACCGAAGGACTCACGTGACCCGCAAGATCCTGTCCACCGACCTCGACGGCACCATCCTCTTCGACGGCCGCGTCCGCGACGAGGACCTCGCCGCCATGCGCCGATGGCGTGAGGCCGGCCACCTCCTCGTCATGAACACCGGGCGCTCCGTCGCGGCCCTCCACTCCGCCCTCGACCCCTCCGGCCTCGAGTTCGACTACGCCGTCCTCTACTCCGGCGCCGTCCTCACCGACGGCGACTACGAGGTCCTCCACGTCACCGGGATGCCCGACGGCGTCCCCGACGGAGTCCTCGAGCTCGTCGACGACGCCCCCGGTGTCACCGTCTTCACCACCACCCTCGACGGCGACCTCCAGCTCTACGACTCGATCGGCTCCGGCACCGGGCTCCTCACCCTCTTCACCCCGGGAACGACCGCCGACCTCGCCGGCCGCAGCGTCATCGGCGTGCCGCTGCGCGTCGCCGACGGTCCCGCCTTCGAGCGGATCCGCGACGGCGTGGAGCAGCGCTGGGGCGGTGCCGTCACCGGATTCCGCAACCAGGACTTCTACGACCTCGTCCCCGCCGGCGTCTCCAAGGGCCTCGGTCTCACGGAGCTCGTCTCCGAGCTCACGGCGCCCGACGGCCCCTACGCGGGAGAGACCGTTGAGACCTGGACCGTCGGCGACTCCTGGAACGACATCCCCATGCACGAGCTCGCCGACCACCCCGTCGCCATGGCCTCCGCGCCGCCTGAGGTCGTCGACGTGTGCGAGTGCACGACCCCGTCCGTCGCCGCCGTCGTCGACTGGGTCCTCTCCGCGGAGGCGGACCCCGACCACGCCGCCACGTGGCGCGACGCCGACGGCGTCATGACCTGGCCGTCCCGTCCCGGAGAGCTCGCGTGACCCGACTCCTCGCCACCGACCTCGACGGCACGCTCGTCCGCCGCCGCACCGTCACCCGGGAGGACGCCGAGGCCGTCATCCGCTGGCGCGAGGCCGGGAACGTCCTCGCCGTCGCCACGGGCCGGTCCGTGAGCCTCGCCCGGCTCGCGCTCGCCGACGCCAGCGAGGCTGCCGGCGTCCCCGTCGAGGCCGACTACATCGTCTGCGCGTCCGGCACGACGCTCCTCGACGGTGCCGGCACCGTGCTGCGCACCCACCCGCTGCCCGCGGACGTCGTACGCACCGTCACGGAGCTCCTCGCCGAGCGCGACGACTGCGACATCCTCGCCACCACGCTCGACGGCGACTACATCCTCCATGACGCCCTGGGACTCACAGGGTCGAAGGAGGCGGGGATCCCGAACCACTTCAAGCCGATCGACCTCGAGGCGCTCCTCGAGCACGACGTCACGCACATGCCCGTGCGCGTTCTCGACCCGGATCTCGCCGACGCCCTCGCCGCACAGGTCGCCGGCACGGGGGAGGGGCGGATCGACGCGATCCGCTCTCACGGATTCTTCGACGTCATCGCCGCCGGACGCACCAAGGGGGATGCGCTGCGGGTCCTCGAGGCGCTCCTGGTGGAGTCGGGGACCAGCCTCGAGCTCACCGCCGCCGTCGGCGACTCGTGGAACGACGTGCCCATGTTCGAGGTCGTCGACCGGCCCTGCGCCATGGCGGGCTCCCCGGACGACGTCGTCGCCGCCGCTGGTGGCACGACGACGCCGAGTGTCGCCGCGTTCATTGAGAGCCTCCTGACGGATCGCGGCTGAGACGCGTGTGAGGTGAGCGCCCTGCTCGCTGGGCTTGGCACCCTCTGCCGCGTTGTCGGTGCGGTGCGGAGGGCTGCCCTGCGCTCGGCCTCGCACCCTCTGCTGTGCCTTGCCTTGTGACAACCTGCGGGCGTGAGGCTGCCCCTCAGGCTCGGATCCTGTTCGGAGGCTGAGGGAGACGCGGCTGCGGCTCAATACCTCCGAGCGCCAGCCGACGCAGCATCTCCTCCTCGTGGTAGGCGTCGTCCCAGGTCCAGTGGGTCGGTAGGTGCCCGAGCGCGTGGGCGAGGCGGGAGTCGCGCTGGACGAGTGCGGCCGCGCGGCTCGCCGGATCAGATTCCGCCAACGGCTCCTCGAGCTTGATCTTGCCGTCGATCTCTCCCACCCGCCTGAGCTCCGGCCAGTAGAAGTCGACGCGGGCGACGTGGACTCGGTCGCTCTCGCGGGCCTCGTACTGGATGACGGGCAGCGGGAGCCTGTGCTCGATCATGACGGCCCGGCTCAATGACTCCGCGGGGGACTCCGAGGCGCCCTCGGCGTACGTGAGGACCTGGCGGGCGCGCCTGATCCCGGGGGCGACCGGGGTGACGCTCCACGATCTCGATCATCTCCTCCAGGGTGGCGGAGCCGCTGGCGAGGACCACGTCTGCTGAGACGAGGCCCGACCGGAATGTGCGCGTGCACGCGAGGTCGACGACGGTCTGCGCGGGTGAGGTCGTCAGGGTGCCCTGAATCGATCGGACGTCGAGGCCGGCCGGGGCGGAGTGCGTCGTCGTCGACCGGCAGACGCGGCCCCGCGGTGAGCCGGGGATCGCGACCTGCGCGCGCCGTGGCAGGGAGCCGACCATCGGGATCCCCTGGACGACGGCGGCGGACTCGCGCACGAGGACGCGCTCGCTCCCTGGCGGTGCCGTCATCGTGGCGGCGCGGGCGATGACGAGATGACGTTTCCCCGCGGGCAGCCGCACCCACTCGGCGCTCCTGGCGTAGACGCCGCGGGGTGCGCGGGACGATCCGTGGAGACCGGTGGGTCGATCGCTCGCTCGTGCCACGACCTTGCCCCGCTCTGGCTCGGCTCTCACGGAGGGTGAGGTCCGTCGCTCGCAATCGCACCCGCTGCGCCGCTTCTCCTCCTGTGCGTGCTGTCGGTGCGTGTCGAGGGCGCGCACAGGGTGCGAGCCGGGCTGGAGGGCGCGTGCCAGCGGGGCAGATCCGCACGCGGTCCGTCTGTCGAAACCCGAACGTGACGTGAGCCCGTTCACCGTGTACTGTGTGAGCCGCGCGACGTCAATCGTTTAACGACGTGGGACCAAGGTAGGTCCTTGCAACGAGTTACACGATTAACGTCTTCACCACGCAACCGCGGTCCCGCTCCCACGGGGCCGATCAGCAAAGGAGCACACATGGTCGCTGTGATCGTCGCAGCCCACGGCCGTCTGGCGGAGGGGCTCGTCGCCTCGTCGGCCATGATCGCCGGCCCCCAGGAGGACCTCGTCCCCGTCACCTTCGAGCAGTCGGAGGGTCCGGACGACCTCCTCGCCAAGTACGCCGCCGCCGTCGAGGGGTCGCCCAGCGACCAGTACCTCCTCCTCGTGGACCTCCTCGGTGGCAGCCCCTACAACGCCGCGGCGCGATTCGCCGCGGAGCGTGACGACGCCGACGTCGTCACCGGAGTGAACCTCCCGATGCTCATCGAGGTACTCGGCCGCCGCATGGTCGGCGCGGACCTCGCCGAGCTCGTCGAGGTCGCCAGGTCCGCCGGCTCCAACGGCGTCAAGGTCCTTTCCGACATCTTCACCCCCACCCCCACCGATGACTCCGACGACGAAGGAGACGAGCTCTGATGGACATCAAGCTCCTGCGTATCGATTCCCGCCTGGTCCACGGCCAGGTCGCCAACAACTGGGCCGGCTCCCTCGGTGCCGAGCGCATCATCGCCGTGTCCGACGGCGCCGCCAACGACGAGTTGCGCAAGACGCTCATGCTCCAGACGGGCGGCGGCAAGGTCAAGGTCAACGTCATCGGCGTCGAGAAGGCCGCCCGTGTCTACAACAACCCCAAGTACGCGGACCTCAAGACCATCCTCGTCGTCGAGACCCCGGCTGACGTCATCCGACTCCTCGACCTCGGTATCAAGGTCGACTCCGTCAACGTCGGCGGCATGACCTTCAAGCAGGGCACCAAGGCCCTCTCTCAGGCCGTCTACGTCTCGGACAAGGACGTGGAGGACTTCAAGGAGATCGACTCCCGCGGCGTCAAGCAGTACATCCAGCAGGTTCCCTCCACGGGCTCGGCCGAGCTCATGGGCGCCCTCAAGTCCAAGGGCTTCCTGTCCTGAACACGGCGAACCGGCCCCAGAGCCCCTCCCGTCTCTCCTCCCGAAAACACTGAGAAGAAAGCACTCCCATGCATGACATCAGTGCGGTCCAGATCATCCTCGTGACCCTCGTGGCGTTCCTCGCCGGTTGCGACTCCGTCCTGGACGAGCGCATGTTCTACCGCCCCCTCGTGGCCTGCACCCTCACCGGTCTGGTCCTGGGCGACCCCACCACCGGCATCATGATCGGCGGCTCCCTCGAGCTGCTGGCCCTCGGCTGGATGAACGTCGGCGCCGCCATGGCCCCTGACGCCGCCCTCGCCTCCACCGTCTCCACGGTCATCGTGATCGCGGGCGGCCAGAGCACCAAGGAGGCCATCGCCGTGGCCGTCCCGCTCGCCGTCGCCGGCCAGGCCCTCACCATCTTCGTCCGCACCGTCAACGTGTTCTTCGCGCACCAGGCGGACGCCTTCGCCGAGAAGGCCAACTTCCGCGGCATCACCTGGATGCACTTCATCGCCCTGAGCCTCCAGGGTCTGCGCGTCGCCATCCCGACCGCCATCGTCGCGGCCCTCGCCTCCGGCGACTCCGTGAAGACCGCCCTCGAGGCCATCCCGCCGACGATCACCCAAGGCCTCCAGATCGCCGGTGGCTTCATCGTCGTCGTCGGTTACGCGATGGTCATCAACATGATGAAGGCCCGCAAGCTGCTGCCCTTCTTCTTCATCGGCTTCGTCGTCGCCGAGTTCGCGACGACCCTCAACGCCGGCATCACGCTGGTCGCCCTGGGCATCCTGGCGGTCTGCTTCGCCCTCATCTACGTCCAGCTCAACCCGGAGTTCCAGCCCAAGCCGCAGGTGGCCGCCTACGCGGGGGCACCCGCTGGCGTCACCGCCGGCGGCGCGGACCTGGACGACGACCTCGACGACGAGCTCGACTGAGCGCTGGAAGGAAGAACACCAATGTCCACTGCAGTTGAGACTCAGGCCACCGAGACCACCGAGGCCGCCCCGGAGCGCATGCTCACCACGAAGGACCTGCGGAGCATGTACTGGCGCTCCACCTTCCTCCTGGGCTCCTTCAACTTCGAGCGCATGCAGGCGATCGGCTTCTGCCTCACCCTCATGCCCGCGATCAAGAAGTTCTACCCGAACGACAAGACCGAGCAGGCGGCCGCCCTTAAGCGCCACCTCGAGTTCTACAACACCCACCCGTGGGTCTCCTCCGTCGTCTTCGGCGTCACCGCCGCCATGGAGGAGAAGAAGTCCAAGGGCGACGAGATGGGTGAGGACGCCATCACGGCCGTCAAGGTCGGCCTCATGGGCCCGCTCGCCGGCGTCGGCGACCCGATCTTCTGGGGCACCGCCCGCCCGGTCCTCGGCGCCCTCGGCGCGTCCCTCGCGCTGACCGGCTCCTGGCTCGGCCCGATCATCTACTTCTTCGGGATCAACATCATCCGCATCCTCATGCGCTGGTACGGCCTGCGCTGGGGCTACGAGCGCGGTACCGACATGGTCGCCGAGGTCGGTGGCGGCCAGCTCAAGCGCATCACACAGATCGCCTCGATCACCGGTCTGTTCGTCATGGGGTCCCTCGTGGCCAAGTGGACGAACATCAAGTTCCCCGGCGTGGTCTCGACGGTCACCGCTGACGACGGCACCAAGACCGTCACCACCGTCCAGAACATCCTGGACAACCTGCTCCCGGCCTGCGCGGCCCTGGGCCTGACCTTCCTGTGCATGTGGCTGCTCAACAAGAAGGTGAACCCGCTGTGGATCATCCTCGGCATGTTCGTCATCGGCATCCTCGGCGCCTGGACGGGCTGGCTCGGCCTCTGAGCCGACCGGCTGACCACGCCCCGGAGCACCGGGACGCACCGCCACGGCCGAGCCTCTGAGCGGCCGCCGCAGGTCGGACGGGGCCGTCGGGACACCTCCCGACGGCCCCGTCGCCTGCCCGGGCGTCCTCGCGACCACCTGCCGCGGGCGCCTACCCTGAGGGCGCCCGGCGCCACGCACCACCTCAACCGGAAGGACCCGCATGACAGCGCTCCTGGCCACCGACCTCGACGGGACGATCCTCTTCGACCGACGGGTCTCCGCTCAGGACCTGGAGGCGATGCGCCGCTGGCGCGAGGCCGGCAACCTGCTCGCCATCTGCTCCGGCAAGTCCGTCTTCGCCACGCGGGACACGCTCGAGCCCGAGGGCGTCGAGTTCGACCACGCCATCACCTTCACCGGCGCGGTCCTCACCGACGGCGACTACCGCGTCATCTCGGAGCGCCACCTGCCCGACGGCGTCGCACACGACATCGTCGAGTCCCTCCAGGTGCACGACGGCCTCACCGTCTTCGCCACGACTATCGAGAAGGACTACGTCCTCTCCGACACCTACAACGAGGTCTCCCCGATTCTCCAGGTCTTCGAGCCCCTCGCGATCGACGAGATGCACGAGCACCGCTTCATCGGCGTACCCATGCGCGTGCGAGACGACGACGTCCGCGACACGATCGTCGCCGACGTGACCGCACGATGGGGCAACCAGGTCGAGGTCATCCGCAACCAGGAGTTCCTCGACATCGTCCCCTCCGGCTGCACGAAGGGCTCGGGCCTACTCGACCTCGTCGCCCGCCTCACCGCCGAGGACGGCCCCCGCGCCGGGGAGACGATCGAGACCTGGACCATCGGCGACTCGTGGAACGACGTCCCGATGCACCTCGTCGCCGACCACGCCGTCGCCCTCCCCTGGTCGCCCGACGACGTCACCGCCGTCTGCGAGCGCACCGTCGGCTCCATCGCCGAGCTCATCGACGCCACCCTCGACGGCGCCCCTGCCACGCCGGCACCAGCCGGCGCTCCTACCGACACCCCCATCGACACCCCGATCGACACGGAGACCCGCTGATGGCACGCAGCACCGAGCCCACCCCCGACGACGTCACCCGCCCGGGTGCCGCTGATCGCGTCCGCGAGTGGTTCCGCGGGGGAGACCCCGACGGCCGCACCAAGATCGACCAGTGGTTCCACGGCTACAGCGACAAGCCCGACGGCTACACCTTCGGGATGATGGGACCGGCCATGGTCCTGTCCGTCCTCGCCGCGGTCCTCTACCCCCTCACCAAGGGCTACGGCTCGATCGTGTGCCTCGTCCTCGCGCTCGTCCTCCTGCTCGTGCGCCAGTCCGTCGAGCGGCAGGTGGCCGCGGCCGCCACGGAGATCGTCGAGGCGGGTGACCGGTACAAGCGCACCCGCGACCCCGAGTACCTCGAGTTCACGCGCCTGCGCGCCGGCGGCCTGCTCGAGTCCAACAAGATGCTCACCTCCCAGACCCGGGACTGGCTCCAGGGCCGCGTCGCCTGGGCTGTGGACCAGCAGAGCCGCAACGAGCACCGCGCCGCGAAGAAGCAGGCCCGTTCCGCGCGCCGGGCCGGTGGCTCGAAGTGAGCACGAAGGGGCCTGCCGTCTCCCTGCCCTCCGGCCCGACCCCGGACGGGCAGGTCGTCCGCGCCGTCCTGTGGGACATGGACGGCACCCTCATGGACTCGCAGCCCTTCTGGGACGAGGCGTTCGTCCGCCGCTGCGAGGCACTCGGCGGCACCGTCACCTTCGAGCAGATCGAGGGCATCAAGGGCGCCTCCATCCGTCGGACGAGCGAGCTGATCGCCGCCACCGGCGCCACCGCCTCGCCCGAGGACCCGGCCACCGCCGAGGTCTTCGCCGGCATGGCCGCCGACGTCGAGGCCGCCGTCCGAGCCCACCCGCCGATCCTCCCCGGGGCCCGGGAGATCACCTCCGCCATGGCCGAGCTCGGGCTCGCCCAGGCGATCGTCACCCAGTCGCCCCGGCCCATCGTCGACGCCGTGGCCCACGAGCTCGGCGACGTCTTCGTCGCCCTCGTCACCGGCGACGACGGCCTGTCCGGCAAGCCGACCCCGGCCCCTTACGCCGAGGCGATGCGTCGTCTCGAGCTGTCGCCGAAGCAGTGCGTCGCCGTCGAGGACTCCGCGACCGGTGCGGCCTCGGCGCGCTCCAACGGCCTGTACGTCATCCAGATCGGCGGGCCGAAGCACTTCCCGGCGGACCCCGGGCTCGTCGTCGTCCCGCACCTCGCCTCGGTCACGCCGCACCTGCTCCTGTGGGCCTCACGCTGACGCGGTACTGAGCGCGTCCAGACGACCTGGCTGCCGCCCGACGCCGCGCCTCGCACCCTGTGCGCGGCGAAAACACGGACAGAACCGGCGCACAGGGGGCGAAGCGGAGCAGAGGATGCCCGGGCGGGCGTTGGGCCGGCCGAAGGGAGCTCCGTGAGTCACCCCGCCGAGACTCCCTGACGAGCCGAGCCCGGCGACGTCGAGCACGAGGGAGCCCCACCGGAGACGATCCGGCGGGGCTCCCTCGCGTCCGGTCCGCTCAGCGGCTCACTTCCAGGAGAAGCGGTACACGTTGGTCTCGCGCAGCTCGAAGCCGGCGCGCTGGTAGAGGCGGTTGGCGGCCTCGCGGCTCGGACGGGAGGTGAGGTCGACCGTGCGGGCGCCGAGCTCCTGCGCGTGCGTCACCGCGGCCTCGACCAGGGCCCGCCCGGCTCCCTGGCCACGGGCCTCGGAGGAGACGACGACGTCCTCGACCCAGGCGCGCAGACCCGTCGGGATGGTGAAGGTCGCGAGGGTGAGCATGCCGAGGATCGGGTGGTGGATGCCGTCCTCCGCGGGCTTGTTCGGGCGGAAGACGAAGAGGTAGACGCCGGGCTGGGCGACGAGGTCGCGCACCTGCTCCTCGGTGAGCGCGGGCGCGGTCCGCGACAGCTGCGGGATGAGACGTCCCATCGCCTCGACGAGCTCGGGGCTGGACTGGGTGACGATCTCGACGGTCATGGCTGCTCTCCTGGGCCTGGTCAGCGCGGTCCGGCGGACCGCGGTCGTCACCCGAGCCTAACGGTCACGATCGGTGACGGGGGATGCTCGGAGACCCACGTGCGCGGGTGACACCGAGTAACCTTCCGGGCAGGTCCAACGTCCTGCCGGGGCACTCCCGCGGGCTCGTCGGAGCGGACCGCGGCACCGCCGTCGTCGCCCGCGCCGCCCGCCGCGCCGCCCCGTCGCCACCGCAGTCGTCCAGGAAGGCCACCATGACCGACACGCCCGCCACCGCCCCGAGCGGCTCCGCCCTGCCCGGCGAGGAGCACACCTACGAGGCGGAGGAGCTCTTCTTCTCCACCACTGACGCCGAGGGCCGCATCCGCCGCGCCAACTCGACCTTCATGCGCCTGTCCGGCTACCCGCGAGGCTCCCTCGTGGGGCGGGCCCACAACGTCGTGCGCCACCCGTCGATGCCCGCCGGCGTCTACCGCTCCATCTGGGAGGCCATCCAGGACGGCCTGGCGGCCAGCGCCTACATCACGAACCGCTCGAAGGACGGCGGCTACTACCGGGTCTTCGCGACCATCGTGCCGTCCGGCGACGGCTACCTGTCCGTGCGCACACTGCCCCAGAACACCACCCTGCGCGACACCATCGAGGCCGCCTACGCCAGGGTCCTCGAGGTCGAGGAGCAGTCCGCCGCCGCCGGCTCCACCCGTCGCGAGGTCGCGGCAGCCGGGGAGGCGGCCCTCCTGGAGGAGCTGCGTGCCCTCGGCTACAAGGACGCCGTCGACTTCACGCGCCAGGCGCTGCCTGCCGAGGTCGCGGCGCTCGTCGCCGCCGGTGTGGGGATCCCCGAGCGGCCGGACGCTGAGGGCCCCGTGGCCCGCGTGCTCGCAGAGATGAAGGGGATTCAGGAGTCCACCTCCGGCCTCGTCTCCCTCCTCGAGGAGTGCAGCCGCCTCGTCACCCTCCTCGGCAGGCGCGCCGTGGAGATCGACGCCCTCTCGGGCCGCCTCGGCCAGCTGCGCGAGAGCCTGCGGGGCGTCGACGGCGACGTCGAGCGGATCGCCGGTCAGGGCGAGCTCCTCGACGACGTCCGCGCCCGCTACGAGGAGGTCGACGCCCTCGCCCTGGAGTCCTTCGAGCAGCTGCGCCCCCTCGCCGGCCAGGTCGAGGAGCTGCGCGGCGACGTCGACTCCGTCCGCTTCGCCATCGCCCTGCTCCGCCTCCACAACCTCGCGGCCGGCTTCTTCGCCCTCCAGGTCCTCGACGGCGAGGACGACCTCGCCGCCAACGACGCCGTCGGCTCGCTCGGCGAGCTCGTGAGCGCCCTGCACGACGGCGCCGGCTGGCTCTCCGAGCGGCTCGCCCTCTTCCGCGCACGCGCCGAGCTCGTCGGCGGTGAGCTCGACGTCGTCGCCCGCTCCCTCACGGTGACGCACCGTCCGCTTCTCGACCTCCTCGCCACCGCCTCCGAGGCCGGCGCCGAGAACGAGATCTCGGTTCGCACGGCCCGCTCGCTCGTGCGCGACGGCTTCACCGAGGCGCGCGACCTCGCCGACCTGGCCGGCGCGATCCGCGACCTCGAGATCCCCTACGAGGCCGAGGAGATCGACGCCCGCTTGGCCGAGGTCCGCAAGGCACTCGCCGAGCTGGCCTGACGCCCGCTCAGCGGCCCGCCAGCTCCCGGAAACCTCTCGTGGTCGTAGCCTGAGGGCGACGACCACGAGAGGTTTCTCATGTCCCCTGCCAGCCCCGCCAGTCCCGCGCCCGCCCGGCGGGCCCTTGCGATCCGCCACGTCGGCTCCGAGGACCTCGGACTCGCCGCCCCCGCCATCGCCGAGCACGGTCTCGACGTCACCTACTGGGACGCCGGCGTCGGCTCCACCGCTGACCTGGCGCCCGCCTCAGCCGGGGGGCTCAGCGACGACGTCGAGCTGCTCGTCGTCCTCGGCGGCCCGATCGGCGTCGACCAGACGGACCTCTACCCGTACCTCGACGACGAGATCGCCGCGGTGCGCCGCCGTCTCGCCCTAGGGCGCCCGGTCCTCGGCGTCTGCCTCGGAGCCCAGGTCATCGCCACCGCGATCGGTGGGGGAGTGGAGGCCGGAGCGGCGGAGATCGGCTGGGCGCCGGTCTCGCTCAGCGTGGCAGGGCGTGAGGGACTGCTCGCGCCGCTCGACGGCATGCCCGTCCTCCACTGGCACGGCGACCGCATCGTCCTGCCGGCCCCCACGGACACGGCCCCGACGCCGCAGGTGCTCGCCTCGAGCCCGACGACGCCCGTCCAGGCCTTCACCGTGGCCTCGGCGCTCGGGCTCCAGTTCCACATCGAGGCCGATCCCGCTTTCATCGAGCGCTGGCTCATCGCCAACGTCGGTGAGCTGACCGGGAACGGCATCGACCCGCGCACGATCCGCCAGGACACGGCCCGCCTCGGCGAGGAGCTCGTCCCCGCCGGCCAGCGCGTCATCTCCGACTGGCTCGACTCCGTCGGGCTCTGAGACGGCGACGGCGCCCACCGGTGCCGGGACGGGGCGTCACCGCGCCGCGTGAGCACGGGCGGCGTCGGCTTCGGGCTGGGCCGATCGACCGGCGCTCAGTGCACCAGCTCGACGAGCACCTCGGCGTGATCCGTGTGCGGGAACATGTCGAACAGGCGTGCCCGACGCACCCGCAGGGACGGCATGCGCGCGAGGTCCTTCGCGAGGCTCACCGGGTTGCACGAGGAGTACAGGACCCGCGGCGTGCCGGAGGCCTCGATACGCCCGGCGAGGTCGGCGCCGATCCCGCGCCGCGGCGGGTTGACGACGAGCAGGTCGCGGACCACACCTGCGGCCGGGTCGAGCACGCGTGCGTCACCCGCCGCGAAGTCCACCTCGCCAGGCCGTAGCCCCATGAGCCGTGCGGCCTCGCGGGCGCCGTCGATCGCAGGAGCGGACACCTCGACCCCGCGAACCTGTCGGCCCTGGTCCGCGAGAGCGAGGCCGAAGCCGCCCACCCCGCAGAACAGGTCCCAGACCTCGGCCGGGCGGCTGGCGGTGCCGCCAGTGCCCGTGAGGTCGTGCGACCACTCGGCCGCCGTCGCGTAGAGCGCCTCGGCGACGGCCGTGTTCGTCTGGAAGAAGGAGCGCGTCGGCAGGAGCAGCGGCAGCTCGCGCGCCGGCCGGTGCTCCGTCTCGGGCAGGGACAGGCGCATGAGCAGGCGGTCCCCGAGCCCGAGGGAGGCGTCCGCGAGGACGATCTCCTCGGGGCCCTCGATGACGGCCTGGTGGACGGGCTGCACGTTGACGCTCATGACGGCGAGCCCGGGCAGCTCCTCGCGGAGGCGGGGGAGCGCGGCACGCAGGTCGGGGACGCGGTCCGCGGTGCGGCACACGAGACGGACCATGAGCTCGCCGTCGGGGGAGGCGGTGACGAGGACGTGCTTGAGCTCGCCCCGGTCGGCCGCGATGTCGTAGGGCGTGAGGCGCAGCTCCGTGATGAGTCGGGTGAGGACGGGCAGGGCCGCCTCGACGGCGGGGACGCGGAGCGGGCAGCGGCGCAGGTCGACGCTGAGGCCGCGGGCGTCGGCGAGGCCGAGGACAGGCGCGTCCACCGTGCCGGAGACCGCCATCTTCGCCTTGTTCCGGAAGCGCTCGGGAGCGGAGGGCTGCGGCGGCTCCCACACGCTCGCGCGCACGGGGTTCGCGCCGTCGGCGAGGAGACCGGCGACGCGCGCCTGCTTGCGCTCGAGCTGGTCGGTCAGGGGCAGGTCCATGTGAGGGCAGGAGGGGCACGCGCTGGCGTCGTGGAGCGGGCAGAAGGCGGCCGACGACGTCGGGGCCCCCGTGGTCTGCTGCGTGCTCACGGGCCCCATCATGCCCGGTGGTGACGGCGGCGCTGCGCTGGGGCGCGTGACGGGCCCGGGCGCTCGGTCCTGCCTGAGGCTGTCCGCCTCAAGAACGAGGACGGGCCCTCGGGCCGGGTTGTCTCTCCCGGCCCGAGGGCCTTCGTCGTCGAGGGGCTCGCGTTCCCCGGGCTTCCCATGACCCGGGAGGAGCCTCCTCCTTCGCCGGAGCGAGCCGTCCGGGCTCCCTAGGACCCGTGCGGCTCTCGGAGACCGGCAGGTCGTCGGGTTCCCCAACCCTCGCTGCCCGCTCCGTCCGGCGGCAGGAACTATGTAACCCACCGACCCTGGGAGGGCACCGGGACGGAGCCTGTGAAAGACCTAGGAACGGTGCGGGCGCGTCGCACGCACCCGGTGCCCGCCCTCGCGCGTGCTGGCACACGCTGCTCGGCTTCGCACGTGCTCGCACCGACTGCGCGCCTTCGCACCGTGTGCTCACCTTGGAGTCGTCTCAGCGGCGAGCACAGGGTGCGAGCTGGTGCGCACGGTGCGAGGTGGTGCGCGCGGAGCGAGCGGGAGCCACGAGCGGCGCCGAGAGAGCCGCCTTGCCCCAACGGATAGGCTGGCCCGGTGAGCACTGACACCCCCGCCCCCGAGGCCACGAACGAGGAGACCCGGCCCGCTGCCCAGCCCGCCGAGCCCACCCTGCGCCTGTACGACTCCGCCGCGCGTGCCGTCGTCCCCCTGGCGCCGACCGTCACCCCCGGAACGGTCGCGATCTACCTCTGCGGCGCGACCGTCCAGGGCTCCCCGCACATCGGGCACATGCGCTCCGGCATCGCCTTCGACGTCCTGCGCCGCTGGCTCGAGCGCTCCGGCCAGAAGGTCGTCCTCGTCCGCAACGTCACCGACATCGACGACAAGATCCTCACCAAGTCCGCGGAGGCCGGCTGGGCCTGGTGGGCCTGGGCCCAGCGCTTCGAGCGCGAGTTCGACGCCGCCTACCGCGCCCTCGGCGTCACCGCCCCCACCTACGAGCCGCACGCCACGGGCCAGATCCCCGAGATGATCGCCCTCGTCCAGCGCCTCCTCGACGCCGGCCACGCCTACGTCGGCGACGCGGGCAACGTCTACTTCGACGTCCGCAGCCTCAAGGACTACGGCTCGCTCACCAACCAGCGCGTCGACGACCTCGCGACCACCGAGGACGAGTCCCAGATCGACGACGACGTCGAGGCCGACAAGCGCGACCCGCGCGACTTCGCGCTGTGGAAGGCCGCCAAGCCCACCGAGCCCGAGGACGCCTCCTGGGACGCCCCGTGGGGCCGTGGCCGGCCCGGCTGGCACCTCGAGTGCTCCGCCATGTCGCGCCGCTTCCTCGGCGAGTCCTTCGACATCCACGGCGGCGGCATCGACCTGCGCTTCCCGCACCACGAGAACGAGCAGGCCCAGTCCCACGGCGCCGGCTGGGGCTTCGCCCAGCACTGGGTCCACAACGCCTGGGTCACCATCAAGGGCGAGAAGATGAGCAAGTCGCTCGGCAACTCGCTCGTCGTCGCCGAGCTCCTCAAGCGCTACGACGCCCCCGTGCTGCGCCTCGCGCTCGGCACCGTCCACCACCGCTCCACCGTCGAGTTCTCCGAGGAGACCCTCGCCGACGCCGCCGGCCTGTGGGACCGCCTCTCCGGCGCCGTCACCCGCGCCCTCGAGCTCGCCGGGGGAGTCGTCGACGCCCCCTCCGAGGAGATCCGCTCCCGCGCCCTGCCGGAGGAGTACTCCTCCGCCATGGACGACGACCTCAACCTCGCCGGCGCCGTGGCCGTCGTCCACGCGACCCTCAAGCGGCTCAACACGGCCCTGTCCGCGAGCGACGCCTCCGCCTCCGCCGAGCTCGCCCTCGACCTGCGCGCCCAGCTCGACGTCCTCGGCCTCGACCCGCTCGCCGAGCCGTGGCGCTCCCGCGTCATCGGCGCGGGCGCCGGAGCCTCCGACGACGCCGCCCTCGAGGCCCTCGACCACCTCGTCTCCGCCCTCATCGACGAGCGCGCCCAGGCGCGCGCCGCCAAGGACTGGGCTCGCGCCGACGCGCTGCGCGACCAGCTCACGGCCGCCGGCGTCGTCGTCGAGGACTCCGCCACCGGTGCCCGCTGGCACCTCGCCTGACGGCCCAGAAAGGACCATCCCCTTGCCCGGTAACGAGCAGTACCCCGGCGCCAAGCGCCGCCCCGGCACCAAGAAGGGCGCCACGAAGGGCTCCGGCGGCAACCGCCGCCAGGGCCTGGAGGGCCGCGGCCCGACGCCCAAGGCCGAGGACCGCGTCGGCCACCCCAAGGCCCGCGCCAAGGCCCGCGCCGAGGCGCGCGCCGCCCAGCCGACCCGCGCCAAGCAGCTGGAGAAGATCCGCCGCCGCTTCCAGGTGCCCGCTGGCCACGAGATCGTCTGCGGCCGCAACGCCGTCGCCGAGGCCGCTCGCTCCGGCGTCCCCATCGCGCGCGTCTTCATGGCCGTCTCCGCGGAGTCCGACGACCGCCTCGGCGCCGTCGTGCGCCGCGCCGCCCTCCTGGGCGCCCCGGTCCTGGAGACCACCAAGCTTGACCTCGAGGCCCTCACCGACGGCGCCGTCCACCAGAGCGTCGCCATCGAGGTGCCCGCCTACGAGTACGCCGAGGCCGCTGGCCTCCTCGAGCGGGCCCGACTGCGCGGCCGCACGCCGCTTCTCGTCGCGCTCGACCAGGTGACCGACCCGCACAACCTCGGGGCCGTCCTGCGCTCCGCCGGTGCCTTCGGCGCCGACGGCGTCATCATCCCCGAGCGCCGCAGCGTCGGCGTCAACGCCACCGTCTGGAAGGTCTCGGCCGGTGCTGCGGCGCGCGTGCCCGTGGCCCGCGAGACCAACCTCGTGCGCGCCCTCGAGGCGCTCAAGAAGGAGGGCTGCTTCGTGGTCGGCCTCGACGGTGGCGGAGACACCGACGTCGAGAGTCTCACCGTGGCGGACGAGCCCCTCGTCCTCGTCACGGGAGCGGAGGGCGCGGGCCTGTCCCGCCTCGTGCGTGAGACCTGCGACGTCATCGCCTCGATCCCGATCTCCCGCGACGTCGAGTCCCTCAACGCCGCGGTCGCCACCGGCATCAGCCTCTACGAGGTCGACCGGCTGCGCCGCGCGGCCGCCGCGCCCCAGGGCTGACCCGCGGCGGCGGCGCCTCGTTTCGCCGCCGCCGGTACCAAGCGGACCGCCTGGGGCCGACGGCGTGCACAGACACCCGTGCCCGGCTCGCCGTGGAGGACCGGATGCCCTCCGGCGGCCCCGTCTCGTACCCGACCCGGCCCGATGCTGACACAATGGGCCCGACGCCCCGCCGCCGCGCAGGCGTCATGACACTTGAGGAGGCCACTCGCATGGCACAGGACCCCGCGCAGCGATGGAACCGGACCGAGGGCGTGCTCGTCGCGCCCGGGACGCGCCCCGAGGACGTCGCCGAGCACCTGAGGACCGAGGGAGTCGTCGCACGGCTTGAGTGGTACCCCTCCACGCCGCACCTCCAGTCGCTCACCCTCCTGTCCGACGCCGAGGGCCGCGTCGCCGTCACCCCGCCCTCCCGAGGCGGCGTCGTTCCCGGGCACGGCGTCTCCGAGCTCGCCGAGGGCGTCGCTCGGGCCTTCTCCGCAGACGTCACCATCGGCCCCGCGTCGTTCGACGCCCTGCCCGACGACGTCGAGCTCCCGCAGCTGCCCACGCGCGGCTCGGCCGCCTCCCGCACCGTCGTCCTCACGCCGCTGAGCGCCTACATGGTTCCGCTCCAGGCCACGCTCCTCGAACGGCCCCTCGCCGTCGCTGCCGTGCCCGGCCTGGACCGCCGGATCGTCATGTACACGGGGGAGGGCGCCGAGCTCGGCACCTTCGGGTGGGACGAGGAGTCCCTCCCGGCGCTCGTCCTGGCCTCCACCAACGGCGACCTCTCCGTGCGGGCCATCCCCACCGGCGAGACCGAGGACGACGCCGTCTTCTCCTGGGGCATGACCTCCGAGTACGTGTGGGGCGCGGTCGACGAACCGGGTCCGGCGCTCACGAGGCTCGTCGAGGAGCTTCTCACCGACTCCACCGACGCCTCCGTCATCGCCGGGGCCGTGCCCGGCGCCGACCCCGAGGCCACGGCCGCCGCCATCGCGACGCCGGGCGCCGAGGGCCTCGCCGCCCTCGTCGCCGCGCTCGGCCTGCCCGAGTGGGTCGACGGCGTCCTCACCGGCCGCCTCGCGCCCGCCGAGGTCCCCGGCGTCGTCGTCCACGAGCCCCGCGGCCTGTCCAACGCCGTCGGTCGCTCGGTGGGCCTGCTGCTCCAGGACCCTGAGACGCCGGGCTCCGGCTTCGTCCAGGGCTACGTCCAGACCGTCACCGAGCGCCCGTGGGTCGTGCGCGCGGCCACCGTCCTCGAGGCAGGTGTCGGCGGGGCGCTCATCGGTGCGGCGATGCGGCGCCGCAACGCCCGGGGAGAGATCCACGGCGGTCTCGTCGCGACGGGGGTCGTCCTCGTCGTCGACGCGGTCACTGAGGCCTCGCTGGCCTCGCTCACCCGGCACCGCGAGCTGCGCCGCCGCTCGGACGAGGAGATGGCCCTCGTCAACCGCGAGCTCGCTGAGGACTGACCTCCCCGCACGCACGAGCACGACCTCCCTGGACGAGCGCTGCGCCGACGGCGCAGCGCTCGTCCAGGGAGGTCTCGTTCGTCGTGAGGGAGGGGGCTACTCGCCCTTGAACCTCATCCCCGCGGTGAAGCCCATGGGGTTGAGGTGGTACTGCTCCGCGGTCTCCTCGTCACGGGCGGCGAACTCCTCGTCGTCACCGAGGGGCTTCTCGTCCTCGCCCTCGTCGCCGTCGAAGATCGCGGCCATCTCCTGGGTGTCGCCCAGGGAGAGGTAGGACTGCTCGTCCCAGTGCTCCGGTAGCACCGTGCGGGCGTAGTCCTCGACCGCCGCCTCCATGGCGACGTCGTGGCCGGCCTTCTCGGACAGGTACCAGCGGTGCTCGAGGACCTCGTGGAAGATCTCCGCGGGCTCGATCTTGCGGCGCAGCTCGATCGGCACCGCGTCCAGGGTCGGCTCGAAGACCTCCGCGAGCCACACGTGAGCGACCTGCTCGAGGGGCTGGTCCATCCGCCCCGTCGTCGCGCGGAACGCCTCGAGGTCGTTGAGCATGCGCTGGCCCTGGCGCTCCTCCACGTCGAGGCCGGTGAGCCGCATGATCTGGCGGTGGTAGTGGCCGGCGTCGACGACCTTCGGCTGGATGACCATCCGTGCGCCGGAGCCGTCCGCGAGGGTCTCCATCTTGAGCTCGCCGACGTCGAAGCCGAGCTCGTTGAGCCGCTCGATGCGGCGACGGACGCGCCAGCGCTCATTGAGGCTGAACTCCTCGCGGGCGGTGAGGACGTTCCACAGCTCGGTGTAGCGGGAGACGATCCGGTCCCCGACCTCGATGGTGTCGACCGACTGCTCGAGGAGCGCGCCGGCCTGGAGGTCCATGAGCTCGCCGATGATGTTCGTCCGGGCGACGTCGATGTCGTAGAGGCGCTTGCCCTCGGTGAGACCGCCCTCGGGGTAGAGCTCGCCGGTCTCGGCGTCGACGAGGTAGGCGGCGAAGGCTCCCGCGTCACGACGGAAGAGCGTGTTCGACAGCGAGACGTCGCCCCAGTAGAAGCCGAGCAGGTGGAGGCGCACGAGGAGGACGGCGAGCGCGTCGATGAGGCGGGTGGCCGTCTCCGGGCGCATGTACTGGCTGAAGAGCGCGCGGTAGGGCAGGGAGTAGGACAGGTGCTCCGTGACCAGGGCGCAGTTGAGCTCGTCGCCGTTCAGGTCCGTGCGGCCCGTGACGACGGCGGTCGGGGTGACGCAGGGAGCCCCGAGGCGCTGGAGGTCGCGCAGGAGCTCGTACTCGCGGTGCGCGACGGACTCACCGATCTCCTTGACCGCGATGACGCGCTCGGACAGGTTGACGAAGCGGACGATGTGCCGGGAGAGACCACGCGGGAGCGCGGCGAGGACGTCCATGGGCCAGTCCTCGAGCGGCGTCTCCCAGGGCAGGTCGAGGAGCGCCGGGTCGATCGTCGCCGCGGTGATCTGCATGGACTGGGGCATGGCGCGATTATCTCAGGAATCCTCGCGCCCGGTACCCGCCGTCCCGACGGCCTCCGGGGCCGTGGAGGCACGGCGGCGGGAACGGGGACGGGCCCCGTCCCGGCGTCGTGGTGGCGCGGGGACGGAGCCCGTCACGGGTCCGTCAGGACGGCTCGTCGCCTCCGCGATCCGTGAGGATCGACGGTGCGGCGCGTCAGGCGGGGAGGCGCTCGCCCGTGGAGGCGGAGAAGATGTGCTCCTCACCGGGCTTGATGCGGACGTGGATGGCCTCGCCGGGGGCCGGCGCCGTGCGCGGGGGAACGCGGACGATGATCTGGCTCGAGTCCTCACCGGAGCCGAGCTTCTCCTCGGAGGAGTCCGCCCCGACGAGCTCGCCGTAGATGTAGGCGTCGGAGCCGAGCTCCTCCACGAAGGAGACGCGGACCGGGATGGAGTGCTCGTCGTTCTCGGAGACGACCTCGAGGGACTCGGGGCGGAAGCCGATGGTGACCTTGCCGTTGTCCTCGGGCTTGAGGGCGTCGAGGGTGGCGCGCGACAGGGCGATCTTGGCGGCGCCGATGGTGGCGTCCGAGCCCTCGACCGAGAAGCGGCCGAGGTTCATGGCGGGGGAGCCGATGAAGCCGGCGACGAACTCGTTGGCCGGGGTGTCGTACATGTCGCGCGGGGTGCCGACCTGCTGGAGGACGCCGTCCTTGAGGACCGCGATGCGGTCGCCCATCGTGAGGGCCTCGGTCTGGTCGTGCGTGACGTAGACGGTCGTGACACCGAGCGAGCGCTGCAGCGAGGCGATCTGCGTGCGGGTCTGGACGCGGAGCTTGGCGTCCAGGTTGGACAGCGGCTCGTCCATGAGGAACACCTTGGGCTTGCGCACGATGGCGCGACCCATGGCGACGCGCTGACGCTGACCACCGGAGAGGGCCTTCGGCTTGCGGTCGAGGTACTCGGTGAGGCCGAGGATCTTCGCGGCCTCCTTGACACGGCGGTCGATCTCGTCCTTCGGGGTGCCGGCGATCTTGAGCGCGAAGCCCATGTTGTCGTGCACGGACATGTGCGGGTACAGCGCGTAGTTCTGGAAGACCATGGCGATGTCACGGTCCTTGGGCTGGACGTCGGTGACGTCGTTGTCCCCGATGAGGATGCGGCCGGAGTTGACGTCCTCGAGACCGGCGAGCATGCGCAGGGAGGTGGACTTGCCGCAGCCGGAGGGGCCGACGAGGACGAGGAACTCGCCGTCGGCGATCTCGAGGTTGAGCGCGTCCACGGACGGGCGGTCGTTGCCCGGGTAGATACGGGTGGCGTGATCGAAGGTCACGGTTGCCATGGTTGGTATCCCTTCACCGGCAGGTACGTGCCGGACGATCCGTAGTGAAAGGTGCCTATGCGTGTCCGCATTGACACGTGCAGAGCCTGGGGAGGGCCGTGCGCAAGGACATGATCCCACACGGAGCCTGATCGCGGTATGGCTGTGAGAGGAACACTTGATGACGCGAGCCGTGAGACGCATCACGTGCCGGAGGCGTCGCGTGCGCGCCGGTACTGTGGCCGCATGACGCACGACCCCGGCTCGAGGCCCGCCACGCCCGCCTCCCTCGCGGGGCTGCGCGCGGGCACCGTCGTCGGGGGCTACCGGCTTCTCCGCCGTCTCGGTGCCGGCGGCATGGGCGTCGTCTGGGAGGTCGAGGACGCCGACGGGCAGCGCGTCGCGATGAAGATCCTCCACCCCCAGATCGCCGCTGACCCCGTCGCCCGGCGCCGCCTGGACCGTGAGGCCCGCGTCCTCGCCCGTGTCCGCGACTCCCGCGTGGCCCGCATCCTCGACATCGAGACGGGTGACGGTGCCGACGGTGCGGGCGTCACCTTCGTCATCACGGAGCTCGTCGAGGGTCCGACCCTCCAGCACGAGGTCGACCACGAGGGCGTCTACGACCTCGCCACCGACGCCCGTGACCTCGCTGACCTCGCGCACGGCCTCGTCGACGCCCTCCGCGCCGTCCACGGCGCCGGCGTCATCCACCGCGACCTCAAGCCCTCCAACGTCATGCTCGGCGCGCAGGGGCCCGTCCTCATCGACTTCGGCATCGCGCAGGTCGCCGACGACACCCGCCTCACCCAGACCGGCCAGGTGACCGGCACCCCCGGGTTCATCCCCCCGGAGATGCTTGACGGCGAGGAGCCGACCGCCGACGTCGACTGGTACGCCTGCGCCGGCGTCCTCCTCTTTGCCGTCACCGGTCGAGCACCCTTCGGTGCCGGTCCGTGGCAGGCCGTGTTCCGACGCGTCTACGCCGGCACCCCGGAGACCGCGGGCCTCGAGGCCGAGTGCCCCGCCCTCGCCCGCGCCTTCACGGCCGCGCTCGCACCCGAGCGCGCGGACCGTCTCGCCGTCCCCGACCTCCTCGCCGTCCTCGACGACATCGCCGCCGGTGGCGACGGCGCGGTCGTCGTCGACGAGCTCCTCGGCCCCGGCGGCTCCGTGGAACCGGGTACCCCGACGGGCTCCTACGCCGCGCCCTACGCCCCGGACGGGTCCGGCGCCTCCGCCCCGAGCGCGTCGAGCGGCGCCTACGGCGCGCAGACCCCGTCCACGGGGCCCTCCGGCGCGGGGGGCTACGGGCCCGCCGCCGGCGCAGGCGGCTGGACCGACCCGTGGACCGGCTCCCAGGGCTCTGCGGGAGCACGTCCCGACGGCTCCGCCCCGCCCGCCTTCGCCCCGCACCGCCCCCAGACCGGTCAGTCTGTCCCGGCGGCCTCCTCCGTGCACGCCCCGGCGCGGTGGGCGCCCGCCACGACTGGCACCCCGGTGAGCGGGTACGAGGCCGGATCGGGCACCGCGGGGCCGCAGCAGGGTCCCGGCCCCGCCCCCGTCTCCCAGCCCCTCCCCGCGGGCACGGGCTCTGCGCGACCCGGCCTGCCTGACTGGGCCCGGGAGCCGCGACGCCACCCGGGCGTCGTCGCCGCCCTCGCCCTCGTCCTGGCCGCCTTCGGCGCCTGGCTGCCCGGGTGGGTCGCGGTCATCGCGACCACGGCGATCGTCCTGGCCGGCACCGTCGGCCGCGCGGACGACGCCCGCCGCTGGCGCCGGCTCCAGCAGGGCGGACGCAGCCGCGGCGACGACTCGCGCATGTGGGCCGCGAGCCCCTGGTACCTGCTGCGCTCCCTCGTCGCGACGGCCTTCGCCGTCGTCGTCAGCCTCGTCGTCACCCTCGTCGTCTTCTACGTCGGCGCCAAGGTCCTCGGATTCGGGTCGACGCCGGCGCGCGTGGGCGCCTCCTTCTCCGAGTACCACCGCATCGCTGGCTTCATGGCGTGCCTGACGGCCATCTACCTCGGCGTCACGTGGTTCATCCCCTGGGGAGCGCCCACCCGGCGCGGCGGCGCCAGGCTCGTTGAGCTCGTCGCGCCGAACCGAGTCGTCCGCCTCGTCCTGTCCCTCGTGCTGCTCGGCGTCACGGGTGCCGTCGTCCTTCTCCTCATGGCGGGGCGCTTCCCGCCCGCCACGCTCGAGCCCTTCTACAGCTGGGGCTGAGCGGCGCCGTGCGGCCGACGGCCGCCGTGCACGACGGCGGTCGGGCGGTGCTGTCGGGCGTGAGCCACTCCGCAGGGCGTCCTCTGTCCCTCGCTCCGGACGGCGGGCAGAATGTTCGTGAACCATCAGCGGTCCTGGGTTCGTGGGTCCTCCCCGTCCGGGTCCGACCCGACAGACCCGAGGAGAACCCGTGGCTTCCAACAACCCTCGTCCGACCAAGGCCGAGCGCCGCGCCGCCGCGCGCGCCCAGGCGCAGGCCATGCGCGAGGAGCAGGAGCGCAAGGACCGCCGGACCAAGATCACCCGCCGCTCGCTCCTCGCCGGTGGCGCGGTGGTCATCGCCGGCGGCGCGGCGTACGCGGTCACGCGCGACGACGACTCGTCCGACTCGACCGTCTCTCAGGGTAAGGCCAACAAGTCGGACTTCCCGAAGATCGTCCTCAAGGACGGGTCGTGGACCTACGGCGCCGGCCCGAAGGCGGGAGCGACCAACTCCGGAGCGAAGGTCCTCGACGTCTACTTCGACTACTCGTGCCACTACTGTGCGGTCTTCGAGGACCTCCACTCCGATGAGATAACGAAGCTCATCAACGACAAGAAGATCACCCTGGCCCTGCACCCCTGCAAGATCCTCGGCCAGGACTGGACCGACCAGGTCATGAACGCCATGGGCACGGTCCTCGACGAGGCTCCCGAGAAGGCCCTCGACTTCCACACCAAGGTCTTCGCCCTCTTCTACAAGATCTACCAGTCGCAGGACACCAGCCTCATGACGGTCGACAACATCGTCTCGACCGCCCAGGACGCCGGCGTCCCCTCCTCCGTCACCTCCAAGTTCGCCGACGCCATCAGCGCCAACAAGTACGGCGAGTGGACGACGCAGGGCACGAAGGTCTTCTCGGACAAGGGCTTCAGCGGGACCCCGACGGTCGTCCTCGACGGCAAGACCCTGGACCTCGCCACGATCGGCACGGCCACGGGCCTCACCGACACGGTGAGCGGCGCGTCCTCCTCCGCGACCGACGGCGCCACCGAGCAGGCGACCGAGCAGTCGACGGCGGACCCCTCCGGCGCCAAGTGACCCGGTTCCGGCCCGTGGTCGGGACGAGCGTGCGGAGCCTGTAGGCTCGGCGCCGCCACGCCGCGTTAGCTCAGCTGGTAGAGCAGCTGTCTTGTAAACAGCAGGTCGCCGGTTCGAACCCGGCACGCGGCTCCACGTGCGGGACGCCCGCCGTCGCACCCAGAGGGAGCGGCGGCGGGCGTCTCCCGCTCCTACCCGGATCGCACCGCCGCGTCCGAGCGTCGTCGCCGGATCGCAACCCGTCCACGCTGCGGTCCCACCGCTGCACCGGCCGCGCGCGCCACTAGGGTGACTCGCCGAACAAGCACCACCAGCGAGGAGACCACCTGTGACCAGCGCCTGGGACGTCTACGACGCCCTCATCGAGGACCTTCCCGAGGACGTCACCGTGACCGCCTCCCACCGCGGTCCGAGGTGGACCCGTGTCCTCAACTCGGCCGACGGCGTCGGCTCGGCCTGGACCATGGAGCTCAGCTCGCGCCCGGCCCTGTCTGCCGGCCTCCCCGACGCCGGTCGACCGCTGCGCGACGTCGCCGCCCTCGTCAAGAGCTGGAACCTCGCTGAGGCGAGCGTCGGCCTCGCCGCCATCAACTCCTGGTACTCCAAGGCGGAGGTCGCCGCTGAGCAGGGCTTCGAGGAGACGGGTGCGGGCACGACCTGGCGCGAGGTCTTCGACCCCTACAACGACGTCGTCGAGGGGCAGAGGGTCGCCGTCATCGGCCACTACCCCTTCGCCCGCACGGCGCTGTCGAAGGCCGGTGAGCTCGACGTCCTCGAGCGCGAGGTCCGGGACGGGGACTTCCCGGACACCGCCTGCGAGTACCTCCTGCCCGAGGCCGACTGGGTGTTCATCTCCTCGTCCTCCCTCGTCAACAAGACGGCGCCCCGCCTCATCGCGCTCGCGGCCGACGGCGGCGCCCGCACCGTCATGGTCGGCCCCTCCACGCCGATGCACCCCCTGTGGCTCGACCTGGGCGTCGACACCGTCACCGGCTGGGTCGCAGACCCCTCGGTGCGCCCCGATCGCCCCGAGGAGCTCCCCGAGCCCGGCGACATCGGCCCCGGCTTCCGCATGCACCTCGGCCTGCCCGTCCCCGGCGCGGGGGACTGACGCGCCCGAGCAGCACGACGACGTCCCCGCACCCTCAGGTGCGGGGACGTCTCGCGTCAGGCAGGGGCCGCCATCACGGCAGGCGCCAGTCCACCGGCTCGGCTCCCTGGGACACGAGCATCTCGTTGGCGCGGCTGAAGGGCCGTGAGCCGAAGAAGCCTCGGGAGGCGCTCAGCGGTGAGGGGTGGGGCGAGGCGACGATCGGCGTCGAGCCCAGCATCGGGGTGAGGGACTGGGCGGGCCGCCCCCACAGGATCGCGACGAGAGGTCGGTCCCGGGCGACGAGCGCCTCGATGGCTCGCTGGGTCACCGCCTCCCAGCCCCAGCCGCGGTGTGAGGCGGGCGCGCCGGGGCGGACCGTGAGGACCCTGTTGAGGAGCATGACGCCCTGCCGGGACCAGGCGGTGAGGTCGCCGGTGGTGGGGCGCTCGACGCCGAGGTCGGCGACGAGCTCCGTGTAGATGTTCTCCAGGCTCCGCGGTGGCCTCACGCCTGGCTGGACGGAGAAGGACAGCCCCATGGGGTGCCCCGGCGTCGGGTACGGGTCCTGACCGACGATGAGGACCTTGACCTCGTCCATGGGGTAGGTGAAGGCGCGCAGCACGTCCGTGCCGGCCGGCAGGTACCCGCGGCCCGACGCGACCTCCTCGCGCAGGCGGGCGCCGATCTCGTGGATGGTGGGCTCGACCGGAGCCAGGGCGCTCGCCCAGCTCGGGTCGACGATGTCGCTCAGAGGCCTCGGGTCGCTCACGGCGCGAGCCTAGCCCGGGGCCCCGTCCGGGGTGTCGCGCCCGACCTGGGCGGCCGCAGCACGCCGCCCCGCTATCCTCGCGGCGTGACCCCTTACGAGTACCCCGAGGACGAGTTCGACGAGCCGGCCGACGACGGCCCGGCCCCGATCGGCGTCCACCGCGAGCCCGTCCCCGCCTGGCGGAGCTGGCTCCCGCTCCTCGCGGTCCTCATCATCGTGCCCCTGCTCGCCTGGGGCGCTGTCTCTCTCCTCGGCGCCCGCTCCGGCTCTCAGACCGAGACGGCGGCGACCGCCTCCGCCGTGTCGACCGCGTCGGCGACCCCGACGGCGACGGCGAGCGCCACTCTCGCGGGTGACGCGGACATGACAGCCGGCATCACCATCCACAACGGCACCATCACCGACGGTCTCGGCACGCGCACCGGCGAGAAGCTCACCAACGCCGGCTTCACCGCCGTCACCGTCTCGCAGGGCGTCTACTCCCTCGCCGAGCCGACCGCGTCGACTGTCTACTACGCGGCCCCCGAGAACAAGTCCACGGCCCAGGCCGTCGCGCAGGCCCTCGGCGTCACCGAGGTCGTCGAGTCCGCCACCGAGGCCCAGTCCAACCCGATCGTGGTCGTGCTGCGGGACGACTACAAGGAGTGACCCCGGAGCCCGGATCCCCCTCCCGACGCGCCCTCCTGCGCGGCGCCGGCCTCGTCCTCGGCACCTCCGCCGTGACGCTCGCGGGTGCGCGCCTGGCCGGCCTCTGGCACCGCCTGCCGCCCTTCCTCCTCAGTGAGGGCGTCGCCGTCGGGCCCGACGGCGTCCTGCGCGCCCTGCCCGTCGGCTCACGGCTCGTGTACGAGCCGGGTACGCGCGTGCCGACCGCCGACAGCGGCCCGGTCACCATGCCGGACTCCGGGCGCCGGGCCCTCGTCGACGCCGCCCGCTCCCGGCGCTCGGGCGCGATCCTGCCCGACGGCCCCTGGCGCGACCTCGCGGACGGCGCCCTCGACGACCTTCTCGCCCTCACCTCGCCCGTCCTCGCCCAGGACGGAGCCCCCGCCGTGGAGTACCCGGCGGGCTCCGTGATCGCCGGCCCCGTCGGGATCTGGCGCTACACGTGGCCGCGCGACGCCGCCTTCACCGCGGTCGCCCTCGCCGCCGCGGGCCTGGAGGAGGAGGCTCTCACGGTCCTCGAACGCCTGGCCTCGCTCCTCGGCCAGGACGGGGCCTTCCAGGCCCGCTACACGGCCGACGGCGGCGTCCCGGACGCCCGCTCGCCCCAGACGGACGGCACGGGCTGGTTCCTCTGGGCCGCGGGACGGGTGCTTCCCGGACCGGTCGGGACGCGGCGGACCCCGCCGGCACCGAGCGCCCACCTCCGTGCCGCGCTCACGAGGGCGGCTGCCCGCCTGCTGGCCCTCACCGACGGCGACGACCGGCTCCCCGCGCCCTCGCCGGACTACTGGGAGGTCGAGGAGGACCGTCTCACGCTGGGCACGGCGGCGCCCGTCCTGCTCGGTCTCGAGGCGGCCTCCCGGCTCGCTGCCGCCGGGGTCCTCGTGGGCAGCGTCGGCCGGGAGGGCCTGTCCGGCCGGTGCCGTGAGGTCCGCACCGCCGTTGAGGACGCCTTCGAGCCCGGGTGGGGGCGCCACGCCGGTGGCGACGACGTCGACGCCGCGATCTGCTGGGTGCTGCCGCCCTTCACGGAGCCGCTCGCCGGCGCGCTCGAGGCGCGGGGGACGCTCCTCACCCGCCTGGCCCGAGGCTCCGGCGGCCTGGCTCCCGGCTCCTCGTGGCGCGACGACGGCGTGTCCTGGACGCCGGAGACCGCGCTCGTGGGCTGGTCCGCCCGGGCCCTCTCACTGGAGTCGGAGGAGGAGCAGCTCCGCGACTGGCTGGCGGCCTCGCGCACCGCCGTCGGAGCCCTGCCCGAGAAGGTCGCGGCGACCGGTGCGCCCGCGGGGCCGGCGCCCCTGGCATGGACCTGCGCCCTCGTCGTCCTCGCCGCCTGCGGGTGAGGTCCGGGCTGCCGAGCGATCCACCGCGCCGGGCTCCGATCCTGGGTGCGGACCCTGTCAGCCCAGTGCCCGCCCTGGCTGAGGGCCCGGGGTCTTCGCCGTCGGTGGAAGCCCCGCGGCGCAGCCTTGAGCGTCTTGCACTCAAGGGGTGAGAGTGCCAGCATTGCGGTTAGCACTCAGGGACGTCGAGTGACAGCCCGAGTGAGTCAACCTGGCCTTCCAGTGAGGCCCGAACGGCCCGCGTGACCAGAACGCGGAGCCGGAGGGCCGTCCGTCGCGGGCACCGGCAGGCCCCACCACACAAGTGGAGGAACTCAATGTCCAAGATCATCGCCTTCGACGAGGAGGCCCGCCGCGGTATGGAGCGGGGCCTCAACACCCTCGCCGACACCGTCAAGGTCACCCTCGGCCCCAAGGGCCGCAACGTCGTCCTCGACAAGAAGTGGGGCGCCCCCACGATCACCAACGACGGCGTCACCATCGCCAAGGAGATCGAGCTCGAGGAGCCCTACGAGAAGATCGGCGCCGAGCTCGTCAAGGAGGTCGCCAAGAAGACCGACGACGTCGCCGGTGACGGCACCACCACCGCGACCGTCCTCGCCCAGGCGCTCGTCCGCGAGGGCCTGCGCAACGTGGCCGCCGGCGCCAACCCGATCGCCGTCCGCCGCGGCATCGACAAGGCCGTCGCCAAGGTCGTCGAGCGCCTGCTCGCCGACGCCAAGGACGTCGAGACCCAGGAGGAGATCGCCGCCACCGCGTCCATCTCCGCCGGCGACCCGCAGATCGGCGAGTTCATCGCCGAGGCCCTCGAGAAGGTCGGCCACGACGGCGTCATCACCGTCGAGGAGTCCAACACCTTCGGCCTCGAGCTCGAGGTCACCGAGGGCATGCGCTTCGACAAGGGCTACATCTCGCCCTACTTCGTCACCGACGCCGACCGCCAGGAGGCCGTCCTCGAGGACGCCTACGTCCTGCTCGTCGAGTCCAAGATCTCGAACGTCAAGGACCTGCTGCCCCTCCTCGAGAAGGTCATGCAGTCCGGCAAGCCGCTCGCCATCATCGCCGAGGACGTCGAGGCTGAGGCCCTCGCCACCCTCGTCGTCAACCGCATCCGCGGCACCTTCAAGTCCGTCGCCGTCAAGGCCCCGGGCTTCGGCGACCGCCGCAAGGCGATGCTGCAGGACATGGCCATCCTCACCGGCGGCACCGTCATCTCCGAGACCGTCGGCCTCAAGCTCGAGAACGCCACCCTCGAGGACCTGGGTCAGGCCCGCAAGGTCGTCGTCACCAAGGACGAGACCACCATCGTCGAGGGCGCCGGCGAGAAGGACGCCATCGACGCCCGTGTCTCCCAGATTCGCGCCGAGATCGAGAACTCCGACTCCGAGTACGACAAGGAGAAGCTCTCCGAGCGCCTCGCCAAGCTCGCCGGCGGCGTCGCCGTCCTCAAGTCCGGTGCCGCCACCGAGGTGGAGCTCAAGGAGCGCAAGCACCGCATCGAGGACGCCGTGCGCAACGCCAAGGCCGCCGTCGAGGAGGGCATCGTCGCCGGTGGTGGCGTCGCCCTCATCCAGGCCGCCGAGGTCCTCGACTCCTTCGAGCTCGAGGGTGACGAGGCTACGGGCGCCCAGATCGTCAAGCTGGCCGTCGAGGCTCCGCTCAAGCAGATCTCGACCAACGCCGGTCTCGAGGGCGGCGTCGTCGTGGACCGCGTCCGCAACCTCCCCGTCGGTGAGGGCCTCAACGCCGCGACCGGCGAGTACGTCAACCTGCTGGGCGCCGGCATCGCCGACCCGGTCAAGGTGACCCGTTCCGCCCTCCAGAACGCCGCGTCCATCGCGGGTCTGTTCCTCACCACGGAGGCCGTCGTCGCCGACAAGCCGGAGCCCCCGGCCTCGGCCGCCCCGGCCGGTGACGAGATGGGCGGGATGTACTGATCCCACCGGTCGCCGGTCACTGAGCCGGCCCCGAACCGTCGCGCTGACAGGCGCGGCGTCCGGTGACCGGCTCAGCACCCCGATCGCACGACGGCGGGCCGTCCTCCACTCGGAGGGCGGCCCGCCGTCGTCGTGTCTGGGCGGGGTGGGCGGGGCTGCGACGGTTGACGCGAGCGGCGCACGCCGAGCTCTGAGGTCTCTCACCGAGATCGACCCCCAGAGGTGCTGACTCAGTGAGAAAGGTCAGAACTGGGCGTCTCGTGGGCCGGTGCGTCGGCTGAACGACCGGCCCGCCGCCGTCGTGTCCCGGGTGGGATAGCTGGAGCGGCGGCCGTTGACGCAAGTGGCGCGCGGTGCCTCAGCGGACCCCGAAGCGGCCCGCGTTGGCGGACTCGGCGTCGTCGTAGGAGACAGCGGCCTGGTCGAGGGCCTGGCTGGGTGTGCAATGCAGAAGAGATTCATCGCGAACATGAGACGGACATCTAGCCAATGTGACGTGACGCACACTATCCTTCCGATAGGGAGGCTGTCCGGCCGACCAATCTTGAAGGGGCGAGATCATGTCTCACAGTCTCACAGTCTCACACGTCCCGTCGCCTGACCGTGGCGCTTGCGCTCGGTTGCCTCGTGATGGCAGGTTCTGCGCCAGGTGCCGCCGCAGATGAAATTCCTGGCAGCGACGACCTCGTTCAGGTGGTGACGGCCGACAACGTTGACCCTGTAATCGATGGAAATGGTGATGTGAGCGTTCAGTCCAGCGTGGTTACACAGACGGTCGATCTTGAATCAGGAACGTTGCAGATCGAGCCGGATGGAGCCCTGGAGGGCGTTTCGATTCACCTACCTGTGGTCGCCGATGGTGATCCTGTGAAGTTGCCCGATGGAACTCTAAGGCTTGATTCTACGGTCGACGACGGCGGGGTCTACGTGCAGGCGCTACACGGCGGAGGAATCCGAACTCTGACGACGATCGAGAATGAATCCGCGCCCACGGTGTTCCGATATGACATCTCGCTCGGAGAACGTCAGTCACTCGTTAAGGCAAGCGACGGAAGTATTATCCTCGCCGAGGAGGGGACTGACGGAGTGGTTTCGGAGGTATTCACTGCACAGCGGCCGTGGGCGCGCGATGCGAACGGTGCTAGTGTTCCGACTCGGTACGAGATTGAGGGAACTTCGATCGTTCAGCACGTCGACGTGTCTGGTGCGGCACTTCCAGTAGACGCAGACCCGACCTGGACTCGAAGGGGTGTAACCGTCGCAGTTCCTGGCGGTTTAGGTGCTGCGGCAACGGCATACCTCAACAAATCGTGGACGGCTGACTATGTGACCGGCAGCAACACGGTCTGTGCGATTGTTACCGCCCTTCTCGCTCTTGGGACCGGAATTGGTGGTGCTGTCATGGGGGTTGCGTGCGCACTTCATGCCGGAGTGTATTCTGTGACCACAAACCATGGTGCCTGTGCGGCTCTCGACTATCGTCCTGCTAATGCGACAATTAGTACGAAGATCGTAGCCCGGCCGTATAGGAACGGGTATTGCCGTTGAGGTGATTCGATGTATGACTGCATTCTGGTTGTTGCGCTGTCAGTTCTCGCCTGCATCGCTGGCTGGCGTTCCGGGATGGCCCGATGGGACGGGTTTGCCCTTTTTCTGGCTCTCGGCATATTAAGCATCGTCATTCGGCAGCGAGCGGGCTTCTCAGTGAGCGTGTTGGGTTTAGCTTGCGCCTACCTCGGCTTCGCCGGATGGAGTCGTGAGCGTGTGCGCCGGAGCCGGAAATCGGAGTCGTCCCAATATCAGCACCCGTTGAAGAGGGTGGGAGGCTGATCAGAGACTCGTTCGGGGGAGAACCTCTACGGACGAACGGTGATCTGTTCGGAGCACGCGCCTGGGCGGGCCGTCCTCCACGCGGAGGGCGGCCCGCCGTCGTCGTGTCTGGGCGGGGGGGGGCGGGTCTGCGACGGTTGACGCCAGCGGCGTCTCGTGGGTGAGTGGCGCGGTGCCTCAGCGGACCCCGAAGCGGCCCGCGTTGGCGGACTCGGCGTCGTCGTAGGAGACGGCGGCCTGGTCGAGGGCCTGGCTGAGCAGGTCGAGGCTCGACTGGACCTGCGCCTGGGTGAGGTGCCAGTCGGCCGCGGCGGTGCTCATGGAGTCCGAGGCGCCACCGCTCCAGGAGGACTGGAGGAGGGCGACGTCGCCGTTCATGGCGTCGACCTCGGTCTGGATGGTCGTAATACGGGTGCGGGTCCGGGCGGCGGTGTCGGCGACGGCCTGGGTGTCGACGGCGAAGACGGGCATGGTGGGCCTTTCAGTGAGAGGGGCGGCAGGCCCCTGCTGCGTGCGGCGCGAGCGGGCGCCCGCGGCACGCACCACGTTAGGGGCGGGCCGCTCGCGGCCTCCGGCGAGCCTCGTCGCCCTGGGGGGAAGGGGTGTGCGGCCGCCGTCTGTGGAGCCGCGGCGTCCTCGGTACGACCCCGCCGGAACGCGACGGAGCCGCCCCCCAGACCGGGAGCGGCTCCGTGGGTGCTGTGAGACCGCGGGATCAGCCCTCGTGCTGGCCGTCGTCGATGACCTCCGCGGAGATCGGTGCGAACTCGCCGGTGCGGGCCTCGCGGAGCACCTTGGCCTCCTCGGCCTTGGCCCGCAGACGCGCGCACATCCTGTCCCGCTCCGCCTGAGCGAGCGCCGCGCGGTCCAAGCCGCCCTCGGTCGCGGCGACGGCGTCGACGGCGCGCGGGGAGGACAGGAGCCGGTCCAGGTCCTCGATGCAGGACTCCATGGTCGTCGTGTGGCCGACGGTCTCGTCCTTCGGCTCGGGGCGCGTCTGCGGCCCGACGGCGGAGACGCCGGTGGCCGGGGTGGCTGCCGAGGCGGCCGTCGTCGTCCGACCGGGCGTCGGCGGGACGACGGGCGTCGGGCGCGTCGTCGCGCGGGACTCGGCGAGCTCGGGGTCGTCGGCGGACTCGAGCCCGCCCAGGGTGGCCGAGGCGGCCTGGGCGCGGCGCGCGGCCTGCTCCTCGCCCTGCGAGGCGGCCTCCGCGATGCGGGCGTCCAGGTGCTTGGCGACGACGTCGGCGGCCGTCACCGGCTCGGCGGGGTCCGTGGGCAGCTTGGCGAGCTCGGCCTCGATGCGGCGCTGCTCCGCCTCCAGGTTCTCCCGCGCCGGGAGCTCCCAGCGGGCGCCGAGCGGCGAGGAGAAGAGCGCGTCCCGGGCGAGGAGCTTGCCGATGATGGTAAGGCGCGCCCGCAGGTAGTCCGCGGCCGGGATGTGCGCGTACTCGGCGCGGACCTGCTCCCGGTACTTCTTGTACTGCTGCGGCTCAACGGCCAGGGCGCCGAGGTCGGCGTCGTTGAGGGCGAGGGCGTCGATGTCGTTGGGCGCCAGGTTGTGATGCTTGAGGTTGAGGATGAGGGCGCAGACCCTGTCCACGACCTTGTCCGGCACCCCGAGGCCGTGGAGGTCCTGCGCGGCGTAGGCGGCGGAGGCCACCTCGTCCTCACCGCCGTTGCGGCGATAGGTCTCCTCCGAGGACGAGGAGAAGATGCAGCCGTGGTACCAGGCGGCGAGCCGCATGATGTCGGGGTTGTGGGACTCGTCGGCGAGCTCGTCCACGCGGGCGAGCATGTCGATGGCGTGGCGCAGGTTGTGGAAGCGGCGGTCCGGGCTCCCCCACATCTCGATGAGCCGCTCGCCGGCGGCGCGGATCTCGTCCGCTGACGCGGAGGCGCCGAGGGACTTGACGGAGCGGACGTAGGCGGGGAGCAGCCACTGCGGTGCGTCGATGACGCCCATGCAAAGCCTCCGGGATCGGGTGCGGGACGCCCGCAATCGTAGGGCCGTCCGGGCGGCGAAGTCGAAGGGCTGAGATGTCGGAACCGCCACGAAACGCTGACAATACGGTCGCGTGGCGGGCCGGTCGGCGGCCCTGTCCTCCGCACGCGTCAGAGGGGCCTCAGGACGCCTGCGGAGCCTCCTGCGCGGGGGCCAGCGGGAGCTCGATGCGGACGGTCGCGCCGCCGCCGGGCGTCGGCAGCATCCGCACCGTCCCGCCGTGCCGCTCGATGATCTGGGCGACGATCGCGAGACCGAGGCCTGATCCGCCCGTCTCTCTGTTGCGGGAGGAGTCCGAGCGGTAGAAGCGCTGGAAGACCTTCTGAGCGTCCTCCGCGGGGACGCCCGGCCCGTGGTCGCGCACCTCGACGACGGCGGTCCCAGCCGGCGCCCTCCCCGTCGCGGTGAGCGTCGTGGCCGCCTCCGGTCCGAGCGCACCGACGGCGATCTCCACGGGCGAGCCCTCCGGCGTGTGCCGCGTGACATTGCCCAGCAGGTTGGTGAGGACCTGCGAGAGGCGGTCCCGGTCACCGATGACGATGAGCGGTCCCGGCTCGGCGTCATCCGGTATCGGCGCGTAGCCCGTCTGCAGCGGGACGAGGGCGCAGTCGCGCTCGGGTGCGAGCACGGCCATGTCCGCCAGGGCGCCCGAGGCCGCCTTCGTGAGGTCGACCGGTGCGGAGGCCATCTGGCGCCCCTCGTCCATGCGAGCGAGCTGGAGCAGGTCCTCCACGAGCCGCCCCATGCGGGAGGCCTCGTCCTCGATGCGGCCCATGACCTCGCTCTGACGCTCGGGCGGAACCCCGCCCATGCGGTAGAGCTCGCCGTAGCCGCGGATCGCCGCCAGCGGCGTCCGCAGCTCGTGGGAGGCGTCGGAGACGAACCGGGTCATCCGCTCCTGGGAGACGACCTGCACGGAGAAGGCGCGCTCGTTCTGGGTGAGCATCGTGTTGAGCGCCCTCTGGAGCGAGCCGACCTCCGTCGTCGGCGGCTCCGAGACGGGGACGCGGGCCGAGAGGTCGCCCGAGGCGATCTGGCCGGCCACGCCCTCGATCTGCCGCAGCGGTCGGAAGGAGCGGCGGACGAGGTAGGTGGCGGCCGCCGCGCCGAGGAGGATGACGACGACGTCGGACAGGGCGACGACGAGGCGCGTGCGCTTGACCGTCTCCTGCATGTCGGTCAGCGGCAGGGCGACGGCGACGACGCCGCCCCAGGTCTTCGTCGAGCCGGTGGTGGAGGTCGTCGTGTAGGGCAGCACCGTCACGCGCCACTCGTGCCCGAGCTGGTCGGAGGCGACGGTGAAGAGCGTCTGGTCGTCACGGTCGGCGATCGCCTCCTTGAGGGAGAGTGTGCCGACCTCCGGCGTGCCGTAGTCGGCGGCGGTGCCGTCGGAGATCATCTGCTGGACGTCGCCGTCGACGGTCTGGACCTCGACGAAGTAGGTCGAGGGCATGCCGGAGGTGCGGCCCGTCTGGAGCTGGGCGAGGCCCTGGTTCGCGATCGTCGCGGAGGTGGTGCGCAGCTGGTCGTCGATCTGCCCGCGCAGGTGCGAGGATAGCAGCGAGGTGACGGCGAGGGAGCAGACGAGCAGACCCAGGGTGAGCAGCGCCGTCGTGATGAGGGCCAGGCGGCTGCGCAGAGGCAGGGAGTGCCAGGAGCGGCGGGCGTCGGTGACGGGGTGGAAGCGCCCCTTCTTCACGGGGCGCAGCTGCTTGGGGCGCGGGCTCCAGGGGTGGGGGCGGCCGTCCGCGTGCGCGGGGGCCGTGCGTCCGGACGCCGGCCGGGTGGGGGACCCGGGGCCCTGCCTCACGGTCACTCGCCCTTGGGTTCGCGGAGCATGTAGCCGACGCCTCGTCGGGTCTGGATGAGCGGGACGACGGTCTCGCCGTCGCGCCCCTCGATCTGGTCGACCTTGCGCCGCAGGTAGGAGATGTAGGACTCGACGATCGCGGCGTCGCCGTTCCAGTCGTACTCCCAGACGTGGTCGAGGATCTGGGCCTTGGAGACGACGCGCCCGGCGTTCAGCATGAGGTAGCGCAGGAGCTTGAACTCCGTGGGGGAGAGCTCGACCTCGACGCCGGCGCGATGGACCTCGTGGGCGTCCTCGTCCAGGACGAGGTCGCCGACGCGCACGACGCCGTCGTCCTCGCCCTCGACGGCGTGGGTGCGGCGCAGGATCGCGCGGATGCGGGCGACGACCTCCTCGAGGCCGAAGGGCTTGGTGACGTAGTCGTCGCCGCCGACCGTGAGCCCCTGGACCTTGTCGGCCATGTCGTCACGGGCGGTGAGGAAGAGGATCGGGGTGGTGACGTCGCGCTCGCGCAGACGGCGGGCGACGGTGAAGCCGTCCATGTCCGGGAGCATGACGTCGAGGACGATGAGGTCGGGGTCGTCGGACTCGGCGGCGTGCAGGGCGGCGTTGCCGTCAGCGGCGGTGGAGACCTCGAAGCCCGCGAAGCGCAGGGACGAGGCGAGCAGGTCCCTGATGTTGGGCTCGTCGTCGACGACGAGCAGGTGTGCCTCGGTGCGGGAGTCCTGGGAACGATCCATGGTCGTACTGTGCCGCCCGAGTCTGGGTGTTGGCTGGACGGTGGATGGACGCGGTGGCTCCCGCGGTCGGCCGCCCCGGCATCCAGCGGGTACGGTCCCGGTCAGCGCGAGGAGTGCGCGGAGTGAGGCCGGACCCGCTGAGGGTGGTGCCCCTGGCCCGCCTCGCCTCAGATGAACTTGAGCGGGTCGAAGTCCGCCAGCGGGATGATGCGCACGCGCGGCAGGGCTACGGTGAAGGCGTCGACGTCCGTCTCCAGGTCGTGGAGGCGCAGACCCTTCGACTCGAGGCTCGCCAGGCGCGCGTTGACGAACTCGCGGAAGCCGAGAACGCCGACCGAGGCGCCGGCGTCGAGCAGCCGCTCCACCTGGGGGATGTAGTCGCCGTCGTGGGAGCCGAGGAGGACCTGCGCGCTCTCGCCCGCCTCGACGCGCTCGGCGAGGGCGTCCAGGGTGCGCTGGATACCGATGTCGACGACCTTCTCCTCCTGGTTTCCGGAGCCGGCCAGCGGGACGGGGCGGTAGTCCATGGCGAGGAGCGCCTGGACGAAGCCCATCGGCATGTGGCCGCTCGTGGCGTTGAGGAAGAAGAGAGCGGTGGTCTCGTCACCCTGGCCGCCGGCCTCCGCGTCGGAGAGGCGGTCGCAGAAGGACAGGACGCGGTCCCAGCGGGGACGCTCCTCGGGCTCGGGGCGACGGCCGAGGACGCTCATGCCGAGGGTCGCGTCGATGTTCTCGCCGTCGACGAGGAGGTACGTGGGTGCGTTCATGCGCTCATGCTAGCGGCCGGGGGCGAGGAGGCAGCGAGGCGACGACGCCGGGCCGGGGCGGTCGGGGTCGCTCGCGGGGACGACGACGGCGCCGCCCCTGCGGAAGGGGCGGCGCCGTCGACCTGCCGTGCGCGCGGGGCGGCCGCGCGGACGGGATCAGTAGGAGGACTCGTCGGAGTCGGCCGCCTGCTCGGCCGGCTCCACCTGGCCCTGCGACTTGAGCGCGGCGAAGGCGGCGTCGACGTCGTCGTCGCCGTCGGTGATCTGGGCGGCCGGTGCGGTCCCGGACTTGAGCGCGGCGAGGCGCAGCTCGGCCTCGGACTGGGTCGAGGAGGCCTCGAGCTCGGCGAACTGGGACTCGAGGGAGGAGCCGGCGAGCTCGGCCTGCCCGGCGGCCTGGGCCTCGACACGACGGACCTGGTCCTCGTAGCGGGCCAGCTCGCTCGTCGGGTCCATGACGTTGACGGAGCGGATCGCGCCCTGGACCTTGACCTGGGCCTCCGCGCTCTTCTGCCGGGCGACGAGCTGGTCGCGGCGGGACTTGAGGTCGTCGAGCTTGGCCTCCATCTGGGTCAGGCCCGTCTTGAGCTGCTCGACGACCTGGCGCTGCGAGGCGATCATCGGCTCGGCGGCCTTCGCCTCGTTCTCCGCGTTGATCTGCTTCGTGATGGCGATCTTGGCCAGGGAGTCCCACTTGTCCGCGCCCGCGGCGTCGCCGGAGGCGCGCAGCGAGTCGGCCTTCTGGGAGGCGGCGAGGGCCTTGCCGCCCCAGTCCTTGGCCTCGGCGAGGTCGGCGTCGTGGTCCTTCTCCGCCAGGCGCAGGTTGCCGATCGTCTGGGCGACGGCGTCGCGGGCCTCGGCGATGGAGGAGGTGTAGTCGCGCACGAGCTGGTCGAGCATCTTCTCCGGGTCCTCGGCGCGGTCGAGGAGGGCGTTGACGTTGGCGCGGGTGAGCTGGGCGACGCGGCCCAGGATCGACTGCTTCTCAGCCATGGGGTGTGGTCCCTTCCGTTGGTCCCCGGCGGAGCCGGGAGGTCTGCAGGTGTGTCGTGGTGGTGTCGTGGTGCGGGTCCGGGGCTCGTGCTCGTCCCGGGTGACCGCCCACGGGCCGTGGGGCCTCCGGTTCTAGGCTCGCACGGGAGTGGGGCCGTGGCGAGGGGACCTCGCCCGGAACCGGCTCGGTATCGCCGCCCGCGGAGCGCGGGACGTGTCAGAAGCGGCCGCCGCCTCCGCCGAAGCCGCCCCCGCCTCCGCCGAAGTCGCCCCCGCCTCCGCCGAAGCCGCCCCCGCCTCCGCCGAAGCCGCCGCCGAAGGGACCGTCATGGCGCGGGCCGCCCCAGCCGCCGTAAGCGCCCCGGCCGCCGCCGAGCAGGATCCCGCCGAGGACGAGGGAGCCGAGGTCGATCCCTCCGGAGCGCCCGCCCCCGAGGCCGTTCGAGCCGCCGGTGCCGTTGCGGACGTCGGCCTCCGCGAGCGCCTGCGCCTGGGCGACGAGCGGCTCACCGGCCGCCACCTCCGCCAGGGCCGCCTGCGGGTCCGTCGTCTGGAGGGAGGTCGCCGCGGTGGCGTGGCGCGTCGCCTCGGACAGCGCCGTGCGCGCCGAGGAGCCGACGACGCCGCGGTGCGTCGTGACGTAGGAGGTGACGGCGTCGATCTGGCTGTTGAGCCGTGCGAGGCGCGAGCCCAGCGAGGAGCGGGCGCGCGAGTCGTTCTCCTCGCGCTCGCGCGCCGGGGCGAGGGCGGCGTCGATGGCCGCCTCCGCACGAGCCAGGTGGTCGAGCGCCGCGAGCGGGTCGCCGGTGGCGCTCGGCCCGGAGGCGGCGCGGCCCTCGGCGACGGCGGCCTCGGCGTCGGCGACGAGCGGGCTCAGCGTCGCGGCGGGGACCTGCGAGCCGAGGCGCTGGGCGTCGACGAGGTCCGAGGAGATCGAGGCGATCGCCTTGTCCAGGTCAGCGCTCGCGGAGGCGAGGCGCTCGCGGGCGCCGGTCACCTGCGCGGCGAGCTGCCCGGCCTGCGCGATCGAGCCCTGGGCGATGCGCACCTGCTCGACCGCGGTGGCCTGCTGCCCGGCGTCGACGGAGGCCTGGGCCTGGGACAGTGCGGTCCGGCCTGCTGCGACGAGGCGCTCGGCCTGGTCCGGGGCCCCGGCCACGCTCGTGAGCGCGGAGTCCGGGTAGGTGGCGTGGAGGGTGACGAGGAGCGTCTGGGCGGCACGGATGGCCTGCTCGGTCTCGTCGGCGCGCTGCGTCGTCTCCGCGATGGAGGTCGGCAGGTTCGCCTCGATCCCGCGCCGGTCGTTGAAGGACTTCTCCTGAGCCTGGATCGCGGCCACGGCGCGCTGGCAGCGCTCGAGGATCTCCCCGTACATCTGCCGCTGCTGCTCGGGGGTCTCGGGGACGTCGTCGTCGAGCCGCTTCTTGAGCTCGAAGGAGGCGGCGAGGTCCTCACGCGCCGCGGTGAGCGTCTGCGTGAAGGCGTCCGTGGCCGACAGGCCGAACTGCGCCTGGGCGTAGGAGAGCTCCTCGTCGGCGGCGCGGACGGCGTCGTCGGCGGTGACGAGGGAGGAGCTCGCCTGGGTCCTCAGGTCCTCGACGCTCGCGGCGGAGCCTTGGGCGGCCGCCTCGTCCTTGCGCTTGCGGTTGAACAGCACGTCGCTCCCTTCCTGGCCCGAGCCGGATGACTTCCTCCTGCGGGCCACCGCGGCGACTGCCGCCGCGCCCCCGATGACGGCGAGGGAGCCCACGGCGACGGCCCCCACGGAGCTGCCGCCAGACTCCGACTCCCCGGAGGAGCCGGCCCCTGTGCCCGAGCCGCTGGACCCGGAGGAGCTGCTGCCCGCGACGTCGGCGATCGCCGTCACAGCACCGTCGTAGTCCCCGTCGCTGAGAGCCTGGTAAGCGTCCTCCCTGGCCTGGCTGAGCATGTCGTCTGACCAGACCGAGTCGTCGGCGGAGCCGTCGAAGGCGTAGGAGCGGGTCGAGCCGTCCGCGGCGTTGATGACGAGGAGGAGGTCGTTCGTGCCGAAGCCCGAGTCGTCCCAGGCGGTCTTGGCCCAGTCGTCCGCCGTCTCGGAGTCGTCCTTCATCGTGACGACCCACAGCGCGGCGCCGGTGTCCGAGGAGACGGTGTCCACGGCCTTCTGCGCGGACGACGCGTCGAGGATCCCGGCGTCGTCCGTGACGTGCTCCGTGATGGTCGTCGACGGCGTGCTCGCTGTGAGGACGGCCGGTGCGCCGGCGAGAGCCGAGGTGCGAGGGGCGTCCGGGCTGAGGGGCGCGGCACCGGCTGCGGGCACGACGAGAGCGGCGCCCACGAGCAGCCCGCAGGCCGTGAGACGTGTGAGGACGCCCCCGAGGGGCTGGCGTGTCTGGTGCATCACGACCCATGGTCCCGGGCCGGGCCGCCCACGGCAACCGATTCCGCTCCGGGCGCGGCGGGGAGGAAGCCTCGTTCCACGCCGTCGACCCGCCCTTGCGCGGCCAGCGTCGTGTCGAGCTCAATGCCCCCATGCGTGAGACGACCGGCCCCACCACCCCGACCGTGACGGGCCCTGCCCGGTCGGCTCCTCCGCTCGTCACCATCCTCGAACCGGACGTCCTCGCCCCCCGCAGGACGTCTCGCCGCTTGGCTGGCGGAGGCCGGAGCCGAGGTGCGCACCGTCCGTCTCTGGGACGGCGATCCCGTGCCCGCGCTCGACGACCTCGGTGGTGCCGCCCTCCTCATGGGCGGCGTCATGAGCGCGCACGCCGACGCCGAGAACCCGTGGCTGCCGGGTGTCCGAGCCCTCCTGCGCGGCGCGGTCGACGCGGACCTGCCCGTCCTCGGGGTCTGCCTCGGGGCGCAGGTCGCGGCCGAGACCCTCGGAGGACGGACCGCCGTGCCGTCGCCGAGCTCCCCGAGGGCGCGCGGCTCCTCGCCTCCACCGCCCAGGCGCGCGTCCACGCGTGGCGCTGCGGCAGCCTGCTCGCCCTCCAGCACCACCCCGAGGCCGATCCCGATCGGGTCGCCTTCTGGACCGCCCGCGGCGCCGCCCGTCGCCTTGGGATCCTCGAGGAGACCTCAATCGCCTACGGCACACCCACGGCTGACCTCTCCGAGCCGCTGCGCATCGCCGTGAGCGCGGCCCGCTCCCGAGCCGAGGCGGTCGAGCCCGTCACCACGGTCTTCGGGCGGACGCTCGCCGACTCGCTCGTGGCCGCCGCCCGGATCGTGTGAACGGTGTCTCAAGGTTTGCGCCATGGTGGCCGCACTCGCTCAAATGGAGCAATGACCGAGACGATCGACGTGACCCGCAGCAGCGGTAACGCCCCCGTGATCACCGTCATCGAGCCCGAGGCCTTCGCGCCGCTGGGCCGCCTGGGCGAGTGGCTCTTCGCCGAGGGCGCCACCCTCGACGTCATCCGCCCCTGGAACGGGGAGGCCGTTCCCTCCTTCGAGGAGCTCGGTGACGGACTCGTCGTCCTCGGCGGCGCCATGAGCGCCCACGACGACGTCGAGCACCCCTGGCTCGCGGACCTGCGCGGCCTCCTGCGCCGCGTCGTCGACGAGCGGCTGCCCGCCGTCACCATCTGCCTCGGGGCGCAGGTCGCCGCGGAGGCCCTCGGCGGCGCCACTGCCGTCCCGTCGCCCCACGGCTCGGAGGGAGGGATCGTCGACCTCCACCTCACCGAGGGCGCCGCGGACGACCCGGTCTTCGGCGAGATCGTCGACGAGGCCGTCCGCGCCGCCGTCCGGGCCGGGATCTCCACGCAGGACGGCACGCGCCTGCCCGCGATCGTCTCCCACGAGGACGGCGTCGTCCGGCTTCCCGAGGAGGCGATCCTCCTGGCCTCCTCCGAGGGCGCGCCCGTGCAGGCCTGGCGCGCCGGTCGGCTCCTCGCCCTCCAGCACCACCCCGAGTCCAACCCGGAGCGCATCGAGTACTGGCAGGCGCGCAACGCCGCCCGCCGCATGGGCCTCGTCCGGGACGAGGAGACCGCCGAGGCGCTGCCGGAGGGGGTCCTGCCGGACGAGGCGCTCGCCGCCGGTGCCGCCGCGCGGGTCGAGGCCGAGCGCGTCGACCCCGTCATCCAGGCCTTCGGCCGGGCCCTGGCTCGCTGGCTCGCTCGCCGGGCCCGCGCCCACCGGACGGCCCGCGCCCGCGCCTGACGGCGCTGCCCCCACGTCCGGCGTCCGATCCTTTCCGCCGAGTCAGCCTGTTTGGCGCGAGTGCACCCACTGAGGGGGCGTACTCGCGCCAAACAGGCAGACTCGCCTGCGAGGTGGCGTCCGCGCAATCCACAGACTGCGCCTGAGCCTGGCACCGTGCCGTCTGCGCCGACGACCATGACCGGGTGACCTCGCTCCTCGAACCCCCGCCCCGCCCTGTGCTGCGCCGTCGTGCCGTGCGCGACCTGAGCGGTCACAACGCCCCCGGCGCCGTCGCCGTCATGCGCGGCGTCTCCTTCATGCCACGACGGGACGCGCCACTGTGGGAGCAGCGCCTCGACCTGAGCCTCGCTCGCGCTGAGGCCTCCCTCCTCAGGACCCCCTCGGCCCTCGCACTGAGCGGTGAGGCGGCCGCGCTCGTCCAGGGCCTGTGGGTGCGAGCGAGCGAGCCGGACATCACGGTCATCGTGCCCAGGCGCAGCGGACACACGAAGGTCGCGCTCGCCGAGGGAACGCACGTCGAGCAAGGCCGCAGGACGGACGTGCCCTGGCGGCGTGGCGCCGTCCTTCGGCGCAGCGTCGTGCCCCTTGAGCCGGACGAGGTCATCGAGCGTGGCGGGCTGCGGGTCACGTCGCCCATGCGCACTGGCGTCGACTGCGCCTTCGACCTGCCAGCGCGAGAGTCGATCACGATCCTCGATTCGGCGATGAGGGCGCTCGTCGATCCGGATCGTCGTCGTCCGGAGCAGGCGGAGCAACGGTGGGCTGGTGTGAGGGCCGAGCTGCTCTCGAAGGTCGAAGCTCAGCGGGGGCGGCGCGGCGCGGTTCGTGCACGAGCAGCGGCCGCCGTCGCCTCGCCCTTCTCGGAGTCACCTGGGGAGTCGCTGCTGCGGTGGCAGGTGCTCGCGCTCGGACTGCCGAAGCCGGCGCTCCAGGCGCGGGTGGACGATGACGAGCGCCTCCGCAGCTACTACCTCGACCTTGCCTGGCCGGAGCTCCGGCTCGCACTCGAGTATGACGGCCGAGGCAAGTACGGGGCTCTTGGGGACGCGTGGGAGGAGAAGGAGCGCCAGGACGCGATCCACGCCAAGGGCTGGACGTTCCGGAGATTCACGTCGAGGCACCTGGCCGATCGTCGTCTGCTGGAGCGTGACGTTCTTGCTGCCTTCCCGCGTGAGGTTCGCGTCAGCGCACGGCCGGTGCACGCCCTCCTCGTCTGAGGTGTGAGTCCGCGCTCCGCCAGCGACATGATCACTGGCCTTGACCCGTGCGAGTCAGCCCGTTTGGCGCGAGCAAGCCCGCCTAGCGGGTGCACTCGCGCCAAACGGGCTGACTCGGCGAGAGCGAGGCGAGGCTCAGGCCAGGTCCTCGGCGTCGACGACGTCGTAGGCGTAGCCCTGCTCGGCCAGGAACCTCTGGCGGTGCGCCGCGAACTCCTGGTCCACCGTGTCCCGCGTGACGACCGTGTAGAAGTGCGCCTGGCGGCCGTCCTCCTTGGGACGCACGATCCGCCCGAGCCGCTGTGCCTCCTCCTGGCGTGAGCCGAAGGACCCGCTCACCTGCACCGCGACGCTCGCGCCCGGCAGGTCGATCGAGAAGTTCGCGACCTTGGAGACGACGAGCGTGGTCACCTCGCCGGCGCGGAAGGCGTCGTAGAGCTTCTGGCGCTCGCGGACCGTCGTCGCCCCCGTGATGACGGGCGCGCCCAGGTGCTCGGCGAGGTCCTCGAGCTGGTCGACGTACTGGCCGATGACGAGCGCGCTCTCACCCTCGTGGCGCCCGAGGAGCGCGTCGACCACCGCCACCTTCCGCGGCGTCGTCGCGGCGAGGCGGTAGCGGTCCTCCGACTCCGCCGTCGCGTAGGTCATGCGCTCCCCGGCGTCGAGGGTGAGGCGTACCTCGGTGCACACGGCCGGCGCGATCCACCCCTGGTTCTCCAGGTCCTTCCACGGCGCGTCGTAGCGCTTGGGGCCGATGAGGCTGAAGACCTCGTCCTCGCGCCCGTCCTCGCGCACGAGCGTGGCGGTGAGCCCAAGCCGACGACGGGCCTGGAGGTCCGCCGTCATGCGGAAGATCGGGGCGGGCAGGAGGTGCACCTCGTCGTAGACGATGAGGCCCCAGTCGTGGGCGTCGAGCAGGTCGAGGTGCGGGTAGTCCCCCTTCCGCTTCGTGGTGAGGACCTGGTACGTCGCGATGGTGACGGGCCGGACCTCCTTGCGGGAGCCGGAGTACTCGCCGATCTCGTCCTCGGTCAGCGAGGTGAAGCGGATGAGCTCCTCCTTCCACTGGCGCGCCGAGACGGCGTTGGTGACGAGGATGAGCGTCGTCGTCGAGCTCTTCGCCATGGCCGCCGCGCCGACGAGGGTCTTTCCCGCCCCGCAGGGCAGGACGACGACGCCGGAGCCTCCCGCCCAGAAGGCGTCGACCGCCTGCTCCTGGTAGGGGCGCAGCGCGAAGGCGCCCGGCTCGCCGGCGGCGACGCCCTCGGGGGAGTCCTGCAGCGCGATGGGGTGCTTCTCGCCGTCGACGTAGCCGGCGAGGTCTTCGGCAGGCCAGCCGAGCTTGATGAGGGCCTGCTTGAGGTTGCCGCGCTCGGAGGGGTGGACGACGACGTCCTCGGGGGAGAGGCGCTCACCGAGCAGGCCCTTGGTGCGCTTGGAGCGCATGACCTCCTCGAGCACCGGCACGTCAGTGGCGTGCAGGACGAGGCCGTGAGCGGGGTCGGTGACGAGCTGGAGGCGCCCGTAGCGGCCCATCGTCTCGGCGATCTCGGTGAGCAGCGAGTGCGGCACCGGGAAGCGCGAGTACGTGATGAGGACGTGGATGACGGTCTCGGCGTCGAGGCCGGCCGCGCGCGCGTTCCACAGCGCCAGCGGCGTGATCCGGTAGGTGTGGATGTGCTCCGGGGCGCGCTCGAGCTCCGCGAAGGGCGCGATGGCGCGGCGCGCGTCGGCGGCGTCGGCGTGGGCCACCTCGAGGAGGACCGTCTTGTCGCTCTGGACGATGAGCGGGCCGTCTGGGATCGCGGGGGAGGAGGACATGGGCCGGAGTATCCCAAGCGGCGCCCGCGCGCGCCGTGATCGAGGTGACGCCTTCACCGGGGGCGGACCAGGGCCGCCGCAGCTCCGCCTACGAGCAGCCGCACCTGGACAGGGGCAGTAGGTTGGACCGGATGAGCACCTCGACCCAGGACACAGTCACCGGCCCCACCACCGCCGCGCCCGCGGCCGCCTCGGTCGAGCAGCTCGCCGCCCACCTCACCTCCCTGTCCAACCAGGACGTCGCCGCCCTCCTCCTCGCGCGCCCCGACCTCGCCGCACCGCCGTCGGGATCCTTCACGGCGCTCGCGGCCCGCGCCGGCGCCCGCCCAAGCGTCGAGGCCGCGCTCGCGGACCTCGACGCCCCCACCCTCGCCGTCGCGGAGGCCGTCCTGGCCCTCGGCACGCAGGACGTGGACGCGATCGCCGCGGGCCTGGGCCTCCCCGAGGACGACGTCGTCCGTCGCCTGGCGCACCTGCGCTCCCTCGCGCTCGTCGTCGAGGTGGGCCCGGTGGCCGGCCTCGTCGACGCCCTCGGCCCGCACCCGCTGGGGCTCGGCCCCGTGTCCACGAGGGAGCGTCAGAACCTCCCGCCGAGCCTCACGGAGCTCGAGAACGGCGTCGTTCCAGGAGACCAGGCTGGGAGCGCGGACGCCTTGCGCGCCCAGGCGGACAGCGAACCGCTGTCGGAGGCCGCCCTCGCGATGCTTCGCGTCCTCACCTGGGGTCCGCCGGTCGGAACCGTCCGCGCCGGCGGCCGGGCCACAGGTGCGGCCGAGCTCATCGAGCGCGGCTGGCTCGAGCGGGACGCGGACTCCTCGGGCCGTACCCGCCTCGTCCTGCCGCGTGAGGTCGGCCTGGCCCTGCGCGGCGGCCGCCTCCTGCGCGAGCCCCTCGCCGCCCCTGACACGGGCGATCTCGACGTCGTCGACCCGGCCGCCGTCGCCGCGGAGGCGGCGCGCCTCGCCGAGGAGGCCGTCCGCCTCACGGGCGCGCTCCTGGACGAGTGGGGCCGTGAGGGCGGCGCCATCCTGCGCACCGGCGGGGTGGGCGTGCGCGCCCTCGCCCGCACGGTCGACGCCCTTGAGGTCGAGACCTCCGTGGCCGCGAGCCTCATCGAGGTCGCCGCGGGGGCCCGGCTCCTCGGGCTCGACGAGGCGGGCGCCACCTGGGTTCCGGCATCGACCGCGCGTTCCTGGCGCGCCGCCGAGCTGCCCGAGCGCTGGGCCCCGCTCGCCGCGGGCTGGGCCGTGAGCGCCCGCACGCCCTGGCTCGTCGGCACGCGCAACGACGACGGCTCCCTGCGTCCCGTCCTCGGCGCTGACGTCGAGGCCCCCTGGGCGGCCGCGCTGCGCCGCCGGGTGCTCCTGCTCCTCGCCGATCTGCCGGAGGGAGCAGCCGCGACGGCCGACTACGTGGTCGCGGCCCTCATCCACGCCCGCCCGCGCCGTCCCGTCCCGGAGGGCGCCGTCACCGCCGTCCTCGCCGAGGCCGAGCTCCTCGGCGTCACCGCGGGCGGGGTGCTGTCACGCGGCGGTCAGGTCCTGGCGGGGGCCTTCCGCAGCGAGGGATCCGCCTCCGGCGCCCCGGGGTCCGACGACGCCGCGGCCGGTCCCGCCACCGAGGGCGAGCTCCTCGCGGCGCTCGAGGACGCGCTCGCGGCGGACCTGCCCGCCCCGGTCGACATGCTCCTCGTCCAGTCCGACCTCACCGCGATCGTCCCCGGACGCCCCTCACCCGAGCTCGCGGCCGTCCTCGAGCGCGCGAGCGTCGTCGAGTCCCGCGGCGGCGCCCTCACGGTCCGCCTCACGCCGGACTCCGTCCGCGGCGCCCTCGACGCCGGCTGGTCCGGTGCCGAGCTCCTCGAGACGCTCGGCCGCTTCAGCCCGACGCCGCTGCCGGCGACCCTCACGTCCCTCGTCGACGACGCCGCTCGACGTCATGGTGCCGTGCGCGTCAGGGAGGTGGCCTCCGTCCTGCGGGTCCCGGACCCGGCGACGGCGGCGGGCCTGCTCGCTGACGAGCGCCTGGCCGACCTCGGGCTCGACGAGGTCGCCCCCGGGATCCTCCTGGCGACGGCGCCCGCCGGGCAGGTACTGCGCGAGCTGCGCGCCGGCGGTCTCGCTCCGGTCCTCGAGGACGCCACGGGCCGGCTCCTGGTGACAGCCGACGGCGTCCCCGGCCGGCGTCGCGGCGCCCCCGCCCCGGAGCCGGCGAGCCCGGGCGGCGAGGTCTCGGTCCGACGCCGTCGCCCCAGCACCCGCGAGCTCGCGACCCTGGTCGGTCGGCTGAGGGCGGGGGAGGAGGCCCGTGCGGCCTCCGGCGCCCCTGCGGGTGCGGCGACGGACCCGGTCCACGCGCTCGCGCTGCTGCGCCAGGCCCAGACCTCGCGGGCGCGCCTGCTCCTGCGGCTGGCGGGTCCGGACGGGAAGGTCCAGGAGCGCCGGGTGCGGGTCCTCGCGGTCGAGCCCGGGCGCGTGCGCCTCGCCGACGTGGTCCGCGAGACCGAGCTGACGGTGGCGGTGCACCGGATCGTGTCGGTCGAGGCGGTCTGACTCGCGGCCCGTGGCCGCGGGCGGCTCGAGGCGGCCGCGCTGCGCCCTCGCCGAACGAGCACGGGGTCTCCTGGACGCGGCCCGTAGACTGACCAGGTGACTGACGCAGCGACTTCCACGTCGACCGAGGCCGAGCAGGCGACCCAGGGCGAGACCACCCCGGTGAGCGCCGCCGCCCCCACCACCATCGAGCGTCCCGGCTCACTGCCCACCAAGGCGCAGCAGGCCGCCGCCAGCAAGGACAAGACCCTCACCGCACCGGCCGCCGTCGAGATGGCCCACGACGCCCTCTCCGAGATCACGGACCCCCTGAGCGTCGGCGCCCACGCCGGCGCGCGCTCCGAGGCCGAGCGCCTCGTCACCCACCTCTTCGAGTGCAACCTCGCCGGCTACCGCGGCTGGCGCTGGGCCGTCACCATGACCCGCCCGCCGCGCTCGCGCACCGCCACCATCTGCGAGATGGAGCTGCTGCCCGGTGAGGACGCACTCCTCGCCCCCGCCTGGGTGCCGTGGGCGGACCGGCTCAAGCCCGGCGACGTCGGCCGCGGCGACCGTCTCCCCAAGCGGGAGACCGACGAGCGTCTCGAGCCCGGCTGGGAGGCCACTGGTGAGCACGAGGGCGACCAGGCCGGTGAGGACGGCCTGCTCGCGGCCGGCACCGACGCCGTCGACTTCGGGCGGGCCCGGGTGCTCAGCCCCGAGGGCGTCCAGCGCGCGGCCGACCGCTGGTACGACGGCGACCACGGCCCCGAGGCCGACGGCGTCCGCAAGGCCCACGCCACCTGCGCGACCTGCGGCTTCCTTATCCCCATGTCCGGTCCGCTGCGCAACGTCTTCGGCGTCTGCGCCAACGAGTGGGCCGCCGACGACGGCCGCGTCGTCTCGCTCGACCACGGCTGCGGGGCCCACTCCGAGACGGACCTCCCCGATCAGGGACCCGACTGGCCCGTCACCCCCGCGCGCCTGGACGAGGCCGCCATGGAGCCGATCGGCACCGACGGCACGTCGATCCGGGAGGGTCGGAGCCTGTCCGACGCCCAGGCCGAGGCTGCCGCTCAGGCGGAGGCCGGACAGGCTCAGCAGCAGGCCGGTTCCACCGAGGACGAGCAGCCCGACGACGAGGAGGAGAAGTCCGACCAGGCGAAGGGTGCCGGTGCCGAGTCCGGCTCCTCGGAGGCCACCGACGAGGCTGAGTCCTCGTCCTCGTCCTCGTCCTCGTCCTCGCGCAGCCGCTCGCGCTCCGCGGGCACCAGTCGCCGGGGGCGTCGCAAGGCGGCGGCGAAGTCTTCCTCGGATGACGCCGACGCCGCCGGCGAGACTGCGCAGGACACTGAGACCAAGGCCTCCGACTCGGCTGAGGGTGCGGACTCCGACGCAACCGAGTCCGCTCCTCAGCGCACTGAGGCTGCTGACCAGCCCGCCGACGAGGCTCCAGGGGCTCCGGAGACGGACGAGCCCGCCGCTCCGCAGAAGCGAGCGAACCGGTCGCGGCGCGCCCGCAAGCCGCGCGACGCGGAGGAGACCCCCGTGGAGAAGCCCGCCACCGCGTCGGACGACGACCAGCGCCGCTCCTCAGCGCTCGACGCCGTCGCCGAGCTCACCGCCTCCCGCGGGCACGCCGATGACGCCGAGGCGCACGAGATCCCGACGACCCTCGCCGAGCTCGAGGCGCACCTGCCCAGCCGCGAGTGAGCCGTTGACGTCCTGAACCGGTGCGAGCGGCCCCGGCACCACGACGATCATCGTCCTGGTGCCGGGGCCGCTCGGCGCGTCCGGATCCGCTCGACGTGGGGCTGCCTCAGCCCAGTCGCTCGCAGCTGATCCTCACCACGTGCGGCGCCGGCCACTGCGGTACGCGCGCCGTCGCCGCCGTCCCCACGCACTGCTCGGCACGCGCCTGGCTCACGGCCACCGACCACGGCTCCTGACCCACCCGGTAGACCATCGGCGCGCGGAAGCCGAGGAGCGCCACGACGAGCACGACCGCGAGGCCGATCGCCCGGAGAGCGCGGCCCCGCAGCCGGTCGAGAGCCACGAGGAGCGAGTCCGTCACGAGGACGGCCCCCGCGACGCCCCAGCGCCACGGGATCGGCGTGTGCTCCGGGTCGCTCGGCACCCCGCCGTTGCTCCGGCACGCGAGGAGCCACAGCCCGACGGCGAGCGCCACCCACACGACCGGTGCCCACCGCTGCAGAGCCGGCGTCCCGGGCTCAGCACCGCGCGCGGCCATGACGGCGACGAGGACGAGAAGGGCGAGCACCACCGCGAGCCCCGCCCAGCCCAGGCCGTTGACTCCGTCGTCCGCCTGCGCGTAGGTCGAGGTCACGGGCGCCAGCACGACGTTGACGAGGAGCCCGTGGACGACGTCGAGCGCGGAGCTCCCGGCGTGCGCGAAGGGCTTGACCCGGTGCTGGGTGAGGACCGCCGCCGCCTGGCCGGCGGCACCGAGGCACCACCCGAGCACGAGGCCCAGCCCGGCGGCGTCACGACGGCGCACCGCCCCGACCGCGACCCAGGCGACGAGCGGGGCGAGCACGAGCACCTGCACCTCGGTGAGGGTGAGGACGAGGGCGACGAGGGCGGTGCCGACCGCGACCGCCCGGCGCCGCCCGCGGCTCGTCGGTCGGGATCCCGACACCGGCACCGCTGCGCACAGCCACACCGTCATCGCCACGAGGCAGTACGTGTGGAGGCAGTTGAGGTTCCCGAGCACCTGCAGCCCGGTCGCGGGCGACAGCGCCGGTGCGAGAGCGAGCGCTACCCGGACGGACCTGTGCCGCACCAGCCCGTCGGAGACGGACCAGGTGAGGGCGCACAGCAGCCCGACGACCACGCAGGCCGCCACGGTGACGGCGCGTCCCCAGTCCGCGACGGGCACGAGCTCGTAGACGACTCCGGAGACGAGTCGTGGAATGAGGTGGAGGTAGCCGCCGTAGGGCTCGATGATCGAGCGGGCGCCGTCGGTCCCCCAGCGCGCGAGGAAGAGCCAGCCGTCCTCGAAGTACAGGGAGTCCCAGGTGGCAGGACGCACGCGCAGAGCCGTGATGAGTGCGGCGGCGGCCGCGACGAGGCACGGCGCACCAAGGGCGCCGAGCACGGGCGCAACGCGCTGGGCGCGCGCCGCCCCCGGGGCGCGCCCCGGGGGCGGGCCCGGGATTAGCTCAGGGCCGGAGCCGCGGGCGTCGTTGTCGACGCCGTCGGTCCCGCCGCGGTCGATGAACGCGAGCGTGCCCGGCTCCGGACGCGTCGTGGGGGAAGGACAGGGCTCCACGGCTGAGGAGTCTCGTCCTCCGCCGTGGGGCCCGCTTCCGCCCCGAGGATGATCCTGGGAGCTTCGGAAGGAGGAGGTCAGTGCGTCACGAGCGCCTCGAGGCCGGTCGGGACCTCGCCCGTCGGGGTCGCCTCGACGATCGCGGCGTTCGCGATGATGCGGTCCACCGCGCCCACGGCGCGCCCGCCGGCGGCGTGCGGCGTGAGCACGAGGTTCGGGGCGTCCCAGAGCGTCGAGTCCGCAGGCAGCGGCTCGGGCGCCGTGACGTCCAGGCCCGCCGCGCTGATCGCGCCGGAGCGCAGCGCGGCCTCGAGGGCGTCCTGGTCGATCGTGGCGCCGCGGCCCACGTTGACGACGACGCTGCGGCGCGGCAGCAGCGCGATCCGCTCGGCGGAGAGGATCCCGGTGGTCTCAGGGGTCGAGGGCAGGACCATGACGAGCAGGTCCGTCTCCGGCAGCACGGACTCGACGTCGTCGACCGCGACCACCTCGTAGCCGGCCCGTGTCCCGGCACTGCGGGCCACGCCGCGGACCTGCGCGCCCAGGGCGGTGAGGACCGACGCGGTCTGCTGACCGATCGCGCCGAAGCCCCACACGAGAGCTCGCGCGCCGATGAGGGTCGTGAGCCGGTCGGGGGCGTTCAGCGGCTGCGCCCCGCCGAGGCTCCTGTCCCAGACGTGCTCGGACTGCGCCTCGAGAGCGCGCGGGAGGGAGCGGACGCAGGCCAGCGCGAGGGCGACGGCGTGCTCGGTGACGGTGCGGTCGTGGAAGTGCCGGCCGGTGGTGATGGCGACCGACTCCGGGAATCCCGCGGCCAGGAGGTTGTCCGGGCCAGCGGCGAGGGTCTGGATCCAGCGCAGGCGCCTGAGGTAGCCGGGCATGGCCTTGAGGACCTCCGCCGCCCCGGAGCCGCCGCCGCCCCACAGGACCATGGCCTCGGCGTCGCGGTGCTCCTCGGGCACGGGCTGCGTCTCGGTGAAGAGGACGACGTCGTGACCGGCGGCGCGGATCGGCTCAGGATCGAGGTAGCTGGTGTCGCTGAGAAGGATCTTCATGGCCTCAACCCTGTCACGGACAGGGCGTCGTCCCCGGGGCGGTCTCGAGTGACGAGGCTCAACGCGACGGCGGCGCGGCCTCTGGGACAATCGATTGACGTGAGCACAACCTCTCCCTCCCGCACGTCCCAAGGCCAGGCCGCCGCCCCCGTCTCCGGCCTCGACCACTTCTTCCACGTCACCGAGCGCGGCTCGACGATCGGCCGCGAGGTCCGCGGCGGCGTCGTCACCTTCTTCACGATGGCCTACATCCTCGTGCTGAACCCGCTCATCCTGTCCACGCCGCACGAGGGCATCGCCCCCCTCGGCACGACCGAGCAGATCGCCGCGGGCACGGCTTTCGTCGCCGGCGTCATGACGATCCTCATGGGCGTCGTCGCCAACTTCCCGATGGCCCTCGCCGCCGGCCTCGGCGTCAACGCCATGGTCGCCTACACGATCGCGGGCACCGACGGCGTCACCTACGCCGACGCCATGGGGCTGGTGGTCATCGAGGGCATCATCATCCTGGTCCTCGTCCTCACCGGATTCCGGGAGGCCGTCTTCAAGGCGGTCCCCGCCTCCATCAAGACGGCGATCAGCGTCGGCATCGGCCTGTTCATCGCCCTCATCGGCCTCGTCGACGCCAAGGTCGTGCGCGCCGGCGGCACGCCGCTCGAGCTCGGCCTGGGGGGAAGCCTCCAGGGCTGGCCCGTCCTGGTCTTCCTCGTCGGACTGTTCCTCATCATCGTGCTCCACGTGCGCAAGGTCAGAGGAGCGATCCTCATCGGCATCATCTCCTCGACGGTCCTCGCCGCGGTGATCGAGGCCGTCGCCCACCTCGGTGCCTTCGACGCGGTCGACAACCCCACCGGCTGGTCCCTGAGCGTCCCGAGCCTGTCCGGCTCCCCGGTGGACCTGCCCTCCCTGGCGACCCTCGGCCGCTTCAGTCTCCTGGGCTCGGTGGACAAGATCGGCGCCATCAGCCTCGTCCTGCTCGTCTTCTCCCTCATGCTCGCCGACTTCTTCGACACCATGGGCACCATGGTCGCCATCGGCGCCGAGGGCGACCTCCTCGACGAGGACGGGAACCCGCCCCGGACCCGCGAGATCCTCGTCGTGGACTCCGTCGCCGCCATCGCCGGCGGGATGGGAGGCGTCTCCTCGAACACCTCCTACGTGGAGTCCGCAGCGGGCGTCGGCGAGGGCGCGCGCACCGGCCTGGCCTCCGTGGTCACCGGTGCGCTCTTCCTGCTGAGCATGTTCCTCGCCCCGGTGGTCTCCATGGTTCCCTACGAGGCGGCCACCCCGGCTCTCGTCATCGTCGGCTTCCTCATGATGACCCAGGTGACGGACATCGACTGGACGCGCCCCGAGATCGCGCTGCCCGCCTTCGTCACCATCATCATGATGCCGTTCTCCTACTCGATCACGAACGGCATCGGTGCCGGCTTCATCGCTCACGCGGTCGTCCAGGTGGCCCGTGGCAGGGCGCGGGACGTCCACCCCCTCATGTGGCTCGCCTGCGTGCTCTTCGTCGTCTACTTCACCCTGACGCCCATCAAGGCCATCCTCGGCGTCGCCTGACACCCCGCCGTGCGCCGCGTCGCCGCCTCTGGGTGAGCGGTGCCGGCGACGCCTCCTGGCCCCGGCCCGCGGCTCCTGCCGCGTGCCGGGGCCACGTGCGCACGGCCGGGCGCCGGCGGGCGCAGCGTCGTACCGGCTCCCCTCCCGGGGCGCCCGTGCGCCCGGCGTACCATCACGGGCGTCGTCGCCGCGGCCGTCCGCCAGCCGGCGCCGTGCCCACCCTGCCAGCAGATCGAGGCTCCCGCTGCCGTGTCCTCCACCTTCGACTCCCTGAGGTTCCACAACTACCGGACGTGGTTCTTCGCCGCCCTCGTCGCCAACACCGGCACGTGGATGCAGCGCGTCGCCCAGGACTGGCTCGTCCTGAGGATCCTCACGAACGACTCGGCCTCCGCGACCGGGATCACCACGGCGCTGCAGTTCCTGCCCGCCATGATCTTCTCCGTGCACGCCGGGCTCGTCGCGGACCGGGTCGACCAGCGGCGCTTCCTCGTCCTCACGCAGACCTCGATGGGACTGGTCTCCCTCGCCCTGGGCGCCGACGTCCTCGCCGGGCACGCGGAGCTCTGGCACGTGTACCTCGCCGCCCTCCTCACCGGCTGCGCCTCCGCTTACGACTCCCCGGCCCGCCAGATCTTCGTGGCGCGCATGGTCCCCGGGGACCACCTCGCCAACGCCGTCGGCCTCAACTCCGCCTCCTTCAACGCCGCGCGGCTCATCGGCCCGGCTGTCGGAGGGCTCGCCATCACCTGGGTCGGACCGGGCTGGGTCTTCGTCGTCAACGCCCTGACCTTCCTCTTCCCCGCGGCGGCGCTGCTCTCCATGCGCGTCAGGGACCTCTACGACGTCCCCCGCGCCCAGCGGGCCAAGGGGCAGATGAGGGAGGGCCTCGCCTACGTGAGGCACCGGGCCGACATCGTCGTCATCATCGTGGTCATCTCGGTGGTCTCGATGTTCACCCTCAACTTCCAGGTGACGATGGCGGCGATGGTGCGCCACGCCTTCAACCTCGAGTCCGACGCCTACGGGACCGTCTCCTCGGTCTTCGCGATCGGCTCGCTCGGCGGCGCGCTGTGGGCGGCGCGGCGCAAGAGGCCGCGGGTGCGCACGCTCATCACGGCCTCCTGCCTCCTCGGGGTGTTCTCCCTCGTCATGGCGGCGATGCCGACGTACCCGCTCTTCGCGCTGTCATCGATCCCCGTGGGGCTGTGCGTCCTCACGGTCCTCACGAGCGCGAACCAGATCGTCCAGCTCACCACTGAGCCCGCGATGCGCGGGCGGGTCATGAGCATCTACATGATGTTCTTCCTGGGGACGACGCCGATCGGCTCGCCCCTCATCGGCTGGGTGTCCGACGAGTGGAGCCCACGGGTCGCCATCGCCGTCGGAGGCGCGGCCGCCATCCTCGTCTCGCTCCTGGCCGCCCTCTGGGCACGCCGGCACTGGCACGTCGACCTCACCCACTCCGCGACCCGAGCCGTCCTCTCAGCCGTCGGGCGTGGCGGGCGCACGAGCCTGGAGGCGCCCGGACCCCTCGCTGGGGAGGCCGCCGAGGCGGCGGGCTCCGAGATGCTCGCCGAGATCACGGGCGGTGACGACGAGTTCCTCACCGGTCTCGACGGCGTGGGCGGAGCGTCCCGGGACGCCGGCACCGAAGAGACGGAGGACGCAGCCGACGGGGACGTCGGCCCCGGTCGCGCCGACGGCGAGACGGGCGCAGATCGCCCGTCGCATGACTGAGCCGGGGACGGGTCCGGCGCCCCTATCCTTGGCCCGTACCTCGCGAGCACGGCCAGGGGGCGCTCAGCCCACGCCGCCGAAACCCGCGGACGACGCGCCAGGAGGCCACCCAGATGAGCGATCTCATCGACACCACCGAGATGTACCTCAAGACCGTCTACGAGCTCGAGGAGGACGGCGTCACTCCCTTGCGCGCGCGAATCGTGGAGCGCCTCGACCACTCCGGCCCCACGGTCTCCCAGACGGTGGCCCGCATGGAGCGCGACGGTCTCATCCGGGTCGCCGATGACCGCTCACTCGAGCTGACCGACGAGGGCCGCGAGCGCGCCACCGAGGTCATCCGGAAGCACCGTCTTGCGGAAAGGCTCCTCCTCGACGTCATCGGCCTGGACCGCCGCCTCGTCCACGAGGAGGCGTGCCGCTGGGAGCACGTCATGAGCGAGCAGGTCGAGGAGCGACTCGCCGCGATGCTCGACGACGTCAGCGTCGACCCCTTCGGCAACCCCGTCCCCGCCCACTCGGACGACCACCCCTCGCCCGCCGCGGGCGAGGTCAGCGCGACGGCGCTCGCGGGCTCGCACGACGTGACGGCGACGGTCCGTCGGATCGGCGAGCCGGTCCAGGCGGACCTCGAGCTCATCGCCGCCGTCGAGGACGCCGGGGTGGAGACGGGCGCTCAGGTGCGGTTGCGGGCGACGTCGGGCGGGATCCGGATCGTCGGACCGACCGACGTGCCCGTCACGCTCCCTGAGGACCTCGCGCGGCACCTCTTCCTCGTCCGCTGAGCACGGGTGGCCCGGTGGGATCCGGGATGCTGGGGAGGCCCTGGGCGGAGCCTGAGCGGAGTCCGCCGCGCCGTCGCGCCGATCTATGACCTTTCCGCGTCATCGCTTTGAAAAATCTAGGTCGTTCCGAGTGTGGGACGCCACACGAAAATAGTGATCCAGGGGTCTCGCCGAGCGGCGTCGCGTCGTATAGCGTTGCGGTCGCGGTCAGGGACTGACCGCGGGAACGCGCACGGAGCCAAAACCTGCCGGCGTGGGCGTTCTCCGCAAGAACACAGCATCGGCAGGTCCGGGGGAACCACATTCCTTCCGGCCGGACGGTCACTGCGACCCGAAGGCCTCGGGGTGAAGCCCGCTTCGTGCGGGCCGGGCAGCTCCTCGCCCGAACCCGACAGCTAACTCCGTCGGCTCACCAGGAGATACAGCAGTGACTTCCAGCGTCAAGGCCCGCCACCGCAAGGCCGCCCGTCCGCTCACCCCGCTCACGAGCGCCCCGCGCATGGCCCGTCGTGGCCTGGCCGTGGCCGCCTCGTCCGGCCTCGCTCTGACGATGATCGCGTCGGGCGCCAGCGCCGCCAACCAGAGCACCGAGAACGCCCACGCCTCCGCGGGCACCCTCAAGGCCGGTCTCACGGCCCAGGCCGCCAAGGCCGCCACGCAGAACGCCTCGATCACCGTCGCCTCGGACGCCAAGGCCGACTCCGACGTCACCGCGGCGTCCGGTGTCGCCAAGACCGAGGACACGGCGAAGATCCAGGCCGAGAAGAAGGCCGCCGCCGAGAAGAAGGCGGCCGAGGACAAGGCTGCCGCTGAGAAGAAGGCGGCCGAGGACAAGGCCGCCGCTGAGAAGGCCGCTGCCGCGACCGCCGCGGCGAGCACCTCCGTCGCCACGACGACGGCCACGACGAGCACCTCCACCTCGACCGCCGCGGCGAGCACCTCCACCTCGACCGCCGCGGCGAGCACCTCCACCTCGACCGCCGCGGCGAGCACCTCCGCCGCCACGACGACCGCCGCCGCCTCCACGGCCGGCTCCTCGATCGTCGCCACCGCGATGCAGTACGTCGGCTTCCCCTATGTCTACGGCGCCAGCGGCCCCTCCGCCTTCGACTGCTCCGGGCTCGTCTCCTACGTCTACGCCCAGCACGGCATCTCGCTGCCGCACCAGTCCGAGGCCATCAAGAACTCCGGCACGGTCATCTCCGCCTCCGCGGCCCAGCCCGGTGACGTCATCTGGTGGTCCGGCCACATCGCCATCTACGCCGGCGACGGCATGATGGTCTCGGCCGACAACCCGAGCGCGGGCATCAACTACCGCCCCGTCGACGACGGCGGCACCTACGTCCGCATCGGCTGATCCGTCTCAGCTCCCGACGGGGCCCGTCGCTCGGCGAGCGACGGGCCCCGTCGCGTGCTCGAAGATCCTCCTCGAGGGGGAGGTGCGAGCCCGCAGTGTGTGCCTCCTCATGCCGCAAGGCGTGCTGATCGCCTGGCAGGGCGTCAAGTGTCTCGGTAGGGTCACGGCCGCAGTCCCGGAAGCTCATCTCGAGGAGATCGCGCCCCATGGCATCCCACGCCCTCCGACGCACCCGTCGCACCCGCACCGCCGTCGCTCTCGTCGCCTCCACCGGCCTGGCCCTCACGGCTGTCGCCGCCGGCGCCGCCGCGGCTGACTCGGTTCCCGTGGAGGCCTCGGCCGGCTCGCTCCACGGCTCGGGAACCGCAGCACTCGCCTCGGGCGCGCGTGAGGTCATCACGACCAACAAGGCCGTCACCGTCAACGCTGACGCCGCTGCCTCGGAGGACGTCACGACGGCCTCCGCGGTGGACAGGACGGAGGACACGGTCGCCGTCCAGCGTGCCACTGCGCAGAAGAAGGCTGACGCGGAGAAGAAGGCTGCTCAGGAGGTCGCCTCCAAGAAGGCCGCCGAGGAGGCCGCCCAGGTGCACGAGCAGACCGACGGGGCCGACGACGGCGCCACCGCGACGACCGCGCGGACCGCCGAGACCGACCAGGACGCCGCCCCGACCGCGTCCACCTCGAGCTCGGAGTCCTCGAGCGAGCCCTCCACCAGCACGGCGACCGACTCCGGCTCCTCCGTCGGCGCCGCCATCGCCGCGACCGCCCTCCAGTACCAGGGCGTCCCCTACGTCTCCGGCGGCTCCACCCCGAGCGGCTGGGACTGCTCCGGCTTCGTCCAGTGGGTCTACGCCCAGCACGGGATCTCCCTACCGCGCACCTCCTACGCGCAGGGCGCCGCCGGCACCATCGTCTCGGCCGCGCAGGCCCAGCCGGGGGACATCGTCTACTACGGCGGCCACGTCGGCATCTACATCGGTGACGGCAAGATGGTCGACGCCGGCAACACCCGCGTCAACACCAGCTACCGAGACGTCTACGGCTCCCCGCAGTACGTCCACATCGGCTGAGGGGGCCGGCTCCCGAACAGCGCCCGAGCGGGGCGATCGCCACGCGGCGGTCGCCCCGCTCGGGCGTCTCGCGGGGTGTTCGTGAGGCTGGGAGGCCACCACGGAGGGCGACGTCTGTCGTCGGACGTCGCGGTGCGGGGCGTGTACCGATCCGATAAGGTTCTCTGCACAGTGGTTTGGACCACAGTGTGTCGAGGGGGACAATGGCCCCGTCGGCACTCCCGACCCCATCGCGAAAGGGGCAGAACCCATGGCTGAAGACAAGGTCGTCCTCGTCGGAGTTGACGGCTCTCCGGAGTCCCTCGGGGCGGTGGACTGGGCGGTCGCCCGCGCCTCCCGCGCCGGATGGCGCGTTCACCTCCTGTGCGCGTACTCGCTGCCCTCCTTCACGACCGCCTCCCTCGACGGCGGATACGCCGCGCTCGACGACACCGCGATCCGCGCCGGCGCCCAGGCCGTCGTCGACTCGGCAGTCGCCCGGGCCGAGGGCTCCGGCGTGACCGTCACGAGCTCGCTCGAGACCGGCGACCCCTCCGGCGTCCTCATCGACCTGTCCGACGAGGCCGCTCTGACCGTCGTCGGCACCCGAGGCGGCGGCGGGTTCACCGACCGGCTTCTCGGCACCGTCTCCTCCGCCCTGCCCGCGCACGCCCACTGCCCGACGATCGTCGTCCCACGCCACCTCGAGGGCGCCGACTACACGCCCGTGCGCCGCATGGTCGTCGGCGTCGACGGCTCCGAGTCCGCCCGCAAGGCCCTTCGCTGGGCCGTCCACGAGGCCGACGTCTGGGGCGCCGAGCTCACCGCCATCGCGGCCGTCCCCATGGCCTCCGGCGCCGGCGCCCTCGCGTGGCTGCCCGCCGCCGTCGACCGCGAGCAGGTCCTCATCGACGTCCGCTCCGGCCTCGATCGCGCCATCGCCGAGGCAACCGAGGGGCACCCTGGCGTCACGGTGCGCCGGCACGCTCTCGACGGCAACGCCGCCGAGCTCATGGCGGAGTTCTCCACCGCCGTCGACCTCGTCGTCGTCGGCTCGCGCGGCCGCGGAGGGTTCTCCGGGCTCCTCCTCGGCTCCACGAGCCAGGGAGTCCTGTCCCACGCGGCCTGCCCCGTCATGGTCGTGCCGACCCGGTCCAAGGACGACCAGGTCGACGGTCGCAACATCGGCACCCCGTGGGCCCGCGCCTGAGCGGGTGCCCGCACAGCCGTTGACGGCGCCGCCTCGCGCGCGCGGGCGGCGACGTCGACGTACCCGAGGGGCGGGGCGTGCTGGGTGCCGGAGGAGCGGGACCCCGTCGGACGGCGGCCGCGGCGCTGGTAGGGTGTCCCGCTGCAGGCCCTCGTAGCTCAGGGGATAGAGCACCGCTCTCCTAAAGCGGGTGTCGTTGGTTCGAATCCAATCGGGGGCACGGCACGAACCGGTGGCGGCCTCGAGCGGCCACCGGTTCGTCGTGCTTCGCCTGGGGCCTCCCCCCGCCTCGCTGCGCGGAGGACCGCCCGCGCTGCCGTAGATTGGGGTGCATGACGCCTTCACTCTTCTCATTCGGCCGCAAGCGACGCCAGTCGGAGTCCGTCCCCGAGGAGAGCGCGGGCGTCGACGGTCTCGAGGAGGCGATCAGCGCGCAGTCCGCCGCGGTCCCGGAGGACGCCCCTGAGCTGGCCGACGTCCCCGAGCCGGAGCCCGAGCCGGTCGACCCGGTCGAGGCGGCCCTCGCCCGGTGGCGCGGAGAGCTCGTCGAGCTCGGCGGCGTCGCCAGCCTCGACGACATCCGCATGCTCGACGGCGTCGTCGACCTCTCCGCCGCGCACCCCTCAGGTCTCGCCCAGCTCTACGCGGGCCGCCCGACGCACCTCACCAGCCTCATCCGGGAGCACTCCGCGCTCAGCGTCGCGCGCCAGTCGCTCCGCGAGGTCGCCGGCCGCACCGACAGCCTCGCCCGCCAGTTCGGCGTCGCCCCCGTGTACCTCGCCATCGGCGTCGCCTCCTGGACCGAGACCGTCGCCTCCGAGCACGGCAGCGCGACCGCCTCCGCCGCGTCCTCGACGACAGCGGCCTCCGCCGCCTCGGCTGCGTCGGACTCCTCCGCCGCCTCCGCGGCGGCCGTCGCCGACGACTTCGACGCGGACGCGGCCGAGGCCGAGCTCGCGCGCGCGACAGCCGCCCTGGACGCCTCCCGCGCCAGCCACCCGGACGCCTCCTCCACGGCCCGCCCGGCCCAGCCCGGTGTCGTGCGGACGGTCAACGTCCCCGTGCTCCTCCGCCCCGTGCGGCTGTCGAGCGCCACCGCCGACGCGGCCCTCACCCTGGACGCCTCCATCGAGGTCAACCCCGTCCTCGCCCGCGCGCTGCGCCGCTACGGCTCCACGGCAGACGTCGACGCCGCCGCCCGCGCCACCCTTGCCGGCGCGGGCTTCTCCCCGCGCAGCGCCCTCGAGCGCGTCGCCGCCCTCGGCCGGGAGCACCTGCCCGGCTTCGAGATCCACGAGCAGCAGGTCATCGGCGCCTTCGTCCACCCCGGCCAGGCTCTCGTCGAGGACCTCGATGAGGTCTGGGACCGCGCTCGCGCGTCGGCCCTCGTCGCCGCCGTCGCCGGTGACGAGGAGGCGCGCGCCGCCCTCGACGTCGACCTCGGCGAGCCCGTCCGTGTCGACCGGGACCCCAGCGAGGAGCGCGGCGCCGGTGACCTCGACCCCGCTCAGCTCGACGCCGTCGAGGCCGTGAGCACCGGAGCCTCCCTCCTCCTCGACGCCCCTCCGGGATCGGAGGTCGCCGAGACCCTGGCCGCCGTCGCGGCTGACGCCGCTGCCTCGGGACGGACCGTCGTCCACGTCCCGGCCACGAGCGCCGACGGGCACGCGGTCGCCGGTGCGCTGCGCGACCTCGGGCTGGGTGACCTCGTGCTGGACCTCACCGAGGACGGCTCGTGGCGCAGGCACGTCGCCGACGCCATCAAGGAGTCGCTCGGCGTCGAGCCGCCCGAGCTCGACGTGCCCGCGATCGTCGACATGCGTGAGGAGCTCACCACCACCCGCGACCGCGTCTCGCGCTACGTCGACGCCCTCCACCGGGAGCGCGCCCCGTGGGGCGTCTCCGTCGACGACGCGCTCGAGCGTCTCGCCGAGCTGACGAGCGACGCGCACGCCGCCCGGACCCGTGCCCGCGTCGACCCCGGCCGACTCGAGCGCCTCGACGACGCCGGCATGGACCGCGCCCGTGAGCTCCTCGCTCGGGCGCACGAGCTCGGCGTCATGACCCGCGCCGCCAGCACGAGCCCGTGGAACGGGATCTCGGTCGCCGACGTCGACGAGGCGACCGACTCCCTGGTCCGCCTCCAGCGGCTCTCCGACGAGCTCCTCCCCGCCGTCATCGAGAACGCCGGCTACGTCGCCGGAGCCACCTCGATCCGCCGGGCCACCACGATGGGGGAGTGGTGCGAGCAGCTCGAGATGCTCGATGGCGTGCGCGAGTCCCTCGACGTCTTCCAGCCCGCCGTCTTCGAGCGCTCGGCCGCGGACATGGTCATCGCGACCGCCTCGAAGCAGTGGCGTGAGGACCGCTCCGTCCAGATGAGCGCCTCCGACCGCCGCCACTACGCCAAGGCCGCTCGGGACCTCGTCAGGCCGGGCCGTGTCGTCGAGGACCTCCACGGAGAGCTCGTCAAGGTCCAGCAGCGCCGCGAGACCTGGCGCAAGCACGACCCCGAGGGCGGCTGGCCGACCCTGCCGCACGGGCTGGACGCCATGCAGGCGACCGCCCAGCAGACCCGCGAGCTCATCGACCGGCTGCAGCCCGTCCTGGGCACCGCGCCCGACGCACCCGTCCTCATGGACGTCCCCCTGGAGACCCTGCTCGAGCGCGCCGGGGCGCTCGCCGACGACGACGTCACCGCCCAGAAGCTGCCACGCGTCAACGCCGTCCTCACCGAGCTCGACGAGCTCGGCCTCAGCCCGCTCGTCGCCGACCTCGCCTCGCGCGAGGTGGGCGCCGGCGAGCTCGACGAGGAGCTCACCTTCTGCTGGTGGTCATCCGTCCTCGCCCAGGCCCTGCGTACCGACCCCGACCTCGAGGGGCTCGACGCCTCGGCCCTGTCGACCACCGCGCAGCGGCTCGCCGCGCTCGACGCGCAGCAGTCCGCCTCGCTGGCCGGACCGGTCCGCCACGCCTACGCCCGTCGGGTCCGCACCGCCGTCGAGGAGCGCAAGGCCGACGCCCGGGCGCTGTACATCGCGCTGTCCCGGGAGGACGGCGTGCCGCTGCGCGACATCCTCGCCCTCCACCCGATCGCGCTCACCGTCAAGCCGATCTGGATCATCCCGCCGACCCTCGTCCCTCAGGTCCTCGCCCCCGACGCCGTCGTCGACCTCGCGGTCCTCGACGCCTCGGCGGACGTGCCCGTCTCCCGCGTCGTGGCCGCCATGGTCCGCGCGAGCCAGGTCATCGTCGTCGGCGACCTCCGCCGTGCGGAGACCGGCCTCGCCGCGGAGCTCGGGTCTCTCCTGCCCTCGGTCACCCTGCCGACGGGGCGCAACGCCCTCGACGCGGAGATCGCCGCCTTCCTCGCCACGAACGGCTACGAGGGCGTCGTCGACGCCGTCCCCGCCCCGCCGGGCACGGAGCGCCTCGCCCTCTCCCTCGTCGACGGACGCGGCATGCCGGCGCCGGGACAGAGCGCCGTGGAGACCGTGGGCGCGGAGGTGGACCGCGTCGTCGACCTCGTGATCGAGCACGCCCTCACGCACCCCGAGCTGTCCCTCGGCGTCGTCGCGCTCAACGCCCGGCACGCGGACGAGATCCGCCGCGCCGCGGCGGCCGCCGTCTCCGGCTCGCCAGCCCTCGAGGAGTTCTTCGCGGCCGGGATCTCCGAGCCCTTCACGGTCGTGGACCTGCCCGAGGCGCGCTCCCTGCGCCGTGATCACGTCATCCTCGCCGTCGGCTACGCGAAGACGCCGCACGGGCGCACCATCCACTCCTTCGGCCAGGTGAGCGAGCGCTCGGGCATGGTGGAGCTCGTCGAGGCCCTGTGCGCCTCGCGCGGCACGACTCACGTCGTGTCCTGCCTGTCGGCCGAGGACATCGACCCCGAGCGCCTCCACGCTCCGGGCGCGCGCCTCCTGCGCGAGGTCCTCGCGCGCGCCGCCGGCCAGGCGCCCCAGGCCGAGGCCGGTTCCGCAGACGTCCCGGACCGGCTCACCGCGGACCTCGTGGCCGCGCTGCGGCGCCGGGACCTGCTCGTGGTCACCGGCTTCGGCGTCGAGGGCGGCCTGCGGCTGCCCATCGCCGTCGGGCACCCGGACGCACCGGGCGAGCTGCTCGTAGCCGTCCTCACCGACGACGCCGACTACGTCGCCGAGCCGAGCCTGCGTCGGCGCGACCGCCACTGGGTGGAACGGCTCGAGCACCGCGGCTGGCGCGTGCATCGCGCCTACCGAGCCTCCGTCTTCCTCGACCCGGAGGCCGAGGCCGCGAGGATCGCTGAGCTCATCGACGACGAGCTCGCTCTGCGCACCGGGCTCGCGGCGCAGGAGGCCGTTGAGCTCGTTCCCGAGGACGCCGAGGACCCGCTCACCAGCGCGCCCGCCCAGTCCCCGGAGGACTCTGAGACGGCGAGCTCACTGGAGGCCGGGAACGCCGGGTCTCCCGAGGGTGCGGCGCCGGTCGAGTTCGAGCCGCTCGTCGCCAGCGCCACGGAGCCCGAGGAGGGCGGTGCCGACGACGTCGTCGCCGAGACCGCTCCCGAGCCCGAGCCCGAGCCCGAGCCCGGGGACGGTACGTCGCACGCGGACGTCGCCGCGGACCGCGAGCGGGCCGAGCCGTCGTCGGGGTCGTTCCCCGCCGAGACGGTCGGCGCCGACGACGAGGCAGCCGACATCTCGGTGGAACCGTCGCAGGAGGAGGACGTCGCTGACGACGACGGGGAGGCCGACGTCCGGCAGGAGACCTCGCCCCAGGGGGATCCCGCCCCGGAGCGGCTCGCGGCCCCCGGCCACGACGAGCCCGTGCCCTTCTTCCAGCTGCCCGAGGCGGATGACGCCTCCGGCGTCCCGGCCGCGCAGGCTCGCGCCGCCGCTCGTGACGTGCGCCCGCCCATCGCCCAGGGGCTCCCGCTCCAGGCGTACACGGACGATCAGCTCGATGACCTGCTCGCCTGGATCCGCTCGGACGACGTCGTGCGGACCGACGACGAGGAGGTCGAGGAGCTCCGCCGTGAGCTCGCGCTGCGGCGCCGTGGCGCCGGCATCACCGCGGTCCTCCGCAACGTCGTGCGGCGGACCCGGTGAACGGAGCATCGGGTGACTCGGTGGCACCGGTGACCGGCGACGCCGACTCCGGGCCGTCCGGGCCCACCGGGGCCCGGACGGCGAGGACGAGCGCCAGCGCCCAGGCCCAGGACTCCGTGGCCGGGCGACGGCACCGTCGTGTCGTCGCGCTGTCGGTCCAGGACACCGAGCGCGTCGCCCAGGGCCTCGAACCGATCGAGGTTGCCGAGGACCGGCGTCGTCGCTCGATCGACGCGCTCTCGGACGCCCGGTCCCGGGAGGGCGGCGTGCTCGGACGCGACTCCTCGGCGTCGGACCACGCCAACGACGCCCGGCTGCTGGGCGACGTCCCTCCCCACTGGGGCCACGGACCGGCGATCGCCTGAACGGGGCGACCCGGCGCCCAGACCCCGCGGACCCCGCGCACGACGGAGCCCCGTCGACCGCGTGGTCGACGGGGCTCCGTGGCGCGCTGGGGAGCAGTGCTCCCGAACGCGTCAGGCGCGGGGGGTCTCGATGCCGCCACCAGTGGTGGTCGCGGCGGTGACGTTGGCGCGGCCGCCGGCGAGCAGGTCGCGGATCTGGACGAGGAGCTCAGTGTCGCTGACCTCCACGGCCTCCTCCTCGACCTCGGTCTTGGCACGGGCCTCCTTGAGCTTGTTGATCGGCATGACGATGCAGAAGTAGACCGCCACCGCGATGAGGAGGAAGTTGACGAGCGCGGTGATGATGGTGCCGGGCTGGACCTTGGCGCCGTTCACCGTGAACTCGAGGACGTTGTCGAACGACGGCTTGCCGATGAGGCCACCGATGATCGCCATGATGACGTTCGTGATCGCGTCGACGATCGGCTTGAAGGCGGCACCGATGATGACGGCGACGGCGAGGTCCAGAGCGTTACCCTGCGAGATGAAGTCCTTGAAACCCTTGAGCATGTGTTGCCTTTCTGGAATGGCAGAAGGCGCACGCGGGTGGCCCTCGCGCCGGTGGGAGGAAGAGCGCCCGGTGGCTCCTGGTGCCGTCGGGCTGCCGCCTCGCGTGTCATGAGGGACTCATGATGAGTCCCAGGGACTCATGCGTTGCGGCTGCCACGACAAGGCTAGCGTCGTCGCGCGCCACGGCAAGAGTGACAAGTGTGACCTTGCTCCCCGCACGTAATTGAGAAGTTTCTTCTACCGGTTCGACCCGGATGACACGCGCTCCCGTGGTGAGGACGTGATCGTCCTGGGTACTCAGGACTGGTGCTCCGGCGTCGGCCGCGCCGGCCCCGTCGAGCCCTGTCGCGCCCTCCGTGGGCCCGCCCTCCTCAGCAGCCTCAGCCTCGGCGGGGGTGTGCTCCTGACTCGCCGTCGCGGCCCCGGCGGTGACGACACCGACCTCGCCCACGACGTCGACCCGGGCACCAGGCTGCGCGAGGCCGGCCCCGACCTCGACGGGCACCTGCACGAGCTGCTCTCGCGCATCGAGCCCGACGGCGTCGGCGCCAGAGGTCATCGACCGTGTGAGCACGGTTCCCTCGCGGAGCGCGACAGCGGCACGGGTCCCGACGACGGTGCCGTCGGCGAGGTCGGAGCCTGGGACGGCGGCCTCCGGGAGGGAGCGGCTCTCCAGGTCGGTCTCCTCGAGGGCCTGGCCGGCCGGGACGTCGCGCGCGAGAACGAGGACCTCGCGGCCCTCCTCCGTCGCGGGCGGGTGCAGGAGCGAGAGGACGAGGAGGCTCGCTCCTGCGACGCACGCGGCGATGACGAGGTGCCTCCATCTCCACAGCAGGAGGGAGGGGCGGACGGGGCGACGACCGGGCTGACGACGGGGCATGCCACGAGTCTCGGTCGCGGGCTCCTGCGGCCTCGGGTCCTCCTCCCGCCTCTGTGGGGCGTCTCGGCGCGGTCAGACGCTGTGGAGCCCGGCTCGCTCACCGCCCGGTGGCGAAGGCCGAGCCCTCGATGAGGAACCACTCGTCGGAGGTGATGACGGCGTCGACGTGCTCGTCGTGCTCCTCCGACGGCAGCGGGCCGGCGACGAGCTCGTCGGGATGGACCATCGCGAAGGTCGGGACGCCCTCGGCGCGAAGCGGCAGCATGCGGTCGTACCAGCCGCCGCCCTGCCCGAGGCGCCGCCCGCTGCGGTCCACCGCGAGCGCAGGGACGATGAGCGCGTCGACCTCGCCGACCGCCTCCGCCGACAGGACCTCACCGCTCGGCTCCGGCGGGCGGCCCGGTGCCCGGTCACCGAGGTCCGCCGTCCCACGGAAGCGCCCCCAGGAGCGCGAAAGGTGCGGGCCGAGCACGGGGAGCAGCACCGAGACACCGCGCTGCTCGAGCCGGTCGAGGAGAAGCCGCGTGCAGGGCTCGAAGCCCACGGAGACGTAGGCGGCGACCGCGTCGCAGCCGTCGACCGCCTCGAGAGCGTGCTCGGTGAAGGCCTCGCAGGCGGCGTCGTGACCGTTCTCCGGATGACGGTGATGTCCTCGGCGGTGCTGTCGGAGCACCTGGCGCAGGCGGTCCTTGGCGTCGTCGACCTCCAGCCAGCCGGTGTCGGGCAGGTGCCGCGCGTCAGAAGTCATGGGGACATCCTCCCAGGTCGAGGCCGCACCCGTGCGGTGGTCGACCCCACGTTCCCCGGTTCGTGGCGGTGGGCCGGGTAGCCTGGCGCGAGCGCCACCGCCGGGCGCGCTCGCCCGCGGTCGCGTCCGCACCGACCCCGGAGGACCCATGAGAACCGTCGCCGAGCAGCTGGCCGCGTGCCTCGAGATCGCCCAGGCGGCCGCACCGCTCGGCGTCGTCCTGCTCGACGCCGTCGGCTGCGTCCTCGCCGAGGACGTCGTGGCCGGCTTCGACCTGCCCGCGGTCGACCTCGCCGCGCTGGACGGCTACGCGGTCTCCTCCGAGGAGATCGCCTCCGCCTCGCCGGAGTCCCCGGTCCACCTCTCCGTCGTCGACACGCTGCGTGCAGGCGACGTCCGCCCGGCCCGCCTCGTCCGGCGCTCCGCCGTCCTCATCGACTCCGGCGCCCCGCTGCCCGCGGGCGCCGACGCCGTTGTCCCGTGGGCAGCCACGGACCGGGGCGACTCGCGCGTCACCCTCTCGGCGCCGGTGGAGCCGGGCGTCAACGTGCGCCACCGGGCCGAGGACGTCGCCGCCGGGGCGACCGTCCTGCCCGCCGGCTCGCGGCTGTCCGCGCGGCACATCGCCCTCCTGGCGGCCCTGGGCCGCTACCGGGTCAAGGTCCATCCCTCCCCGCGCGTCGTCATCGTCTCGATCGGCGACGAGCTCGTTGAGCCCGGGCGCCCGGCCGAGCCCGGCGACGTCTTCGACGCCAACGGGCACGCGCTGGCCTGCGCCGTCACCGACGCCGGTGGCCAGCCCTTCCGCGTCTCCGCCGTGCCCGACGAGCTGCGCGCGCTCCAGGAGACGATCGAGGACCAGCTCGTCCGCGCCGACGTCCTCATCACGACCGGCGGCCTGTCGAACGGTCAGGGGGACACGGTCAAGGCCGTCCTCTCCCCGCTCGGCTCCGTGCGCTTCGACTCCGTGGCGATGTCCCCGGGCCGGCAGCTGGGTCTCGGGAGCGTCGAGGGCACACCGATCTTCTGCCTGCCCGGGGACCCCGTGAGCGCCCAGATCGCCTTCGAGACCTTCGTCCGACCCGTCCTGCGCCAGATCGCCGGCTGGAGCGGCCTGCACCGCACGAGCCTGCCGGCGTCGGTCACGGCGGGCTGGACCTCGCCCGCCGACATGCGCGAGTTCGTCCCGGTCCACCTCACGGGCGCGCCGTCCCGCGGCTACACGGCCGAGCCGACCGCGGAGCCGGGCAGCACGCACCTGCTCGGGCTGGCGGGTGCCAACGCGATCGCGGTGGTCCCGGAGGACACCCGCAAGGTCGTCGTCGGCGACACCCTCCACTGCCTCCTCCTGGACGCCTGAGCCCGTGCCCGCCTGGCTGGACGTGCTGACGGGGCGCAGGGCGCTGGGCGTCGACGGCCGCCCGCTGTGGCCGGTGACCCTGCACGAGGACGCGATCGCGGAGCGTGGGCTGGCCACCGGCGCCCAGTCCGTCACGCTCCGTCCCCTTCGTCTCTCCGACGAGGCAGCGTGGGGCAGGCTCAGGGGCGACGACGACGGGCGGCTGGCGCCGTGGGAGGCGACCGTGCCCTCCGGTGCGCGCGAGCGGCCCCTGGACTTCCGCGCCTACGTGCGGACGCAGCACCGGGAGGCGCGGCGTGGGGCGGCGATGCCGTTCGCGCTCGAGGTCGATGGCGCCTTCGCCGGCCAGGTCAGCGTTGGCCCGGTCATGTGGGGATCCCTTCGCTCAGCGACGGTCGGATACTGGATCGGCAGTCCGTGGGAGGGCAAGGGCCTCATGACGCTCGCGGTCGCCATGACCCTGGACCACCTGCTGTCACCCGCGGTCGGGCTACACCGGGTGGAGATCGACGTCCGTCCGGAGAACGCCCGGTCCCTCGCCGTCTGCCGACGTCTCGGGCTGCGCGAGGAGGGGGAGCGCCGCGGCCTCATGCACATCGCAGAAGCCTGGGCGGACCACGTCGCCTTCGTCCTGCTCGCCGAGGAGCTCATGGATCGGCCGTCCGGGCTCGTCGCAGGGCTGGAGGAACACGAGTAGCGGACGGCTCCCACCAGCTTGAGATGGGGCCGGTGTGACTCCTGTGGTTGCAGGGGCTCCTGACACACCTGAGGTCGTGAGGTCGGCGTGGGACACGCCGGACACGCCGCCCTGATCACCGTTGAAGGAGGCTCCTCCGCCTAACGTTTGAGCCGTGGGAATCGAGGTGTGGGCGCTCATCGCCCTGGTCGTGGTTTCCACCGTGTACCTCCTTCCCTTTCTGGTCGGCCGTCGCGAGATGATGGGGCTGGCGCACGCCGAGGACCGCTACTCCGCCGAGCTGCGGGTCCTGGCGACAGGCGAGCACCCACCCAGCGCGGACGAGGCCTGCGCGGGAGGGGCGCACGCACAGATCTTTCGTAGACGACCGGAGGTCAAGGCGATGAACAGGCCCGCAGTGAGGAACGTGCGAGCGCTTCGTACGGAGCGCGAGCTCGCCCGAGCGCGCCGGGTGCACGAGGACGGTCGCCGGCGCCGTGCGGAGGCCGCGTCGCACCGCGCCGTCGTCGCGTCGGTCCTCCTCGGTGTGACGCTCGGCGTCCTCGTGGTAGCCGCCGTCACGGTCCTGCCGTGGTGGACCGCTCTCGTCCCGGCAGTCCTGCTGATCGGCTCCATGGCTGCAGGTCGCCGCGCCGCGGTCGTCGCCCAGGAGTCTGAGCGGCGCGAGCGTCGTCGCATCGCCGACCTCCAGCGCCGCCTCGAGGCCGTCAGCGGTGACGCTCCGCGTGTTGCGGCTACCGGTGAGGCTCGCAGCAGCGCGGCCAGTGGGGCCGGCCCCGAGCGCCCGACGACGCGCAAGCGCGAGCAGGAGAAGCCTGCGGCCGTCGCCAGCGAGGAGCGCGAGGAGATCGCCTCCCCGGTCACTGTTGACGCCGTGCCCCAGAGGACGCTCGCGTCACCGGCGCCCGAGCGCGCCACCGCGAGCGCTGGTGCCGATCGCGGTGAGGCAGCGACGTCGACGCCGCCTCAGGGGTGGACGCCCGTCCACGTCCCTGCGCCCACGTACACCCTCGCCGCCCGTGCTCCGCGCCGGCACTTCGAGGCTCCCGCCGAGGAGCAGGCGGCCTCGGCTCCCGTGCCGGCCCGCCCTCACAACGCGCGCAGCTTCTCGCCGTCGGACGCCGCCGACGAGGTCGCGCACAAGACGATCAACCTCGACGCCGCGCTGGAGCGTCGTCGCGCGGTCGGGGAGTGAGGTAGCACCGCGTCGGTGGCGCGGCCCACGGACGGTCGAGTTGCGAGCCGCGGCTGGTGTGGTGCTAAGATCGTCCAGCACTTGGGGCTATGGCGCAGTTGGTAGCGCGTCTCGTTCGCAATGAGAAGGTCGGGGGTTCGAATCCCCCTAGCTCCACCGGGTGACGCTGAGGGCTCGATCCATCTGGATCGGGCCCTTCGTCATCACCGAGTGGCGCGCACCGCGCGGGGCGCGAGACGCCGGCCCCGAACGAGTGAGTCACGTGGCGCAGGTCACTCGTTCTTGGCTTGACTGCCGGGGACGGTCTGAGGCTAAAGTACTCCTCGCTGCCGGACGGACCGCAAGGTTCTCCGAGCGGCGATCGGACTCGAATTCTCTTCGGGGAATGCGGATCGAAAGCGTTGAGAGATCGGGATCACGGATTCTGGGCTTGAAACACTGAGAGTGATCTGCTTAAGATAGTCCGGCCGCCTTGAGGGACGGAAAGAAAACCTGAACGGTTTTCGGACGGATCTCATGGGTGTGTTGTTTGAGAACTCGATAGTGTGTCATGTTTTTTATGCCATAGTGAGCATTCTGGATGGCTGGGCCCTTGTGGTTTGGTTGTTTGGTTTGTTTGTTTTGTTTTTGGTTTGCCTGCCCTGGCTTCCTCGTCGGTTGCGGGGTGGGTTGAGCCTGGAGATGTTTTTCTCCGTCTTATTGTTTGGCTTCCTGCATGATCGCTCCTTGTGGGCCTTGGTTGTGCGGGTTGTTCTAAATGGTTTTTTTGG
>NZ_JACWNA010000018.1 GCF_015355765.1 Actinomyces haliotis
AGCCCTTGCGGTGGCCGGTGACAACACCCCCCGGATCATTGTGAAGACAGGGGCAAGACATCATGCCGACCACCGCTGGCCCGGCCACCGGCATCCCTCGCCGGCAACCACCAACAAGGTAACGGGCGGCGCGCGACTGTGTCGATGACGACGCCCTCGTCAGGGCGGTGGACCTGGAAACCTGCGCCGCCGCGCCGATACACTCCCCACCACCAGGCGCTGACCCGGCCGGCGCCCGCGGCTCACCCCGCGGGCCCGGGCATCACCGGCGAGCCTCCCGGAAGAACGGGCCCGTGCCGTCCACGCGATGAGCCGGTGCCTCACTAGACCCGGGCGGGCGGGGCCCGCACAGCCCCCTGCGAGCGGCCGAGCACCGCCGTCGGACGTCCAGACGGGCGTCGGACGGAGAGCACGGCAAGCGAGGTGGTACCGCGGTGCCGCCCGGCTCCCAGGTCACGGCCTGTGGAGGAGGGCCCGGCGTCGTCCTCGTGATGAAGAGGTTCACGAGTAGACACGCGAGGCACCAGCCATGGCAGACGCCACCCAGACCACGCCGACGGGGGAGTCCTTCCACCCCGCCCAGTACCCGCTCCACCGCGCGGGTGAGGGCGTCAACCCCTCCCCGTCCTTCCCCGCCATCGAGGAGGACGTGCTCGCCTACTGGAAGCAGGACGGCACCTTCCAGGCGTCCATTGACAACCGGCCCGCTCAGGACGACGACGGCCACTCCAACGAGTTCGTCTTCTACGACGGCCCGCCCTTCGCCAACGGCCTGCCCCACTACGGGCACCTCCTCACCGGCTACGTCAAGGACGCCGTCGGCCGCTTCCAGACGCAGAACGGCAAGCGCGTCGAGCGCCGCTTCGGCTGGGACACCCACGGCCTGCCCGCCGAGCTCGAGGCCCAGCGTCTCCTCGGCATCGACGACGTCACCGAGATCACCCGCCCCGGCGGCATCGGGATCGAGAAGTTCAACGAGGAGTGCCGCTCCTCCGTCCTCCGCTACACCCAGGAGTGGGAGGACTACGTCACCCGCCAGGCGCGCTGGGTCGACTTCGAGAACGACTACAAGACCCTCAACCCCGACTACATGGAGTCGGTCATCTGGGCCTTCAAGACCCTCTACGACAACGGTCTCGCCTACCAGGGCTACCGGGTCCTCCCGTACTGCTGGCACGACCGCACGCCCCTGAGCAACCACGAGCTCAAGATGGACGACGACGTCTACCAGGACCGCCAGGACAACACCGTCACGGTCGGCATGCGCCTGACAGAGCCGCTCCTCGACGCCGCCGAGAAGCCCGAGCTCGTCCTCATCTGGACGACGACGCCGTGGACCCTCCCCTCCAACGAGGCGGTCGCCGTCGGCCCGGACATCGACTACGTCGCCGTGCGCGTCGCGGCCGACCTCGACTCGCCCGTCGCTGGGGAGACCGTCGTCGTCGGCGAGGCCCGCCTGGCCGCCTACGCCAAGGAGCTCGGTGAGGAGCCCGAGGTCGTCGCGCACCTCAAGGGCACCGACCTCGTCGGCCGCCGCTACCACCCGATCTTCGGCTACTTCGACGACGATGCCCACCGCGCCGAGGGCGCCGCCCCCGGCCCCAACGGCTGGACGATCATCTCCGGTGACTACGTCACCACCGAGGACGGCACCGGCCTCGTCCACATCGCCCCCGCCTTCGGTGAGGACGACATGTTCGTCTGCATGGAGGCCGGCATCCAGCCCGTCCTGCCCGTCGACGAGGGCGGCTGCTTCACCTCCGAGGTCCCTGACTACGAGGGGCTCCAGGTCTTCGACGCCAACAAGCCCGTCATCACCGACCTGCGCGACGGCACCGGCCCCATGGCCCGCCGCGACCCCGCCGTGCGCGCCGTCCTGGTCCAGCAGAAGAGCTTCGTACACAGCTACCCGCACTGCTGGCGCTGCCGCAAGCCGCTCATCTACAAGGCCGTCTCCTCCTGGTTCGTCAAGGTCACCGCGATCCGTGACCGCATGGTCGAGCTCAACCAGCAGATCGAGTGGACGCCCGCCCACATCAAGGACGGCATCTTCGGGAACTGGCTTGCCGGCGCTCGCGACTGGTCCATCTCCCGCAACCGCTTCTGGGGCGCCCCCATCCCGGTGTGGCGCTCGGACGACCCGCGCTACCCCCGCGAGGACGTCTACGGCTCCTTCGAGGAGCTCGAGCGGGACTTCGGCGTCAAGGTCGACAACCTCCACCGGCCCTACATCGACGAGCTCGTGCGCCCCAACCCGGACGACCCGACGGGCAAGTCGATGATGCGTCGCATCCCGGACGTCCTGGACTGCTGGTTCGAGTCCGGCTCGATGCCCTACGCGCAGGTCCACTACCCCTTCGAGAACGTCGAGTGGTTCGAGTCGCACAACCCGGGCGACTTCATCGTGGAGTACATCGGCCAGACCCGCGGCTGGTTCTACACGCTGCACGTCCTGGCCACCGCGCTCTTCGACCGGCCCGCCTTCACGAGCGTCGTCTCCCACGGCATCCTCCTGGGCGACGACGGCCAGAAGATGAGCAAGTCGCTGCGCAACTACCCGGACGTCAACATGGTCTTCGACCGCGACGGCGCCGACGCCATGCGCTGGTTCCTGCTGTCGAGCCCGGTCGTGCGCGGTGGGAACCTGTCCGTGACGGACCAGGCGATCCGCGACACCGTGCGGCAGGTCCTCCTGCCGCTGTGGAACACCTGGTACTTCTTCGCGCTCTACGCCGGCCAGGCCGACGGCGGGAAGGGGTACGTCACCCAGGGCGTCGACCTCGCCGACACGTCCCTCTTCGGCCCCAACGGCTCGCTCAACGTCATGGACCGCTACGTCCTGGCGCGCACGAAGGACCTTGCGCAGACCGTGCGCGCCCAGATGAGCGCCTACGACGTCACCGGCGCCACGCAGACGATCCGCGACTTCCTCGACGTCCTCACCAACTGGTACCTGCGCACCTCCCGCTCGCGCTTCACCAGCCAGGACGCCGGCGTCTCGCACCCGGCCTTCGACACGCTGCACACCGTGCTGCGCGTCCTCATGGAGGTCCAGGCCCCGCTCGCCCCGCTCGTCTCCGAGGAGATCTGGCGCGGGCTCACCGGCGGTCGCTCCGTCCACCTCACGGACTACCCGGAGCTGCCCGCGCTCGTCGCCAGCCCCGCGCTCGTCGCCGCCATGGACGAGGCCCGCGCCGCCGTCTCCGCGACGCTGTCGCTGCGCAAGGCCGAGAAGCTGCGCGTGCGCCAGCCGCTGCGCACCCTCACCGTCGCGACGACCGACCCGGCCGGGCTCGCGCCCTTCCGCTCGCTCATCGCCGAGGAGGTCAACGTCAAGGAGGTCCGCGTCCTCGACGCCGCCGACGCCGGCTACGAGGTGCACGAGGAGCTCACGCTCAACCCGCGTGCCTTCTCCCCGGACGTCCGCAAGCTCACCTCGCGCCTGTTCAAGGCGCAGAAGGCGGGGGAGTGGACCCTCACCGAGGACGGCGACGTCCGCTTCGACGACGTGCTCGTCGATGGGAGCCCCGTCGTCCTCGAGGCGGAGGACTCCGCCTTCGAGCTGACGAGCCGCATCGACGTCGACGACGACTCCCTGTCCGCCACGATGCTGCCGTCCGGCGCCTTCGTCGTCCTCGACACCGCCCTGGACGAGGAGCTGGAGGCCGAGGGCTGGGCTCGCGACCTGGTCCGCCTCGTCATGGACGAGCGCAAGGCCGCCGACCTCCAGGTCGGCGAGCCGATGCGAATGCGCCTGACCGTCCCGGCGGACAAGGGCGCGTGGACGGGAGCCCACCTCGACCTCATCAAGGCCGAGACGAGCTGCGTGGCCGTCGACCTCGTCGAGACGCCCGAGGGCACGCAGCCCAGCGCGGAGGTCGTGCGCGCCTGAGGCGGTGCGCTGGCGGGACCCCGCCGAGACCGTCACCTCAGGTGACCGTCTCGGCGGGGTCCCGTCGTGCCGGGTGCTAGCACGGCAGCGTCGTGGAGGTCCCAGGGAGGGGCGCGGGGAGCGACTAGGCTCTGCCGCGTGCCGCGTGCCGCGTGCCGCGTGCCGCGTGCCACGCGCAAGCAGTCTCGAGGAGGAGCGACCGCCGTCGACGACGAGGGCGTACCGCGCGCTGCGCGACGCCGTCGTCCGGCTCGCCGCGACCCGCCCCGTCGGGGAGCTGTCGGTGTCTGAGGTGTGCTGGGAGGCGCACGTCTCGCGCGACTCCTTCTACCGTCTCGCCTCCAGCCCCACCGACGTCCTCGCCGACTACCTCTACGAGGACCACGACGTCACCGAGGTCGTTGACGCCGGCGCCCCCGCCGGAGGAGACAGTCTCGTCGTGGCCATGCGCCTGCTCGTGCAGCACGTCGCGCGCAACGTGGTGATCTACCGGCGCAACGTCGAGCCGCACCTACCCGCCGTCGTGCAGGACGCGCTCCTGCGACGCACCCGGGAGGTCATCGAGGCTCACGTGCGCCGCTCGCCCCACCTCGTCCCGCGCGTGCCCGCGGACGCGCACGGCCTCGCGCACGACGCCTTCGTCTCCTACCTCGCCTTCGCCGTGCTCGGCGCCACGGAGTCCCTCGTGCGCAGCGGCGGCATCGACGACGAGGAGCTCTCGGTGGCGGTCCTGCGCGCCGCGATCTCCCCGGCCTGGGTGGGGGAGGCCTGACAGCCCGGCCCCGGCGCCGCTGAGGCTCGGGACCCTCGTGAGCCCCGGGGCTCAGTCCCGAGCGGTGACGAGCTCGACGATCTCCCCGACGCCCTCGTGGATGGCGTACGGGCGGAAGGGGTAGGTCTCGACGTCACCGCGCGAGGTCGAGCCGGTGAGGACCAGGTGGGTGCGCAGCCCCGCCTCGACGCCCGCGCGCACGTCGGTGTCCATGCGGTCCCCGATGAGCGCCGTCGACTCCGAGTGCGCGCCGATCGCGTTGAGCCCGGCCCGGATCATGACGGGGTTGGGCTTGCCGACGAAGTACGGGGAGCGGCCCGTCGCCGTGCGGATCATCGCCGCCACCGAGCCCGTGGCCGGCAGCGTGCCCTCGTCGGAGGGGCCGGTCGTGTCCGGGTTCGTCGCGATGAACTTCGCGCCGCCCTCGATGAGGCGGATGGCGTGCGTGAGAGCGTTGAAGGAGTAGTTCCGCGTCTCCCCGAGGACGACGTACTCCGGGTCCTGCTCCGTCATCACGTAGCCGGCGGAGTGGAGCGCGGTGGTGAGCCCGGCCTCCCCGATGACGAAGGCGGAGGACTCCGGGGACTGCTGGGTGAGGAAGGCGGCCGTCGCGTTGGCGGAGGTCCAGATCCGGTCCTCGGGCACGTGCAGCCCCGAGCGCTCGAGCCGGGCGGACAGGTCCCGGTTGGTGTAGATCGAGTTGTTCGTCAGGACGAGGAAGGGGACCTCGCGCTCGGTGAGGGTGTCGATGAGCCCCTGGGCGCCGGGCAGGGCGTTGTTCTCGCGCACGAGGACGCCGTCCATGTCCGTGAGCCACGCGGTGATCGGGGCGTCCTCCTCGTTCGGTCCCGACATGATCTCCATGGTCCTCACTCCTGCCTCGTCCGCGCCCCAGGTGGTCGGGGCGGCGCCCCAGACGCCTGGGACGGGCGCCGTGCGGCGCCGCCACCAGCCTAGTGACGGCGGCGGGCGCCGACGGACCTGAGCAACGAGGGTTGACAGACGGATCGGCGTCAACCATGGTTGCTCCATGGACGAGATGGACGCCGCGCGCGCCGCCGCGGACACGACCGACCCCGTGCAGGGGCTGCGCGCCGTCGCCACGCTCCGCCGCCTCACCGAGGAGCTCGAGCTCCGCCAGGTCGAGGCGGCCCTGCGCTCCGGCATGAGCTGGGCGCAGGTCGCCGCGGCGCTCGGCGTCACCCGCCAGGCCGTCCACAAGCGGTTCGCCCGACGGGTGGACCCCGCCCTCGCCCGCCACCGGACAGGAGACCGACCGTGAGAGCCTCACGCTGGACCACCGACATCCTCGCCTCGCTCACCACCATGGCCGCCGCCGGCGTCGAGGCACGCCTCGCCGGGCGCGCCACCATCACCCTCGACGACCTCCTCGTCGGCCTCCTCCTCACCGGAGGCCCCGCCACGCGCGTGCTCACCCGCCACGGCGCGAGCGTCGAGGGGCTCCGTAAGGCCGTCGCCGGGCGCGACGCCGACGACCTCGCCTCCCTCGGCCTGGACCCCTCGGCCCTGCCCGCCCCGAAGCGCCTGCCCTTCCCCGAGGCCTGGCGCGAGTCCCGGGAGATGGCGCTCGCCCCCGGGATCGAGGACCTGCTCTCCTCCGCCCAGGGGGAGCGGGCGCTCCTCACCGCCCTCCTCACCCACGCCAGCGGCGGGCCCGCCGCCGCGCTGGAGCGCTCGGGCGTGAGCGTCGCGGAGGTTCTCGCCGACGAGGACTGGGCTCCCGTGCCCTCCACGTCCCGTCCGCGCGGCGTGCCCGAGCTCCTCGACGGGCCGACGGCGACGACGCAGGTCAGCCGCTTCATCGCCGCCGGGTACGAGGACGTGCGCGAGCTCGTCCGCGATCCCGCGCGCCTCCACGAGTGGCTCATGCCCGGGGAGCGCCTCGCCTACGGCGGCGACGGCGACGGCGCCGGTGCCGGCCGCGCAGGCCTCGCTGAGGCCACCGACGGCGTCTTCGGCACTCCGCGCGAGGAGCCGGCGGGAGCCTGGACGCTCATCGAGCACTCCTCACGCAAGGGAACCGCCCGCCAGCGCCTCGATCGCGTCCTCGACGAGCCGCGTGGGGAGGGCTGGCGCGTCGCCTGGCTCGCGAGCTGGGTGGACCAGCCTGCCCGGGAGCCGCGCACCTTCCTCCTCGTCCTGGACCTGCGCCCCGACGGGCCGGGCACGGCCGTGCGCCTGACGCGTCAGGTGCGCGGCTGGGGGCCGCTGGCCTGGGCCGGACGCGCCGTCGCCCGCGCCGTCGGGGCGGTCTCCGCGGCGAGCGAGACCTGGTCCCTCGCCCAGCTCCTCCACGCGAGCCCCGCCGAGCCGAGGCCCTGAGGCGCACGCTGTCCGCTACCGGCCACGCACCACCACCTCGACCACGACGCGTTCCCGCTGAGCGCGACGCCTGCGCCGTCGTGCTCGACCGGAAGGCGTCGATCTCGGTGCGCAGGCGACGCTGCCACTCGCCCCGCGAGGCCCAGCCGGACCTGCTGGGAACAGGACGCGGGGCGTCGTCGTTAGGCTTGTCCGTGCCCGCGGCGCGAGAACGCAGCGAGCCGGTCCGACCCGCCACCCCAGGGAGCACGATGAGCAGCCAGCAGCCGAGCCACGACGACGCCTCCCGGCCCCGCCAGGACGCGGACGCCCCGCGCCCCAGCCACCCGGGCGCAGCCTTCGGCATCCCCGAGGGCGCCACCGGCGAGGAGGTCGTCGACGCCGTCTTCGGCGAGGCCGTCGCCACCAGCGGTGGGCTCGAGGCGCTGCGTCGTGAGATCGAGGGCGACCCTGCCGGGATCAAGGGCATCGACCCCGAGCTGCTGCCCTACATCGAGGCAGCCGGTGGTCCCACCGCCACCCGGCCTGACGGCTCCACCGTCTCCGTCTCCGAGCTGCAGTCCGAGCAGGCCGCGGCCGAGGCCGCCGAGGACGTCCGGGAGGCCGCCGACCTCGACGCGCTGCGCCACCTCGTCGCCCACAACATGATCCCCTCGGGTGACCTCGACCAGCTCGACGCCCTGCTCGCCGAGGTCGACGAGGACGACTCCGACGACTGGGAGGACTGGGAGCCGCAGCTCCCCGACGCGCCTTCGGGCCGCTCCGGCGACGACACGGACTGGGACGGGCAGGAGGACTCCGGCCTCGCGGACGAGATCGAGGCCCACCAGGCCGACCTGCGCGCGGCCGCCCACGCCGTCGAGGTCTCGGCCCGCATGCGCGAGGTCGAGGCCGAGATCCTCAGGCGCGCCCCCGAGCACCAGGTCCAGCCCTCCCTCGAGCGCGTCGAGGCCGTCCTCGACCTCCTCGGCAACCCCGAGCGCAGCTACCGGGTCGTCCACGTCACCGGCACCAACGGGAAGACCTCCACCGCGCGCATGGTCGAGCGCCTCCTCGCCGCCACCGGCATGCGGACCGGCCGCTTCACGAGCCCCCACCTCGCCACCATCCGCGAGCGCATCAGTCTCGACGGCGAGCCCGTCAGCCAGGAGGGCTTCGTCGCGGCCTGGGAGGACGTCGCCCCCTACGTCGAGATGGTCGACGAGCAGTCCCTCGCCAAGGGCGGACCGCGCCTGTCCTTCTTCGAGGTCCTCACCGTCATGGCCTTCGCGGCCTTCGCCGACCACCCCGTCGACGTCGCCGTCGTCGAGGTGGGCATGGGCGGCACGTGGGACTCCACGAACGTCGTCCAGTCCGAGGTGGAGGTCATCACCCCGATCGGCCTCGACCACACCGCCTGGCTCGGGGACACGATCGAGGAGATCGCCGGGAACAAGGCCGGCATCATCAAGGACGGCGCCACCCTCATCACCTCCGTCCAGGTCCCCGAGGCGCAGGCCGTCATCGCCGCCGCGGCCGCCGAGCACGGTGTCGTCTGGCGCCGCGAGCTCGACCCCGAGGAGGACCCCGACGCCCCCGACGCCGGCGCCCTGCGCGTCCTGGACCGCTCGATCGCCGTGGGCGGGCAGCTCGTCACGATGCGCACCGCCGCAGCCGTCTATGAGGACGTCTTCGTCCCGCTGCACGGCGACTACCAGGCGAGCAACGCCCTCCTCGCGCTCGCGGCCGCCGAGGCCGTCTTCGGCGGGCGCGCCCTGCCCCCCAAGATCGTCGAGGACGGCTTCGCCTCCGTGACGAGCCCCGGTCGCCTCGAGGTGGTCCGCTCCTCGCCGACCGTCCTCGTCGACGCCGGGCACAACCCGCACGGCGTCACCGCCCTCATGAGCGCCATCGACGAGGCCTTCCCCTTCCAGCACCTCGTCGCCGTCTACGGCGCCATGGCGGACAAGGACGCCGAGGGCGTCCTCGCGGCGCTCGAGCCCGCCGTCGACGCCGTCGTCATCGTCCCCATCGACTCCCCGCGCGCAGCCGAGCCGGAGGACCTCGCGGTCGTCGCCCGCGAGGTGCTCGGGGACGACCGCGTCATCGTCGCCCCGGACCTCGGCTCCGGCGTCGAGCAGGCGGTGACGATCGCCGAGGGCACGGACGCGCCGCTGCCGGCCTCCGGGGTGCTCATCGTCGGCTCCGTCGTCCTCGCCGCTGAGGCGCGGGCGCTCTTCGGCCGGGTCTGACGACGTCACGCCCGACGACCGGGCGCTCGCCGGTCCCGGGGCGCGTAGGACCTCACAGGGGTCCGGTCGTCCCCTCCGCGCGGCCCCGTCGTCAGGACGCTCGGAGCGTGGGACAATGCGACCGACCATGGTGGTGACGGAGCGGTGCGCGCGTCGCGCCCGGTCCGCCCACTCCCACGTCCGAGCGCGGCACGCCGCGCAGACGGGCACGCAGAAGGGACGAGCAATGCCTCTGGACGCGAGCTGGGCCATCGAGTGGACCCGTCGCACCGCAGCCTCCGTCACCGAGCACCGTGACGAGCTCACCGAGCTCGACCGTGCCATCGGCGACGGCGACCACGGCGTCAACCTCGAGCGCGGCTTCCGCGCGGCGGTCGACAAGCTCGACTCCGGGGCCGCTGACGGCACCCTTCCCACTACCCCGGCCGGGGTCCTCAAGGCCGTCGCCACGACCCTCATCGCCACGATCGGCGGCGCGGCCGGCCCTCTCGTCGGCACCGCGTTCCTCCGGGCCTCCCGCGTCGGCGACGCCGCCGAGCTCTCCTCCGAGGACGTCGCCCGGCTCGTCCGCGGGGCCAGCGACGGCGTCGAGGCCCGCGGCCGCGCCGAGAGCGGTGACAAGACCATGATCGACGCGTGGCACCCGGCCGCCGCCGCCGCCGAGGCGGCCGCCGAGGCGGGCGACGCCCCGCTCGACGTGCTCCGGCAGGCCGCCGACGCCGCCACCGAGGGTGCCCGAGGCACCGAGTCCCTCGTCGCTCGCAAGGGTCGCGCCTCCTACCTCGGTGCCCGCTCGGTCGGGCACCGCGACCCGGGCGCCGAGTCCGCCGCCCTCATCCTGCGCGCGGCCGTCGAGGCCGCTGAGTCCCACGAGAGCGCCGGCGACTGAGGCCGACGGCGCACGCGCGGCCCACCGGGGCGCACGAGCGCCCCGCGTCCCACGCGCCGCACAACCTCCCCTCCCCAGGAGCCTCCCGTGACCGAGTCCGCCACCACGGCCATCGTCATCGTCTCGCACTCGCGTGACCTCGCCCACGGCGTCGCCGAGCTCATCGGCCAGATGGCGCCCGACGTCGCCGTGCGCCCCGTCGGCGGCGGCCCCGACGGCGGTCTCGGCACGGACCTCCCGGCCGTCCGCGGCGTCGTCACCGGGCTCCTCGACGCCGGCCACGAGGTCCTCCTCACCGCCGACCTTGGCAGCGCCTTCATGAGCGCCGAGATCGTCGTCGAGCTCGAGCACCGTCCTGCCGACGGGCGCACCGTCGTCGCCGTCGACGCCCCGATCGCCCGCGGGACCCTGGCCGCCGCTGTCGAGGCGCAGGGCGGAGGCAGCGCCGGGGCCTGCGCCCGCTGCGCGAAGGAGGCCGTCCGTGGATGGATCGATGACCTCGAGCCCGTCGTCGTCCCTGAGGCACGGCGTGCAGCCGAGCCTGGCACGGTCACCCGGACCGCCACGACCTCCAGGATCCGCCTCGCCGACCCCGACGGCATCCACGCCCGTCCCGCGGCCGCCATCGTCGCGACCCTGCGCGCCGGCCACGCGGAGATGCTCGTCGACGGCCGAGGCGCTACCACCCTCATGGAGCTCCTCGCGCTCGGGGCGCGAGGTGGCGACGAGCTCGACCTCTCCGTCACCGGTCCGGCGCCGGAGGCGGTCCTGGCCGACGTCGTCGGGATCCTGACGCATGCCTGACGAGGTCCACGCCCCCAGGGCAGGGCGCTGGGGGCTCGACAGAGCTCGCCCGGGCACCAGGGCGTGCCCGGGAGCGTCACGGTCCTGCGGTACCGTGCCGCTCGCCTGCTTGCGCACGTGAGGCTTCGTCCGTCACTCTTCTCTCGGTTCACCTGCCGTTCGCGACCCCGCGACCGCACCCTCCGAAAGGACATCCATGACCGAGGTCTCCGCTCCTGACCACATCCTCATCCTCCTCAAGCCCGACGCTGTCAGCCGTCGCCTCACGGGCGAGATCCTTGCCCGCATCGAGGCCAAGGGCTATGACATCGTCGCCATCAAGCGCCTCACGGCCACCGAGGAGCAGCTCGCGGAGCACTACGCCGAGCACGTCGACAAGCCCTTCTACCCGGGCATCGTCGAGTACATGACCGCCGGCCCGATCGTCGCCGCCGTCGTGGAGGGGCACTCCGTCGTCGAGTCCGTGCGCACCCTCATGGGCGCCACCGACCCGACCAAGGCCGCCCCCGGCACCATCCGCGGCGACCTCGGCCGTGACTGGGGCACCAGCGCGATCGAGAACCTCATTCACGGCTCCGACTCGAACGAGTCCGCCGCCCGCGAGATCGCCATCTGGTTCCCCGAGCTCGCCAAGTGACGCCCCGCGCCTGACGACGTGCCCGCATCGCGGCGGCACGTCACGTGACGACGTCGGCCCGCCCTCCACGCGGAGGGCGGGCCGACGTCGTCGCACCGGTGGCTGCAGGGCCGATGGGCTCAGGCGGCGCGGCGGCCGAGGACCTCCTTGAGGGGGACACGGCCGCCCGTGCGGGTCACGGCCCGCGTGTAGACCGTCGCGGCCCCACGGACGAGCAGGGGCAGCGCGATGAGCGCGATGGCGAGCGCGACGCCCTGCTCAGCCCAGCTCGACACGCCAAGGACCAGGCGGGCTGGCATGAGGAAGGGCGAGAAGAAGGGGACGTAGGAGAGCACCCGCCAGACCGTCCCGGTCGGGTCGCCCTGCGACATGAAGATCGTGAGCATGTAGGGGACCATGCACAGCATCATGAGCGGCATCGTCACGCTGGAGACGTCCTCCTGCCGGCTCACGAGGGAGCCCGCGGCACCGTAAAGGACCGCGACGGTCGCGAAGCCGACGACCATCCACACGATCATGGCGCCGACGGCGCCGTTGAGGTCGACCCCGAGGCTCGGCATGACGCCCGTGGCCCGGGCCGTGATGACGGAGACGACGCCCATGAGCGCGTAGCTGGCGATGACCGCGGTGCCCGTGCCGAGGACCTTGCCGGCCAGGAGGGAGGTCGGGCGGACGCAGGCGAGGAGGATCTCGACGATCCGGCTGGCCTTCTCCTCGACCACGCCCATCGCGATCATCTGGCCGCCGCCCATGATGACGATGAAGAGGATGACGTCGATCGCCATGAGGATGAGGTACTGCGGGCCGGTCGCTCCCTGGCCCTCCTTGTCAGCGTCCAGGGTGACGACCTGAGGGGCCGCCCCGGCCACGGTGGCCGAGACCTCGGCGGGGTCGCCGCCGAGCGAGGTGATCTGCTCGGCGAGCGCCTGCTGCTGGAGCGCGGCGGTCACTCCGGAGACGACGGCGTCGTCGGAGGACTTCTCGACGCGCAGGGTCGGCTGCTTGCCGAGGACGAGGGCCATGTCGACGGCGTCGGGCGAGTCGTCGCCGGTGAGGTCGGCGTCGACCGCGGAGGCCGAGCTCCCGGACAGGTCGACGACGCTGACCTTGGCGCCGTCGGAGTCAGGCACCTGCTCGAGGATGGGGGTGAGGGCCTTGACGGTGGCGGCGTCCGCTCCGGTGACGCCGAGGCGGTAGGGGGCTGGGGAGCCCCCGCCCAGGACGGAGGCGAGGATGATCCCGCCGACGATGAGGACGGTCATGACGAGGGTCGAGATGATCGTCGACTTCTTGAGCAGCTGGGTGCGCAGCTCGCGTCCGGCGACGAGGCGGATCTCCTGGGTGCGGCTCATGGTGCTCATGCTCGGGCCTCCTGCTGGGTCGTGCCGGTCGGGGCGGTCGTGTGCGAGGCCTCGTCTGATGCGGGGTCGTGGAGGGCCTCCCGGAAGATCTCCGTGAGGTCGTGGCGCACGGGGCCGAGCTCGCGGACGGCGCCTTGCCGGGACGCTGCGGCGAGGAGCGCCTGCTCGTCGGCGCCGCCGCAGGTGAGGACGAGGTTCCCTCGGCGGTCGGCGGTGACCTCGAGGCCCGGGAGGGCGGCGACGGCGTCGGCGTCCGCGAGCACGGGGCGGTGGGGCTCCTGGGGCGCCGTCGTGGTGACGACGGCGCGCCAGCGCGGCTCCTCGGTGGCGCGGAGCTCCTCGATGGTGCCGTCGGCGACGAGGCGCCCGGAGCGGATGATGACGATCCGGTCGCAGAGCCTCTCGACGACGTCGAGCTGGTGGGATGAGAACAGCGCGGGCACGCCGGCGGCGGCTCGCTCGCGCAGGACGTCGCTCATGACGTCGACGGCGACGGGGTCGAGGCCGGAGAAGGGCTCGTCGAGGATGAGCATCTCGGGAGCGCCGACGAGGGCGGCGGCGAGCTGGACGCGCTGCTGGTTGCCGAGCGAGAGCTTCTGGACGTCGTCGCCGCGCCGCTCGGCCACGCCGAGCCGCTCGGTCCACTCCTCGACCGCGCGCTCGGCGTCGCTCTTCGCGACGCCGTGGAGCCGGGCGAGGTAGGTGAGCTGCTCGGCGACCTTCATCTTGGGGTAGAGGCCGCGCTCCTCGGGCATGTAGCCGATGGCGCGGCGGGTGGCCGCGTTCACGGGGGAGCCGTTCCAGGTGACCTCCCCGGCGTCGGGGGCCAGGACCCCCATGACGATGCGCATGGTCGTGGACTTGCCGGCGCCGTTGGCGCCGACGAAGCCAACGATCTCGCCGTCGTCGAGGTGGAGGGAGAGGTCGTCGAGCGCCGTCAGGCTCCCGAATCTCTTGGACAGGTGGTCGATCCTCAGCACGGGGCTTCTCCTGCTCGGGTGGCTGGCGGGGTCGGGGGCGTCGTCGGGTGGGACCCCGACAAGTCAAGGTTCCTTGACTTGTCCAGTTTGCTTGACATGGATCTGCGTGTCAAGCGCCCTTACCTCGCGGTGTATCGCGGGTCGCCACGAGGGTAGGGGTGGGCGCAGCGAGCCCGCCTGGTCCTCCAGGAGGAGATCCACCGGGCGGCTCGCGCACGCCGCGCGCGTGGGCAGAAGCCTCCGGGCGCCCGCTATCGTGTCCCCGTGCACCTCAAGACGTTGACGATCAAGGGCTTCAAGTCCTTCGCCTCGTCGACGACCCTGCGCCTCGAGCCGGGTATCACCGCCGTCGTCGGCCCCAACGGCTCCGGCAAGTCCAACGTCGTGGACGCCCTCACCTGGGTCATGGGCGAGCAGGGCGCCAAGAACCTCCGCGGCGGCTCCATGGCGGACGTCATCTTCGCCGGCGCCGGCAAGCGCGCACCCCTCGGTCGCGCCGAGGTCTCCCTCACCATCGACAACACCGACGGCGCCCTCCCCATCGACTACACCGAGGTCACCATCACCCGCACCCTCTTCCGGGGCGGCGGGTCCGAGTACCAGATCAACGGCACCCCCTGCCGCCTCCTCGACGTCCAGGAGCTGCTCTCCGACACCGGCCTCGGCCGCCAGATGCACGTCATCGTCGGCCAGGGCCGCCTCGACGAGGTCCTCTCCGCCACGCCCGAGGAGCGCCGCGGCTTCATCGAGGAGGCCGCCGGCGTCCTCAAGCACCGACGGCGCAAGGAGCGGGCCCTGCGCAAGCTCGACTCCATGGCCGCCGACCTCGCCCGCGTCACCGACCTCACCGCCGAGCTGCGCCGCCAGCTCGGCCCGCTCGCCCGCCAGGCCGCCGTCGCCCGCCGCGCGCGCACCATCCAGGTCGAGGTCCGCGACGCCACCGCCCGCCTTCTGGCCGACGACGTCGTCCAGACCCAGTCCCTCCTCGAGGCCGGCGACGAGGACCAGACGATGCTCGCCCGGCGCCGCGCCGGCGTCGAGGAGGCGGAGCGCGTCGCCCGCGCCCGTCTCGCCGAGCTCAGCGCCGTCGAGGCCACGAGCGGCCAGCGCCTCGCCCGCGCCACGAGCGTCTGGGAGGAGCTCACGCGGGCCGAGCAGGCCCTCACCTCCCTCTCCGAGGTCGCCGCCGAGCGTGCCCGCGGCCTCGCCAGCGCCCCGCGCCCCACCTTCGGCACCGATCCCGCCGAGCTCGAGCGCCGCGCCGAGGTCGCGGCCGTCGAGGAGGCCGACCTCGCCGACGCCATCGAGGTCGCCCGCACGGCCCTGTCCGACGCCTCGCGCGAGCGAGCCGACGCTGAGTCCGCCGAGTCCTCCGCCGAGGCGGCCCTCTCCGGCCTCCAGCGCCGCCAGGCCGAGCACCGCGAGAAGCTCGCGCGCGCCGGTGGTCGCGTCGCATCCGCCCGCTCCCGCCACGAGGCGGCGCTCGCCGGCCTCGAGCAGGCCCGCACCGCCCTCACCTCCGCGGAGCGCCGCGCCGAGGAGGCTCGTGCGGCCCTCGCCGAGCAGACCGGAGCCGACGGCGGCGCCGCGTCAGCAGGGGAGAGGGCGCCCGCGGGGGAGGGGGCACCAGCGGCCGACGCTGCGTCTGACTCCGCCGACTCCGGCTCGAGCTCTGAGCAGACCCGCGCCGCCGCCGCCCACGAGGCCGCCACCGAGGCCCTGGCCGCCGCGCGCGACGCCGTCTCCGCCGCCACCGACGCCCGACGTGAGGCAGCCTCCGAGCGCGCCTCCTGGGCCGCCCGGCGCGACACCCTCGCCCTGTCCCTCCACGCCCAGGACGGCACCGCCGCGCTCTCGGAGGCTGGGCTGCCCGGCGTCCTCGGCCCGGTCGCCGAGGCACTCAGCGTCGAGCGCGGCTGGGAGAACGCCGTCGCCGCCCTCCTCGGCGAGCTCGCCGGTGCTGCCCTCGTCGAGGACGCCGACGCGGCCGTCGCCGCCCTCGAGCACGCGCGCTCGCAGGACGCCGGGTCCCTGCGGCTCGTCCTCGCCGACGCCCCCGCTTCCGGGGACCCGACCGGGCCCGCCGATGCCGCCCTGGCAGCGGCCACGGCCTCCGGCGTCGACGGCGCCCGCGTCGCCCGCGGCCTCGTCACCGCCTCCCGCGCCGGCCTCGATGACGCCCTCGACCGGCTGCTCGCCGCCTCCCTCGTCGTCCCCGACCTCCCCGCCGCCAGAGCCGCCCGCGCCGCCGCGCCCGATGCGGTCGTCGCCACCCGTGACGGCGAGGTCCTCGCCCCCGCCCGCGCCACCGGCGCCGGACGCGGCTCGTCGTCGGTCCTCGAGCTCGCCGCCGCCCACGAGGACGCCGCCGAGCGCGCCGACGCCGCCGCTCGCGCCGAGGCCGAGGCCGACACCGCCCTCGAGACGGCCCGGCGCGACGAGGACGCCGCGAGGCGCGCGGTGAGCGAGGCCCTCACTGTCCTGCGCGCCGCCGACGCCGAGGCTGCCCGCGCCGCCGAGGTCCTCGCCGGGCTCACGAGCGCAGTGCGCGCCGCGGAGGACGAGGCCGGGCGCGCCCGTCGCGTCCTCGAGCGCGCCGAGAACGAGGCCTCGCAGCGCACCACCGAGCTCGCCTCCGCCACGGCGGCCCTCGCCGAGATCGAGGACGGCTCGGCCAGTGCTGCGGGGGAGGGGCGCGAGGGTGCTCCCTCCGACCTCGAGGCCGCCATCGCCGTCGCTGGCGAGGAGCGCGAGGCCGCCGTCGCCGCCGCTCGCGACGCCCGCGCCGCGGAGACCGAGGCCCGTCTGGCCCTGCGCACCGCCGAGGAGCGCGAGCGCTCCGGGCGCGGCCGGTCCGACTCCCTGCGTGCCGCTGCCCGGCGCGAGCGCGAGCAGCGCGCCGCCGCCGATCGCGCCGAGGCCCGCCGCACCGCCCGCCTCACCATCGCCTCGCACGTGCGCGACCAGGCCCGTGACGCCGCCGCGGCCGCCCGGGGCAGCGTCGAGGAGGCCCAGCGTGAGCGCGCCCGCATCGAGTCGGAGCGCAGTGAGGCCCTCGCCGCCACGAGCGCGGTCCGCGAGGAGCTCGACGGCCTCACGAGCGAGCTCTCCCGGCTCACGGACGCCGCTCACCGCGACGAGATCGCCCGCGCCGAGCAGCGCATGCGTCTGCAGGCGCTCGCCGACCGTGCCATGAGCGAGCTCGGCCTCGAGCTCGAGCCGCTCGTTGAGGAGTACGGGCCCCACATGCTCGTCCCCGAGGTCACCGAGGAGCTTCTCGAGGCCCAGGCGGCCGAGGAGACGGGCGCCAACGGCGACGCCGACGGTGCGAGCGCGGACGCCGACGCTGGGCCCGAGGACGAGGCCGCCGTCGGGCCGCGCCGCCGCATCACCGGACGGCCCTACGTCCGCGCCGAGCAGGAGAAGCGCCTCGCCAAGGCCACGAAGGACCTCGCCCGCCTCGGCAAGGTCAACCCACTCGCCCTCGAGGAGCACGCCGCGCTCGAGCAGCGCCACCAGTTCCTCGCCGAGCAGCTCGCCGACCTCAAGCAGTCCCGCGCCGACCTGCTCGCGATCGTCGAGGAGATCGACGCCCGCGTCCAGGAGGTCTTCACCCGGGCCTACGAGGACACCGCCCGTGAGTTCGCGCTCGTCTTCGACCGGCTCTTCCCCGGCGGCGAGGGACGGCTCGTCCTCACTGACCCCGAGGACATGCTCACCACCGGCATCGAGATCGAGGCCCGCCCTGCAGGCAAGAAGGTCAAGCGCCTCTCCCTGCTCTCCGGCGGTGAGCGCTCGCTCGCCGCCGTCGCCCTCCTCGTCGCGATCTTCAAGGCGCGCCCCTCGCCCTTCTACGTCATGGACGAGGTCGAGGCGGCCCTGGACGACACGAACCTCGGGCGCCTCCTCGACATCTTCACCGAGCTGCGCGAGTCCAGCCAGCTCATCGTCATCACACACCAGAAGCGCACGATGGAGGTCGCTGACGCCCTCTACGGCATCACCATGCGCGACGGTGTCACCAAGGCCGTCTCGCAGCGCCTCGCCGGGCGCGAGGAGCGACCCGGAGCCGAAGGCGTGGATCCGGACGGGGCCGCTGACAGGACTGAGGGGGCCTGAACCGGCACGACGGTGCCGTGCACGCCGGGGAGCGGCGGCTGCGATACCACTCGCGTGGTTGAACACGTGGCGAACGTCCAGGTCACGCTTCGGGAACACGGCGCGTCCCTGTGCGCAACCGGGGAGCCAGCAGGGCACAATGCCTGCCATGGGTGCCATGCTTCTTCCTCTCATCGTCGTCCTGCTCGCCGGCGTCGCCGTGATCGGTGCCGTCATCGCTGAGCGCTACCCCGTCTCCACCTGGCGCGAGCGCCTCGCCGAGTTCCGCGCGGCTGCCCGCCCCGGCAAGCAGGAGCGCGTCAAGTTCGTCTCCGAGGACGTCCACCTCGACCAGCTCTGGGTCGAGGACGACTCCTCCGCCTACACCGGGACCGACCGCTTCGAGGGGCTTGTCGGCGCCGTCGAGCGCACCATGGACTCCGCCGAGTCCCGCGCCGCCTCGATGCGCCGTGGCCGCGGCGCGAGCGGCAAGGCCGAGTCCCGCGCCGCCGAGAAGGTCGCCGCCCACTGACGCCCGGCGCCCTCGGCGCCGCCCACGAGCACCCGGCCTCCTGGCCCTCAGCCCGCCCCACGACGACGTGGGGCGGGCTTCGTGCGTCCCCACCGGACCCGGTCGTGCCCGACCGCGCTCCGGCCGCAGCGTCACGGTCTCCTCGGCACAGTGACGGTCACTCAGCGCCAGGGGGCGTGCCAGCGGCCGCCCGGGGCCGAACGACTCGCCGCCGCGCCCCGACGATCGGGCATGATGGGGCCATGCAGACCGCGCTCATCGTCCTCGCCGTCGTCGTCGTGCTCGCGCTCGTGGGAGGCCTATGGTTCTACGCCGGCCACCGCAAGGGCGAGGTCCCCCCGGAGGTCGGACCGCACCGCCCGACCAGCGCCGACGACGTCCTCCTCACCTCGCCCGGCGAGCGCGAGGGCGAGGCAGCCGCGGGCACCGCGACCCTCGAGCGGCCCGAGTCCATCCCCGGGCGCATGCAGCGTCTGCGCGCCCGCCTCGCCGGCTCCGGCGGCTTCGGACGGGCCGTCCTGTCCGTCATGTCCCGCGGCGACCTCACCGAGGCGGACTGGGAGGAGATCGAGGACACCCTCCTCGCCTCCGACCTCGGTCTCGACGTCACCACCGAGCTCATGGACAACCTGCGCACGCAGGCGAAGGTCCTCGACACGACCGACCCCGGCGCCATCCGCGGCGTCCTGCGCGAGCAGCTCCTCAGCCTCGTCGACCCGACGATGGACCGGTCCCTCAACCTCGAGCGTCCCGTCCCGGCCGGGTCCTGGAACGCCGCGGACGGGACCCCGGCCGCGGCCGTCCTCATGGTCGGCGTCAACGGGACGGGAAAGACCACGACCTGCGGCAAGCTCGCCCGCGTCCTCGTCGCGGAGGACAAGACGGTCGTCATGGGCGCCGCCGACACCTTCCGCGCCGCCGCCGCCGAGCAGCTCGGGACCTGGGGCGAGCGCGTCGGGGTCGACGTCGTCCGCTCCGTCCGCGAGGGGGCCGACCCCGCCTCCGTCGCCTACGACGCCGCCCGTGAGGCCGCGCGCACCGGCGTCGACGTCGTCCTCGTCGACACCGCCGGCCGCCTCCAGAACAAGGCCGGCCTCATGGACGAGCTCGGCAAGATCAAGCGCGTCATGGAGAAGGTCGCCCCGGTGGGGGAGATCCTCCTCGTCCTGGACGCCACGACCGGGCAGAACGGCATGCGTCAGGCCCAGGTCTTCTCCGAGGCCGTCGGCGTCACCGGCATCGTCCTCACCAAGATGGACGGCACGGCCAAGGGCGGCATCGTCGTCACCGTGCAGCGCGAGCTCGGCGTCCCCGTCAAGCTCGTCGGCCTCGGCGAGGGCGCGGACGACCTCGCCCCCTTCGACCCCGAGGGCTTCGTCGACGCCCTGCTCGGCTGACCACCTCCGCCTCGAACCCCGGACAGCGCCCGACGGCTCACGACGGCGCCCGCCTCCCGACACCGGAGGCGGGCGCCTTCGTCGTTCCGCGTCCCACGATCCGAGCGCGCGAACACGCCTCGAACGTCGTCGAAACCTCGTCGACACCTGCGTAACAGGCTCGACACGGGGACACCGCGGGCGACACGAGGCCGTCACGCCCGTGTCGCCGGGACCTGACACTGGGGGCCTTCACTCTCCGTGTGCGCGGCCCAGCGCACCACCCGGACACACACACGGAGATTCCCCATGGCCCTCGACACCGGAGCCACCGCCTGGATGCTCATCAGCGCCTCGTTGGTGCTGCTCATGACCGTCCCGGCGCTGGCGCTGTTCTACGGCGGCATGAGCCGCGGCAAGTCAGTCCTCAACATGATGATGATGTCCTTCGGGGCCACCGGCATCGTCGGAGTCGTCTACGTCCTGTGGGGCTGGTCGATGTCCTACGGCGGCACCGACATCGGCGGCATCTTCGCCAACCCCTTCACCCAGTTCGGGCTCCACGGCACGATGGCCGGGGCCTCCGGCAACTGGCCCATCGACGACTACGGCGTCCCGGTCATCGTCGGCGTCGCCTTCCAGATGACCTTCGCCATCATCACCGTCGCCCTCATCTCCGGCGCCATCGCCGACCGCACCCGCTTCGGCGCCTGGATGGCCTTCGTGCCGCTGTGGGTCACCCTCTCGTACTTCCCCATGGCCCACATGGTCTGGGGCGGCGGCGCCCTGTCCGCCGACGGCTGGTTCGGCGGCATCGCCGCTCCCATCGACTTCGCGGGCGGCACCGTCGTCCACATCAACGCGGGCGTCGCCGGCTTCTTCCTCGCCGTCGCCATCGGCAAGCGCCGCGGCTTCGGCCGCGAGCCCATCCGCCCCCACAACCTCCCCCTCACGATGATCGGCGCCGGTCTGCTCTGGTTCGGCTGGTTCGGCTTCAACGCCGGAAGCGCCTTCACCGCGGACGGCAACGCCGGACTCGCCTGGGTCAACACCTCCGCCGCGACCTGCGCCGCCATGCTCGGCTGGCTCCTCGTCGAGCGCGTCCGCGACGGCCACGCCACCAGCCTCGGTGCCGCCTCCGGCGTCGTCGCCGGCCTCGTCGGCATCACCCCGGCCGCCGGCTCCGTCACCCCGGTGGGGGCCATCGTCCTCGGCGTCATCGTCGGCGCCCTGTGCGCCATGGCCGTCGGACTCAAGTTCAAGCTCGGCTACGACGACTCCCTCGACGTCGTCGGCGTCCACCTCGTCGGCGGCCTCACCGGCACCGTCCTCATCGGCTTCCTCTCCAAGAACACCGGCCTCCTCTACGGCCACGGCGGTGCCCAGCTCCTCGTCCAGGTGCTCGTCGCCCTCTGCGCCGTCGTCTTCTCCCTCGTCATGACCGCAGTCTGCTGGTTCGTCGTCGAGAAGACCGTCGGCTGGCGCCTCAGCCCGGAGGCCGAGCTCCTCGGCGCCGACCAGTCGGAGCACTCCGAGAGCGCCTATGAGACCCTCACCGCGGGCCGCTTCGCCGGCGCGCCCCGGCCTGTCGCGACCGCCCCCGCGGCCACCCCGTCCACCAAGGAGGTCTGAGCCATGAAGCTCGTCACCGCCATCATCCAGCCCTACCAGCTCGAGGCCGCCTCCAACGCCCTCGAGGCCGCTGGGATCCGCGGCATCACGGTCTCCGAGGCGCAGGGCGCCGGCCGGCAGAAGGGCCACACCGAGGTCTACCGCGGCGCCGAGTACCGCGTCGACTACGTGCCCAAGGCCCGCGTCGAGGTCGTCGTCGCCGACCCTGACGCCTCCGCCGCCGTCACCGCGATCGCCGACGCCGCCCGCACCGGGCACATCGGCGACGGGAAGATCTGGGTCACCCCCGTCGACGACGTCGTCCGCGTCCGCACCGGCGAGACCGGCGAGCAGGCTCTCTGAGCCGCCCCGGGGCCTCTGAGCCCCACCACCACGAGTGAAGACAGGCCCGTCCGATGAGCATCCCCACCCGCCCCCTGAAGGCCACGGAGACGAAGGACGAGCCCAGCCCGGTCCTCGCACCCGAGCAGGCCGCCGTCCGCCATCCCCACCCGAGCACGTGGACCTCCAGGAGCGGGCGGGAGTGGCGGGTGGCGCTCGCCGCGGAGGTCGAGGCGGGCCTGCGCGGCCTCTGGAGCTCGGCCACGACCGCCATGGGCCTCCAGGACGACCCCGACGCCGGTCCCCAGGGCCCCGGCCGCCGGACCCCGAGCCCGGACGGTGGGAGAGCAGGCAGCCCCGGTGCAGACGTCCCCACCCCCGGCCTTGCCCTGGCCTGCGTCGGCTCCCTCGCCCGGAGGGAAGCGGGCCCCGCCTCCGACCTCGACCTCGTCCTCCTCACCGACGGCCACGCCGACTCCACCCTCCTCGCCGGCCTCGCCGAACGGCTCTGGTACCCCGTGTGGGACTCCGGCGTCCAGCTCGACCACTCCGTGCGCACCGTCGCCGAGTGCCGCACGGTCGCCAGCCACGACCTCGCTGCGGCCCTCGGCCTCCTTGACCTGCGCCACGTCGCCGGCGACGCCTTTCTCACGGAGCAGGCAGCCTCCGCCCTCCTCACCGACTGGCGCAGCGCCACGCGCAAGCGCCTCCCCGAGCTCGCCGAGGAGGCCCGCGACCGCGCCGAGGCCTTCGGTGAGCTCGCCGGGCTCCTCGAGCCCGACCTCAAGGAGGCGCGCGGCGGTCTGCGCGACGCCGTCCTCGTCCGAGCCCTCGCGGCCTCCTCGCTCGCCGACCGGCCGCACGGCGAGTTCGACCGCGCCGTCGACGACCTCCTCAACGTCCGCGACGCCCTTGCCCTGGCGACAGGCCGCTCCACGAACCGCCTCGTCCAGGCCGTCCAGGACGACGTCGCCGACGTCCTCGGTCTCGACGACCCCGAGGAACCGGGCGCCCGCGACGCCGCCGCCGGCCCGGGTGACGCCGGTGGGCTCCGCTCCGCCGAGGGGGCCGCTCGCGCCGCCGACGAGGGCAGCGCGCCGTTAGTCGTCGTCGCGCCTGAGCATGCCAGCGGGCTGACGGACGCCGAGGACCTGCCCTGCCCCGGACCTGAGGGCGACACGCAGCACCTCGACGCCCGTGACCGGATGCTCACCGGCGCGTACTCAGCCTCTCGCGAGATCGCCGCCGCGCTCGACACGACGATGCGCTCCGCGCTGCGCGCCGCCCGCCCTGCCCGCCGCCCCCTCACCCTGGTGCGCTTCGGCCGCCGGTCCGCCCCCGTCCTCGAGCGCCTCGACGAGGACGTCGTCGCGCACGGCGGGGAGGTCGCGCTCGCGGACAGGGCGGTCCCCGACGCCGACCCTGCCCTCCCGCTGCGCGTCGCCCTCGCCTCCGTCCGCTCCGGCCAGCCGATCGCCACCGTGACCCGCGCCAGCCTGCGCCGCTGCCCGAGCCCCCGGGGCACGTGGAGTGACGAGCCCGCCGTCCGCGAGGACCGCGAGCGCACCGGTGCGGGCACGGCTCCGGCCGGTGGGAGCTCGTCGATGCTGGGCAGGCTCGTCGACCTCCTCGGCTCGGGCGACGAGCTCGTCCGCGTCTGGGAGGACCTCGACCGTGCGAGCCTGCCCGTGCGCTGGTTCCCGGGCTGGTCCGCTGTCCTCAACCGGCCCCAGCACAACCCGCTCCACCTCTACACCGTCGACCGCCACATGGTGCGCACCGCCGCCGTCGCAGGGCGCCTCCTCGGCGACGACGGCGGCGCGCGCGTCCTCGACCACCTCGGGCTACCGGGACTCGACGCGGGAGCCGGGTCCCGAGACCGGAAGGCCCTCCTCGTCACCGCGCTGCTCCACGACCTCGGCAAGGTCCCGGGCGTCGTCGGTGAGGCCCACGCGGCCGCGGGCGCCCAGCGCGTGCCGGCCGTCCTCGACGTCCTCGGGATCGCCGGCGCCGACGCCGAGGAGATAGTCCTGCTCGTGCGCGAGCACCTGCTCCTCGGCCTCGCCGCCACCAAGGCGCCGGGGGACTCCGCCGTCGTCGACGCCGCCAATGAGGCGCTCGGCGACGGCACCCGGGCGCGGCGCCGCCTCAGCCTCCTCCGGCTCCTCACGGAGGCCGACTCCCGCGCCGCTGGACCGCGCGCGTGGACCAGCGTGCGCGCCGGCGTCGTCGACCAGGCGACGGCTGCCCTCGCCGCTGAGCTCTGAGCCGACCGTCGGCACCCGGGCGCCCTCCCGGCGCAAACCGTGGGCCCGTTGGCGGGCTGAGGGGACGACGGCCCCGCACTGTGCCGGGAAGCCCACGGTTTGCGGTGGGGGAGTGGGGTTGCGTCGGGAAACGTCAGCCTCAGTACCCGCATGGAGGGCCGCAATCGGCGTGCGGATCCGCACATCACGGGATGGTCACGATCGTTCACCCCGGCGACACCGCTCGCACACCGGCTGCTCGGCCTCTGGACACCGCCGCCCTCTTTCATGGGGCGGGGCCACCCCGGCCCTCATCACCCAGCCCCGCGTGAAAGAACTCCCATGAAGCTCCCGCACGCCCTGCGCCTCCCGGCGCGGGTCGGCACCGCCATCGCCGCCGCAGGCGCCATGGCGATCCCGGCCCTCGCGCTGCCCGCCGCGTCAGCCGCCACCTCCACGACCCACGACACCAACGGCCCTGCCCACTGCGTCACGACGAGCGCGGACGGCACCCTCAACACCGACCCCGGTTCCTGCGCCCAGTACGGCACCGCCGGTCAGGGCCGCTCCAACGAGCACGCCAAGAACGTCATCCTCATCATCGGCGACGGCATGGGCCAGCAGGAGATCACCGCTGCCCGCAACTACGTCGAGGGCGCCGGCGGCCGCTTCGCCGGGCTCGACAACCTCACCTCGACCGGGCTCTACACGCACTACTCGATCAACAAGGACGGCTCAGTCAACGACGTCACCGACTCCGCCGCCTCCGGCACCGCCTGGGCCACCGGGACGAAGACCTACAACGGCGCCATTGGCGTCGACGTCGCCGGCAACCCTGAGGAGAACCTCATCGAGGTCGCCAAGAACGCCGGCCTGCGCACCGGAAACGTCTCCACCGCCGAGATCCAGGACGCCACCCCGGCCGTCCTCGGCGCCCACGCCTCGACGCGCTCCTGCTACGCGCCCTCGGGCAGCAAGTCCACCGGCTGCGACGCCGACCAGCGCGTCAACGGCGGCCTCGGCTCCATCGAGGAGCAGATCGTCGACACCCGCGCCGACGTCACCCTCGGCGGCGGCGCCCAGTACTTCGACGCCGCGGTCCAGGCCGACTCCGGCAACACCAACCCCTTCCTCACCGGCAGCGCCCTCTACGACACCCAGTGGAAGGCCGGAACGAGCGTCCTCGACAACGCCAAGGCCAACGGCTACCAGGTCGTCACCAACGCCTCCGAGCTCGACGCCGTCACCTCCGCCGACCAGGAGCACCCCGTCCTCGGCCTCTTCGCCTCCGGCAACATGACGCGCGCCTACGCGAAGAGCGAGGCCGTCCTCGGTGGCTCGACCGGCGCCCCCATCACCTGCCAGAAGAACGACGTCGGTGATGAGCCCGAGGCCGTCGCCATGACGAACAAGGCGATCTCCCTGCTCGACCAGCCCGCCTCCGACAAGGGCTTCTTCCTCCAGGTCGAGTCCGCCTCCATCGACAAGGCCGACCACGACGCCGACGCCTGCGGCCAGATCGGCGAGACCGAGCGCCTCGACCAGGTCGTCCAGGCGGCCGTCGACTTCGCCAAGGCCGACGGCAACACGATGGTCGTCGTCACCGCCGACCACTCCCACACGAGCCAGATCGTCTACGACGACACCGACCTCGTCGCCCCCTCCACGCGCCTGCTCACCAAGGACGGCGCGACCATGTCCCTCGCCTACGGCACGAGCACCGTCGACTCCACCGGCCACGTCACCGGCTCCCAGCAGCACACGGGCGCCCAGCTCCGCGTCGCCGCCTACGGCCCGGGCTCCGAGAACGTCATCGGTCAGACCGACCAGACGGACCTCCACTTCACCATCCGCAACGCCCTCGGGCTCGGTGTCAACGCCAACCCGAACGGCACGGACGACGGCCTCGCCGACCCGGTCGACACCGACGGCGTCAACGACACCTGCTACCTCGTCCAGGCCGACGGCACCGTCGCCTCCGCACCGGGCGCCTGCGCCCAGTACGGCAAGAGCGGCGAGCAGCGCTCCAGCGAGAAGGCGAAGAACGTCATCCTCTTCATCGGTGACGGCATGGGCGACTCCGAGATCACCTCGGCCCGCAACTACCTCTACGGCGCCGGCGGCGTCCTCCCGGGCCTCGACGCCCTCAAGTACACCGGCTCGTACACGCACTTCTCGCTGCAGAACGACCACGGCACGATCAAGCCGAACTACGTCACCGACTCCGCGGCCTCCGGCACCGCCTGGGCCACCGGGACCAAGACCTACAACGGCGCCATCGGCGTCGACCTCGCCGGCAACGCCCTGCCGAACCTCCTCGAGCTCGCCAAGGAGTCCGGCCTGCGGACCGGCAACGTGACGACCGCCGAGATCGAGGACGCGACCCCGGCCGTCGAGGGCGCTCACGTGAGCACCCGCTCGTGCTACTCGCCGTCGGGCTACAAGTCCGACTGCGTCTCCGACCAGCGCGTCAACGGCGGCCTCGGCTCCATCGCCGAGCAGCTCGTCGACACCCGCGCCGACGTCACCCTCGGTGGCGGCTCCAAGGCCTTCGACCAGACGGTCCAGGCCTCTGGCACCTACGCCGGCAGCGACGGCGACCACGTGTGGACCTCCGGCAGCTCGGTCCTCGACAACGCCAAGGCCCAGGGCTACCAGGTCGTCACGAACGCCTCCGAGCTCGACGCCGTCACCTCGGCCGACCAGGACGCCCCGGTCCTCGGCCTCTTCGCCTCCGGCAACATGCCGCGCAAGTTCCTGCGCACGACGCCGACCACCGACGGCGCCCTCCAGGACGCCCAGTCCTGCGAGCTCAACCCCGAGCGCACCAGCGCGACGCCCGACCTCGCCGCCATGACGACGAAGGCCATCGACCTCCTCGACCGCTCCGGCGCGGGCGACGACACCGGATTCTTCCTCCAGGTCGAGGGCGCCTCGATCGACAAGGCCGACCACGACGCCGATGCCTGCGGCCAGATCGGCGAGCTCGACGACCTCGACCAGGCCATCCAGGCCGCCCGCTCCTGGGTCGCCGAGTCGGGTGAGCCGACGCTCATCATCGCCACCGCCGACCACGCTCACACCTCGCAGATCACCGAGGACGACGTCCTGACCGCCGGCCTGACGACCAAGCTGCGCACCGCCGACGGCTCCGACATGGTCCTCAACTACGCCACCGCCTCCTCCAACGGCGACGAGGCCCTCGGCGGCCAGAACCACACCGGTGCCCAGCTCCGCATCGCGGCGGAGGGCCCCGGCGCCGAGAACGTCGTCGGCCAGACCGACCAGACGGACATGCACTACACGGTCGCCAACGCGCTCGGACTTGACACGACCCGCACGACGGTCGACAACGGCTTCACTCTGACCTCGATGGAGCCCACGGCCGAGCCGACCGACGGCGCGACGGCGACCCCGACGGCGACCGCCTCGGCTGAGCCGAGCCGGGAGCCCAGCACTGCGCCCAGCCCGACGCCGTCCGCCGCCCCGTCGACGACGCCGAGCCCCGCGGACTCAGTCACGCCGTCGGCCTCCGCCTCCTCGAGCCCGACCGCGACCGCCTCGCCGAGCGCGAGCCACCCCGGCAAGGGGCACGGCCACGGCCACGACGAGGGCCACGGAAAGGGGCACGGCAAGGGACACGGCCACGGCCCCGGTCATGGCCACGGCGACGGCGGCTGGTGGACCAGCGGCTGGACCTCCTGGTTCAGCCGGGCGATCACGGTCATCTGGCAGGCGATCGCCGTCCTGTGGTGACACGACGCCAGGGCGCCGCGTCCTGGGGCACAGACCCCGGAGCGCGGCGACCGGCGCCGCCCCACGCAAACCGAGGGGCCGTTGGCAGAGCGAGGGGACGACGTCCCCGCACTCTGCCGAGGAGCCCACGGTTTGCGGTGGGTGACTGGCCTCATCGCGAGGCGCCCACGTGAGGGCCCGCACGTCCCCGAGACGGGGAGGTGCGGGCCCTCACCGCTATCCTGGGACGAGCTGCGCTCGAACGGCACTCGCCGTCCCCGGGCCGGGGCGTCCGCCGGACGCCCGCACCACCCCTCGCAACCACAGCCCACCGGCGCCACGGCGCCCCAGGAAGGACACCGCGTGTTCGGCAACCTCTCCGACCGGCTCACCGCCTCGTTCAAGTCCCTGCGCGGCAAGGGCCGCCTCACGGACGCCGACATCGACGAGACCGTCTCCGAGATCCGCCGCGCCCTCCTCGAGGCCGACGTCGCCCTCCCGGTGGTCCGCTCCTTCACCGCCGCCGTGCGCGAGAAGGCCAAGGACGCGGCCCGCTCCCAGGCCCTCAACCCGGCCCAGCAGATCGTCAAGATCGTCAACGAGGAGCTCATCGAGATCCTCGGCGGCGAAACCCGCGAGCTCGCCTGGGCTGACCGCGGCCCCACCATCATCATGCTCGCCGGCCTCCAGGGCGCCGGCAAGACCACCCTCGCCGGCAAGCTCGGCCACTGGCTCAAGGAGGACGGCAAGCGCGTCCTCCTCGTCGCCTCCGACCTCCAGCGCCCCAACGCCGTCACCCAGCTGAGCGTCGTCGCCGAGCGCGCCGGCGTGGACGTCTGGGCGCCTGAGCCCGGCAACGGCGTCGGCGACCCGGTCCACGTCGCCTGGACCGGCGTCGAGCAGGCCCGCACCCACGGCTACGACGTCGTCGTCGTCGACACCGCTGGCCGCCTCGGCGTCGACGCCGAGATGATGGACCAGGCGATCCGCATCCGCGACGCCGTCCAGCCGAACGAGATCCTCTTCGTCCTGGACGCCATGGTCGGTCAGGACGCCGTCAACACCTCCGTCGCCTTCCGCGACGGCGTCGGCTTCACCGGCGTCGTCCTGTCCAAGCTCGACGGCGACGCCCGAGGCGGTGCCGCGCTGTCCGTGCGCGGCGTGACCGGCGCTCCGGTCCTCTTCTCCTCCACCGGTGAGGGCCTGGACGACTTCGAGCGTTTCCACGCCGACCGCATGGCGTCGCGCATCCTCGACATGGGTGACCTCCTCACCCTCATCGAGCAGGCAGAGCGCACCTTCGACCAGGCCGAGGCCGAGGACGCCGCGGCCAAGCTCGCCAAGGGCGAGTTCACGCTTGACGACTTCCTCACCCAGCTGCGGCAGATCCGCAAGATGGGCTCGATGAAGAAGCTCCTCGGCATGATGCCGGGCATGGGGCAGATGCGTGAGGCCCTGGAGACCTTCGACGAGCGCGAGGTCGACCGCGTCGAGGCGATCGTCTGCTCGATGACCCCGGCCGAGCGCAAGGACATCTCGATCCTCAACGGCTCACGCCGCCAGCGCATCGCGAAGGGCTCCGGCAACACCGTCCAGGCGGTCAACGAGCTCGTCGACCGCTTCGAGCAGGCCAAGAAGATGATGGAGGCCATGAGCGCCTCCGGCTTCGGCGCCGACGGCGCAGCCGCGGGCGTGCCCGGCATGGGGTCCCTCCCCGGTATGGGCAAGCGCGCCAAGGCACGGCAGGCCCCCAAGGCCAAGAAGGGCAAGGGCGGCAAGAAGGGCAAGTCCGGCAACCCGGCCAAGGCCGCCCGCCAGGCCAAGGAGGCCGCTGCTCGTCGTGAGCAGGAGGGTGCGGCCCTGCCCGCGGCGCCGGCCGCTCCGGTGGCCGGCTCCTCCTTCGGACTCGGCGGAGGCTCCCAGGCTCCCGCCCCGGCGTCGACCGGCGGCTACGGCATCATGCCGGGGCAGGGCGGCGGACAGGCCGCGCCGGCCACCGCGCAGGCCCAGGAGTCGGGCGACGACGTCGCGGACGCGATGAACGCCCTGCCCGAGGACCTGCGCCGCCGCCTGGGTCTCTGACGCGAGCGGCCCCTCGGGACCGCCGCATCCTCGGAAGATTCAGCGGGTTTGGCCTCAGTCAGCGCGATCTGCGCGCCGAACGAGGCCAGACCCGTTGATTCTCTGCGAGCGGGCGGGCGGACAGGAGGGCTCAGACGACCGCGGCGAGGACCGCGGACGAGGCCATGAGGTTGACCGACGAGTGCAGGGCGAGGGAGGCCCAGAGGCTCTCGTGGCGCACTCGTAGCCAGGCCAGGAGCAGCCCCATCGTCACGAGGTAGGGCAGGAGCAAAGGGAAACCGTGCGCGGCGGCGAAGACGAGCGCACTGACGACCACGGCCCACGCGGTGCCCCACCGACCGCGTGCCGCGCCGAGGACGAGCCCACGGAAGAGCGCCTCCTCCCACAGCGGGGTCAGGACCGCCGTCGCGAGGACGATGAGGACCGCACTCACGGGGCCGATCGCACCTGCGTCCTCTGCCAGCCCCGTACCGGAGCCGGGAGACTCACCGAGAACGGCGAGGGCGGTGCCCTGCACGGCAACCAGCGCGAGGATCGCGACGGGGAGCTCCCACAGCAGGTGCCACAGGGAGCGCGTGGGACGCCGGAAGCCGACCGCCTGCCACGACAGACCGTGGCGTGTGATGGCATGGCGCTCCGCCGCCAGCGCGAGGAGACCCTGGAGGGGAAGCGCGACGGCGAGCGATGTGAGCAGGTGGTCACGGACCGCCGGCACGGTGAGGCCGAGGACGAGTACGGCACCGAAGACGAGAAGCGTCTCGGCCAGGACGAGGAGCGCGGCGTGAACGGCAGCGCCACCGGTCACGGCGGACTGCGGCGTGCCTGATACGGGTTGAGGCGTAGAGGCGGACGTCATGGCCTCACGCTATCCAGCCGACGGGTGAGCGTCGTCGTCCGTGCGGAGGAGGTCGTCGCTCGGGGCGCGGTTCATCGACCGTGCTCAGCGGGTCTGGCCTCATTCAGCGCACTTTGCGCACCGAACGAGGCCAGACCCGCTGAATCCATGCGCGCTGGTGGACGCGAGCTGCCGGCCCTCAGAGCCAGCCGTTCGCCTCGGCGGCGACCGCGGCCTCGACGCGGTTGCGCGACTGCGTCTTGGCGATCGCGCTCGAGAGATAGTTGCGCACCGTCCCCTCGCCCAGGTGCAGCTCCGCGGCGATCCGCGGGGCGTCCAGGCCCCGTCGGGCGAGCCGCAGCACCTCGCGCTCGCGCTCGGTGAGCGGGTTGGGGCCGAGGATCACTGACTCCTGGGCGAGCGTCGGGTCGACGACCCGCAGCCCCGCGTGCACCTTCCTGATCGCCCCGGCGAGCTCGGCGGGCGGCGTGTCCTTGACGAGGAACCCGCTCGCCCCCGCCTCGAGGGCGCGCGAGAGGTAGCCGGGCCGTCCGAAGGTCGTGACGATGATGCTGCGGCAGCCTCCGGGCAGCGAGGCCAGCTCTCCAGCGGCCCACAGCCCGTCGCCGTCGGGCATCTCGATGTCGAGGAGGGCGACGTCGACGCCGGGCTGCGCCTGGCCGCGCACGCGCTCGACGGCCTCGCGGCCCGTCCCGACCTGGGCGACGACGTCGAGGTCCGGCTCAAGGTCGAGCAAGGTCGCCAGGGCGCCGCGCACGAGCGCCTGGTCGTCGGCGATGAGAAGACGGATCGGCACGCTCACAGCACGACCTCCAGCTGGGTTCCAGGACCCGCGGGACGGACGACGACGCCGTCGGGAGCGGGGCTGACGACTGTGAGCGTGCCGCCCGCGGCCTCGACGCGCTCGCGCAGACCGGTCAGGCCGTTGCCGGGAGCGGCCAGGCCGAGACCGGCTCCGTCGTCGGTGACGCGCAGCAGGCCCGGTCCCAGCTCGACGACGACGCTGCGCGCCCCGGCGTGGCGCAGCAGGTTCGTCGTCGCCTCCCGCAGCGCCCAGGACAGGAGCTCGCGCTGGGGCAGCGGCACGTCCCGGGCACGTCCCCGCACGGACAGGTCGATCTGCGCGGCGTCGCACGCGGTGCCGGTCGCCTCGACCTGCCCGGCGAGGTCCGGCGTGCGAAGTCGGGTCACGGTCGAGCGGACGTCGGCGAGGGCCGCACGCGAGAGCTCGACGATCTCGCCCAGCTCGGCCTCGGCGCGCCGCGGGTCGACGCCGACGAGCCGCTGGGCGACCTCGGTCTTGAGCGTGAGGACGGTGAGGGAGTGCCCGAGGATGTCGTGGACGTCGCGGCTGATCTCCTCACGCTCGCGGGCCGCGACGAGCTCGCGGTCCGCCGTGCGCCGCCTCTCGCTCACCTCAGCGCCGATCCTGCCAATGGCGATCGAGAGGCACGACATCGAGCAGCCCGCTGCCATCCAGACGGCCTCCACCGGGGCGCCCGCGAGGACCGGCAGGAGGACGGTGACGACGCACGCGGCCGCGACGAGCGCGATCCCGGTGGTCAGGGTCGTCGCGAAGAGGACGACGCCCGCGAGATAGGGCAGGTAGTAGGGCCCCCACCACGTGACGACAGGGAGGCAGACGGCGGCCAGGACGGTCAGACCGGCCAACGCCCCCGCCACCGGGCGGAGCTGCCGCCACAGGCTCGCGCCCACCGGGAGGTCCGCCCAGACGGGCTGGACTGACACGGTCCTCACGTACAGGACGGCGAAGGCGAGGATCGCGGCGCACACGCCGACCCTGACGGCGAGCGGGCCGTCCGCCTGGGCGACGTTGACCAGGGGGATCCCGAGGAAGAGCGCCCAGAAGGATGACTGCCAGTCGATGCCGTGCCACCGGCGGCCCGCTCCGGAGTCTGCCGTGTCGCGGGACTGGGCGTCACGCCCGGAGGGACACGACCTGGCGCCGCTCACGACCGCACCGTCGAGCGTCGGCGCGCCGCGGCGCACAGCAGCAGGAAGAGCGTCGTCCACCCCACCAGGTTAGCCAGGCCGTACCACAGCGGCTCGGAGACGGCGTCCGTCATCGAGCCGACGACGCCGTCGGTCAGGGGCCGCTGGGCCAGGACCGCCGGGCCGTACAGGGGAGTCCAGTGCGCGAGGGTGAACAGGACGCCGCTCAGCGGCATGAAGACGTTGCCGAGGAAGGCCATGATGCTGACCGAGGCGCTGGCGACCCCGACCGCGGTGTTCGAGGGCACCCAGAGCCCGGCGGCGAGGCCGAAGCAGGCGAAGGGCACGGCCGGCACGAGGCTGAGGACGAAGGACACTGCCCACCGTTCGGGCGAGTCGATCGTGGCCCCCGTCAGGGCACCCGCCGCGAAGATGAGGACGGCGGGGATGATCGAGATCGTGACCGCGGTGAGCAGCTTGGCCAGGACGTACGAGCGCAGACCGCCCGCGGTGAGCGCGACCTGGCGGCCCCAGCCGCCGGCCTGCTCGACCGCCGCGCTCGCGGCGATCGAGGTGGCGGCGATCGCGGCGGAGAAGACGGACATGTTGACCATGATCGCCGCGGTGACGTTCCCGTGGCCGACGGAGGTCGTCTGGAAGTCGCTCATCTTGCCGAAGAGGAGGTACATGCCCAGCGGCATGAGGATCGTGAAGAAGAGCGTGTCCGCGCGGCGCAGGGTCGCCAGGGTCTCGACGCGCCAGTAGGTCCAGGGGAGTCCGGGCCGACGGCGCGAGGCTCGGCTCGCGCCGGCTGCTGCGGTGGTGAGGACGGGGACGTTGGTGGCTGGGGTCGTGGTCATGGCGGGTGCTCCTGAGGGGCTGTACGTGGGCGGGGGAGTGCGAGAGGTCGTGGGACGGGCTCCGGCTGAGGGCTGAGTGCTCACTTCTCGCCGGAGGCGACGAGGCCCGAGAAGATGTCGTCGAGGCTCGGGGCGCTGATGCCCAGGTGGCGCGCGGGCGTGGTCGTGAGGAGGAGACGGGCGACGTCGTCGGGCGCCGTCGTGCGCAGCTCGACGTGCGCGCCGTGGACGGCCAGTCCGTTGACGCAGGATGACAGCGGCGCGAGCGCCGCGCGCACGGCGTCCTCGCCCGCGAGGCCGTCCCAGGTGGCCGTCACCGTGCTCGTGGTCTCCATCGCGCGCAGCTCGTCGATCGTGCCGTCGGCGACGAGCCGGCCGTGGTCGATGATGACGATCCGGTCGGCGAAGTCGGCGGCCTCCTGCAGGTAGTGGGTCGCGAAGACGAGGGCGCGCTCGCGGTCGTGGGCGAGCTCGCGCATGGTTGCCCAGAAGCCGGCACGGGCCGTGACGTCCATGCCGGTGGTCGGCTCGTCGAGCACGAGCAGCTCGGGGTCCGGCAGGAGCGCGAGGGCGAGGCGCAGGCGCTGCCGCTCGCCGCCCGACAGGCGCGAGACGCGGCGCCGGAGCAGAGGACGCAGACGCGTCCGCTCGACGACGTCGTCGACGTCGGGCTCGACGGCCTGGAGGGAGGCGACGACGTTGAGCGTATCCCCGACGGTGTATCCGGGCAGGAGGCCACCGTCCTGGAGGACGGCGGAGACCCGTGAGGCGGCGACGGCCTCGGCGGGCGCCTCGCCGAGCACGCGGACGGTGCCGGAGGTGGGGCGGGTGAAGCCGAGGACGGTGTCGAGGGTGGTGGACTTCCCGGCGCCGTTCGGCCCGAGGAAGGCGACGACCTCGCCGCGGCGGACGGTCAGGCTGAGGCCGTCGACGGCGCGGACGGCCCCGAAGGTCTTGGTGAGGTCCTGGATCTCGACGGCGGGGGAGGCGGGCTGCGCGTTCATGACACGAGCGTCGCCCGGGGTGCCTCGGCCGGGTACTGGGCAGTGTCACCGCCTCGGCATGACAGGTGTCATCCGGTGCGCTTCGGCTGCGCCGAGAACTCAGCGGGTCTGGCCTCAACCAGCGCACTTCTCGGGCTGAATAGGGCCAGGACCGCTGAATGTTGGTGGACCGGCTGCGCAGGTGGGCGGCCGGCTGCCCATGATCGCCGTCAGCGCTCCGGCTCCCATCGGCGGACCGCCAGCACGGCGAGGAGGACGACGGACACGGTGAGCGCCAGGCCCTGCGCCGGCCTCGTGGCGTCCTCGAGCCACGGGCGGAGCACCAGCCAGGGCCCGGCGTCGGGGACGAGCGCGTCGAGGAGGGCCCAGGCGACGAGCGCGACGAACCATGCGCGCGGCCACCCCCAGAGCTCCGCGGCGACGGCCAGGAGGATCCCCGTCCACAGCAGCCCGGTCCCCGCGCTCACGACCCAGGCGAGGAGACCGAGCAGACTCTCGACCGTGTACACCTCGTGCCCGGGGACCACGTGGAACAACGCGATCCCGGTGGCCCCGACGATGGTATCGAGAGCGAGGAGGAAGCCGGTGACGAGCGCACCAGTGAGAAGCGTGGTGGTGCGGTCCGCGCCGGCGAGGACCGCGGCCCGCAGCTGACGCCAGACCCAGAGCCCGAGGAACAGGCTCGCGGCGAGGCAGACAACGACGCCCACGGGGGCGAGGACGAGAGCGTGCCGCAGGTCCTGGGTGACGAGCCCGCTGACGACGATGATGAGCGCGAGCATCGCGACAGGGACGAGGACGCCGAACGCGGCCGGCAGAAGCATCGCTCGAGCCAGACGGGCGGCCGTCCCGGCCGAAGCCGCGCCGGGGCGGGCGGTCACGCGGCGCCCGGAGCGTTCGATGGGCGCGCTCATCCCCGCGGCTCCCAGCGTGCGAGGAGCCAGGTGAGCGCGCCCGGCCCGACGAGCAGCGCCCACCCGAGGTGCGCGAGCCCGGTGCCGGTCGGGATCGTGAGCAGCTCGGCGCTCGGGAGGAACCACTGGAGGATCCCGAGAACGCCCTGGTCACCGAGGACGCTGGGCGTGCCCACGATGAGCGCGACGAGGAGCGCCGCGGTGCCCCACGTGAGACGTCCGCGCCAGACGGCCCGGCCGAGCATGCCCAGGACGTCCACCGCGAGGCAGGTGACGGCGTAGTCGAGAAGCAGGCCGACGGCACCACCGGGTGCGGAGACGACGACGCCCGGCGTCCGGGCGAAGGCCATCGCGAGGATGATCCCGGCGGGCAGCTGCAGGACCACGAGCAGCCCGAGGACTCCGAGGGCTGCGAGCCGGACCACCCGCCGCGAGGCTCCGGCGTCGATGGCGCCGCGCAGGATCCCCCAGCACCCCACGGACCGCACGAGGCCGAGGAGCACCGTCACCGCGGCAAGGATGCCGACGTACGAGAGCATCGGGGAGATGGGGCTGAGAGCGACCGTCCGGCCCGACATGACCCGGACGAGCAGGTATCCCGCGACGAGCAGGACGCCCAGGACCTGCACACCGAGCACCATCCAGGCGCTCGTCGGCGCGATGAGGCGCACGAGTGAGCCCGCTGCGGCCAGCCGGCCGGTACCGGGACGTGAGCCCGCGCGAGCGCGGGCGGGCTGGCGACGCGGGAGGACACGCATCTCAGGCTCCCTTCGCTGAGTAGTGCTCGAGGACGTCGGTGAGGTCTGCCAGTGGCGCCCCCGGTGGCGTGCAGGCGGCCCGGAGGTCGTCCGCGGAGCCGGCGGCGGTGACGGTGCCGGTCGCGAGCACGACGACGTCCTCGAGAAGGTCCTCGATCTCCGCGACCTCGTGCGCCGCGATGACGATCGTCGCCCGCTCGGCGACGTACTGCTCGAGCAGCGCGTCCCAGAAGCGGCGTCGGACGACGGCGTCCATCCCCAGGTGCACCTCGTCCAGGAGCAGCACGGGGGAGTGCGAGGCGAGCGCGAAGGCCGCGTCGACGGCGGAGCGCTGCCCCTGGGAGAGCCGGCGCGGGACGCAGTCAACGTCGACCTCGAAGCTGTCGAGGTAACGGGCCAGGTCCGTGGAGGACCACAAGGGCCTGGTCGTGCGCCACAGCTCGACTGAATCGGTGAGGCGGTTGTTCTCGAGCAGCGCGCGCCGCGTTCCGAGCAGCGTCACGGCCGCTCGTGGCCCGGGCGCGTCCCAGACCGGCTCGCCGTCGAGCAGGATCTCGCCGGTCCTCGGACGGCGCAGACCCGCGAGCAGGTCGAGGAGGGTGGACTTGCCGGCGCCGTTTCGGCCGAGCAGGCCGGTGACGGTCCCAGACCTCAGGGTGAGGTCGACGTCGTGGAGCTCCCAGGCGTGCGCGCTCCCGGGTAGGCGTCGGCGGTGGCGGTAGCCGAGGCCGCGCGTCGTCAGCGTCGGGCCCGTGCTGACGCCGTCGTGGAGCCGGGACGGGTCGAAGAGGGTCGTGCTCATGGCTGCTCCTTCAGGGGGTGAGGCGTCGCAGGGATGGCGGGGGAGCCGGAGTCCGGGGAACCGGACGGGCCAGTGCGCCGTCGGTGGCTCAGGTGCGCGGCGACCGCGGCCAGGAGGGCGTCGTCGTCGAGCCCGAGCGCGCGGCCGGCGTCGAGCGCGGGGCCGAGGACGTCGTCGGCGTAGGTGGCGCGGCGCGCGGCGACGAGGCGCTTGCGGGCGCCGTCGGCGACGAACATCCCGATGCCGCGCCGCTTGACGACGAGGCCCTCGTCGACGAGCTGCGTGATGGCCTTGTTGGCGGTGGCGGGGTTGATCCGGTAGCGGGTCGCGTACTCGGTGGTCGAGGTGAGGCGGTCGCCGTCCGTGAGGGCGCCGGTGACGATCTGGGTGCGGACCTCGTCGGCGATCTGGAGGTAGATCGGGGTCGCGTCGTCGAAGCTGCGCGCCATGACCGCCACCTCCTCGTGCGTCGTGTGCCGTCTGCCGGCGCGGTTAGTTACTCAACTAATGAACCACTGGACCTCCAGGCCGTCAAGCCCTTCCTGTGAGGCATCTCGCGACCTCCGCGCCGTCACTGACCCGTCATCCGGTGGTCAGCCCCGTGGGCCGTCTGGCAGAATCGGCTGCTGTACTCGGACGAGCGAGGGTCCCTCTCCCCGACCCCGTCCCAGTCTCGGCACCCGCCGGACACCGTTGCTTGACCCCACCGGGGGCCGGCGCGCGCCAAACCATCCAGAACCAGGAGTTCAACCAAGTGGCAGTCAAGATTCGCCTCAAGCGCATCGGCAAGAAGTTCGCTCCCTTCTACCGCGTCGTCGTCCTCGACGGCCGCAAGAAGCGCGACGGCCGTGTCATCGAGGAGATCGGCGTCTACGACCCGATGCAGGAGCCCTCGCTCATCCGCATCGACTCGGAGCGCGTGAAGTACTGGCTCGGAGTCGGCGCCCAGCCCTCCGACACGGTCTTCAACCTGCTCAAGATCACCGGCGACTACCAGTCCTTCAAGGGCATCAAGGGCGCCGAGGGCACTCAGAAGTTCCGCGACCCCGAGGCCGAGGCCGCCGCCAAGGCCGACCGCATCAAGGCCCTCGCCGACGACGCTGAGAAGCGCAAGGCGGACGCCGCCGAGGAGAAGGCCAAGGCTGAGAAGGAGGCCGCTGAGGCCGCCGCCGAGGCCAAGGCCGCTGAGGAGGTTGCTTCTGACGAGGCTGCCGAGGCTCCGGCCGAGGAGGCCTGATCATGCTGGCCGACGCTCTCGAGCACCTCGTGCGGGGCATCGTCGACAACCCCGACGACGTCACCGTCACCTCCCGGTCGCTGCGCCGCGGCGACCTGCTCGAGGTTCGGGTCAACCCCGAGGACCTCGGTCGCGTCATCGGTCGCTCCGGCCGCACCGCCCGCGCCCTGCGCACGGTCGTCGGAGCCCTCGCCGACTCCCCGGTCCGCGTCGACGTCGTCGACACCGACCGCCGGTGAGCACCAGCTGATCGCCAGATCGCAGCAGTCATCCGACTGAGCCGTCGCCCGGCTTCCCGCCACGGGGAGCCGGGCGACGCGCGTTCCCGAGACCGGACGGCGCCGTCCAGCGTCCTACGTCGTGAAGTCAGCCGGCACCAAGGCTCGCACCCCCGCGGCGCGCGGTGCGAGGAACGGCTCACTGTCGCGCCCCGGGCGCTCCCAGGTCCCGACGGTAGGTTGACACCGTGCTCCTCACCGTCGCCGTCATCGGCCCCGCTCACGCCCTCAAGGGCGAGGTCCGCCTCGAGATCCGCACCGACGACCCTGACGGGCGCCTCGCTCCCGGCGTCGTCCTGCCGACTGAGCCCGCCGAGCGCGGTCCCCTCACCGTCTCCCGCCTCCGATTCGACGGTCAACGCTGGTTCGCGGCCTTCGAGGAGGCTCCCGACCGGACCGCCGCCGAGGCCCTGCGCGGTACCGCCCTCCTCGTCGACACCGACTCCGAGGACGCCGACGACGAGGACGACGAGTCCTGGTACCTCCACGAGCTCGTCGGGCTCACCGCCGTCCTCGCTGGCTCCGACGGTGCGGGCGCTGGTGACAGTGACGACGCCGCTTCCCGCACCGTCCTCGGTGAGGTCGTCGACCTCGAGGAGGGCGTCGCCCAGGACCGCCTCGTGATCCGCACCCCCGACGGCGAGGAGGTCGCCGCGCCCTTCGTCGAGGAGATCGTCCCCCAAATCGACCCCGAGGCCGGCACCGTCCTCATCGACCCGCCCGGCGGGCTCTTCCCCGGTCTCGGCGAGGCCGAGGAGGTGCACTGAGTGACCGCCCCCGAGAACCGCTCCGACGCCCGAACCGAGGCGCTCCGCCTCGACGTCGTCACCATCTTCCCGGACTACCTGCGCGTCCTCGACCTCTCCCTCATCGGGAAGGCCAGCAACGCCGGCCTCATCGACCTGCGCGTCCACGACCTGCGCGACTGGACCCACGACCGCCACCGCACCGTCGACGACACCCCGCTCGGCGGGGGAGCGGGCATGGTCATGAAGCCCGATGTCTGGGGCGAGGCCCTCGACGAGGTCCTCGGTCTGCCCGCCGACGCCGCGGAGGCCCGCGCCGACCTCGCCGCGCGGGGAAGCCGCCCCGTCCTCATCGTCCCCACCCCCTCCGGGCAGGTCTTCACCCAGCGCGTCGCCGAGCGCCTCGCCGGCGCCTCCCAGATCGCCTTCGCCTGCGGCCGCTACGAGGGCATCGACGACCGCGTCGCCCGCCACTACCGCGACGCCGGCGTCGAGGTGCTCGAGCTGTCCATCGGCGACTACGTCCTCAACGGCGGCGAGGTCGCCTCCCTCGTCATGATCGAGGCCATCGCCCGCCTGCGCCCCGGCGTCCTCGGCAACCCCGCGTCCGTCGTCGAGGAGTCGCACTCGGCTGCGGGCCTCCTCGAGCACCCCGCCTACACCCGGCCCATCGCCTGGCGCGGCCTCGACGTCACCGAGCTCGCCCCCGGGCTCACGGGCGGGGACCACGGCGCCGTCGCCCGCGCCCGTCGCGACGAGGCCATCGCCCGCACCGCCGCGCGCCGCTCGGACATGATCGAGGCCCTCGCCCCCGCCGGCCTCGACGCCGCGGACCGCGCCGCCCTCGCGCGCAACGGCTGGGCCCTGCCCGCCGGCGCCGACCGGCCCGTCGAGCTCGTCCTGCGCCCGGCGCTCCCGGACGACGCTGCCGCGCTGGCGGCTCTGGCCGCACGCACCTTCCCCGACGCCTGCCCTCCCTTCCTCGCACCCGAGCAGATCGCCGCCCACGTCGCCGCCAACCTCACCCCCGAGCGCTTCGCCGCGTGGATCGCCGACCCCCGCGTCGTCGTCACCGTCGCCGAGCTGCCGGCCGGCCTGCCCACCGCGCAGGAGGGCGACGCCGTCGCCGCCGGTGAGCTCGTCGGCTACAGCGCGGTCATCGCGCAGCTCCCCGACGCCGAGGGCGCCCTGCCCGTCGGCCTCGACGAGCGCCCCGACGCCGTCGACGTCCCGGCCGGGCCCGACGGCGCCGGCGGCCTCGCCGCCGAGCTGTCCAAGGTCTACGTCGACGCCCGGCTGCGCGGATCGGGCCTCACCGCCGCCCTCCTCGCCGAGGCCGCCTGCGACGCCGACAGCCTCGGGGTGACCGCCCTGTGGCTCGGCACCCACGAGGGCAACAAGCGCGCCCAGAAGGCCTACCGCCGCGCGGGCTTCCGCAAGACCGGGACCCGGACCTACGACGTCGGCGGCAGGCGCTGCCGCGACGTCGTCATGGTCATCGACCCGAGGGAGCAGCGATGAGCGCCAGTCAGGAACGCACCGCCGGCGCCCGCGGCGGCGCGGAGGAGTCCGGCGGTCGCCACGGCCTGCGCCTGCTCGGGGTCGTCGTCACCGTCCTCGTCCTCATGGCCCTGGTGAGGACCTTCGTCGTCCAGACCTACGTCATCCCCTCGGGCTCCATGGAGGACACCCTCCTCAAGGGTGACCGCGCCGCCGTCACCATGTACGACTCGACCGACATCACCCGAGGCGACGTCATCGTGTTCCGCGATCCCGACAGCTGGCTCTCCGTCACCGACCCCACCGGCTGGCGCGGTGCCCTCCAGGACGTGCTCATCGCCATCCGGATCCTCCCGGAGGACGCCGGGCACCACCTCATCAAGCGCGTCATCGGCGTGCCCGGGGACCACGTCGTCTCCGACGGCCGCGGCTCACTCACGGTCAACGGCGTCGCGCTCAAGGAGACCTACGTCAAGGCCGGCCGCTCCGCCTCGGACATCCCCTTCGACGTCACCGTCCCCGACGGCTGCGTGTGGGTCATGGGCGACAACCGCTCCAACTCGGCCGACTCCCGCTACCACCAGAGCGACAGCCACGGCGGCGCCGTGCCCCTGAGCGACGTCGTCGGCGTCGCCAAGGAGATCGTCTGGCCCGTCAGCAGGATCTCCGGCCTCGAGTCCGGGGAGTCCGCCTTCGCCGACGTCCCGAGCGCCTCGGCGACGGCGTCGGGCGCCTCCGGCACGGCGCCGACGGCCACGGCGGCCACGACCGCCGCGACCCTCGCGGGCGCCCCCGCCACCGGGCTCCGACCGCGCACGGTCGACGCCGCCGTCGCCCTCCCCGAGGGACTGCGCCGCCTCTCGCCGGCAGCCTGAGCGGCCGATCGACGCTCCGGGCGCGGGCCGGGACCGCTCGCGGAGACCGGGGTGAGGCGTGAGGCGTGAGGTCGCACACTCCTGCGCCGCCGCCGTGAGCGCCGCCGTCGTGCTGTGGCAAACTGGTGCGGCCCACGGGCCTCGGACCGCCACTGCCACTGGGGAGGCGGTCCATCCGACGGATCCGCGGGCGGCATGACCCGGCGCAGCCTCCGCCCCCACGCCCCGGCGCGGACGGGCGCGGCGCCGCTGACCCAAGCGCTCCTGACCAGTGGCAGCTGCGTGGAGAGAACAATGAGCAACCTGATCGACGAGATCAACGCCGCGTCCCTGCGCGACGACGTCCCGGCCTTCCGCCCCGGCGACACCCTCAAGGTCCACGTCCGCGTGGTCGAGGGCAACCGCGAGCGCGTCCAGGTCTTCCAGGGCGTCGTCATCGCCCGCCAGGGCGCCGGCCTGTCCGAGACCTTCACGGTCCGCAAGATCTCCTTCGGCGTCGGTGTCGAGCGCACCTTCCCGGTCCACACGCCCACGATCGAGAAGATCGAGGTCGTCACCCGCGGTGACGTGCGTCGCGCCAAGCTGTACTACCTGCGTGACCTGCGCGGCAAGGCCGCCAAGATCAAGGAGCGTCGCGAGGTCTGAGCACCTCACGGTCTCAGGTCGTCCCCGCTGGGACGGCCGCCTCGACGCCTCGACGTCACTCCACGGCGCTCGGGACCCCGGTGGTCCCGAGCGCCGTCGCGCACCCTGAGGGAGCGGGGGAGGGCACGATGTCCGCCCTCCGCTGTCAAGAGCCCGACCCGGTGAGGCGCACCGCGCGGACACGTCGGGCCGGGCGCGCCCACGACGGGTACTGTCTCCAGCGACGGAGAGGGGGAGCGATGAGCACTGCCGAGAGCCCGCGCACGGGCGACGACGGCGCCGGCGCCGCTCCCACCAGCGCTCCCGAGCACGGAGCCGGGCAGGCGGTCGAAGGGCCCGAGGCGGAGCCCGTCGACGAGATCGTCGCGCTGCGACGCGCACCGATCGAGGACCCCGACCTCGCCCTCATCAGCCCCTACCACGAGGACCCGGAGGCGCCCTCCGGTGACTCGCTCGCGGCCGAGTCGACGGTGTCCGGTGCCGCGGACGCGCCGCTGCCGGAGCTCCTCGTCGACGACGACGGGCTGGACGGTGCCCTTCCCGGCGCTTCGGCAGGAGACCCGGGCGCTGGAGCGCCCAGGCGAACTCCCGGTCCGGCGCCTGCGAGCTCGCGCGCCGGCGTGCCGCTCGACCTCGCTGAGCCGACGGTCGCACCTGCCGTGGTGCTCTCCCCTCAGACAGCCGAGCCGTCGGCGCCCTCGGACCCAGCGACCAGCGGCACCCGCCCACGCCCGGGCGCGGCGAGCGATCCGGCCGTCACGGGTGAGGCCCCGGCCGTCCCGGCCGGGTACCCGCACGCGTCCCGTCCGGGTACGGAGCCCGGCCCGGAGCCGGCCGCCCTCGCCGCCCCGACCGACATCGACACGGCCGCGCGCGGCGACGCTGACTCCGGTGAGGAGCCCCTCCGCGTCGCCGAGACGCCCGACGTGGCCGTCCCCGTCGCACCCGTCCGGCTGCCCCCCTCCTACCCGCCGGTCCACCGGCCCGAGCCGCTGCCCGTGCCCGCACGCGTCGGCGAGGCACGAACCGAGGGGCGCGAGCCGCGTCGCTGGGGCGGGACGATCGGCGTGGTCCTCGTCGTCGTCCTCATCTCGGCGCTCCTCAAGACCTTCGTCGTCCAGACCTTCACGATCCCGTCCTCCTCGATGGAGACGACCCTCATGACGGGGGACCGCGTCGCGGTGAGCGTCTGGGACGCCGACGACGTCCAGAAGGGTGACGTCGTCGTCTTCAAGGACCCCGACAACTGGCTCGACGTCAAGGATCCCACCGGTGTCCGGGCCTTCGTCCAGGACGCCCTCATCCTCATCCACCTGCTCCCCGAGGACTCCGGTCACCACCTCATCAAGCGTGTCATCGGCACCGCCGGGGACCACGTCGTCTCCGACGGCAAGGGCAGGATCACCGTCAACGGCGTCGCCGTCGACGAGACCTACGTCGAGAAGGGCGAGTTGCCCTCCGCGGTGGCCTTCGACGTCACCGTCCCCGAGGGCTACCTGTGGGTCATGGGCGACAACCGCGCCCACTCCTTTGACTCCCGCTACCACCAGAACGATGCGCACCACGGCTTCGTCCCCGTCGAGGACGTCGTCGGCGTCGCGCGCGACGTCATCTGGCCCGTCACCCAGTGGTCCGACGTCCATGACGGCACCAAGGTCTTCGACGACGTTCCCGCCCCCACCGGCAAGGCGCCCACGCTCCCCACGCCGGCGGCGGAGGACGGAGCGTGAGCCCCGCCCGGATCCGGCCCGACCGCCTCGCGGAGTCCGGGCTCCTCCAGACTCACGAGCTCGTCGGCGGCATGGACGAGGTAGGCCGCGGCTCCCTCGCCGGGCCCGTGAGCGTCGGACTCGCCGTCGTCTCCCGCCGGACCCCCGACGCCTTCCCCGAGGGCCTGGCCGACTCCAAGCAGCTCACGCCGCGGCGCCGCGAGGCGCTCGTCGAGCCCTGCCGCCAGTGGGTCCTCGACTCCGCCGTCGCCCACGCGAGCCCCGGGGAGATCGACGCCCTCGGGATCGTCGGGGCGCTCCGCCTCGCCGGACGACGAGCCCTCGCCCAGGTCGCCTCCCGCGGGCACGCGCCCGACGTCGTCATCCTGGACGGCTCCGCCGACTGGCTCACGGAGCCCGAGCCCGACCTGCTCTCCGGACTGGCCGCCCCGGCAGCCCCTGCACGGCCGGGACCCGGGGACGACGGTCTCCCGACCGCTCTGATCACCCCGCCCGTGCGCACGGAGGTCAAGGGGGACGCCCGCTGCGCCGTCGTCGCCGCGGCCTCCGTGCTCGCGAAGGTCGAGCGCGACGCCCTCATGACGGCTCTGCCCGACCCGGGCTACGCGTGGGCCGCCAACAAGGGCTACGCCTCGGCCGCCCACGTCGACGGGCTCGCACGGCTCGGCGCCTCCGAGCAGCACCGGCGCTCGTGGCGGCTGCCGGGCGTGGACCGGTTCACCGCGGGCTGAGAGGCGCCGACAGGCCGTCGGACGGGTTTCGCGCCCGGGCGGGCCGCGGGCATGATGGCCCGGTGAGCGCTGAAGACCTGGAGTCCTACGAGAACGACCTCGAGCTCGACCTCTACCGCGAGTACCGCGACGTGGTCTCGCTCTTCTCCTACGTCGTGGAGACCGAGCGGCGCTTCTACCTGGCCAACGGCGTCGACGTGCAGGTCCGCACCAACGGCGGAGAGGTCTTCTTCGAGCTCACCCTCGAGGACGCCTGGGTCTGGGACATCTACCGGGCCAGCCGCTTCGTCAAGTCCGTCCACGTCGTCACCTTCAAGGACGTCAACGTCGAGGAGCTCACCAAGCCGGAGATGGACATCCCGTCCTGATCCGGGGGCCGGCCGCGTCGCGCGGCGGCACCGGCCGTCGCGTCGCGGGGCACCACAGCCTCGCACCCTGACGGGCGCCTCCCCAGCGGCGCAGGGCCGGGAGGCGTCCGGACGCCTCCGACGCGCAGGCTCGTCGCGGAGGTGATCCGCGTGAGCCCACGCACCCAGACCAGGACCGAGACGCACCACGGCCCCGACGCGGCCGACATCGAGGAGCCCCAACCAGCGGGGTCATGCATGAGGCGGCGCGAGCCCAAGGGCCCGCAGAGCGATCCGCGGGCTGACACCGCGGCACGTCGTCGCGAGGCCGCCCGCCGCCGGCGCGAGACCGGACGCGCGGGTGAGGAGCTGGCCGCCCGCTACCTCGCCGACGCCGGGTGGACCGTCCTCGACCGCAACTGGCGTCCCGGCGGCGGGCTGCGCGGCGAGCTCGACGTCGTGGCCCTCGAGCCGCCCGCCCACGGCGGCGGCATGACGCTCGTCGCCGTCGAGGTCAAGACCCGTACCAGCACCGCCATGGGCGAGCCCGCCGAGGCCGTCGGCCCCGCCAAGCTCGCTCGGCTCCGCGCCCTCGCCGTCGCCTGGGCGGTCGACCACGAGGTCCTGCGCACGCCCGTGCGCGTCGACGTCGTGTCCGTCCTGGCGCCGCCCGGGAGAACGCCTCTCGTGCGGCACCACCGCGGGGTCGGGATCTGATGGGGCTCGCCCGCGCCCTCGCCGTCACCCTCACCGGGCTCACCGGCCACCTCGTCGAGGTCGAGGCCCACTCCTCCTCGGGGCTGCCGGGCTTCACCCTCGTCGGCCTGCCCGACGCCGCCGTGCGCGAGTCACGCGAACGGGTCCGAGCCGCGCTGTCCACGTGCGGCGTGGCCTGGGGCGAGCGCCGCGTGACCGTCAACCTCTCGCCGGCCGACCTGCCCAAGACCGGCACCGGCTTCGACGCGGCCCTCGCGCTCGCGGTCCTCGGTGCCCGGGGCGACCTCCCGCGCCGGGGCGTCGAGGCCCTCGCCGGCACCGTGCTCATCGGCGAGCTGGGGCTCGACGGCACCCTCCACCCCGTGCGCGGGATCCTGCCCGCCGTGCGCGCGGCGGTCGAGGCCGGCGTCACGCAGGTCGTCGTCGCTGCTGCCGCCGTGCCGGAGGCGTCCCTCGTCCCCGGGGCGCACGTGACCGGCGCCGCCCACCTCGCCGAGGTCATCGAGGCCCTCGGCGGCGAGGTCCCCAGCCCCGCCACCGAGCTGGCCCGCCGGGCCCGCGACCGCGTGGCCGAGACCGCGTCCCGCCCCGACGCCGCGCCCGAGCGCCGCCGGACCCCGGACCTCGCCGACGTCGTCGGCCAGGACGAGGCCCGTCACGCCCTCGAGGTCGCCGCCGCGGGCGGTCACCACCTGCTCCTCGTCGGACCGCCCGGAGCCGGCAAGACGATGCTCGCGGAGCGACTGCCCTCGATCCTGCCGCCACTGGAGCCCGAGGACGCCGTCACCGTCACCTCCCTGCACTCCGTGGCCGGGCTCTTCCGTGCTGACACAGGGCTCCTCACCGTGCCGCCGCTGCGCAGCCCTCACCACACCGCGACCCGCGCGGCCGTCATCGGCGGGGGATCGGGCACGCCCCGCCCGGGGGACGTCTCCCTCGCCCACCGCGGCGTGCTCCTGCTCGACGAGGCCCCGGAGTTCCCCGCCGGCGTCCTCGACTGCCTGCGCCAGCCCCTGGAGTCCGGTGAGGTCACCATCGACCGCGCCGGAGGCCGGGCCACGTACCCGGCGGCGTTCCAGCTCGTCCTCGCCGCCAACCCCTGCCCCTGCGGGAAGGCCGGAGGCCGCGGCCTGGAGTGCACGTGCACGTCGCTGCAGCGCCGGCGCTACTTCTCCCGGCTCTCGGGGCCGCTCCTGGACCGCGTCGACATCCAGGTCGAGGTCGGCCCCGTCTCCGCGGCTGACCTCGCCGACGGGGCACGCGGAGAGCCGAGCGACGTCGTCGCCGCTCGCGTCGCTGAGGCTCGCGAGCGCGCCGCCCGGCACCTGGACGGCACGCCGTGGCGGCTCATGAGCGAGGTCCCCGGCTCGTGGGTCCGCTCGACCGCCTCGGGCACCGACCCGGCGCTCGTCGGTCGGCTCATGGGAGCCCTGGACCGCGGCGACCTCTCCCTGCGGGGCGTCGACCGCGTGCTCCGCCTCGCCTGGACGCTCGCCTTCCTCGCAGGACGCGACGCGCCTGCCCCCACCGACCTCGGGGCCGCCCTGGCCCTGCGCACGAGAGGAGCACGCCCGTGACGACGAGCAGCGTCAGCACCACGGACACTGAGGACGCGGCACCCACAACCTCGGTGACGAGCACCGTGAGCCCGCAGCCCGCTGTGACCAACGGTCCGTCCCGTGCCCCCGGGGAGGCGCGCCCCGCTGCCAGGGGCCGGCCAGCCGCGCCCCCGAGACGGACCGCCGCCACCAGCGGACCTCGAGCCGGGGCCGACCGACTGCGTCGTCTCCTCGAGGCCGGGGACGCCGACCTCCTGCGTGCCTCGTGGTCCCGGCTCACCGAGCCCGCCGACCTCGCCCCCACCGCCCTGATGACCGCTCTCGGCCCGGTGCACGCCACCCGCTGGCTGCTCGAGGAGGCCCTCGACGCCGACGGCGCGCCCAGATCGGCACCCCGCCCGCCCCTGCCACCGCGGGGCGACGCCGCGGCCGCCTCCGCCTGGTGGGCGCGAGCCGCTGGCCGCTGGGCGCCCCGCCTCGACGGGCTCGACGTCCGCCGCGAGATCGACGTCCTCGAGCACCTCGGCGGCACCCTCCTCGTCCCCGGCGACGAGACATGGCCCGTGGGCCTCGACGAGCTCGAGCAGCCACCACACTGCCTCTGGCTGCGAGGAGACCCGTGGGCACTCACCGGACGCGACCGGTCGGGAGCGGCCCCGGCCGCCGGAGGCTTGGGAGCCGGGCAGCTCCTCGCCCTCGTCGGCGCCCGCGACTCGAGCCCCTACGGCGAGCGAGTCGCCTCGATGACGGCCCGCGAGCTCGTCGAGCGGGGAGCCGTCGTCGTCTCCGGAGGCGCGTACGGCATCGACGCCGCCGCGCACCGCGGAGCCCTGTCAGCCCCGACCGGCGCCGGCCGGGCGGCGGGGACGACGGTCGCCGTCTCCGCCGGGGGAGTGGACCGCCTCTATCCGGCGGGCAACGCGGACCTCCTGCGAGCCGTCATCGAGGCCGGCGCGCTCGTCGCCGAGGTCCCGCCGGGGAGCCAGCCCGCCCGGCACCGCTTCCTCACCCGCAACCGGCTCATCGCCGCGCTCGCGGGTGCCACCGTCGTCGTCGAGGCGGCCTGGCGCTCCGGGGCCCTGTCCACCGCGCGTCACGCCCGCGACCTCGGGCGCCCCCTCGGCGCCGTGCCCGGCCCGGTCACCTCGATGGGGTCAGTGGGGTGTCACCGGCTCCTGCGCGAGGGCGCCGTCTGCGTCACCGACGCCGCGGAGGCGCTCGAGCTCGTGCTCCCTCTCGGCGCCACCGACCCGGACGCCGCCAAGGCCGCCGACCCGGCCCTGGCCGGTTTTGGCCTCCTCGACGGGCTCGACGGTGACGCCGCCGCGGTCCTCGACGCCATGCCCGCACGGGGCTCCGCCACGCCCGAGTCCCTCGCCCGGGCCGCCGGGCTCTCCGTGCGCGAGGCGACCGCGGCGCTCGGCCTCCTCGAGCTCGCCGGCCGGGTGCGCTCTGACGGCGGCCGCTGGCGGCGCGCGTAGCCTGGGGGCATGCCGGAGCACAACGACAGGGGGGCCGCGCGCGCGCTGCCGGACACGCGCGGCGAGCTCATCGACGCCTGGTTCCGCCACCTCTCGCTCCAACGGGGCCTCTCCGAGCACACCGTGCGCGCCTACTGCGGCGACCTCGAGGACCTCCTCACCTTCCTCGGCGTCGGCCCGGGGGAGACCGAGCCGGTTGACGGCGCCCTCGCCAGCCTCGACCTCGCCGACCTGCGCGCGTGGCTCGCCGAGCTCGCCGCCTCCGGGCACTCCCGCGCCACGATCGCCCGACGCGCCGCCGCCTGCCGTACCTTCTCGACCTGGGCGCACCGAACCGGTCTCCTTCGCAGCGACGTCGGTGCGCGCCTGCGCTCACCGCGGGCCGACAACCGCTTGCCCTCCGTCCTCACCCGCGAGCAGGCTGAGCGTCTCCTCGCCGTCGCCACCGAGCGGGCCGGGGGCTCGGGGACCTCGGGCGCGGGCTCACCCGCCGGCGCCCCGGCGAACCTGGACGACCAGGACGAGTCGGCGGCCGCCCGCGAGCACGCCCTCGCCACGCGTGACCGCGCCCTCCTCGAGCTGCTCTACGCCACCGGCGTGCGCGTGTCCGAGCTGTGCGGCCTCGACGTCAGCGACCTCGACCGCTCGACCCGCACGCTCCGCGTCCTCGGCAAGGGCAACAAGGAGCGCACCGTCCCCTACGGGACCCCCGCGGCCCGGGCCGTCGACGCGTGGCTCGCCGAGCGCCCCGCACTCGCCGCCGCCGACGCCGGGGACGCGCTCCTGCTCGGCGCGCGCGGACGCCGCATCGACCCGCGCGCCGTGCGCGACGTCGTCCACCGCGCCGCGGCAGCCGCCGACGTGCCCGATCTCGGACCGCACGGTCTGCGGCACTCGGCCGCGACCCACGTCCTGTCCGGGGGTGCGGACCTGCGCAGTGTCCAGGAGCTCCTCGGGCACTCCTCCCTCGCCACGACCCAGCGCTACACGCACGTCTCCGCCGAGCGCCTGCGCAGCGTCTACGAGCAGGCGTTCCCCCGGGCCTGACGACCAACGCCGCCGCTCGACGACGCACACCGGCCGCGCAGGGCCTCGCGCCCAGCGACCTGGCACGCCCGGCCCGCTCAGTCCTCGCCTCCGACCGGCTTGAGCCGGATGACCGGCGGGGAGATGAGCCGCAGCGGGTTGACGTACTCCTTCGGGCCGGTCCGCGCGCCCCAGTGGAGCGCGCTGGCGCCGTCGGAGCGGTGCCCCGGCAGGAGCGTGCCGATGACCTGGCCCCGGGCGACGACCTCGCCGGCCTCGACGCTCGCCTCCACGGGCTCGTAGGTGGTGCGGATCCCGTCGGCGTGGTCGATGGAGACGACCGGCTTCCCGGCGACCGTGCCCGCGAAGGCGACGGTGCCGTCGGCGGCTGCGAGGACGGGTGAACCAGCGGCGAGGGACAGGTCGACGCCGCGGTGCCCCGAGCCCCACCGGGCGGCGGGCGGGGCGAAGTCCTCGAGGACGACGCCGAGCGCGCCCGTCGGCCATCCGTAGTCCCCGCGCGGCGACGGAGCGGCGACCGTGGCCACCGCCCGGGGCGCCGTCGGCTCCTCCGAGACCGCCGGCGCGGCAGGGCTGAGGAGGAGCCCCGACACGGAGACGAGCCCCACGAGGACCGCGGCGAGGCGACGTCGCTTTGGGCGCCCTCGGTCCGGGGCGTCGGCGCCGCGGGTGGGACGGACGGTGCTCGGAGCGCCGTGGACGTTGCGGGGACTGCCTGGGGCTGCGCTGCTCATGACGCGAGCATCCCGGGCTCGCCGCCGGGTGCGCCGCGGTGCTCCTCGGGGCTGTGGAAACGGCGCCCAGGGCACGGTCCTGTGGAGCCCGCCACCGCCCTGTGGCTCCCGCGCTGGTGCACGCGGCCCCGCTCGCACCACCTGGCACGTGACGGGTACGACACCACGGGAGCCCTGGAATGACGCGGATCCGCGGAGGTCGCCCTTCTCCGCTGTGGTAGCCTCGCCCACGCAGTCGTCTGAGGTTCGTCCCCCGGACTCGTCCGGATCGGACCGCAGCGGCTGACTTCGCGTGCCCGTACCCGGCGCCCGAGCGGATCGCTCCGCCCAAGGACCGGGAGCCCTTTCGGACCCGCGGCCGAGGTCCCGCCTCCCCTCACCCGAGGACGGCGGGCGGCCGTGAGTCGCGGGCACCAGGCCCCATCGCGGGCGGTCCTCCCGGACCGGCCGACGAGCCGCGGCCCGCCCCGAGCGGGTCCTCCGGTCAAAGGGGATCAACCACCACAACCCGGGACGCCGTCGCGCCAGCGACGGGCACCGTCCCCTGATGAACTGCGCGCCGGGCAACCTCCCGGTCGCGCGCGAAAGGACCGTCATGGCGATCGTCACCATGCGTCAGCTCCTCGAGTCCGGCGTCCACTTCGGCCACCAGACCCGCCGTTGGAACCCGAAGATGAAGCGCTTCATCCTCACCGAGCGCAACGGCATCTACGTCATCGACCTCCAGCAGTCGGTCGACGGCATCAACACCGCCTACGACTTCGTCAAGGAGACCGTCGCCCGCGGCGGCAACATCCTCTTCGTCGGCACCAAGAAGCAGGCCCAGGCCGCCGTGGCCGAGCAGGCCCAGCGCGTCGGCATGCCCTACGTCAACCAGCGCTGGCTCGGCGGCATGCTCACCAACTTCTCCACCGTGCGCGCCCGCCTGGACCGCATGAAGGAGCTCGAGCAGATCGACTTCGACGACGTGGCCTCCTCCGGTCACACGAAGAAGGAGCTGCTCATGATGCGCCGCGAGAAGGACAAGCTGCAGAAGACCCTCGGCGGCATCCGCGACATGTCCAAGCTCCCGGCCGCCATCTGGGTCGTCGACACCAAGAAGGAGCACCTCGCGATCGCCGAGGCCCAGAAGCTCAACATCCCGGTCGTCGCCATCCTCGACACCAACTGCGACCCCGACGAGGTCACCTACGGCATCCCGGGCAACGACGACGCCATCCGCGCCGTCTCCCTCCTGACCCGCGTCGTCGCCGACGCCGCCGCGGAGGGCCTTCTCGCCCGTTCCGGCGGCAAGGCCCGCACCGGTGAGGAGGCCGACGCCGGCACCGCCGACGCCGAGCCCCTGCCCGAGTGGGAGGCCCAGCTCCTCGCCGGCGCCGAGTCCTCCGAGACCGCAGAGTCCGCTCCCGCCGAGGAGGCCGCCCCGGCCACCGACGCCGAGCAGACCGAGCAGGCCTGAGCTCCCTCCAGCACCCGACACCAGCTTCCAAGGAGACAATCCATGGCGAACTACACCACCGCTGACATCAAGGCGCTGCGCGAGAAGACCGGCGCCGGCATGCTCGACGTCAAGAAGGCCCTCGACGAGGCCAACGGCGACGCCGAGAAGGCCATCGAGATCATCCGCGTCAAGGGCCTCAAGGGCATCGCCAAGCGCGAGGGCCGCTCGGCCTCCGCCGGCCTCATCGCCGCCAAGGTCGTCGACTCCGCCGAGGGCCAGACCGGCGTCATCGTCGAGATCAACGCCGAGACCGACTTCGTCGCCAAGAACGAGAAGTTCATCGAGTTCTCGGACAAGGTCCTCGCGGCCGCCGTCGAGTCCGGCGCCGAGGACGTCGAGGCCCTCAACGAGGTGTCCGTCGACGGCCAGACCGTCAAGGAGCTCACCGACGGCATGCAGGCCGTCATCGGCGAGAAGATCGTCGTCCGTCGCGTCGGTCGCCTCTCTGCCCCCGCCGTCGAGCTCTACCTGCACCGCACCAACCCCGACCTGCCCGCCCAGGTCGCCGTCCTCGTGGGCACCGACGCCAAGGGCGCCGAGGCCGCGCACGACATCGCGATGCACGTGGCCGCCTACTCCCCGCTCTACCTCACCCGCGAGGACGTGCCCGAGGACGTCGTCGCCAAGGAGCGCGAGATCGCCGAGGAGACCACGCGCGCCGAGGGCAAGCCCGAGAAGGCCATCCCGAAGATCGTCGAGGGCCGCCTGAACGGCTACTTCAAGGAGAACTGCCTCGTCGACCAGGCCTTCGCCAAGGACCCCAAGACCACGGTCGGCAAGGTCATCGAGGCCACCGGCGGCACGGTCACCGGCTTCCTCCGCTTCCGCGTCGGCGCCTGATCGCGCCAACGCGCTGACGGCCGCCCCGGTCCACGAGGCGGATCCGCAGACAGGCAGGACCCCCGCGAGCCACGGCTCGCGGGGGTCCCGCGCGTGCCGGGGCCGGTGCGAGCGGGCGCCGCACGGCCGTGACCTGCCGCTCGCGCGGCGCTGCGCGGGCCCCGCGCCCGCAGCCCTCTCGAGAACCGGGTAGGCTCGCCCGGAGGTGCGCGTCCGCGCGCCCGAGGGCCCCGCACCGGGGCGTGAGACCCAGGAGAGAGCACCGATGACCGCCGAGTCCGAGACTGCCACCACCACCAGGCCGCGCCGCGTCCTGCTCAAGCTCTCCGGTGAGGTCTTCGGCGGGGGCAAGGTCGGCGTGGACGCGGACGTCGTCGCTGACGCCGCCCGCCAGATCGCCGACGCGGTCCAGCAGGGCGTCCAGGTCGCCGTCGTCGTCGGCGGTGGCAACTTCTTCCGCGGCGCCGACCTGTCCACCCGCGGCATGGACCGCGCCCGCGCCGACTACATGGGCATGCTGGGCACCGTCATGAACGCCCTCGCCCTCCAGGACTTCATCGAGAAGGCCGGCGTCCCCGCCCGCGTCCAGTCCGCGATCGCGATGACCCAGGTCGCCGAGCCCTACATCCCGCTGCGCGCCATCCGCCACATGCAGAAGGGCCGCGTCGTCGTGTTCGGCGCCGGCGCCGGCCTGCCCTACTTCTCCACGGACACCGTCTCCGCCCAGCGCGCCCTCGAGACCCGCTGCGATGAGCTCCTCGTCGGCAAGAACGGCGTGGACGGCGTCTACACCGCCGACCCGCGCAAGGACCCCAGCGCCGAGCTCCTCGAGACCCTCACGTACGAGCGCGCCCTCGTCGACGGCCTCCAGGTCCTCGACGCCTCCGCCTTCGCCATGAGCCGCGACAACGGCCTGTCCATGCGCGTCTTCGGCATGGGTGAGCCCGGCAACATCACCCGCGCCCTCCTGGGCGAGAAGATCGGCACCCTCGTCACCCGCGACTGAGACCGGCCCCGGCTCACCGCCCCACCAGCCACACCAACGGAAAGGTTCCACCCCGATGATCGACGACGTCATGCTCGAGGCCGAGGAGAAGATGGAGTCCGCCCTCGAGGCGGCCAAGCGTGAGCTCGCCTCCATCCGCACCGGCCGCGCCAACCCCGCCATGTTCAACGGCATCATGGTCGACTATTACGGCGCCCCCACCCCGCTCCAGCAGCTCGCCTCGCTCACCATCCCCGAGGCCCGCACCGTCATCGTGAGCCCCTTCGACCGCGGCGCGATGAAGCAGATCACGAGCGCCATCCGCGAGTCCGACCTCGGCGTCAACCCCACCGACGACGGCAACATCATCCGCGTCACCCTGCCCGCCCTCACCGAGGAGCGCCGCAAGGACTACGTCAAGCTCGCCAAGTCCCGCGCCGAGGAGTCGCGCGTCCAGGTCCGCGGCGTCCGCGGCAAGGCCAAGAAGGAGCTCGAGGCCATCAAGAAGGACGGCGAGGCCGGCGAGGACGACGTCAAGCGCGCCGAGGGCGACCTCGAGGCCCTCACCAAGCGCTTCGTCGAGCAGGTCGACGCCGCCCTCGAGGCCAAGGAGAAGGAGCTCCTCGAGGTCTGAGCCCACGACGAGGCGGGCTGCCCCAGCACGGGGCGGCCCGCCGCGACCGTGACACCGCCGGCCCGGACGGCGTCCGAGCCGGCGCCGACCAGGCCCCACCAGACCGGGCGCCCCAGCGGGCGCCGCCCCCGAGGAAGCAGGCACCAGCCTCCCGTGAGCCTCCTGAGCACGCTCCTGACCCCGCCGCCGACGCGCAACCACGTCCCCCTGCCCTCCACCGGGCGAGCGGGCCGCAACCTGCCCGCCGCCGTCGGGGTCGCCGTCGTCCTCATCGGGACCGTCCTCGCCTCCCTCGTCTTCAACAAGATCGTCTTCGTCGGCGTCGTCGTCCTCGCCGTCTGCGGCGCCCTGTGGGAGCTCGCCGGCGCCTTCGCCCGCAAGGACATCCGCCTCCCGCTGCCGCCCCTGTGGCTCGGCACCCTCGGCATCGCCGTGTGCGCCTGGCGCGTCGGGGCCGAGGCGGCGCTCGGCGCCTACCTCGCCACCGCCGGCGCCTGCGTCCTGTGGGCCTTCCTCGAGCAGGCCGAGACCGAGGCCGGGACCGCCCTCGAGCGCGCCGACCACGACGGCGTCCCGCGCACGAGCACGCACGACGCGGTCCGCCGCTCGCGCTCCGTGGCCGCCTCCGCGGCCGTCCTCGCCGCCACGTACCTGCCCTTCCTCGCGGGCTTCGCCGTCCTCATCACCGCCCAGGACCAGGGCGTCGGCAAGACGCTCATGCTCATCGCCCTGCCTGTCGCCAACGACACGGGCGGCTGGCTCGCCGGCATCACCTTCGGCAAGCACCCCATGGCGCCCTCCGTCTCACCGAAGAAGTCCTGGGAGGGCTTCGCCGGCTCCGTGGTGGCCGCCGTCCTCGCCGGGGTCCTGTGCCTGTGGGGGCTCGGCGGACCCGTGTGGGCCGGGGCCCTGCTCGGCGCCTGCACGGTCGTCGTCTCCACGCTGGGCGACCTGGGGGAGTCCCTCCTCAAGCGCGACCTCGGCCTCAAGGACATGGGCACGCTCCTGCCGGGCCACGGTGGGCTCATGGACCGACTCGACTCCATCCTCGTGGCCGCGCCCCTCGTCTACCTTTTCACGCTCATCGTCTGGTGAGCCGCCGGACCGAACGACGTCGGCCCGACCCGGCGCCTGCCGGCCAGCAGTGCTGACCGCGTGAGCGGAGGCCGCGGACGGAGGAACGGCCCCGGCCCTGTCCGCACACGGCGGAGCGCGCCGCCTGGGTCGCCGCCGCCGCTCGCACTAGAGTGCGCAGCAGCGCCAGAACCGCCCACCCGAGAGGACCGCAGGCTCCGTGAGCACCCCCAACGACCGCACTCGCCGCGCACCGCGCCGCCCCGAGCCCGTCGCCCTCCGGCGCGGGCCCGTCGGCCCCGTCCCCGGCGAGGTCCAGGTGCTCCCCACCGACCAGCCGCCCGAGGGCGCCACCAGCCCCGACGCGCGCCCCCGCCTCTCCTTCGCCGTCCCGCCGGCCCGTGGCAAGGCCCCCAAGCACCTCGCCGACTACGAACTCGCCGGCCGCAAGAAGGCCCTCAAGGACGCCGGGCTCCAGCCCTTCCGCGCCGACCAGCTCTCCCGCCACTACTTCACGCGCTTCACCCGCGACGCCGAGGACATGACCGACCTCCCCGCCGGCCAGCGCGAGCAGCTCGCCACCGAGCTCCTCCCCGAGCTCATCCACGAGGTCCGCGCCCTGCGGGCAGACGGCGGACGCACCATCAAGCACCTGTGGGAGCTCCACGACGGCGTCCGCGTCGAGTCCGTCCTCATGCGCTACAAGGACCGCACCACCCTGTGCGTCTCCTCCCAGGCCGGCTGCGGCATGGCGTGCCCCTTCTGCGCCACCGGCCAGATGGGGCTGACCCGCAACCTGTCGACCGCGGAGATCGTCGAGCAGGTCCGCTACGCCGCCCAGGCCTCCGAGCGCGGGGACCTCACCGGTGGGCCCGCGCGCCTGTCCAACGTCGTCTTCATGGGCATGGGTGAGCCGATGATCAACTACAAGAACGTCGTCGGAGCGCTTCACCGCATGATCGACCCCGCCCCGGAGGGCTTTGGCCTCTCCGCCCGCGGCATCACCGTCTCCACCGTCGGCCTCGTGCCCCTCATCCGGAGGCTCGCGGGGGAGGGACTGCCGGTCACCCTGGCTGTCTCCCTCCACGCCCCCGACGACGAGCTGCGCGACGAGCTCATCCCGATCAACTCCAAGTGGAAGGTCGGCGAGCTCCTCGACGCCGCCCACGACTACTACGAGACCACCGGCCGGCGCGTGTCCATCGAGTACGCCCTCATCAAGGACATGAACGACCACGCCTGGCGCGCCCAGCGCCTCGCCGACGAGCTCAACGCCCGCGGCCACGGCTGGGCCCACGTCAACCCCATCCCGCTCAACCCGACGCCGGGCTCCATCTGGACCTGCTCCACGCAGGAGGCGCAGGACGAGTTCGTCGAGACCCTGCGCCGGGCCGGCATCACGACCACCGTGCGCGACACCCGCGGAAGCGACATCGACGGCGCCTGCGGCCAGCTGGCCACCGAGGTGCTCAACCAGGAGAGAGGCAGGGCCAAGGCGTGAGCAGTACGAAGCGCGGCTCCGAGGAGATGTTCCCCAAGGTCGGCCACCTGCGGCGCGGCTACCGCCCCGAGCAGGTCGACGTCTACTTCACGACCGCCCGGGGCATCTACGACGACGGTGAGATCGACGAGATGGACTCCGAGGGCGTGCGCGCCGTCGCCTTCGACGTCGTCCGCGGCGGCTACCAGCCCGACGCCGTCGACGCCGCCCTCGACCGGCTCGAGTCCGCCTTCCTCCAGCGGCGCCGCTCCGAGTACGTCGCCGAGAAGGGCCGTGAGGCCTGGATGGACGAGGTCCAGGAGCTCGCCACCACGCTCTACCCGCGCCTCCTGCGCCCCGAGGGGGAGCGCTTCGCTCCCGCCGAGAAGCAGGGCTACCTCAAGGAGGACGTGGACGCCCTCATGGACCGCGTCTCCGCCTACTTCGACGACGACAAGGCCCTGGCCTCCACCGAGGTCCGGGGCGCGACCTTCCGCGCGGCCCGCCGCGAGAAGGCCTACGACGAGCCCAGCGTGGACCGCTACCTCGCCCGCGTCGTCGAGGTCCTCCTCTCCGTCGAGTGACCCGCCCGCGGCCCGCGTCGCGGGCCGCCCGACGACCACCCGACGACCGGTCCGCAGCCGGATGACACAGGAGGCCACGTGCCCACAGCCCTCGCCTACGCCCTCGGGGTCCTCATCCTCATCGTGGGGATCGGGCTGTCCGTCGCCCTCCACGAGCTCGGGCACATGCTGCCCGCCAAGCGCTTCGGCGTGAAGGTCCCCGAGTACTTCATCGGCTTCGGCCCCCATCTCTGGTCCACGACCCGCGGAGGCACCGAGTACGGCGTCAAGGCGATCTGGCTCGGCGGGTACTGCCGCCTGCTCGGCATGATCCCGCCCGCGCCTCCCGGGCGCGTCGACAAGCCCGGCTCCCTCATCGCCCAGGCCCGCGAGGAGTCCCTCGCCGAGCTCGCGCCCGACGAGCAGGACCGGGCCTTCTACCGCCTCACCGTGCCGCGCAAGCTCGCCGTCATGGCCGGCGGCATCCTCACGAACCTCGCTCTCGGCGTCATCCTGCTCGCGGTCGCGCTCGGCGTCGTCGGCCAGCCCGCCTACACCTCCACCGTCGCGAGCGTCGCGAGCTGCGTCTCCTCCGACGTCGACGCCGGGAAGGCCTGCACGAGCTCCGACCCCGCCTCCCCGGCCTCCGCCGCCGGCCTGCGCGTCGGCGACGAGATCGTCTCCTGGAACGGCACCGCCACGAGCACCTGGACCGAGGTCCAGGACGCCATCGTCGCCGGAGGGACCGTCCCCGCCACCGTCGTCGTCGAGCGTGACGGCGAGGACCTGACCCTCACCGTCACCGCCGTCGAGGTCGAGCGCACCGTGTACACGGACTCCGGGGACGTCAAGAAGGACGCCGACGGCCGCACCGTCACCGGGAAGCGCCCCTACGTCGGCATCGGCCCCGAGCTCGGCACCCAGCGCTCCTCCGCCGGGCAGATCGCCGGCGACGTCACCACCGCCGTCGGCCAGACCCTCGGCGCCATCGTCACGATCCCGTCCGGCCTCTACCACGCCGTCGCCGCCGGTCTCGGCCTCGAGGAGCGCAGCTCCCAGGGCCTCATCTCGCTCGTCGGGATGGGGCGCATCGCCGGCGAGGTGACGAGCGCCGGCACCGGCTCGGGAGGCGGCACCATCCCCTTCTCGGCGCGCCTGTTCTCCATGCTGAGCCTCCTCGGCTCCCTCAACCTCGCGCTCTTCGCCTTCAACCTGGTCCCGCTCCTGCCGCTCGACGGCGGGCACATCGCGGGCGCCCTGTGGGAGGGAGCGCGTCGACGGATCGCGCGCCTCCGCGGCCGCCCCGACCCCGGCTACGTCGACGTCGCCCGCATGCTCCCCGTCGGCCAGGTCGTCCTCGTCCTCCTCATCAGCATGACCGTGGTCCTCGTCTGGGTGGACCTCGTCGCCCCCGTGTGAACCGGCCCGCCGTGCGCCTCCTGCCCCACCCGGTCACGCCCGTGAGCCCCGAGCACGTCTCAGGGCTCCTCTCCCTGACCGACCTCGACCCGGTCGGCGGCCTCGCCCTCGCCCACCAGGTCTCGCGCTGGACCCGTTGGGGGCGCGGCGACGTCGTCGTCCTCGGACGCCCCGGCAGGCCCGACGGCGCGGCCTGGGCCACGGGCTCCCTCATGCCCTTCGGCCTCGCGCCCCGGCCCCGGCTCGGGCACGACGGCGCGGACAGGGGACAGCTGCGCGCACTCGCGGCGCACGCCCGCGCGCGGCTCACCCGCCAGGGCTCCGTCTCCGGACCCGCGCAGGACGTCGAGGCCGTCTGGCCCGAGCTCGTCGCCATCGGTCAGGCGTCCCGTGAGGAGCGGTGGGTCCAGCCCCTCCTCGTCGCCCCCTTCCCGCCCGAGGGGCTCGCCGACGGCGTCGTCCGGGCGCGCCCCGCCGCGCGCTGGGCCGCCGAGGGCCTGCGCGCCGCCCGCGGCGAGGAGACCGGTCTCGTGCTGCCCGCCTCCGTCGCCATGTTCGTCGGCGAGCTCGGCTACGACCCGACGGCCTCGGGCGGCTCCTACGCCCGGCACGTCGAGGGGCTCGTCGCCATGGGTCGCTCCTACGTCCTCCTCGACGACGGCACTGGCCGCCCGCCCGTGCCGGGAGGCCCGGTCGAGGCGGCCTTCAAGGCCGACGTCGGCGCGATGCGGCGCGGCGAGGGCGGTCGCCCCGGCGTCGCCCAGCTCACCGGCGTGTGGACCCGCGACGACCTGCGCGGACGCGGGGTCGCGACGGCGGCGCTCGCCACCACCGTGGACCGCGTGCGCGCCGAGCACCTGGGCCCCGACGGGATCGTCAGCCTCTACGTCAACGACTTCAACACACCCGCGATCGGCCTGTACTCCGGCCTCGGCTTCGAGCGCGTCGGGACCTACGCGACGGTGCTCCTGTAAGCACCGGGCGCAGCGCCTGCTGAGCGCCCGCTGAGCGGTCCGCGCCTCAGCCCACGCGCCGCGCCTCCTCGGGCGTCAGCCCAGGCCCGCGAGGATCGCCCGCGCCGTCTCCTCGTTCATGCGCTCCGCGTGCCGCAGCCCCTCGGCCACGGCCTCGATCCGGGCGCCGGTCGCCCCGACGGCCATGGCGAGGGCGCGCGCCTGCAGGTTCATGTGCCCGCGCTGGATCCCGTCGGTGACGAGCGCTCGCACGGCGGTGAGGTTCTGGGCCAGGCCCGTCGCCGCGGCCACGCGCGCGAGATCGACGGCGGAGTCCGCGCCGAGCAGGCCGAGGGCGGCGCGAGCCTCGGGCAGCGCCCGGGAGGAGCCGCCCACGGTCGCCATCGGCAGCGGCAGCGTCATCTCGCCGTGCAGCACGACGCCGCCGTCCTCTCCGGTCCGCGTCGACCACTGCGACAGGCCGCGGTAGCGGCCGTCACGTGCCGCCCAGGCGTGGCAGCCCGCCTCGATCGCCCGGGTGTCGTTCCCGACGGCGAGGACGACTGCGTGGACGCCGTTCATGACGCCCTTGTTGTGGGTGACGGCGCGGTGCACGTCCACCTGGGCGAGGTCGGAGGCCAGGGCGATCCTGCGGGCCTGCTCGGCGCCCAGGCCCTCGAGGACGGCACGGCCCTCGGCGGAGTTCGCGGAGGGACCGCTCTCGGCGCCGACGCCCGCCGCGGCGGCGTCGCGTCGGGAGACGAGCAGGTGCGCGGGCACGTCGCAGGACACGGTTACGAGGGACTCCGTGGCGTCGTTGGAGATGATCGCCATGAGCACCTCCTCACGGGGCAGCCGCTCGCGCAGGAGGGCGGCGACCGCCTCGGCGATCGCGTCGACGATGTTCGCGCCCTGGGCGTCTCGGACGTCGACGAGGAGGTCGAGGCAGACGAACGAGCGGGCGCGCGGTCCGTCTCCGTCGTCGTCGGAGCCACTGCCGTCCGGGCCCACTGGGCCGGCGACCTCCCGGACGCGTACGTCGCGCAGCCCGCCGCCCCGCTTGAGGATCGAGGGGTAGGCCTTGGCGGCCGCCTCGTCGATCTCGGGGCCCAGCGCGGAGATCGTCCGCGGCAGGTCGGCGGCGACCGGGTTGACGAGCACGACCTGCCCGATCATGAGACGGCCGGGGACCTGCGTGCGGAAGCCCCCGGCGCCGCGGACGATGCGCGCGCCGTTCGAGGCGGCGGCGACGACGCTCGCCTCCTCGGTGGTCATCGGCACGGTCCACGAGCGGCCGTCGACGACGAGCCCCGGCAGCACGCCGAGCGGCAGGTGCGTCTGGCCGACCTGGTTCTCGATGAGGCCGGCGGCCGTGTCAGGGGCGAGGCCGAGCGGCGAGGCGAGGACCTCGGCGTCGGCGGGGGAGAGGACGCCGTCGTCGACGAGCCGCTCGCGGCGCCCGGCGGGGCTGAGCCGGTAGAAGGGGACGGAGGTGCCACCCGACGGGGCGGTGGTGGAGGTCGAGGCCTCCGCAGCGGCACTCTCCTTACCGAGACCCGCAGGTCGTTCCAGGAGGGCGGCGAGCCCGAGGCCGCCGCCGACGCACAGGGAGGCGACGCCGCGGGACTCACCCTCGCGCACCATCCGGTGAGCCAGGGTGACGAGGAGGCGGACGCCGGTCGAGCCGAGGGGGTGCCCCAGGGCGATGGCCCCGCCGTCGGGGTTGACGCGTGCCGGGTCGAGGCCGAGCTCGCGGGTGGCCGCCACTGTCGTCACGGCGAAGGCCTCGTTGATCTCCCAGGAGTCCACGTCGCCGACAGCGTGCCCGGTTCGCTCCAGGAGCGCCGGGATGGCGAAGCGCGGCGCGATGCCCATGACCGCCGGGTCGATGGCGATCTCCTCGTAGTCGGTGAGCCGGGCCAGGACCGGCAGACCGTGCGCTCGTGCGTACGCCGCGGAGGCCAGGACGACGGCGGAGGCGCCGTCCGTGACGGGCGAGGCGTTGGCCGCGGTGACGACGCCGTCCTCGGAGAAGACGGGGGACAGAGCGGCGATGCCCTCGGCGGTCGAGCCGCCTCGGATGGGCTCGTCGGCCGTCATGACGGTGCCGTTGGTGAGCGCGACCGGCACGATCTCCGCGTCGAAGACGCCGTCCTCGGTGGCGGCGGCGGCCCGCTGCTGGGAGACGAGCGCCCACGCGTCCTGAGAGGCCCGGTCGACGCCCCACCGCTGCGACACCTCCTCGGCGGTGAGCCCCATCGGCGTGCCCGTGAAGGCGTCCTCGAGGGCGTCCGTCATGAGCGACGGACGGGGCTCGCCGTAGGAGCGGGTCCCGTCGTCGTAGGCGGAAACGAGGGGCGCCCGGGTCATCGACTCCGTGCCCGCCGCGACGACGACCTCGGCGCGCCCGAGCTGGATGAGCTGGGCGCCGAGCACGACGGCCTTCAGGCCCGAGCCGCACACCTCGTTCACGGTGGTGGCCGGGACATCGTGCGCCAGCCCAGCGCCCAGGCTAACCTGCCGGGCGACGTTCTGCCCCGAGCCCGCCTGGATGACGTTGCCGACGACGACCTGGGCGACGTCCTCGCGCACGCTCGGCACGGCGTCGAGCGCCCCGCGGACGGCGAGGACCCCGAGGTCCACGGCGCTGCGATCGGCCAGGGCCCCGCGGCGCCTCCCCATCGGTGTGCGCACGGCCGCCACGAGGACGACGTCGTCGTCCGCCAGCGGTACCGGTGCCGGAGCGGAGCCGCTGGTCAGGGCCCCGTCCTCGGCTCCCTGAGCGGTGCGTGCGTCGTTCATGGCGTCCCCCGTCCTGAGAAGATATCCGGCGTAGTCTAGGGCACTCGGACCACCCGGGTCCGCCCCGCCGCGAGACTCGCGGCGGTGCCCGCACACCGGTCCCCGGAACGCTCCGACGACGGCGCGGACCCGGGGGCGACGCCACACCACTGGAGGACCCCGTGCCCATCGGAATCGACGCCCTCGAGATCGCGACCCCACGCCTCTTCCTCCCGATGACGGACCTCGCCCTCGCCCGCGACGTCGATCCCGCCAAGTTCCACGTCGGCCTCGGCCAGGACGAGATGGCCGTCGCGCCGGCCACCGCCGACCCCGTGACCCTCGGCGCCCGTGCCGCGGCGGCCGTCCTCGACCGCACCGAGCAGTCCGACCGCGACGCCCTCGGCCTCATCGTGCTCGGCACCGAGTCCGGCGTCGACGCCTCCAAGGCCATGGCCGTCATGGTGCACGGCCTCCTCGCCCAGGAGTACCGGCTGCCCGACACGGTGCGCGCCTTCGACCTGCGCGAGGCGTGCTACGGCGGCACCGCGGGCCTCCTCACCGCCGTCGACTACGTCGCCGCCCACCCCGGCCGTACCGCTCTCGTCATCGCCACCGACCTCGCCCGCTACGGCCTGCGCACCGGTGGTGAGCCCACGCAGGGAGCCGGCGCCGTCGCCATGCTGGTGCGCGAGGACCCGCGCCTCCTCGTGATCGACCCCGCCACGACCGCCGTCACCACCGACGTCTACGACTTCTGGCGCCCCGAGGGCGAGGACGTCCCGCGCGTCGACGGCAAGCTTTCCAACCGCTGCTACACGGAGACCTTCACCCGCGCCTGGGAGGCCCACACCGCCGCCACCGGGCTCGACCTGCCGGACTACGCGGCCCTGTGCTTCCACCTGCCCTACACGAAGATGGGGCGCAAGGCGCTCGCCTGCGTCCTCACCCCGGATCAGGCCGCCGGGCGCGGGCTCACCAGGATCCACGACCGCTACGAGGAGTCGATCGCCTACTCGCGCCGCATCGGCAACTGCTACACGGCCTCGCTCTGGCTCGGCGTCGCCTCGCTCCTCGACGCCGGGAGCATCGCCGCCGGGGACCGCCTCGCACTCTTCTCCTACGGCTCTGGCGCCGTCGGCGAGCTCATTGACGCGACCGTCGTGGACGGCTTCGAGGAGCGCCGCGACCCGGACGCCGAGCGCGCCCGCCTCGACGCCCGCACGGCGCTCACCGTCGAGCAGTACGAGCAGGTCCTCACCGAGTCCCTGGATCCCGCCGGCGAGGACACGAGCGGCACGGCCTTCGTCGACGAGGGGCCGTACGCCCTCACCGGCGTCGAGGGCGGCATCCGCCGGTACCGCAGGCCGCGCGGCTGAGCCGACGGGCTGGTTCGCGGTCGCACGGGTCCCCGGCGGCGGCGCTCCCTCTCCCGACGTCCGCCGCGACGAGACCGGGAGCACGGCGCGGGAGCGGCCCAGCCGCTAGCATCGGCCCTCGTGCACAACCCCGATACAGCTCCCACGGGCACCGCCGCGACGGCTGAGGCGGCGCCCAACGTCGAGGTCTGGAACGACCTCGTCTCGCCCCGAGACCTGCTCGTCTGCCTCCTCGTCTCCGCGGCCTGCGCCGTCGTCTCCCTCGTCATCGCCGGAGCGACCGGCTCCCAGCCCCTCTTCTGGAGCCTGGGCGGCTGCGTCCTCGGCTTCGTCATCAGCTGCCTCGTCGTGCGGCCCAAGCGCGAGGTCCTCGTCATCGACGACACGGTGGAACACACCTCCGACGACGCTGCCGCCGACTCGGTCACCACCAGCGAGGGAGCAGCCCGATGACCCTCGCCATGCTCGGGACCGTCCTCCTCGCCGTCCTCGGCGCCATCGTCCTCTACTCCTTCATCGGCTTCATCCCCGGCACCGACGAGACGAGCGTCCTCGCGCCCGTCACCCTCACCCTCGTGCTCGCCGGCGCCGCACCCCAGGTCGTCCTGTCCTTCTTCATCGCCGCGATCGTCACCCTCAACCTCATGAACGCGATCCCGACGGCGCTCGTCGGCCTGCCCGGCGGCGTCATGAGCGCCCCGCTCATGGACCACGCCGTCCTCCTGCGCTCCCGCGGGCTCGCCGCGACGACCATCCGGAAGATGGCCGTCGGCAGCGCCATCGGCACCGTCGTGTCCATCCCGCTGTCCTTCGCCCTCGCGGGACTGCTGGCCCCGATCGCCGAGCCCATCAAGTCCCAGGCGCCGGTCATCCTCGCCGCCGGCGCCGTCCTCCTGGCGCTGCTCGGGCGGAACAAGGTGATCGCGCTCGTCTCGATCATCCCGCTCGCCCTCATGTTCCAGGCACTGCCGGCCCTCTACCGCTCCGCCGGCGTCATCGCGCAGGACAAGAGCGTCAACGTCTCCTTCTTCCTCGGCATCACCGTCGGCCCCATGCTGCTCACCCTGCTCGAGGTCCTCAACACCCGTCTGCGCGAGGGTCTGCCCCACGGCCACCTCACCGAGGCCCGCTTCACGCGCGCTGGCTTCGACGAGACAGAGCTGCGACCCACGCGGCTCGTCACGCGCGCCGAGGGTTGGTGGAGCGCCGCCATGGCCGCCGTCTCGACGCCGCTCTTCGTCCTGTCCCCGGTGGGACTCACCTTCCTCCTCGGGGAGTCGGCGGCGGCGCGCGCGGGCAAGGACCCGGTCAGGAAGGCGCAGCGGGCCGTCACCGTCATGAGCGCCCTCACCCACTCGACCTACCTCGCGGGCGTCATCATCCCGCTCGTCGCGCTCGGCATCCCGATCTCCGGCGTCTCCGCCGGGCCCGCCGGGCCGCTCTTCCAGGCCGGCACCGTCTACACGCTCGATCACAACCTCCACCACCTGCTGAGCACCTGGCAGTTCGTCGTCTGCACGCTCATCGGGGCACTGCTGGCGGTCGTCGTCACCTACGTCGTCGCCGTGCGGTGGTCGAGCCAGATCACGCGCTTCGTCATGCGGCACGTGCCCCACGAGGCCGTCCTCGCGCTCTTCATCGCGCTCATCCTCGTGCTCGCCTACATCGACGCCGGCGTCGCCAACGTCTTCGGCGTCCTGCTCATCGGCGTCGTGTGCGGCGCCTTCAACCGCCTCGGCGTCTCCTACGGCGTCCAGTTCATGACGCTCTACGCCTCGGCCGGCGTCGTCACCTGGCTCACGGCGGTCTGAACAGCCGGCTGCTGACGACGACGGCGGGGCCGGTCCTCCCGAGAGGGAGACCGGCCCCGCCGTCGTACGTGCGCTCTCAGGCGCGCGAGCGCCGGGCGAGCCGCTCCAGGTCGATGTCGAGAAGGCGCGCCCGCTCCGCCGTCTCGCCCGTGATGAGGACGTCGGTGCGCTGCAGGCCCGGCACGTCCGAGGCGCCGACGAGCGCCATGAGAGAGCGCAGCTGACTCGTCCACGAGGCGAGCTCCGCCTCGAGGGCCTCCGGGCCTCCGCCGACCAGCGTGCGCAGGAAGTGCCCCGACGCACCGGCGGCGCAGGCGCCGAGCGAGAGCGCCCGGACGACGTCGAGCGGCGTGCGCACGCCGCCCGAGGCGAGGACCGGCACGTCGACGGCGTCGGGACCCGCGGCGGACTCGAGGAGGCTGAGGATCGCGGACTGGCCCCAGCCGGTGAGGTAGGAGAACTCCATCTCGGGGCGGCGCGAGTTCTCGATGGCGACGAAGTCGGTGCCTCCGTTGCCTGCGACGTCGACGGCGGCGACGCCGAGGCCGATGACCTCGTCCACGGTCCGCCGGGACAGCCCGAAGCCGACCTCCTTGACCACGACCGGGACGTCGACCGCCTCGACGATGGCCGCCACGGCGTCGGCCCAGGAGGAGAAGTCGCGGTCGCCCTCCGGCATGACGACCTCCTGGGCGACGTTGAGGTGGACCTGGAGGGCGTTGGCGTCGAGCATGTCGACGGCGCGGCTGGCGAGCTCGGGGGAGACGGTCGGCCCGACGTTCGCCAGGACGAAGGCCTCCGGAGCGTTCCGGCGGATGACGGAGAAGGTCTCGGCGAGGTCCGGGTCGCGCAGGGCGACGTGCTGGGAGCCGGTCGCGATGGCGATGCCGGCGCCGGCGGCGGCGCGCGCGAGGTCCGCGTTGATCGCGGCCGTCTTGGGCGTCCCGCCGGTCATGGCATTGATGTAGAGGGGCAGGCCCCAGGTGGCGCCGAGCACCTCGGTGCGCGTGTCGACCGTGTCGATGCAGGTGCCCGGCAGGGCGTGGTGCATGAAGGCGACGTCGTCGTAGCCGGTGCGGCGCTCCGGGTCGTGGAGGCCGACGGCGAGGGCGACGTGCTCGTCCTTGCGGTGGGCGTGCTGGGCGACGCTCGGCTGGGTCTGCTGGTGGGCCGCCTGCGGCTCGGCGGGCTGCTCGCTCATCGGTCCTCGGTCCTCGAGTCTCGGGTGTGGACGGCAAGGTCGAGGGGGACGACGCCAGCGGCCATCCATCCGGAGCGGATCGCGTGCTCCTCGACGTGCGGCGGGCACAGCGCGATGCCGCAGTCGCCGCCGCCGGCGCCCGAGGACTTCGCGGCGGCGCCGTGCTCCCGGGCGATCTCGACGAGGCTGCTCAGCAGGGGCGTCTCGATGGTGACGCCGGTCGAGGCGGCGAGCCCGGCGAGGAGCATCCGGTCCTCCTGGACACGGGCGGCGACGGCGTCGAGGTCACCGGACTCCATCGCTCTCACGAGGCCCGCGAGGCAGGCCTGGGAGCCCGCGAGGAACTCCTCGTAGTCGAGGGCAGCGGGAGCGGCCGCGTGGGCGCCGTGCTGGACGTCGGCGACGAGACCGGCGGTCGAGGCCGGGTCCCCGGTCCATCCGACGAGGAGGTCGACGCCGGCGGGGGGCTCGAGGCGCTCGATGCGCAGCCCCGGCCACTCGGCCAGGAGCATGTCGCCGACGCTGCGCTCGGCGCGCTCCTCGCGCATCCACGTCCGGTTGGGCGAGGAGTAGTCGACCCAGCCGGTGAAGGTCGAGGCGGCCAGGTCGCCTGCGGAGCCGATGGGCTCGACGGAGTCCGAGGCGAGCAGGCAGAGCTTGTAGACCTCCGTGTCGGTGAGGCGCAGCCCGTAGAAGGCGGCGACCGCGCGGACCGTCGCGACCGTGACCGCGGCGGAGGAGCCGAGGCCGAGCTTGCGGCCGGAGGCGTCGTCGAGCTGGGAGTCGACGTCGAGGTCGAAGAGGCGGAGCTCGCCGCCGCGCTCCCGGGCGAGCGACTCGACGAGGCGGATCGCGGAGAGGACGTAGTCGACCGGTGCGCCCTCGACGAGCGCGGTCCCGTCCTCGGGGCGGCGGCGCCATGAGCGGGGGCCCCCGGCGTACAGGCTGGAGGCGATCCGGCCCGAGCGACGACCGGGGTCGTGGACGGGGGAGACGGTGACCGTGATGAAGCGGTCAACGGCGACGAGGACGGCGCGGTGGCCGGGCTCGACGACGGCGTACTCGCCGGCCACGTAGAGCTTGCCCGGGGCGCGGCGCGAGACGGCGCCCAAGCCGTCCCCGCTCACTGGCCCACCTGCTCGTAGCGGACGCCGCCGCCGGGGCGGCGCACGCTCACGACGGCGCCGGCCAGGCGGTCGCGCAGCGCCGCGGCGACCTCCTCGGCGCGCGCTCCCGAGGTGATGACCTTGACGTTGGGGCCGGCGTCGATGGTGACCCAGGCGGGCAGGCCCTCCTCGCGCAGGGCGGTGACGGCGTGGATCGCCTCGACGGTGCCGGGAAGCCAGTAGACGATGGCGGGACGCGCTGCGACCATCGTCGCGTGCATACCCAGGGCGTTGCCCTCGGCGACGGCGCCCAGGCGGGGCAGGTCGCGGGCCTCGACGGCGGCGAGGGCCTCCTCGAGGTCGGCGGCCGAGGCCTCCACCCAGGCCGGGTAGAGCGGCGAGGTCGTCATGGTGGCCTGCATGGCCTTGGAGGAGGAGATCGACTTGCAACCGGTCTCCAGGGTGATGACGACCATGGCGAGGTCGATGTCGTCGGCGCCCGGGACGGCCTCGGCGTAGCTCGTCGCGTCGTCGGTACCCGCGTGCCAGAGCGCCAGGCCCCCGAAGACGGAGCGGGTCGCCGAGCCGGAGCCGCGGCGGGCGAGGCGGGACAGGTCGGCGTCGTCGAGCTCGAGACCGGCCGCGCGGGACGCGGCGGCGGCGAGGGCCGCGAAGCCGGCGGCTGAGGAGGCCAGGCCCGCGGCGAGCGGGACGGTCGAGACGGAGGAGACGGTGGCGCGCTCGGTGACGCCGGCGCGCTCGCGGACGAGGTCCATGAAGCGCACGACCCGGTCCCGGGCGGTGCCCCAGGGCACGGAGCCGTTGATGAGGACGACGTCCTCGCCGTCGGCCCCGCCGTCGAAGGCGACCGTGGTGCGGGTCCGGGTGCCGCCGAGCGTGAGCGACAGGCTCGACGTCGTCGGGACCTGGTTGGCCGGATCGGCCTTGCCCCAGTACTTGATGAGCGCGATGTTGGAGTTGGCGCTCGCCGTGGCCGTGGCGACGTGGTCGGTGACGACGGGGGAGGGGGACAGGGTCACTCGGAGGCCTCGCTCGTGCGCATCTGGTAGGTCCAGGTCTGGGCGGCGCCGGCGTCGAGGAGGGCGCAGCGGATCGCTTCGGCGTCGGTGTCGGTTGCGGCGAGCGCGATGACGCAGCCGCCCAGGCCGCCGCCGCTGAGCTTGGCGCCCAGGGCCCCGGCGTCGCGGGCCGCCTGGGTGAGCCCGTCGAGGACGGGCACGGAGATGCCGAGCTCGGCGAGCACGTCGTGGGCGTCGTCCATGGCGGCCCCGAGCGCGGCGGCGTCCCCGGCGTCGAGGGCGTCGATGGCCACCTGGGTGAGCTCGCCGAGGCGGTTGATCCGCGGGCCGATCGTGTCCGGGGCGGCCTCATAGCGTGCGCGCAGCTCGGCGACGGCGTCGCGCGTGGAGCCGTGGATCCCGGAGTCGGCGATGACGAGGGTGCCGCCGACGTGCTGCGAGAGCGCCCGCATCTCGCCGGACTGGAAGCGGATCGGGAGGTCGGAGGTGGTCGTGGCGGCGTCGAGCCCGGAGGGGCGCACGTGGGCGACCTGCTCGGCGAGGTTGGTGAGGGCCAGGACCTCGGTGTCCGTCGCCTCACGGTCGTAGGCGTCGAGCACGGCCCGGATGATCGCGCCGGCGGAGGCGGCCGAGGAGCCGAGCCCGCGCTCGTGCGGGAAGTCCGAGAAGGTCTCGATGGCGAAGCACTGGTCCAGCCCGCCGGTGAACTCGCGGGCGGCCTCGAAGGCGCGCACGACGGGGGCGAAGCGCGGCCCGGCCCCGGACAGGGGGCCGTCGTAGTCGAGGGAGCGGAGCGTCGAGGGGCCGTCGATCGGGGTGACCGAGGCGCGCATCTTGAGGTCGTGAAGAGGGAAGGCGACGGCGGCGTGGCCGTACACCACGGAGTGCTCGCCGATGAGGATGGTCTTGGCCCACGTTCGGCCGTGCCCGACCCGGGCGGCAGGATGCCGTTCCATACTGCCTTCCTGCTCGCCGGTGTCCCTGAGTGCTCCCCGAGACCCGGAAACCGCCGTCAGAGGGTGCAGTCGAGGGTAACGGGCCGTTCATCCGCGTGCAAGGCGGCGCACTCGTCCGGGAGGCTGCTGGGTGCGTGGCGACGTCGCCGTGCTCATGGGCGGCGGCCGACTCGTGCGCGAGCGGCGCGGGGGAGTCCTCCCCGCTCGCGTACCGGGATCGGCGGGCCCGCCGTGTGGCACGGTGTCCGCAAGTCCTCCCAGCCTGCCCCTGCTCAGCCCCTGCCGGGTCCCGCCTCCCTGCCGGCGCTCTCGCTGCCGCGCCGTCCCCTGCGCTCCGCCTTCCAGGTCCTCGGCTCCTTCGGCTTCGTCCTCGTCGGGGTGGTCCTCATCGCTCAGGGGAGCCTGTGGAGCATCCTCATCGGGAGCCTCGCCGTCGTGGTCTTCGGCTTCTTCGGGATCGTCGGGATCCGGCTGCTCGCCCGCCCCGCCCTCGCCGTCGACGACGCAGGGATCCACGACTCGACCTCCGGCCTGTCGATCGGCTTCATCCCCTGGGAGCAGGCCCTCGGCTTCCGCCCGACGTCGTACACCGTCGCCTCGGTGACCAATGACCTCGTCGCGGTGGTCTGGGCCGATGAGCGCTGGCCCTGGGCGCACATGGGACGCCTCGCCCTGCGCAGCAACCAGGCGAACCGGAGCCTCGGCGTCCCGCCCGCGCCGCTGAGCGCGGACCTGCTCAAGGTTGACGGGCCCACGCTCACCCTCGTGCTCCTCGAGCAGCGGCGCCTGCGCCGCCCCGAGCTGCCCGAGGCTCCGGGCATGCCCCCGACGGCCCCGCTCGCCTGAGCCCGCGGAGCCCCGAACCTCGCCGCGAACGGCCCCGCCGGTCTCACCAGGGCAGGACGCCGTAGCCGCCGTCCCCGTCGCCCTCACGTGTCCAGACGTGCCTGTAGAGCGCGCCGCTCGGCCCGTCGTCGGGCAGCGTCGCGAGGTGCACGATCGGCTCCGCGTCCCTCTCGACGGGCCGGATGCCACGGTGCGACGTGAGGTCCGTGTCCGTGAGGCCGGGGTTCGCCGCGTTGACCCTGATGGGCGTCTCGGCGAGCTCGCGCTCGTCCTGCGCCCTGAGCATGTTGACCGCCGCCTTCGACGAGGGGTACTGCGCGACGGGCTGGGTGCTGCTGATGGGGGAGGCGTCGCTCGTCGTGCAGGCCACGGAGCCGACCTCGGACGAGACGTTGACGATCCTCGCCGCCCGCGCTCGCCGCAGCAGGTGCAGGAACGCGTTCGTCACGCGCACGATCCCGAAGACGTTGGTCTCGTACACGGCGTGCATGTCGGCGAGGTCGGTCTCGCTCGGCAGGATGCGGGTACGCGTGGACGAGAAGATGCCGGCGTTGTTGACGAACGCGTCGAGACGGTCCGTGAGGCCGGCCACGAGCTCCGCGGCACGGGCCACGGAGGCGTCGTCCGAGACGTCGAGCTGGGCCGCCTGGGCGTTGATGCCCTGTTCGACGAGACCCGTCGCCGCGCCCCGGCCGCGCTCCAGGGCCCGCGTCCCGAGCAGGACCCGGTAACCGCGCGCCCCGAGCCGTCTGGCCGTCTCGAGGCCGATGCCCCGGTTCGCGCCGGTGAGGAGTGCCACGCCCCGTGTCATGGGGCGAGGCCGGACCGAGCGGGGCAGGTCCGCGCCGTCACGTAGGATCGGCGCGTGCTTGAGCGAATGTCCACCGCCTTCATCCGTACCCTCCGCGAGGACCCGGCCGACGCCGAGGTCGACAGCCACAAGCTGCTCGTCCGCGCCGCCTACATCCGCCGCACCGCGCCCGGCATCTACACCTGGCTGCCGCTGGGGCTGAACGTGCTGCGCAAGGTCGAGGGCATCGTCCGTGAGGAGATGAACCGCATGGGCGGCCAGGAGGTCCGCTTCCCGGCCCTCCTGCCGGCCGAGCCCTACAAGGCGACGGACCGCTGGGACGAGTACGGCCCGACGCTCTTCAAGCTCCAGGACCGCAAGGGCAACGACTACCTCCTCGCCCCGACGCACGAGGAGATGTTCACGCTCCTCGCCAAGGACATGTTCTCCTCGTACAAGGACCTGCCCGCCTCGATCTACCAGATCCAGACGAAGTACCGTGACGAGGCCCGCCCGCGCGCCGGCGTCATCCGCGGCCGCGAGTTCATCATGAAGGACTCCTACTCCTTCGACGTCGACGACGCCGGCCTCGAGGCCTCCTACCAGCGGCACCGGGACGCCTACGAGCGCATCTTCACCCGGATGGGCCTGGAGTACGTGCCCGTCAACGCCATGGCGGGCGCCATGGGCGGCTCCCACTCCGAGGAGTTCCTCCACCCCTCGCCCATCGGCGAGGACACCTTCGTGCGCTCCGACGGCGGCTTCGCGGCCAACGCCGAGGCGGTCACGACCGTCGCCCCGGAGCCGGTCGACGCCTCCGACGAGCCCGCCGCCCGCGTCGTCGACACCCCCGACGCCCCCACCATCGACTCGCTCGTCGACCTCCTCAACAACGAGTACCCGCGCGAGGACGGCCGGGCCTGGACCGCCGCCGACACGCTCAAGAACGTCGTCGTCGCCCTCACCCATCCGGACGGCTCCCGCGAGCTCCTCGTCGTCGGCCTCCCCGGTGACCGGGAGGTGGACATGAAGCGCCTCGAGGCGGCCGTCGCCCCTGCCGAGGTCGAGATGGCCGCCGACGCCGACTTCGAGAAGCACCCCGAGCTCGTCCGCGGCTACATCGGCCCCGCCGCCATCGGCCCCAACTCCGAGCTGCGCCGCGTCGAGAAGGGCGAGGACGGCAGCGAGGTCCTCACCGGCTCGGTCCGCTACCTCCTCGACCCGCGCGTCGTCGACGGCACCAGCTGGGTCACCGGCGCCAACGCCGTCAAGAAGCACGTCCTCCACCTCGTCAAGGGCCGCGACTTCGAGGCCGACGGCACCGTCGAGGCCGCCGAGGTCCGCGAGGGCGACCCCGCCCCCGACGGCTCCGGTCCGCTCCGGCTGGCCCGCGGCATCGAGATCGGGCACATCTTCGCCCTCGGTCGCAAGTACGCCGAGGCCCTCGGCTTCACCGTCCTCGACGAGAACGGCAAGGCCCGCGTCGTCACGATGGGCTCCTACGGAATCGGCGTGACCCGCGCGCTCGCGGCCCTCGCCGAGGAGTACCACGACGAGCACGGCCTGGCGTGGCCGATCCAGGTGGCGCCCTTCCACGTCCAGGTCCTCGCGACCGGTAAGGACGAGGCCGTCTTCGAGGCGGCAAGGGCCCTGGCCGGCCAGCTCGACGAGGTCGGCTACGAGGTCCTCTACGACGACCGCCGCAAGGTCTCCGCGGGCGTCAAGTTCGCCGACTCCGAGCTGCTCGGCGTGCCCTTCACGGTCGTCGTCGGCCGCGACCTCGCCAAGGAGGGCACGATCGAGATCCGCGACCGCCGCTCCGGCGAGCGCCGCAGCGTGCCCGTCGACGACGGCGCCGCGGAGGTCTCCGCGGCCGTCGAGGAGGCCCTCGCGGCCGCCCCGACCGCCGACGACGTGGCCTGAGCCCTCAGGCGGTCGCGACACGCAGCACGGCGCCCGCGCTCCGGCAGTGACTCACTGATCGGGGCGCGGGCGTCGTCGCGCTCCCGGTGCGCTGCCGCCCCGCGCGCTCCCTGCGGTCAGTGCGAGGGGGAGGCCGCCGGCGCCGGTGCGCTGGACGCCGTCGTTGCTGTCGGGGACGCCGTCCCTGTCGCGGACGCCGTCGCGCCGTCCGTCCAACCTGGCAGCGCGGGGGTGCTCGCGCCCCACGCCGCGGCGCGCTCCGCGGCGTCGACCGCCGCGTCGAGCGCCGTCTCACGGGCCTTGCCGGAGTCCGACCCGATCCCCGCGACCTCGGCGTCGACGACGTCGGTCCAGGCCTGGCGCGCCCACGTGACGTCGGCGCTCGCACCATCGACCGCGGCGGGCCCGGCGTAGGCGGCCAGGCGCGTGTCCGCGCCGCCGAGGGCCACCGATGCGGTGACCACGTCGCCGGCCGCCTTCGAGTCGGCGACGGCGCGCGTGCGGTCGTCACCCGACGTCCGCGCGGCGACCTCCTCCATGGCGTAGCGGGCGGCGTCGTAGGTCAGGAGGCGCTCGCCCGAGAGCGCCTCGGTCATCGAGGACGCGTCACGGGGCGCGGCGACGACGGCCTTGTCGTGAGGAAAGAGGGCCGCCAGCGCGGCCGACCACGAGACCGTGATCGACGCGTACAGGGAGGCGGCGTCGGCGTCGGTCGCGGCCAGTGCCGCCTTGCGCGCCCGGCCCACGCCCTGCTCGAGGGCGTCCACGAGCTCGGCGGTCCCTGAGCCGACGCTCGCCGTGGCGACGGGCGTCGCCGTCGGGTATCCCTTCGGAGGGGCACTCGCCCAGGGCTCCCACACGCCCCCGAGGGCCTGGCCCTGCTCCTCGGCCGCCTTCGCGAGAGCAGCCGCCCGGCTCCGCACGTCGTCGTCCGCCGCGCCGCCGCCGTCCGCCACGGAGGAGGCCTCCGAGGAGATGAGGACCGCGTCCCTCGCGAGCGCCTCGCGCGTCGACTCCGCCTGGGACATCGTGGGCAGCGCGTCAGGGGCGCTCGACCCGACCCTGAGTGAGCAGCCGCCCGTCGCGACGAGAAGCGCCGCCAGCCCGATCGCCCCCGTCCGCCGTACGAGCTCGGCACGACGGCCGGCTCGCGCCTTCCCGCTCAGTGAACGAGGGCGGGGCTCCGCACCCTCGCGCGCTGCTGAGGCGGGGGCGGCGCCGGACTCGGGCTCCGTGCTGTCGAAGGGGTGCACGTCCCGATCCTCGCACGCCGGGTACCATGACCCCGACCGACCACGCCCACGACCGGGAGGAAGCCCCATGGCGAAGAACGCGAAGGCCGCGGACGCGCTCGAGAGCACGCTCACCGCCCTGCTCGCTCCCGTCGTCGAGGACGCCGGGGCTCACCTCGAGCGCGTCGAGACGACGCGCGCCGGGAAGTACTCGACGGTCCGCGCCGTCGTCGACCTCTCGGACGGCCCGGGCGACCTCGACCTCGACCCCCTCGGCGAGATCACCCAGGCCGTCTCCGACGCGCTGGACGAGGCCGACCCGGTCAAGGGCCAGTACACCCTCGAGGTCTCCACGCCCGGCGCCGAGCGCCCGCTCGCCACTCCGCGCGAGTTCCGCCGCGCCGTCGGCCACGACGCCGAGGTCACCACCGCCGACGGCACCGTCACCGGCACCGTCGAGGACGCGGGGGAGGACTCCTTCACGCTCGTCGTCGACGGCGAGCCGCGCACCGTCGCCGTCGCCGACGTCGAGAGCGCGCGGATGGTCGTCGTCCTCTGACCCGCCGGCGCGCCCGACCACGACGGCGCGCCCCACCACCACCGACTCACGGGCCGTCACGCACGGTCCGGCGGGCCCCACCGCCCGCCCACCTCACCGGAGGAGAGAGGAACCCATGGACATCAACATGCCGGAGCTGCGAGGCGCCGCGAGCGAGCTGGGCATCGACCTGGACGCCCTCCTGCCCGCCATCGAGGACGCCATCCTCGGCGCCTACTCGAAGATCCCCGGCGCCATCCGGGGTGCCCACGTCGAGATCGACCGCAAGTCGGGCCACATGACGGTTCTCGCGCCCGAGGTCGACGACGACGACCAGCCCACCGGCGAGTACTTCGACGACACCCCGGACGACTTCGGCCGCATCGCCCAGGCCACCGCCCGCTCCGTCATCGTCCAGCGCATCCAGGACCGCCGCGACTTCGAGGTCCTCGGCACCTTCAAGGACAAGACCGGCGAGCTCATCTCCGGCACCGTCCAGCAGGGCCGTGACCCCCGCATCGTCTACGTGAGCCTCGACGAGGAGCACGAGGGCATCATGCCGCCGCACGAGCAGGTTCCCGGCGAGCGCTACCGTCACGGCGACCGCGTCCGCGCCTTCGTCATCGAGATCTCCCGCGGCCTCAAGGGCGCCCAGATCATCCTCTCGCGCACCCACCCCGGTCTGGTCAAGAAGCTCTTCGAGCGCGAGGTCCCCGAGATCGCCTCCGGCGACGTCGAGATCGTCTCCATCGCGCGCGAGGCCGGGCACCGCACCAAGATGGCCGTCCGCTCGCGCCAGCGCGGCGTCAACGCGAAGGGCGCCTGCATCGGCCCGATGGGTCAGCGCGTCCGCGCGGTCATGGCCGAGCTCGGCGGCGAGAAGATCGACATCGTCGACTACTCCGACGAGCCGGCGCGCTTCGTCGCCAACGCGCTGTCCCCGGCCCGCGTCTCCTCCGTGACGATCCTCGACGCCGAGGAGAAGGTCGCCCGCGCCGTCGTGCCGGACTTCCAGCTCTCCCTCGCCATCGGCAAGGAGGGGCAGAACGCCCGCCTCGCCGCGCGGCTGACCGGCTGGAAGATCGATATCCACGCCGACGCCGAGTCCGGCGAGGTCGCCCCCGGGCGCGGCTCCCGCGCCGACGACGTGACAGGTCCCTCAGACCTCGGCCAGGAGGCCTGAGCAGCGTCTCGGCTAGACTCTGACAGGACCCTCGTAGGTCCGGCGTCCCTCCGGACGCCCGGCGCGCCCAGGCGCGCCTGGCGCAGGAGCAGCCGGACCGCGCGGTGGACGAGCAGCGAGCGGAAGGACACGGCCGGGTGGCAACCACCTCACACGTGCCCGAGCGCACCTGCGTCGGCTGCCGCGGCAGGGCGCCACGGGCGCAGCTGCTGCGCCTGGTAGTGACGCGGGGCGGCGCGCTCACCGTCGACGCCCGGGCAGTCGAGCCCGGACGCGGCGCCTGGATCCACGCGGATCCCGAGTGCCTCGCCCTCGCCGAGCGCAGGAACGCCTTCGGGCGCGCCCTGCGCGTGAGCGGATCGCCGGATGCGACCCCCGTGAGGCAGTGGCTCGACCGCGAGACGGGCGGGTCATGACCCCACGACACCGGCCCCTGACGGGGCCGGCACGACCGATTAAGAAGGCGGGTAGGAAGCCGATGGGCACCCGATGAGTACCCAGCGATGAGCTGCCTCTACTAGCGCCCGTCCCTGTTCGGGGACGGGCAACCGGACAGGAGAAAAGTGGCAAAACCACGCGTTCACGAGCTCGCGAAGGAGCTCGACCCCTCTGGCAAGAAGATCACGTCCAAGGTGATTCTGGCCTGGCTCAAGGACCAGGGTGAGTTCGTCAAGGCGGCCTCCTCGGCCGTCGAGCCGCCCGTGGCCCGTCGTGTCCGCGAGCACTTCGGCTCGCAGGCCGGAGCCTCCGACGGCGGCGCCAAGTCCGCCGTCCCCAAGCCGTCCCCGGCGCCCAAGCCCAGCGCACCTGCGGCCCAGAAGCCGGCCGCGCCCGCGGCGCGGAAGCCTGCGGCCCCTACCGCTGCGAAGGTCGTCTCCGAGGCGCCCGCGGCTCCCAAGCCGTCCGCGAAGCCGGAGCAGCACCGCTCCGACGCGCCGACCCCCGGCCCGCGCGCTGCGAAGCCGGCGGCCGAGGCCCCGCGCGAGCGCCAGGAGCGCTCCGGCGCGCCGACGCCCGGTCCGCGCCGCTCGGCGCCGACCCCGGGCCCGCGTCCCGGCGTCCCGCGCCCGGGCAACAACCCCTTCGCCTCCTCGCAGGGCATGCCCCGTCCCGGCGGCAACCGACGTCAGGGTGGTCAGGGCGGCCCCCGTCCCGGTCAGGGCGGCCGCAACCGTGCCCCGCGCCCGGGCAACAACCCCTTCGCCTCCTCGCAGGGCATGCCCCGTCCCGGCGGCTCCGGCGGCCCGCGTCCGCAGGACGGCCCCCGTCCCGGCGCGCGCAACGGCGGTCCCCGTCCCGCCGGCGCCGGCAACGGCGGTCCTCGTCCGCAGGGCGGTCCCCGTCCCGGCGGTCCGCGCCCGAACCCCGGCATGATGCCGGGCCACTCCTCCGTCGGTCGTCCAGGCGCCCCGTCGCGCGGCGGCCAGGGCGGTCGCGGCGGTCGTCCCGGCGGCGGCCGCGGCGGAGCCGGCGGCGGTCCTCGCGGCGGCGGCTTCGGCGGCCCCCGCGGCGGTCGCGGCGGACGCGGCTCCACCCAGGGCGCCTTCGGGCGCGGCGGCGGTCGTACCCGCGGGCGCAAGTCGAAGCGCGCGAAGCGGCAGGAGTTCGAGCAGCAGGGCGCGCCGTCGATCGGCGGCGTCATCGTCCCCCGCGGGGACGGGTCGACCCCCCTGCGCCTGCGCCAGGGCGCCACGCTCACGGACTTCGCTGAGAAGATCGGCGCGAACCCGGCGGCCCTCGTCACGGTGCTCTTCCACCTGGGCGAGATGGTCACGGCCACGCAGTCCGTCGACGAGGACACCTTCCAGCTCCTCGGCGCCGAGCTCGGCTACGAGATCCAGATGGTCTCCGCCGAGGACGAGGACCGCGAGCTCCTCGAGTCCTTCGACATCGACCTCAAGGCCGAGGAGGCCGAGTTCGACGACGAGGACCTGCTCCCGCGTCCCCCGGTCGTCACGGTCATGGGCCACGTCGACCACGGAAAGACCAAGCTCCTCGACGCGATCCGCTCCACGGACGTCGTCGCGGACGAGGCCGGCGGCATCACGCAGTCCATCGGCGCCTACCAGGTGCGCGTGCACCTGAACGACGAGGAGCGCCCGATCACCTTCATCGACACCCCCGGTCACGAGGCCTTCACGGCCATGCGTGCCCGCGGTGCCGAGGTCACGGACATCGCCATCCTCGTGGTCGCTGCCGATGACGGCGTCATGCCGCAGACGGTCGAGGCCCTCAACCACGCGCAGGCGGCCAACGTGCCGATCGTCGTCGCGGTCAACAAGATCGACAAGGAGGGCGCGAACCCGGAGAAGATCCGCGGTCAGCTCACCGAGTACGGTCTCGTGCCCGAGGAGTACGGCGGCGACACGATGTTCGTCGACATCTCCGCCAAGCAGCGTCAGAACATCGACGGGCTCCTCGAGGCCGTCCTGCTCACCGCCGACGCCGCCCTGGACCTGCGCGCCAACCCGAGCACGGACGCCCGAGGCGTCACTATCGAGGCCAAGCTCGACAAGGGCCGCGGCGCCGTCTCGACGATCCTCGTCGAGCGCGGCACGCTCCGCGTCGGGGACCCGATCGTCGCCGGGGCCGCCTACGGCCGCGTGCGCGCTATGTTCGACGAGCACGGCAACTCCCTGGAGGAGGCCGGTCCCGCGCGTCCGGCCCTCGTCCTGGGCCTGACGAACGTGCCGAGTGCGGGTGACTCCTTCATCGTCGCCCCCGACGACCGCACCGCCCGTCAGATCGCCGACAAGCGCGAGGCCGCCGAGCGCGCCGCCATGCTGGCCAAGCGCCGCAAGCGCGTCTCGCTCGAGAACCTCTCCGACGTCCTCAAGGAGGGCAAGGTCGACACCCTCAACCTCATCCTCAAGGGCGACAGCTCGGGTGCGGTCGAGGCGCTGGAGGACTCCCTGCTCAAGATCGACGTCGGCGAGGAGGTCGCCCTGCGCGTCATCCACCGCGGCGTCGGTGCGATTACGCAGAACGACGTCAACCTGGCCACGGTCGACTCCGCCGTCATCATCGGCTTCAACGTCCGTCCGGCCGAGCGGGTCACCGAGCTGGCGGACCGCGAGGGCGTGGACATGAAGTTCTACTCGGTCATCTACAACGCGATCGAGGACGTCGAGGCCTCCCTCAAGGGCATGCTCAAGCCGGTCTACGAGGAGGTCGAGCTCGGCACCGCCGAGATCCGACAGGTCTTCCACTCCTCGAAGTTCGGTTCGATCGCCGGCTCGCTGGTCCGTTCCGGCATCATCAAGCGCGGCACCAAGGCCCGCCTGGTGCGCGACGGCGTGGTCGTCAACGGCGACCTCACCATCGAGACGCTGCGCCGCGAGAAGGACGACGTCACCGAGGTCCGCGACGGCTACGAGTGCGGTATCAACCTGGGCTTCCGGGACATCGCCGAGGGCGACGTCATCGAGACCTGGGAGATGCGCGAGAAGCCGCGCGACTGATCGCGAGCGCGCCTGCCGGGACTCCCGGCTGAGCACGACGGCGGGGCCGACCACCCTCGGGTGGCCGGCCCCGCCGTCGTCGTGCCGGGCCCTCCCTGGTCGATCGTCAGATCGCTGCTCGGCCGTCTGACGCGCGGGAGTCCGACGGCCGACGGGTGCACAGACGGTCGACCACGCAGGGGTGGGGTGGGGATGCGTGACGGTCCAGGGACCTGGGCTGCGGGCACGACGAGGGGCGGGGCCACCGTGTGGTGGCCCCGCCCCAGCGGCGGTGTCCCGAGCGCGTCAGATGCGCGCGTCGACGTCCTGGTAGCCGGAGTCCTCGCGGGTGCCGCCCATGCCGTCGCCGACCTCGCGGTAGTCGCGGATCATCGTGACGGAGCGGACCCACTTGACCATCTTGTAGCCGTGGCCGGACTCGCAGCGCAGCCGGAGCGGGGCGCCGAACATGCCGGAGAGCGGCTCGTCGTTGCGGTTCCAGGCGAGGATCGTCTCATCCTCGAACGCGAGGTCGAGCGGCAGGCAGGTGTAGTACGGCTCGACGGGACGGCCGTCGTGCATGTGCTGCGCCTTGCCGAAGGACTCGAACATGACCCACTTGGCCTCGGGGTCGATCTCGCCGACCTGGGCGAGCAGGTCGCGCACCCGGATACCGGTCCACTTGGCGATGCCTGTCCAGCCCTGCATGCAGGTGTGCATGGTGATCTGGGACTGGGTCGCGATCTCACGCAGCTCGTCGAGGGAGAAGGAGGCCGGCTGGGAGACCATGCCGCCGACCTCGAGGCGGAAGTCCTTGAAGTCGTTGGCGGCGAGCTCGTGCCACTCCTCGGACTCGTCCATGGAGGGCGTTCGGGTGTTGATCCAGTGGAAGGGCGAGATGTCCTTCTCCGTCCAGACCTGCTTGCTGCGCTGGGTCGAGGAGAAGTGGTCGATCGTCAGCCTCTTGACCGGCCGGGTGGCGCCCCACAGGATCCGCTGGCTGCGGCGGAGGTCCGACAGCGTCCAGTAGGACTGGGCGATCCAGAAGGCGACGACGAGGGCGACGGTCACGAGGACGATCGCGAGGGCGGAGCCGGCCCTGGCCGGGTCGTAGTGGCCGTAGACGATGTGGGTGAGGTTGTGGTCGCGGTGGACGACGAAGACCAGGGTGATGTGGACGAGCGCGAAGCCGAGGTAGATGACCAGACCCAGGAAGTGCAGCGAGCGTGCCGTCTGGCGGTTGTGGAGCATCTTCGCGTACCAGGGGAAGCGGCCCATGACGGCGGGGGACAAGGCGGGGCCGGTGATCATCATGAGAGGCGCCGCGATGAAGATGATGGCGAAGTAGGCCAGCTGCTGCAGACCGTCGTAGGGGGTGAAGTCGCACAGGGACGGTGCCTGGAGGTGGAGGTAGGTCAGCAGCGAGTGCCAGGCGTCGGGGAAGATGCTCCAGCTCGTCGGGACGAGGCGACCCGCCATGCCGAAGGCGATGAGGCAGCCGACGTAGATGAAGCCGTTGAGCATCCACAGGGTCGTCGCGATGCCGTGCCACGCGCGGCCCAGGCCGATCTTGGCGTGACCGGGCAGGGCGATGAGGGGGGAGAGGTCGCGCTGGTCGTCGCGGGCCGTGAACGCGCCCTCCTCCCACGGGACCTTGTCCTTGGTGAAGCGGATCCACTCGGAGCCCGGGGTGCACTGGTCGTTGAAGTACAGGCGCGGGTGCGAGGCGAGGATCTCGATGCCGGAGCGGATGAGCATGCCCATGAGGATGAAGTTCACGAGGTGCGTGAAGCGGATCCACATGGGGAAGGTGTTCGTGTCGACGCACTGCTCCGCCGCGTCGGCCGCGGCCTGCGCGGCATGGATGAGAAGAGGGGACACCGTCGTTCCTTCGGGGTGAGGGATGGCTCGTTGGGGTCGTGAACCTGTGACAGTCCGAATTCTACTGATGGGCGCCGGTTAATTGTGGTGGTTCGTGCGGTCGGGCGCCGTGGTGGGTGGCGTGTGCGTGCATTCGATGCGCTCGGCAGGGTCGATTCGGGACAATGGTCCCAAGGTCGGTGCGTGCTCGGGGGTGGGTGCCGGTGACCGGACGTCGCCAGGTCGCCCCTGGTGGCTCTCAGGGGCGGGATGGCTGCGCCTCCCGTGCTTGAACGTGCCCATGGCGTGATTAGATACGGGGTGGGTCGGAGTAATTGTCGGTGCGGCGCCGCCGCTCGGCCCCCGGCCGCCGTGAGCCAGCGCTCACGGTCGAGACCATCGCGTTACCTTGGTCCCGACACCCCTGTCACGTCCCTTCCCACGGAGGTATCCCTCAATGTCAACCGTCGCTCAGACCGACGGGGCGCCGGGCCGCACCCAGCGCCTCATCGGGAAGGGCTGGATCCAGGCGGTCGCCCTCGTCATGCTCTTCGGCTTCACGGTCATGGGCATGCTCGCGTGGCGCACCTACTCGGACTCCATGCCCCAGCCCGAGAAGGTCGTCACAGAGTCGGGTGAGACCCTGTTCACCACCCAGGACATCACCGAGGGCCAGGAGATCTTCCAGGCCCGCGGCCTCATGGAGTACGGCACGATCGTCGGCCACGGCGGCTACCTCGGCCCGGACTTCACCGCCGAGTACCTCCGCATGGAGGCACTCTCCGTCGAGAAGCAGCTCGAGCAGTCCGGCGACGCCGACGCCGCCGAGAGCATGAAGATCATGCTCCGCACCAACCGCTACGACGAGTCCACCGGCACGCTCGTGTGGACTGATGAGCAGGTCGAGGCCTACAACCAGGCCGTCGAGTACTACACCAAGATGTTCGGCCCGGACGCCCAGAAGAACGGCCTCAAGCCCGACCTCATCACGGACCCGACCGAGGTGCAGCAGGTCACCGCCTTCTTCGGCTGGACCGCCTGGGCCTCCGCCGCGGACCGCCCCGGCAAGGACTACTCGTACACGAACAACTGGCCGGCCGAGCCGCTCGTGGGCAACTCGCCCACCGGCGACCTCATGATCTGGTCGGTCATCTCCCTCATCGTCCTCATCGGCGGCATCGGCATCATGTTCGCCATCTACGGCCGCTGGAGCGCGAAGATCGGCTGGCACTCGGAGGAGGCCCCGGCCCTGTCCTTCCGCCAGCCCGGTGAGATCGGCCTGACCAAGTCCCAGCGGGTCGTCGCCTGGTTCGTCTTCACCATCGCCGCCCTGTTCGTCGTCCAGACCCTCGTCGGGGCGCTGGCCGAGCACTACCGGGCCGACGTCCTCAGCTTCTTCGGCTTCGACATGGCCAAGTGGATCCCCTACTCGCTGGCGCGCACCTGGCACGTCCAGCTCTCGCTGTTCTGGACGGCCATCGGCCTGCTCGCCGCCGGCCTGTTCATGACGCCCTTCATCGCGCGCCGTGAGCCCAGGAAGCAGCACGTCCTCACGTGGGTCCTGCTCATCGCCGCCGCCGCCGTCGTCGTCCTGTCCTGCCTCGCCGAGGCGGCCTCCGAGCACGGCGTGTCCTGGGCCAAGGGGCCGATCTTCGCCCAGCAGTGGGAGTACCTCGACCTGCCGTTCCTCTTCCAGGTGCTGCTGACCGCTGCCATGTTCGTGTGGGTCTTCATCATCTGGCGCGCCATGCGCGGCCGGCTCAAGAACGAGCACGTCGCCAACATGCCGTGGCTCTTCATGTTCTCCGCGCTGGCCATCCCGGCCTTCTACGCGGTCGGCATGATGGCCCGCACCGACACGCACCTGTCCGTCGCCGAGTTCTGGCGCTTCTGGGTCGTCCACCTCTGGGTGGAGGACTTCCTCGAGCTCTTCACCACGGTCATGGTCGCGTACTTCTTCGTCCTCATGGGCGTCGTCCGTGAGAAGATCGCGCTCGGCATCATCTACATGGACATCATCCTGTACTCGGCCGGCGGCGTCATCGGCACGATGCACCACCTGTACTTCTCCGGCACCCCGGTGGAGAACATGGCCTTCGGCGCCTTCTTCTCCGCGGCGGAGGTCATCCCGCTGACCTTCCTCACCGTGGAGGCCTGGGCCTTCATGCAGCTCGGCGCCAACCGCCAGGGCAAGGAGGCCAAGCCCTTCCCGCACCGGTGGGCCGTCATGTACCTCGTGGCCGTCGGCTTCTGGAACTTCCTCGGCGCCGGCGTCTTCGGCTTCCTCGTCAACCTGCCCATCGTCTCCTACTACGAGATCGGCACGGCCCTGACGGCCAACCACGCGCACGCCTCCATGATGGGCGTCTACGGCTTCATGGCCCTCGGCCTGGGCATGTTCGCGCTGCGCTACCTCATCCCCGAGGACAAGTGGCCCGAGCGCCTCGCCAAGGTCTCCTTCTGGAGCCTCAACATCGGCCTCGCCTGGATGTGCTTCGCGACCCTGCTGCCGCTCGGCATCCTCCAGCTCAACGAGGCCGTCGGCACGGGCTACTTCGAGGCCCGCCAGCTCACCTACATCACGAACCACACGAACACGATCATCGAGTGGGGACGCATGCCGGGTGACCTCATCTTCATCCTCGGCGGCGCCCTGCCGTACCTCTACATCGCGTTCCTCGGCGTCAAGAACTGGCGCCACGGCCGCACGGTCGACACCTTCGCCGAGGACGCGCTCTACGAGGAGCTCGACACCACGCCCACGGCGTGGAAGGGCGAGCGCGCGGAGCTGAACGACTGATGTCGGTCCCCGACCTGAGCGTGTGGCTCGTCGCCGCCTACGCACTGGTCCTGCTGGGCGTTGCGTGGCTCGTGGATGTCCTCGGGTCGCGCAGCGCCCGGCGCTCGCTCAACTGGCGCCAGGCCGACTTCGTCTACCACGACGACGTCGACGGGTGGAAGTGCCACGAGGACCAGTGGCTCTGGCCCACGGCCTTCGACCCGGACAAGCGCGTCATCCGCTACGAGGGCGCTCACGCCATCTGCGGGCGCTGCCCGTCGAAGGACACGTGCTCGCCCACCCCTGGGCCCCGTGAGATCACCAAGCCGGTGGACCCCTGGCCCTACTCCGAGGCGGGCCGCTTCCACCGCGGCGTCGCCCTCGTCATCGCCACGGTCGGGTGCTTCCTGTGCCTCTCGCTCATGGTGCTGTTCCGGGGGGCGGCCGACCGAGTCCTCCTGGGCGCGACCTTCGCGCTCATGCTCGGCGGGACCTACCCGCTCGCCCGGCACCTGTGGAACACCCCCGACAACGCGCCGAAGCACCTCCCGCACGTCGGCTCCGCGGAGCACGTCGCCGCGGGCGCCGCCCGTCGGGCGGCCGTCGCGGGGCCCGTCCCCGTCACGATCGGTGGGCGCCCCAGCGGCTACCGCTCCGTGCGGGAGGCCGCCGAGCGCATCGCGCAGGCCCAGACCGAGGCCCGCTCCACCGGTCGGGCCGTCACGGTCTCCTTCCTGCACGACGCCGGTGCGGGCGCCGACCCGACGGCCGCGCCGGCCGCTGCCGTTGCCGCCGAGCCCGAGCTCGCGCACCTCGCCGCCGTCCGCTCCCGGAAGGGCCGCTTCACCGGCCTGTCAGGCGGGAGCGCCGACGGCGGGGCCGCCGAGGAGCCGCGGCGGTCATGGGCCTCGGCCTGGAACCCCGCCACCACCACGTCCACCTCCAACGAGGAGTCACTCTCATGACCATGTCCGTCGCGCTCATCATCGTGGTGATCGTGCTCATCATCCTGCTGCTCGTCTTCGGCCTGAAGATCGTCAGCCAGTACGAGCGGGGCATCGTCTTCCGGCTGGGCCGGCTCCGGCCGATCGCGCAGCCCGGGCTCCACTTCGTCATCCCTCTCTTCGAGCGGATGGAGCGCGTCGACACCCGTGTCGTCACGCTGACGATCCCGCCCCAGGAGGTCATCACCGAGGACAACGTGCCGGCGCGCGTCAACGCCGTCGTCCTGTTCAACGTCATCGACCCGGTCAAGGCCGTCATGGAGGTCGAGAACTACGCGATCGCGACCTCCCAGATCGCCCAGACGACCCTGCGCAGCGTCCTCGGCCGCGTCGACCTCGACACGGTGCTCGCCCACCGCAGCGCGCTCAACGCGGACCTGCGCGACATCATCGAGACGCAGACCGAGCCCTGGGGCGTCGAGGTGAGCGTCGTCGAGATCAAGGACGTCGAGATTCCCGAGCAGATGCAGCGCGCCATGGCCCGCGGTGCGGAGGCCGAGCGCGAGCGCCGTGCCAAGGTCATCAACGCCCACGGCGAGCTCCAGGCCTCCGAGGAGCTGCGCCAGGCGGCGGACACGCTCTCGAAGTCGCCCGCCTCGCTCCAGCTGCGCTACCTCCAGACGCTCCTGGAGCTGGGCGCCGACCAGAACTCGACGGTCGTCTTCCCGCTGCCGATGGACCTCATCGGCCCGCTCGTCAAGCGCTTCGTCGGCTCCGACGAGGCGGACGGCAGCGCCGAAGGCGCAGCCGCGCGTGCGGGGGAGGAGGGCTCGGCGTACGCGCCGTCGGCCGCCCAGCGCGACGCCGTGGCCGAGGCGGAGCGCCTCTCGCGTCCGTCGGCCCCGGCGGACCTGCGCAGCGTCCACGAGGCCGTCGAGGCGGCCGCCGCGGGGACGGTCGTCCCCGATGAGGAGCGCCCCGCCTACTGAGCAGCGTCGGCGTCGGCATCCCGCCCGTGCGGGTGCCGGCGCCGCGCCTCTCACGCGAGAGGGCCGCGGCACCTGCACGGTGCCGCG
>NZ_JACWNA010000019.1 GCF_015355765.1 Actinomyces haliotis
GGCAGGGCCTTGTCGAACAGGCGCTTGCCGTCCCTGTTCAGGGCGGTGGCCCAGTGGTCGGACTTGCCGACATCGATTCCGATGAACACATCGATCTCGTCGGTGCGCATCGCGGTGCTCCTTCGTCTCGCAGGACACGGGGCCAGCCTCGAGCGGCTGGTCCCGCACCCACGTTACGAAAGAACTCGAAGGCGGCCCTTCGGTTCGTTCCCCTGATCAGCGGTGAGCAGCAGCCCTTGCGGTGGCCGGTGACAACACCCCCCGGATCATTGTGAAGACAGGGGCAAGACATCATGCCGACCACCGCTGGCCCGGCCACCGGCATCCCTCGCCGGCAACCACCAACAAGGTAACGGGCAGGACGGCCTGCGCGTGACGAGTCCCTCCACTCCTCGACACCGCGAGATTTCCCTGTGATTCCAACGATCGTGATCCGATCGTGACACGGGTGCGACCGCTGTGGGGATGGAAGGGGAGGGAAGTGGAGTAGGGTGGAGTCGTACGGATCGTCGAGGGGAAGGAGACCCGGAATGTTCCTGGGTACCCACGCCCCCCGGCTCGACGAGAAGGGCCGCCTCATCCTGCCGGCGAAGTTCCGCGAGGAGCTCGCCGGCGGCATCGTCCTCACGCGCGGGCAGGAGCGCTGCCTCTACGCCTTCACGAGCGCGGAGTTCGAGCGCATGTACGCCCAGCTCCGCGAGGCCCCCCTCGCCCAGAAGCAGGCGCGCGACTACGTCCGCGTCATGCTCTCCGGCGCCGACTCGCAGATCCCGGACAAGCAGGGACGCATCACCATCCCCGCCCCGCTGCGCGCCTACGCCGGCCTCGGCCGCGACCTCGCCGTCATCGGCGCCGGGGCCCGCGTCGAGATCTGGGACGCCTCCGCCTGGGAGGCCTACCTGGCCGACCAGGAGCAGGTCTTCGCCGACCAGGCCGAGGAGATCATCCCCGGCTTCTTCTGAGCCGTACCGCCGGCGACGGCCCGCCCGCCGCCACCCACAACACAGCACGCAGGCACGGCGCTCCGACGCCGCCCACGGCCCGTCCCGTGAGGTCTCCGCCCGCCGCGCAGTCCGACGTCACTTCCCCGGCGCCGGAACCTGCGGGAGGAGTCCTGGCGGAACGGGCTCGGGCTGAGCCCGCACCGAACCCGCACTGAATGAGCCAGCACCGTGCCAGCCGAGCCGAGCCGGCACGCACGAGGACACCGAGGAGGATCGCGATGACCGACGCTGCGCAGCGCCACGTCCCCGTCCTCCTCGAGCGCTGCCTCGACCTCCTCGCGCCCGCCATCCAGCCGGCGGGCGCGTCCGAGCGCTCCGTCACCCCGGTCCTCATCGACTGCACCCTCGGCATGGGTGGTCACACCGAGGGCGCCCTGACGCGCTTCGAGAACCTCACCGTCATCGGCATCGACCGCGACCCTGAGGCCATCGCGCTCGCCTCTGAGCGCCTCGCCCGATTCGGCGACCGCTTCCGCGCGGTCCGCACCACCTACGACCACGTCGACGACGTCGCCCGCGAGGCCTCCCCCTACGGCGACGGCACCGTCGACGCCGTCCTCATGGACCTCGGTGTCTCCTCCCTCCAGCTCGACGACGCCGATCGAGGCTTCTCCTACGCCCGCACCGCGCCCCTCGACATGCGCATGGACCAGTCCCAGGGCCGCACCGCCCAGGAGATCCTCGACACCGCCGACGAGCGCGAGATCGGCCGGATCCTGCGCGTCTACGGCGAGGAGCGCTTCGCTCCGCGGATCGCCCGCACCATCGTGCGCCGACGCGAGGACGGCGACCCCGTCGCCACGACCCAGGGCCTCGTCGACGTCGTCCGGGCCTCCGTGCCCGCGGCCGCTCGCCGCACCGGGGGCAACCCGTCCAAGCGCACCTTCCAGGCGCTGCGGATCGCCGTCAACGCCGAGCTCGAGGTCCTCGAGGCCGCCGTGCCGCGAGCCCTCAACTCCGTGCGCGTCGGAGGCCGTCTCGTCGTCGAGTCCTACCAGAGCCTCGAGGACCGCATCGTCAAGCAGGCCATGGTCGCCGGTGCCACGACGAACGCCCCCGCAGACCTTCCCTTCGTGCCCGAGGACGCCGCCCCGTACCTCGAGCTCGTCACCCACGGCGCCGAGCGTGCCGACGAGGAGGAGCAGGCCCGGAACCCGCGCTCCGCCCCTGTGAGGCTGAGAGCCGCGACGCGCCTCCGGCCCGCCTCCGACGCACCAGCCCCTGAGCCTGGTACAGGTACGGGGGGAGCCCGCCGAGACCGTCCCCGGCCCGCCCCGAGCCGCCGGAGCGGCACCCGATCAGACACACGAGACCACGCACGAGCACGAGGGAGGAGGAGCCGATGAGCGCCGCCGCCAGCACCGCCACCACGACGAGGACCGACACGCCGTCGCGCGGCCGCGCGCGCACCGCGCGACGCGCCGTCAGCGCCTCCGCGGCTCCCGCGCGCCGTCCCCGTCAGCGCCGCGAGTCCTCCGAGTCCGAGCAGCCGCAGCTCTACGTCGTGCGCGGCCTCGCCCCGGCCCGCTCGACGCTGCCCTTCATCCTCCTCATCGTCGCCATCCTCATCGGCGCCCTCGCGAGCTCGATGGTCCTCAACGCGCGCATGGCGGACACCGCCTACAAGATGCAGAAGGCCCAGATCGAGCTCAACGTGGTCAACGACCACATCGACACCGTCCAGGGCCAGGTGCTCGACGAGTCCTCGCCCGAGCAGCTCGCCCAGCGGGCCTCGAAGCTCGGAATGGTGCCGGCCCAGGCGCCCGGCGTCATCGACCTCACCAGCTCGACCGTCTCCGGCGGTACCGCCGCCTGGTCGGAGTAGGTCGGCGTGAACCCCAGCCGCCGTCGAGCCCTCCAGTTCCTCGGCGTCGCCGGCTTCGCACTGCTCACCGGGAAGACCGCGTGGCTGCAGGCCGTCGACGGCCCCGCCCTCGCCGCCCAGGCCAAGGCCGAGCGCACCTCCGTCTGGATCAACCGCGCCGCCCGCGGAGACATCAAGGGCCGTGACGGCTCCGTCCTCGCCTCCTCGACGATCTCGTACGACGTCGGCGTCAACCAGGTGACGATCGCCCAGTACGAGGAGACCTCCACCGACGGCTCCACCAGCACCGATGGCGCGCCCGCCGTCGTCGGTCACGGCGCCGTCGCGGCCGCCAAGCAGATCGCGCCGATCCTCGGTGTCGACCCCCAGGTGCTCGGCGCCAAGATGGTCGGCAGCTCGACGTACGCCGTCATCGCCGAGAACGTCGACCCCGACACCTGGCGCCGCATCAACGCGCTCGACATCCCCGGAGTCGAGCCCGACCAGCGCATCCGGCGCCTCTACCCTGCCGGCAAGGTCGCGGGCAACGTCGTCGGGTACACCTACGAGGGCGCCAACCGCCAGCTCATCGGCTCGGCGGGGCTCGAGCTCACCCAGAACAAGAGGCTCACCGGCACCAACGGCAAGGGCAGCGTCGAGATTGGCAAGACCGGGGCCATCATCCCCACGGGGGACCAGACCGACGTCCCAGCGGTTCCCGGGCAGACCGTGCGCACCACGATCAACCCCGATCTCCAGGCCGTCGCCCAGGACGCGCTCGACGAGGTCGTCAAGGTCCAGAACGCCGACTGGGGCTCGATCGTCGTCATGGAGCCGAGCACCGGCAAGCTCCTCGTCCTGGCCGACTCCAACTCGGTCGACCCCTCCGACCCGTCGGCCACCGACGCGAAGGACCGCGACGCCCGCAGCGTCCAGGCCATCTTCGAGCCCGGCAGCGTCGGCAAGGTCGTCACCTTCGCGACGGCGCTCCAGGAGGGGTACCTCACCCCCACGGACTCCTACACCGTCCCCTACCAGTGGACCGCCTCGAACGGGCAGACCTTCAAGGACTCCCACGAGCACGCCGTCGAGTACCTCACGAGCTCCCAGGTGCTCGCCCAGTCCTCGAACGTCGGCACCGTCCAGATCGGCGAGAAGGTCCCGGACGACCTGCGGTACCAGTACATGCAGAAGTTCGGCTTCGGCTCGCTCACGGGCATCGAGATGCCCGCCGAGTCCGCGGGACTCCTCTACCCGCCCTCCAAGTGGGACGACCGCACGCGCTACACGACGATGTTCGGCCAGGGCTACGCCGGCACCGCCCTCCAGGCCGTCCAGGCCCTCGCCACGGTCGCCAACAAGGGCCGGCGCGTCCCGCCGCGCGTCGTCGACGCCTGGATTGACGCCGACGGCAACGAGACCGCCCAGGACCCCGGCGAGGGCGTCGAGGTCATCAGCGAGGACACCGCCTCGACCCTCACCGAGATGCTCATCGGCGTCACCCAGTCCGGCGGAACCGCCCAGGAGGCGTCCCTGGACGGCTACCTCGTCGCCGGCAAGACCGGAACCACCGAGATCCTCACCGAGTCGGGGACCGTCGCCTCCTTCGTCGGCTTCACGCCCGCGCGCGATCCCGCTATCGCGGTGGCCGTCATCGTGTACAGGCCCGACGGCACCTACGGAGGCACGGTCTCCGCCCCGGTCTTCCGCAAGGTGGCCATCGCGGCCCTCCACCAGCTCGGCATCGCCCCGGACCCAACCGTCATCGCCGCCCAGGCCGCCACCGACGCCGAGGCGCAGGCCGAGGCGAAGGCGCAGAAGGCCGCTCAGCAGGAGGCGCAGGCACGCAATGCGGACTGAGCCGGCACCGCACCCCCTCCCCGGCGCGACACGCGTCTCACCGCACCGCTGACCGCCTGCCGCCAGCCCCGCACCCGTCACGACGGACGTCACGATAGATTGAGGAACCATGAGCAACCACGCCTACGAGTCGGCGGCGGCCCTGCGGCCGCACCGCTGCGCGCCGACCGCCCTCACCGAGCTCGCGAGCCGCTTCGCGCTCGCCGCGGCGCCGGGCGCGGGCGACCTCGAGGGCGTGAGCGTCACGGGCGTCAGCGTCGACTCCTCCGACGTCGCCGACGGCGAGCTCTTCACCGCGATCCCCGGCTTCAAGCGCCACGGCGCCGAGTTCGCCGCCCAGGCCGTCGGCGCCGGCGCCGTCGCCGTGCTCACCGACGCCGTCGGGGCGGAGATCGTCCTGCGCGACCGCCCAGGCACACCCGTGCTCGTCACGGAGGACCCCCGCGCCGTCGTCGGCCCCCTCGCCGCCGAGGTCTACCACCACCCCAGCGCCGAGCTCCTCGCGACCGCCGTCACCGGCACCAACGGCAAGACGACCACCTCCTACTTCGTCGAGGCGATCCTCTCGGCGCACCTGGGCGGCTGCATGCTCGCCGGCACCGTCGAGCTGCGGGTGGGGGAGCAGCACGTCGAGTCCCCGCGCACCACGGTGGAGGCCCCGGTCCTCCAGCGGCTCATGGCCCTCGCGCTCGAGGAGGGAGTCCCCGCCGCGAGCCTCGAGGCCTCGAGCCAGGCCCTCGACCTGCACCGCATGGACGGCACCGTCGTCGAGGTCGCGGGATTCACCAACCTCCAGCGCGACCACCTCGACTACCACAGGACGATGGAGCGCTACCTCGAGGCCAAGTCGATCCTCTTCACCCCGGACCACGCCCGGCGCGCCGTCGTCTGCGTCGACGACGAGTGGGGCGTCCGGCTCGCGGAGAAGGTGACCGCCGACGGCGCCCTGCCGCTGGACCGCGTGCGCGCCTACCCCGGCGAGGCGGACACCGACTGGTACGTCACCGACGCCGCCGTCTCCATGACGGACTCCGCGACGACCTTCGTCCTCCACGGCCCGGACGGCGAGGAGATCGCCGCCTCCTGCCCGCTGCCGGGGCTCGTCAACGTCCAGAACGCGGCGCTCGCCCTCGTCATGACGATCCGCGCGGGCGTGCCGGCCGCCACCGCCGTCGAGGCGCTCTCCCACGCCCACAACATCCCCGGCCGCATGCAGCGCATCAGCCAGCGCGACGGCCAGCGCGGTCTGTGCATCGTCGACTTCGCGCACACGCCGGACGCCATGCGCCTCACCCTCGAGGCCGTCCGAGCCATCACGCCGGGGCGCCTCATCGTCGTCTTCTCCTCCGACGGCGACCGCGACCACGGCAAGCGCCCCATGCTGGGCGCCGTCGCCGCCGAGCTCGCCGACGTCCTCGTCCTCACCGACGAGAACCCTCGCAGCGAGGACCCGCAGTCGATCCGCGACGCCATCCTCGAGGGGGTCCGCAGCGTGCGGCCCGACCTCCACGACGTCGAGCAGGTGACCACGTGGCGCGGCGACGCCGTCAAGCGCGGCGTCGAGCTGTGCGGCCCCGAGGACACCGTCATCGTCACCGGCAAGGGCCACGAGCCCTTCCTCGAGATCGGCGGCGAGTTCATCCGCTACAACGACGCCCCCGTCATGCGCGAGGCCGTCGAGGCCAAGTGGGGGCCGGTGGCCGCCGACGAGACCGGAAGGGACGGCCGGGCATGATCGAGCGCACCCTGACCGAGATCGCCGCCGCGGTGGGCGGCGAGCTCCTCGACGCCACCGCCAGCGGCGCGCGCACCGCCGGCACCGAGCCCGCGGCCGCCTCAACCGTCGGCTCCGCCGTCAGCTCTGTCGTGACTGACTCCCGCAAGGCCGGCCCCGGAACCCTCTTCGTCGCCATCGCCGGCGAGCGCACCGACGGCCACGCCCACCTGGGCGGCGTCCTCGCCGCAGGCGGCGCGGCCGCCCTCGTCTCCGACCTGCCCGCCGCCCGAGCCGCCCTCGAGGAGGCTGCCGCCGGGGCGGACGGTGCGCTGGGCGGCCTGCCGCTGATCGTCGTCGACGACACCGTCGAGGCCCTCGGCCGCCTCGCCAGGGCACACCTCGCGGACCTGCGCGAGCGCGCTGTCGCACGGGGGAGCGAGCTCACCGTCGTCGCCATGACCGGCAGCGTCGGCAAGACGACGACGAAGGACCTCACCCGCCAGCTCCTCGCGGCCCAGGCGCCGACCGTCGCGCCGGTCGCCTCCTTCAACAACGAGATCGGCCTGCCCCTCACGGTCCTCGAGACCGACGAGTCCACCCGCTACCTCGTCCTCGAGATGGGCGCCTCCGGCTTCGGGCACATCGCGTACCTCACGGACATCGCCCCGCTCGACGCGGCCGCCGTCCTCATGATCGGCCACGCCCACATGGGCGGCTTCGGCTCCGTCGACGGCGTCGCCAAGGCCAAGTCCGAGATCGTCCAGGGCCTGGTGCCCACCGGCACCGCGGTCCTCAACCGCGACGACGAGCGCGCCTGGGCCATGCGCTCCATCGCCCCCGGCACGGTCCTGTCCTTCTCCGCGAGCGGCGACCCGGCAGCCGAGATCCGCGCCGAGAACGTCGAGGCGGACGCCGAGGCGCACGCCGTCCTCGACCTCGTCGCCCCGGGCGCACCCACGACGCGCCTCCGCCTCGGCCTGCCCGGCCTCCACAACGTCGGCAACGCGCTCGCCGCGGTCGGCCTCGCGATCGCCGCGGGTGTCCCCGCCGCCGCCGCCGTCGCAGCCCTCGGGGACGCGGTCATCGAGAGCCCTCACCGGCTCGACGTGCGTGCCGTCGGCGCGCCCGCCGGCGGCGAGCTCCTCCTTATCGACGACTCCTACAACGCCAACATCGACTCCATGACGGCCTCGCTGGCCTCCCTGCCGGCCCTCGCCGGCGACCGGCGCCGCGTCGTCGTCATCTCCGAGATGCTCGAGCTGGGGGAGTCCTCCGACGCCGACCACGCCCGCACGGGCGAGCTCGTGGCCGGCGCGGGCGCGAGCCTCCTCGTCACCATCGGCGAGGGCGCCGCCCCCGCCGCGCGGAGCGCTCGAGCCGCCGGCGTGGCGGAGGTCGTCGAGCTGCCCGACGCCGACGCCGCCCTCGAGCGGATCGACACCCTCGTCCGCCAGGGCGACGCCGTGCTCGTCAAGGGCTCGAACGGGTCCGGCGCCTGGCGCGTCGCGAACCATCTCGCTGAACGACCCGTCGAAGGGACACCGGGAGGCACCGAACGATGACCGCCATCCTCATCGCCGCCGCCGTGGGCATGGTCGTGACCCTGCTGGGTACGCCCGTGCTCATCGGCTTCCTGCACAAGCGGCAGTACGGCCAGTTCATCCGCCAGGACGGGCCCCAGGGCCACTTCACCAAGCGTGGCACGCCCACGATGGGCGGCCTCGTCATCATCGTCGCCACCGTCCTCGGCTACGCGGTCGCCAACCTCTCCGAGCTGCGAGCGCCACGGGCGAGCGGAGTCCTCCTGCTCTTCCTCATCGTGGGACTGGGCCTCATCGGCTTCCTCGACGACTTCGAGAAGATCTCCAAGCAGCGCTCCCTGGGCCTGACACCCTGGCAGAAGATGCTCGGGCAGGCCTTCATCGGCATCACCTTCTCCGTGTGCGGCCTCTTCTTCGCGGACCGCAACGGGCTGACGCCGGCCTCGACGCGCATCTCCTTCGCACGGGACTCGCACCTCGACCTCGCCTTCGCGGGCGTCGGGCTCGGCATCGTCCTGTTCATCCTGTGGTCGAACTTCCTCATCACGGCGTGGTCCAACGCCGTCAACCTGACGGACGGCCTCGACGGCCTGGCGGCGGGCTCCTCGGCCATGGTCTTCGGCGCCTACACGCTCATCGGCGTGTGGCAGACGAACCAGTCCTGCCTCTACGGGCACGCCGACGTCGTCGTCACCACCTGCTACCAGGTCCGCGACCCGCGCGACCTCGCCATGATCGCCGCGGCCCTCATGGGAGCCTGCTTCGGCTTCCTGTGGTGGAACGCCTCCCCGGCCAAGATCTTCATGGGGGACACCGGCTCACTCGCCCTGGGCGGCGCCGTCGCCGGCCTGTCGATCCTCACCCGCACGGAGTTCCTGGCCGTCATCCTGGGAGGCCTCTTCCTCGCCGAGGTCATGAGCGACGTCATCCAGATCGCCTCCTTCAAGTCGACCGGCAAGCGCGTCTTCCGCATGGCGCCCCTCCACCACCACTTCGAGCTCGGAGGGTGGAGCGAGGTCAACGTCGTCATCCGCTTCTGGATCATCGCCGGCGTGTGCGTCGTCGCGGGGCTCGGCGTCTTCTACACGGAGTTCCTCCTCTCCTGACCCGCTACGCACGCCCTCTCGCGCACGACTCGTTGCGGGAGGGGTCGTGCGAGCAGGTCGCTGGTCGACCGCTGACGGTGCACCGCGCCGCGCGTGACGTCGGCCGCGTCGCGCGCGTGGCTCCACCTCCCTCCCAGGTCGATGGGGGAGCATCGACCACGACGCCGGACCTCGCCCGACGCCCCGGCGCCGCCCAGCACGGGCCCGCCGTCCGCACCACAACCCTCCCGACGCCCGGCCCTACGGCTCGCCGGCCGCCCACAGACAGGAACGAGAGACCCCGTGACCAGCAGCGGCACCAGCACCCTGAGCACGAGCGACCTCACCGGCGCGCGCGTCGGCGTCGTCGGCCTGGGCCGCACCGGACTCGCGGTCGTCGACGTCCTCACCACCCTCGGCGCCCAGGTCACCGTCCTCGACTCGCGTGAGAGCGCCGTCGAGGAGGCTCGAGCCGGTCACCCCGGACTCGCGGGCGCCGTCGCGGGAGACGACGCGGCCGTCGCGCAGGCCGTCACGGGCTCCGACCTCCGCCTCCTCATCGTGTCGCCCGGCGTCCCCGCCACCGGTCCGGTCCTCACCGGTGCCGCGGCAGCGGGCCTGGAGACGTGGAGCGAGATCGAGCTCGCCTGGCGGCTCCAGCAGGCTCAGGACCGCGAGACCGGCCGCACCGTGCCGTGGATCGCCGTCACCGGAACCGACGGCAAGACGACGACCGTCGGCATGCTCTCCGCCATCCTCACCGCTGCCGGGCTCAACGCGCCGGCGGTCGGCAACATCGGCGTCCCGACGATCAGCGTCGTGGCCGAGGGGCGTGCCGACGCCCTCGCCGTCGAGCTCTCCAGCTTCCAGCTCCACACGACGCGCACCCTGAGCCCGTTGGCGGCGGCCTGCCTCAACCTCGCCCCCGACCACCTCGACTGGCACGGCGGCTTCGAGGCCTACGGCGCGGACAAGGCCCGCGTCTTCGAGCGCGCCCAGAGGGCCGCCGTCTACAACGTCGCCGACCCCGCCACCCAGGCCATGGTCGACGGAGCCGACGTCGTCGAGGGCTGCTACGCCGTCGGCTTCACCCTCGGCGTGCCCGCCCTCGGACAGGTGGGCGTCGTCGAGGACATCCTCGTCGACCGCGCCATGCACGCCGACCGCTACCGCGCCGGGCTCGAGCTCGCCACCCTCGACGACCTCGCCCACCTCGCGCCCGGCGGCCAGGCCGACCGGCTCCCCGCCCACGTCGCCGCCGACGCCCTCGCCGCCGCCGCCCTCGCCATGGCGCACGACGACGTCGCCGCCCACCCCGTCGCGGTCCGGGAGGGCCTGCGCGCGTACCGCCCCGGCGCCCACCGCATCGTCACCGTCGGCACCACCGACGGCGTCACCTGGGTCGACGACTCCAAGGCCACGAACCCGCACTCCGCCCAGGCCGCCCTCATGAGCCTCCCCGAGGGAACCGGCGTGTGGATCGCCGGCGGTGACGACAAGGGCGCCGACTTCCATGAGCTCGTCCGCGCCGTGCGCCCCGCCCTGCGTGGCGTCGTCGTCATCGGTCGTGACGAGGAGCCCCTCCTCGCCGCCCTCGCCGACGAGGCGCCCGACGTCGCCCTGACCCGCGTCCCGGACGGCTCCTCGCAGGCCGTCATCGACGGCGCCGTCGAGGCCGCCGCCTCCCTGGCCCAGCCGGGCGACACGGTCATGCTCGCCCCGGCCTGCGCCTCCTGGGACCAGTTCACCTCCTACGGCGAGCGGGGAGACATGTTCGCCGCCGCCGTCACCAAGCGGATCCCGGGGGCCCGCGGTTGAGCCCCGCACGCACCAGCCGCCCCGGCGAGCGCCCGGGGAAGCGGCGGACGGAACGTAGCCGCGGCACGGCCCGAGCCGATCGGACGCCGGGCCGGGGCCGTCGCGAGGCCCCGAGCGCCTCGAGCGCCTCGAGCGCCTCGAGCGCCTCGAGCGCCTCGAGCGCCGACGGCCCCGAGAACGCCTCTGAGCCCCGCCGCCGGCGCACCCTGCGCCCGGGATCTCCCGCAGCCTGGTGGCACCGCGTCTCCGGTGCCGACGGACCCGTGCGGGGCGAGAGCCCCGTCGTCACCTACTACGTCCTCCTCGTGGCGACCTTCATGCTGCTCTTCATCGGCCTCATGATGGTCTACTCGGTGCAGTCGGTCTCGAGCGCCGCCGCCGGGACGAACAGCCTCACGGCCTACGCCAAGTACCTCGTCTTCGCCGTCGTCGGCGTCGCCAGCATGCTGGCGGTCTCCCGCGCCCGGATCTCCACGCTCAAGAAGAGCGCCTGGTGGGTCATGGGCCTCGCCCTCGCCCTTCAGTGCCTCGTCTTCGTGCCCGGCGTCGGCATCGACATCATGGGCAACTCGAACTGGATCAGGCTCCCGGGCGGGATGACCCTCCAGCCCTCCGAGTTCATCAAGCTCGGCCTCTGCCTCGTCCTCGGGCGCACGGCCTGGAAGCACGCCGCGGACATGCGCGACGGCGTCCGCACCTGGGCGGAGACGAAGCCCTTCCTCCTGCGCGTCGGCCTTCCCGTCATGCTCGCCGTCGGCCTCGTCCTCGGCGGCGGCGACATGGGCACGTCGATCGTCATCGTGGTCGCCGCCTTCGGCGCCATGTGGATGGCGGGACTCTCACGCCGCTGGTTCGTCGGCGTCGGCGCCTTCGGGCTCGCCGGCTTCGCGCTCGTCTCCATCCTCAGACCGAGCCGTCGCGCACGCATCACGGCCTGGCTCAACCCCGACGGCTCCGACCCGCTCGGCCTGGCCTACCAGCCGAACCACGCCAAGTACGCCCTCGGCACCGGCGGACTGCTCGGCGTCGGACCCGGCGGGTCGCGTCAGAAGTGGGGCTACCTCACCCAGGCGGACTCGGACTACATCTTCGCGATCGTCGGCGAGGAGCTCGGCCTGGTCGGAACCGTCCTCGTCATCGCCCTCTTCATCACCGTCGGCTGGTGCTGCGTGCGCATCATGCGGCGCAGCCGGGACCGCTTCGCCGTCGTCACCGCGGCGGGCCTCATGACCTGGATCGTCGGGCAGGCGCTCATCAACATGAGCGTCGTCGCCGGGCTGCTGCCTGTCCTCGGCGTACCGCTGCCCCTCATCAGCGCCGGAGGCTCCGCGCTCATCGCCGTGCTCGGCGGCATCGGGGTGCTCCTCGCCCTCGCCCGGCACGAGCCCGGGGCGCAGGAGGCCCTCTCCGCCCGCGCGGGCTCCGTGCGCCGTACCCTCACCGTCATCACACCCCGCAGGAGGAACCGTGCCTGACACGTCCCAGAACGAGCCCACCGGACCCCGGGCGCTGCGGGTCCTCCTGGCCGGCGGCGGCACCGCCGGCCACGTCAACCCGCTCCTCGCCACCGCGGCCGCCCTGCGCGACCCGGCAGCCGGGGGAGACCCCGCCACCGAGATCCTCGTCCTCGGCACCCGGCAGGGGCTCGAGTCACGGCTCGTCCCCGAGGCCGGGTACGAGCTCTCCTACGTCCCCCGCGTCCCGCTCCCGCGCCGCCCCAGCCTCGACCTCCTGCGCCTGCCCCGGCACCTGCGACAGGCGGTCGACGCCGCCGGACGTGCCATCGAGGCGGTCGGGGCCGACGTCGTCGTCGGCTTCGGGGGCTTCGTGTCCACGCCCGCCTACCTCGCCGCCCGGCGGGCCGGCGTCCCCGTCGTCATCCACGAGCAGAACGCCCGCCCGGGCCTCGCCAACCGCCTCGGCGCCCGCTGGGCCGCCGCGGTCGCCCTCACCTTCGCCTCCACCCCGCTCAAGGCCGCGACGGGCAGCACCACCGTCACCGGCCTCCCGCTGCGGCCCGCCATCGGCGAGCTCGTCGCCCAGCGCGGCACCGAAGAGGGCGCCCGCGTCGCCCGCCTCACCGGGGCGACCGCCCTCGGCCTGGACCCCGAGGCCACGACCCTCCTCATCACGGGTGGCTCGCTCGGCGCCCAGCACCTCAACGAGGTCGTCGCCGCCGCCCTCGGCGACCTCCCCGCCGGGCTCCAGGTCCTCCACCTCACCGGCAAGGGCAAGGACGAGCCCGTCCGCGACGCCCTCAGCGAGGCCGTCGACGCCGGGCGCGCCGCCGCCGACCTCGCCGGGCGATACCACGTCCTGGACTACCTCACGGCCATGGAGCAGGCCTACGCCTGCGCCGACGGAGTCGTGTGCCGCTCCGGCGCCGGCACCGTCGCCGAGCTCACCGCCCTCGGGCTGCCGGCCCTCTACGTCCCCCTGCCCATCGGCAACGGCGAGCAGCGCCTCAACGCCGCCGACGTCGTCGCCGCCGGCGGAGGGCGGCTCGTCGCCGACGGCGACCTGATCCCCGCTGACGTCGCCGGCTTCGCCACCGAGCTCGCCGACGACGAGCGCCGCGCCGCGACCGCGAGCGCCGCCGCCTCCACCGGCGTGCGCGACGGCGCCGCCCGCCTCGCGGCCCTCGTGCGAGCCACCGCCCAGGACGCCCCGACGACCAAGGAGAAGAACGCGTGAGCACCACCACAGCCACGACCGACCCGTCCGGGGCCCAGGAGCGCAGCCTGGCCGGACGCGCCTTCCACCTCATCGGCGTCGGCGGCGCCGGCATGAACGTCGTCGCCCAGCTCCTCGCCTCCCGCGGCGCCACCGTCACCGGCTCCGACGCGCACGGCGGCCCCGCCTTCGAGCACCTGCGCGACCTCGGCCTCGACGTCACCCTCGGGCACGACGCCGCCAACGTGCCGGTGGACGCGACGGTCGTCGTCTCGACCGCCATCAAGGAGACCAACCCCGAGCTCGTGGCCGCCCGCGAGCGCGGGCAGGAGGTCATCCACCGCTCCCAGGCCCTCGCCCTGGCCGCGCAGGGCCGCGCCTTCGTCGCGGTCGCCGGCGCCCACGGCAAGACGACCACCTCCGGCATGCTCGCCGAGGCCCTCACCGCCGCCGGTGCGGACCCCTCCTTCGCGATCGGCGGCGTCGTCCGCGCGCTCGGCACCGGCGCGCACCTGGGCTCGGGACCCGCCTTCGTCGCCGAGGCCGACGAGTCCGACAAGTCCTTCCTCAACTACGCGCCGACCATCGAGGTCGTCACCAACGTCGAGCCCGACCACCTCGACAACTACGGCACCGCCGAGGCCTTCGCGGCGGCCTTCGTGGACTTCGCGGGCAGGCTCGTGCCCGGTGGTCTCCTCGTCGCCTGCGCCGACGATCCCGGCGCGCACCGGCTCGCCGTCGCTGCCGCGGCTGACGGGCACCGCGTCCTCACCTACGGCACGAGCGCGGCCGACGCCCTCCCCGGTGGGCCGGTCCCCGGCTTTGAGGCTCACGTCCGGCTCGAGGTGACGGGCCGTCGCGGATCGGGCACGTCCGCCCGCCTCACCCGCACCGGCTCGGACGGCGCCGTCACCGCCGGCCCCGTCGACCTCGAGCTCGCCGTGCCCGGTGACCACGTCGCCCTCGACGCCGCGGGCGCCTGGGCGGCCGGCCTCGAGCTCGGCGTCGCCCCCGCGACGATGGCTGACGGGCTCGCCGAGTTCGGCGGCACCGGCCGCCGCTTCGAGGACCGCGGCGAGGCCGACGGCGTCCGCGTCGTCGACGACTACGCCCACCACCCCACCGAGGTGGCCGCCCTCCTGACGACGGCCCGCGAGGTCGCCGACGAGCGCGGCGGGCGGGTCCTGGCCCTCTTCCAGCCGCACCTCTTCTCACGCACCCGCAACTTCGCCGACCGCTTCGGCGAGGCACTCACCTCGGCCGACGTCGTCGTGCTCGCCCCGATCTACCCGGCCCGCGAGACCCAGGCGGACTTCCCGGAGGTCACCGGCGCCACCGTCGCCGACCTCGTGCCCGGCGCCCGCTACGTCGCCGACCGCGTCGCCTCCGCCGAGGCCGTCGCCGACGCCGCCCGCCCCGGGGACCTCCTCCTCACCGTGGGCGCCGGCGACGTGACGGAGCTGGCGGACGTCGTCCTGGCGCGCCTGCGTCGGCGCGAGTCACTGACTGGGGAGACCACCGCCCGATGAGGAAGCCCTCCCGTCCGCGCCCCGTGAGCCAGCAGCCGTCCCACGACGCCTCCGAGGTGCCTGTCCGCCCCGGCCGCGTCCCGGCCGCGGGCACGGCAGGCACGGCCGACTCAGCGGACTCGGCCGCCACGGCCGGTCGACCCGGAGGCGCGTCCCGTCGCCGGCGCACGGGCACTGCGCCGTCCGCCGCCTCGAGCCGGTCGACCGCCTCCGCCGCGTCGAGCGTGGAGCCTCCGACCGCCTCGACCCCGGAGCTGCCCCCGCGCCGTGACCACGACGCCCTTCAGCCCGGTGGTCGCGCCCTGACGCTGTTCGGGCGCCGCTCCGGCCGCAGCGCCGTCACGGCCGACGAGGGCCGGGGGAGCGGTGCGGTCGCGTCGCCCGCCGACCGCGTCGTCTCGACCGGGTTGACGGACCGTCTCGCCGAGCGCCGACGCGCCGTCCGATCGCTGCGGCTGCGCCGCGCGGGCGCCGCGGCGGGCGTCGTCGTGCTCGTCGCGGTGCTCGTCTGGGCGCTCCTCTTCTCCCCGCTGCTCGCGCTGCGAACCTCGGCCGTCACGGTCAAGGGCTCGGACGGCACGGTCAAGGCCGCCCAGGTCCGCAAGGTGCTCGAGAAGGACGAAGGCACCTCGATCCTCAGGCTGAGCACCGGGGACGTCGAGCAGGAGGTGACCGACGCCCTCGTGCGCGTCCGCTCGACGAAGGTCTCCCGCGACCCCCTCCACGGTCTCACCGTCACCCTCACCATGCGCGTGCCCGTCGCGGCACAGGAGACGGACGCCGGCTGGAAGGTCATGGACGGCGACGGCGTCGTGCTCGGGACCGCCCAGGAGCAGCCGAGCGGAGTCGTCGTGATCGCGGCGCCGGACGGGCAGACCGCGCTCACGGGCACCCAGGTCAAGGCAGTCGCCAAGGCGGTCGGCTCGCTGGACAAGACCACCCGCGGCAAGGTCGCCCAGGGCACGGCGTCGTCGACCGGCCAGGTCACCCTCACCCTCACCTCGGGGGCGAAGGTGGTGTGGGGCGACACCTCCGAGTCCGAGCTCAAGGCGCGGGTGCTGGCGGTGCTGCTCAAGCAGGGGGCTCAGACCTACGACGTCTCGAGCCCGCGCACCCCGACGACCGCCTGAGGGAGAGCACGGACACGCCGAGCCCGGATGGCGTCAGCGGTGCGAGCGCGATAACGTTGCCCTCGTCATCGACAGAATGACATAAGTATAAACCTTCACCTGAGGTTGAGGGTTGGCACCGGGGCTCCACCAGGGGAGTCCCACTGAGCTCGTGGAGGCAGACAGTGGCTGAGTCGCAGCACTACCAGGCAGTCATCAAGGTGGTGGGCGTCGGCGGCGGCGGCGTCAACGCCGTCAACCGCATGATCGAGGCCGGCCTTCGCGGCGTCGAGTTCATCGCGGTCAACACCGACGCGCAGGCCCTGCTCATGTCCGACGCGGACACCAAGCTCGACGTCGGCCGGGACCTCACCCGCGGGCTCGGCGCCGGCGCCGACCCCTCGATCGGCCGCAAGGCCGCCGAGGACCACGAGGAGGACATCAAGGAGGCCCTCGACGGCGCCGACATGGTCTTCGTGACCGCCGGTGAGGGAGGCGGCACCGGTACCGGCGCCGCGCCCGTCGTCGCCAAGGTCGCCCGCAGCCTCGGCGCCCTCACCATCGGCGTCGTCACCCGTCCCTTCGCCTTCGAGGGCCGCCGCCGCGCCAACCAGGCCGAGGACGGCGTCCAGAACCTCCGGGACGAGGTCGACACCCTCATCGTCATCCCCAACGACCGCCTCCTGCAGATCGCGGACCGCAACATCTCCGTCGTCGACGCCTTCAAGCAGGCCGACCAGGTCCTCCTCCAGGGTGTTCAGGGCATCACCGAGCTCATCACCACTCCCGGCCTCATCAACGTCGACTTCAACGACGTCAAGTCCGTCATGCAGGACGCCGGCAGCGCCCTCATGGGCATCGGCTCCGCCACCGGCGAGGACCGCGCCCTCACCGCGACCGAGCAGGCCATCGCCTCCCCGCTCCTCGAGACCAGCATCGACGGCGCCCACGGCGTCCTGCTCTTCTTCCAGGGCGGCTCCGACCTCGGCCTCTTCGAGATCTCCGAGGCCGCCAACCTGGTCCGCGAGTCCGTCCACCCCGAGGCGAACATCATCTTCGGCAACGTCGTCGACGGCGCCCTCGGCGACGAGGTCCGCGTCACCGTCATCGCGGCCGGCTTCGACGAGGAGCCCGTCGCCACGGGCAAGCTCGAGAAGGCCGCCGCGGGCGCCCAGTCCGCGCAGTCGCCGGCCCAGACGGCCCAGCGCCCGGCCCAGACGCGCTCCACCTCGAGCCTGCGCCCCGCGCCCTCCGCCGCCTCGGCCTCCCTCGCCGGCTACTCCCGGGCCTCCGTCGTCGAGCCCCCGGCCGTCCGCTCGGCCCACTCGGCCGCCGCCGCCCCGGGTTACCGGACGGCCGCCCCGAGCGCCGCGTCCAGCGAGGTCCCCGCCTACGTCGACGACGCGGCCCCGGCCGCGCGCCGCCCCGAGCTCGACGTCCCGCCGGTCATCGGACGCGACGCCGAGCCGGACGACATCGACCTGCCGGACTTCCTGCGCTGACCGCGCACCGTCCCGGCGTCCGGAACCGGCCCACCTGGAGGGCCGTGGCAGACTGGCGCGCCGCAGGGACGGTCGTGTGACACTGGTGCCATGCGCACCAGCACCACGCGTGACGACCTCCTCATCGAGGTCGACCTGGGCCCCCGCGCCCGTGGGTACTTCACGACCCGCGGCACGGGGGCCCCGTCCGTCCCCGAGGCGACCACCGGTCCGAGCGCGGGGGAGGGGGACTACGCCGGACTCAATCTCGCCGCCCATGTCGGCGACGACCCTGCCCGCGTCGCCGCCTCCCGCGCTCTCCTCGAGGACGCCCTCGGCCTCGAGCGCGGCGGGATCGCCTGGATGAACCAGGTCCACTCGGCCACCGTCGCACGGGCCGTCCCGGGCGACGTGCCGACCGCCGACGCGCTCCTCCTCGACACCCGCGGCGCAGGCCCCCGCCCGCAGGCGGCAGCCGTCCTCGTCGCCGACTGCGTCCCCGTCCTCCTCGCCTCCGACGACGGCGCCGTCGTCGCCGCGGTCCACGCGGGCCGCAAGGGGATGCTCGACGGCGTCGTCGAGGCGGCTCTCGGGGCGATGGCGGAGGCCGGCGTCGAGCCGTGCGCCGTCCACGCCGCCATCGGGCCCTGCGTGTGCGGGCGCTGCTACGAGGTCCCGGAGGACACTCGTGCCGAGGCAGGTCTCATCGAGCCGACGAGCGCCTCGACGACGAGCTGGGGAACCCCGGCCCTCGACGTCGCCGCCGGCGTCCTCGCCCAGCTCGAGCGCAGTGGCGTCACCTCCATCACCCGGACCGGGCTCGGCGCGCACGCGGGGGAGGGGTCCTGGTGCACCCTCGAGGACGAGCGCTTCTACTCCTACCGCCGCGACGGCGTCACCGGCCGGATCGCGGGCGTCGTCGTGGCCGCGCCGCGGGACGGACGGGGCTGAGCGCGGTCCCGGGCTGGGGAGCTGACCCGGGCGCGCCTGACCGGGACCCCGGGCAGGTCACGGTGACACGCCGGTGCGAGATGAGGTGCCGGTTTCCGCCCACCCGATAACGTCTGCGTGTCCGGGCCGCCAGGGATCCGGACGGACAAGGAGCCGAACGATGAGCGCGCTGCGCAAGATGACGAACTTCCTGGGCTACTCAGAGCCCGCCGAGGACTCCTACGCGGACGAGGGCTACGCCCCCGTCGGCGAGGGGTACGCCGAGGACGGCTACGCCGCGACCGGCGCCACCTCCTACGCGCCCGCCGAGGAGACCGGCGAGTACGAGGCCTACGACTCCTACGAGGACGATGCCGCGCCGCGGCCGGTCGCTGTCCCCGACCTGCGCCGCATCGTCACGGTGCACCCCTCCACCTACAACGAGGCCCGCGTCATCGGCGAGTCCTTCCGCGACGGCGTCCCGGTCATCGTCAACCTCACCAACATGAGCGAGTCCGACGCCCGCCGCATGGTCGACTTCTCCGCCGGCCTCGTCTTCGGCCTCCACGGCGCCATCGAGCGCGTGACCCCCCGCGTCTTCCTCCTCACCCCCGCCAGCGTCGAGATCGACGGTGGCGACGGCGCCGAGGAGCCCCACGGCCGCTTCTTCAACCAGTCCTGAGCGAGGGCGCCCACGTGAGCGTCCTCTCGCCGATCCTCTCGATCATCTCGAGCCTCCTGGGGCTCTACCTGCTCATCCTCCTGGTTCGCGTCATCCTGGACTGGATCCAGCTCTTCGCGCGGCAGTGGCGTCCGAGCGGCGTCGTCCTCGTCATCGCGAACGTCGTCTACGGGCTCACCGATCCCCCGCTCAACTGGCTCCGTCGAGTCGTGCCCGTGCTCCGCATGGGCGCCATGGGGATCGACCTGTCCTTCCTGGTGCTGTACTTCGTCGTCGTGCTCGTCCAGAACCTCCTGGGCTTCACCTCGCGGCTCATGTGACCGGGGGAGCGCATCGGTCGACGCCCCCGTGCGTCAGCCGCTGCGGCCCCGTCCGCCCGACGCCCTCGCCGATCCCCTCGGCGAGGGCGCCCTCGTGTTCCGGCCTGCCCCCGTGCCTCGTGCCCAGGGGCGTCGGGGTCCTCCCGGGGCCGGCGCGGGATGCGGCGCCGCACACGGCCGGCCGCCTCGTGGGAGGGGGCGCGCTCACAGGGTCCTCCCAGTGCGCTGATGGGGCGCCGCAAGGGTTTCGGGTACTCTGTTGTCACGAGCGGCTACCGGTCGCACGATCAATCTTCCGCACAACATGAGGTGACGACTATGACGCTGCTTGCAGACGACGTCCTCAACAAGAAGTTCACGGCGACCAAGTTCCGCGAGGGCTACGAGCAGGACGAGGTCGACGAGTTCCTCGACGAGGTCGTCGAGGCGATGCGTCAGCTCGAGGCCGAGAACACCGACCTCAAGGCCAAGCTCGACGCCGCCAACGCGCGCGTCGAGGAGCTCAGCGAGGGCGGCACCACCGCGTCCTCCATCACCCCTGTCGAGGAGACCAGCACCGTCTCCGACGAGCCCGCCGAGGTCGTCGTCGAGGAGGAGTCCGTCGAGGAGACCGCCGCGCCGGTCGCCACCACCTCCGCCCAGGAGGCCGCTCCCGTCACCGCCGCTCCCGCGACCAGCACCTCCGCCCCGGCTGACGCCGCCGGCATGCTCGAGCTCGCCCAGCGTCTCCACGACGAGCACGTCGCCAACGGCAAGGCCGAGGAGCAGCGCCTCATCTCCGAGGCCAAGGCCTCCAGCGAGCAGATCCGCAAGGACGCCGAGGACCAGCGCGACCGCACCCTCGCCCAGCTCGAGAAGGAGCGCTCCGGCCTTGAGCACAAGATCGACGAGCTGCGCCGCTTCGAGTCGGACTACCGCGCCCGCCTCAAGAGCTACCTCAACAACCTGCTCACCCACGTTGAGGACGGCGACGACTCCGCCTCCCCGAGCCTGTGAGCCCTTCGCGGCGCTGAGACGCCCCGCCCACCCGAGGCGGACGCACCGGCACCGCACCCACCGTCGAACGAGGGCGGCGACCCGCACCCGGGTCGCCGCCCTCGCCGCAGCCACCGCCCCTGGAGGATCAGCACGTGACCACCGAGCCCGAGCATCACGGCTTTCGACGACTCGCCCACGGCCGACGCGCCGCGAGCTCGGCCGACGCCGCACCCGCCACGAGGCGGACCTCCCGGACGGCGCCCCGGGTGGAACCGCATGAGGAGGCGGAGCCCTTCGCCCGGACGCGGGCCGTGCCCGGAGGCCGAGCCGTGCTCGCGCTCCTGTGGGGCGTCGCGATCGCCGTGCTCGCCGTCGACCAGCTCACCAAGCTGTGGGCCGTGGCCTCGCTGTCCGACGGCCACCGCGTCAACGTGATCGGCGACTGGCTCACCCTCTACCTCATCCGCAACCCCGGCGCCGCCTTCTCCTTCGCGACCGGGCAGACGTGGATCTTCACCATCATCGCGGTCGCCGTGGCCGTCATCGTCGTGCGGGTCTCCCACCGGCTCGCCTCGCGGGCGTGGGCCGTGACCCTCGGCCTCGTCCTCGGTGGCGCCGTCGGCAACCTCATCGACCGGCTCGTGCGCAGCCCCGGGATCTTCCGGGGCCACGTCGTCGACTTCATCTCCTACGGCAGCCTGTTCATCGGCAACGTCGCGGACATCGCCATCGTCGTCGCCGCCTTCACCATCATGGCGCTCTCCCTCGTCGGCCTCGGCCTCGACGGCTCCCGGGCCTCGGGCGAGCGACGGGACGGGGAGAAGGCCGCCGCCGCCGTCCTCGGCGAGGGACCGGCGAGCCCGAGCAGCCCCTCGGGCGGCACGGCCGCCGGCGCACGGGCCGACGAGGGCCGGCCCGCCCTCGAGCTCGCCGAGCCGGATGACCGGGACGGGGAGAGGGCCTCGGACGACGGCCTCACCGCAGCGGAGGGCGCTGAGCCCGAGCGCGGCCAGGCCGATGGCGTGACCCCGCTCGGCTCCAACGGCCTCGAGGACGCGGAGGACGCTGAGGACACGGGCGCGGCCGGCCCCCTCGCCCCCGAGGAGGCCGAGCAGGACCTCGCCGCCGACGCCGCCACGGGCCACGGCGACGCCACCACGGCCGTCGGGCGCGCTCTGGACGAGGACACGACCGGCCTCGGCCACGCCAGCCTCGAGTCCGAGCCCAACGAGGTCCTCGATCCCGTCGAGGCCCCGGGCGGTCGCTCCCAGCACCACGTCGCCGAGCAGCAGCGCCGTGCCGAGGCCCTCGAGTCCGAGGACGAGGTGCCGCTGCTGTGAGCCTGCGCCTCATGCCCGTGCCCGACGGCCTCGTCGGTGAGCGCGTCGACGTCGCCCTGTCACGCATGACGGGCCTCTCCCGCTCCAAGGTCGGTGAGCTCTGTGCCGACGGCGGCGTGCGCGAGGGCGGCCGGGCCCTCGGCAAGTCCGACCGCCTCGCAGAGGGCGCCCTCCTCGAGGTCGACCTCCCCGACCCCAGGCCCGCGGAGCCGGTCGCCACGCCCGTCGTGGGCATGGGGATCCTCTACGAGGACGAGGACGTCGTCGTCGTCGACAAGCCCGCCGGCGTCGCTGCCCACCCCTCCATGGGCTGGGACGGCCCCGACGTCCTGGGCGCCCTCAAGGCGATGCACGTGCGCGTCGCGACCTCGGGCGCCGCCGAGCGCCAGGGCATCGTCTCCCGCCTCGACGTCGGCACCTCCGGCTGCATGATCGTCGCCAAGGGGGAGCGCGCCTACTCCGTGCTCAAGCAGTCCTTCCGCGAGCACACGGTCGAGAAGATCTACCACGCGCTCGTCCAGGGGCACCTGGACCCGACCTCCGGCACGATCGACGCCCCGATCGGCCGGCACCCGAGCCGCGAGTGGAAGATGGCGATCATCGACGGCGGGCGCGAGTCCGTCACCCACTACGACGTCATCGAGTCGATGCCGGCCGCCGACCTCGCCGAGGTCCACCTCGAGACCGGTCGCACGCACCAGATCCGCGTCCACATGTCCGCCGTCGGGCACCCCTGCGTCGGTGACGAGACCTACGGCGCCGACACCGATCTCACCGCGCGGACCGGCCTCGTGCGCCAGTGGCTCCACGCGCGTCGGCTCGGGATCGCGCACCCCATCACGGGGGAGTGGATGGTCTTCGAGTCGGAGTACCCGGACGACCTCGCCCACGCCCTCGACGTCCTCCGCCTGCCCTGAGGCGGCACGGTGGGCTGAGCCCGGCCGATCGACGCGGCGCGCCACGTCGCGTGCCGCCGGACCGCCGCCCACCCAGCCTGCCCGTTCCCCACCGAGACCGACCGCTGGAGCACCTGCCCCGGCGGGAGAGCGTCAGTCTCGACGCACGACGGCGGGGCACGGCAGGATGACCGTATGACCGCGTGCGACACCGCCACGTCCACCCGCCCCGGGTTCCCCCAGCTGTGCATCGAACCGGTGCGCGCCGTCGCCGAGCCCCTTTCCTTCGCCACCGCGCGCGGCGACGACGCCGATCCCGCCCTCGACGACCTGTGCCGCGGCGTCGCCGACGTCCGACTCGAGGTCTTCGTCGGGGAGCAGGAGGTCCCCTTCATCGAGGAGATCGACGCCCGGGACTTCGAGGCGACGACCTGGCACGTCCTCGCGTCCGGCGCCGACGGCGTCCCGCTCGGGGCCGCGCGTCTCCTCCTCGAGCCCGAGCATCCCGGCCAGGTCCACCTGGGCCGGCTCGCGGTTCGCCGGGCGACCCGCGGCACGGGCCTCGGAGCGCGACTCGTCGCCGCCGTCGAGGCCGCCGCCCTCGAGCACACCGCCGCGCCCCTCGACGCCGAGACGGCCGTCGCGGCTGGCGTCCCGAAGGGAACCGGGGCCGTCACCGTCGTCCTGTCGGCGCAGGAGCAGGCCATGGGCTTCTACGAGCGCTGCGGCTACCGGACCGTCAGCGGGGAGAGGTACCTCGACGCGGGGATCTGGCACCAGGACATGGCGCGTACCCTCACCTGGTGACGCCGGCCGGGCACCCCTCCCGCGGGCGGCGTGCGCTTTCTCGCACGGCACCCACGGCGCCGCCGGAATACCGCACGGTTCCAACGATCGGAGGTGCCCCGTCCCGCTCGTAGGCCCCTCCCGTCGCGCCCGCGCCAGCCCCTAGGATGCAGCCATGGCGGACACGAGCAGCACGGGGAACAACGGCGCGACCCAGGAGACCGGACCCAAGGACGACTTCGTCCACCTCCACGTCCACACCGACTACTCGATGCTCGACGGCGCCGGCAAGATCAAGGACTACGTCGCCGAGGCCAAGCGACTCGGTCAGCCCGCCCTCGCCATCACGGACCACGGCTACATGTTCGGCGCCTACGAGTTCTACGACGCCTGCAAGTCCGCCGGTATCAAGCCCATCATCGGCGTCGAGGCCTACATGACGCCCGGCACGTCCCGCTTCGACAAGACCCGCGTCTTCTGGGGCGACGAGTCCCAGCGCTCCGACGACGTCTCCGCCCGCGGCTCCTACACGCACATGACCCTCCTGTCCCGCAACGACGAGGGGCTCCACAACCTCATGCGGCTGGACTCCTACGCCTCCCTCGAGGGCCAGTTCGGCAAGAGCCCCCGCATGGACCGCGAGCTCCTGTCCCGCTACAGCGCCGGGCTCATCGGCACCTCGGGCTGCCCCTCCTCCGAGATCCAGACCCGCCTGCGCCTGGGGCAGTGGGACGAGGCGCTGCGCTGCGCCGGCGAGCTCCAGGACATCTTCGGCAAGGAATTCTTCTACGTCGAGCTCATGGACCACGGGCTCGAGATCGAACGGCGCGTCACCAAGGACCTCCTGCGCCTCGCCAAGGAGATCGGCGCCCCGCTCATCGCCACGAACGACTCCCACTACGTGCGCCCTGACGACCGCGTCGTCCAGGACGCCATGCTGTGCATCAACTCCGGCTCCGTCCTCACCGACCCGGACCGCTTCCACTTCGACGGCGACTCCTACTACCTGCGCCCCGGCCACGAGATGCGCGAGCTCTTCAAGGAGATGCCCGAGGCCTGCGACAACACGCTCCTCGTCGCCGAGCAGTGCGACGTCCACTACAAGAGCGTCGACGAGGGCGCCTCCTTCATGCCCGCCTTCCCCGTCCCCGAGGGCGAGACCATGGAGTCCTGGTTCATCAAGGAGTGCTGGGAGGGGATGGACAAGCGCTTCCACGGCAACATCCCCGACGACTGCCGCGCCCAGGCCGAGTACGAGATCGGCGTCATCGTCCAGATGGGCTTCCCCGGGTACTTCCTCGTCGTCGCCGACTACATCAACTGGGCCAAGGACCACGGCATCCGCGTCGGGCCGGGCCGAGGCTCCGGCGCCGGCTCCATCGTCGCCTACGCCATGGGCATCACCGAGCTCAACCCGCTCAACCACGGCCTCATCTTCGAGCGCTTCCTCAACCCCGAGCGCATCTCGATGCCCGACATCGACGTCGACTTCGACGAGCGCCGTCGTGAGGAGGTCATCGACTACGTCAAGGAGAAGTACGGCGCCGACAAGATCAGCCAGGTCGTCACCTACGGCGTCATCAAGGCCAAGCAGTCCCTCAAGGACTCCAGCCGCGTCATGGGCTACCCCTACGCCGTCGGCGACCGGCTCACCAAGGCGATGCCGCCCTCCATCCAGGGCAAGGACATCTCCATCAACGGCATCTTCAACCCCGACGACAAGCGCTACGGGGAGGCCGAGGAGTTCCGCAAGCTCCACGCCGAGGACCCCGACGCCCAGAAGATCGTCGACCTCGCCCGCGGGCTGGAGGGCATGACCCGCCAGTGGGGCGTCCACGCCTGCGCCGTCATCATGTCCTCCGCGACGCTCACCGACGTCATCCCCATGATGCAGCGCCTCCAGGACGGCGCCTACATCACCCAGTTCGACTACCCGACCTGCGAGCACCTCGGCCTGCTCAAGATGGACTTCCTGGGCCTGAGGAACCTCACGGTCATCTCCGACGCCCTGGAGAACATCGTCGCCAACGGCAAGGACCCGGTCGACATCGACCACATCGAGCTCGACGACCGCGAGACCTACCAGATGCTCGCCCGCGGCGAGACCCTCGGCGTCTTCCAGCTCGACGGCGGCGGCATGCGCACCCTGCTGCGCCTCATGAAGCCCGACAACTTCGAGGACATCTCCGCCGTCGGCGCCCTCTACCGCCCCGGCCCCATGGGCGCGGACTCGCACACGAACTACGCGCTGCGCAAGAACGGTCTCCAGGAGATCGTCCCGATCCACCCCGAGCTCAAGGACGCCCTCGAGCCCATCCTGTCGACGACGTACGGCCTCATCGTCTACCAGGAGCAGGTCATGAAGATCGCCCAGGAGCTCGCGGGCTTCTCCCTGGGCAAGGCCGACAAGCTCCGCAAGGCCATGGGCAAGAAGAAGCCCGAGATCCTGGCCAAGGAGTTCGTCGGCTTCCGGCAGGGCATGCTGGACAACGGCTACTCCGAGGAGTCCATCCAGACCCTGTGGGACGTCGTCGTCCCCTTCTCCGCCTACGCCTTCAACAAGGCGCACTCGGCGGCCTACGGCGTCGTCACCTACTGGACGGCCTTCCTCAAGTGCCACTACCCGACCGAGTACATGGCCGCGATCCTCACGTCCCAGAAGGACAACAAGGACAAGCTCGCCGTCTACCTCGGCGAGTGCCGCCACATGGGCATCCAGGTGCTCCCGCCGGACGTCAACGACTCGCGCGCCCAGTTCTCCGCCGTCGGGGACGACATCCGCTTCGGCCTGGCCGCGATCCGCAACGTCGGCACGAACGTCGTCGACGGGATCATCGCCGCCCGCGAGGAGAAGGGCGCCTTCACCAGCTTCGAGGACTTTCTCGACAAGGTGCCCGCCGTGGTCTGCAACAAGCGCACCATCGACTCCCTCATCAAGGCCGGCGCCTTCGACTCACTCGGCCAGACCCGGCGCAGCCTCCAGGCCTGCCACGAGGACTTCGTCGACGAGGTCATCGGCGTCAAGCGCAACGAGGCCGCCGGCCAGTTCGACCTCTTCGCCTCCCTCATGGGCGGCGACGACGCCGGCACCGACGACGTCTTCGGCAACGGCCCCGTCTTCTCCACCGAGGTGCCCAACCTCCCCGAGTGGGACAAGAAGGACAAGCTCGCCTACGAGCGCGACATGCTCGGCCTGTACGTCTCCGACCACCCGCTGCTGGGCCTCGAGGGCGTCCTCGGCAAGCTCGCCGACGTCGAGATCGCCGACCTCATCGAGAACGAGGAGCGTCCCGACGGCGCCATGGTGACCGTCGCCGGCCTCATCACCTCCCTGCAGCGCAAGACGACGAAGCAGGGCAACCTCTGGGCCATCGCCCAGATCGAGGACCTCGGGGGAAGTGTGGAGGCGCTGTTCTTCCCGAGCACCTACCAGACGGTCTCGACGATGCTCGCCCCGGACACGGTCGTGACGGTGCGCGGGCGCCTCAACCGCAGGGACGGCCAGGTGGCGCTGTACGCGCAGGAGATGACGATCCCGGACGTCTCCTCCGCGACGCACGAGGCCGTCACCATCACGCTGCCCAGCAACCGCTGCACCGGGCCGCTCGTGGAGCGGCTGCGCGACGTTCTCACGAAGCATCCCGGGATGTCGACGGTGCGCCTCAACCTCACGAGCCCGGGCCGCGAGGTACGCACGCAGCTCGACAACTCCCTACGAGTGGAGGCCTCGCAGGCCTTCTACTCCGACATCAAGGCCCTGCTCGGCCCGGGGTGCCTGAGGCACTGACGGGGGCGGGCGCGCCGTTCAGTCGGTGAGGGCGACGACGGCGCCGTCGGCTCCGGAGGGGAGCTCGACCTCGACGACGTCGCCGTCGGCGAGGTGGTGACCGCGGCGCGTCTCCACCTCGCCGTTGACGAGGACGTCGCCGGACTGGACGGCGACGCGCGCCTCCGAGCCGTCCTCGACGAGGTTGGCGAGCTTGAGGAACTGACCGAGCTTGATCTCGCCGCGCACGGGCACGGCCGGGTAGCTGGAGGCAGGGGACGTCGTCATGGCGTCAGTCTCCCAGAGAGCGGCCGCCCGGGTCGCCACGGCGCCCCAACGGGACCGGAGGGATGCCCCGGAACGAATGATGCCGAATCCCCGTTAGCACGATTCGTCGCAGGTGACATACAGAAAATACCGGTTTGCTAGCACGAGCCGGCAGTCGTTGCAACCGTCACAAGGCTCTGAACTGCGATTTTGCGGTGCAAACGTGCCGCTCCCCACTCAAGGTCGCTCTTGCGTCACGGCATGGTCACAATACGATAAACGCACCTCACTCCCTCACGACTGGAGCATCCATGCGTCGGCTCGTCGCAGCCCTCACCTCCCTCCTCCTGGGACTGACCCTCATGACCCTCGCGGTTCCGACGGCGCAAGCCGCGGGTCGCACCTACCACGTCTCACCATCGGCCTCGGCTGGGGGCGACGGTTCCGCGTCGAGCCCGTTCCGCACCATTGCCGCGGCGCTCGCCAAGGCCGGTAACGGCGACACCATCGAGCTCGCCAACGGCACGTACCGGGAGGGGAACCTGTACGTCCGCAAGGCCGTCGCCATCCGCGCCGCGTCGGGAGCGCACCCCGTCATCTCCGGCGCGACCACGGTCAGCGGGTGGGCCGCGAGCGGCAACGGGACGTGGAGCGTCGGCAACCAGGTCCGGTACTGCACCGTGTGCACGGCGGACGCCGACCCCACGAAGGAGGGGATGGCCGCCCATCCCGAGCAGGTCTTCGTCGACGGCTCGCCCCTGACCCAGGTCGGCTCCCGCTCGGCGGTCACCGCCTCGAGCTTCTACGTCGCCGACTCGGACCCCGTCACCCTCAAGTCCGCGCACAACAACCGCGCCGGCTACAACGTCAAGCCGCACCGCGGTACTACTTACGTCATCGGCGTCGACCCGAGCAAGCACCGCGTCGAGATCGTCCAGCACGCCCGGGCCCTCACGGTCGCCGCCAACGGAGCCTCCATCAGCGGCCTGACGGTCGAGAAGTACTCGCCCGTCCAGCAGTCCGACTACAAGGATCCTGAGATCGGCAACGCCACCGGCTCCTCCATGGTGACGATCTCCGGGACGAACACGTCGGTCACCGACTCCACCTTCCGGTACTCCGCGGCGGGCCCGGCCGTGTCCGTCTCGAACGCGACGAGCACGACGCTGCGCAACGACTCCTTCGTCAACAACGGCGGCAACGGCCTCGGCGGCTTCCAGTCCTCCGGGATCACGGTGGAGCGCAGCTCCTTCACGGGCAACAACAGCGCCGGCTTCGTCTCCGCCTCCTGCGGCGCCTACTGCGTCGTCGCGGACACGAAGATCGTGCGCTCCACGGACGTGCGCTACGCCTACAACACGGTTGACTACTCGGACGCCGGGGTCGACTACGCCGACCCGGACGTCTTCGCCAACGAGCGGCGCGCCGCCGTCTGGTTCGACGAGGGCGTCATCAACTCCCAGGTCGTCGGAAACTACTTCGTCAACAACCCCGTCGCCGTGCTCGATGAGGTCTCCAAGGGCGACGTCATCGCCTCCAACCTCATCGAGGGGGCCGGCGTCGGCATCCACGTCGCCGGCTCCGAGGACACCCGGATCTGGAACAACACGGTATCCCACGCCCTCACCAGCGTCATCATCCGCGAGGACGACCGGACGGACGCCTGCCAGTCGCGTGACTCCGCGAAGCGCTGCACCTCCTACGAGACCTGGTCGAAGAACCACGGCCTCACCTGGAACGTCCACGGCACCGAGCTCTACAACAACATCCTCTCCTCCGAGGAGATGGCCACGAGCGGGGACGTCTACGCGTACTCCCCGATGCTCCAGGTCGTCGGCGCGACCAACGACGACGGCGTCACCCAGGTCTGGGCGAACCGGATGATCTACGGCATCGACTACAACGTGTACTACCGGGCGAAGGCGTCGACCACCTCGACCGCCATCCTGTGGCGCTCCGGCCCGAACCGCGGCACCGACGGCATCAACGCCGTCCACCTGTCCGACTTCCGCAACAGCCCGGTCGTCCAGACGCGGGGCGAGGAGCTCCACGGCCTCGAGCTTCTCGGTACCCGAGCGGCGAACCCGATCTTCGTGCGCGAGTCCGCGAACCCGAGGGCGTGGAAGACCTCGGACTTCCACCTCAGCGCGAGCAGCCCGGCCCACGCCAAGGGAGCCAAGCTGCCCGACGACATCGCCTCGATGCTGGGCGTTCCGGCCGTCGAGGGGGACCGGGGCGTGCTCGTCAACGCCGCGTGGTGAGAGCGCTGACGATCTGAGACGGGACGGGTCCCGGCTGCGTGTCGCGCGGCCGGGACCCGCTCGCTTCCCGGGGTTCGTGCCCGACTGGCGAGAAGCCGCGTGCGAGCGACAGACGATCACAATAGGATCACGGTGTACGGGGCGCTCCCTCGCGTCCCGTACCGCTGATTCGACGACCGGTTTTCCCTGCGAACCGTCCGCTCCCGTGACTCGGGGTGCGCGCGGACCCGGGACGCCTCGGGGACCGTCGCGCCGAACCAGGTCCCGCGCAGCGGTCGTGCGTGACGCGCGCCAGTGGGGGTGCGCTGCGACGCGCTCCGCCGGCCGGCTCCGGGAGCGGGGTGGGGGAGGATGGGGTCCATGACCACGTTCTCCCCCTCCTTCGTGTCCGGGGACCTCCCCGGGGGCGCGCCGCAGGTCGCCCCGTCTGCGGGGTCCGACGACGCGGCCGCGGACGACGTCGTCGACCTGGACGACGCACTGACCTGCGACGCCGTCCCGTCCCTCGTCCTCACAGAGGGCGAGCGGTACCCCGTCGGCGAGCGACTCTTCACGCTGACCCCGCGCCTCGCGGAGGCGACCCGCCGCGCCCGCGCCGTCCTCATCGAAGCGGCCCGCCACGGGGAGGTGCTCACCTACGGCGAGCTGTCCGAGGAGATCGACGGGATCGTCCTGCCCCGGCACATGGGGCCGCTCATGCACATGCTCGGCCACGACTGCCGCCTGCGCGACGAGCCGCTCCTTCCCGCCCTCGTCGTCAGCAAGGCGAAGGGCGAGGTCGGCTCCGACGACGACGCCTGGGCCGCCCCGGAGCGCCGGGCCGCGTGGGAGTACTGGGGCGAGCGCTGACCGAGCCCTGGCCGAGCACGGAGGCGCTCCTGCACGGCTGCGGTGCCCCGCAGGTTTCCGGCACGTGACGCACGAGCGGCTGCTCGACTCGTTCCCGAAACGTGTCCGTGATCTCCTGCCAGGCGGCAGCGCCGTACCCCGCGGCGTCCCCTCCCGGAGGTGAACGATGTCGTCAGAACCGGTGGTCCACGCCTCGAGCGACCTGCGGCACGCCGCGCTCAACACTCTGCGCGGCTGCCTCGGCAACCTCGTCGAGTGGTACGACGTCTACACGTACACGGTCTTCGTCACCTACTTCGAGGCCCAGTTCTTCGACCCGGCGGACAAGAACTCGACGATCTACGCCTACGCCGTCTTCGCCATCACCTTCGTCATGCGGCCGCTCGGCTCCTGGTGGTTCGGGCGCTTCGCGGACCGTCACGGACGCCGCGCCTCCCTCAGCCTGTCCGTGACCATCATGGCGGGGGCGAGCCTCGTCGTCGCCTGCCTGCCCACGCGGGGCTCGATCGGCGCCTGGGCCGCGGTCCTCCTCATCTGCTGCCGCCTCGTCCAGGGATTCGCCACCGGCGGCGAGTACGGCACATCCGCCACGTACATGTCCGAGACCGCGACCCGCGACCGCCGCGGATTCCTCTCCAGCTTCCAGTACGTCACGCTCGTCGGCGGCCAGGTCCTCGCCCAGCTCACGCTCCTCATCCTCACCAGTGTCCTCACCGACGCCCAGCTCCACGCCTGGGGCTGGCGCATCCCCTTCGTCATCGGCGGCCTGGGCGCCTTCGTCGTCCTGTGGATCCGCCGCTCGATGGAGGAGTCGCTCTCCGAGGGGCACCTCCAGGAGATCGCCGAGGGCAAGGACCGCCAGTCCGGCTCCCTGTCCGAGCTGCTCACGCACTACTGGCGCCCGCTGCTCCTCGTCTTCCTCATTACGCTCGGCGGGACGATCGCCTTCTACGTCTACTCGGTCAACGCTCCCGCGATGGTCAAGGCCGCCTACAAGGGGCAGCCGGGCACCGCGACCTGGATCAACCTCGCCGCGCTCGTCATCCTCATGGTCCTCCAGCCGGTGTACGGCCTCATCTCGGACCGGATCGGCCGCAAGCCACTGCTCGTCTTCTTCGGCTGCGGCGCGCTCGTCTACACCTACGTCCTCATCCACTTCCTGCCGCGCACGACGACCCCGGCGATGAGCCTCCTGCTGCTCGTGGGCGCCTACGTCTTCCTCACCGGCTACACGTCGATCAACGCCCTGGTGAAGGCGGAGCAGTTCCCGGCGCACGTGCGGGCCCTCGGCGTCGGTCTCGGCTACGGGCTCGCGAACTCGATCTTCGGCGGGACCGCGCCGATGATCTACGAGTGGGCCAAGTCCCGCGACGCCGTCGGCGCCTTCATCGCCTACGTGACCGTCTGCGTCGCCATCTCGCTGGTGGTCTACGTCTTCTTCCTGACGAACAAGGGGGACACGCACCTCGACTCCGAGCAGGGTCACTCCTTCCGCCGCGACTGAGCAGGCGAGGACGGCGGGCGGGCCGTCATCGGTCCCGAGGAGTGAGCCCCGTCATCAGGGTGCAGCCCGGGATCGCCCTGTCTGAAACACGGCGGGCGTGTCATGACGGCGCCCGTTGAGACGCCCCACATGCTCCCGCCCCTGGAAGGAACCCCGTCATGCCGACGACGCCGACCACCGCCCGCCCGCTCATCGAGCGCGGCGGGGCCACGATCAGCGAGGAGGTCGCCGCCGCCGTCCCGCTGCTGAGGAACACCTGCCCCTTTGACGTCACGCACCACCCGGGGCTGTCGATCCCCGCCGGCGAGGTGGACGGGCTGCCCGCCGGGATGATGTTCGTCGGCAAGCACTTCGACGAGGCGATGCTGTACGGGTCTCCGCCGCCTACGAGGCGACGGGGGAGGGCTTGTACCGTTGACGGGCGCTGCGATGCGTCGGCGTGGACTCAGCGCTCGAGCGCACGCACCGCGCGGTGGGAGGAACGAAGCATCCACGGCACGCAGGCCAGGGCCCCGACCCCGACGGCGATGCCCGCCGCACCCACGGTGCTCTGGGTAGCCGAGGGGGAGAGGAGCCCGGCGGTGCAGGCGATGCCCGCGGCGAGGCAGATGATGGCCGCGAGGCCGCAACAGGCCGCCATGGCACCAGCCGCCGACGCGGCGGCTCGCTGGGCCGCGTACCACGCCTCGTCCGAGGCCATCGACCAGCTCGTGCGCACGCCCGCCCAGTGCTGCCGCGGCAGCACGTCCGCCAGCGAGCGGCGACACACCCAGGCGACGGCGGCTGCCGCCGCGCCCAGGACCAGTGCCATCGGGAGGGCGAGGGCGACGGCCGAGGTGGTGGTCGGGGTCATGGACTCATTCTTGCCTGGGTAGCGGTTCTTCGGGGAGTGTGCGTCGTTCTACCGGCGCTCGCTCTCCGTTCTGGTGCAGCGACGTCCCGCCTCACACCCGGATGGGCTCATGTTGATCTCGATGATGTGCATCAACGCTATGGATTGAGCCCTCGGACTCGTGGAGCAACGCCACGTGCCCTCCCGGGACCTCGATGGACAGGACGCGGGCACTGGATGGAGCGAACCTGAATGGTGAGTGAAGTCGTGCCGCAGCGCATTAGTGTTGCGTGTATCCGATCCACTCGGAGGAGGAGCCACGTGACAGAACGACTCGAGGACACGGTCGCGCGCCTGCGCGCATTCAATGAGGAGCGTGACTGGGACCAGTTCCATTCGCCTGAGAACCTCGCCAAGTCGATCTCCATTGAGGCTGCTGAGCTCCTCGAGTGCTTCCAGTGGGGCCCGCCGGCGGACGATGCCGGCGTTCGAGAGGAGCTCGCTGACGTCCTCTCCTACTGCCTTCAGATGGCCGACCGACTCGGCTACGACCCGCTCGAGCTCGTCCTCGACAAGCTCGAGGTCACCCGGCGGAAGTACCCAGTGGAGCTGGCCAAGGGACGGAGCACAAAGTATGACCGCCTCTGACCAGTCACGGGTCCCCGCCCCGGAACTTGCCGACGGTGGCTGGCACGTTCACGACTCGCCGTTCAACCGGGACGCGGTCACTGTGTGGGCGGCTCATGATCCGCGTCTCGGAAACTGGCCTGTTGTCTATCTCATCGATGGCACCGGGAAACGGATCTACGTCGGCGAGACGCTGCACGCGACGTCGCGCATGCGTCAGCATCTCGACAACCCCGACCGAGAGGGACTCAAGCACGTCCGGGTCGTTGTTGACCCGACATTCAACAAGTCAGCCGCTCTCGACTTCGAGTCTCGCCTCATCCAGTGGGTCCACGCGGACGGCCGTTACGTCGTCGACAATCGCAACTCGGGAATCGTCGATGCCGACTACCACGGTCGTGACTGGTACCGGCAGCGCTTCGAGGACATCGTTGCGAGTCTCGAGGCGTATGACGGTGGCGCGCTCCTTCGGAGCACCATCGACCAGCTCGAGAACTCAGACCTCTTCAAGCTGTCGCCCTTCAAGACACCCACCGATGACCAGTACCGAGCAACTGAGCTCATCCTGAGCCAGATGTTGGACGCCATGCGCGAGGAGCGGCTGGCGACCGAGGCAACTGCAGGATCTGTGTTGGCAACCAGCCGCCCGCGGAGCCCCTTCGTCGTACGCGGCGAGCCTGGAACCGGCAAGACGATCGTTGCGATCTACCTCATCAAGCTCCTGATCGACATCAGCCGTCGAGGCGGCGATGAGGCCTACCTCGAGAACGGAGACGAGGTCACGGGGCTCGACTCGTTCTTCACCGCGGCGAACCAGAAGCTTCTCGACGGAATCCGCGTCGGATTCGTTATCCCGCAACAGTCACTTCGGGAGTCCGTCAAGCAGGTCTTCAAGAGGACTGCTGGGTTGAGCAAGACGATGGTCCTCTCGCCGATGGAGGTAGGGGCTGCGGACGAGGACTTCGATCTCCTCGTCGTCGATGAGGCGCATCGTCTCTCGCGCTATGCGGCGCAGTCGATGGGCACCGTGACGAAGCAGTTCAAGGAAGTTCACGCCAGGCTCTTCGGTGCCGACGACCGCGACCGCACACAGCTCGATTGGGTCATCGCTCGTAGCCGGTTCCAGCTCTTCCTCGTTGACCCAGAGCAAGCGGTCCGGACATCCGACGTGCCGATCGAGGCGCTTGAGGCTCTTGTCGACGATGCCCGACGCGATCATCGCTACTCAGAGCTCAGCACACAGATGCGAGTCGTGGGCGGTCAGGACTACATCCGCGAGATCAAGAACGCGCTTGCCGGCCGTCCGGTCTCCATGGCCTCGTTCAGCGACTACGACTTCCGTGTCTACGACGACCCTGAGGAGATGCACCAGGCCATCCTTCGCAGGGATGCCGAGCACGGCCTCGCACGGATGGTCGCCGGTTACGCGTGGCCCTGGGTCTCGAAGCAGACCAAGAGCAATCGGCAGCATCCCGTGTACGACATAGTCATTGGTGACCTCGCCATGCGCTGGAACTCCGTTGACCGCGACTGGATCGCCTCACCCAACTCCTTGAATGAAGTGGGCTCCATCCACACGGTCCAGGGCTACGACCTCAATTACGCCGGGGTCATCATCGGCCCAGATCTTCGCTATGACCCGATCGCTGGAACGACGTACTTCGACCGCTCGCAGTACGCGGACCGTGGCGCCAAGGCGAATAACCGCATGCTTGGGATTGAGTTCTCGGACGACGACCTGCGCAACTATGTCCGCAACATCTATGCCGTTCTTCTGACGAGAGGCATGCGCGGCACCTATGTGTACGCAGTGGACGAGCCGCTGCGCGATCGGCTCAAGGTCCTCTTTCCCGGGGCAGTAAGGGCGTAGTCGCCCGCACCCGCGGCACAATCACCCCCGTGAACACCGCTGACTTCGTGCCCGTCGCCGCCGTGACCCGCGGTGGCCGCGCTGACGCGCCCACCGTCGAGTCCCTCCACCTGGGCGCCGTCGTTGCACTCGAGCCCTCCGGCGCCAGCGCCTACGAGGCCGGCAACCCGGGCGTCGCCGTCTTCGCCCGCAGCGCCCTCAAGCCCCTCTTCGCCGTCGGGATGCTCCGGGCTGGCCTCGAGCTCGACGAGCCCCAGCTCGCCCTGGCGTGCGCCAGCCACTCCGGTGGCCCCGAGCACCTCGAGGTCGTCCGCAGCATCCTCGCCCGCTACGGCCTCACCGAGTCCGACCTGCGCAACACCCCCGGAGTGCCGCTCGGCGTGGCCGAACGCCTCGACTTCACACGTGCCGGCCTGCCGAAGGACAGGCTCCACCAGAACTGCTCCGGCAAGCACGCGGCCATGCTTGCCACCGCCGTTGCCAACGGCTGGGACCCGGCCGGGTACCTCGACCACGACGGCCCCGTCGCCACCCTCCTGCGCGACGCCGTCGCCGAGCTCACCGGCGCCACCATCGACCCGGCCACCGTCACCCGCGACGGCTGCGGCGCCGAGGTCTACCCGCTCCCGCTCATCTCCATGGCCCGCGCCTACGCCCGCCTCACCGCCGGCGAGCCGGGCACGCCCGAGAGCGCCGTCGCCGATGCCATGTCCGCCCACCCCGAGCTCGTCGCCGGCCGGGGGAGGGACGCCACCGCGATCATGGAGGCGATCCCCGGCTCGATCGCCAAGGACGGCGCCGAGGGCTTCCTCGCCATCGCCCTGCCCGACGGCTCCGCGCTCGCCGTCACCATCGCCGACGGCGCCATGCGCGCCACCGTCCCCGCGGCACGACCGGCCCTGCGGGCATTGGGCGTGAGCGAGGAGCAGGTCGGCGGCCTGCCCGCTCAGGACGTGCTCGGCTGGGGGAAGCCCGTCGGCGCCGTCGTCGGGCTCGAGGTCTGAGGAAGCTTTGCCCACACGGCCCTGTGCCTAGTCGGCCCGGCCATCTACGCTTGGTCCATGCCCCCAACGGCCGAGAGTCTTCTACGACGCGATGCGCTCCGTGTCCATCGCGCCGAGATTGACGCCTTGCTCGCAGCGTATGGAGCCTCGACCCCCCGGCTCTTTGGCTCGACCGCACGGGGTACGGCTAACCGAGGTTCGGACGTTGACCTACTCGTGGAACTCAACGGGGGAACGGGCAATCCGCTCATGCGCGTCGCGGGGCTGAGTGAGGAGCTCAGCGACTTGCTGGGAGTTCGAGTCGACGTCGTCGCACCTGAACTGCTCCGCGACGGGGTCTCAGACGCGGCACTGGCTGACGCGAGGCCGCTGTGAGCCGCTCCGACGAGCCAATGGCCCAGGACGTCCTCGGTTGGGGCAAGCCCGTCGGCGCCGTCGTCGGGCTCGAGGGCTGACGAAGGCGCCGAGGCGTAGCGCCCGGCTCAGTCGAGGAGCCCCGCCTCCACCATGGTCCGGCCGGCCGCGATGACCGCCTCACGGCCCGGACGCTGCTCCCAGCCGAGGACCCGCGTCGCCTTCTCGTGCGAGGCCCGCCGCTCGTAGCCGAGGTCGGCTGCGTTCGCCCGCATCTCCGTGCTCGCCAGCCCGGCCGCGCGCATCACCCAGCCCGGCATCGAGCGCCGCGGAACCTTGCGCGCCGCCGGGCCCAGCGTGACGCGCAGCAGCCGCGCGATCTCCGCCATCGGCAGCGCCGGACCATCGCTGAGCAGGAAGCGCTCGCCCGCGGCCTGCAGCGACTCGAGCGCGAGGACGTGCGCCTCGGCGACGTCGCGCACGTCGACGATCGGCATCCGGATGTCCGGCGTCGCCGGCACCCGGCCCGTCAGCAGCATCCGCACGACACCGTTCGACCCCGTCACGCTCGGCCCCATGGCCGGGCCCATGACCGCCGTCGGCAGCATCGTGACGAGCTCGAGCCCCGCGCCCTCACCGCGCACGAAGCCCCAGGCCGCCTGCTCCGCGAGCGTCTTCGAACGGCCGTAGGCGTCCGTGCCCGGGCCGTCGAGAACCGTCCAGTCGTCCTCGGTGAAGACGTGCTCGTCGTGCGGGTGGCCTCACGCGACCGCGTGGAAGGCGCTCGTGAGCACCACCCGCCGCACGCCGGCGTCGTCGGCCGCGCGCAGCACACGCAGCGCGCCCTCCCGGGCGGGCCGGATGACCGCGTCCTCGTCCTCGACGTGCCCCGGCGCGACCGGAGACGCGACGTGGAAAACGCCGGTGACGCCCGCCATCGCCCCGGACCAGCCGGCGTCGGAGAGCGGGTCCGCGGCGACGACCTCGAAGGTGCCCTGGTCCGTGAGGCCGGCCTCACCGAGCCAGCCGCGCATCGCCTCCTCGCGCGCGAGGGAGCGGACGGTGGTCCGGACCCGGTAGCCCGCCCGCGCGAGCCGAAGGACGCAGTGGCCGGCGATGAACCCCGAACCGCCCGTGACGAGGACGGCGCCGCGCTGGGCGTTGGTTGCGGAGGAGGCCGTCATGGCGCGCATCCTCGCACCTCGGTTCCCGGACGACTGCACAGCTCGGCACCGACGTCCCGACCGAGCCCACCGTCAAGGCCACCGAGCCGAGCCTCGACGACGCAGCGAACGTCACGGCCGACTCCTTCAGCTACGGCGGACCCGGCACCGGGAGCTGCCAGAAGAAGTGAGTGACGACGGCGGTCCCGTGCACGGCGAGGCGCCGCCCTTCCGATTGCGTTGACCTTCGGCACTTCGTGGTATCAGCTTGATACCATCGCGGCATGGCCATGACACTCCGCCTCGACCCCGAGCAGGACCAGCTTCTTCAGGAGCTCGCTGACGCACAGGGCGTCTCCAAGCAGGAGGCTGCCAGCCGCGCGATCGTCGAGACCGCGCAGCGCCACCTTCACTCCGCTCGCGTCTCGGAGCTCTCCGCACAGGCCCGCGAGAGGTACGCCGACGTCCTGCGGCGGCTGGGCGAGTGAACGTCACCTACCTCGACCTGGAGGACCTCCTGGCCCTGGCCGAGGACCTCGGCGTGCTCCAGGTGAGGGACGTCGGGCTCCTCGCCTCGGCCTCACAGCGCCCAGCCACCACCCTGTACGGTGAGGCCGCGTATCCGGCGCTCGCGGACAAGGCGGCTGTCGTCCTCGAGTCGATCGTTCGCAACCACCCACTCGTCGACGGCAACAAGAGGCTCGGCTGGCTCGCGACCGTCGTGTTCCTGGGGCTCAACGGGGTTGATCTCGACATCGCTGATGACGACGCCTACGACCTGGTCATCTCTGTCGCCGAGGGACGGCGGTCGTGGCAGGAGACCGCGCAGTGGCTCCGAGAGCGTGGCGTCACCGGCTGACTGCCGCCCGCCCCGTCGCCCACTTGCGGATGCAAAACTGTGTCCACGGACCGTCGAACTGACCTGCGCCCTCCTCCGACATCACCCGTCTGACAGAGAGGTCAGTCATGGCCCTGTACGAAGTCCCCTTCGCGTCCGCCAACGGCCGCGACGAGATCCAGGCCTGGATCCACACCCCAGCCACCACCCCGCGCGCCGCGGTCCAGATCGTCCACGGACTCGGCGAGCACTTCTGCCGCTACCAGCACCTCATCACAACGCTCCTCGACGCCGGCTACGTCGTCACCGGCGACGACCACGCCGGCCACGGCCGCACCGCCATGGTCTCCGGCGTCTGGCAGGACGCCGGAGAGGACGGCGCCCGCGTCGTCGTCGAGGACGAGCAGCACCTGCACGAGATCGTCTCCGAGCGGTTCCCCTACCTGCCCTACGTCGTCTTCGGCCACTCCCTGGGCTCGATGATCGCGCGCGCCCTGGCCGCCACCCGCCCCGAGAGGCTCGCCGGCCTGGCGCTAGGAGGCGTCGTCTCCCAGATGAAGGGGCTCGAGAACGAGCAGCTCGTCGCGGCCCTGGAAGCCGCCATCGCCGAGCGCGGCGGCGACGCCCTCGACTCCGACGGCGTCTCGGCCGGGTTCTTCGAGGGCGTCATGGACCACGACACCGACGTCCAGGGCCCCACCGACTGGGTCGCCCTCGACCGCGGCGTCGTCGCCGACCACGCGACCGATCCCTTCACCAACTTCGGCGCCCCCATGACGCTGCGCTTCGCCCGCTCCTTCGTCGACATCTACCACCAGGTCAACGACCCCGGCTGGTGCGAGTCCCTGCCCGCCACGCTGCCCGTATTGCTCCTCGGCGGCGACCAGGACCCCACCGCCCACTTCGGCGAGGGCACGTACCACGTGGCCAGCTCGCTGTGGGACCACGGCCTGCGCGACGTGCGCACTCACGTCTACCCGGGCGTGCGCCACGAGCCCCACAACGAGCCGAGCACCCGCGCCGACGTCGAGGGGGAGATCGTCGCCTTCGTCGAGCACTGCGCGGACAGGGCTGCTGAGCGGGGCTGAGCGACCTTGAGGCGAACGTTAGGCCCCGGCCAGCGCCACTGCCGCGTGGACCAGGGCTCTTCGTGGCGCGCCGCCGGGCCGAGGACTTGACGTCGCCACGGGTGACGCGCCGTGGACGTCGGTCCTGCGGCCCTGAGCGATTCGCCCCGGCGGCCGGTTCAGTCTCCTAGCCCCGCCAGCGCCGTCGCCCGTGCGAGGTCGCGCAGGTCGGCGGCGCGCCGCTCCGCGCCGTCCGGGCGGCGCGGCAGGCCGTGGACGGCGTCCGCCCACTCCGCGGGGACGCTGGACGCCCCGAGGTAGGAGCCCGCCATCGCGCCCGCGATCGCCGCGACAGTGTCCTTGTCCTGCGCGCCCTCCAGCGCGTGGCGCAGAACCGCGCCCATCCAGCGTCGCGCCGTCGCCGCCCGGTCCACGGAGAAGAAGCCCTCGTCGCGCGCCGAGTAGTTCGCCTCCGTGAAGGCCAGCACCGCCTTGCCGAGCGCGTCCACCGTGAAGCCGTCCGACGCCGGTGCCCCGTTGAGCGCCCACACGGCCGGGTCGTAGGTGCCGCCGTCGAAAAGCTCGTGCCAGTAGCCCTGACGCTCAGCCGGCAGGAGCTCGATCGCACGCAGGACGGGTGCTCCTGAGTACGGCATCCCCGACCACTCGGGGCCGGCCACGTTGGCGCGGATGACCTCCGCCTGCAGGACGCAGGAGTCGCCGGCCAGCGGGTCCGCGTGGGTGAGCTCGGCGACCGCGCGCGCCGCGGCCGCCGTCGCCTCCGGGTCATTGAGGCGCGTCAGCCCCACGATCCCGTTGCGCATGAGGGCACCGTTGCCCGCGGTGCGACCCGTGGCGGCGTGCAGGGCGACGGCCGCCTCGCGCATCCGCGCAGCGATCCCGGGCTCGTCACGGCTCGCGGCGACGGCGTCGATGACCTGCCTCGTCTGGGAGCCGACGTCGGTCGCGCCGTCCTCGACCACCCACCGGCACCAGCCCCGCGCGATCTCGTCGAGCGTCTCCTCGCTGGTGAGGTCATCGCCCGTGGCGGCGACGTCGGCGACGTAGATCGCCATCTGCGTGTCGTCGCTCCACTCGGCCGGGGCGTAGCCCCCGTAGCCGCCACCGAGCATCTCCGGGGCACCGGTGAGGGGTACGTCGCCGGGCTCGTACGGGACCCCCATCGCGTCCCCGACCGCCTGCGCGAGCAGGACCCCCTCGGCGCGGTCGAGCTGGGAGGGCGTGAGGGCGGAGTCGGTGGCGACCATGCCGACAGGGTAGGAGGCATGCCAGGAGAGGATGCGCGGTGCGCGGGCAGGGCGTCCTCGCGTGCCGGGGGCTGCCCCGTCGTCGGAGCCGTCCCTGAGACCAGTCCGGGTCCCAGCGGCCACGCGGATACGATGCGACCATGCTGAGCCGCATCGACCTGCGCGAGACCGACCTGACCGCCCGCGAGCTCGCCGAGGCCCTGCCGCGCGCCGAGCTCGACGTCGCCAAGGCCCTCGACGCCGTCGCCCCCACCATCGAGGACGTCCGCGACCGCGGCGCCGCCGCCCTGCGCGACGCCGCCGAGCGCTTCGACCACGTCAGCCCCGAGCACCTCCGCGTCCCCGCCGAGGCGATCGAGCAGGCTCTCGAGTCCCTCGACGCGGACGTGCGCGAGGCCCTCGAGCTCTCCATCGCCCACAACCGCGAGGGGCACACCGCCCAGCTGCCCACCGAGGTGCGCACGGAGATCGTCCGCGGCGGCGTCATCACCCAGCGCTGGATCCCCGTGCGTCGCGTCGGGCTGTACGTGCCCGGCGGACTCGCCGTCTACCCGAGCTCCGTCGTGATGAACGCCGTGGCCGCGCAGGTCGCCGGCGTCGAGCAGATCGCCCTGGCCTCCCCGCCGCAGGAGCGCTTCGGCGGCCTGCCCCACCCGACGATCCTCGCCGCCTGCGCCCTGCTCGGCGTCACCGAGGTCTACGCGGCCGGCGGCGCCCAGGCCATCGCCATGCTCGCCTACGGCGCCAAGGCCGAGAACGACGTCGACCGCGCCGACATCACCGCCGCCGGCGGCACCGGCGACGTCCTGTGCGAGCCCGTCGACGTCATCACCGGTCCAGGCAACGTCTACGTCGCCGCCGCCAAGCGCGCCGTGCGCGGCGTCGTCGGTATCGACGCCGAGGCCGGCCCCACCGAGATCGCCGTCCTCGCCGACGCCACCGCCGACCCCGAGCTCGTCGCCGCCGACCTCCTCAGCCAGGCCGAGCACGACCCCAACGCCGGCAGCGTCCTCATCACCGACTCGCCCGAGCTCGCCGACGCCGTCGACACCGCCCTCGAGCGCCGCGCCGACGCGACCAGGCACACCGAGCGCGTCCACGTCGCCCTCGGTGGGGACCAGTCCGGGATCGTGCTCGTGCGCGACCTCGAGCAGGGGATCGCCGTCGCCGACGCCTACGCCGCCGAGCACCTCGAGATCCAGACGGCGGACGCCGCCGCCGTCGCCCACCGCGTCCGGAACGCCGGCGCGATCTTCGTCGGCCCCTACTCACCGGTGCCGCTCGGCGACTATCTCGCCGGCTCCAACCACGTGCTTCCCACCGGCGGCACGGCTCGCTTCGCCGCGGGTCTCAACGTCATGGCCTTCATCAAGCCCGTCCAGCTCATCGAGTACTCGGCCGAGGCGCTCGAGTCCGTGACGGACCCGCTCACCGCGCTCGCCGAGTCCGAGGACCTGCCCGCGCACGGCGAGGCCGCTCGAGCCCGCCGCCGCTGAGGACACGTCAGCACGTCGCCCTCACAGCACCTCGCCAGCTCACGAGCGTGACGTCGTCGGACGAGCCTGGCACCGACGGCGCCGTGCTCGTCCGAGGACGCCGCGCTCCGGGTGCGCGCGTGCGCGTGCGTCGGGAGACCGGAGCTGCCGTCGGGGGCCGTGGGGGTCAGGCCTCGCTCGGCCGCACACGGGTGCGGAACCGGGCCAGGATCGTGATCGCCAGCGACTGGACCGCCGCTGCCCCGAGGATGAGGAACTGGCTGTAGTACGCCGCGACGACGTTGACTCCGCCGAGCATGAGGAGCAGGGCGGCGATGCCGAGCTCCGTGCCGGACGTGAGGCGCTCGTCCGAGGCGTCCGGTGACAGACGTCGGATCGCGAGCCAGGCGAGGACGCCTGCGGCGATCCCGAGCGCGGCCGCGATGGCGGCGAGCGTCCAGGTCGTCGCCGCCGGGTGCTCACCGATCGGGCTGTCGACCCCGCCGAGGGGGACGGGGCTCATGAGCTGCCACACCGACAGGGCGAGCAGTCCGGGCCCGGCGAGCAGGCAGATGAGCGTGAGCACCACGAGGAGCCCCCGGCCGAGCCTGCGGGCGCGGCGCAGTGGGAGCGCACGGGCCTCGTGGTCGACGTACCAGGTCATGAGGCGCTGAGACCATGCCGCGTCCTCTCCCTCAGCGACGTGCTCGGCCGCCTCGTCGACGGCGTCGCGGAGCCCGGCGACGAGGGAGCCCTGCTGCGCGGAGAGCTCGTCGTCCTCGAGGGCGCTCAGGTGCTTGCGCGCCTTCGCCAGCTGACCCGCGGTCATCGGCCCGTCGGTCGCGAACTTCATGTCCTCGAGCAGGGCGTAGAGGTTGCCGCGCGTCCCGCGCCTGCTCCTCAGGTCCACCAGGAGCCCGGCCGCGCCCAGGAGCGCGAGGAGCGTGTAGCACAGGGGCGCGGCCAGCGGGTGGAAGTAGTCGTTGTCCTGGGTGATGAACTTGCCGATCTCGTCCAGGAAGAGCCCGACGCCGACCCCTCCGAGCACGGCGGCCACAGGGTAGGCCCAGCGGTTGGCGAGGGCGAGGACCAGGGCGAGAGAGATCATGAGCAGCAGACCGCCCCACACGGCGTGGGCGATGTGGAACTCGCTGCCGCCCACCTGCGGGTACCCGGACAGCGCGAGCGCCACGCGCGTGATGAGGATCGTGAGCGCGGCGACGCCGGTCATCCCCGCGATGAGGACGCCCGCGCGAGGGCGGGTGAGGGCACGACGCTTGAGCGGCTTGGCCAGCCGGGGGCCGGTGCTCGTGCGCGATCGATCGCGGTGGCCGCCAGCGTCCCCGGAGCCGTTGGTGGACGGGTTCCCGGATGAGGAGGGGGTGGCGGTGCTGGGCATGTCAGGCTTTCTGGGTCGGGATGCGGGTGCCTCCGTCATAGCCGACGGTCCTGGGAGCGGCCTGGGGCGCTCGGGTCGACGGGGCGATCAGATCCAGTCGTTGCGGCGCATGAGGGCGTACACGACCGCGGCCGGCACGATGACCAGGATGACGGACCAGATGAAGCCCCCGAGGGTGCCGTTGCCGGGGTAGGGCACGTTCTGGCCGAACCAGCCGGTCACGAGCGTCGGGATCGAGATGACCGCGGCCCAGCCCGCGAGCTTCTTCATGACGTTGTTGAGCCGCTGGTCCTGGAGCGACAGGTGCGTCTCGAACACGGACGTGATCATGTCTCGCAGGGACTCGGTCCACTCGGCCGCCCTCAGGGCGTGGTCCGTCAGGTCCGAGTAGTACGGGTCGAGCTCGCGTACCTCCTCGGGCCTGTGGCGCCAGATGACGTTGATGACCTCACGCATCGGCAGGACGACGCGGCGCAGCGTGACGAGCTTGGTGCGCACGTCGTAGGCCTGGCGCTGGAACTCGGTGGAGCGTGACTCGGGGGAGAAGAGGTCGTCCTCGAGGTCCTCGATGGCGTCATCGAGCTTCTGGACGGTGTCGAAGTAGCCGTCGACGATGACGTCGAGGAGGGCGTGGACCAGGGCCGGCGTGCCCAGGCGGAGCAGGTCGCGGTTCGCCTTGATCCGGGACACGACCGTGGCGAGGCTGAGGGCGTCGCTCGTGCGCACGGTGACGAGGCCGCCGGGGAAGGCGAATCCGGCGACCTTGCTCAGCTCGTCCTCCTCGTCACCGTCGGTGGTGGCGAACATGCGCAGGGTCGCGTAGGTGACGAAGTACGTGTAGTCGTCGAGCTGCTGGGCCTTGGCCCGCTCGTGCGGGGCGACGGCGTCCTCGATGGCGTTGCGGTCGACGCCGAGCTCGTCGGCGAGGACCGCGAGGTCGTCCAGCGTGGGGTGGACGAGGTCCGCCCACAGGAGCATGTCCGGGTCGGCGAGGGCCTCGCTGACGCCGGAGATGTCGGTGGGGGCATCCGTGGGGACGCCGTCGCGCCAGGCGAGTGCTCGGAAGGTCATGAGCGCATGGTGCCACCGCCGCGTCCGCCTGCTCGTGGTGAGACGGGCGACCGGGGTGTGATGCTCGTCGGGGCGCGCTCGCTCAGCGCTGCGAGAGGACAAAGGGGTGCACGCTCGCGGCTCCTCCGCGCAGGAGCATCGCGCCGGCCACCGTGAGGGTCCATCCCGAGTCTGTCCAGTCGTCGACGAGGACGACCCGCGCCCCCTGCAGACCGGCGAGCGCGTTCCGGTTCCAGTCCGCCATCGTGAGCGAGCGGGCGACGTCGGCCAGGCGGAAGGCTGAGCCGACGTCGTGGCGCCCGGGCTCGCCAGTCACCCCCATGATCCCGAGCGGGCGGGCCGCGAGCTGGTGGGCGACTGCCCGTCCCAGCTGCCGCACCAGCTGCGGGCGGCGCCTCGACTCGACGATGACGACGACGAGCTCGCCGGCCCCTCCCGCACCGGAGGCGTCGAGAGCGTCCAGCGGCCCCTCGCTGCTGGGGAGCCCGTCGTCGTCCGCGTCTCCTGAGCCGATGAGGGAGCCGAGCCGGTCCGCGACCTCGAGGACGGGGCCGCGGAGCACGCCCGGGACCTGGCCGTCCTCTCCCGACTCGACGAGATCGCGAAGCGCGCCCGAGATCCCGAGGCCGTCGAGGCGACCCACGGCCATGCCCTCGCGGAGCCGCTCCGCCTCGCCGATCTTGCCCTTGAGGTCCGGGAGGCCGAGCCGGGCCATGCCGGTGGGCCACTGCTTGCGCGGCTCGAGGCTCACGCCGACGCGGGTCAGCGACTCGCGCGCCGCCTCGACCTCGGTCGCGCTGGCGGCGGCGGCGAGATCGAGCCCGCCGCACAGGTCGCACTTGCCGCAGCGCCAGCCCTCCGGCATCTCGGGGTCGTCGAGGGCGGCGCGCAGGAAGGCCATGCGGCACTGGGGAGCCTCGAGGCGCTCGTACCGGAGCATCGAGTCTTGCTCACCCAGCCTGGCCGCCTCGACCCGCTGGTAGCGCTCGGAGTCGTAGACCCAGGACTCGCCCGTGGACTCCCAGCCGCCGCGCACCCGGCGAACCGCGCCGTCGACGTCGAGGACCTTGAGCATCGACTCCAGGCGCGTGCGCCGCAGGCTCGTCACCGTCTCGAGGACGTTCGTGCTCATGACGCCGTTGCCCTCGGCTCGAGCGGCGTCGAGGCCGGCAAGGACCTCGCGGACGTCCGGCTCCGGAGGGAAGCCCTGCGCGCCGAACCAGTCCCAGATGGAACGGTCCTCGGCACCGGGCAGGAGGACGACCTCAGCCCGGGCCACCCCGCGCCCGGCGCGGCCGACCTGCTGGTAGTACGAGACGGGCGAGCTCGGGGCGCCGACGTGGACGACGAAGCCGAGGTCCGGCTTGTCGAAGCCCATGCCGAGCGCGCTCGTCGCCACGAGCGCCTTGACGCGGTTCTCCTTGAGGCTCACCTCGAGCCGCTCGCGCTCGGCCGGGTCCGTCTGACCGGTGTAGGTCGCGACCTGCAGCCCGGCCTCGCGCAGGCGCTGGGCGACCTCGCCGGCGGCGGAGACGGTGAGGCAGTAGACGATCCCGGAGCCGGGCTGGGAGCGCAGGTAGTCCGTGAGCCACGCGAGCCGCGTGGCCGCGTCCGGCAGGGTGCGCACACCCAGGTGGAGGGACTCGCGCTCGAGCGTGCCGCGCAGGACGAGGACCTCGGGCGCCTCGTGCCCCATGGCCCGCCCCGCGAGCTGCTCGGCGACGTCGTCGGTGACACGCTTGTTGGCGGTCGCCGTCGTCGCGAGGACCGGGGTGGCGGGCGGCAGCTCGGCGAGGAGCGTGCGGATGCGTCGGTAGTCGGGACGGAAGTCGTGGCCCCAGTCGGAGATGCAGTGCGCCTCGTCGATGACGACGAGCCCGGCGTCGGAGGCGAGGTGGGGGAGGACCTCGTCGCGGAAGACCGGGTTGTTGAGGCGCTCGGGGGAGACGAGGAGGACGTCGACGGCGCCGTCGCGGACCTGGCCCTCGATCTCGTCCCACTGGGTGGCGTTGGCCGAGTTCATCGTGACGGCGTTGATGCCGGCGCGCTGGGCGGCAGAGACCTGGTCCCGCATGAGCGCGAGGAGAGGCGAGATGATGACTGTCGCGCCGGCGCCCGTGCGCGCGCCCGGCGAGGGGATCGGGTCGCCGTCGTGCCAGCCGGCCCAGTCCTCCCGCAGAAGGACGGTGGAGACGAAGTAGACGGCGGACTTGCCCCAGCCGGTGCGCTGGACGACGAGGGCGCGGCGGTGGTCGACGACGAGGGCCTCGATGGCGCGCCACTGGTCCTCGCGCAGGGCGGCGTCCGGCCGGCCGACGAGCTCGCGCAGGACGACCTCAGCGCGCTCGCGGATGGGGGAGTGGGCGTCGGGGGTGCTCGTCTCGCTCATGCCGTCACGCTAACGCCTCACTCCGACGTGAACTCGTGGGCCGTACATGAGTGACGCAGAACGTACAGGAACCTGCTGTACCTGCTTGACGAGGTTTAACAGGAGCCTGTAACGTCACCCTCGTCAGAAACCGACAGGTACCCGTAGAAAGGTGCCCATACGACTCAGGAGAACACCATGACGACCGTGGAATCGAACTCGGACCCGAACCAGAACACCAACCGTCCCACCGACGAGCCCGTCGACGCCGGCGCCGCCGACCAGGACGCCCGCCCCGACCGCTCCGCCGTCGAGACCCGGCTTCACCGCCTCCAGCACCTCCTCCGCCGCCGTCACCACGAGCAGCGCGGCCCCCACGGCGCCGGGCGCTTCGGCGACGCGACCCGCGGCCGCGGCCGCGTCATCGCGGCTCTCCAGATGCAGAGCCCCATCCCCACCCGCGAGCTCGCCTACCTGCTCGACATCCGCCAGCAGTCCCTCAACGAGCTCCTCAAGAAGCTCGAGGGCGACGGCCTCGTCGAGCGCACCCCCTCCGAGAAGGACAAGCGGGTCATGCTCGTCTCCCTCACCGACGTCGGCCGCGCCGCCGAGGTCGGTGCCGCACGGGCCGACTACCTGGCCGCCCTCACCGACGACGAGGCCGCGACCCTCTCCGGGCTGCTCGACAAGGTCATCGACTCCCTCGAGGCCGAGCTCGGCGTCGACGCCGACGAGGACCCCGCCGACTGGCAGGCCGAGGCCCGTCGCCGCATGGGTGACGAGCGCTTCGAGGCCATGATGCGCATGCGCGAGGAGGGCTTCGGCCCCCGCCCCTTCGGCCCTGGCCCCTTCGGACGCGAGGACGGCCCCTTCGGTGGGCCCCACCACGGCGGCCCGCACGGGATGAACCAGGGCCACCGCCGCGGCCCGGCGGGCGAGGACGGCCCGCGCCGCGGCGAGTTCGGCCCTGGCTTCCCCGGCGGCGAGGTGCCCGAGCGCGGCGCCCGCGAGTTCCGCGGCGGCCGCCGCCTCGGACGCTTCGGACGCCCGAGCAGCTCCGGCCTCGAGGGCTGGGGCGAGCGCGCCTGACGGCCCGAGCCTCAGCGCTCCACCACGAGCCGGACCTTCCTGGACCAGCACGACGCCGACGGCGCCCGGCTCGTCCAGGGAGGTCTGGCTCGCGCTCGTCTGGGCGGGCACGGGGGCGTGCGCGTGTCGGTGCGTTCGCCCGCGGCGGCGCCCCGGCTCCGTCTCGGCTTCTGGGAGCGCCGCGCCCCGACTTGCGACGCTCCCGCCGTCGTCGGTTATGCTCCGCCCACAACCATCCCGAGCGGCTGAGAGACCTGGCTCCACGACGCCGCAGCAACCACGTCCACGACGGGCGAGGTGCTCCAGCCAGGAACGATGGAAGGCACACATGAACACCACCCGATGCGAGGCGGACGCCCCCGGCGCCTGTCGCCGTACCGTGAGGACGGAGTCTCCCCTGCCCGCGCAGCCGCGCGGTGCAGGGGCGGTCATGCCCCGCTGAGGCGCCCGGTCGTCTCAGCCCCAAGTCGTGCGACCCGCCCGGGTCACGACGCCGGTCCCCGAACGCAAGCCCGCGGCGCCGCCGCAGCCACGAAAAGGACCACCATGACCACCCGCATCCGCACCACCCACGTCGGCTCCCTCCCGCGCACCGACACCCTCCTCAAGGCCAACGCCGACCACGCCGCCGGAAGCCTCTCCGACGCCGAGCTCGCCGACGTCGTGACCCGGGAGACCGACGCCGTCGTCGCCCGCCAGGCCGAGATCGGCCTCGACGTCGTCAACGACGGCGAGTACGGCCACGCCATGACCGAGAAGGTCGACTACGGCGGCTGGTGGTCCTACTCCTTCGAGCGCTTCTCCGGCCTCGAGATCCTCCACGAGCTCCCCGAGCACAAGCCGACCCCCGCCGGCAAGCTCGAGCTCGACGACATGGGCGACCGCCGCGACTGGGTGGCCTTCGCCGACGCCTACTCCGACCCCACCAGCGGCATCCACCTCGCCACCGCCCCCGCACCCGTGTGGCCCACCGTCACCGGCGAGATCCGCTACACCGGCCAGGACGTCGTCTCCCGCGACATCACGGCCCTCAAGTCCGCCCTGGAGAAGGCCGGCAAGCCCGTCTCCGACGGCTTCATCGCCTCCATCTCCCCGGCCGCCGCCGCCCGGATCGGCAACCAGTACTACGAGGACGACGAGGCCGCCGTGTGGGCCTGGGCCGAGGGCCTGCGCGAGGAGTACAAGGCGATCACCGACGCCGGGCTCACCGTCCAGATCGACGCCCCCGACCTCGCCGAGTCCTGGGACCAGTTCAAGGTCGCGCCGTCGGTCGAGGACTACCGCCGCTTCTCCGCCGTCCGCATCGATGCCCTCAACCACGCCCTCGAGGGCATCGACCCCGACCAGGTCCGCTACCACATCTGCTGGGGCTCCTGGCACGGCCCGCACTCCACGGACCTCGGCCTCGACAAGATCGTCGACCTGGCCCTCGCCGTCAACGCCAACGGCTTCACCTTCGAGGCCGCGAACGCCCGCCACGAGCACGAGTGGCGCGTGTGGAAGGGCCTCGTCGAGGACGGCGGGCTCGCCGACGGCAAGTACCTGATCCCCGGCGTCGTCTCCCACGCCACGAACGTCCTCGAGCACCCCGAGCTCGTCGCCGAGCGCATCGAGCGCTTCACGAGCATCGTCGGCCCCGAGCGCGTCGTGGCCTCGACGGACTGCGGCCTGGGCGGGCGTGTCCACTCCCACATCGCCTGGGCCAAGCTCGAGTCCCTCGCCGAGGGCGCCCGCATCGCGAGCGAGCGGGTCTGAGCGGCACCCGCCGCGAGAGGATCAGCAGCATGACTCACATCCGTACCACGCACGTCGGCTCCCTGCCGCGCACGCCCGAGCTCCTCGACGCGAACCTCCGTCGCGCCGACGGCTCCATCACCGAGGAGGCCTTCCACGACGTCCTCACCGACGCCGTCGCCAAGGTCGTCGCCCGCCAGCACGAGATCGGCCTCGACGTCGTCAACGAGGGCGAGTACGGCCACATCACCTCCGGCGCCGTCGACTACGGCGCCTGGTGGAACTACTCCTTCTCCCGCCTCGGCGGCCTCACCATGACCGACGAGGACCGCTGGGCGAGCACCGAGACCGTCCGCTCCGAGCCCGGGCACATCCGTCTCACGACGATGAGGGACCGCCGCGACCGAGTCCGCTTCAACGAGGCCTACGAGGACCCGACGACCGGCATCCTCACCGGCCGCAGCGTCGTCGGGAACCCCAAGATCACGGGCCCGATCACGTACATCGGCGACGACGCCGTCAAGGCCGACGTCGACCTCCTCGTCCAGGGCCTCAAGGACAACGGCCTCACGCCCGCCGACGGCTTCGTCGCCGCCCTCTCCCCGGGGTCCGCCGCGCGCATGAAGAACGCCTACTACGACGACGAGGACGCCCTCCTCGACGACTGCGCCGACGCCATGCACGAGGAGTACAAGGCGATCACCGACGCCGGGCTCACGGTCCAGCTCGACGCCCCCGACATGGCCGAGTCCTGGGACCAGATCAACCCCGAGCCGACCGTCGCCGACTACCGCGAGTTCATCGCCAAGCGAGCCGCCGCGGCGAACCGCGCCCTCGAGGGGATCCCGGCCGAGCAGGTCCGCTTCCACGTCTGCTGGGGCTCCTGGCACGGCCCGCACACGACCGACATCCCCTTCAAGGAGATCGTCGACATCGTCCTGAAGGTCAACGCCGGCGGCTACACCTTCGAGGCCGCCAACGCCCGCCACGAGCACGAGTGGAGCCTCTGGAAGGGCGTCAGCCTCCCCGAGGACAAGGTCATCATCCCGGGCTGCGTCTCGCACTCGACCAACGTCGTCGAGCACCCCGAGCTCGTCGCGGAGCGCATCACGCGGTTCGCCGAGATCGTCGGCCCGGAGCGCGTCATCGCGTCGACCGACTGCGGCCTGGGCGGGCGCGTCCACCCGCTCATCGCCTGGGCGAAGCTCGAGTCCCTCGCCGAGGGCGCCCGCATCGCCTCCGAGAGGTTCTGAGCGCTCCCGAGCGGGCACCGCGCGCTCGGACGTACGGTCCGTCCTGGGCGTGGCGCTGGCTACCCTGGGCGCGTGGAGACCCTCGTCATCGCGGTCCTCGGCCTGCTCATCATCGCCGCCTGCAACCAGCTCGCGCCCAAGGTCGGCGTCGCCTCGCCCCTCATCCTCCTGGCCGTCGGGGTCCTCGTCGGCTTCCTGCCCTGGGTGGGCACAGTGAGCGTCGACCCCGAGATCATCCTCGAGGTCGTCCTCCCGCCTCTGCTCTTCGGCGCCGCCGTCGGCATGCCCGTCATGGACTTCCGCCGCGAGCTGCGCAGCGTCGCCGGTCTCGCGATCGGCCTCGTCGTCATCTCCGCGATCGTCATCGGCCTCGCGGTCCACGCGCTCGTCCCGGCGGTCTCGCTCGCCTGGGCGATCGCTCTCGGCGCCGTCCTCAGCCCCACCGACGCCGTTGCCGTCTCCATCGCACGCGGTGCCGGGGTCAACCACCGGATCATCACGATCCTCGAGGGCGAGGGCCTCTTCAACGACGCCACCGCCCTCGTCCTCCTCTCCGCCGCCGTCTCCGCGGGCCAGGCCGGCGGAGAGGGCGTCACCGCGTGGGGAGTCGCCGGGGAGTTCGTCCTCGCCCTCGGCGTCGCCGTCGTCATCGGGCTCGTGGTGGGCGAGATCGGGGTCCGGGTGCGCGGGCGCATCACCGACCCCGCCGCGGACACCGTCTTCTCCTTCGTCATGCCCTTCCTCGCCTCGGTGCCCGCCGACCACCTCGGCGGCTCCGGGCTCGTGGCCGCCGTCGTCGCCGGGCTCGTCGTGTCCCGGCGGCGGGTCTCCGTCATGGGCGCCCAGAACCGACGCTTCGCCCAGCAGAACTGGAAGACCGCCGAGCTCGTCCTCGAGGGCGGCATCTTCCTGTTCATGGGGCTGCAGGCCTACGGCATCTACCACGAGGTCGACGTCCTGCCCGGGGGGCCCGGCGTCGGCCGCGCGGTCCTCGTGGCCGTCACCGCGGGTGCGCTCACCGTCGTGCTCCGCGCCGTCTTCGTCGCGCCGCTGCTCGCCTGGCTCGCCTCCGCGCGCCACCGCAACGCCCGCCGCGTCGCGGTCGGCGCCGAGCGTCTTGAGCAGTTCGAGGAGCGCCTCTCCCACGCCTGCGACGTCGATGACGAGATGCTCGCCGCCCGCAACCTCACCCAGGACGACTGGGCCCGCGCCCTGGACCGGTGGCGGCATCGCCTCGACCGCGGCCACCGCAAGCAGAATCGCGTCGCCGGCGACCTCGCCTACTGGACGCAGACCCCGCTCGGGCCCCGTGAGGGAAGCGTCATCGTGTGGGCGGGGATGCGCGGGGTCGTCACCCTCGCTGCCGCCCAGACCCTCCCGTTCACCGCACCGATGCGCCCCGTCCTCCTGCTGGTCGCGCTGCTCGTGGCCGGAGGCTCCCTCGTCATCCAGGGGCTCACCCTCGTCCCGCTCATCGCCCGGGTCAGGCCCCAGACGGCCGACCCCGAGGAGGAGGCCGCCGAGCAGAGGCGCCTCCTCAAGCTCCTCGGCCACGCTGTCAAGGACACTGCCCTGGCCCGCGCGATGCAGGAGCAGTACGAGGCCGGCAACACGGCCACGCGCGACGCCGGCCGCTCCCTCTCGCTCGTCGGCCGGACGGGTCTGGCGCAGCAGCGCGCGCGGAGGGACGACGACGTTGAACAGCCCGTGCCGCAAGCCGCGCCGGTCTCGCAGGAGGCGGACCAGCACGACGCCGTCGAGGCCGCCGAGGAGGCCATCGAGCCGCTGAGCCGCGAGCAGGTCCGTGACCTCGCCATCGAGGCGATCCAGACGCAGCGCGACGCCCTCATCGAGGCGCGCGACGAGGGCCTCTTCCACTCGTCGGCCCTGGAGCTCGCCCTCGAGCGCCTCGACGCCGAGGAGATCATGCTGTCCTCCCACTGAGGCCGCTCCGCGGAGCGCTCGCTCGCGCGCCGGTGGCCGGCCGGATCGGGCGGCCCCCCGTCCGTGAGCGTGCCCACGAGCCCCGGGGGGGGCACCCGCCCGCCGCGCGGTCCGAGCGGTGCGCGCCTAGGGTGGCCCGGTGCAGACCCTCGTCATCGCGGTCGCCGGGATCCTTGCCGTCGTCGTCTCCAACCAGCTCGCGCCGCGCGTCGGCGTCGCCTCCCCGCTCATCCTCCTGGCCCTCGGCGTCGCCGTCGGCCTCACGCCGTGGGGCGGTGGCCTCACGGTGGACCCGGAGGTCATCCTCGAGGTGGTCCTGCCGGCCCTCCTGTTCTCGACGGCGGCCTCGCTGCCCGTCATGGACTTCCGACGCGAGGTCGTCGCCGTCTCCGGGCTCGCGATCGGCCTCGTCCTGGCCACGGCCGTCCTCCTCGGCCTCGTCCTGGACGCCCTCGTCCCCGCCCTCACCCTGCCGTGGGCGATCGCCCTGGCCTCCGTCATCAGCCCCACCGACGCCGTCGCCGTCTCCATCGCCCGGGGCTCGGGCGTCGGACGCCGTGTCATCACGGTCCTCGAGGGCGAGGGCCTCTTCAACGACGCCTCCGCCCTCGTCCTCCTGTCCAGCGCGACGGCGGCCGGCCTCGCTCACGACGACGGGGAGCTCAGCCCCGGCGCCCTCGTCCCCGACTTCCTCCTCGCCCTCGTCGTGGCCGTCGTCATCGGCTGGGCGGTGGGCGAGCTCGCCGTGCGGACGCGAGCCCGCGTGCTGCGCGCCCCGATGGACACGGCCCTGACCTTCACCATCCCCTTCCTGGCCTCGGTGCCGGCCGAGCACCTCGGCGGCTCCGGGCTCGTGGCCGCCGTCGTCGCGGGACTCGTCCTGTCCTACCGAGGTCCGCGCCTCCTCCCGCCGTCCTACCGCCAGGCCGGCGACCGCAACTGGCAGACGATCGAGCTGCTCCTCGAGGGCCTCATCTTCCTCACCATGGGGGTCCAGGCCTTCGGGATCGTCGCGGAGGTGGAGCGGGACGGCCTCGGCGTGGGCACGGCCGTGCTCGTCGCCGTCGTCGCCGCCGTCGTCACGATCAGCGTTCGCGGCGCGTTCGTCGCGGTCCTCATCCCCGGGCTCCGGCTGCTGGGACGCGGCCGACGGCACCGCCACAACCGGCACGCCGACGCCCTCGCCCGGATGGAGGAGCGTCTGACCGCCCTGTCCGCCGACGGCGTCGGCGGACCGGGCGACGACGCTGACGGGACCACCGACGGCGGTGACGACGGTGCCGGGCCACGGCAGGCCCCGGCGGCCACCCGGCTCAGTCCCGTCGGCCGGAGCCTGCGCCGGGAGCGGCGGCGCGCGCGCCGGCTCGGCGCGGACCTCGAGTACTTCCGCAACGAGCCGCTCGGCTGGCGCGAGGGTGCCGTCATCGTGTGGGCGGGCATGCGAGGCGCCATCACACTGGCGGCCGCCCAGACCCTGCCCACCGCGACGCCCTCGCGTCCCTTCCTGCTGCTCGTCGCGCTCGTCGTGGCCGCGGGCTCGCTGACCGTCCAGGGCCTCACCCTCCCGTGGCTCATCACGCTGGTCCGCCCTGCCATGGCGTCCGAGATGACGGACCGTGAGGAGCGGGACCGGCTCGTCCGCCTCCTCGCGTCGGCCGCGAAGTCCTCAGCCCTGTCCGAGGCCATCGCCGACCACGCCTCCGACGAGGCAGGCCCGCAGCGCGTCGCCCGCGTCATGACCGGGTGGTCGACCCTCGGACGGGTGCTCCATCACCACCACGGCGAGGGCAGCCCCGTCGAGGCGGCCGACGCGACCCTCGCCGAGCCTGGTGCGTCGGGCGACGACGTCGCCGCCGAGCAGGCGGTGGACGAGGAGATGGCGGCCGACCAGGCGGCCGCCCGCGCGGGCTCCGCGCAGGCCTCCGAGGCTCTTGACGCAGCGCACGTGCGCGAGCTGGCGATCGACGCGATCCGTCAGCAGCGCGACGCCATCCTCGACGCCCGCGACGAGGGGATCTTCTCCTCCGGCACCCTCGCCTACGCGCTGGCGCGCCTGGACGCCGAGCAGATCATGCTCGAGACGCACCGGTGAGAATGCTGCGCCAGCACCCGGACCGCTCGTCGGCCGCGTCGGCGCCGCCCGTAGACTCCCGGGCATGAGCACGCTGCCCCTGCGACCCGGGCTCGAGGGCGAGACGCCCTACGGCGCCCCCGAGCTCGACGTCCCCGTCCGCCTCAACGTCAACGAGAACCCCTACGCGCCGTCCGAGGCCGTCGTCGCGTCGATCCGCGACGCCGTCGCCGAGGCCGCCACCGGGCTCAACCGCTACCCGGACCGAGACTTCCAGGCCCTGCGCGGCGCGCTCGCGGATTACCTCGACGTGGAGTCGGGCGTGCGCGTGGCGCCGGAGCAGGTGTGGGCCGCCAACGGCTCGAACGAGGTCATGCTCCACGTCCTTCAGGCCTTCGGCGGCCCCGGGCGCACCTGCCTCACCTTCACGCCCACGTACTCGATGTACCCCGAGTACGCGCGCGACACCCTCACCGAGTACGTCACCGAGCCGCGCGCCGTCGACTTCACCCTCGACCTCGACGTCGTTCGCGAGGCGATCGCTCGCACACGCCCGGCCGTCGTCATCCTCGCCAGCCCGAACAACCCCACGGGCACCGCCCTCCCGCTCGACGACGTCCGCGCCGTCCTCGACGCCGCCCGCGGCGCCGGCCCGCTCACGGCCGACGGCGAGCCCACCGACGCCGTCGTCGTGATCGACGAGGCCTACGGCGAGTTCCGTCGCCCCGGAGTCCCCTCCGCCCTCGAGCTCCTCGCCGACAACCCGCACCTCGCCGTCTCGCGCACCATGTCCAAGGCCTTCGGCATGGCGGGGCTGCGGCTGGGCTACCTCGCGGCCTCCCGCGAGCTCGTCGACTGCCTGCGCGTCGTCCGCCTGCCCTACCACCTCTCCGCCGTCAGCCAGGCCGCGGCGCTCGCGGCGCTCTCGCACCGCGAGGAGCTCATGAGCCAGGTGGCCTCCCTGCGCGGCGAGCGCGACGGACTCGTCACCTGGCTGCGCGAGCAGGGCTGGAACGCCTACGAGTCCGACTCCAACTTCGTGCTCTTCGGCCCCTTCGAGGACCGCGAGGCCGTCTTCGAGGCCCTCCTCGAGCGCGGCGTCCTCATCCGCGTCGTCGGCCCGGACGGGTACCTTCGGGTCTGCATCGGCACGCCCGAGGAGATGGAGGCCTTCCGCACCGCCCTCACGGCCGTCGCCCCCAGCAGCGAGGAGAGGAACGCATGAGCCGCACCGCCCGTATTGAGAGGACGACGAGCGAGTCCAGCGTCGTCGTCGAGATCGACCTCGACGGCACCGGCCGGACGGACATCGAGACGACCGTCCCCTTCTACAACCACATGCTGACGGCCCTGGGCAAGCACTCGCTCATCGACCTCACCGTCCGCGCCAGCGGCGACACGGACATCGACGTCCACCACACTGTGGAGGACACCGCCATCTGCATCGGCGAGACGCTCAAGGAGGCGCTGGGGGACAAGCGTGGCATCCGCCGCTTCGGCGACGCGACCGTCCCGCTCGACGAGGCCCTCGCCCAGGCGGTCGTCGACATCTCCGGCCGCCCCTACCTCGTTCACGACGGCGAGTCCGAGGCCTTCGTCCACCACCTCATCGGCGGGCACTTCACCGGCTCCATGGTGCGCCACGTCCTCGAGGCCATCGCCTACCACGCCGGCATCTGCCTGCACGTCCGCGTCATCTCCGGCCGCGACCCGCACCACATCGCCGAGTCCGAGTTCAAGGCCCTCGCGCGCGCCCTGCGCCAGGCCATCGAGCCCGACCCGCGCGTCGACGGCATCCCGTCCACGAAGGGGGCCCTGTGATGCACGACGGTCACGGAGCGGGCCCCACGGGTCCTGACGCCACAGACGGCGCCGACGAGCCGCAGGACATCGACGCCGAGTTCGCCGCCATGATGGAGGGCCTCGAGCTCCCCGCCGAGATGCAGGCGGACCTCGCCGCCCTCGACGAGGCGCAGCCCTCCGACGACGACCGCGCCGGCGAGACCGACGCCGACGACGCGCAGGAGCCCGAGCGCAACGAGACCGGCGGCTCCGTCCACACGGTCTCCGCCGACGACGTCCCCCACAACACCTACCGCGCTCCCAGCGAGGAGCCCGACGACGGTCTGAGCGAAGGGCAGGAGGACGAGATCGCGGCCCTCGCGGCCGCCCTCGCCGCCGCGCCCACTGCGGGCGAGGGCGCCGACGGAGCAGCCGACGCCGCGTCTGCGGACCCGACCGTGGCCGCCAAGGCCGTCAAGGTCGCCGTCGTCCTCACGCCGCTCGCCTCCGCCGACGCGCTCGCGGCCCTGTGCAGGATGAGCGACCTCGACTGCGTCGTCGTCCCGGCCTCCTCCGGGGCCTTCGCGGTCAAGGAGCTCGTCTCCGCCCACTCCGAGTGGGACGTCACCGAGCTGCTCGGCGGCGAGGACTCCGAGCCTGCCGAGGCGGCCGAGCTCGCGAGCGCCCTCTCGCGCCTCTCGCGCGCCGGCGTCGTCCTGCTCACCGCGGACCTCGCCACCGACGTCGGCATCGAGTCGGGCCTGTCCGGCACGATGACCGCGCGCCGCTACCAGAACGCCCAGGCGGGGGAGGAGGCCAGCGCTGGCCTCATCCTCGCGGCCGTCGACCAGGTCGTCGAGGACGTCCTCCTCGGCGTCACCCGGGCCGAGGACGCTCCGGGCGCCATCCGCACCGAGGACGTCAAGCCGGGCCGTGCCATGCGCCTGTTCGGCCGGGGCCTGCGCCGTCCCAAGGGCGACTCGCAGAACTGAGCCAGGCGCCCGCCCGGGCACCGGACGGTCACGATTCCGTGTCGCACCCGGGCGGTAGGCTCATCACATGAGTCAGCCACGCGTCGTCGTCCTGGGCTACGGATCCGGCAACGTCCGGTCGGCGGTGCGCGCCCTCGAGCGCGTCGGGGCCGAGGTGACTCTCACCGCGGACGCCGCGGAGGTCGAGGCCGCCGACGGCCTCGTCGTCCCCGGCGTCGGCGCCTTCGCCGCCGTCATGAACCAGCTCCGCTTCGTCGACGCCCCCCGCCTCATCGAGCGCCGTCTCGCCGGTGGCCGCCCCGTCCTCGGGATCTGCGTGGGCATGCAGGTCATGTTCGAGGACTCCACCGAGTACGCGGACGGCACCGACGACGTCGCTGGCGACGGGGGCTCCCGGGTCCCGGGACTCGGTGAGTGGGCCGGGACCGTCTCGCGGCTCGACGCCGACGTCGTCCCCCACATGGGCTGGTCCGAGGTCCGGCCGCCCGCGCGCTCCGTCCTCTTCGACGGCGTCGAGTCCGAGCGCTTCTACTTCGTCCACTCCTACGCCGCCAAGACCGACCCCGCCGCCGGTCTCGCCGAGTCCGCCACGCGTCTGCCGCAGGCCACGTGGGCGACGCACGGCGAGGACTTCGTCGCCGCGGTGGAGAACGGCCCGCTGTCGGCCACCCAGTTCCACCCCGAGAAGTCCGGCGACGCCGGCGCCCAGCTTCTGCGAAACTGGCTCGCCACCCTGTGACGGGCCGCGTGGGCGTCAGCGGCTCGATCGACCGACCCGACGCGCACAACGACCGACCTACCCGACCGATCCGAAGGACTACCTCATGCTGACCCTCCTGCCCGCCGTCGACGTCGCCGACGGCAAGGCCGTCCGCCTCCTCCAGGGTGAGGCCGGCTCCGAGACGGACTACGGCAGCCCCGTCGACGCCGCCCGCGACTGGGGCGAGGCAGGCGCCGAGTGGATCCACCTCGTGGACCTCGACGCCGCCTTCGGCCGCGGCTCCAACGCCGCCCTCCTGTCCCGCATCGTCGGCGAGGTCGGCATCAAGGTCGAACTCTCCGGCGGCATCCGCGACGACGCCTCCCTCGAGCGGGCGCTCGCAGCCGGCGCGGCCCGCGTCAACATCGGCACCGCCGCCCTCGAGGACCCCGAGTGGACCGAACGCGTCATCCGCGAGTACGGGGACAAGGTCGCCGTCGGCCTCGACGTGCGCGGCACGGCGCTGGCCGCCCGCGGCTGGACCAAGGAGGGCGGCGACCTCTGGGAGACCCTCGACCGCCTCAACGCGGCCGGCTGCTCCCGCTACGTCGTCACTGACGTCACCAAGGACGGCACCCTCCAGGGCCCCAACACCGAGCTCCTCCGCCAGGTCGCCTCGCGCACCGACGCCCCCGTCGTCGCCTCCGGCGGCATCGCCCACCTCGCCGACATCGCGGCCCTCGCGGCGCTCGTGGACGAGGGTGTCGACTCGGCGATCGTCGGCAAGGCCCTCTACAACGGCAACTTCACCCTCCAGGACGCGCTGCGCGTCGCCCGCGGCGAGGAGCCCCTGGCCGTCGACGGGCTGGCCCGCTGATGACGGCGCAGGGCTCATCCGCCTCGGACGGTGCCGGGCTCGGTACTGCAGCCGTTGACGACGACCCTCAGGTTCAGGCGGTCCTCGCCGCCCGCGCCAAGATGGCGAGACTCCTCGCCGCCCCGACGCCCTTCGCCACCGACGACGGCTCCGCCGACCCGGCCGTCACCGCCGCTCTTGAGGCGACCGACCTCCCGCGCCACGAGTACCTCGACCGCCTCTGGGCGGCCCTCGCCGGCTCGCGCGTCATCGTGCCCGTGGCCGCCCACGCCGTCCACGCTCCGAGCCAGGTCGACGGCCCGACGAGGCTCGCCGGACCCGCCGTCGCCGAGCGAGAGGTCGGGGGCGCCACAGTCCCCGCCCACGAGGTCCACACCGCCGACGCCGCCCAGGACGCGGCCACCCTCGCCGTCGACCTGCCCGACGGGCACATCGCCCTGCCGGTCTTCACCTCCGCGGCCGCCATGAGCGCCTGGCGCTCCGACGTGCGCCCCGTGCCGATCGAGCCCGAGCGCGCCGCCCAGGTCGCCGTCGAGCACACCGACCAGCTCTGGGTCCTCGACCCCGGCACCCTCGACCTGCGCCTGCCGCGCCCCGCGGTCGTCGCCCTGGCCGGGGGAGAGGGCTGGGTCCCGTCCTGGCGCAGCGAGGCGATCCAGGATGAGGCGACGGCCCAGCTCCTCGCCGTCGACGGCGTCACCGGCGTCGCCTTCGAGCCCGGGGAGACGGCCGAGCTGCGCGTCTTCATCCGCATCGACGCCTCCGGTGGCATGCCCGCCGTCGCCGCGAGCCTCGAGGCCTGCCAGCACGTCATGGTCAACCCTGCCTGGGGTGAGCTCATCGACACCGTCGAGCTCTGCCCGGTGCCCGCCTGACGGGCTTTCGACCCCGTGCCGACCGGCCGCGCCCGACGACGTCGGCGTGGGCAGCCTCACGGAGGGTGCGGCCACGCGGGCCTGGGAGCATCCTGGGTGACCTGGTAACCTACGGATCGACCGGCCGGGGTCCGTCTCCGGCACGCAAGCGGAGAGATCCCACCTGGGTTCCCCATGGGGAACCGGGTCAGACGAGGAGCGATCCTCGTGGTCCCCGCGCCTGGGCGCAGCGGGACCGCGCCCCTGAGGGGCGCGTGACAGGGCCTTCGCTCGCGCTAAGCGGCGAGGCCCTTTCTCGTTGCTCGGTCATCGTCACCAGGAGTGAGGAACAACCATCAGCGAGCCCCGTATCAACGAACGGATCCGCGTCCCCGAGGTGCGCCTCGTCGGCCCCAGCGGTGAGCAGGTCGGCGTCGTCCGCGTCGAGGACGCACTGCGCCTGGCCGAGGAGGCCAACCTCGATCTCGTCGAGGTCGCGCCCGACGCACGCCCCCCGGTGTGCAAGCTCATGGACTACGGCAAGTTCAAGTACGAGTCGGCCATGAAGGCGCGCGACGCCCGGCGTAACCAGTCGAACACCCAGCTCAAGGAGATCCAGTTCCGGCCCAAGATCGATGAGCACGACTACGCGACCAAGATGGGTCACGTGAAGCGCTTCCTCGAGGGCGGGGACAAGGTCAAGTGCATCTGCCGCTTCCGCGGCCGTGAGCAGTCCCGTCCGGAGCTCGGCGTCCGCCTGCTCCAGAAGGTCTCCGAGGAGGTCGCGGACCTCGCGACCATCGAGTCCTACCCCCGCCAGGACGGCCGCCAGATGGTCATGGTGCTCGCCCCGACCCGCAAGAAGGCCGAGGTCAAGTCCGACCAGCGCCGTCGTCGCGAGGAGGCCCGCGCCAGCCGTCGCGCCGAGAAGCACGCGGCCCGGAACGCCAAGGCCGCCGAGCAGGCGGGCGAGGCTCCGGCTGCGGACCAGGCCGCCGAGCAGGCCTGACACAGACCACAGACCCACCCCAGCGGCAGACCGCCAGGGGTACGCAGCCGGCGGGCCACCGCCCACCGGCCGAGAAGAGGAAACACAATGCCGAAGAACAAGACGCACTCCGGTGCCAAGAAGCGCTTCCGGGTCACCGGCAGCGGCAAGATCATGCGCGAGCAGGCCAACAAGCGCCACCTCCTCGAGGTCAAGTCCTCGCGTCGCAAGCGTCGCCTGTCCCGGGACCAGGTCCTGGACCCGTCGAACGTCCGCGAGGTCAAGAAGCTGCTCGGTCGCTGACCGGCCCCACCACTGAAGGAGTCATCACATGGCACGTGTGAAGCGGGCTGTCAACGCCCAGAAGAAGCGTCGTACCGTTCTCGAGCAGGCCTCGGGCTACCGCGGCCAGCGCTCGCGTCTCTACCGCAAGGCCAAGGAGCAGGTCACCCACTCCGGCGTCTACGCGTTCCGCGACCGCCGCGCGAAGAAGGGCGACTTCCGTCGCCTCTGGATCCAGCGCATCAACGCCGCGGCGCGCGCCGAGGGCCTCACCTACAACCGGTTCATCCAGGGCCTCGGCCTCGCCGGTGTCGAGATCGACCGCAAGATGCTGGCTGAGCTGGCCGTCAACGAGCCGGCCGCCTTCAAGGCCCTCGTCGAGACCGCCAAGGCCGCCCTGCCCGAGGACGTCAACGCCCCCAAGGCCTGAGCCTCCGGTCCTCAGCGGCACCGCACGAGCGGACGCCGGCTGACCACCACCGACGGCGCCGCCTCCCACCCGGGAGGCGGCGCCGTCGTCGTGCGTGCCGAGGTCGTGCGGCCGGCCGGCCGTGCCGCCTGCTCCCCAGCCGCCTCCACCTCTGCCGTAGGCTGCCCCGCGTGAGCAAGCGCAAGGACCACTGGCACCCCGGCACACCCATCGAGACCGAGGACGGCGCCCCCGTCGTCGGCACCTCCATGGGCTTCCTCGACAACCCTGGAGCCCAGCGCGTCAGCCGCGTCGCCGCCCTCGCCTCCCGGCGCGCCCGCACCAAGCACGGCCGCTTCCTCGTCGAGGGACCCCAGGGCGTCCGTGAGGCCGTCGTCCACCAACCCTCCCGCGTCCAGGACCTCTACCTCACCCAGCAGGGCCTCGAGCGGCACTCCGACGTCCTCGCCGCCGCGCAGGACGCAGACGTCTACGTCCACCTCGTCAGCGACGAGGTCATGGCCGCGATGAGCACGGACGCGCAGGGCGTCCTCGCCGTCGTCGCGACTGCCGCGGGCGCCGACGCCCCGACGGGCATCGAGGCGCTCGCCGCCCTCCTCGAGCGGGGCGCCCGCCTCGTCGCCGTCCTCACCGAGACCCAGGACCCCGGCAACGCCGGCACCATCATCCGCGTCGCCGACGCCGCCGGCGCCGACGCCGTCGTCCTCGCCCGCGGCTCCGTCGACCCGACGAACCCGAAGGTCGTGCGCTCCACCGCCGGCAGCCTCTTCCACCTGCCCGTCGTCTCCGACCTCACCCTCGACGAGGCCGTCACCGCGCTCAAGGCCGCAGGGCTCTCCGTCCTGGCCGCCGACGGCGCGGGGGAGACAGGCCTGTACTCGCCCGCGGCCGAAGAGCGCCTCGTCGTCCCGACCGCCTGGCTCCTCGGCAACGAGGCCCGAGGCTTCGCACCGGCCACGCTCGGCACCGCCGACGCCGTCGTCTCCATCCCGGTCTACGGCGAGGCCGAGTCCCTCAACGTCGCCACGGCCGCCGCGATCTGCCTCTACGCCTCCGCCCGCGCCCACCACGCGGGGGAGTGACCGCGCAGCCGCTGCATGAGACGGCACCGGGCGCACGAGAGCCCACGGTGCTATCGTCACGAGCACGCCCGTCCCGACCCTGGGACGCAGGCGCCCGTTTCCGGACAGGAGGGAGCGTCGCATGAGCACTGCCATGAGCACGCCGACCCGTCGCTGTCGTGGCTGTCGTCTTCACCGCTGAGCGACCGCTGAGCCGCCACCGGAGGTCCTGAGCGACCCCGCTCCAGCCACCACCCGTCCGCGAGGCCACGCCTCCTGAACCCAGTGAGGTTCACCGTGACACACACCCTTGCCCCCACCGCCGCCGACGAGCCCCTCGTCCGGATCAGCCACGTCTCCAAGTGGTACGGCGACTTCCAGGCCCTGGACGACGTCTCCCTCGACGTCAACCGGGGCGAGGTCGTCGCCGTCATCGGCGCCTCGGGCTCCGGCAAGTCGACCCTGTGCCGCACCGTCAACCGGCTCGAGACCTTCCAACAGGGCACCATCACGATCGACGGCGTCCCCCTGCCCGAGGAGGGCAAGGAGCTCGCCCGCCTGCGCGCCGACGTCGGCATGGTCTTCCAGTCCTTCAACCTCTTCCCGCACCGCACCGTCCTCGACAACATCACGATGGCGCCGGTTCACGTGCGCAAGGTCCCCAAGGTGCAGGCGGAGGCCCGCGCCCACGAGCTCCTCGAGCGTGTCGGCCTCGCCGACCAGGCCGGCAAGCGCCCGCCCCAGCTCTCCGGCGGGCAGCAGCAGCGCGTCGCCATCGCCCGGGCTCTCGCCATGGACCCCAAGGTCATGCTCTTCGACGAGCCGACCTCCGCCCTCGACCCCGAGATGATCACCGAGGTCCTCGACGTCATCAAGGACCTCGCCACCTCCGGCATGACCATGCTCGTCGTCACCCACGAGATGGGATTCGCCCGCCAGGTGGCCGACCGCGTGATCTTCATGGACCACGGCCAGGTCGTCGAGGACGCCGAGCCCGAGTCCTTCTTCGCGCACCCTTCCTCCGAGCGCGCCCGCGACTTCCTCTCCAAGATCCTCAGCCACTGACCGGTTCGTCCCACCGCGAGCCACAACCCCTCCCAGGCCGAGCCACCCACCCCGGGGGCGACCGGCACCACCGGCGGCCCACGCCGTCACCGACGAAGGAGCACCCGCATGACCACCATCTCCCGACGCAGCGTCCTCGGCGCAGGCGGCGCCACCGCCCTCGCGCTCGTCCTCGCCGCCTGCTCGGACACCGGCAGTGACGGCAAGTCCGTCGCCCAGTCCTCGGCCTCCGCCTCCGGTGGTTCCGAGTCCTACGACTCCATCATCAACTCCGGTCCCGTCGCGTCGGACGACGAGGTCTCCGCCTCCACGTGGGCCAGCGCCGTCAAGAAGGCAGGCACCTTCAAGATCGGCGGGACGAAGACCAACCAGGTCTTCAGCCTCGAGGACCCGACCACCGGCAAGGTCACCGGATTCGACGCCGCGATCTCCCAGCTCCTCGCCCGGTACGTCCTGGGGGGCGACGACGCCGCCTCCCTCGTCGAGATCACGCAGGCCACCTCCGACACCCGCGAGACCCTCCTGGAGAACGGATCCGTCGAGGCGGTCTTCGCCACCTACACGATCACCCCGGCGCGCGCCGAGAAGATCACCTTCGCCGGCCCGTACTATGAGTCGGGCCAGACGGTCCTCGTCAAGGCGGACAACTCCAAGATCACGGGCGTCAAGTCGCTCACGAGCGGCGTCAAGGTCGCCGTCCAGGCCAACTCCACGTCCGTCCACGCCGTCACGGAGCACGCGCCCGACGCCGAGCAGGTCCAGTTCGAGACCGACTCCGACTGCGTCGCCGCCGTCGAGGCCGGACAGGTCGACGCCTACGTCCTGGACGAGGCCGTGCTGCTCGCCACGGTGGCCTCGAACGACAAGGTCAAGCTCGTCGGCAAGCCCTTCACCACGGAGCCCTACGGCATCGGGCTTCCCAAGGACTCCGACGGCCAGGCCTTCGTCAACGCCTTCCTCGCCAAGATCGACGAGGACGGGACTTGGGCGAAGGTCTGGAACAACACCATCGGCTCCATCACCCACGGCACCGCCCCCGAGCCGCCCGTCATCGGCTCCGTCGAGGGCGCCGCCACCGCGACCCCCACCGCCTGACACACCCGACGCGCACCGCGGGAGCGGCTCCGTCGGCATGGGCACGACCCTGCCGACGGAGCCGCCGCGGCGGCACGCGAGGAAGGGAACCCGTGAACGTCATCACCGAGAACCTGGGCCTCCTCGGCTCCGGGCTGCTCACGACGCTCCTGCTCGCCCTCGCGGGCTACGCGGGGGCTCTCGTCGTGGGCACGCTCGTCGCCGTGTGCCGCGTCAGTCCCGTCCCGCCGCTGCGGTGGTTCGCCTCCGCCTGGGTCGCCGTCGCCTGCAACGTCCCGCTCCTGTGCCTCATGATCCTGCTGGCCTTCGGCGTGCCCAGGATCGGCCTCCCCGTGACGCTGATGTGGGCCGCGGTCATCGGCATCATCTTCTCAGCCTCCGGGTTCGTCTGCGAGACCGTCCGATCCGGCATCAACTCGGTGTCCAAGGGCCAGATCGAGGCGGCCCGCGCCCTGGGCATGCCCTTCCGGCTCATCATCGGCAAGGTCGTCCTCCCACAGGCCCTCAGCCGCACGATCCAGCCGCTCGTGAACATCTTCATCTCCTGCCTCATCGGCTCCTCGCTCGCCGCGGCCATCGGCGTACCCGAGCTCACCAACGTGACGCAGCAGCTCAACCTGCGTTACGCCGAGGCGGTCATCACCTTCCTCCTCTCGGGCCTGACCTACCTCGTCATCGCCTTCATCGCGACGCGCCTGGGCGGCAGCCTCGAGCGGCGCGCCACCGCCAGGACGGAGGCCCGTGCATGAGCGCCCCGACCCAGGCGGACGTCACCGCCGCCCTCGGCACGCGACTCGGTCGGCGTCCTCTGCGAGGACGCCGTCGGCGAGCCACGGACGCCGACCTGCTCTTCGACGCGCCCGGCCCGCGTGGTCGGCGGCGGATCGTCATCGCCTCAGTCGTCGCCACCCTCGTCATCATCGGCGTCATCGCTCTCGTGCTCCACCAGGCGGCGACCGCCGGACAGCTCGCCTACCCCAGGTGGCGCTACTTCGCGGGCGTCTCGGTGGTGAGGTTCTTCGGTCGGGCGCTGGCGGACACGCTGCTCGCGACGGGGGTGAGCGCGCTCATCGCCTTCCCGCTCGGCGTCCTGCTGGGCTGGCTCCGACTCGGTTCCCAGCGGGTCGTGCGCGGCGTCGTAGGGCTGTGGATCGACGCGATGCGCGCCGTCCCGATGCTGCTGCTGGTCTACTTCTTCCTGCTGGCCGTTCCCCGGATGGGGCTCACGCTCCCGTACTTCTGGATGCTCGTCATCCCGATCGTCATGTGCTCGTCCGCGACGACGGCGGAGGTGTTCCGCTCCGGCGTCCTCGCCCTGGACAAGGGGCAGGCCGAGGCGGCGCAGGCGCTGGGCATGAGGCACGGGCTCGCCATGCGCCTCGTCCTCGCCCCGCAGGCGCTGCGCCTCATGCTCCCGACCCTCATCACCCAGCTCGTGACGATCCTCAAGGACACCTCTCTGGGCTACGTCGTCGCCTACACGGAGCTCATGTACGCCGGGCGCCTCATCGTCCAGGCGGCGCGCGTCTACCAGCTCGACGTGTACCTGCCCGCCTACGTCATCATCGCTGTCATCTACGTGGCCCTCAACTGGGTGCTGGGGGCCGCTGCGCGCTGGGTCGAGGCCCGCACGCGCTGAGCGCGAGGCCCTCGGCGCCGAGGCGCCGTGGCACGCGCGGAGCCCGCCCCGGTCTCGGCCTCGCGCCCGCGATTTCAGCGGCCCCACCGCTCGGACTACCCTGGGCCCGATCCACGAGAACCGGAAGGCACCCAGATGACTGACGCACCCGGCGCGCTGTCGCCGCTGGACGAGGAGGGCGTCGGCGCCCTCGTCGAGGAGGGGATCGCCGCCATCGCCGCGGCAGACTCCCTGCCCGCCCTCAAGGAGGTGCGCCTGGCCTACACGGGTGACGCCTCCGTCCTCGCCCTCACCAACCGCGGCATCGGCAAGCTCGACAAGGCCGACAAGCCCGCCGCCGGCAAGCTCCTCGGCGGCGCCCGCGGCCGTCTCAACAAGGCCCTCGCCGAGCGCCAGGCCGTCCTCGAGGCCGAGGCCGAGGCCACCATGCTCGCCACCGAGGCCGTCGACGTCACCGTCCCCACGGACCGCGTCCCCGCCGGCGCCCGCCACCCCCTCGACGTCCTCGTCGACGAGGTCTCCGACTTCTTCACCTCCATGGGCTGGTCCATCGCGGAGGGCCCTGAGGTCGAGCACGAGTGGTTCGACTTCGACGCCCTCAACTTCGACGCCGACCACCCCGCCCGCCAGATGCAGGACACCTTCTACGTCGACGGCGCATCCGTCGGCGCCGCGGAGGGTCAGCCGGCGAACCTCGTCATGCGCACCCACACCTCCCCGGTGCAGGCGCACGTCATGCTCGCCCAGGAGCCCCCGATCTACGTCGCCTGCCCCGGCAAGGTCTTCCGCTCCGACGAGCTCGACGCCACCCACACGCCCGTCTTTCACCAGGTCGAGGGTCTCGCCGTCGACAAGGGCCTCACCATGGGGCACCTCAAGGGCGTCCTCGACCACTTCGCCAAGTCGATGTTCGGCCCCGAGGCCCGCACCCGGCTGCGCCCCTCCTTCTTCCCCTTCACCGAGCCCAGCGCGGAGATGGACCTCTGGTTCCCGCAGAAGAAGGGCGGCCCCGGCTGGATCGAGTGGGGCGGCTGCGGCATGGTCAACCCCAACGTCCTCACCGCCTGCGGCATCGACCCGGACGTCTACACCGCCTTCGCCTTCGGCATGGGCCTGGAGCGCACCCTCATGCTGCGCAACGGCATCGCAGACATGCACGACATCGTCGAGGGCGACATCCGCTTCTCCCAGCAGTTCGGCACCACCGGAAAGGGGAACTGACATGCCTTACGTCCCGATCGAGTGGCTCCGCGAGCACGTCGACGTCCCTTCCGGCACTACGGCTGAGCAGCTGGCCGCGGACCTCGTCAAGGTCGGCCTCGAGGAGGAGCAGATCGTTCCCCCGGCCGTCACCGGCCCCCTCGTCGTCGGCAAGGTCTTGACCCGCGACGCCAAGGAGCAGACCAACGGCAAGGTCATCAACTACTGCCGCGTCGACGTCGGCCCCGAGCACAACGACGCCCCCGGCACCGGCAAGGAGCCGAGCGAGCTGCCCAGCCGCGGCATCGTCTGCGGCGCCCACAACTTCGAGGTCGGGGACAGCGTCGTGGTCTCCCTCCCCGGCGCCGTCCTGCCCGGCGACTTCGCCATCGCCGCCCGCAAGACCTACGGGCACACCTCCGACGGCATGATCTGCTCCGCCAAGGAGCTAGGGGTCGGCGAGGGCCCCGATGCAGCGTCCGGCATCATCGTGCTCGACCAGTGGCTCCCCGAGCACGGCCACGACGGCGAGGAGCTCCCCGCCCCCGGCACGAACGCCATCCCGCTGCTCGGCCTGGGCGACGAGGTCCTCGAGATCAACATCACCCCGGACCGCGGCTACGCCTTCTCCATGCGCGGCGTCGCCCGCGAGTACTCCCACTCCACCGGCGCCCGCTTCACCGACCCCGCCGACGGCACCAACACGGGCCTCTTCCCGAACGGCGTCGCTGCGGGACGCGAGGAAGGCTTCCCGGTCCGCTTCGCCGAGGACTCCAGCCCGATCCACGGCAGGCCCGGCGTCGACCGCTACGTCGCCCGGATCGTGCGCGGCGTCGACCCCGCCGCCCCGAGCCCGCAGTGGATGCGCGACCGCCTTACCGCGGCCGGCATGCGCCCCATCTCCCTGGCCGTCGACGTCACCAACTACGTCATGCTCGACCTCGGCCAGCCGCTGCACGCCTTCGACCTCGGCAAGCTGAGCGCGCCGATCGTCGTGCGCCGCGCCACGGCGGGGGAGAGGCTCACCTTCCTCGACGAGGTCACCCGCACCCTCGACCCCGAGGACCTCGTCATCGCCGACTCCCCGGCGGGGGAGGGCTCCCGCGCCCTCGTCCTCGCCGGCGTCCTCGGCGGTGCCGAGACCGAGATCGACGAGTCGACCACCGACGTCCTCATCGAGGCCGCTCACTTCGACGCCGTCTCCATCGCCCGCTCCGCCCGCCGCCACAAGCTCCCCACGGAGTCCTCTAAGCGCAATGAGCGCGGCGTCGACACCCACCTCCAGGCGGTCGCCGCCCAGCGCGCCGTCGACCTCCTCGTTGAGTACGGCGGCGGCACCGCCGACGAGACCGTGACCGACGTCGACCGCACCACCCCGCCGGAGCCGATGGTCATCCGCGCCGACTCCGCCGAGCGCCTTACCGGCGTCGCCTACGGCACGCCACGCGTCAGTGAGCTCCTCACCGCCGTCGGCTGCACCGTCGAGCCGGCCGGCTCGGACGGTAGTGGCGGGGCCGGACATGAACTCCTCTCCGTCACGGCACCGACCTGGCGGCCCGATCTCGTGGGCGCCGCGCACTTCGCCGAGGAGGTCGCCCGCCTCGACGGCTACGACGCGATCCCCGTCGTTGTCCCGCAGGCGCCCGCCGGCACCGGTCTCACCGTGCGCCAGCAGGCCCGCCGCGACGTCGTGCGCGCCCTCGCCGACGCGGGCCTCACGCAGGTCCTGTCCTACCCCTTCGTCGGCGACGTCCACGACCGCCTCGGCCTGCCTGCCGGCGACCCGCGCCGCAAGGCCCTGCGCCTCGCCAACCCGCTGGCCGAGGACGCCCCGCTCCTGCGCACGAGCGTGCTCGACTCGCTCGTTGAGATCGCTCGCCGCAACGTCTCGCGCGGCCTGCCCGACGTCGCGGTCTACGAGGTCGGCACGGTCACCCTCCCCGAGGGCACCGTCCCCGCCCCGATCCTCGGCGTCGACCACCGCCCCAGCGCCGAGGAGGTCGCCGCCCTCGAGACCGGCATCCCGGCCCAGCCGACGCACGTCGGCACCGTCCTCGCCGGCGAGCGCGTCCGCTCCGGCGTCCTCGGCGCCGGCCGCCCCTGGGACTGGGCTGACGCGGTCCAGGTCGTCCGTACCGTGGCCACGACGCTCGGCGTCGACGTCGAGGTGAGCGCCCCCGAGGAGCCCGTCGCCCCCTGGCACCCGGGCCGCACCGCCGAGGTGCGCCTCGCCTCCGTGCGCAAGGGCAAGGACCTCGTGCCTGGTGCCCTCGTCGCCCACGCCGGCGAGTTGCACCCGCGAGTCGCCAAGGAGCTCGGCCTTCCTGCCCGAGCCTGCGCCGTCGAGATCGACCTCGAGCCGCTTCTCGCGGCCGTCGAGGAGGCCGGCGTGCTCCAGGTCAAGGCGATCCGGACCTTCCCGGCCGCCAAGGAGGACGTCGCCCTCGTCGTCGACGAGTCCGTCACCGCGGCCGCCGTCGAGGCCGTCGTCCGCGAGGCCGCCGGCGACCTCGCCGAGGAGGTCCGCCTCTTCGACGTCTTCCGCGGCGAGCAGCTCGGTGAGGGGAGGAAGTCCCTCGCCTTCTCCCTCCGCCTGCGCGGCGATCACACGCTGACCGCCGAGGAGACCGCAGGGGTGCGCAAGCGCATCGTCAAGCGTGCCGCCAAGCGCCTCGGCGCCGAGCTGCGCGGCTGAGCCGCCGTCCCCGGCAGCACCGATGACGATCCGCCCGGTCCCGAGCACGCGGGGCCGGGCGGGCCGGTCGTGTGGGCGGGGCGCTGATCGGTCCGGGAGGACGTAGGACCTCGGGCACGCCCCGTACGTGGCGCGGACCGCAATACTTGGGCCATGAACATCCTTCTCGTCTCCTCATCACGCCACGGCTCCACTGACGAGGTCGCGGACGTCATCGCGGAGCGCCTCCGGGACGCCGGGCTCACCGTCGAGCAGGCCCGTCCCGAGGACGTCACGGACGTCTCCGGCTACGACGCCTTCGTCATCGGCAGCGCCATCTACATGACCCACTGGACCGACGAGGCCGTCGAGTTCACGTGGCGCTTCCATGACGAGCTCCTGGCCAAGCCCGTCTGGGCCTTCTCCGTGGGCCTGTCCGGCCTGCCCAAGGGCAAGGTCTCGGACCCGTACCGCGTCGGCCCCGTCCTGCTCACCATCGACCCCGAGGACCACGTCACCTTCCTCGGTCGGCTCGACCCGAGCGGCCTCAGCCTGCGCGAGCGCACCATCGCCCGCATGGGCGGGGCGAGCGAGGGCGACTTCCGGGACATGGACGCGGTCCGCGACTGGGCCAGCGCCATCGCCACGACCCTCACCTCACTGTCCTGACCTCCGCCTGACCTCAGGTCCCCGACCACCCGGTCGCGCCAGCTCGTGGTGTGACCGGGCGGTCGTTGTGCGGCCCAGCGTCCGGCCCGCGCTACCCTGTGAGCAAAACGACGTCGGCGGACCCACTCACGGTTTCGTATTTGTATGCATCCGGACGTATGGTTTTTGCATGACCTGGACAGCAGTAGTCGCCGGTGCGACGGGATACGCCGGAGGAGAGGCCCTCCGCCTCCTCGCCGCCCACCCGAGCATCGAGGTCGGCGCCGTCACCGGCTCCTCCAGCGTCGGGACCCTTCTCGCCGCCCACCACCCCCACCTCCTCTCCCTGGCCGGACGGACCGTCGAGCCGACCGACGTCGAGCACCTCCGCGGGCACGACGTCGTCCTCCTCGCCCTCCCGCACGGAGCCTCCGGAGCGGTGACCGCCGCCATCGAGGCCGACGTCGTCGCCGGCACCTGGGGCGGTCCGGACCCCGTCATCCTCGACTGCGGCGCCGACCACCGCCTCACGGACCCTGCCGCCTGGGCCGCCTTCTACGGCACCGAGCACGCCGGCGCCTGGACCTACGGCATGCCCGAGCTCCTCCACGCCGGCGAGACCGCAGCCTCCGCCCAGCGCGCCGAGCTCACTGCCACCCACCGCGTCGCCGTCCCCGGTTGCAACGTCACCGCCGTCACGCTCGCCGCGCAGCCCGGCGTCGCCACGGGCCTCATCGACCCCAGCCGGGTCACCGCGGTCCTTGCGGTCGGCTACTCAGGCGCCGGCAAGTCCCTCAAGCCGCACCTCACCGCCGCTGAGGCCCTCGGCTCCGCGCAGCCCTACGGCGTCGGCGGCACCCATCGGCACATCCCCGAGATCATCCAGAACCTCGAGGTCGCTGGCGCCACGGCAGACGCCGTGCACCTCTCCTTCACGCCGGTGCTCGTCCCCATGAGCCGCGGCATCCTCGCCACCGTGACCGCCCCCGTCACCGACGCCGTCGCCACGGCCACGGACCCGCAGGCCGTCCTGCGAGAGGCCTGGGAGACCACCTACGGCGCGGCCGGCACCGGCGAGGGCGTCGTCTCGCTCCTGCCCGAGGGCGTCTCGCCCACCACCGGCTCCGTCGCCGGCTCGGGGCTCGCCACCGTCCAGGTGACCTATGACTCCGCCGCGGGCGTGGCGACCATGCTCTGCGCCATCGACAACCTCGGCAAGGGTACGGCCTCCGCCGCCGTCCAGTCCCTCAACCTCGCGCTCGGCCTTCCGGAGACCACCGGCGTCGTCATGGAAGGAGTCGCGCCGTGAGCGTCACCGCAGCCAAGGGCTTCCGCGCCGCCGGCGTCGTCGCCGGTCTCAAGGAGTCCGGCAGGCCGGACCTCGCCCTCGTCGTCAACGACGGCCCCCTCGACGTCGCAGCCGGCGTCTTCACCACCAATCGCGTCGTCGCCGCCCCCGTCGTCTGGTCCCGCCAGGCGGTCACCGACGGCACCGCCCGCGCCGTCATCCTCAGCTCCGGGTCCGCCAACGCCTGCACTGGCGAGCGCGGCGCCACCGACGCCCGCGCCACCGCGGAGTACGTCGCGGGAGCGCTCAGCTCCCAGCCGGACGCTCAGACCGTCGACGCCTCCGACGTCCTCGTGTGCTCCACCGGCGTCATCGGAGTCCCGATCGACATGCCCGTCCTCCTCGCCGGGGCCTCCGCCGCGGCCACCGCCCTGGACGCCTCCGTCGAGGCCGCCCACGCTGCCGCCACCGCCATCATGACAACGGACACCGTCTCCAAGGAGGACGCCCTCACCCTCGAGGCAAGCGCCGGCACCTGGAGCGTCGGCGGCATGATCAAGGGCGTCGGCATGCTGGCCCCCGGCATGGCGACCATGCTCTGCGTCCTCACCACCGACGCCGTCATCACCGCCGAGTCCGCTCGCGCCGCCCTCGGCGCGGCCGCCGCGCGCACCGTCAACCGGATCAACTCCGACGGCTGCATGTCCACCAACGACACCGTCCTCCTCCTCGCCTCCGGCGCCTCAGGCGTCGAGCCCTCCCCGGACGAGCTCGACGACGCCGTCGCCCAGGTCCTGGGACGTCTCGGACGCCGCCTCGTCGCCGACGCCGAGGGCGCCACCCACGACATCGCCATCACCGTGAGCGGCGCCGTCACCGAGCAGGCCGCCGAGGCCGCGGCCCGGACCGTCTCCGCCTCGAACCTCCTCAAGTGCGCCGTTGCCGGCAACGACCCCAACTGGGGACGCGTCCTGTCGCAGCTCGGCACCGTGCCCGAGGAGGTCTGCCCCTTCGACCCCGACGAGGTCGATGTCGCTATCAACGGCGTGACCATCTTCCGGCACGGCGGCCTCGGCGAGGACCGGGACCTCGTCGACATGACGCCGCGCGAGACCCGCATCGACATCGCCCTCCACCACGGCGCGGCCGAGGCCACCGTCTGGACCAACGATCTCACCCACGGCTACGTCACGATCAACGCGGACTACACGACATGAGCACGAGCCCCGCCGCCACCCCGGCCCTGCGGATCACCCCCGCGCAGAAGGCCTCCGTCCTCCTCGAGGCCATGCCCTGGCTCCGCGCCTACAAGGGCGCCACCATCGTCATCAAGTACGGCGGCAACGCCATGGTCGACGAGGGACTCAAGCGCGCCTTCGCCGAGGACGTCCTCTTCCTCCACCAGGTCGGCCTGCACCCCGTCGTCGTCCACGGCGGCGGCCCCCAGATCAACGCCATGCTCAAGAGGCTCGGCATCGAGTCCGAGTTCCGCGGGGGCCTGCGCGTCACGACCCCCGAGGTCATGGACGTCGTCCGCATGGTCCTCACCGGCTCGGTGCAGCGCGAGCTCGTCAGCCTCCTCAACGTCCACGGCTCGCCGGCCGTCGGCATCTCCGGCGAGGACGGCGGGCTCCTCTCGGCACGGCAGCGCCTGGCCACCGTCGACGGCGAGAGCGTCGACGTCGGCCTCGTCGGCGACGTCGTCCGCGTCGACCCGCGCACCGTCACCGAGCTCCTCGACCAGGGCCGGATCCCGGTCATCTCCTCGGTCGCGCCGCTCATGGCGGACCCCACGACCGTCCTCAACATCAACGCGGACACCGCCGCAGCGGCCATCGCCATCGCCCTCAAGGCGCAGAAGCTCATCATGCTCACCGACGTCGAGGGTCTCTACTCCAACTGGCCGGACCGCACCTCGCTCGTCTCCCGCATCGGGGTCGACGCCCTCGAGGCGCTCCTGCCCGAGCTCGAGTCCGGGATGATCCCCAAGATGGAGGCCTGCCTGAGGGCCGTGCGCGGGGGAGTGGGGCAGGCCCACGTCGTCGACGGCCGCGAGCCGCACTCCATGCTCCTCGAGATCGTCACGGACACCGGCGTCGGCACCGTCGTCTACCCCGAGCACACCAGCCAGTCGCGCACGAAGGGAGGACCGACGCTGTGAGCGCCAAGCAGAGCACCACCACGGGCACAGTCCCGAGCATGACAGAGCCAACGACCGGATCGAACGAGGCCTGGGGGCAGCGCTACGCCGCCGCCGTCATGAACACCTTCGGCTCGCCCCAGCGCGTCCTCGTGCGCGGCGAGGGCGCCCACGTTACCGACGCCGACCGCAAGGAGTACACGGACCTCCTCGCAGGCATCGCCGTCAACTGCCTCGGGCACGCGCACCCGGCGGTCGTCGCCGCCGTCACCGAGCAGATCAGCACCCTCGGGCACGTCTCCAACTTCTTCGCGACCCCCGCCCAGATCAGCCTCGCCGAGGAGCTCGACTCTCTCGTCTTCCCCGGTACCCCGGCCGGCTCGTCCAAGGTCTTCCTCGCCAACTCCGGCACCGAGGCCAACGAGGCCGCCCTCAAGATCGCGCGCCGTCACGGCGGGACCGCCCGTCCCCGCGTCCTCGCCCTCGAGCACGCCTTCCACGGCCGCACCATGGGCGCCCTCGCCCTCACTCACAAGGCCGCGTACCGCGAGCCCTTCGAGCCGCTGCCCGGCGGCGTCGAGTTCATCCCCGCCGGTGACGTCGACGCGCTGCACGCCGCCATGGGCCCCGACGTCGCCGCGCTCATCCTCGAGCCGATCCAGGGCGAGGCCGGCGTCAAGCCCCTGCCCTCCGGCTACATCGAGGCCGCCCGCGAGGCGACCGCCGCCGCCGGCGCCCTCCTCATCATCGACGAGGTCCAGACCGGCATGGGGCGCACGGGCGCCTGGATGGCGCACCACCTCCTCGCCCCCGGCGTCACCCCGGACGTCGTCACCCTCGCCAAGGGCCTCGGGGGAGGCGTGCCCATCGGCGCCGCCGTCGCCACCGGTGAGGCGGCCGCCCTCCTCGGCCCCGGCCAGCACGGCACCACCTTCGGCGGCAACCCTGTGGCCTGCGCCGCTGCCCTCGCCGTCATCGCCACGATCCGCGAGCAGGGCCTCCTCGAGCGCACCGCCGCACTCGGTGAGCGGTGGGCGACGGCGCTCGCCGCCGTCCCCGGCGTCACCGAGGTCCGCGGGGCGGGCCTGCTGCGGGGCGTCGGGCTCGCCGAGGGGCTGCCCGCCGCCGGCGAGGTCGCCGCCGAGCTCATGGAGCGCGGCTTCATCGTCAACGCTCCCAGGCCCGACACGTTGCGTCTCGCGCCGCCCCTCATCCTGTCCGACGCCGACGCCGACGACTTCACCGCCACCCTCACCGACGTCCTCGCCGAGGCGCTCCGGAGCCGACAGGCCGACGCCACCACCCAGGAAGGAGCAGCATGACCGAGCAGCAGGCCGCCCCCCGGTCCGCCGCAAGCCCCGCGAGCGCCGGCGCCCCCCAGACGAAGACCGCTCGCCACGCCCTCATCACCCAGGTGCTCGGACGCGAGCGCATCCGCTCCCAGGCCGAGCTCCGCGACGCCCTCGCCGAGCGAGGAGTCACCACCACCCAGGCGACCCTCTCGCGCGACCTCGTCGAGCTCCGCGCCACCAAGGTGCGCTCGGCGGACGGCGTGCAGGTCTACGCCATCCCCGAGGCCGGAGCCCCCGGCCAGCAGCCCGCCTCCGTACCAGGTGGGGAGGCCGCGATGAGCGAGCACGTGAGCGCCCGGCTCGCTCGCTGGTGCGCCGACCTCCTCGTCACCGCCGAGTGGGCCGGCCAGCAGCTCGTCCTGCGCACCCCCGCCGGCGCCGCCCAGCTCCTCGCGAGCGCCGTCGACGACGCCATGCTGCCCGGCGTCCTCGGCTGCATCGCCGGGGACGACACCGTCCTCGTCATCACCCGCGGCGAGGACGTCTGCGCCGACGTCGCCGCCCACCTGCTGGCCCTCGCGGACCCCGGCGCCCGACGATGACCGCCCGGTGGGCGAGCGGCCAACGCGCCGCGTCCCCCGGGCGCACCACGATAGGCGCAGCACCCTGCGCCCGACCCCGAGCAACCCCCTGAACCCACCCACGTCCCCGTCGGGCACCGCCCGCGGGGTGAAGAACCAGAAGAGAGAGAAGCATGAGCGACCACAAGGACCGCGTCGTCCTCGCCTACTCCGGAGGCCTCGACACCTCCGTCGCCATCGGCTGGATCGGCGAGCAGACCGGCCGCGAGGTCATCACCGTCGCCGTCGACGTCGGCCAGGGCGGCGAGGACCTCGAGGTCATCCGCCAGCGCGCCCTCGACTGCGGCGCCGTCGAGGCCTACGTAGCCGACGCCCGTGACGAGTTCGCCAACGAGTACTGCATGCCGGCGCTCAAGGCCAACGCCCTCTACGAGGGCAAGTACCCGCTCGTCTCCGCCCTGTCACGCCCGGTCATCGCCAAGCACCTGGTCAAGGCCGCCCGCCAGTTCGGCGCCTCGACCGTCGCCCACGGCTGCACCGGCAAGGGCAACGACCAGGTCCGCTTCGAGGTCGCCATCACGTCGATGGCCCCCGACATGGACTGCATCTCCCCGGTCCGTGACCTCGCCCTCACCCGCGACGTCGCCATCGAGTACGCCGAGAAGCACAACCTCCCGATCGAGACGACGAAGCACAACCCGTTCTCCATCGACCAGAACGTGTGGGGCCGCGCCATCGAGACCGGCTTCCTCGAGGACCTGTGGAACGCCCCGACCAAGGACGTCTACGTCTACACCGACGACCCGACCTACCCGCCGCTGCCCGACGAGGTCGTCATCCACTTCGAGCAGGGTGTGCCCACCGCCATCGACGGCAAGCCCGTCACCCCGCTCGAGGCCATCCAGGAGCTCAACCGCCGTGCCGGCGCCCAGGGCATCGGCCGCATCGACATGGTCGAGGACCGCCTCGTCGGCATCAAGTCCCGCGAGATCTACGAGGCCCCCGGCGCCGTCGCGCTCATCGAGGCCCACCAGGCCCTCGAGTCCGTCACCCTCGAGCGCCTCCAGCGCCGCTACAAGAAGCAGATGGAGCAGACCTGGGGCGAGCTCGTCTACGAGGCCCAGTGGTACTCGCCGCTGAAGAGGTCGATGGACGCCTTCATCGAGGACACGCAGAAGTACGTCACCGGCGACATCCGCATGGTCCTCCACGGCGGCCGCGCCGTCGTCAACGGCCGTAAGTCCGACACCGGCCTGTACGACTTCAACCTCGCCACCTACGAGACCGGCGACACCTTCGACCAGTCCTCGTCGCGCGGCTTCATCGAGATCTACGGCATGCAGTCCAAGCTCTCCGCCGCCCGCGCCGTGCCTGGTCCGCCGTGCGACCGCGGCTCGCGGCACCCGGACCAGGATCCGGGACGCCCGTCACAGTTCGGACTCGGCTCGGACACGGAACGCATCCAGCGGCCGGTTGGGGTGGCTCACGCAACTAGCCTGCTAATGCCGCCCGAACCCTGGGGCGGCTCGTTCCCCGAGGAGTCCTCACCTATGTCAGATCAGCAACCAGGAGCTGATCCGCGGCTCAGCGCTCCGAGCGCTTCCTCCGCCGCGGTTCCCCCGCCTCCCGCCCCGCCGCAGCCGTCCGCCACCCAGCCCCAGTGGCAGCAGCCGGTGCCCCAGCCCCAAGCCGCTCCCCAGCCGGCGACGCCGCAGCCGTACCAGCCAGGCGCGCCGGCCGCGCCGCAGGCTCAGCCGTCCGACGATCAGCCGCAGCAGGCCGCCTGGGCGCAGGCCCCCGTGCAGACGCAGGACCCGGCCGCCGCTGGCACGCCGACCGGGACCTACCCGGCCGCCGCTTCCGGCAAGCAGCCCTACTCCGCGCCCTCGGCGGCCCAGGCGCCCGGCGCCGTCCCGCTCGCGCCGCTGCCCGGCCAGCAGAGCGCCGCCCCGGGGGCCGTCGGAACCGAGCTCAAGCGTCTCGTCACGGCGCCGGGACTCGCCACCTGGGGCGTCCTCGTGGCCGTCGCGCTCGTCACCGCCGTCGTCTCCGGGCTGCTCATCCTGTGGCTCCTCGACGTCGCGGGCGCCACCATCCCCGGCGCTTCCGTCATCTCCGAGGTGCTCGTCGGCGGTGGCGTCGCCCTGGGCGGCCGCCTCACCGCGTCGATCGGCTCCGACCTCGGCTCGGCGCACGCTGACCTCGTCATGCTCGGGCCCCTCCTCGTCATCGGGATCGCCACGGCCCTCATCGTGCGGCGCCGCGCCCGCCTCGACTCCGCGCCCGCGACGCTCTCGGCCCTCGCGGTCCGCTCCCTCGTCGAGGGACTCGGCACCGGCGTGGTCAGCGCCCTCGTGCTCGGCATCCCGTCGGTGTCGCTCATGCGCGACCAGGACGTCTCCAGCCTCAACGACCTCCTCAACGCCGCGGCCTCGCCGACCCTGTCGGGCTCCTGGGGCCGCGTCCTCCTGCTCACGCTCGTCGCCACGGCCCTCGGCTCCCTCATCGGCCGCTGGTCCGTGTGCGGCTACCTCCCGCAGCCGACGTGGCTTCAGCGCCTCCGCCCCGTGTGGGCCGAGCTCTCGGCAGCCCTCGTCGCGCTCGGCGCCGTGATGGGCGCCGCAGCGCTCATCGCCTTCATCGTCATGGCCTTCGAGAACCGCGTCGCGGTGCTCCTCCTCGCCCCGCTCCTTCTGCCCAACGCGGCTCTGTGGATCGCTTCCCTCGGCTCGTTCTCGGGCCTCAGCGTCTCCGGCTCCGTCACCTCGGACTACTTCTCCAGCCTCGGGACCGCCGGGTCGCACTACCTCTCGACGCCCTCCCTGCCCCACGGCTCAGGCTGGCTCTGCGTCCTCGCCCTCGTCGCGGCGGCGGTGGCCGTCGCCGCCCGCGTCGGCGTGCGCCGCCAGCGCGCGCTCGGCGTCCAGTGGCAGCGCGTGTGGCAGCTCCCGCTCGGCTTCTGGGTGGTCTGGGCCGTCCTGTACGGGCTGGGCGGCGCTCTGTCCGGCTCCGGCGACTCCGCCGTCCTCGGCGCCGGATCGATGCGGGTGGGGCCCTCCACGATCGCCCTCCTCACCGTGCCGGTCGCCTGCCTCGTCACCTCGGTCCTCGCAGAGGTCCTTCCGCTGTTCCTCTACCAGAACGCCTCCGGCCTGCTCCTGCGCGCGGGTGGTCGTGACGCCGTCACCCGCTGGGCCGCCGGCGTCCCCCTCTACCCCGTGGTCGCGCCAACCGCGGCGACGGTGACTGCCGCCGCAGGCGGTGCTCAGCCCGGTCTCCAGGCAGGCGTCCCGGCAGGCGCCCAGCCCGTGGCCAGGCAGCCGCTCGCCCCGACCGCCCAGGTGTACGCGGCCTCCGCCCCGGCCGCGCCCTCGGCGCCGGTCGCTCCCTCAGCACCCCTGGCCTCGGCACCGTCGGCACCCCTGGCGTCCGCGGCGTCGGCCCCTGCGGCCGGCCAGCCGGCCTCGTGGGCGCCCGCGCCCTCCGCCGCCTCGGCGTCCCCGGCCCCCGGCGCCGCGCAGACCGCCGCGGCCGAGCCGGCCACCGAGGTCATCACGCCGGCCGGCCCCATGCCCTCGCCGGTCCCGCCCCCGCCGCCCAGCGGTGCCTCCGCGCCGATGGCCCCGAGCGCGCCCATCGCCCCCTCGGCCGCGGCCGCACCCGGCAGCGCCTACGCCCCCCAGCCGGCCGCCGCACCCGGCGCTCCCGGAGCCCTGCCTCCGATCGGCGCCCCCAAGCCGATGTCGGTCTCCTCCCGGCGCAACGTCAGGCTCGCGCTCATCGCGGTCGCGGTCCTCGCCGTCGCGGGCATCGTCGTCGGCGTGTGGGCCCACGTGCAGAACTCGAGCCGCACCGCCGAGGCCGCCGTCCGTGACTACGTCCAGCTCATCGCGGACGGGAAGCTCGACGAGGCCACCAAGGACGTCGACCCCGGTGTCTCCAACTCTGAGCGCGTCCTGCTCACCGACGCCGCCGCCTCCGGTCGCACCTCGACCCTTACCATCGAGTCCGTCGAGGGGGGCACCGGGTCGGGATCCTCGAGCTCGACCTCCAGCGACACCGCGCGTGACGGCGACATCGTGCCCGTCACCGTCACCTACCAGGTCGACGGCGAGCGCTTCACCCGGACGCTCTCCGTCAAGCGCGCCGGCAACGACATGCTCCTGCTGCACAACTGGGACGTCCAGGACGCCCTCGTGGAGAAGGCGCAGCTCTCCGCCACCGGCGTGTCCAGCGTGACCGTCGGCTCCGCGGAGATCCCCCTCACCTCGACGTCGGGCAACGACTCGTCCTCCGACTCCTCGGACCAGCCCACCGAGCTCGGAGGCACCGCCGACGTCTACGTCTACCCAGGCACCTACACCGTCAAGGGGCCTGCCAAGACCTCGAAGTACGTCACGGTGAAGGACGCGACCCTCGCCGCCGCCGACCCCGAGTCGGATCCCACCGCGAGCCTGACCGCCGGGGCCTCCGACGACCTCGAGGCCGCCGTGCTCAAGGCCGTCGAGGACAAGGTGACGTCCTGCGGCTCGACCTCGGGCAACATGGACGAGGCCTGCCCCTACGACGTCCGGGACTCCGACCTGGCCTCGATCGACGTCAAGTCCCTGCCCACGGAGATCACTGACCTCTCGACGACGTCCTTCACGTCGGGCACGGCGACGATCACCATCAAGCCGAACCCATCGCTCTTCGACGACGACCCGAGCAGCGAGGACGTCGACTTCACGATGTCCGGCACGATCGAGCTCAAGGCCGACGGCTCCGAGCCGACCATCACCGTCACCGGCTCCTCGGGCTCCTACTGAGCCTGCGGCACTGCCTTACTGCGGAGCCAGGGGCGAGCCGACGGGCACGACGGCGGTCCGGAGCGCGCGACCAGCGCGTCCCGGACCGCCGTCGGCGCGTGTCTCGAGGCGCGACACGTCGCGGGGGAGCCGGCCCGGGCCGTGGACGGCGTCGCGGCCCGCACCCGGCGTGCGACACAATGGCCCCATGACGAGTGCCACGACGCCCGAGTCCGACCAGACCGCCCAGCCCGCCGCCGCTGCCCCCGCCGGCATCAGCCTGTGGGGCGGCCGCTTCTCCGGCGGCCCCGCCGACGCCCTCGCGGCGCTCAGCGTCTCCACCCACTTCGACTGGAGGCTCGCGCGCTATGACATCGCCGGCTCGCGCGCCCACGCCCGGGCGCTGGCCGCCGCCGGCCTTCTCGACGACGCGCAGCTCACCGGCATGATCGACGCCCTCGACCGCCTCGAGGACGACGTCGTCGCCGGCGTCTTCGCACCCGCCCCCGGGGACGAGGACGTCCACACCGCCCTCGAGCGGGGTCTCATGGAGCGCGCCGGCGCCGACCTCGGCGGTCGCCTGCGCGCCGGGCGCTCCCGCAACGACCAGATCGCCACGCTCATCCGCATGTACCTGCGCGACCAGGCGAGGCACGTCGCCGGGCTCGTCCTCGACGTCGCCGACGCGCTCGTCAACCAGGCGGCGCGCGCCGGCGAGTCGATCATGCCGGGCCGCACCCACATGCAGCACGCCCAGCCGGTCCTCGTCGCCCACCAGCTCCTCGCGCACGCCTGGCCGCTCATGCGCGACGTCGAGCGCCTCGAGGACTGGGACGCCCGCGCCGCCGTCAGCCCCTACGGCTCCGGCGCGCTCGCCGGCAACACACTCGGCATGGACCCCGACGCCGTCGCCGCCGACCTCGGCTTCGACTCGAGCGCCGAGAACTCCATCGACGGCACCTCCGCCCGCGACGTCGTCGCCGAGCTCTCCTTCATCCTCGCCATGACGGCCGTCGACGTCTCCCGGCTCAGCGAGGAGATCATCATCTGGAACACCAAGGAGTTCGGCTTCGTCACCCTCGACGACTCCTTCTCCACCGGCTCCTCGATCATGCCGCAGAAGAAGAACCCCGACGTCGCAGAGCTCGCCCGCGGCAAGGCAGGCCGCCTCGTCGGCGACCTCACCGGTCTCCTCACCACCCTCAAGGGCCTCCCGCTCGCCTACGACCGTGACCTCCAGGAGGACAAGGAGCCGGTCTTCGACGCGATCGACACCCTCGCCATCCTCCTGCCGGCCGTCTCCGGCATGGTCGACACGATGGCCCTCCACTACGACCGCATGGCCGAGCTCGCCCCGCAGGGTTTTTCCCTGGCCACCGACGTCGCCGAGTGGCTCGTCAAGCAGGGCGTCCCGTTCCGCGAGGCCCACGAGATCTCCGGCGCCTGCGTGCGCGAGTGCGAGGGACGCGGCATTGAGCTGTGGGACCTGTCCGACGCGGACTTCGCCCGCATCGACGCCCGCCTCACCCCCGGAGTGCGCGAGGTCCTCTCCGCCGAGGGCTCCGTCGCCGCCCGCAAGGGCCACGGCGGCACCGCGCCCGTGCGCGTCCTCGAGCAGCTCGCCCGCGCCATCGAGCACTCCGCCGAGCTGCGCGTCTTCTCCTGGGAGGGCTCCATCCTCGACGGCCCGACCGGTCCCGTCGACCTCGATGATGCTGACGAGGCCGCCGACGGCGAGGACGCCTGACCCGGTGACGGGGGAACAGCTCCCTGCCGGCCCGGCGCGGTCGTCCACCACGCCCGACGACGTCGCGGCGCTGCTCGCCGGCGACCCGGTCGCGGTCGCGCCGCGGCTCCTCGGCGCGCGCCTCACGGCCACCGGCCCGGCAGGGACCGTGACGGTGAGGATCACCGAGGTGGAGGCCTATCGCGGCGAGGAGGATCCCGGCTCGCACGCCTTCCGCGGACGCACCGCCCGCAACGCGGCGATGTTCGAGCCCGCCGGTGCCGTCTACGTCTACTCGATCTACGGCATGCACCGATGCATGAATCTCGTGTGCGGTCCCGCGGGGCTGTCGCGGGCGGTGCTCCTGCGTGCCGGCGAGGTCCTCGATGGGCGCGAGACGGCGCGGAGCCGGCGACCCGCGGCCAAGCGCGACCGGGACCTGGCACGCGGTCCGGCCCGGCTGTGCGCGGCGCTCGGCCTCACCCTCGACGATGACGGCGCCCGCCTGGGCGGGCCCGGCTCGCGGTTCTCTCTCGAGCTCCCCGGAGCGGGGGAGGTGCCGGACGCCGCGACGATCCGGTCCGGCCCGCGTACCGGGCTGTCGGGCCCCGGTGGCGACGGCGGGACCTACCCGTGGCGCTTCTGGATCGACGGCGACCCGACCGTCTCCCCGTACAAGCCGGCGAGGCCCCGACGTCGCAGGAAGGCCGCGTCATGATGAGCAGTCGCCCCATGACCCTTCGAGAGCTCCAGGCCGCGCTCCGGGAAGCTGTCGGCGAGGTCGCCCCCTGGTCGGCCGAGTCCGAGACCGAGTACGTCTGCGGGGCCGTCCTCGTCCAGAACACCGCGTGGACCAACGTCGAGCGCTCACTCGCCGCCCTCCGCGAGGGCACGGCCTTCGACCCGGTGCGTCTGCTCGCCCTCACCGACGACGCGCTCACCGCGCTCATCCGCCCCTCGGGCTTCATGACGGCGAAGGCTCGGGCCATCCGCGGATGGTGCCGGTGGCGGCTCTCCTCGTCGGGAGCCCGCGCCGATGCACTGGACGACGACGCCCTCCGCGAGGCCCTCCTCGCCCTCCCCGGGATCGGACCGGAGACCGCCGACGTCATCGCCCTCATGGTCTTCGGGCGCCGGCGCTTCATCTTCGACGCCTACGGGCGCCGAGCCCTGCGCCAGGCCGGCTACGCGCCCGACCGCCAGTACGAGCGCACCCGCCGGTCCCTCCAGACTCGCCTCGACGCGGAGGGGCTCGACCACGCCGAGCTCGTCGAGCTTCATGGCCTCCTCCTGGAGTCCGGAAAGCGTGCACGGGCCGCAGGCGGCTGGGACGTCTACGGCCCAACCTTCGGCGTCGCTCCCGTCCGCGTCACCTCGTGACGCGCGGGGGCACGGGCCTCCGAGCCCGGGGCCGGACCACCGGTGCCCTCCGCCTCCGGACCGCCGAACGACCCCAGCGCGGGGCATGGCAGACTAGCGGCGCCGGGGCACTGCCCCGGACCCGAGGCTCAGCGGGAGACTGAGACGACCCGGCGCGCCGCGAGGCGCCGTCGGACGACCCCATGGAAGGCAACAGGACCGTGACCGACATCCTGGACGAGCTGCAGTGGCGGGGCCTCATCGCCCAGCACACCGACATCGACGCGCTGCGCGAGGCGCTGAACGATGGCGAGCTCACCTTCTATTGCGGTTTCGACCCCACTGCCCCGAGCCTTCACCACGGGCACCTCGTCGCCGTCAAGGTCATGCGCCACCTCCAGATGGCGGGCCACCACCCCCTCGCCCTCGTGGGCGGGGCCACCGGCCTCATCGGCGACCCGCGTGCCAAGGGCGAGCGCAGCCTCAACACGAAGGACGTCGTCGCCGGATGGGCGAAGAGCCTCCAGGCGCAGCTCGAGAACCTTCTCGACTTCGAGGGCGACAACCCGGCGCGCATCGTCAACAACCTCGACTGGACCGGCGAGATGAGCGCCGTCGACTTCCTGCGGGACCTCGGTAAGCACTTCCGCATGGGCACGATGCTCTCCAAGGACATCGTCGCCCGCCGCCTCGCCAGCGAGGAGGGCATCTCCTTCACGGAGTTCAGCTACCAGATCCTCCAGGCAAACGACTACCTCGAGCTCTACCGCCGCTACGGCTGCACCCTCGAGGTGGGCGGCAACGACCAGTGGGGCAACCTCGTGGGCGGCATGGACCTCATCCGCAAGGTCGAGGGCGAGTCCGTCCACGTCATGACGAACCCGCTCATCACGAAGGCCGACGGCACGAAGTTCGGCAAGTCCGAGGGCGGGGCCATCTGGCTCAACCCCGACATGCTGAGCCCCTACGCCTTCTACCAGTTCTGGCTCCAGGTCGACGACGTCGACGTCGTGCGCTTCCTCAAGGTCTTCACCTTCCTCGACCGCGACGAGATCGAGCGCCTCGAGGCGGCGACGGCGGAGAACCCCCGCGCTCGGGAGGCCCAGAAGGTGCTCGCCCACGAGGTGTGCATCTGGGTGCACGGCGCGGAGGCCACCGCCCAGGGGGAGGCCGCCACCGACGCGCTGTGGGGACGCGGCGACCTGTCGGGCCTCGATGAGGCGACGGTCATCGCCGCGACGGCGGACCTCCCGACGGCGGAGCTGACCGTGGGGGAGTCGACGATCGTTGACCTCCTCGTGGCCACGGGCCTCGAGAAGGGCCGCAACGCGGCGCGCAAGACCGTCGCCGCCGGCGGCGCTTACCTCAACAACGTCAAGGTGACCGATGAGGACGCACCCGTCACTGAGTCCGACCTCCTCGCGGGCGGCACCGTCCTCGTCCGGAAGGGCCGCCGCAACCTCGCGGCCGCCCGACGGGCCTGACGACGCCCCAGATGCCGACCTAGCGGCGGCATTCTTACGATCCCAGGCGGTGACCCTGCGCTTGTGCGCAGGGTCACCGCCATTTCATTTGACCGTCACGGGGGCGCTGCGTAATGTTCTCTGCGGCCCGAGACGGGGCGGAGAGATCCGAGAGCCGTTCGGGAGCCGAGAACTGAAGAGAGTCGCTCAGCGAGATCGGGATCACGGATCCTCGATTTGACCTCCTGAAAACGACTCACTACAGTTCATCGGGCGCTTCCGGAAAGAAGTGGTTCGCAGGAACTGCGAGGAACGGAACTCCGGTGGGTGTGTTGTTTGAGAACTCGATAGTGTGTCATGTTTTTTATGCCATAGTGAGCATTCTGGATGGCTGGGCCCTTGTGGTTTGGTTGTTTGGTTTGTTTGTTTTGTTTTTGGTTTGCCTGCCCTG
>NZ_JACWNA010000020.1 GCF_015355765.1 Actinomyces haliotis
CTCCAACCAGGAGCGCCGCGACGCCCTTGCCCCCTGGATCGAGCACTACAACACTGAACGCGGACACACCGCGCTCAACGGTCTACCTCCAACCAGCCGACTGTCATGAACCTGTCTGCCACCAACACCTAGACTGGGCGCATGCGCGTCCTCTTCGTCGGCACCCCCGAGGTGGCCCTGCCAGTCCTGCACGCCCTCCTCGACTCGCCCGAGCACGAGGTCGTCGGCGTCCTCACGCGCGCCGACGCGCGCAAGGGCCGCGGCCGCACCCTCCGCCCCTCGCCCGTCGCCGCCGTCGCCCGCGAGGCCGGGCTCGACGTCCGCACCCCCAGCACCCTGCGCGACCCCGAGACCCAGGACTGGGTCCGCTCTCTGGACGCCGACGTCGCCGTCGTCGTCGCCTACGGGCGGCTCGTGCCGCCCGAGCTCCTCGACGTCCCCGAGCACCGCTGGCTCAACCTCCACTTCTCCCTCCTGCCGCGATGGCGCGGCGCCGCCCCCGTCCAGCGCGCCGTCATCGCCGGCGACGACGTCACCGGAGCCTGTGTCTTCGAGCTCGAGGCGGGCCTCGACACCGGCCCCGTCCTCGCCCGGCTCGAGGAGCCGATCCGTGCCAAGGACACCTCCGGCGACCTCCTCGACCGCCTCGCGCAGGCCGGTGGCCCCCTCGTCCTCGACGTCCTGAGCCGGATCGAGACGGGCAGCGCGACCGCGCAGGCCCAGCCCGAGGAGGGCGTCACCCTCGCTCCCGTGCTCGCCACCGCCGACGGCGAGGTCAGCTGGACGGCACCCACGGCCGTCATCGACCGCCTCGTCCGCGGCGTGACACCCGCACCGGGCGCCCGCACCGTCTACGGCGAGAGCCGCTTCCGCCTCGGCCCCGTCACTCCCGTCGACGGCGTCACCGACCTCGCCCCCGGCGAGATCCGCGCGTCCAAGCACGAGGTCCTCGTCGGCACCGGCGACGGCGCCGTGCGCCTCGGTGAGGTCGCTCCCGCCGGCAAGTCATGGATGCCCGCCGACGCCTGGGCCCGCGGAGCCCACCCCGAGCCCGGGGCGCGACTCGGCACCGACACGTCCGCGACGACCGCGGGGGAGGAGGCCTGATGGCCGGCTACAACGGGGGACGTGGAGGCTCCGGCTCCTCTGGACGCAGCGGTAGCCGCCCCGGCGGGCAGCGCCGCTCCCAGGCGGGGGCCCAGCGCCGCGGCCAGGGTCGCGAGCGCGGCCGCGGGAACGAGGAGGGCCGCAACAACCGCGCCCGTCGGGACCAGGGCGACGGTGTCGAGGAGCCCGGGGGCTCGCGGCGCGAGCAGCACGGCGGCCAGCCCCGTGACCGCCGTCGGGAGCAGCGCGGTGGCCGGCCGGGCGACCGCCGTCGGACGGACCGTGACCAGCGTCCCCGCCGCACGGACGCCCGCGTCGACGAGGCCCGCCTCGTCGCCCTCGAGGTGCTCACCAAGGTTCGCGAGGACGGAGCCTTCGCCAACCTCGTCCTCCCACCCCTCCTCGACGAGGCCCGCCTGGGCCGCCGCGACTCCGGCTTCGCCACGGCGCTGACCTACGGGACGCTGCGCCTCCAGGGCCGCTACGACGCCATCCTCGCGCGCTGCGTGGACCGGCCCCTGGACCGCCTCGACCCCGTCGTCCTCGACTGCCTGCGCCTGGGCGCCCACCAGCTCCTCGGCATGCGGGTCGCCACCCACGGTGCCGTCTCCGCCACCGTCGACCTCGCCTCCTACGCCGCCGGCCGCGGCGCCTCCGGCCTCGTCAACGCCGTCCTGCGCAAGGTCGCCGACCGTGACCTCAACGCCTGGCTCGCCGAGATCACCGCCGACGCCCCCGACGAGCTCGAGGCCCTCGCCCGCAGCCAGTCCCACCCCCGCTGGATCGTCAAGGCCCTGCGCCAGAGCCTCATCGCGAACGGCCGCGACGCCGCCGAGCTTGAGGCGCTCCTCGCCGCGGACAACGCCGACCCCGAGGTCGTGCTCTGCGCCCGGCCCGGGCTCATCAGCCCCGAGCACCTCGCCAAGGAGGCCGCCGAGGCCGCCCACGCTGAGCCCCGGCCCGGCGAGACGAGCCCCTACGCGCTCGTCCTGCCCGGCTCCGACCCCGGCCGGATCGAGGCCGTGCGCACCTCGCGCGCCGGCGTCGAGGACGAGGGCAGCCAGCTCGTCGCCCTCATGCTCGCCGACGCGCCCCTCGAGGGCCGCGACGACCGCTGGCTCGACCTCTGCGCCGGCCCAGGCGGCAAGGCCGCCCTCCTTGCTGCCCGCGCCGCACAGCGCGGAGCCCACCTCACCGCCAACGAGGTGACGCCCCACCGCGCCCGCCTCATCGAGGCGGCTGTCCGGGCCGTCCCCGACGGCGTCGTCGAGGTCCGCTGCGGCGACGGCCGCGAGTACGGGGAGCGCGAGCCCAAGTCCTACGACCGCGTCCTCGTCGACGCCCCCTGCTCCGGGCTCGGATCGCTGCGACGCCGGCCCGAGGCCCGCTGGCGCCGTGACCCCAAGGACGTCACCGAGCTCGCCGAGCTCCAGCGCGCACTCCTCACCTCCGCCCTGTCCGCCGTGCGACGCGGGGGAGTGGTCGCGTACGTGACCTGCTCACCGCACGTCCTCGAGACCGAGCTCGTCGTCCGCGACGTCATGAAGGCCCTCGACAAGGAGCGCGAGAGCGTCGAGCTCCTCCACGCCGGCGACGTCGCTACCCGGGTCGCGCCCGTCCCGCCCGCCGGCGCCGAGCGGGAGACCCTCCAGCTCTGGCCCCACACCGAGGGCACCGACGCCATGTACTGCGCCCTCATCCGGCGGCTCCACTGAGTCCCGGCCGATCAACCGGCGCCGCCGGGCCGTCCGCGCGAACCGTCCAGCTCCGACACCACCTGCACCAGGAGAGCACCGTGACCACCACCTCGACCGCCGCCATCCACCCGTCGATCCTCAACGCCGACCAGGCCCACCTCGCCGACGAGCTCGACCGCATCTCGTCCGCCGACGGCCTCCACGTCGACATCATGGACAACCACTTCGTCCCCAACCAGTTCGGCGGCCCGTCCTTCCTCGAGACCGTCCTCGCCAACAGCCAGCTCCCCGTGGACGCCCACCTCATGATCGAGGACGCCGACCGCTGGGCCCCCGCCTACGCCGAGGCCGGCGCCGCGATCGTCACGAGCCACGTCGAGGCCACCGCCGCGCCCTTCCGCCTCGCCAAGGAGCTCCACCGCCTCGGCGCCGGAGCCGGGATCGCCCTGCGCCCGACGACGCCGCTCGCCGCCGTCGAGCACGTGCTCGGCGAGGTGGACCTGCTCCTCCTCATGACCGTCGAGCCCGGCTTCGGCGGCCAGTCCTTCATCGAGGCCACGCTCCCCAAGATCGCCGCCGCCCGGCGCCTCGTGAGCGAGCAGGGCCTCGAGCTGCGCATCCAGATCGACGGCGGCGTCACCGCCCGGACCATCGAGCGGGCCGCCGAGGCCGGCGCCAACGTCTTCGTCGCCGGGAGCGCCGTCTACAAGGCCGACGACGCCCTCAGCGCCATCACCGACCTGCGCGAGCGCGCCGCCTCGCACCTCCATCTGGCCTGAGCCCGTGCTCGTCGTCCTGCGGGGGAACTCCGGCTCAGGGAGGTCGACCGTGTTCGGCGAGGACTCGCTGCGTCGCTGGTACCACGGCTGGAACCCGCTGACCTCGGTCACGGAGCGCCGCATCGGGCCGGAGGAGACGGCCGAGGAGGTCGTCGACAGGACCCTGGCCGGCCGCTGACTCTCAGCCCCTCAGGGGCGTCGCGCTGTGGTCGAGCCGCGCGGTGCCCATGGCGCTGCCGGGACACGATGCGGTCGTGAACGCGCGGCACATGACGGGGTCCTCCCCGTCACCAGGTGCTCGTCAGGGCCGTGACAGCGCCGGCACCAGGTTGACGTGCCTCCCCGACCGGAACTTCCCCCGCCCGCCTCGCTCAAGGGAGGCGATGATCCCCGCGGGGCCCTCCATGACCGTTCCGGACAGGCAGCTGACGCCGTGGGCCAGGAGCACAGGGGACAGCGGCGTCGACGGGCCGAGGACGACGGTGCGGGCCCCGGCGGAGAGCTCCAGCAGCCGCGGCATCGTCTTGTTCGCGAGCGTCGCCGCCGTCATGAGGACGACGTCGGACTCGGGCAGCAGGTACTCGGCGGCGGTGTCCGGGTAGTCGCCCTCCCACGGTGATCGCTCGAGGACCCTCAGCTCGCAGCCGCCGTCGAGGAGCGCCTCGATCCCGCGGAAGTGTCCGACCACGGCGACCCGCTTCCCGGCCAGGTCAGTCAGCCGGCACCCGAAAGCCGTGCCCGCCCCCTGAAGAGTGAGGTCGTCGATGCCGGCGGTGCCCGCGCGCTCAGCAGTGTTCGTCAGGGCGCACAGTGCCGCGCCGCCGAGCGCCGCCTCCACGAGGTTCCAGGAACGCAGGAGCGCCGCCGCGTCTCGCAGTGGCATCCCGACGAGGTCGCCGTCGTGCTCGCGCGGCCGCGACTCGCCGCCGTACTGGCTCGTCACCCCGACGGCGCCGTCCTCGGTCTCGATGAGCGCCCAGGACCCGAGCACCTCAGCGCGGCGCACGCGGGGCCCCGAGGGGACGGCGTCGATGAGCTCGTCGTAGAGGGACCACGGGACGCGAGGCGGGGGAGTCATGCAAGTCCTTCCGGGCAGGGATCCTCACGGTACGTCCGGCGGACGCCGCTGCGTGGCTGGAACGGCGTGGCTGTGTGGACCGGCCGACCTCGGCTCGGAGATCGACCGTCCTTGGCACGAACTCCCGATCTCGGGGCGCGGATGTCCCGATCTCAGCGTCAAGATGTCCCGATCTCGGCGGGAGGAGGCGTGGAGGGAGGGGTGCGTGGGGAACATGTGACTCGTGCGAAAACGGCGTACCGGCTCGACCGTCTGGTTTGCACGAAATGCACAAACGTTGCGCCTCGGTTCGTGGTTCGACCGCGACGACCCCGGATTCCTGCGGGTCAGTCCTCGTCGACGTCGTGACAACAACGTGACCACGCGGCTTTGTGAGGATTCCATAATGGGTTGCCGGCTCGACCTCCTCGTACAGTGGACCCACGGTCGGTATTCGTCCTTCTGCTTGTAGACATAGGCGGATCTGGCTCGCACATGGTCGATGCCCCTGCCTCGGCCTCCGCACACGGCGACGTATCCGCAGCGCCCCGGCCCCGGCACCCGCTCTTGTGGGAGTCCACCGGTCGCGCGGGACGGCGCCCGACCCGTAGGAGCACATCGGTGACCACCAGGACCCTGAACCGCATCCTCATCGCCAACAGAGGTGAGATCGCGCTGCGCGTCGTGCGCACAGTGAGGGACCTGGGAGGCACGTCGATCCTCCCGTACACGCCCGAGGACCTCCTCAGCCCGGCCGCCGAGCTCGCCGACGAGGCCTACGCCCTCCCCGAGGGCTCCTCCTACACCGACGCCGAGGCCGTCCTCGCGATGGCCGTCGAGCACGGTGCCGACGCCGTCCACCCCGGTTACGGCTTCCTCTCCGAGCACGACGAGTTCGCCCAGGCCGTCACCGACGCCGGCATCGCGTGGGTCGGCCCCAGCCCCTCGGCCATGAAGGCCCTCGGCGACAAGATGAGCGCCCGCGCCACCGCCGAGCGCGCCGGCGTCGCCCCCGTTCCCGGCGTCACTGACTCCGTCACCGACCCCGAGACCGTCATTGCCTTCGCCGCCCAGCACGGCTACCCCGTCGCCCTCAAGCGCACCGACGGCGGCGGCGGACGAGGTATCACCGTCCTGCACTCGGACGATGAGGCCCGCACCACCCCCGCCTTCGAGTCCGCCGCAGCCGGCGGCGGCACCCTCATCCTCGAGAAGTTCGTGACGGCCGCGCGCCACATCGAGACCCAGTGCGCCCGCGACTCGCACGGCGCCTTCGCCGTCGTCTCCACCCGCGACTGCTCCCTGCAGCGCCGCAACCAGAAGCTCCTCGAGGAGGCCCCCGCCCCCTTCCTGCCGGAGGGCCTGGACGAGCGCCTCGTCGAGTCCTCCCGCCGCCTCCTCGAGACCGTCGACTACGTCGGCGTCGCCACCTGCGAGTTCCTCCTCACCCCCGACGGCGACCTCTGGTTCCTCGAGGTCAACCCCCGCCTCCAGGTCGAGCACTGCGTCTCCGAGGAGGTCACCGGCATCGACCTCGTCGAGGTCCAGCTCCGCATCGCCGCCGGCGGTCACCTCGGCGGGATCCCCGAGCCTCGCGGCCACTCCATCGAGCTGCGCATCACCTGCGAGGACCCCGCCCGCGGCCTCGCCCCCTCCACCGGCGCCATCACCCGCCTGCGCTGGCCCGCCGGCCCGGGCGTCCGCATCGAGTCCGGCGTCGTCGAGGGCGACGTCGTCACCCCGATGTTCGACCCCATGCTCGCCAAGATCGTCATCACCGGCGACACCCGCGACCAGGCGATCCGCCGCGCCCGCCGCGCTCTGTCCGAGACGATCGTCGAGGGCGTCACCGTGTGCACCGCCCTCCACGAGCACGTCCTCACCCGCCCCGAGCTCACCGGCCCCGACGAGCACGGCCTCCTCGGAGTCACCACCCGCTGGATCGAGACGAGCGTCCTCGACCGCCTCGCCGACCCCGGCGCGACCGCCGACGGCGCCGCCGCGCCCGAGGCCCCCGCCGAGGCGACGTCGAGCCCCCGCACCCGCTCCACCTACGTCATCGAGCTCAACGGCCAGCGCGTCTCCGTCACCGTCCCCGACGGCATCCTCGGAGGACGCGGCCCGCGCCTGGGAGCCTCCTACTCCGGAGGCACCGGCGAACGCCGCATGCACCAGCCGCTGCGCGGACGCGGCGCCTCCCGCGGAGCCCGCGGCACCGAGACGGCCGGCTCCGAGGACCCGAGCGTCATCGCCGCCCCCATGCAGGCGATCGTCACCCGGATCTGCGTCGAGCCGGGCCAGCGCGTCGCCGAGGGTGACCTCCTCGTCGTCCTGGAGTCCATGAAGATGGAGAACTACGTCCACGCCCCCGCCGACGCCGTCGTCGCCGAGATCCCCGTCGGGGCCGGACGCACCGTCTCCGCCGGCGAGGTCCTCGTGCGCATGCGCCCCAGCCAGGCGGCCGCCCCGGAGCAGGCCGCCGACGCGTCCGCCACCACCGAGCAGGAGGCCTGAGCATGACCGCCACCTTCCCCAAGACGGGACCCAGCGCTCCCACGTCTGGCACGCCCGCGGGCGCCACCACCCCGGCCGCCCCCGAGACCGCCACCCTCGCTGACTCCGCCGCCACCTGCGCCTTCCGCGAGCGCATGGCCCGCGTCGACGCCGAGGCCGAGGAGCGCGCCGCCCAGCGCCAGCACGCCAAGGGCAAGCAGACCGCCCGCGAGCGCATCGACGAGCTCGTCGACCCCGGCTCCTTCCTCGAGATCGGCCGCTACACCGGCTCCGGCGCGGGGGACAAGGCCCGCCCCTCCGGCGTCGTCACCGGCTTCGGCCAGGTCGACGGCCGCCAGGTGGCCGTCTACTCGCAGGACTTCTCCGTCTCCGGCGGCGCGCTCGGCTCCGTCGAGGGCGACAAGATCGTCCGTCTCCTGGACGACGCCCTGCGCCTGCGCATCCCGATCATCGGCCTCATCGACTCCGGCGGCGCCAAGATCCAGGAGGGCGTCGGCGCGCTGCGCCAGTACGGCCGCATCTTCAACCGCACCTGCGCCGCCTCCGGCCTCGTGCCGCAGATCAGCGTCATCCTCGGCCCCTGCGCCGGCGGTGCCGTCTACAGCCCCGCGCTCACCGACTACATCGTCGCCACCCGCGAGGCCTCCCACATGTTCGTCACCGGCCCCGACGTCGTGCGCGCCTCCACCGGCGAGCAGATCAGCGCCGAGGAGCTCGGCGGCGCCGACATCCACGGCTCGGTCTCCGGCGTCGTCCACTACGTCGCGGAGGACGAGTCCGACGCTCTGGCCCAGGTCCGCACCGTCCTGGCCTACCTGCCGTCCTCCTCCGACCTCGAGGCCCCGCGCTACGAGTACGAGGACGTCGACCGCGCCGACGATGAGGCGGCCGCTCGTGCCGTCGGCTCGCTCGTGCCGGCCTCCACCCGCCAGCCCTACGACGTGGTCGAGGTCGTCTCGGCCCTGGTCGACCACGGCGAGCTCGTCCAGGTCCAGGAGGACTTCGCCGGCAACGTCGTCGTCGGCTTCGCCTGCTTCGAGGGACGCCCGGTGGGCGTCGTCGCCAACCAGCCCATGGTCGACGCCGGCACCCTCGACGTCGACGCCTCCGAGAAGCTCGCCCGCTTCGTCCGCTTCTGCGACGCCTTCGGGCTACCCGTCGTCACCTTCGTCGACGTCCCCGGCTACCGCCCCGGCGCCGAGCAGGAGCACGCCGGCATCATCCGCCGCGGCGCCAAGGTCATCAACGCCTACGCCACCGCCACCGTCCCCCTCGTCACGATCGTCCTGCGCAAGGCCTACGGCGGTGCCTACATCGTCATGGGCTCCAAGGCCATCGGCGCCGACCTCAACTTCTGCTGGCCCGGCGCGGAGATCGCCGTCCTCGGCGCCCAGGGCGCCGTCGGCATCATCCACCGCCGCGACCTCAAGGCCGTCCGCAAGGAGCAGGGCGACGAGGCCGCCGCCACCGAGCAGGAGCGCCTCGTCGACGAGTACACGGCAGCCGTCATCAACCCCGACAAGGCCGTCGCCATCGGGGAGGTCGACGCCGTCATCGCCCCCGAGGACACCCGCACCGTCATCGTCGACTCCCTCGCGGCCCTGTCCGCGAAGCACGACGCCCGAAGCACCACCGCCAAGAAGCACGACAACGGCCCGCTGTGAGCGGCAGCCCCACCGACCACCGACGCTGAAGAACCCCAGGAGAACGAAGCACATGAGCGAGTCCGCATCTGCCGCCGCCCAGAACGCCATGGCCGACCAGGCCGAGACCACCCTCACCGACAGCCTCAACGACGCCGCCCCGGCCGTCGCCCACGCCGCCGGCACCGACAACCGGTCGGTCTCCGAGCGCCTCGAGGCGGGCGAGCCCTACGTCCTCGCCTTCGGCGGCCAGGCCACCCCGTGGCGGTCCACCCTCGACGAGCTCGTCTCGCTCGACCGTGACCTCGCCGACGAGCTCGTCCGCGTGGACGAGGCCGTCTCCCAGCGCCTCGCCCCCGTCGCCACCGAGCTGCTCACCGTCACCCCGCGCGGCCTGCGCGCCCTCGACGCCGCCGCCGCCCCGGTCGCCCCCGCCCCCAAGGGCGCCGCCGCCAACCAGGCCGACACCGCCGACGTCTCCGTGCCGGGCATCCTCCTTGCCCAGCACGCCGCCCTCGCCTCTCTCTTGGGCGCCGGCATCGCCGTGACCGGCTCCGCCGCCCCCGCCGAGGCGATCGGCCACTCCCAGGGCGTCCTCGGCGTCGCCCTCCTCGAGGCGCTCTCCGCCGACGACGACTCCGCCGCCTGGGACGGCGTCGTCGAGGTGCACGCCCTCGCCCGCCTCATCGGCGCCGCCGCCGCTCGCACCACCCACCGCCTCGGCCTCGGCACGGCGGGGGAGGCCACCCCCATGCTCTCCGTGCGCGGCGTCCCGCGCCCCGTCCTCGACGGCGTGCTCGCCCGCGTCCCGCAGGCCGCCGGCGTCACCGTCGGCGTCACCAACGGCCGCCAGGCCCACATCCTCTCCGGCCGCCCCGCCGACCTGCAGCTCGTCGTCGCCGCCCTCGAGGCCGCCGCCCGCCGCAGCGAGAAGGACCGCAAGGAGCGCCGCCGCGGCGGCGCCGTTCTCACCCCCGTCACCGAGTTCCTCGCGACCTCCGTGCCCTTCCACACCCCGCTGCTCGCCCCCGCCGTCGACGACGTCGTCGCCTGGGCCGACGCCTGCGGCCTCGACACCGAGCGCGCCCACGGGCTCGCCGCCGCCGTCCTCACGAGCCCCGTCGACTGGCCGGCCCTCGTTACCGAGGCCATCACCGCTCACGACGGCGCCGCCGCCGCGCGCCTCGTCCTCGACCTCGGCCCCGGCGCCGTCCTCGCCCGTCTTACCGAGGCGATCGTCGCCGGCACCGGCACGACCGTCGTCGCCGCCGGCACCGCCCGCGCCATCGACGAGCTCGACCGCGCCGGCTCCGCCCCGGCCCCCACCGTCGACCGCTCCCGCTTCGCGCCGCGCCTCACGCGCCTGCCGGACGACCGTGTCACCCTCGACACCGCCTTCACCCGCCTCACCGGCCGCTCGGCCGTCCTCCTGCCCGGCATGACCCCGACGACGGTCGACCCGGCCATCGTCGCCGCGGCCGCCAACGCCGGCTACTGGGCCGAGCTCGCCGGCGGCGGCCAGACCACCGCCAAGGTCCTCGCCGACAACCTCGCCGGCCTCGAGGCCCAGCTCGAGCCCGGTCGCACGGCCGCCTTCAACGCCATGTTCATGGACCGCTACCTGTGGAACCTCCACCTGGGCACCCAGCGCCTCCTGTCCAAGGCCCGCGGCGCCGGCGCCCCCGTCGACGGCGTCGTCATCTCCGCCGGCATCCCCGAGCTCGACGAGGCCGTCGAGCTCCTCGAGCGGCTCCACGGCGAGGGCTTCCCCTACGTGGCCCTCAAGCCCGGCACCGTCGACCAGATCCGTCAGGTCCTCACCATCGCCGAGGCCGTCCCGGACACCCCGATCATCATGCAGATCGAGGACGGCCACGCCGGCGGGCACCACTCGTGGGAGGACCTGGACACCATGCTCCTGGCCACCTACGACGCCATCCGCGCCCACGAGAACGTCGTCCTCACCGTCGGCGGCGGCATCGGCACCCCCGAGCGGGCCGCCGACTACCTCACCGGCAGCTGGGCCCTCGCCTACGGCACCGCCCCCATGCCGGTCGACGGCGTCATGATCGGCACCGCCGCCATGACCGCCAAGGAGGCCCGCACCAACGACGACGTCAAGCAGCTTCTCGTCGACACCCCCGGGATCAGTGGCGACGCTGCGGGAACCGCCTCTGACGGCGGCTGGGTCGCCTCCGGCGCCTCCGCCGGCGGCATGACCTCCGGCCTGTCCCACCTGCGCGCCGACCTCTACGAGATCGACAACTCCTCCGCGAGGGCCTCCCGCCTCATCCAGGAGCTCGCCGGCGACGACGCAGCCATGGCCGAGCGCCGCGACGAGATGGTCGACGCCCTCTCGCGCACCGCCAAGCCCTACTTCGGCGACGTCGACGAGATGACCTACCTGCAGTGGGCCACCCGCTTCGCCGAGCTCTGCGTCGCCCCCCACGAGGGCCGCGCCGCCACCGAGGCCGACTGGAACGACGAGGGCTGGTACGACCGCTTCCTCGACGTCCTCCACCGCGTCGAGGCCCGCCTGTCCCAGACAGACCACGGCGAGATCGAGACCCTCTTCGCCGACTACGAGGACGTCATCGACCCCGACGCCGCCCTCGCCGCCCTCGCCGAGCGCTACCCGGCCGCCGCCACCACCCGCGTCGAGCCCGTCGACGCCGCCTGGTTCCCCGAGCTGTGCCGCAAGCACCCCAAGCCCGTGCCCTTCGTCCCCGTCCTCGACGCCGACATCCTGCGCTGGTGGGGCACCGACTCCCTGTGGCAGTCCCAGGACCCGCGCTACAGCGCCGACCAGGTCCGCATCATCCCCGGCCCGGTCTCCGTCGCCGGCATCACCACCATCAACGAGCCGATCGGCGCCCTCCTCGGCCGCTACGAGACCGCCGCCGTCGAGGCCCTCCAGGCCGCCGGCACCCCCGAGCACGAGGCCGCCGGCCGCCTCGGTACCCAGGCCGGTCCCTCCGGCCGCACCGTCGCCGACGCCCTCGAGCTCGTCCGCACCACGCCCCACGTCCTGTGGAACGGTCACCTCACGGTCAACCCAGCCCGGGTCCTCGACGACGACGCCTACACCGTCGTCGCCCGCCCCGACGTCGCCGAGGAAGCCTACGACCTCGACATCGCCCTCGACACCCACTGGGACGCTACCCCCGGCGGCGACGCCATCCACGCCGTGCGCCGCCTCGTCGTCCCGCTGCGTCTCGCCCGCGCCTGGGACGGCGCCGCCCCGCTCGTCGACCCGGGTCGCATCTCCGAGACGATGAACGACCTCCTGCGCGCCACCGCGGGCGTCGGGGCCGTCTCCGTCACCGGCGACCTCGTCGAGCACCTGCCCGAGGTCGTCCCCGCCGTCGACGGCGCCACCAACGCCAAGGGCGAGGTCGTCACCCAGCCCTTCGGCACCGTCCACGCGACCTTCACCCTCGCCGACACCCTCGGCGCCGACCACGCCGCCGTCACGGCGGACGCCCTCCCGGCCGACCTCTCCGCGGCGCCGCTCGTCCCCGACGCGCTCCTCGGCCCGTGCTGGCCCGTCGTCTACGCGGCGCTCGGAAGCGTCGTCGAGGACGGCATGCCCCTCATCGAGGGCCTCCTCGGCGCCGTCCACCTCGACCACACCATTGACCTGCACCGCTCGCTCGCCGAGCTCGCCGCCGACGCCTGCCCGGACGAGCGGATCACCGTCGACGGCTGGGTCGAGGCCCTCGAGGAGTCCAGCGCCGGCCGCGTCGTCGACGTCCGTCTCGAGCTGCGCGAGGAGTCGACCGGCGAGCTGGTCGCCCTCATGCGCGAGCGCTTCGCCATCCGCGGCCGCGCCCACGGCAACGCCGCCCCCTCCAGCCCCGACCTTGCCGGCGGCACCGGCCGCGAGACCGCCCCGGCTGCCCGCCGCCTCCTGCGCCGCGTCACCGTCACCGCCCCGAGCGACATGACGGCCTTCGCCCGCGTCACCGGCGACTTCAACCCCATCCACACGAGCTACCACGCCGCGAAGGTCGCCGGCATGCAGGCCCCGCTCGTCCACGGCATGTGGCTCTCCGCCACCGCCGAGCAGGTCGCCGCCTCCTCCGACCCCGAGGGCGGCAAGCACGTCCTCGCCGGCTGGACATACGTCATGCTCGGCACCGTCGAGCTCGAGGACCGCGTCGAGATCAGCGTCGAGCGCACCGGCCTGGTGCGAGGCGGCGGCTACGTCCTCGAGGTCGTCTGCCGCATCGGCGACGAGGTCGTCTCCCGAGGCACCGCCGTCACCGTTCCCGAGCCCACCGCCTACGTCTACCCCGGCCAGGGCATCCAGGCCCAGGGCATGGGCCTGGACGAGATGAACAGCTCCAGGGCCGCCCGTCAGGTCTGGGAACGGGCCGACGCCCACACCCGCGCCGAGCTCGGCTTCTCCGTCATCAACCTCGTCCGCGACAACCCGACCGAGATGACCGCCCGCGGCGTCACTTACCGCCACCCCGAGGGCCTGCTCAACCTCACCCAGTTCACGCAGGTCGCCCTCGCGACGGTCGCCATGGCGACCACCGCGCGCCTCGCCGAGGCCGGGGCACTCGTCGAGAACGCCGCCTTCGCCGGCCACAGCCTCGGCGAGTACACGGCCCTGTCCGCCTACGGACACGTCATGCCCGTCGAGACGACGATCTCCATCGTCTTCCAGCGCGGCTCCACCATGCACACCCTCGTCGAGCGCGACGAGAACGGCGCCTCGAACTACCGCATGGGCGCCCTGCGCCCCAACCAGGCCGGCATCCGCCCCGACCAGGTCGAGGACTACGTCGCCTCCGTCGCCGAGGCCACCGGCGAGTTCCTCCAGATCGTCAACTACAACCTCGCCGGCGTCCAGTACGCCGTCGCCGGGACGATCAGGGGCCTCGACGCCCTCGCCGCCGACTCCCGCGCCAAGGCCGAGGCCCGCGGCGGCAAGAACCCCTTCATGCTCGTCCCCGGCATCGACGTGCCCTTCCACTCCGAGGTCCTGCGCCCCGGCGTGCCCGAGTTCCGCGAGCGCCTCCTGGCCCTCATCCCCGAGGACCTCGACCACGAGCGCCTCATCGGCCGCTACGTGCCGAACCTCGTCGCCCGTCCCTTCGAGCTGACCCGCGACTTCGCCCAGTCGATTCTCGAGGTCGTGCCCTCTGAGCAGGTCGAGAAGCTCCTCGCCGACTGGGACGCCCAGGCGGCCCGCCCCCGCGAGCTCGCCCGTACCCTCCTCGTCGAGCTCCTCGCCTGGCAGTTCGCCTCCCCGGTCCGCTGGATCGAGACCCAGGACGTCCTCCTCCGCAGCCCCGCCGAGGGCGGCCTCGGCATCGAGCACGTCGTCGAGGTCGGCCTCGCCGCCTCCCCGACGCTCGCCAACCTCGCATCCAAGACGCTGCTCCTCCCGTCCAACGCCGGCCGCCACGTCACCGTGCACAACGCCCGGCGCGACGAGGCCCGCGTCCTGGCCACGGACACCGACCCGGCCGTCGACCTCGACGCCGCCGCGGAGGACTTCGAGCTCCCCGCCCAGGGCGACGCGCCCGCTGCCGAGTCCTCGGCCCAGGCTGAGGCTGCTCCCGCCGCCCCGGCCGAGTCCGTACCCGCCGCGTCGACCCCGGCCGCTTCGGCGGCACCCGCGGCCTTCGGCCCCGTCGAGGATCTCCCCTTCGGCGCCACCGACGCCCTCACGGTCCTCCTCGCTCACGCCGCCCGCATCCTGCCCAACCAGATCGGCGCCACCGACACGACCGAGACGCTCACGAACGGCGTCTCCTCGCGCCGCAACCAGCTCCTCATGGACATGGGCACCGAGCTCGAGCTCGCCAGCATCGACGGCGCCGCCGACGCCGACATGACGGCCCTCGCCGCCACCGTCGCCAAGGGCGCCCCGGGCTACAAGCCCTTCGGCCCCGTCCTCACCGACGCCATCCGCACCGGCCTCGGCCGGATCCTCGGCCCTTCCGGCGTGCGCGCGAACCGCATCAGCGAGCGCGTCACGGGCACCTGGGGCCTCGGCGAGGGCTGGGTCTCCCACGTCACCGCCGCGATCATGCTCGGCACCCGCGAGGGCGCCTCGATGCGCGGCGAGGACCTCGCCTCCCTCGGCTCCTCCGCCCCGCTCGGCTCCGCGGCCGCCGTCGACGCCCTCATCGACAAGGCAGTCCAGGCCGTCGCCGCCGACCACGGCGTGTCCGTGGCCAAGCCCAGCGCCGGTGGCGGCGCCGGCGGCGCCGTCGTGGACTCGGCCGCGCTGGACGCCTTCGCCGCGACCGTCACCGGCGAGGACGGCGTCCTCGCCACGACGGCCCGCACGATCCTCAGCGCCCTCGGCCTCGACGAGCCGGCCTCCTTCGACCCCGAGGCCGAGAGCGAGCAGGCTGCCACCCGGGTCCTCGTCGAGGCCGTCGACGCCGAGCTCGGCACCGGCTGGCTCGCCTCCGTCACCCCGGCCTTCGACGCCGACCGCGCCGTCCTCATCGACGACCGCTGGGCCACCGCCCGCGAGGACCTCGCCCGCCTCGGCTCCGGCGAGACTGACCTCGAGGCCGCCCGCCAGTCGCTTGCCCCCGAGCGCTTCACCGGCCTCGGCACCGCCGTCGCCGACCAGGCCGCCTGGTGGGCCCACTCCCTCGACGGCTCGGACCTCCCCGACGCCGCCGAGCGCGCCGGGATCGCCTCCGCCATCGCCGAGGCCGCCCGCCGCGCCCCCGTCGCCGGAACCGACTCCGTGCGCTGGGCGGACGACGTCGCCGTCGTCACTGGCTTCGCGCCCCGCTCCATCGCCGCGGCCGTCGCCGGCGACCTCCTCGCCGGCGGCGCCACCGTCGTCGCCACGAGCTCGCGCCTGACCCACGAGCGCCTCGACTTCGCCAAGCGCCTCTACCGCGAGCACGCCTCCGCCGGCGCCCGCCTGTGGATCGTGCCGGCGAACCTCGCCTCCTACCGCGACGTCGACGCGCTGACCGACTGGATCGGCCACGACCAGGTCGTCACCTCCGGCGGCTCCTCGAAGCTCGTCAAGGCGGCCCTCGTCCCGACGCTGCTCTTCCCCTTCGCCGCTCCGCGCGTCGTCGGCACCCTCGCCGACGCCGGCCCGGAGGCCGAGTCCCAGACCCGCCTCCTGCTGTGGAGCGTCGAGCGCTCCATCGCCTCCCTGTCCGCGATCGGCACCGACACGCACGTCGACCACCGCCTGCACGTCCTCCTGCCCGGCTCCCCGAACCGCGGCACCTTCGGCGGCGACGGAGCCTACGGCGAGGTCAAGTCCGCGCTCGACGCCGTCGTCAACCGGTGGCGCTCCGAGCCCGCCTGGTCCGGCCGCGTCACCCTCGCCCACCCGCGCATCGGCTGGGTCCGGGGGACCGGCCTCATGGGCGGCAACGACCCGCTCGTCGAGGCCGTCGAGGCCGCCGGCGTGCGGACCTGGTCCACCCAGGAGATCGCCGACCAGCTCGTTGAGCTGTGCACCGCCGAGAAGCGCGCTCAGGCCGCCGACGCCCCGGTCGAGGCGGACCTCACCGGGGGACTGGGCGACGGGGTCGACCTCGTGGCCCTCCGCCAGGACGCCGCCGGCCGCACCGCCCAGGCGCCCGCCGCCGAGCAGGCACCGGCCGCCACGATCCCGGCCCTGCCGACGGCCCACACGCCCACGCAGCCCATTGCCCCCGAGTGGGGCGAGGTCGACACGGACCTCGACGACATGGTCGTCATCGTCTCCACCGGCGAGGTCTCCACGTGGGGCTCCGGCCGCACGCGCCGCGAGGCCGAGCTCGGCATGAGCGGCGGTGACGACGTCGAGCTCACCGCCGCCGGCGTCCTCGAGCTCGCCTGGGGCATGGGCCTGCTCACCTGGCAGGACTCCCCGAAGGCCGGCTGGTACGACGCCGAGGGCGAGCTCGTGCCCGAGGACGCCATCTACGACCGCTACCGTGACGAGGTCGTGGCCCGCTCCGGCATCCGCGAGTTCACCGACGACGGCGTCATCGCGCCGATCGCCCCCGAGGAGGTCACGGTCTACCTTGACCGCGACATCACCCTCACCGTGCCGGACGAGGCCTCCGCCCTCAAGGTCGCCGACTCCGACCCGGAGCACACCCGGATCGTCCCCGACGAGGAGACGGGCGAGTGGACGGTGACTCGCCTGGCCGGCTCGCTCGCCCGCGTGCCGCGCCGCGCCGCCCTGTCGCGCACCGTCGGCGGCCAGTTCCCCACGGACTTCGATCCGCAGCGCTGGGGCATCCCGAAGGCCATGAGCGAGGGCATGGACACCATCGCCTCGTGGAACCTCGTGACCGCCGTGGACGCCTTCCTCTCCGCGGGCTTCAGCCCCGCCGAGCTGCTCCAGGCCGTCCACCCCAGCGACGTCGCCTCCACCCAGGGCACCGGCTTCGGCGGCATGGAGTCCATGCGCAAGATGTTCGTCGGCCGCTTCCTGGGCGAGGAGCGCCCCAGCGACATCCTGCAGGAGGCCCTGCCCAACGTCGTCGCCGCGCACGTCATGCAGTCCTACGTCGGCGGCTACGGCTCGATGGTCCAGCCGGTCTCGGCCTGCGCCACCGCCGCCGTCTCCATCGAGGAGGGCTGGGACAAGATCGCGCTCGGCAAGGCGGACGTCGTCGTCGCCGGCGCCATCGACGACATCTCGATCGAGTCCGTCGTCGGCTTCGGCAACATGAACGCCACCGCCGAGGCGGCCGCCATGTACGCCAAGGGCATCTCCGCCCGCCACTTCTCCCGCGCCAACGACCGCCGGCGCGGCGGCTTCGTCGAGGCCGAGGGCGGCGGCACCGTCATCCTGGCCCGCGCCTCCGTGGCCGCGCGCCTGGGCCTGCCGGTCGCCGGCGTCGTGGGCTTCGTGTCCTCCTACGCCGACGGCGCGCACACCTCGATCCCGGCACCCGGCCTCGGGGCCCTCGGCGCCGCCCGCGGCGGCACGTCCTCGCGCCTCGCCAAGGCGCTGGGCCGCCTCGGGGTCACCGCCGACGACGTCGCCGTCGTGTCCAAGCACGACACGTCGACGAACGCCAACGACCCCAACGAGTCCGAGCTCCACACCCGGATCGCCCGGGCCCTGGGCCGCACCGAGGGCAACCCCCTCATCGCCGTGTCCCAGAAGTCCATCACGGGCCACGCCAAGGGCGGTGCCGCGCTCTTCCAGGTCGCCGGCCTCACCGAGATCCTCGCCACCGGCGTCGCGCCGGGCAACGCGAGCCTCGACGTCGTCGACCGGCCGCTGGAGAAGGACGCCTTCTGGGTGTGGCCGCGCACGCCCATCCGCGTCCCCGCCCGCGGCGGCGTGGTGAGGGCCGGACTGCTCACGAGCCTCGGCTTCGGGCACGTCTCCGGTCTCATCGCCGTCGTCCACCCCGGCGCCTTCGAGTCCGCGCTGCGGGCCGAGGGCGGTCAGGAGGCCGTCGACGCCTGGCTGGCCAGCGCCAACCGCCGCCTCGCGGAGGGCACGCGCCACCGTCGCGCCGGGATGATCGGCCGCGCCCCGCTCTTCGAGCAGGTCGAGGGCCGCCGCCTCGGTGAGGAGTCCAAGCACCGCGTCCCCCACGAGGTCGAGGCCGCTATGCTGCTCGACCCGGAGGCGCGCCTGGGCACCGACGGCGTCTTCCACACGGGCGAGACCGCCTGAGCCTCCCCGCCGAGGTCGGCTGATCTCCGCGCCGAGATCGGTCGATCCTGAGCCCGGGGCCGTGCCGGCTTCCTGGTCCCCTCCGGCACGGTCCCGCGTCCCGACGGAGCTCGTCGGTCCCGCACCGCTCTGACGGTGCCGGACCGACGGGCGACGCCGCGCCTCCCCTCCTATGCCTCGCTTCTCCCTCGTCCCACCACCAGAAGGAGTCCTCCATGGAGGATCGATCCGTCACCGTCGTCCGGCCGATGCGTCCCGAGGACGCCGGCGCCGCTCGTCGTGCCCAGTACGAGGGCTGGCGTGACGCCTACGTCCGCCCCGACGGGGTGAGCACCGCCTGGCTCGAGGAGGTGTGGCGGCCGCGTCTGAGCGAGGCAGGGATCGCCGAGTTCGCGGCCGAGGTCGCCGAGGGACAGCACTGTCCGCGGATCGTCCAGCTCGTCGCCGAGCTCGACGACGGTGCGGGACCCGTGGTGGTCGGGCTCGCGATCGCCCTCGCGCCCGAGAAGGGCCCGCAGGAGCTCCGCGTCCTCTACGTCGCGAGCCGAGCCCGGGGCAGGGGCGTGGGAAGCGCCCTCATGGACGCCGTCCTGGCGCACATGGACCTGACGCGACCCGTGAGCCTCGGCGTCGCCGCCTTCAACGAGGACGCCCGGCGCTTCTACCGCCGCTTCGGCTTCCGCGAGGTTCGCGGGCTCGAGTCCGAGTTCGCCGGGGTCATCCCCGAGGTGACGATGACCCGCCGTGCTGCCGTGGCCCGGTGACGCGCGGGACAATCGGCGCATGAGCGACTCAGCGCCCCGCCCGCCCGCCGTGCCCGAGCCGGCCCCGGGCACGACCGTGCTCGGTACCGGCGTCGACCTCGTCCACGTGCCCGGGCTCGCCCACCAGCTGACGATCCCCGGAACGGTCTTCGCCGAGCGGGCCTTCACCGCGCGCGAGCTGCGCGACGCGCGTCGCCGCGCCGACGAGACCGGCTCCCTGCAGGCCGAGCACCTTGCCGGGCGCTGGGCCGCGAAGGAGGCCGTCATCAAGGCGTGGTCCGCGGCCGCCAACACCGTCACCGGGGGAGCGGTGCCGCCGTCGATGGCCCCGGAGGCCGTCGACTGGCGTGAGATCGAGCTCGTCACCGACCGCTGGGGCCGTCCGAGCATCCGCCTCGCTGGCGCGGTCGCCAGCGCCGTCGAGGGAGCGATCGGCCGGGGAGCCTCCGCGAGTGACCGCTGGCCCGTCTCCCTCAGCCACGACGGCGACTACGCCGTCGCCGTCGTCCTGGCCCTGGGAGCGCGCTGAGGACCGAGGCCGTACGGTCCGCGCTGCCGCGTGCACGGCGCGCCCGCGCTCCGGCGTCGTCACGCGCCTACGATGGCAGCGAGCCCGTTCGAAGGAGAGCACGATGACCAGCAGCAAGCCCACCCAGCCCACCGCCCCTCGTGCCGTGAACGACGCGCGCGTCCACGAGCTCCTCGACTCGGTCCCAACCGGGATCCTCATCGACGGTCAGTTCCGCGAGGCGGCCTCCGGCACGCGCTTCGAGGTCCTCAACCCCGCCACAGGCGAGGTGCTCACGACCGTCGCGGACGGCGACGAGGCCGACGCAAGCGCCGCCATGGACTCGGTCTGCGCGGCGGCCGCCGCTTGGCGCGCCACCCCGCCCCGCGAGCGGGCCGAGGTGCTGCGACGCGCCTTCGACCTCGTCAACACGACCTACCGCGAGGACCTCGCCCTCCTCATGACCCTCGAGATGGGCAAGCCGCTCGCCCAGTCCGACGGCGAGGTCACCTACGGCGGGGAGTTCCTCCGTTGGTTCTCCGAGGAGGCCGTGCGGATCCGGGGCGACTGGTTCCGCGTCCCCGAGGGGCACCTCCAGGCGATGGTCGTGCGCCGCCCCGTGGGGCCCTGCCTCTTCGTCACCCCGTGGAACTTCCCCCTCGCCATGGGCACCCGCAAGCTCGCGCCAGCCCTGGCCGCCGGGTGCACGGCGATCCTGCGCCCGAGCCAGGTCACGCCGCTGACGAGCCTCCTGCTGGGTCGCATCCTCACCGAGGCCGGTGTGCCCGACGGCGTCATCGCCGTCGTCCCGTCCTCGTCGGCGCGTGCCGTCACCGGTCCGCTCCTCTCCGACGACCGCCTGCGCAAGCTCTCCTTCACCGGCTCCACAGCCGTCGGCCGCGCCCTGCTCAAGGAGGCCGCGGACGGCGTCCTGCGCACCTCGATGGAGCTGGGCGGCAACGCCCCCTTCATCGTCTTCGACGACGCCGACCTCGACGCCGCCGTCGACGCCGCGCTCGCCACGAAGATGCGGAACATGGGCGAGGCGTGCAACGCGGCCGACCACTTCCTCGTCCAGGAGGGCGTCCGCGAGGAGTTCGCGCGCCGCCTCGCCGAGGCGATGGCCGCCCAGAGGATCGGCAACGGGCTCGAGGACGGCGTCGACGTCGGGCCCCTCGTCTCCGCGCAGCAGCGCGACGCGGTCGCCGAGGCCGTCCAGGGCGCGGTCGACGCCGGCGCCACCGTCCTCACCGGCGGGGAGCGCCCGGAGGGACCGGGATTCTTCTACCCGCCGACCGTCCTCACGGACCTGCCCGCCGACGCCGACATCATCCGCAACGAGATCTTCGGCCCGGTGGCACCGATCATCGGCTTCACGGACGAGTCCGAGGCCATCGCCCTGGCCAACGACGACGCCATGGGCCTGCAGGGCTACGTCCACACCCGGGACATGGAGCGGGTCCTGCGCCTCACCGAGGCGCTCGAGGTCGGCATGCTCAGCGTCAACACGGCGACCACCTCCAACGTCTCCGCGCCCTTCGGCGGCGTCAAGCAGTCCGGCCTCGGACGCGAGGGCGGCAAGGAGGGCATCGAGGAGTACCTCGAGACCGTCTACGTCGGACTGCCCGCACCCGAGCTCGGCTGAGGGCGGTGCCATGGGTGTGCTCAACTGAGCACCGCGTGTCCTGCGCACGGCACAAGACGACGAAGCGTGCCCAAGGTCACACGCCCGTCATCGCTTCGGGGTATGGTCCGGGGATCCCCATCCGGTCCTGACAGGAGTCCCCGTGTCTGACTCGACCTTCCAGGCGATCGCGATGATCGTCTACTTCGTGGGCATGCTCGCCATCGGCGCCTGGGCCTACGGACGCAACAACAACCTCGACGACTACATGCTCGCCGACCGCGGCCTCAACCCCTGGGTCGCCGCCCTCTCCGCAGGCGCCTCCGACATGTCCGGATGGCTCCTCATGGGACTGCCCGGCGGGCTCTACGTCGGCGGGCTCGTCGAGGGCTGGATCGCCGTCGGCCTCACCGTCGGAGCCTGGGTCAACTGGAAGGTGGTCGCACCGCGACTGCGCTCCTACACGGAGGTGGCCCGCAACTCCATCACGATCCCGAGCTTCCTCGACAACCGGCTCCACGACGACAAGCACCTCCTGCGCTGGTCGTCCGGCCTCATCATCCTCGTCTACTTCACCTTCTACGTCTCCAGCGGCATGGTCGCCGGCGGCGTCTTCTTCCAGTCCTCCTTCGGCATGGACTACCACCTCGGCATGGTGATGGTCGCCGCCATCACCGTCGTCTACACGCTCGTCGGCGGCTTCCTCGCCGTCTCCTACACCGACTTCGTCCAGGGCCTCATGATGGTTCTCGCGCTCGTCATGGTCCCCGTCGTCGGCGTCATCAGGCTCGGCGGGCCCAGCAACGTCATCTCCGCCGTCAGCGACGTCGACCCGCACTACTGGGCCCTCATCGGATCGACGACGACGGTCATCGGCATCATCTCCTCGCTCGCCTGGGGCCTGGGCTACTTCGGCCAGCCGCACATCATCGTGCGCTTCATGGCGATCCGGACCGTCGGCGAGGCCAGGATGGGCCGCCGCATCGGCATCGGCTGGATGCTCTTCGCCGTCGTCGGCGCCTGCTGCACCGCCATCATCGGCGTCGCCCAGTACAAGCGCGGCAGCGGCCTGGCGGACCCGGAGAGCGTCTTCATCAGCCTCGGCCAGCTCTTCTTCCACCCGCTCGTCGCCGGCTTCATGCTCGCCGCGATCCTCGCGGCCATCATGTCCACGATCTCGAGCCAGCTGCTCGTCACCTCCTCCGCCCTCGTCGAGGACCTCTACGGCGCCGTCACCCACCAGAAGGTCTCGGGCGGACGTCTCGTCCTCTACTCGCGGATGAGCGTCTTGGCCATCGCCGTCATCGCCGCGCTCCTCGCGTGGGAGCAGAGCGACACGATCCTCAACCTCGTGGCCTTCGCCTGGGCGGGCTTCGGTGCCTCCTTCGGCCCGACGGTCCTGCTCTCCCTCTACTGGAAGCGGCTCACGGCGAACGGCGCCTTCTGGGGCATGATCACCGGCGCCGTCGTCGTCTTCGTCTGGGGTCACCTGTCCGGCGGGATCTTCGACCTCTACGAGATCGTCCCGGGCTTCGCCGCCAACCTCCTCGTCGCCTGGCTCGTGTCCCTGCGCGGGACCGTCCCGCCGGAGGTCGAGGCCGAGTTCGACGCCGCCGTCGAGGCCACGCGCTGAGCACCACCTCGAGCCTCGCGACCTGACCCGTCAGGCGTGCCGATGCCGCCCGCGGACCATTGCGGTCCGCGGGCGGCGTCGTGCAGGGGAGCGGACAGGACGTCGGAGGCGGCCGGTCCCGGCCCGAGGGCGCGCCGCCGCGCGGTACCGTTCACCGCGACGACGGCCACGAGCTGGCAGGACGGCGGCCGGGGGACTACTGTGCGACCAGCACACGTGCTCCGGGGTCGGTGAAAGTCCGAGCCGGCGGTGACAGTCCGCGACCCGAGAGCGCCCTCCGTCGGGGGGCGTGATCGGCTGAGCTGGTGGAAATCCAGCACCGACGGTGAGAGTCCGGATGGGAGGAAGCACGAGGCACCCGACGCTCGCGTCGGTCGGGGCCCACCGGTCCCGAGCGCGCAGCGCGTGCCGTTCGGGCGCGAGCCTCCGCCGTTGGCGGCCCGCCCGTCACCCCGGAGCCGCCCGGGGCGAGCGTCCCGGGGACCAACCGGGAGAACCACGAGTGACACGCTCGACGCAGCACGCGACCGACGCGCCGGCCAGCGCGGCCGTCCGCACCCACCATGGCCCCGACGCGCGGGGCACCGGGGCCGGCCCGGCCCTCGCCCTCGGGGCGCTCGTCCTCGCCGCCTGGTGGGCTGTCACCTCCTCCGGCGCGGTCCCCGCCGTCTTCCTGCCCGGCCCGGTCGCCGTCGCTCGGCGCCTCGTCCTCGGCGTCACCCAGGGAGGTCTCCTCGCCTACGCGTGGGTGACGCTGCGCGAGGCGGTCCTCGGCTGCCTCCTGGCCGCCGCCCTCGCGCTCCCGCTGGCCTGGGCCCTGTACCGCTGGCGCCTCTTCTCCCGCACCGTGCTGCCCTACGTCGCGGCCTCTCAGGCCGTTCCCGCGATCGCGACGGCACCGCTGCTCGTCCTGTGGATCGGCTACGGCACCCTGCCGGTCGTCATCCTGTGCGCCTTCATGGTCTTCTTCCCCATCACCGTGACCGTCCTGCTCGGGCTGCGGGGCCTGGACACCGACGTCCTCGACGCCGCCCGCCTCGACGGCGCCTCCGGGCTCGCCCTCGTGCGGCACATGGAGCTGCCGATGGCGCTGCCCGCGATCCTCTCGGGCCTGCGCACCGGCTTCACCCTGTCCGTCACCGGCGCCGTCGTCGGCGAGATGACGATGGGAGGCGAGGGACTCGGGATGGTGCTGTCCCACCAGCGCGACGCCGTCGACACCGCAGGCCTGTTCGCCACGATCGTCCTGCTGTGCCTCATGGCCACGACGATCCACTGGTGCCTCCACGAGCTCGAGCGACGCAGCCGGGTCGTTGACGCCATGCGCGGCCGCCGCGCCACCTGAACCGCCACCTCAGTCACCACCTGCTCCGCACCAACCGGCCACGACCGCTGACCCACCCCTACCGAAAGGCCCCCCCATGACCACCACCCGCACCGTCTCCCGTCGCACCCTTCTCGCGGGAGGCCTCGCCACGGGGGCACTCGGCCTGCTCGCCGCCTGCTCCTCGGGCACCGCCGCCAGGTCGGCCGCCAGCGCCTCGGCGAGCGCGTCCTCCTCCGGCCTCGTCATCGGCCTGACCTACACGCCGAACATCCAGTTCGCCCCCTTCTACATGGCGCTCGCCGACGGCCGCTACGCCTCCGACGTCAGCCTCCGGCACCACGGCGCCCAGGAGGGCCAGTTCGACGCGCTGCTGGCCGGCACGGAGCAGCTCGTCGTCGCCGGTGCCGACGAGGCCGCCGTGGCCGCCTCCAACGGGAGCGGTCTCGTCGTCGTCGGCGGCTGCTACCAGGCCTACCCCGGTTGCGTCATCGTCCCGGAGACCTCGGGCATCACGAGCCTCGCCGATCTCAAGGGGCGCACGATCGGCACCCCGGGTCGCACGGGCGAGACCTGGTACACGCTCAAGGTCGCGCTCAGGACCGCCGGGCTCTCCGAGGACGACGTCACCATCCAGGAGATCGGCTACACCCAGCAGGCCGCCCTCGTCGGGGGGAAGGTCGACGCCATCGTCGGCTACTCCAACAACGACGCCGTCCAGATCGCCCAGAACGGCATCCCGGTCCGCACGATCGCCGCCGCCGACGAGGTCCCGCTGGTCGGCGTCTCGCTCGTCACGACGAGCGCGTACCTCGCCGACCACCGCGATGAGCTGTCAGACGCCGTCACCGCCTCCGCCGCCGGCATGGCCCAGTTCGTCGACGACCCCGACGGCGCCGTCACCGCGACGAAGAAGTACGTCACGGACCTCGCGGACTCGACCCAGGCCGCGAACGCCCGTGAGGTCGCCGTGGCCACCGGGAGGCTCATCCGGCCCGAGAGCTCGACGGTGGTCGGCTCACTGGACCCGAGCGCCTTCACGTCCATGCTGTCCTTCCTGGGCGGTCAGGAGCTGCTCGGGGGCACGGCGCTCACTGCGGACGACCTCTGCGACCCGCTCCTGAGCGCCTGAAGGGTGTCTCGGGTTGCTCGCGCAGTTCACGAATTCGAGAAACATCATGTCCTCGCACGGAGCGTGGTACACACAGTGAGCCATAGTTTCCGCTGATATGTCGGGCTTGTGCTCCGAAGCACATCTTGAGGCCAACTACCCCTCAGTTCGCTCACGGCAGGATCACGTCATCGTTATTCAACTCGGGTGGCACGGTGGGCCACCTGCGGATATGGTTTTTCTCGATCGAACGACACAGATCGATAGCCGTTGCGTCTTGCTCCGGCGACTCGGTTTCTATAGGAGGAACCACATGACCACGAACGAGCGCTTCGACAGCATCCTCAACTCCACGGTCTTCGACCAGGACGGCGACAAGATCGGCGGCGTGGGCCAGCTCTTCCTGGACGACCAGTCCGGCGAGCCCAGCTGGGTCACCGTCTCCACCGGCCTGTTCGGCACCAAGGAGACCTTCGTCCCCCTGCACAACGCCTCGATCGCCGGCGACGAGATCCGCGTCCCCTACGAGAAGGGCTTCGTCAAGGACGCCCCGAACGTGGACGTTGACGAGCACCTCTCCACCGTCCAGGAGGACGAGCTCTACCGCTACTACAACCTCGGCGGCACCGCTCCGGCCACGACCGGCTACGCCGACCGCTCCGCTGCTGCCGACCACGTCGACGAGGGCCGCTCCGCGGAGTACGCCGACAAGAACCGCGCCGCCCGCACCGACGGCGCTGCCGCCGACGGCTCCGTCGTCGCCCACGAGGAGCGCCTCAACGTCGGCACCGAGCAGCGCGAGGCCGGCAAGGTCCGTCTCCGCAAGTACGTCGTGACCGAGACCCAGTCCGTCGAGGTCCCCGTCCAGCGCGAGGAGCTCCACGTCGAGCGCGAGCCCATCAACGAGCGCGTCTCCGGCGACCACGTCATCGGCGAGGACGTCACCGACGGCGAGACCATCACCCTCCACGAGGAGGTCCCGGTCGTCTCGAAGGAGACCGTCGCCACCGAGCGCGTCTCCGTCGGCAAGGAGACCGTCCAGGACACCGAGACCGTCCAGGCCGAGGTCGCCAAGGAGCAGGTCGAGGTCGAGGGTGACGACACCCTCCGCAAGGGCCAGCAGCGCTGATCGCGCACTGAGCGAGAGCTGAGACGGAGCCCGGGAGGCTCCGTGACCAGTCCCCGGCGAGGGGCGGGACCCGCGGGTCCCGCCCCTCGCCGCGTGCCCGGAGCGTCCGAGGGCTGAGTCGGTGGTGGGCGCCCGCGCGGGCACGGCCACCGCGCTCGGCCACCGGGCTCGGAACAGCGCCCCCTGAGGCGCCCTGACGTGACCGCGGTGCCGAGCCCCTGGCGCACGTGGGCCGTGGGGCCTATCGTCACGTGCGACACCGGGGCCCACGGAGGCCGCCTTCCCCTCGCCGCTGACGCGGTCCCCGAGCACCACGACCTGCAGGAGCGGTCCCATGAGCACCATTCCCGTCCCCGACGACGCCGTCGAGCGGATCCTCGCCTCTGCCGTCGTCGCCGTCGACGGTGAGCGTATGGGCGACGTGGGCAGACTCTTCCTCGATGACCGCACGGGAGAGCCCTCGTGGATCACGCTCTCCACGGGACTGCTCGGCAAGAAGGACGTCCTCGTCCCTCTGGAGGGCTCCCGTGCGGACGGCCGCGAGCTGAGGCTCGCCGTCGGGGCCGACGCGATCAAGGACGCGCCCGAGGCGCACCTGGACGCCTACCTCACGGCCGACCTCGAGGCGCGAACGCGGGAGCACTACGGACTGCCTCCCCGCGATGACCGCCTCTGAGCGGTCCCACCGTCGGCGCCGCCTCGGAGTCTCGGCGCGAGCGCTCACGGACGACGGCGGGTCGGGAACCACCTGGTTCCCGACCCGCCGTCGTGGTCTCCCGGAGCGCCACGCCCTCAGAGGGGACAGGCGCCCAGCCCCCTCACGAGGATTGCGCGGGCGCCCACCTCGTAGAGCTCGTCCATGACGCGGTTGACGTCCTTGCGCGGCACCATGGCGCGCACGGCCACCCAGTCCGGGTTCTGCAGCGGCGAGACCGTCGGCGACTCGAGGCCGGGCGTGATGGCTGTGGCGAGGTCGAGGTCGTTCATCGGGATGTCGTAGTCGACGAGCACGTAGGAGCGCGCGCGCATGACGCCCTCGAGCCGACGGACGAGGGTAGCGAGGGCCGGCTCGTCGCGGTACTGCTCGGTGGTGATGAGGACCGCCTCGCTGGCGAGGATCGGCTCACCGAAGGTCTCCAGCCCCGCGGCGCGCAGCGTCGTGCCCGTCTCGACGACGTCGGCGATGAGGTCCGCGATGCCGAGCTGGACTGAGGACTCGACGGCGCCGTCGAGGTGGACCGTCTGGGCCTGGACGCCCTGCGATTCCAGGTAGCAGCGGACCAGGACGTCGTAGGACGTGGCGACGCGCCGGCCCTCGACGTCGGCCAGCGTGCTCATGGTCCCGGCCGGGGCGGCGAAGCGGAAGGTGGAGCGGGCGAAGCCGAGCGGCAGGTGCTCGACGGCGTCGACGCCGGAGTCCAGGAGGAGGTCGCGGCCGGTGATCCCGGCGTGGACGGTTCCCTGGCCGACGTAGACGGCGATGTCGCGGGGCCGTAGGAAGAAGAGCTCGACGTCGTTGGCCTCGTCGACCAGGACGAGCTCGCGGCCGGTGCGGCGCGTGCGGTAGCCGGCCTCCTTGAGCATGGTGGTGGCGGGCTCGGACAGTGAGCCCTTGTTCGGGACGGCGATGCGCAGCATGGGCGTGGTGGTCCTGTCGATGCGGGTGGGGCTGGCGGTGCTGGTGTCTCAGCGATGGCGCGGGACGCGGGGGAGCGGTGCGCTCACAGGTACTTGTAGACGTCCTCGAGCGTGTAGCCCTTGGCGATCATCATGACCTGGGCGTGGTACAGGAGCTGGCTGATCTCCTCACAGGCCTCGGCGTCCGTCTCGTACTCGCAGGCCATCCAGGACTCGGACGCCTCCTCGACGAGCTTCTTGCCGATGAAGTGGACGCCCTTGTCGAGCTCCTCGACGGTGCCGGAGCCGGCGGGACGCTCCGCGGCCTTGGTGCTGAGCTCGGCGAACAGGTCCTCGAAGGTCTTCATGCGCCCAGGCTAGCGGGCGCAGGCGCCCAGCCGACCAGCTTCCCGCTTGGTGGTCCCTCACGCAGCCCGGCCCGGCCCGCTCGCACGGACTCTGAGACTCTCACTGACTCTCACTCCGCGCCGGCCCGGGCCGCCCGACGCGAGCCCACCCGCATGACGAGCAGCGCGACGACCGTGATGAGGACGCTGAGCAGGACGATCTCCAACCAGGTCCCGGGGTACTGCCCGGCGACGGCGGACCAGCCCCACGGGGCCCACCGCCACAGTGACGCGGTGAGGACCTCGTTGCCGTCGATGACGAGTGAGTCGAGGAGGCCGAGCACGCCGACCGCGATCGAGGCGCCCAGCCCTAGCCACTGCGTCACCGCCATGGACACGGCGACGAGCATCGCCGTGACGAAAGGGACCGTGATGAGTGCGTACACGGTGCTGCCGGTCCCGCCGACGGCGGCGGAGGCGCCGATGATGACGAGCACGAGGCCCAGCACCGCGGAGGGCGTGGCGCTCAGCGCCGTCACGAGCCGACCCGGGCCCTGCCTGGTGAGGAGCAGGCGCCACGGCTCGGCGACCGACCGCCACGTCATCGTCCCGACGGTCGTCGCCGCGACGGGCAGGCCCACGAGCGTGAGGATCGACAGCGCCGTCGACGGGGAGTAGACGACCCGGACGACGAGGAGCAGGGCGAGGAGGAGGACGGCCAGGGCCGCCCACGTCGGCCACGGGAGGGTGGGAAAGAGCGCCCCCACCACGGCGGGCCGCCGGCTCGCGCCCGCGACGGGTGAGTCCCAGGGGCGAACCATCTCGTGGACGGCCGGCCTCGGCGGCTCGACCTCGGTGGCGCCCGCGAGGGTCGCGGCCGACGACCGTGGACGACGCGGTCGGCGGAGAGCGGTCCGTCCGGCCCCCAGCAGGAGCAGGAGCCCGACGGCGCCCACGGCCGCGGTCAGCGCCATTGACGGCCACGAGGCGTAGCCCCACGCCGGGTCGCCAGGATCGAGGTTGACGGAGTTGCCGTGAACCCCTAGCAGAGGCAGCTGCCCGCGCACCAACCAGGTCCACGGGCGCACGAGCCAGCCGGAGGACTCGGCCTGGACGGCGCCCGCCACGCCCAGCACGAGGGCGGCCGCGGGTGCGAGACCGACGGAGGCGACGCCGAGGAGACCCGCGACGAGCAGGCCCCACACCGCCGCAGCGGTCTGGCCCACGGTCCACATGGCCAGGAGCGTGGACCAGGTGCCCACCGGCCCCCAGCCCTCACCGGTCAGGAGGGACTGGACGAGCACCGGGGCGATGACGAGCACCTGGCACAGCAGCGAGCCGAGGGCGAGCACGCAGACCCGGGCGAGCACGACCCGCCGGGAGCTCACGTCGCGCCAGGCGGTGCCGCCCTCGCGCCAGCGCGCCTCGCGGGTGCGAGCGAGCGCCCCCATGAGCGCGCCGAGGGGCAGGAGGACGAAGAAGGGGTAGAAGGACAGCCAGCCGAGGACGTTGCCGTCCCAGCGGCCTTCCGCCGAAGCGAGGCCGTTCGCCGTGGCTGACGCGGCGATGCGCACGCAGAAGAGCGTCGCGGCGAGCCCCACGAGACTCGCGCCCCAGGTGAAGGTGCGGTGGTGGCGGAGGAGCTCGGCGCGCAGGACCGAGACCCGCCCGCTCCCGAGGGGACGAGGTGCGCAGCGACGGGACGCGCCGTGGTCGGTGCCCGTGGTCAACGAAACGGAGACCGCGTCGAGGCTCATCGCAGGGCCTCCGTCGCGCTCGAGGCGGCGGTCGTGGTCGCGGCGCCGGTGACCAGCGAGAGGTAGGCATCCTCGAGGCTCGTCGAGCTGGTACGGTCGGCGAGCCCGTCCAGGGGCCCCTCGTAGACGAGGCGTCCACCCACGAGGACGCCGACGTCGTCGGCCATGCGGGCCATCTCGCCGAGCTGATGGCTGGAGACGATGACGGTGCGGCCGGCGTGGGCGAGGGAGCGCAGCAGGTCGCGCAGCTCGATGATGCCCTGAGGATCCAGGCCGTTCTGCGGCTCGTCGAGGATGAGCACCGCCGGGTCGGTGAGGAGGGCCATCGCCAGCGCGAGTCGCATCCGCATCCCGGTGGAGAAGCCCTTGGCCCGCTTGCGGCCGGTGCCCGCCAGGCCGACGGCGTCGAGCACCGGACTGATGGCCGCCGGGTCCGTGCCGGTGAGGCGGCAGTGGACGAGGAGGTTCCGGCGCGCGGAGAGCTGGGGGAAGAGCGCGGGGCCGTTGATCGAGGCGCCCACGTGGCGCAGCGCCTCACGCGACCAGGGGTGCCCGAGCACCTCGACGGTGCCCGAGTCGGCGCGCAGCAGGCCGAGGGTGACGGAGAGCGTCGTCGACTTGCCGGCGCCGTTGGGCCCGAGCAGCGCGTAGACGCGGCCCGGACGGGCGGTGAGGTCGAGGCCCGTGAGGACCTGCTGCCGGCCGTAGGAGCAGGTGACGCCCCGGAGCCGGAGACCGGCGGGGACCGTGGGGGCTGGTGCTGTCGTCATGGCCCCAGCGTCCTCGGGCGGCGACGGCGGCGGATCCCCCGTGGGGATCGCGCTCGCGGGCGGCCTCGCCTGCGGCCTCCCCCCTGAGGGGGAGACTGCGCGTCAGACGGTGACGAGGCCCGCCCGGTAGGCGTGGACGATGAGCTCGACGCGGTTGCGGCAGCCGGTCTTGCCCAGGACCGCCTTGACGTGGGTCTTCACGGTCGACTCCGCGAGGAAGAGCCTCGCGCCGATCTCGGCGTTCGACAGGCCCTCGCACACGAGGTCGAGCACGTCGCGCTCGCGGCCCGTGAGGGGTTCGAGGAGCGCCGAGGTGCGCGCCGGGGCCCGGTCCGCGTCCGCGGTGACCTCGCGCTCGGTCGCCGGCACCGTGGCGGGCCCTGCGACGGTGTCGGCGTCGTCGCCCAGGTGCGCGAGCACCGTGCCGGTGACGGCCGGGTCGAGCCACGATCCTCCCGCGGCCACGGTCCTCGCCGCCTGGAGGAGGACGGCGGGGCTGGCGTCCTTGAGGAGGAAGCCTCGCGCGCCGGAGCGCAGGGCCCCGAGGATGAGCTCCTCCTCGTCGAAGGTCGTGAGGACGAGGACGGGTACGTCGGACAGCGCGGGGTCGGCCCGCACCGCGTGGAGCACGCCAAGGCCGTCGAGGACGGGCATGCGGATGTCGAGGAGCACGAGGTCGAGGGCTCCGGGCAGGGCCCGCAGCACCTCGAGCGCGGCGGCTCCGTCGGCCGCGGTCGCGACGACGGTGAGGTCGTCCTGGGCGTCGAGAAGCATCTGGAAGGCGCCTCGGAGCAGCTCCTGGTCGTCGACGAGGAGGACGCGCACCGGGTGCTGCGCGTCAGCGGGGCGGGATGTCTGGGTCATGGAACGTCCTCGTCAGGGCTGGACGGAAGCGGAGCCTCGGGGACGGGCCTCGTGGGCCCTGGGCGGGCGGGGGAGGTGCTCACGGGAACCGACGCGGTCAGGGCGAACTCGGTGGTGCCCTCCTCCCGCTCACGGGCCTCGAGCGAGCCGCCGACGAGGCGCATGCGCTCGCGCAGGCCCTCGAGCCCGGTGCGCGAGCCCGTTGACGGCCGGGGACCTCCCGCAGGGAGCGGGTTGGTGACCACCACGGTGCAGCGGCCGTGCTCGACGGCGACGCGCAGGCGCGCGCTCCCGTCCCCGTGACGCAGGGCATTCGTGAGGGCCTCCTGCACGGCGCGCAGGACGGCGAGGCGCTGCGTGCGCGTCCACTCGGCGTCCGCTCGTGCGAGGGCGGCCTCGTTCGGAAGCTCGGCAGCGAGCGCCAGGCCCGCGGAGCGGGAGCGCTCCACCTCGCCTGAGAGGGCGCTCAGACTCGCTGTCGGCTCGACGTCGCCGACGCCGCGCAGCAGGCGGACGAGCTCTCGGACCTCGCGCAGCGAGGACTCCGCGGTGGACTCGATGAGGCGCAGCGCCCGGGCCTCATTGGCCTCGCCCGAGAGCTCGAGCCCCGTCGAGGCCTGGACCTTGATGGCGGTGAGGGAGTGCCCGAGCAGGTCGTGGAGCTCACGTGCCAGACGGAGCCGCTCCTCGGCGGCGGCGGTCTGCCGGGCGCCCTCGCGCGCGGTGTCGATCTCGCGGTACCTGTCCTCGAGACGGCGGCGCCGCGCTGACGCGTCGAGGGCGGTGAGCGCGACAGCGAGGAGGCAGACGGCGTCGGCGAGCACGATCGTGACGAGCGAGCCGCCGGAGCCGTCAACGGCCGAGGCTCCGGGCCGGTCGGCGGAGGCGGGGGAGAGGCGGTGCAGGACGACCGGGTTGACCAGGCTGCCCAGGACCGCGAGGGTGACGGCTGCCGTCGACCACCGGCGGTCTCCGTCCCACCGGATGACGGCGTGGACGGCGAGCAGCGCGACGAGGGCCACGGGTGAGAAGCCCAGCGTGACGGGCGAGGTCGCCACGACGAGCCCGTACCCGACGAGTCCGAGCGCGGTGACGCTCATTGAGAGACGTGCGACGCGCCGGCGCAGGACCTGGGCGAGGCCGATGACCGTGGTGAGCGTGACGTCGGCGACGTAGGGCCAGGCGGGGCCGAAGCGGCTGATGAGGCTCGCCTCGACGAGCGCGACGCCGAGGACGAGGACTGCGAGGAGCACGTCCACCAGGGGGACCGACCATCGCGCGCCCGCTGGTCCGAGGAGGACGCACTGGCGGCGCCAGTCCGTGGCGTAGAGGCGAGCCTCGACGTCGCGGGCGGTGACGGTGCCCCGACCCCGGGTCGGTCTCACTCCGGGCTCACCGTGCCTCGATCTCGGCAGCAGGCGGCTGGGTGAGGAGGTCCGCGGCGTGCCGCCCGGCCGCGGCCGCGGCGAGGAAGGCGGCCTCGTCCTCGTCCAGGCCGCGTCCCATGGTGGAGAGCCGGACGCCGGTGGCCTCCTGCATCGCGAGGAGAGCCTCGCGCAGGCCCTCCGTGGCGACGTCGACGAGGCGGTGGGGCTCGGCGCCGGGGCGCGATCCGCCGAGCGCCGCGGCGTCGGTACGTACGCGGTCACCGAAGGCACCGGGAAGGTCCGGGACGACGACGTCGGCGCCCGCCCGTGAGACCAGGCCGTAGGCGGTCAGCGAGTGGTGCGAGACCCCGCGGTGCCGCTCACGCGGGTCGGCGTCGCTCACCCGGAGGCAGGCGATCGCCCGGCCGCCGAGCGTCGCGACGGCGTTGACGGCGTCGCCGCAGGCGACCCCGGAGAAGCCCCACGGCGTGTCCGTGCCGAGGTTCCCGGGGCCCTGGATGACGACGACGGCCTCAGCCCGCAGCACGTGGACCGCGGCGAGCAGGGCGTTGTGGAGGCTGACGGCCTCGAAGTCACCGCCCCAGGCCTGGCCGGCGGTCACGGTCCCGTCGAGCCACCCGGACTCGGTGAGCGAGGCGACGGTGCGGGAGTACGTCATCGGGAGGGCGCCGCCGTCGGTCATGACGTAGACGACCCGCGGAGCGGAGGAGGTGGGCGCGACGGTCGTTGCGCACGTGCCGGTGCGGACGGTGGGGGAGCGCAGTCCCGCCAGGATCGCGGGAAGGGAGGAGTGCAGGTCCGCGATGACGACGGGGACGCCGTCGAGCCCGAGCTCGCCGACGGGGGCGCTGAGGAGCTCGTGGTGCTCCGTGCCCTGCTCGTCGACGCCCGTGATCATGACCTGGTCCGGCATGTAGCGGGCCTTGACGAGGTGCCCCTCACGCGGCGGGTCCGTCGGCAGGACGTCGAGGCGGGCGCTCACCATGGCGTGCCCGCCCGTCCCGAGCGCGCGGTCCAGTGCGGAGACCTCGAGCCGGACCCGCTCACCCGGATCGGGCAGCCCGGTGCCCTGCTCGTAGGCGACGGCTCGGCGCTCCTCGCCCGGCAGGATCGAGTCCGCACCGTCGGGGGCGGCCGTGACGCGGACGGCGAGCTCGGCGCAGCGGCGCCCCTCGGGCCCCCAGCTCCGCCGCAGGGAGAGCACCTCGCCGTCGCGCCACATCATGGGGCCACCCTATCGGTGCCGTGACCGACCGGTCACACGGCCTCGACGTCTGCGGGCCGAGGGGCGTCCCGGCGTCCCGGTGACGCGGTGCCGCGGTGTCCGCCGAGGTGCTGCGCCACCCACTCGTGACGAACACGTGTTCGATCGCTCAGCGCGTCCACGACCCCGACCCCCTACGCTGTGCGACGTGAAGTCCCCGTCCGCCGTGCCCGCCGAGGAACGCCAGGTCAACCTGCTCCTGGCCCTCCGCAACACCGTCACGGGCCTCGACCTCGACGAGATCCTCACCGGCGTCCACGGCTACGACGTCGGTCCCGGACCGGCCTCCGACTCCGCCCGCCGCATGTTCGAGCGCGACAAGGAGACGCTCCGCCGCCTCGGCGTGCCCGTCGTCGCGCTCGAGACCCCGACCGGCACCCGCTACCGGGTCGACGAGGAGGACTACGCCCTCCCTGAGGTGACCCTGACGGGCGCCCAGGCCGCGGCCCTCGACCTCGCGGCCTCCGCGTGGCGCGACGGCACCCTGCCCACCACGGCCCGGCACGCCCTCACCAAGCTCCGCGCCGTCACCGACAACGACGCCGAGCCAGGGGTCCTTCCCGACCTGTCCGTCGACCTGCCCGGCCAGGAGATCCCCGACGTCCTCGTCGCCGCCGTCCACGACCGGCGCCGGGTCGTGTTCTCCTACACGAGCGCCTCGAGCGCGACGGCGCGGCGCCGCACGGTCGAGCCGCACGCCCTGCGCCTCGCCGAGGGGGCCTGGTACCTCGACGCCCTCGACGTCGACCGGGGAGAGCTCCGCACCTTCCGCCTCGCCCGCATCACGGGGAGCGTCGAGCCCGTCGGCGAGGCCGGCGCCTTCGAGCCGCCCGCCCGCCCACGGGTCGCCGAGCACGTCGCCGTCCTCGCCCTCGCGCCCGGACGGGGCCTCGGCCTGCGCCAGCGCGCACGGCGGCCCGCGATGCGCCCGACGTCGACCGTCCCCGTCCCGCCGGGTGACTGGGACGTGCTCGAGGTCCCCTACTTGGACCCCTTCGGCTTCGCCGGCTCGCTGGCGTCGCTCGCCGACGCAGTCGTCGTCCTGGAGCCCGCGGCGCTGCGCGAGGACGTCCTCGCGCACCTGCGCGGCGCTGCCGCTCTCACCACGGAGGAGGACTGACGTGGCCCGCCCCAGCTCCACCGACCGCCTCGTCCGCCTCCTCGCCCTGCCCGCCTGGGTCGCCGAGCACGACGGCGCCACCCTGACCGAGGCCGCCGCCCACTTCGGCGTCCCTCCCGAGACCATCGAGGCCGACGTCTCCACCTTGTGGGTCTCCGGCCTTCCCGGCGGGATGCCCGGCGACCTCGTCGACTTCTCCGCTGACGCCTTCGACGCCGGCCGGCTCAGCCTCACGCTCCCACTGGGCCTCGAGCGGCCGGTGAGGCTCTCCCGCGAGGAGGGCTCCTCCCTGCTCCTCTCACTGCGCGTTCTCCGCGGTCTCCTCGGCACCGACGCCGACGCCGCGGCCGCGCTCGTCTCCTGCGAGGAGGTCCTCACGAGCCTCCTCGGGGGAGCGCCCGCTGAGGAGACCGCCGCCGTGCCCGTGGACGAGGGCGTCCTCGCCGTCGTGCGCGAGGCCCTCGCCGACCGCCGGCGCCTCCACCTCTCCTACGTCTCGGCGACGGACACGCCCTCCGAGCGCGACGTCGACCCGATCCGCCTCACGAGCGACGGCTCCCACCTGTGGCTGCGCGCCTGGTGCCTCAGCGCGAAGGGCGAGAGGAGCTTCCGCCTCGACCGTGTCCGCTCCGCGGCCCTCACCGGTGAGCGGGCCACCGCCCACCGGGTCAGGCGCGGCTCGGGCGCCGAGTCCGAGGAGGCCGCCGGTCCGGAGACCGCCGAGCTCCTCCTCGCCCCGGGCGGCCGGTGGCTCGCCGAGCAGGTGCCCTGCGAGGTCCTCGAGCAGCGCCCCGACGGCACCACCCGCGTGCGCGTCACGGGCCGCGACCGCACCTGGCTCGTCGGCCTCGCGCTGTCCGCCGGGCGGCACCTCCTCGCCGTCGAGCCCGCCGACCTCGCCTCCGAGATCGCCCGCCGGGCCGACGCCTCCCTGCGCGCCTACGGGGACGCCGCGGACCGAGGTCCCGCCGAGGAGCCGACGGCGACGCACGAGTGAGGCGTGCCATACGCCGAGGGGTGAACACGTGAGCCACTGGTCTGGCCCCCTCCTGACCTGCCGCTAGACTCAAGGCGTTCCGAACCGAACCAACGTCTACACGGAAGTAGGACATCCTCATGGTGAAGCCCTGGCACTGGATCGTGCTGCTCATCCTCATCCTCCTCATCTTCGGCGCCAACAAGCTCCCCGAGATCGCGGGCAGCCTCGGCCAGTCGATGAAGGTCTTCAAGAAGGAGGTCAAGGAGCTGCGCGACGACGAGCAGCCGGCCACCGGCGCCACCGCCGTCCAGCCGCAGCAGATCCAGCAGCCTCAGCAGGGCACCTACTACACGCAGCCCACGCAGCAGGGCCAGACCGCCCCGGTCCAGAACCAGCAGCCGCAGCAGCAGTACCCGACGGACCCGACGACGCCCGCCAACTGACCCGACCCTGGTGTCCGGTCGGAGACCCGGTCACCAGGACCAGCTCCACGAAGCAGCACGGGTGCGCCAGGGCGCGCCCGTGCCGTCGTGAGCACAGACGAGCACCCGGGAAGAAGGAGACGGCATGCCGCACGTGCCCAAGGTCTCGAAGGTGGACCGCAAGACGAACCCCGAAGGGGTCATGTCGATCAGCGACCACCTCCGCGAGCTGCGCAACCGCCTCCTCATCGCCGCCGCGGCGATCCTCATCGGGTCCGTGGTCGGCTACTTCTTCTCCTCCAGGGTCATCGACATCCTGCAGTCTCCGCTCAACGCGGTGCGCGACGCCGGCTACACCGTCAAGTTCAACTTCGACGTCATCACCGGCGCCTTCGACCTGCGCCTGCGCGTGTCCATGTGGCTCGGCTTCCTCGGCACGGCCCCCGTCTGGCTCTACGAGCTGTGGGCCTACATGGCCCCTGGCATGACGAAGAAGGAGAAGCGCTACGTCTGGGGCTACGGCGTCGCCAGCCTGCTGCTCTTCGGCACGGGCGTCGCCCTCGGCATGGCGATCCTCCCGCACGCCATCCTCATCCTGCTGAACTTCATGCCGCACTCGACGTCGGCCATCCTGCAGTACTCGTACTACTTCTCCTTCGTCATGAGGCTGCTGCTCGTCTTCGGCATCGCCTTCCTCCTGCCCGAGCTCCTCGTCGCCCTCAACCAGCTCGGTCTCCTCAAGGGCAAGACGATGCTCAAGGGCTGGCGCTGGGCCGTCGTCTTCATCTTCGCGTTCATGGCGGTGGCGAACCCCCTGCCCGACCCCTGGTCCATGATCCTCATGGCCCTGCCCATCTGCGGCCTGTACTTCGGAGCCTGCTGGATCTCCATCCGTCACGACAAGCGCCAGGAGAAGAAGAAGGCGCAGCTCGACGCCGAGCTCGACGCCGCCCTCGCCACCCCGGCGCCGACGGGCGTGTCCGCGCTGCCCGCCTCGACCCCGCAGCAGACCCAGCCCGCTCCCGCTCCCGCGCTTCCCGCGGCCGAGCAGCCCGGCACCGCGGCGGGCGAGCTGCCCCCCGCCGACTCCCAGGCCTGAGCGTCGACCGTCTTACCAGCCCACGACCGCACGCACACGTGCAGCCCATGAGCCGTTCGCTCCGCATCGCCGTCCTCGGCAACCCCACCGCCCGCCACCTCGGGATCCCGCACCACGCCCCCGAGGCCGCGACCTCCCTGCTCCTGAGCGAGCTCGCGCCCGCGCGAGCGGGCCGCTGAGCCGCCTGCTTGCGCTGAGCGCGCAGCGCCCGGGCTCTGCCGGGAGGCCCGCCGCCCGCGCACGTAGGGTGGCTTCATGAGCTCGCCCGCAGAACGCTTCGCGGCCGCACGCCGTCGGCAGGCCGCCTCCCGGACCGAGCTGGCGCGCTTCGCCACGGAGTTCGACTTCCTCCTCGACGACTTCCAGGTGGCCGGCTGCGAGGCCCTCGAGCGCGGCGAGGGAGTCCTCGTCGCCGCGCCCACCGGCGCCGGCAAGACGATCGTCGGCGAGTTCGCCGTCCACCTCGGCCTCGCCAAGGGTCTCAAGACCTTCTACACCACCCCGATCAAGGCCCTGTCGAACCAGAAGTACCTCGACCTCGTCGCCCGCCACGGCGCCGAGAAGGTCGGGCTCCTCACCGGCGACACCTCCGTCAACCCGCACGCGGACGTCATCGTCATGACCACCGAGGTGCTGCGCAACATGCTCTACTCGGGCTCGCACGACCTCGAGCGCCTCGGCTTCGTCGTCATGGACGAGGTCCACTACCTCGCCGACCGCTTCCGCGGCCCCGTCTGGGAGGAGGTCATCATCCACCTCGCCCCCGAGGTGCAGGTGGTGTCCCTGTCCGCGACCGTCTCCAACGCGGAGGAGTTCGGTGACTGGCTCGGGCACGTGCGCGGCCGGACCGCCGTCGTCGTCTCCGAGCACCGGCCCGTCCCGCTCACCCAGCACATGATGGTGGGCCGGCGCCTCCTCGACCTCTACTCCGTGCCCGTCGCCATCGAGGACGCCGACTCCGAGAAGCAGCTCGCGGCGCAGCCTCCGCTCAACCCGGACCTGCTCAAGGCCGTGCGCAACGCCCGGCGCGCCGCGGCGGGGGAGGCGGGCGGCTCGAAGACCTCGCGCGCCTCGCAGGGCGGGAGCGGCTACCAGCAGCCATGGAGGCGCGGAGCCTCGGGCCGAGGACGCGCGCCCCGGCGCGGGCCCGACGGGGCACGCACCGCCCGCCTGCGCCCGCCGTCGCGCGGCACGGTCATCCACGCCCTGGAAGAGGCGAGCCTCCTGCCCGCGATCGTCTTCGTCTTCTCCCGCAACGGCTGCGAGCAGGCCGTCCGCCAGGCCGTCGAGTCCGGCGTCGACCTCACCACCGAGGAGGAGTCGCGCCGCATCCGCGAGGTCATCGACCGCCGCACCGCGGAGATCCCCGCGGGCGACCTCGGGGTGCTGGGCTTCCACTCGTGGGCCCACGCCCTCGAGCGCGGCGTCGCCGCCCACCACGCGGGCCTGCTGCCCGTCTTCAAGGAGACCGTCGAGGAGCTCTTCTCCGCCGGCCTCGTCAAGGTCGTCTACGCGACCGAGACCCTGGCGCTCGGCATCAACATGCCGGCCCGCACCGTCGTGCTCGAGTCCTTGCGCAAGTGGAACGGCTCCGCGCACGTGACGCTGACGCCGGGGGAGTACACCCAGCTCACGGGCCGAGCCGGACGCCGCGGCATCGACGTCGAGGGCCACGCCGTCGTCCTCGCGGCGGACGACGTCGAGCCCGCCTTCGTCTCCTCCCTCGCCTCCCGGCGCACCTACCCGCTCGTCTCCGCCTTCCGGCCCACCTACAACATGGCGGTCAACCTCCTCGGCCGCACCAGCCGCTCGCGTGCCCGCGAGGTCCTCGAGTCCTCCTTCGCCCAGTACCAGGCCGACCGCGGCGTCGTCGAGATCGCCGCCGAGGCCCGACGCAAGCGCCGCTCGCTCGCGGGCCTCGAGGAGCAGATGAGCTGCCACCTGGGGGACTTCCGCGAGTACGCCATGCTGCGCCAGCGCATCAGCGACGCCGAGGCGGACCTCTCCCGCGAGAAGCGCGAGGCCCGCCGCGCCACCGCCAGCCGCGAGATGACCGGCCTGCACCGCGGCGACGTCGTCGTGTACCGCAAGGGTCGGCGCCAGAAGCACGGCGTCGTCCTCTCCGTCGGGGAGGACCGCCAGGGCACGCCTGCGCTCACCGTCCTGGGTGAGGACTCGCGCGTCCTCACCCTGACCCCGGACACCGCACCCGACGGTGTCATGCGGGTCGGCTCGATGCGCGTGGCCGCGGGGGTCGACGTGCGACGCACCAAGGACCGCGACCGCCTCGTCGGGCGACTCATCGACGCCATCCGCTCCGGCGAGCTCGATGGCTCCGGCACCCACCAGCGGCGACGCACCCGCAGCGGCAGGCCTGTCGACGGGGCCGGCGCCCCGCACGCGACCGAGCTCACCGCCGCCGAGCGTGTCGAGGCCCTGCGCCACGAGATGCGCGCCCATCCCTGCCACGCCTGCCCCGACCGAGAGGAGCACGCGCGCACCGGGCGCAAGTGGGCCAAGGCCGCCGCCGAGGTCGAGCGCCTCACCAAGCGCATCGAGACCCGTACCGGCACCATCGCGCGCCAGTTCGACGCCGTCTGCCAGGTCCTCCTCGAGCTGGGCTACCTCGAGCCCGTCGACCGCGGCCACCCCGAGCGCGAGCTGTGCGTCACCGACGCCGGCCGCGTCCTCGCCCGGGTCTACGCCGAGCGCGACCTCCTCGTCGCCGAGTGCCTCCGCCGCGGGACGTGGGACGGCCTGGGCCCGGAGGAGCTGGCCGGCGCCGTCTCCGGCTGCGTCTACGAGCCGCGCCTCACTGCGCAGTCCATCGGCCTGCCCGTCTCGCCCGGCTCGCGCTTGGGCGCCGTCCTGCGCGAGGAGCTGAACCTGTCGCGGCGCATCAACGACCTCGAGTCGCTCGCCCGGATCGAGCCGACCCGCGGCGCCGAGCCGGCTCTGGCGGGCGCCGTCGAGGCGTGGTGCGAGGGCGCCGAGCTCGCCGAGGTCCTCGACGCCTCTGAGCTCACCGCCGGCGACTTCGTGCGCTGGTGCAAGCAGCTCCTCGACGTCCTCGGGCAGCTCGCGACGATGACGCCCGCCCGGGACGCTGACCCGGGCTCGGCGCGGGAGCTCACCAGGCTGTCGATGACGGCGGCCGAGGGCGTCATGGGCGTCAGTCGCGGCGTCGTCGCCTGGTCCGCCGTCTGAGCGACGGCGCGGCCGGCGCTCGCTCGCGGGACCGGGCCGCTATCGTCGCTCACGCAGCACCCGTCCCGTCCTCGCTCACGGCCCCGACCCTCCAGGAACGCATGTCCGGCTTCTTCGCCCTCCTCGACGACATCGCCACGCTCGCGAAGCTGACGATGTCGACGCTCGACGACACCGCTGGCATGGCGGTCAAGACCTCGGCGAAGGTCTCCGCGGCCGCCGTCGACGACGTCGCCGCGACGCCCCAGTACGTCACGGGCATCACCCCGGACCGCGAGCTCCCGATCATCAAGAAGATCACGCTCGGGTCCTTGCGCAACAAGCTGTTCATCATCCTGCCGGTCGCGCTCCTGCTGTCGGCCGTCGCGCCCGCGCTCCTGCCCGTGGCCCTCGTCGTCGGCGGCTCCTACCTCTGCTTCGAGGGCGGTGAGAAGATCCTCGAACGGGTGACAGGCGGCGAGGAGCACGTGCAGGAGGAGCAGGCCCCGCAGGACGAGGCCTCCATCGTTAGCGCCGCGGTGCGCACCGACTTCGTGCTGTCGACCGAGATCATGCTGCTCGCGCTCGCCGAGGTCACCGGCGAGTCCTCGATGCGACGCGTCATCGTCCTCGTCATCATCGCCTTCCTCATGACCTTCGCCGTGTACGGGCTCGTCGGCGCGCTCATCAAGCTCGACGACCTCGGCCTCCGCCTCGCCGAGCGCGGTCGTACCGGCGGCAGCCGGGCGCTGGGCCGGGGGATCGTCCGTGTGGCACCCGGGATCTTCACCGTCATCGGCGTCATCGGCACCATCGCGATGGTCTGGGTCGGTGGACACATCCTCGCCACCAATCTCGCCGAGCTCGGCTTCGAGCCCCTTCACCACCTCATCACCTGGGCCGAGGAGCTCAGCGAGAACGCCGTCCTGTCCTGGATCGCCGGGACAGGCACCGCCTGCCTCATCGGCACGCTCGTCGGACTCGTCCTCGCCGGCGGCGTCGCCCTGTTCCACCGTCTGTCCGACTGACCGTGGCCGGTACCTCGCGCTCCCGCATCCCGGACCGGGGCGGCTCGCGGCAGTCGCGGTCCGGGCAGCGCGCGAAGGCCCCGGCGCGATCCGCGCGGAGCACCCGGACGAGCGCCGGTCAGTCGGGCCGGGCGGGCCGAACGGGGGCCAACAGGGCGCGCGGAGGCCGTGGGCGAGCGCCACGGCCCGCTGGGGCATCGGCCTCCGCACCGCTGAGCACCCCGTCCCGCGGCCGCCGCCTCCTGCTCGCGCTCCTCGCGGTCGGCGCGGGCCTGGCCGTCGCCGCCGCCTTCCCACCCGTCGACGCCTGGTGGGCCGCCGTCCTCGGCGTCGCCCTCCTCGAGCTCGTCCTCACCCGGCGCGGCGGATGGGCCGGAGCGGGGCTGGGGCTCCTCTTCGGGGCAGGGATGTTCACGCCCCTGCTCCGGTTCACGGCCGACGCCATGGGCAACCTGCTGGGCTGGGCCGCCCTCACGGTCGTCGAGTCCCTCTACCTCGCGGCCCTCGGCGCCGCCTGGGCCCTCGTGAGCCGGCTGCCCGCCCTCACGACGGGGAGTCGCCCCGCGGTCACCCGGGTCCTCGCCTTCGCCGTCCTGTGGTGCGGCGTCGAGGAGCTGCGCTCGTCCTGGCCCTGGGGCGGGTTCCCCTTCGGCCGGCTCGCCTTCGCGATGGCCGATGCCCCCGTCCTGTCCTTCGCCGCCTACGGGGGATCCGTCGGCGTCACCGCCCTCGTCGCCCTCGCTGGCGCCTGCCTGGCCGAGGCCGTGCTCCAGGTGCACCGCGGCAACGGCCTCGTCGGAGCGCCGACCGCCGTCATCGCCGCATGCGCTGTCGTCCTCACCCCCCTCGCCCTGCCCATCGCCGCCGGAGCCGAGGACGGGACCATCCGCGTCGGCGCCGTCCAGGGCAACGTCGCCCACGGCGACTCCTCCTTCGCCAAGGCCCTCGAGGTCACCGCCAACCACGCCGAGGCCACCGAGGAGCTGGCCGACGCCACCGGCGCCGGCACGCTCGACGTCGTCATCTGGCCCGAGAACGCCGCCGACCGCGACCCCCGCACCGACCCGGCCGCCGCCTCCCTCGTCGAGCAGGCCGCGCAGGCCGTCCAGGCGCCGATCCTCGTCGGCGCCGTGCCCCACGGCGACGGCATCCGCTGGAACGACGAGGTCGTCTGGACCCCGGGCCAGGGCGCCGGAGCCTACTACCGCAAGCACCGGCCCGTACCCTTCGGCGAGTACGTCCCCCTGCGGTCCTGGCTCCGGCGGATCACCACCCAGGTGGACCGCATCGGCGTCGACATGCTCCCCGGCACCGGGCCCACGACCCTCACGGTCCACGCGGCCACCCAGCACCGCGACGTCACCCTTGCGATGGGCATCTGCTTCGAGGTCGCCTACGACGACACTCTTCGCTCGGGCGTCGACGGCGGTGGCGAGGCCATCATCATCCCGACGAACAACGCCTCCTTCGGACGGTCCTCCGAGGCCGCCCAGCAGCTCGCCCAGGGCCGCGTCCAGGCCGTCGTCCACGGGCGCAGCGTCGTCCAGGTCTCCACCGTCGGCGTCACTGCGATCATCAGTCCCAAGGGCACGGTGCTCCAGCAGACGGAGCCGTACACGCGGGCCTCCCTCGTGGCCGACGTCGACCTGCGCACCTCCCGGACGGTCGCCGACGTGATCGGATCGTGGCCTGGAATCATCCTCGAGGCGGGGGCAGGAGGCCTCGTGCTCGCGGGTATCGTGGGCGCGTTCCGAGCCCGCGGCTCGCGCCGACGGCGCTGACCGCCCCACCGACACAGCAGAGGAAGCCCCGTGAAGGCACTCGTCGTCATCCCCACCTACAACGAGATCGAGTCCCTGCCGGGAGCCCTGGACAGGGTGCGCGCCGCCGTCCCGACCGCGCACGTCCTCGTCGTCGACGACTCCTCACCGGACGGCACCGGCGAGCTCGCCGACGAGCGCGCTGCGGCCGATGAGCAGGTCCACGTCCTGCACCGCTCCGAGAAGAACGGCCTCGGCCCCGCCTACCTCGCCGGCTTCTCCTGGGCGCTGGAGAACGACTACGAGCTCATCATCGAGATGGACGCCGACGGCTCCCACCGCGCGGAGGACCTCGCCCTCCTCGTGCAGCGCGCCGAGATGGCGGACCACCCGGACCTCGTCATCGGCTCCCGCTGGGTCTCCGGCGGCGCAACCCCCGGCTGGGACGCCAAGCGCGTCGCCCTGTCCCGCGCCGGCAACCTCTACATCTCCGCGATGCTCGGCATGCGCGTCAAGGACGCCACCGCCGGCTTCCGCGTCTACCGCGCCGACCTCCTGCGCCGCATCGACCTCGACGACGTCGAGGCCCTCGGCTACGGCTTCCAGGTCAACATGACCAAGATCGTCGACGAGGCGGGCGGCCGCATCGTCGAGATGCCCATCACCTTCGTGGAGCGCGCCGCCGGCGAGTCCAAGCTCGACGGCGGCATCTTCACCGAGGAGCTCGCCCTCGTCACGCGCTGGGGCCTCACCAAGCGCGGCGGCCAGCTCGCGGAGGCGGGCCGCAAGGGCCTCGCCGACCTCAAGCACCTCCGCGAGGAGCGCCGGGGCCACTGAGCCGCCTCACCGGGCACCGGCATCCCGCGCCGGCGCCCCCACCCGCTCGAGGGAGTGCCGGCGGCCCGGCCGGACGCCGCATGACGACGGGGACGCCGCCGCACCGAGTGGTGCGACGGCGTCCCCGTCATGAGTGCTGATCGCGGCGCCGCTGCGGGCCGGGCCGCTGGGCCGGCCCGCGCCGTCGTCGGCTCAGAAGCGCTGCCGGTAGATCTCGCCGGAGCGCAGGAGCTCGAGGCGCTCGTCGAGGAGGACCTTGAGGTCATCGATCTCGCGGCGCTCGAGGAGCATGTCCCAGTGCGTGCGGGGAGCCTTCTTGGGCTCCTCCGGCTCCGGCTCCTCCTCGCCCTTGATGGCGGCGACCTGGCCGCACTCCGGGCACTCCCAGGTCTGGGGCACCTCGGCCTCGATCGACATGGGGACGACCGTGACGTGGGCGAGCGGGCACTCGTAGGTGACGTTCTGGCGCTCGGCGAACTCGACGCCGTCCTCGGACTCCATCGACTTCGCGCCGATGGTCATGCCTCGCAGTGCGCGGTCTGCCATGTGCTGCCTTCCTCGGGGGACGTGTGTGCACGGTGGTCGCCGACCGCCGGGGACGCCCCGCGGCGACGAGTCACCGACCGGCTCAACGCCCAGGGGTCCCGGAGAATTCCCGCACGACGGGCGCGCGGACGCCGGGCGGGCGAGCCGCTCCAGCCGCCGAGTGTACCGGTTCCGTCCCGGCCACCGGTCGCCGCCGCCCTCGAGTCTGTGAGATGACGCCGGGACCGGCATACTGCGGGCATGGCTACCAAGCGCATCGGGATCCTGACCGCCGGCGGAGACGCCCCTGGACTCAACGCCGCGATCCGCGGCTTCGGCAAGGCCGCGATCCAGGAGCACGGCTGGAAGATCATCGGCTTCCGCGACGGCATGCGGGGGCTCGCCGAGAACCGCTACACCGACCTCGACGCGACCGCCCTGTCGGGCATCCTCACCACCGGCGGCACCCTGCTCGGCACCAGCCGGGACAAGGTCCACCGCATGGTCGTCGACGGCGAAGAGCGGGACATGATCCCGACCATCGTCGAGAACTACGAGAAGGACAAGCTCGACGCCCTCGTCTGCCTGGGCGGCGGCGGCACCGCGAAGAACGCGCGCCGCCTCATGGACGCCGGCCTCAACGTCGTCCACCTCCCGAAGACCATCGACAACGACATCGTCGAGACCGACTCCTCCTTCGGCTTCTCCACCGCCCTCGAGATCGCCACGGAGGCCGTCGACCGCCTCCACTCGACGGCGCACTCGCACCACCGCATCATCCTCACCGAGATCATGGGGCACCGCGCCGGCTGGCTGGCCCTCGGCGCGGGCATCGCCGGCGGCGCCGACGTCATCCTCCTGCCCGAGATCCCGTACTCCGTGGACGCGATCGTCGAGAAGATCGAGCGCCGCCGCTCCCACGGCTCCACCTTCTCCGTCGTCGCCGTGGCCGAGGGCGCGCTCAACGTCGCTGACCGCCTCGAGATCGAGCACGCCGAGGCGCTCGTCAAGGACGCCTCGTCCCCGGAGGCGAAGGCCGCCGCAAAGCGCGGGGTCAAGCGCCTCGAGGCCAGCCACCGGGCCAACACCTTCGCGTTGGCCTCCCAGCTCGAGGAGCGCACCGGTCTCGAGGCCCGCGTCTCGATCCTCGGCTACGTCCAGCGCGGCGGCACCCCGAACGCTGCGGACCGCCTTCTCGGCACGCGCCTGGGTGTGGCCGGTGCGGCCGCCATCGCGGACGGCAGCTTCGGCGTCATGGTCGGCGACCGCGGCTCCCAGGGCACCGAGCTCGTGCCCCTCAAGCGGGTCGCCGGCAAGGTCAAGTACGTCCCGGAGGACCACGAGTGGATCCAGGCGGCCCGCGCCGTCGGAACCGCCCTGGGTGACTGAGGATCAAGTCGACCCGCGTCAGTGCGGCGGCCCCGGCACCCACAGTGGTGCCGGGGCTGCTATCGTGATCTCCCTTCGGATCCAGAGAGCCCCGCGCTCGGTGAGCAGAGACGCTGAGCCTGTGCGATCCGCCCGGTGAGCCCGGTCGAGGGCACCTGGCTCGTGAGAGCCTGAGGGCATGATCCCCCTGACCACGGACCGCCTCAGGCTGCGCCCCCTCCGCCCCGGCGGCGTCGGCTCCGACGACGCACGCTTCCTCCGGCGCCTCCACGCCAACCCGGATCTCGCCCGCTTCATCCCCTCGGCCGCCGTGCCCGTGGGGGAGGCGGGCGACGCCGTGGTGGCCGCGCAGCTCGAGCGCTTCACGTCGCTGGCCGAGCACCCGGTCCAGGGCTTCAGCCTCGTCGGGCTCGCCGCCAGCGGCGAACCGGTCTCTCTCATCATGGTCAAGCCCATCCCGCCCTCGGGCGGGGGAGCTCCCACGGTCCTCGAGATCGGGTGGCGGCAGGTGGCCGAGCACTGCGGCCACGGCTACGTCACCGAGGCCGCGCGCGCGGTCCTCGACGCCGTCCACGCCCGCGGCGTCACCGACGTCGTCGCCGTCACCCACCCCGACAACCTCGCGTCCCAGGCGGTCGCCGAGCGCATCGGCATGGAGCGGGTGGGGGAGTCGCGCGACTTCTACGACGAGACGACGGTTCTCTTCCGGTCCCACCGCGAGCGCCCGGCCGGCACCGAGTGGCTCCCCGACGGCTGGGAGCTCCTCCCGGAGAGCCTCTTCGCGTTCCCCGGGCCGTTGCGCGACCGGCTCGTCTCAGCGGTCCTCTCGGGCGCGAAGCGGACGACGACGGGCCTGCTCGCCGAGCTCGAGCTCGAGGGCGAGGCGCCCGGCGACGACGTCGGGCTGCGCGAGGTCGTCGTCGACTCGGCCGGCCGTCCCGTGGCGGTCACCCGCACGACGGAGGCCCACGTCGTGAGGCTCGGCGACGTCACGCTCGAGCACGCCGTCGCCGAGGGCGAGGGCCACGCGAGCGTCGCGGAGTGGCGCGCCGGGCACGAGCGCTTCTGGCGCAGCGACGAGGAGCGGGCCTGGTTCCGCGAGCACGGGGCGGAGCCGCCCGCCCTCGATGACGACACCCCGGTGGTGTGCTGGCGCTTCGAGGTCGAGGCGCAGGACTCGGCGGTCTGCTGAGGACGCTCGCCGCGCCGGGCCCTGCGCGTCGGGAGCAGCGCCCCGAGCGAGGTCACGGGCTGACGTCTCCCCGGCGGAGGCCGGATCGGCCCAGGCTGTTGCGGCGTCGCGCCCGCCGTGCCCACGATGGCCCCATGACGCGCACGACGACCGCCATCGGCTACACCGACAACCTGCCCGCCTCCGACCCCGCGAGCCTCGTCGAGCGCGAGGTCGAGCTCCCGGAGCCCGGACCGCACGACCTCGTCGTCGCCGTCGAGGCGGTGTCGGTCAACCCCATCGACACGAAGGCCCGTCGCGCCCAGCCCTCGGGCGGCTTCCGCGTCCTCGGCTTCGACGCCGCCGGGACCGTCGCCGCCGTCGGCAGCGAGGTGACGCTCTTCGGCGTCGGCGACGAGGTCGCCTACGCCGGACAGGTCAACCGCGACGGCTCCAACGCCCGGCTCCAGCTCGTTGACGAGCGGATCGTCGGGCGCCGTCCCTCTGGGCTCTCGTGGGAGGAGGCGGCCTCACTGCCGCTGACGACGCTCACGGCCTGGGAGTCCGTCATGGACAGGCTCGGCCTCACCGAGGCCAGCGAGGGCACGCTCCTCGTCATCGGTGCGACCGGTGGGGTCGGCGTCGTCCTCCTCCAGCTCGCCGAGGCCCTCCTGCCCGGGGTGCGCGTCATCGCGACTGCCTCGGACGACGAGCGTGCCGCCCTCGTGCGTGAGCTCGGGGCCGAGGAGGTGGTCGACCACCACGGCGACCTCGCCGAGCAGGTCGAGGCACTCGCCCCCGACGGCGTCGACTGGGTCTTCACCTCCCACAGTGAGGACATGGCCGAGACCCTCGCGCGGATCGTCAAGCCCTTCGGTGAGGTCGTCGCCATCGACGTCGCCCCTGGGAACCTCGAGGCGCTCAAGTCGAAGGCGATCACGTGGCACTGGGAGTCCATGTTCACGCGCGCCGTCTTCGGCACGCCGGACGTGGCCGAGCAGCACGCGATCCTCGAGCGCCTCGCCGACCTCGTCGAGGAGGGCCGCGTTCGCCCGGTCATCCAGGAGCGGGTGAGCCCCATCAGTGCGGCGACGCTCCGCGCGGCGCACGAGCGGATCGAGTCGGGGCGCACCCTGGGCAAGATCGTCCTGTCTGGCTGGGAGTGAGTCGGGGCGGAGCGCGCCGCTGAACCGACCTCGGCGCGGGGAACGACCGACCTCGGCGGGTGGGAGTGGGAGGCAACACGGGGTCGTCGTCACGACGCCGGCCATCCACTGGGCCGGTGCACCGCCAGTGACACGGCGCCCCTAGGCTGACCCCCGGTCACCCGGACCGACTCCCCGCCTAGGAACCACGCATGCCGAACACGGACCAGCACGCCCCCGCACGCACGACCTCGTCGACCGAGACGACCCAGCTCGCCAAGGACCAGGAGAAGGTCCTCCATCGCACCCTGAGCCGCCTCGACATCGTCCTCATGACGGTCTCCGCCGTCGTCGGGCTCGAGATGCTCGGCTCGGTGAGCAGCTACGGCGGCCAGACCTTCACGTGGCTCCTCGTTCTCCTCATCCTCTTCCTCATGCCCTACGCCCTCGTCTTCGGCGAGACCGGCGCGGCCTTCGTCGGCGAGGGAGGTGTCTACCTCTGGGTGCGCGACGCCTTCGGCCGTCCCGCCGCCGCCGTCGCGAGCGCGCTCACGTGGATCACCCAGCCGGTGTGGGTCGGAGGGACCATGTCGTTCCTCTGCGCCGACGCCGCGCGGACCGGCATCGTCCACTTCGAGGAGGGCGGAGTCGGCGACTACGCCTTCAAGCTGGGCTTCATCGTCGTCACGGTATTCGCCGCGATCATGAGCCTCAAGAAGGCCAAGTGGATCCCGAGCGTCGGCGCCGTCTTCAAGGTCGCCTTCCTCGCGCTCTTCATCCTCTCGGCGATCGTCTACGCCTTCCAGAACGGCCTCCAGAGCCTGCCGGCCGCCTCCCTCAAGCCGACCATCGCCGGATTCTTCGGGATCGTCCCGCTCCTCCTCTTCGCCTTTCTCGGCTTCGAGAGCTCCTCCTCGGCCTCCGGCGAGATGCTCGACGCCCAGAAGGACGTCGCCTTCGGCATCCTCCGCTCCGCCGCCTCCGCCGCCGTCCTCTACGTCGTCCCCGTTCTCACGATCCTCCTCATCGTTCCCAACGAGCAGATCGACGGCCTGTCCGGCCTCATGACCGCAGTGAGCATCGTCTTCCGCGTCTGGGGCGGCGCCCACGGATTCATGCTGGGCCTGGCCACCGTCATGTTCATCCTCGCCAACACGGGGCAGGGCGCGGCGTGGATGATCCTCTCCGACCGCATGCAGGCGATCACCGCCGCGGACGGCTCCTTCTTCGGCGGCTTCTTCGGCTACTTCCACAAGACCCTCGGCACGCCGATCCGCGTCAACCTCATGTCCGCGACCGTCGCCACCGTCTTCATGCTCTTAGCCATGCAGCTCTCCGGAAGCGCCGGCTCGGCCTTCGACGTCGTCCTCAACGTCGCGGTGAGCACCTACCTCTTCAGCTACCTGCTCATCATCCCGGCGGCAGCCAGGCTGCGCCGCACCCGCCCCGACGCCGTGCGGCCGTTCCGCGTGCCCGGGCCCGACTCGGTCTTCCGCGGCATGGCGTACCTCTGCACCGCTTGGGTCCTTCTTGGCTCGTGGGTGACGATCGTCCCCGGGAGCCTCGAGCGCCTCTTCGGGGTCGACTACGACTTCCTCGACACCTGGGGCGTCCCCTTCGGGCAGTTCGAGGGTCTCACGCTGGGCACCCTCGCCTTCATCGTGCTGCTCTCGCTCGTCGGCTACGTACGCGGGGCGCGGATCCGCAGCGAGCGCTGACGCTGCCCCGGGTCGCACCGGCTGCTCGCGCTCGCACCCTCGGGCTACGGGTGCACCTACTGCTCGCCTTCGCATCCTGTGCGCGCCTTGTTGCACGGTCAATGGCGCGCACAGGGTGCGAACGCGTGCGACGAATGCGAGCAGGAGTGAGTGGCACGCTAGGCCGTCGAGCAGGATGTCCCGATCTCGGCGGGGGTGTTAGAGCCGGAGGCTCATGAGGGTGAGGTCGAGCAGCTCGCCGTGCTTCTCGCCGGCGGCCTCGATGGTACCGACGACGCCGAAGCCCACCCGCGCGTGCAGGTGCACCGACTGGGCGTTGCGCGCCTCGATCTGCGCGACCATCGTCCGGTCCCCGGCCGTGCGTGACGCCTCGACGAGCGCTGCGAGGAGCCGTCCGCCGAGACCGCGACCCTGCGCGGCGTCCTGGACGTAGACGGAGTCCTCGACGGTGCGGGCGTAGCCCTCGTAGGCGTGCCACGGAGAGGCGACGGCGAATCCGAGGATGGTCTCCTCGGGCATGGCGCTCGTGACGGCGACGAGAGCGGTGCCCCGCTCGACCTGCGGAGCCAGCCAGGCTCGCGCCTCGTCCTCGTCCTGCTCGGTGCTCGTCCAGATCGCGAGGGAGTCCCGGATGACGGCGTTGCGGATGTCGCGGATCGCGGGGGAGTCCTCGAGGGTGGCGGGACGGATGTCGAAGGCGTCGCTCATGCTCACGCCCTCACGCTAGCCGCGGTGGGCCAGGGTGCGACAGCCCAGCTCACTCCGCGACGTAGCGGGCCAGGTAGTCGCCCGTGACAGAAGGCGATCCCTCGCCAGCCCCAGAGCGCGCCTGCTCGACCAGCGCGGCCGGCGTACCTGTGAAGACGACGCGTCCGCCGTCGTGGCCGGCTCCCGGACCCATGTCGATGATCCAGTCGGCGTGGGCCATGACGGCGAGGTGGTGCTCGATGACGACGACGGTCCGTCCGGCCTCGACGAGGTGGTCGAGAAGGCTGAGCATGGCCTCGACGTCGGCGAGGTGGAGGCCGACGGTGGGTTCGTCGAGGACGATGACGTCGTCCTCCTCGCCGAGGTGCACCGCGAGCTTGAGGCGCTGGCGCTCGCCTTCCGAGAGCGTGGAGAGGGCCTGGCCGATGCGGACGTAGCCGAGGCCGACGTCGTGGAGCCGCTGGAGGATCCTCGTCGCGGCGGCGACCTTGGTCACCTTGGCAGTGAAGAGCTCGAGGGCGTCGTCGACGGGCATGTCGAGGACGTCGGCGATTGACGGGCCGGTGGCGCCGTCGTCGGCCGGGCCGTCGAGCCGGTACTGGAGGACGTCGTTGCTGTAGCGGCGCCCGCCGCAGGCCTCGCAGACCGTGGTGACGGTCTCCATGAAGCCGAGCTCGGTGTCGATGACCCCGGCGCCGTTGCACACGGGGCAGGCGCCCTCGGAGTTCGCGGAGAAGAGGGCGGGCTTGACGTTGTTGGCCTTGGCGAAGGCCTTGCGGATCGGGTCGAGGAGGCCGGTGTAGGTGGCGGGGTTGGAACGGCGCGAGCCCGTGATGGGGGACTGGTCGATGGTGGCGACGCCGTCCATGGGGGAGAGGCTGCCGTGGATGAGGCTGGACTTCCCGGAGCCCGCGACGCCGGTGACGACGGTGAGGACACCCCGGGGGACGTCGACGTCGACGTCGTCGAGGTTGTTGGTGGAGGCGCCGCGGATCTCGATGGTGCCGGTGGGGGTGCGGACGGTGTCCTTGAGCCGGGCGCGGTCGGCGAGGTGGCGGCCGGTGAGCGTGTCGGAGGCGCGCAGCCCGGCGACGTCTCCCTCGTAGGTGACCTGCCCGCCGTGGCTGCCGGCGCGGGGCCCGAGGCCGACGACGTGGTCCGCGATGGCGATGGTCTCGGGCTTGTGCTCGACGACGAGCACCGTGTTGCCCTTGTCGCGCAGGGACAGGAGAAGCTCGTTCATGCGCGCGAGGTCGTGCGGGTGCAGGCCGATCGAGGGCTCGTCGAAGACGTAGGTGACGTCGGCCAGGGCGCTGGCGAGGTGGCGGACGAGCTTCATGCGCTACGCCTGACCCCCGGAGAGCGTCGAGGCCGTGCGGTCCAGAGAGAGGTATCCCAGGCCGATGGTGCAGAAGCCGTCGAGGGTGGCGCGCAGGCGTGTGAGCAGCGGCGCGGCGGCGGCGATGCCGGGGACGGCGCGGGCGTCGTCGGGCGCGTCAGTGCGGCCGAGTGCCGCGGCCTCGAGGCGGTGCACCCACTGCGCGAGGTCGCTCACCTGCATCGCGCAGGCGTCGGCGATGGAGACGCCGGCGATGGTGGCGGTGCGGGCCAGCTCGGCGAGTCGGGTGCCGCCGCACTCGGGGCAGGGCTGGAAGACGACGGCGCGCTCGACGAAGGTGCGCGTCTGGGGTTGGAGGGCCTCGACGTCCCTGGAGAGGATCGACTTGCGGATCTTGGGGACGAGGCCCTCGTAGGTCAGTCGATCTTGACCTTCGTCGGCTCCTTGTAGAGGAAGTCGTCGAGCTGCTTGGGGGTGAAGGTGCTGATGGGCTCGTCACCGGGGAAGAAGGCGGACTCCATGAAGACGCGGACCCACCAGCCGTCGGGGGTGTAGCCGGGGACCTTGATGGCGCCGTCGCGCAGGGAGAGAGTCTCGTCGTAGAGCTCGGTGAGGTCGATGTCGGAGACCTGGCCGGTGCCGTCGCAGCGCGGGCACATCCCGCCCTGAACCGTGTAGTGCTTGCGCTCGGTGACGGTGCGGCCGTTCTTGACGGTCTTGAGGGCGCCGCCCCCGGAGACGGAGGGGACGTTGAAGGCGAGGGCCTGCGGGGAGCCGATCTGCGGGGTGGACAGGTGCGAGAAGAGGACCCGCAGAGCACCGTTGACGTCGCTGGCGGTGCCCAGGGTGGAGCGCGTATTGGCTCCGAGGCGCTCCTGGTCGACCAGGAGCGCCGGGGTGAGGCCCTCGAGGCGGTCGACGTCCGGGTGAGCCGTCGACGGCATGAAGCCCTGGATGAAGCTGGAGTAGGTCTCATTGGTGAGGCGGCGCTTGGGGATGGTGACATCGACGCCGCGCAGGTTGTTCTCGCGCGCGCCGACGACGGTGATGACGTCGTGCGCGTCGGGTGCGGCGGGCGTGGGAGAGAGGTCCGGGTCGGCGGGGCTCGTGGTGGTCACCGCGTGATCATGCCTGACTCGCCTGTCTGCACGGCGTCGGCTCGGCCTCGGCGAGAACGAGCCAGGAACGAGCAGAACGCGATGGGGACGTGCTCGATCCGTTGCCGGCGCTGCTACCGTGGTGCGTGGCCCCGATCAAGGCGGAGGCGACGCCTCCCGTTGGGGCAACCACGAAGGAGTGGGACATGTCAGAGCAGAAGGTCGCATTCGTCACCGGAGCAGCCCAGGGCATCGGACGAGGGATCGCGCTCAAGCTCGCGGGCGACGGCTTCGACGTCGCCATCGCGGACCTCGACTTCCAGAAGGAGAAGGGCGAGGGCGTCGTCAAGGAGATCGAGGCGCTCGGCCGCAAGAGCGTCTTCGTGACGATCGACGTCTCCGACAAGGCGGCCTTTGACGGCGCGGTCGACGAGGCCGCTGAGGCACTCGGTGGGCTCAACGTCCTGGTCAACAACGCGGGCATCGCGCAGATCAAGCCGCTCGTCGACGTCACGAGCGAGGAGCTCGACAAGATCTTCTCCATCAACGTGAAGTCGGCCGTGTTCGGCATCCAGGCCGCCGTCCGCAAGTTCGACGAGCAGGGCATCAAGGGCAAGATCATCAACGCCGCCTCGATCGCCGCCATCCAGGGCTTCCCGATCCTCGGCGCGTACTCCGCCTCGAAGTTCGCGGTCCGCGGCATCACCCAGGTGGCGGCGCAGGAGCTCGCCCCGAAGGGGCACACCGTCAACGCCTACGCGCCTGGCATCGTCGGCACGAGCATGTGGGACCAGATCGACCGCGAGCTCCACGAGATCAACGGCAAGCCGCTCGGCCAGAACCTCCAGGAGAACATCGACACTATCGCGCTCGGGCGCGTCGAGACGCCCGACGACGTGGCCGGCGTCGTCTCCTTCCTCGCGAGCCCCAACTCGGACTACGTGACCGGGCAGGTCATCCTCGTCGACGGCGGGATGCTCTACAACTGACGCGGTCGTCGCGCCGCCGGCACCCGCTCGCCCGGATGTCGCGGCACCGACCCGTTCGCCCACGGTGCGCCCCGCGGCACCCACCGCGGGGCGCACAGGCGACCGCGGAGGGGACGAAGCCGACGCGCGAGCGCGGGATACTGCGCCGGTGACGGCACGGACCCGCGACGACCTCCTCGCCCTGTACGACGAGCGGCTGCGCGGCGACGCCGAGCTCTGGGACGCCCCGGAGCTCACCCGGATCGGGGCCCTCTGGGCCGGAACCTTCCCGAAGCGACGCCGCGGTTTCCGCAGCCATCAGCCCCTCGAGCCCGGAGCTGACGTCGACGTGATCGTCGGCGCTGCCGTCGCCCACTTCCAGGCCGATCGCCGCGTCGACCGCTTCGAGTGGAAGACTCGGGGCCACGACGCCCTGCCCGGGCTCGCCCGCGCGCTTGACGAGCACGGTCTGCGGGCCGGGGAGCGCGAGACGGTCATGGCGGGCGAGGCTAGGGCGGCGATCGACGCCGACCGTGGGCTGCCACCGGGCTACATGGTCGAGCGAGCCCGCGATGAGGCGACCGTCCGGGAGGGTGAGGCGCTCGCCGGGCGGGTCTTCGAGGACTCTCCGGGGGAGCCGGGGCGGATGGCGGACGAGCTCGTGGAGTCGATGCGGCCGGATCCTGAGCGCGTGACCATGTGGCTGGTTCGCGGTCCCGGTGGTGAGGCCGTGTGCTCGGGTCGCCTCGAGCTCGTCCCGGGTAGCGGATTCGCTGGACTGTGGGGCGGTGCTTGCGATCCGGCGCACCGGGGGAGAGGCCTCTACCGCGCCGTCACCGCGGCCCGGGCGCGATGGGCGATCGAGCACGGAGCCTCGCTCCTCCAGTCGGACTGCACGGAGTACTCCCGACCGATCCTCGAGCGTGCGGGACTCCTGGCCATCACGACCACGACGCCGTTCCTGTGGCGGCGCGCTGCCGATTGAACGCGTCGTGGACCCTTGATGGAGGACCTCGGTGCCCGCAACATTCGTTGCATGGCTATCACGAGCATCCAGACGCTCACCGTCTTCGTCTCCGACCAGGACCGCGCACGCGACTTCTACGTCGACGTCCTCGGCATGGAGGTCAAGCTCGACCAGACGATGGGGGACTACCGCTGGCTCGAGGTCGGCACCCAGCAGGGCCCGAGCCTCACGCTCCACAAGCCCTTCCCGCGTGCCGCCGCGGGCGGCTCCACGGGCATCATCGTCACCTGCGAGGACATCGACGCCGAGTGCGAGCGGCTCAAGGCGGCAGGCGTCGACGTCTCGGGGCCGAAGGACGAGGTCTGGGGCCGCGAGGCGGTCCCGCGCGACCCCGACGGCAACCTCTTCGTCCTGCACACGCAGGAGACCTACGGGCTCTGAGTTCGCGCGACGGCTTGGCCCGAGCTCGTACGTCTTATGTCAGAACACGACGTGCCGGAGCTCTTCTGACTGGCTCTGCTGAGCCCGAGGAGGGGTGAGGGCCGTCCGCGTCCGGGATCCGACAGTGACGCGCGCCTGGCGACGAGGGCAGGGACGGCCGAGCGCCTGATCGGGCGCCAAGGGCTCTGCCCACCGGGCGAGTGTCCTGGCCGCCGCGGTACGTGCTGACCACGAGAGCGCGTCACAGATGGAACCTCGGTGCGACACTGAGAGTGATCGGCCTGCTGCTGTCACTGAGATTCAGCGAGGAGGTCCCTGACGCGCCCTGGTGGACAGAGGGACTCGGAGACCCTCCGCCGATAATGTACATTATGTCAAACTCGCTACGTGGTCCGCTCTTCCACCACGGGCTGCGCCGGAGTCCGGCCGTCTGGACTCGATCTGATGGGATCTCGTCGTCAGCGCTGCTCGTGCTGGATGCGGGTCGTCGTCGCACCCGCACCCACGAAGCTCATCTGCTCCTGGAACGACTGAGTCGCGCGGCGTGCAGCCACCGTGGCCCAGAGCACGGACCCGCCCGTCACCATCGTGAACGCGCCGAGCGGCCAGCACACGACCGCCGCGATGCCGCTCGTCAGGGCGATCATCGCCAGACCGATGAGCATGACCGCGATCCCCGTCGCGATGCCGACGCGCCACACGCTGCCCAGGATCCTGCTGCGCGGCGCCCCGGCTGACGCACCGCCGATCGTGAAGGAACGGACGACGAAGGCCGGCTGTCCCTCGGGTCCGGCGGCGCCGCCGGCGGAGCGGGCAGCATCGGGTCCGGTCAGCGGGTTCCCGTTCTCGTCGATGTACTCGACCGCGCTCCTGGAACGGCTCGTGGGCCGCCGCTGGGTGGTGCTCTGCGAGGTGCTCTGCTCCGTGGACATGCTCTGACCCTAGGAAGCCGACCTGCGCCGCTCCCCCGTGTTCCCTGTGAGGACTCTGAGCCTCTGGACTGGGCAGGCGACCCCCCGTCGGTCGCCGTCGCCGACTCACGTGCTGCGTCCTTCTCCGCGCCACGCGTGCGAGGCGCCCGCACTGCCCGTGGTCACGGGATCGCGCTCTGGGATAGGCTCCCTGACCTGGAGGTACGCACCCGAGTCCGACCACCCCGCCCCCCCCGAGGAGCCCGCTTGTTCCTGGCCCTGCGCGAGATTCGGCATGAGCCCGCGAGGTTCGCGCTCATCGTCGCGGTCATCGCCCTCGTCGCCTACGTCACATTCTTCCTCGCCGCGCTCGCCGTCGGCCTCGCGCACTCCTACCGGGCCGCCATCGACTCCTGGAACGCTGACGCCGTCGTCCTCACCGGCGCCTCCAACGAGAACGTCGCCGCGTCGCGCCTCAGCGACGAGCAGGTCCGGCAGGCCGAGGAGGACGTCTCCGCCGCCGGCGAGGCGGACGTCGCACCTCTTATCGCTCAGGCCGCCGTCGCCGAGCTCACCGACGCCGACGGCGCGGCCCGGCGGGCACCGGACGCCGGCTCCGAGGACGACCAGCTCAAGTCCGACGTCTACGCCTTCGGCATCGACCTGGACGGAGCCCTCGCCGCTGACGTCACCCAAGGTCGCGCCATCACCGACCCAGCTACGGAGGTCCTCCTCGACGACTCGCTGCTCGAGGACGGCTGGGCGCTCGGTGACCACCTTCAGCTCGCAGGCACCGACCACGTCTGGACGGTCGTCGGTCTCACCCACGACGACACCTTCCAGGCCGCCGGCGTCGTCACCGTCGACGCCGACGCACTCAAGGAGGCTGCCGGGCAGGCACTCGCCCCCAGCATCAACGCCCTCGTCATCACGGGCGCCTCCTGGGGTGACACCGCCCCCACCTCGCTCACGAGCAGTCTGTCCGACGACGGTCTCAACCTGCTCACCCCGGAGGCCTTCATCAAGACCCTCTCCGGCTACTCGGCGCAGGTCCTCACCTTCAGCCTCATGATCGGTGCCCTCGTAGTGATCGCGGCACTCGTCCTGGGGATCTTCCTCTACGTCCTCACCCTGCAGAAGCGCCCAGTCCTCGGGATCCTCAAGGCCCGCGGCGTCCCGACCCGCTACCTCGTCGCCTCGGGCGGTGCCCAGACCACGATCCTCGCAGGTACCGGAGTCCTCGCCGGCCTCGTCCTCACGCTCCTCACCGGGCTGGTGCTGCCCGACGCCGTCCCCTTCCGCCTCTCCCCGGTGCTGGACGCCGGGATCACGGTCGCCTTCATCCTTGTGGCCGTCCTCGGCGGCCTCATCTCCGTGCGCGTCGTCGCACGCATCGACCCCGTGGAGGCGATCGCGTGACCACCCCGTCCCAGCACTCCCCCGAGCCGGCCGAGCCGCGTCCCCGCGGCCGCCACGTCGCTGAGCCCGCACCCGGCGCCCGCATGAATGCGCCGGCGATGGACCGGCCCGGTGCCACCCCGGACACCGCCGCCGAGATCGCTGCGTCCGACGCCGCGTCGCGCTCCGACGCTCGCTCCGCCGGCGCGAGCGAGCCCGTCATGGTCCTCGACGACGTCTCCAAGGAATACGAGCAGGGTGGCGAGACCGTCCACGCCCTCGCACCCACGGATCTCACCCTGCACTCCGGCGAGCTCGTCGGCGTCCTCGGCCCCTCGGGCTCCGGCAAGTCCACGCTCCTCACCATCATGGGCGGACTGCGCACCCCGAGCACCGGTACGGTCCGCGTCGGCGACGAGGCGTTCTCCGAGCTGCCTGAGAAGCGCCGCGCCCGGATCCGGCACCAGCGACTCGGATTCGTCCTCCAGGCCGCCGGGCTCGTGCCCTTCCTGCGGCTCGCCGACCAGTTCGAGCTGCACGACAAGGTTGCCCGCCGCCGCGGCGACCCCGACCGCCGTGACCACCTCGTCGCCGAGCTCGGGATCACCGAGCGCCTGCGCGCCTACCCCGAGGAGATGTCGGGCGGTGAGCGCCAGCGCGCCGCCATCGCGGTCGCCCTCTACCACGACCCGGCCATCGTCCTCGCCGACGAGCCGACCGCCGCCCTCGACTCCCGCCGCGCTCAGGACGTTGCCCGGCTGCTGGCGCAGCAGACCCACGAGCTGGGCAAGGCCACCGTCATGGTCACCCACGACGAGCGCCTCCTGCCCGTGTGCGACCGCGTCCTCGCCATGGAGGACGGGCGCCTGCGCGAGGTGGGCTGACCGCCCGGGCCATCGCCGCGCACCCGTTCCCGGGCGCGACTAGGGTCGCTGGCATGCCGACCGTGCCGCGTTCCGCGCCCTTCCCGACCGCCGTCTTCCTCGGTGACTCGGTGACCACCGGCTGGCAGGCGGTGAACCACCCTCGCAACCGCTGGACCTCCCTCGTCTGCGAGCACCTGCGGTGGCGCGAGGTCAATCTCGCCGCGGACGGCATGGGTTACTTCGCCCGGCGCGGCGGTCACCTCCCCGGCGGCTCCCGCTCGCCGAGCGCCCGTGACACCACGTGGCTCGAGACCGTCCTGCGCGCCGAGCCCGACGTCGTCACCGTGGCCCTCGGGCTCAACGACGCCGGCTTCCTCCCCTCGCAGCTCGAGCTCGTCGAGCAGGCCGTCGATCACGACCTCGCCTTCCTCGCCTCCCGGTTGCGCGGTACGACGGTCGTCGTCGCCCCCTACTTCCCGGCGCTCGGCGTCGGTCCGCGCTTCGGCGTCGTCCGCCGCCTCGTCCACGAGACGGCCACGCGAGAGGGCCTCGTGTCGACGGACGCGATGAGCACCGCCATCGACGGCGACGAGGACAAGCTCGCGGTCGACGGAATCCATCCCAACGACGCCGGGCACGCCGCCATCGCCCGCTCGATGATCAGTGTCTACGAGGAGCTCGTCCCGAGGCTCTGCCGTCCGGCCTGACCACGAGGCCGAGCCGCCGACGGCGCCGCACGTCCCCGTCGGGCAAGCTACGGTCACGGTCCGCAGGCGCCTCCCACCGCCGGACCGCCTCGGCGCACGCCAGGGCATAGGGTTGGGCGTCCCTGATCGTCAGACACCCAGGAGTTCATGTGACGTCCCGCCGAGAGCCCACGCTGGCCGACGTCGCCGCGGAGGCGGGGGTCTCCCTCACCACCGTCTCGCGCGTCCTCAACAACCGCGGCTACCTCTCCCAGGCCACGAAGGACCGGGTCGCGGCCGCCATCGAGAAGCTCAGCTATCGGCCCAACCAGGTGGCGCGCGCGCTCCACGGCAAGTCCACCCACACGATCGGCGTCATCGTCCCGACCGTCGCGCTGCCCTTCTTCGGCGAGCTCGCCGCCGACCTCGAGGACGCCCTCGCGGAGCACGGCTACCGCATCCTCATCTGCAACTCCATGGGCCGCGCCGAGCGTGAGCGCGAGTACCTCGACCTCCTCGTCTCCCACCGCGTCGACGGCATCATCTCCGGCGCGCACAACGAGAACCTGTCCGAGTACGGCACCGTCCGGATGCCGCTGGTGACCATCGACCGCGACCTCGCCCCGACCGTCCCCAACGTCCGGTGCGACAACGAGGACGGCGGCCGTCAGGCGACGACGCACCTGCTGGAGCGCGGCGTGCGCCGACCGGCGCTCCTCACCTCCCGGTCCGGATCGCACAACCGCCGTGAGGCCGGCTACCGCGCGGTCCTCGAGGAGGCCGGCATCGAGCCGATCGTCCTCACGGTCGACTTCCACACCCCCGACGCCGAGCGCGGTGGCCTCATTGCCCAGCGCCTCGGCTCCGTCGCCGACGTCATCGACGGCGTCTTCGCCACGGACGACCTCTCCGCGGCCGCCGCCATCGAGTGGGCGCACGAGCGCGGCCGCCGGGTCCCTGAGGACCTGCACGTCGTCGGCTTCGACGGCACCTTCGCCGTGCGGCGCGCGATGCCGGGCCTGAGCACCTTCCAGCAGCCCATCGAGGAGATCGCGCGCACCGCCGTTCGGACCCTCATGGAGCAGGTGCGCGCCGCCGGCCCGGGCGGGGCGGAGCGCGACGTCGCCGTCGCGCCCATCGAGCTGCCCGGGCGACTGCTCGTCGGCCGCACGTCCTGAACGGGCCAGCGGCGCGGAGCGCGCTTCGACCGCTTCCCTGCTGCGCGGCGCCCACCCGCACCGTTTCCTGCCCCCCCCGAGCACGACGAAGGCCCTGTCCGGGCGATCCCGGGACAGGGCCTCCGTCGTACTGACGGTGCGCGTCAGGCGGTCGGCTGGACCGCCTCGGCGGCGCTCACCTCGAACAGGGCGTCCCCGCGGCTCACGGCACCGGTGGCCGCGCCGGTGACACCGGCGAAGGACGAGGCGTTCGAGACGACGACCGGGGTCACCGTCTGGTAGCCGGCCTCGCCGACTGCGGCCCAGTCGACCTCGACGAGGGGCTGGCCGCGGCGGACCTTCTGACCGGCTGTGACGAGCGGCGTGAAGTGCTTGCCGTCGAGCTCGACGGTGTCCATGCCGACGTGGATGAGGAGCTCGACGCCGGAGGCCGAGCGCAGGCCGTAGGCGTGGCCCGTCGGGAAGGCGACGAGGACCTCGCCGTCGACCGGGGAGACAACGGGGCCTTCGGAGGGCACGACGGCGGCGCCGGGACCGAGCATCCCGGAGGCGAAGGTCGGGTCCGCGACCTCGGACAGCGGGATGGCGCGGCCCTGGATCGGGGAGGTGACGGCGAGGTCGGTGGCGGCCTCGGCCGGGATCTCGACCGGGGCGGTCTCGCTGTGCTCGGCGAGCGCCTCGGCCGCGAGGGCCTCCTCGTCGGCGTCGTCTGCGTCCGCTGCCAAGGAGGCTGCCCCTCTGGTGGAGGCGTAGAAGAACGCCGCGGTGAAGGCGATGATGAAGACGAGGACCTCGAGGATGAGGTACGCCGGGATGTCCTTCGTGATGATCGAGACGAATCCGACGAAGCCGGCGGCGCCGAGCGCGGAGCCGCGGATGTCGAGGAGCGCGACTCCGGCCCCGCCGAGGGCGGCCGTGCCCATGCCGATGAAGAAGGGCCAGCGCAGGCGGAGGTTGACACCGAAGATCGCGGGCTCGGTGATCCCGAAGACGGCGGAGACGCCACCGGCGCCGGCCAGGCCCTTCATCTTGGCGTCACGGGTCTTGAAGAAGACGGCGAGGGCGACGGCGCCCTGAGCGACGTTGGCCATGGAGGCGATCGGGAAGATGAAGTCGCCGACGCCGCCGTTCTGCGGAAGCAGCGGGATCTCGACCGCCGGGAAGGACTGGTGCAGACCGGTGACGACGATCGGCGAGTAGACGAGGCCGAAGAGCAGACCGCCGACGACGCCGAGGTGGACGTACAGCCAGTTCAGTGCGGTCGTGATGTCGTTGGAGAGGACGCGCGTGATGGGGCCGACGATCACGAAGGTGAGGAAGCCGGTGACGAGCATCGTGATCAGGGGCGTGAGGAGGAAGTCCGCGGTGCCGGAGAGGCGCTTGTGGAGCCACTTCTCGATGGTGGCGAGGATCCAGGCGACGCACAGCACCGGGATGACCATGGCCTGGTAGCCGATCTTGTCGACCGTGATGCCGAAGAGGTGCCACGTGGGGTTCTCGCCGGTGTACTTCCAGAAGGCGGCCGCAGCCGTCGGGTTTGACATCGAGTAGGCGCTCAGCAGCGAGCTGGAGACCATGGCGGCGCCCATGGCGCCGCCGAGGTAGACGTTGCCGCCGAAGCGCTTCGTCGCGGAGAAGCCGACCAGGATGGGCAGGAAGGCGAAGGCCGCCGCGGAGATGAGGTTGATGAGGCTCGCGTAGTCGCTGAGCCAGCTCCACCGCTCGACGAGCGACGGACTGCCGACGCCCCCGAAGAGGCCCTCCGCCGTGAGGACGTTGTTGAGCGCCATCATGAGACCGCCGGCGATGAGGGCCGGGAGGATCGGGACGAAGATGTCCGCGATCACCTTGATGAAGCGGGTGACCGGGTTTCCGCTCTTGGCGGCCTCCTGCTTGGCCTCGTCCTTGGAGACCTCCTTGACGCCACCGGTCTTGACCATGTCGTCGAAGACGATGTCGACGTCGCCAGGACCGACGATGATCTGGTACATGCCGCCGGCGATGAAGGTCCCCTTGATGTCGGGATCCTTGTCGAGAGCCTTCTGGTTGACCTTGTCCATGTCGTTGAGGACGAGGCGCAGGCGCGTCGCGCAGTGCGCGGCGGCGCTGATGTTCTCCGAGCCCCCGACGTAGTCGAGGACGTCCTTCGCCACTCGGGCGTGATCCATTGCCACCCGGTGTTCCTTTCTCCGTGTCCGGCCAGTCTGCGTTGAGCTCGGGACCCTCGCGCTGGGCGGGGTCGGGGGTCAGCGGTGACGCCCGTGGTCCGGACCTATGTCAATCGATCGTCAGGTTACCGGTCGCGAGAACTTCGCCGCAAGCGATCGTCTCACCCCGTCGGCTTCTCGTCGTGGACGACGGCGCGGGCGGACGTCACGCGCGTCGTGCCGTCGGCGGAGAGGAGCGCCCCGGTGGTTCGCGTGTCGACGAATGAGCGCACGGTGAGGGCGACGTCCCCGTCGCCGACGACGACCTCGGTGATCGAGCGGTCATGCAGGACCTCGATCCGAGGCGCCGTGCCCTCCGGGAGGCTGACGCGGCGGCGTGCACCGTGCCCGGTGTACCGCGAGGTCGATCGGTCCACGACGAGGGCCGGCTCCTCCCCCAGCTCCAGGACGACGTCGACGTGGCACGTCTCCGAGCCGATCCTGAGGGTGAGCCGCGACCGGGCTGCAGGCGTGCCGGCCGACCCGCCAACCGGTGCGGCGAGCTCGAGCACCAGGTGCCACGAGCGGTGCCCCTCGAGCTCGGGCACGGGCGTGGGCTCGGTCGCGAGCGCGTGTCCGGGCAGTGCCAGGCGCGCGTCGTCGGGGACGGCGACGGCTAGGCGCTGGATGAGCCGCCCGCAGCGCAGGGAGAGGACGCGTGGGGCGGTCATGGCGTGGACCCAGCCACCCGTGCCGATCGAGGGCTGGCCGTCCTCCCCCGCGTTGCCCGCCCAGGCCATGAGGAGGGGCGGTCCGGGCTCCGAGGGGCGTCGCGCGAAGACCTGCGGCGCGTAGAACTCGGTCCCGCGGTCGATCTCACGGACGGTGCCGTCGCACCCGCGCAGCTCGGTCCCGACGAGGTGCCCGACGGCGTAGCAGGCCGGGAAGACGTTCTCGAAGCCCTCGCCGGCCGGCTCCATGCCCTGGGGGCAGAGGAGGAGGACGTCGTAGTCCTCGCCGTCGGCCTCGTCCGTGAGCCGGATGATGCTCGGGCACTCCCACATGTAGCCGAGCGCGTCCAAGGCGCCGTCGGCGTCCGGGAACGACATCTCGCCCTCCGGCACCCAGGTGAGGAGGTCGGTCGAGCGCAGGAGGACGCCGGCTCCCGTGAGGTCCTCGCGCTGGGAACCCACCAGCATGCGGTACTCCCCCGGGTGCTCCGGGTCGCGCCAGACCTGGGGGTCGCGGAAGTGAGGCGTGTAGCCGGGCAGGTGGTCCGGGACGAGCGGGTTGCCCGGCCACTTCTCGAAGCGGACCAGGTCCGGACTCGTGACGAGGCACTGGCTCGGGGTGCGGTTGTCGGTGGACGGGTCCTTGAGGTTCCCGGTGTAGAAGAGCTGATACGGCGCGCCGGCCGGAGCGCTGCTGAGCTCGTCGTCCTCGAGGGCGAGCGCCGTGCCGGAGTACGCGCCGGAGAGGTCGTAGGACGACTCGGGGATGATGGCGGGCGCGTGCTGCGTCCACCGGAGCAGGTCGGTGCTGGTGGCGTGGCCCCAGTAGACGAGCTTGCGGTGCGGGTGAAGCGGGCTGAGCTGGTAGAAGGCGTGGTAGGTGCCGCCGTCGACGAGGAGCCCGTTGGGATCGTTGAGCCTGCCCACCGGGGGCGCCAGGTGGACGAGCGGGTAGTCGGGGTCCGTCCGCGCCGTCGACGCCGCGATGGTCTCGGTCGCCAGTGCCGTGAGGTCCTCGCTCATGCCGCGGAGGCTAACAGGCCCGGGTGTGCGGCTCCTCGCCGGGTGCTGCCGCGCCGACGACGTCATGGGACCGGTACCGCCGGCCGCCTCGACGAGACGGGGACGACGGGGCCGGGAGCCGCGATGACGATCGGGCTCAGTGGAAGTACGGGATGATGAGCCAGAGACCGAAGAGGACGATCGCTCCGGCGAGGATGAGGAAGAAGCCTGCGGCCACCTCGGCCGCGTGGAGGCCGGCGACCTCACCGCTCTGGCGCTTGACGTGCACGTCGTCGAGCATGCGGGCCGCGGCGGCCGTGATGGCCAGGACGAAGCTCGTCGCGATGACGGTGACGACGGTGACGAGACCGAGGGAGGCCCAGTCGATGCTCACTTGAGGTTCTCCTTCGTCTCGGACGCGCTGTTGAGGAGGGATCCGGCGACCCCGGTGTGGGAGGGCCGACCGGTCGGGCCCACGCCGACGAGCTCCTGACGGACCTGCTCACGGGTGCGAGGCGCGCGGCCGAGCCCCGGGGCGTTCTGCTTGGCGACGACGACCTGGTCAGCGTCGTTGACGTTGGAGAAGTCGACCTTGTTGTGGTTGGCCTGACGGACGATGAGGAGAGCGCCGATGACGAGGAGCACGATGACGACGAGCAGGCCGAGCGTGCCGCCCTTGACGGCGATGAGGGAGGTGAGCGCGCCGACCACGCCCGCGCAGGGCAGGGTGATGAGCCAGGCGACCGCCATCTTGCCGAAGGTGCCCCAGGAGACCTTCGTGCCGCGACCGATGCCGGTGCCGAGCACGGAGCCCGTGCAGATGTGGGTCGTCGAGAGGGCGAAGCCGAGGTGCGAGGACGCCAGGATCGCGACCGTCGACGCCGTCTCCGCGGCGAAGCCCTGGGGCGAGTCGACGTGGACGAGTCCCCTGCCCATCGTGCGCATGATGCGCCAGCCGCCGGAGTAGGTACCCAGGCCGATGGCGAGGCCGGCAGCGAGGATGACCCAGGCGTGCGGCGAGGTGCCACTGGCCTGGTAACCCGAGGCGACGAGCACCAGCGTGATGACGCCCATCGTCTTCTGGCCGTCCGAGGTCCCGTGAGCCAGCGCGACCATGGAGGCGGAGATGCGTTGCCCGTTGCGGAAGATCTTCTCTGAGTAGGGGTCGGTGGGGTTGGCGATCCGGTAGGCGAACCAGGTCGCGAGCGCCGACGCCGCGCCGGCGACCAGCGGCGCCACGAGCGCCGGGAGGATCACCTTGGACATGACCGTTCCCCAGTGGACGCCCTGGACGCCCGCCGAGACCATGACGGCGCCGATGAGGCCGCCGAACAGCGCGTGGGAGGACGACGAGGGCAGGCCGAACAGCCAGGTGGCGAGGTTCCACAGGATGGCGCCGGCCAGGCCTGCGAAGACCATGGCCGGTGCCTCCTTGATGAGGCTGTCGTCGAAGAGGCCGCCGGAGATCGTCTTGGCGACCTCGGTGGACAGCGTCGCGCCGACGACGTTGAGCACCGCGGCCACGAGCACGGCTCGACGCGGGGTGAAGGCGCCGGTCGCGACCGAGGTGGCCATGGCGTTCGCCGAGTCGTGGAAGCCGTTGGTGAAGTCGAAGACGATGGCGGTCACCACGACGACGATCACGATGAAGAGGGTTGCTGACATGCGCTTTCCGGTTGGTTCCGACAGCTGCCGGGCCCTGGTGGCCCGCGCGTCGCGCGCGCTCGGCCGGGGCGGCCGGACCGCCGGTGAGCGGCCCTCGATCATTGTTACCGGCGTGATACGGGCGAGGACAGCGAGATGCCACGAGTTCACCAACTGTTCACTGAGGCGGAGCGTGGGACTCGTCACCCGAGCGGCTCGAGCAGGGCCAAGGTCTCAGGTGATGGCGTGGTGTGGCGGACACCACCTGACACGATCTAGCCCTGCGCCGTATGGAAAAAAACGGCCCGTCTAGGGTCTGTGTGTCACCGCGCGGTGGGTCGCCGCCCGCCCGCACCCCGTCTCGTCGAGGAACCCCCCATGTCAGTTCAGAGCACCGCGCAGGCATCCCAGGTCGCCACGACGACGGTCCCGCGTCCCGCCCCAGGGCCCGCCCCCCGTCGCCGTCCCGTGCGCCTCGTCGCACTCATCGCGACCCTCGGGTCACTTCTCTTCGGCTACGACACCGGCGTCATCTCCGGGGCGCTTCCCTTCATGTCACTGCCCACCGGGCAGGGCGGCCTCGGCCTCAGTCCTGCCGCCGAGGGCGTCGTCACGGGGGCACTGCCGCTGGGGGCGGCCGTCGGCGCGCTCCTCGGAGGGGCGCTCGCCGACGCCGTCGGACGGCGGCGCGGGCTCCTCGTCCTCGCGTCCGTGTTCCTCGTCGGGGCGCTCGGTGCCGCGCTCGCGCCCGCCTACGGCGTCATGGTCCTGTTCCGCGTCGTCCTCGGCGTCGCCGTCGGCGGCGCCTCCACGACCGTGCCCGTCTACCTCGCCGAGATCTCCCCCGCGGCCAAGCGCGGCTCCGTCGTCGCCGTCGACCAGGTCATGATCGTCTCCGGCCAGCTCGCCGCCTACGCCATCAACGCGGGCATCGCCGCCGCCTACGACGACCCGAGCGCCTGGCGCTGGATGCTCTCGGTCGCCACCCTGCCCGCCGTGGCGCTCTGGGTGGGCATGCGCGTCATGCCCGAGTCGCCGCGGTGGTACGTCGCCCACGGCCGGGAGGACGAGGCCCGCACGGTCCTCGCCCAGCTCGCCGACGAGGCCCACCCCGAGGACCCTGAGGAGAGCATCGCCGCCATGCGGCGCTCACTCGCGTCCGAGGAGGCCAGCGGTCGGGCCGGGCTCGCCGACCTCGCCACCCCGTGGATCCTGCGCATCGTCGCCGTCGGCATGGGCCTGTCCGTCATCCAGCAGATCACCGGCGTCAACGCGATCATGTACTTCGCGCCGACGATCCTCGCCTCGACCGGGCTGGGCACGAACGCCGCGCTCGCCGCCACCATCGCCAACGGGGTCGTCTCGGTCGTCGCCGCGCTCCTCGGTCTCTGGCTTGTCCGGGTCCTCCCGCGCAAGCGGCTCCTCGCGGTCGGCCAGGGACTCATCGTCGTGACGCTCGTCGGCATCGGTGCCATCTCGCTCGCCACCGACGGCACCGGAGCCACCTGGCCGGTGCTCATCCTCATGCTCGTCTTCCTCGTCGGGCAGCAGGGCGCCGTCTCCCCCGTCACGTGGGTCATGCTCTCGGAGATCTTCCCGCTCCGGGTGCGCGGTATCGGCGTGGGCGTCTCGGTGCTCGTCCAGTGGGTCGCGAACGCGATCATCTCCTCGACCTTCCCGGTCCTCCTCGCCCGGGCGGGCCTGGGGCCCGTCTTCCTCGTCTTCGCCGCGCTCAACGTCATCGCCCTTCTTCTTGCGCAACGCCTCCTGCCCGAGACGTCGCGCATGACGCTCGAGGACATCGAGCGTCACTGGGCGCCCGTGGGCTCCTCCGCGAGCTCGCCGTCCCGCGAGTCGACTCGCGCGCAGTCCTGAGGCCCGCTGCCCCTGCGCAGCGCGGTACGGGCATCATGGACGGGTGAGGAAGCCCCGACGACGACGCCCTGATCCCGGCGCCCCGCGCACCGACGACGCCGGGCCGGTCCTGCGGGCCCTCGGCGCCAGCGTCTACGCCCCGACCGCCATCTTCGCGATCGGCCAGGGCGCCATCCAGCCCGTCCTCGTCCTGGCCGCCATCAAGGTCGGGATGAGCCGCTCCGGTGCCGCCTCCGTCATGGGCCTGCTCGGGCTCGTCGGCGTCGTCTCCGCTCCCCTGGCCGGGACGGTCGTCGCCCGCGCCGGTGGTCGGCGCTCCATGGTCCTCGGAACCGTCCTCGCGGTGGGCGCGGTGAACGGGATCGTCGCCGCCATGTCCGTCCCCTCCGCCGTGGCGGTGGGAGCCTTCGTCGCCGCCGTCGTGCTCCAGGCGGTGGCGGGCAACCTCTGGGCGCTGGCCCGCCAGGGATACGTCGCCGACGCCGTGCCCGTCTGGGCCCGCGCACGCGCCCTGTCCTTCCTCGGCGGGATGATGCGCCTCGGCGTGCTCGTCGGACCCGCCATCGGCTCGGCGGTCATCGTCGCCGTCGGTCTGCGCGGCCCCTTCGTCCTTCAGGCCGTCATGGCGCTGGCCGCACTCTGGCTCGTCCTGGCCAAGGCCCTGCCGACGGCGAGCCTCCACGAGGCCCGCGCGCGCGCCGAGGCCGAGCGCCTCTCCCCGCGCCGCGGCTCGGGCGGCGCGTCCGGCGTCGGCACGGACGGAGCCGTTCCCGGCGGTCACGCGGCCGACCCGGCCGGCGCCACGGGCGCCCCGACGACCGCCGCCCCCGCCCCGGCGACGCGCACCACGCCCGAGCGCACCCGCACGGCGGTCGACTACCGCGCCACCGCCGTCGTCGCCCTGGCCATGACGTGCCTGCAGCTCCTGCGCACCAACCGCAACGTCCTCGTCCCCCTCTGGGGAGCCCACCTGGGCATGTCGGAGGCCCTCATCTCGGTCACCTTCGCCGCCGGCGCGCTCCTCGACGTGGCCATGTTCCTGCCCTCGGGGCGGTGGATGGACCGCTACGGGCGCCTCGCCGGGATCGTGCCCTCCCTCCTCGTCATGGGCGCCTCGATCGTCGTCACCGTCGTGTGGACGGCCCCGGTCGGCTTCGTCATCGGCACGTGCCTCATGGGCTTCGGCAACGGCTTCGGCTCCGGCATCGTCATGACGATGGGATCGGACCTCGCACCCGTCCCCGGACGCGAGCGCTTCCTCGGGTGGTGGCAGGGCATCGGGAACGTCGGCGCCGCCGCCGGCCCCTTCATCGTCTCCGCCCTCACCGCCACGGTCGGCCTCACCGCGGGCATGTGGGCCACAGCCGGGCTCGGGCTCGTCGCCGGGACATGGGCCTGGATCGCCATGCCGCGGGCCTACGCCCACGCCGGGATCGACATGCGCGGGCGGCCCTTGCCGTGGCCGGGCCAGCGCCGTGCCCGACGCCTCACCGCGGACTGACAGGAGCCTCCGCCGCCGACGATAAGGTCAGGGCATGGCAGCCAAGCGCACGCGCGCCACCCAGCAGTCCCCCGCACGCCCTACCACCCTGGACCTCGGCATCGACCTCGGCACCACCCGCACCGTCGTCGCCCGAGCGGACCGCGGCAACTACCCGGTCGTCGGCTTCACCGACCCCGACGGCGACGAGTACGGCTACCTCCCCTCCCTCACCGCTCTCACCGAGGACGGGCTCGTCCACGGATTCGAGGCCCGCGACGCGGCCCGTGCCGGGGAGCCGCTCCTGCGCAGCCTCAAGCGGCGTCTCTCCGACCCCGCCCTCACCGCCGAGACCCCAGTCGAGCTCGGCGGCCGCACCTTCACCGTGCGCGAGCTCCTCGTGTCCTACCTCGAGCACCTGCGCGACCAGCTCCTCGCCTCCCCCGCCCTCGACGGCCTCGACCCGGCCGCTGAGGACACGCACGTCGCCGTCGCCGTCCCCGCCCACGCCTACGGCGCCCAGCGCCTCCTCACGATCGACGCCTTCCGCGCCGCCGGCTTCAACGTGACCGCCGTCCTCAACGAGCCCAGCGCCGCCGGCTTCGAGTACACCCACCGCAAGGGCTCCACCGTCTCCTCCAAGCGCACCCGCGTCCTCGTCTACGACCTCGGCGGCGGCACCTTCGACACGTCCCTCGTCGACGTCGAGGGCACCGAGCACGAGGTCCTCGCCTCCCACGGAGTCTCCGACCTGGGCGGCGACGACATCGACCTCCTCCTCGCCCAGATGGTCCTGCACCGCGCCGGCCTCGCCGAGGAGGAGCTCAGCCACGCAGAGCTCGACGACCTCCTCGACCGCTGCCGCGACGCCAAGGAGGCGCTGGCGCCCCAGACCCGCCGCATCGTCGTCGACGTCCGCGACACCGACGTCGTCCTCCAGGCGTCTGAGCTCTACGAGGCCGCTCTCCCCCTCGTCGAGCGCACGGTCGACGTCATGGGGCCGCTCACCGGGCGCCTCGACGACGGCGAGCCGGACCTCACGGACGTCGCCGGCGTCTACCTGGTCGGCGGAGCCTCCTCCTTCCCGCTCGTCCCGCGGCTCCTGCGTGAGCGCTTCGGCCGCCGCGTCCACCGCTCCGCCCTGCCCGGCGCCTCGACCGCCATCGGCCTGGCCGTGGCGGCGGACCGCGCCTCGGGCTTCGCCCTCACGGACCGGCTCTCGCGAGGCTTCGGCGTCTTCCGCGAGGCCGAGGACGGCGCCCGCACGTCCTTCGACGCCCTGCTCACCCAGGACACCATCCAGACGAGCGCCGACGGCACCGCGGGCACGGTCATCACACGTCGCTACCCGGCGCGTCACAACCTCGGCGTCTTCCGCTTCGTCGAGTGCGCCGGCGTCGACGCCGACGGTGAGCCCCGCGGCGAGCTCGCGCCCTACGCGGAGATCCGCTTCCCCTTCGACCGCGCCCTGCGTGACACGGAGGGCCTCGCGGCCGTCGCCGTCACGCGCACGGCCCAGGGCCCCCTCGTCGAGGAGCGCTACGAGATCGATGACGCCGGCATCATCCGCGTCACCCTGACCGACCTCGGCGACGGCTACGCGCGCACCTACGCGCTCGGCGAGCGAACCGCCTGACCCGCGACGTGTCCGCAGCGTCGCCACCGCGGCGCGCACAGTGAGAGGGGCCCGGCCGCAGTGGTCGGGCCCCTCTGGCTGTCCGGCAGGCGCTCAGTCCTGCACGGCGGCGGCCTCGTCGGAGGCCGCGGCGAGTTGCTCGGTCTCCTCGGGGCTGAGCTCGAGGCTGAGGGCCGCGAGGATGGGGCTCAGCTGCTCGACGTTCCGGGCGGAGGCGAGTGGGGCGACGACGCCCGGGCGGTCCCGCAGCCACGCGAGCGCCACGGCGGCGGGCTGGACGTCGTGCGCCTGAGCGACCTCGCGCAGCACCTCGACGGCGGCGAAGCACGGCGCGTTGAGGTACGCGCTCACCATCCCCGCGCGCTCGGAGGTCACGGCCTCCCCCTCGTGGTACTTCCCGGTGAGGAAGCCGGCGGCGAGGGAGAAGTACGGGACAAGGCCCATTCCGGCGCGCTCGGCGACCTCGCCGCGGTTGCCCGGGCCCTCGACGTCACCGCGGTGGAGGAGGTTGTAGTGCGGCTGGAGCGCGACGGGCGGCTCGTAGCCGTGGGAGTCCGCGATCTCGAGCCACTCGGCGAGGCGCTCCGGGGTGTAGTTGGAGACGGCGACGTAGCGGGTGAGTCCCTCCGAGCGAAGCTCCTCGAAGGCCGCGACGGTCTCTTCCAGCGGAGTCTCCGGGTCGTCGAAGTGGGCGTAGTAGAGGTCTACGTGGTCCGTGTGGAGCCGCTGGAGCGACTCGCGCAGGGCCGTGCGCACGTTGTCGGGGGCGAGTCCCTTGCGGTCGGGCTTCGTGGCGACCTTGGTGGCGATGACGACGTCCTCGCGCCGACCGCGGGCGTCGAGCCACGAGCCGATGACGGACTCGGACTCACCGCCGACGTGCCCGTCCGCCCAGGCGGAGTAGCCGTCCGCCGTGTCGACGAAGTTGCCGCCGCCGGCGAGGTAGGCGTCGAGGACCTCGTGCGAGGTGCCCTCGTCAGAGGTCCAGCCGAAGGTGTTGCCGCCGAGGCCGATCCGGCTGACGTCGAGGTCCGAGCTGCCGAGCTTCATGGTGCGCCTTTCGTCGAGGTGGCAGGTCCTCCGACCATAGGACGAGGCCGGGCGCCCGTGAAGGGCGTCCGGCCTCAATGTCGCTGCGGGGGTGTTGGGCTCAGCCGGCCTGGCGCTTGGCAGCGCGGCGCTTGGCGAGCTCGTCCTCGACGACCGGCGGCTCCTCTGCGGTCTCCGTGGGCAGGGCCGCGAGGGAGCCCTCGACCTCGTGCCAGACGCGCCCGACGGCGATGCCGAAGACGCCCTGGCCGCCCTGGACGAGGTCGACGACCTCGTCGGCGCTCGTGCACTCGTAGACGGAGGCGCCGTCGCTCATGAGGGTGATGGCCGTGAGGTCCTCAACGCCGCGCTCGTGGAGGGCGTTGACGGCGATGCGGATCTGCTGGAGCGAGACGCCGGTGTCCAGGAGGCGCTTGACGATCTTGAGCAGCAGGATGTCGCGGAAGGCGTAGAGGCGCTGGGAGCCGGAGCCCTTGGCGCCGCGGATCGACGGCTCGACGAGGCCGGTGCGGGCCCAGTAGTCGAGCTGGCGGTAGGTGATGCCGGCGGCCCGGCAGGCGACGGGGCCGCGGTAGCCGGTGTTGACGTCGAGCTCGGGGAGCGGGTCGCCGAAGAGCATTCCCTGGGTGCGCTGGGGTGCTGCGGGGGCACTCGCTTCGTTCGCGCTCACTGGTGGCTCCTGTCGGTTCGGGGACGTGCGCTGGGACGCACGGTCGGGCCGGTCCTCCCGGCCGGGCACCACGATAGGTGGCGTTCGGGCGGTCCTCAATGAAGGGCGCGCCGGGGCGGGGCGTGGTGAAGGTCCCGGGGGGCGTGGTGCAGGTTCGGCCGGGCTGGCCGGGCGGCCGGAAACGGCGCGGTTCCGGGCGTGCCATCCTTCTCAGGACGGAATTGCCTTGTGAGGCACCGCACAACTTGAGTCACATGAGTCACATGCGTCCCGCGTGTCGCATCTCAGTCGATCCTCGCACCGTCGTCGAGGGCCGCGAGCTCCTGCCGCCACGCGGCGACGTGCGCCTCCGAGCCTTCCGACGCGAGGTCGAGGCGGTGGGCATCGAGCAGCCGCTCGGTCGCCACGAGGCCGAGCCTGCTGCGCTGGGAGAGCACGAGGGCCTCGCCCGTGGAGCACGCGACCACCGTCTCCGGTGCTCGGTGAGCAGAAGCGTCGGCGGCGGCGCTCGGCGGCGCGGGACGCACCAGCCGGATCCGTGCGGTGAGCCTGGCGTCGGCGTCGACGTCCACCACGACGTCTGCGGGGGCAGCGTCCAGGACGCGGCACGTCCGGGTGAGCAGGTCGATCCACGTCGGCGCGGCCACCTCGTCGCCGCTCGCGAGGACGAGACCGTCGCGAGCCGTGACGGGGACGGCGACCATCGCCGGGCCGCCGTCCTCGACGAGGATGGCCACGAGCCCGGTGCTGGAGTCAGTGGCGCGAACGCCCACGAGAGTCATCGGCCGCACGCCGCCAGCCTACGGATCCCGGCGCGGTGTGTCATCGGAATGAGCGGCCTGGCTCGCCCCTTGCACGGAGCGTCCACGTCGTCCGTCGGGCCAGGGTCCTCGGAGGGACGAGCCGCGGGCCTCGCAGTGCTCAGGACAGGGAGTCGACGGCGCGGTGGAGAAGCGCGGTGTGGAGCTCGCTCATGAGACCGGCCAGCTCACTGGCGGCCTCCTCCCCCGCGGAGGCGGACCGACTCCGCTTGTGCTGGACGGCCTGGTCGATGACGTCGGCCTGACGCTCGGCGGAGGAGCGGACCGTGCGCAGGTTGCGCAGCGGGACACCCATCCGGTTGGCCTTGAGAGCGAGGACGACGGTGCGCAGCGCACGGACGTCGAAGCGCCCGCGGTGGTCAGGGGTGACGAGGCCCAGGCCGACCAGCTCCGCGACCTCGTCCTCCGTCGCGCCCGAGGCGGCGACGAGGGACTCGAGATCCATGGGGCCCGAGACGACGCGGCCGTGCGAGGCGACGACGCGCGGGGCGACCGGGACGGGGGCCGAGGCCTCCTCGTCCATCTCCGCGAGACGCTCTCGGATGACGGAGAGGGGCAGGTACTCGTCGCGCTGCGCCGTGAGGGCGAAGCGCAGCCGCTCGAGGTCCGCCTTCGAGTAGCGGCGGTAGCCGTTGCCGAGGCGGTGCGGGCTGATGAGGTCCTCGGTCTCGAGGAAGCGCACCTTGGAGATGGACAGGGCCGGGAACTCGTCCTTGAGGGCCGCGACGACGTCGCCGATCTTCATGGAGGGCTCGCGGGAGACGCCCCGCGGCCAGGGGCCGGGGGCGTCGGCGGCGTCCTGCTCGGAGCGGGCGTTCAGTGGACTCACTGCACTGAGCCCGTCGGAACCACCTTCGCCGGGCCGGGGTGGTAGGTCATGCGGTACTTGCCGATCTGGACCTCGTCACCGGGCCGGAGGACGGCGGACTCGACGCGCTGGCGGTTGACGTAGGTGCCGTTGAGCGAGCCGGAGTCGCGCACGAGGTAGCCGCCGCCGCGCTGGGCGAGGAAGACCGCGTGCTTGCGCGAGACGGTGACGTCGTCGAGGAAGATGTCGGCGCGCGGGTGGCGGCCCACGGTCGTCTCCTCGGAGTCGAGGAGGAAGCGGGCGCCCGTCGTCGGGCCGTGACCGACGACGAGCAGCGCGGTACCGGGCGGGAGAGCTGCAATGGCCGCACGGTCCTGCTGCGAGAGGCCGACGAGCGGCGCGTCGGAGTCGCTCGTGACGTCGATGGCCCCGAAGGTCTGGGTCGATGTGGGGTCGGGCTCGATCGGAGTCGACATCTGGTCCCCTCGGGTCGGGCGGTGCCCGGCGCACCGCGTTGTGCTCACCATACCGTTGCGGGCGTCGGCGCCACCATCGCGGCCGGTGGGCGGCGCGTCAGATCGGGACGCGCCGCCCACCGGGCGCTGGGGTCCGGTCTCAGCCGCGGGCCCGCAGGGCGCGGGCGAGGTCGTCACGGCCCTTGAGGACGAGGCGGCGCAGCGCTGCCGGGGCGCCGTCGTGCGTCTCGAGCCAGCCGTCGACGGCCGTGAGGTCGGTCTCGTCTCCGACGGTGGGGAAGAGCCCGAGGACGATCCAGGTGGCGACCTCCTGGCCGCGGCTCGACCACAGCTCCTCGAGCGCGCCGAGGTAGCGGCCGGTGAGCGGTGCGGTGAGCTCCTGGTGCGCGGCGACGGCGTAGCCGTCGATGACGGCGTCGATCTGGTCGTTCGAGAGCCCGTCCTCGGTGAGGAGACGGGTGAGGAGCTTCTCCTTCGTGGCGGCCGTGGGCTCGGAGGAGGCTGCCTGGAGAAAGCGGGTCCGGCCGGAGGCGCTCGGGTCGAGGGCGAGCTGCTCCGCCAGCTCCCCCTCGCGTAGCTCGCCGAGGCGTGCCAGCGAGATGAGGACGCGCCAGCGGATGTCATCGTCGAGCTCGAGCCCCTGGAGGACTCCGTCGAGGACGGAGCGCAGGCGGCTCACGACCAGCGCCCGCTGCTCGAAGGCCAGCAGGCCGGCCTGCCCGGCGGCGGCCACCCAGGCGCGGGCGCGGACGAGCTGTGCGTCGGAGCCGCCCTTGGCGGTGAGGAGCCGTGTCCAGCCGTTGACCCCGGCCTCGTCGCCGTCGGCGCCGAGGAGCGGGACGAGTCGGGCGGGCCGGTCCTCGGGGCTCGCGTAGCCGAGGGCGCAGAGCTGGGCCTGCCCCAGCAGGGTCGTGAGCGTCGCGGGGTCAGTGGCGTCGTCGGCCTGCGCGATGACGGTCTCGATGAAGGCGGCCGGGCTGAGGAGGCCGTCGCGGACGAGATTGAAGAGCGTCGACCACCACAGGGCCCTCGCCATCGGGTCGCTCAGGCGGGACAGCGCCTGCCGCGCGGTCGCCAGGGAGGCGGCGTCCGGACGGATGACGGCGTAGGTGAGGTCCTCGTCGTTGAGGGTGACGAGGTCCGGTGCGGGCAGCCCGACGGCCTCGGCGACGTCCACGCTGGTCGCCTCCAGGGTGACGGGGAGGCGGTGGGTCCGGCTGAGGGCACCGTCCTCGTCGAAGGAGTAGAGGCCGACGACGAGCGTGTGGGGCCGGAGCACCGGCTCACCGGTGGCGAGGTCCACGCCGGACTGAGAGACGGTGAGGCGCGCGATGGTGCGTCCGTCGGTCTCGAGCCCGTCGCTCAGGACCGAGGGGCCGGCGGTGCGCAGCCAGGCGTCCGCCCAGGCGTCCATGTCGCGGCCGGAGGCCTCTGAGAGCGTCCCGAGGAACTCGGCGAGGTCGCCGTTGGCGAAGGCGTGTCCGCGGAACCAGTCGCGGGCGGCGGCGAGGAAGGTCTCCTGGCCCAGGTGCGCGACGAGCTGCTTGAGGACGGCGGCGCCCTTCGCGTAGGTGATGCCGTCGAAGGCCTGACGAGCGGCCTCGACGTCGTCGACGGTGGCGACGATCGGGTGGGTGGTCGCGGGCCGGGAGTCCTCGAGGTACGCCCAGGCCTTCCGGGACGAGGCGAAGGAGACCCAGGCCTCGGTGTACTCCGTGGCGGTGGCCTCGGCCCACGTGCCCTGGTTCTCGGCGAAGGACTCCTTGAGCCAGGTGTCCTCCCACCAGCGTGGGGTGACGAGGTCCCCGAACCACATGTGGCACATCTCGTGAAGGATCGTGTTGGCGCGGCCGGCCCGCTGGGCGCGTGTGACGGGCCCCTGGTAGAGATAGGCGTCCTCGTTGAAGGTGACGCAGCCGGGGTTCTCCATGGCGCCGAGGTTGTACTCGGGGACCAGCACGGAGTCGTAGGAGCCCCACGGGTACGGGAACTGGTAGGCCTCGTCGTAGAGGTCGAGGCCCTTGAGCGTGGTCTCGAGGAGGACGTCGCCGTCAAGGTGCTGGGCAAGGGACCGGCGGCAGGACCAGGACACGGGAACGGGGGCGTCATCGGGGCGGATGCCGGACCGCCACTCGGCGCTCACGCGGTGCCACTCCCCCGCGGAGACCGCGGTGAGGTAGCTCGGGAGCGGGAGCGTCGGCGCGAAGCGCGTGACGGCCGCACCCTCAAGCTCGTCGGAGGCCTCGGCGGACTCGACGACGCCGTTCGACAGGAGGGTCCAGCCCTCCGGGTGGACGACGGTGAGGAGGAAGGGTGCCTTGAGATCGGGCTGGTCCGCGCAGGGCCAGGCGCGGCGGGCGTCGGAGGGCTCGAAGTGCGTGTAGAGGTAGGTGCGCCCGTCCACGGGGTCGTGGAAGCGGTGGAGCCCCTGCCCGGAGTTGGAGAAGCGTCCGACGGCGTCGACGGCGACGGCGTGCGGGCCGGCAGCCAGCTCCGGCAGGGCGACGCGGGCGCCGTCCCAGACGACCTCGACGGGCTCGCCGTCAACCGTGAGCGCGCGGACCTGCTCGCCGAGGAAGTCGATCCAGAGTCCGACGGCGGAGCCGTCACCGCGCACGGTGAGGGTGAGCTCGCTGCGGACGTTGAAGCCCGTGGCGGGCTCTGCGTGGGCCGGGACCGGCGCGCTCGTGAGGTCGAGGGTGACGGCCAGGCTCTGGAGGTCGATGGTCTCGGAGCGCCAGGCGGCCTCCTCGCGTCCGAGGTTGGTGGGGCTCGTCGGGCGGACGGGTGCGGTGGTCGGTGCGGTCATGGACGGGGTCCTCTCGGCGGTCGGGGTGCGGGCGCGACGGTGCGCGGTGCGAACGGGGAGACTCCCTCGCCTCCCGGTCTCGGCTTGCGGCCGGGCGCCCGGGCGCACTGCGTGCGTCCGGGCGCCCGTCGCCCCGTGTGCGGGGCGGTGGTCCTGCGACGGGTCCCGGGGACCCGTCAGGTCAGGGACGGAGCAGGCTCAGCTCCACTTCTCCTCGGCGCGGCCCGCCTCGGACCAGAGCACGTGGTAGACGCCCTCGGGGTCGTCGACACGGTGGTACGTGTGCGAGCCGAAGAAGTCGCGCTGGCCCTGGACGAGGGCGGCGGGCAGGCGCCCGGCGCGCAGCTGGTCCACGTAGGCCAGCGAGGAGGCGAAGGCCGGGGCGGGCACGCCGGTGAGCGCGGAGGTCGAGACGACCTCGCGCCACGCCGGCAGGGCGCCCTCGAGGGCCTGGGCGAACAGCGGCGCCGTGAGCAGGGAGGCCAGATCGGCGTCCTCCTCGTAGGCGCGGGTGATGTCGTCGAGGAAGCGGGCGCGAATGATGCAGCCGCCGCGCCAGATGCGTGCCATGGCGCCGAGGTCGACGTTCCAGCCGTAGAGGTCGGAGGCGGTCTTGATCTCGTCGAAGCCCTGGGCGTAGGCGGCGATCTTGGAGCCATAGAGCGCTTGGCGGACCGAGTCGATGAAGGCCTGCTTGGCGGCGGCGTCGGACAGGTCGATGGCCTGCGTCCCGGCGTCGAGGCCGGCCTCGCGCACGGCGGCGCGGGCCGCGGTGGAGGAGGAGGCGGCGCGGGCGAAGGTGGCCTCAGCGATCGCCGGGACGGCGACGCCGAGCTCGAGGGCCGTCTGCGTGGTCCACACGCCGGTGCCCTTCTGGCCGGCGGCGTCGACGATGACGTCGACGAAGGGCTTGCCGGTGGCCGGGTCGACGCGGTCGAGGATCTCGGTGGTGATGTCGATGAGGTAGGAGTCGAGCTCGGAGGACTTCCAGGAGCGGAAGACGTCGGCGATCTCCGGGACGGACAGGCCGGCGACGTTGCGCAGGAGGTTGTAGGCCTCGCCGATGAGCTGCATGTCGGCGTACTCGATGCCGTTGTGCACCATCTTGACGAAGTGGCCGGCGCCGTCGGGGCCCACGTGGGTGCAGCAGGGGACGCCGTCGACGTGGGCGGAGATGGACTCGAGCATGGGGCCGAGGCGCTTGTAGGACGCGTCGGTGCCGCCGGGCATGATCGAGGGGCCGAGGAGGGCACCCTCCTCGCCGCCGGACACGCCCATGCCGACGAAGTGGATGCCGGACTCCTTGAGGGAGGCCTCGCGGCGCTGGGTGTCCTCGTAGAAGGTGTTTCCGGCGTCGACGATGATGTCGCCCGGCTCGAGGATCTCGCGGAGCTGGTCGATGACCGCCTCGGTGGCGGCGCCCGCCTGGACCATGATGATGGCGACGCGCGGCGTGCGCAGCGAGGCGACGAAGTCCGCGAGCTCGGTGGCGGGCACGAAGTCGCCCTCGGAGGCGTAGCGCTCCATGAGGCGGACGGTGCGGGCCTCGGTGCGGTTGTGCACCGCGACGGCGTGACCGTGGCGGGCGAGGTTCCGGGCGAGGTTCGCGCCCATGACGCCGAGCCCGTAGACGCCGATGTCGGCGGTGGCGGGGGCCGGGACGTAGGGGGCGGACGGCTGGCTCGTCGCGTCGCTGCTTGCGGTCATGAAGATGCCTTTCCTGCCCGCCGTGCGCCGGTGGGCCTCGGGGTGCGCCCTGAGGGCGCCTGCGCGGAGACTATCGCGCACGCGCCTAGATGTTGGTGGCAGACAGGTTCATGACAGTCGGCTGGTTGGAGGTAGACCGTTGAGCGCGGTGTGTCCGCGTTCAGTGTTGTAGTGCTCGATCCAGGGGGCAAGGGCGTCGCGGCGCTCCTGGTTGGAG
>NZ_JACWNA010000021.1 GCF_015355765.1 Actinomyces haliotis
CCCGCACAAGCTCCTGCCAGGTCGAAGGGGGGCCGGGCCCACACCGCCGGCCACCAGGCCCCCGCACCCGTGAACCCAGCAACCGCGGGCGGGGACAACCGCGGGACACCCCACCAGACCGATACTGTTTCTGAATTTTGCGGCTCCGCCCGTCGGTTTGCTTGGGGTTCAGGGGGGCTCGAGCGCTGGCTCCCGGTGGCGGGCCTCGCCCGGCCTGCCCCGTGGGAGAACGCATGAGGTCGTCGTGTGGCGCTTGACCGCGGCTGCGGTCTATGGGGTTCCGGGAGGGCGACACAACGGTCGTCGGCTTGGATCTGTGGAGCGCCTGTCTCAGGTTGAGCTGGGCGCGAGACAACGGCTGTGAGGGTGTTGCTCCAGTTTGGGTGGCCCGTTCGTTGGCCGTAACGTCGGTCGGGACTCCGCTCGGCTGGTGGGATGAGTACCCCGCTGACAGCAGCGAGTTCCGGCTCCCGTGGCTCGGCACGGCCGCTCTAGTGCGGACGGGGAGCGCCCTCGGCTGACCGTCTTCAGCGCGACGACGTCGGGCCGGGATGAGCGCACGTTTGCTTGGTGGGTGACAAGAGGGGCCCGGCTGCTGATCCGCATCGGATCGGCTGCCGGGCCCCTCCTGTCGAACGGCTCGTGGGGAGCTGACCTAGATCCAGGACGGGAGCAGCATGTGCCAGTGCCAGAAGTCGTATGAGACCGTCTGGCCGGTCCAGATCGGGTACCACAGGACGGCGAAGATGATCGCCGCCACGAGGACGAACCCGATGAGCCAGACGCCCTCGGAACGGATCCGCCACCGCGCGACGCCCGTCCACGACTCGGGTAGCCGACTGCGTGAAGGAGACAGCCCGAAGCCGAGGTAGCTGGCAACGGAGCCGCGAGGCGCCAGGCGCCCCTCACCCACGCGTCCGGCCTCGATGGCCCGGGCCTCGTCACGAGCGCGGGCGGAGCCGGCCACCGGCGTGAGGAGTCCCGCGGCGGAGCCGAGGGCGAGCGTCAGGCAGAGGACCACGAAGGGCGCGAAGGCCACCGTGTAGAAGGTGAAGATCGTCCGGTGCGTGTAGTTGAACCACGGGAGGTAGAGGCCCACGTAGCCGATGAGCGCCGCCCAGGCCCTCCAGTCGCGGTCGCGGAGCACCATGAACGCGATGACCGCCACGAGCGCGACGAGGGCCGACCACCACACGGGGATGTTCCCGATCGACGTGATCGCCTGGACGCAACGGTCCGAACCGCACTGCGCACCAGCCATCTCCGCGTCGCTCGGCCAGTAGAAGGACGTCGGACGCCACTGGACCAGCCAGCCGATCGGCTGGGACATGTACGGGTGCGTCGAGTCCAGCGTGACGTGGAAGTGGTACATCGACAGGTGGTACTCGAGCAGGTCGTTGAGGGAGTCCGGCAGCCACGACCGGGGCACCGTCTCGCCGGCGGCGCGCAGCCCTGCGGCCCACCCGTGCTTGTAGGCGGCGGGGTGGGCGAACCACCCGAACCAGCCCGCCACGTAGACGGCGAAGGCGACCGGGACCAGGTGCAGGAAGTCCGCGGCCCCACGACCGAGGATCCCCACGAGCGCCCACGAGCGCCGACCAGCCGCCCGAAGCGCCGTCGTGTCCCAGCAGACGACGAGGACACCGATCGCAGCGAGGAGGTAGGCGCCCGACCACTTGATCGAGCAGGTGAGGCCCAGGCTGATGCCCGTCGCCAGCAACCAGGGGCGGAACCAGGTGCCCAGACGCCGCTCGCCCTCGGGAAGGGCCGCGTTCCGGGCGAGGCGCTCGCGCAACCACCCCCTGTCGCGCACGAGGCAGTAGACGGAGAGCGTCGCGAAGAAACCGATGAAGATGTCCAGCAGCCCGATGCGGGACTCCGTGATGCCCTCGCCGTCGATCGCGAGCAGGAGGCCTGCCAGCCCCGCGAGCAGCGGCGAGCGCGTCAGCCTCATCGTGAGTCGGCCCAGGAGGAGCACGGTGAGGACACCCGCGAGCGCCGGCATGAAGCGCCAGCCGAAGGAGGAGTCCCAGCCGAAGATCTGGCCGCCCAGGCCGATGAGCCACTTGCCGATCTCCGGGTGGACGACGTAGCTGCCCTGCGTCGTCAGGCCCGAGAAGTTGCCCTGGGCGAAGAGGGCGTCAGAGCCGTCGTTCCACGTCGACTCGTAGCCGTTGTGCCACAGGGCGTAGGCGTCCTTGACGTAGTAGATCTCGTCGAACATGAGCGAGTGCGGGTGAGCCAGGTTGATGAACCGCGTCAGCGCCGCGACGAGCGTGGCGACCAGTGTCGCGATCCAGCCGTTGCGCGCCACGACGGCCGTGATGACGTCGCCGCGCGGACTGAGCCCGAGACGCTCGCGCCACCCGTCCTCGGAGGGCACTTCCTCGCCGGGCTGATGGCGGTGGGCGGAGCTGCCGGTGCCGTCGACAGCGGACGCCCCCCTCATCTCGGTCGACCTGTTCTCTCGGGCGTCGGAGTCGTGTTCGGCGGTCGCGGGGGCAGCGCCCCGTCCGCGCCTGGTCTCGTCGGGCTCGAGGCCCGCGTCCGCGGAGCTCGCCGACGGTGCACTGGGATCCATCACGCGGGCGAGTCTAGGTCGGGCTCCCTGCACGGTCTCCATACTGGCCCCATGACTGAGACCACGCTGACGCCCTCCGACTCGCCCCTCACCCCGCTCGAGGAGCGCGTCCCGATGGTGGACGCCGAGGGGACGGACCTCGGCCCGCGGCCGGGCACCATCACGCTCGCGGCCACCCCCATCGGCAACACCGGTGACGCCTCGCCCCGTCTGCGCGCGGCCCTCGCCCACGCCGACCTCGTCGCCGCCGAGGACACCCGCCGGGTCCTCAACCTCGCGCAGCGGCTCGGCATCCATGTTGCCGGTCGGGTCCTCGCATTCCATGAGCACAATGAGCGGGAGCGTGCCGGCGAGCTGCTCGACGCCGCCCGCGGTGGTGCGGCGGTCCTCATGGTCTCCGACGCCGGCATGCCCTCGGTCTCCGACCCCGGCTACCGCCTCGTCGTCGCCGCGACCGAGGCCGGTGTCCCGATCACGGTCGCCCCCGGCCCCTCGGCCGTGCTCACCGCGCTGGCCCTGTCCGGCCTGGCCTCGGACCGCTTCTGCTTCGAGGGCTTCCTGCCCCGTAAGGCCGGGGAGCAGGACCGTGCCCTCGCCGAGCTCGCCGACGAGCGCCGCACGCTCATCTTCTTCGAGTCGCCTCGCCGTGTCCACGCCACGCTCACCGCCATGGCCGCCGCCTTCGGCGAGGGGCGGCGTGCTGCTCTGTGCCGCGAGCTCACCAAGACCCACGAGGAGGTCCGTCGGGCCCCGCTCGGGGTGCTTGCCACCTCGACGGCGGAGGGCGAGCTCGGGGAGATCGTCCTCGTCGTCGCCGGCGCTGAGCCGCGCGGCGCAGACCCCCGTGAAGCCGCCCGTGAGGCTCTCGGCCTCGCGGAGGAGGGTCTGCGCCTCAAGGCAGCGGCCGCTCGGGTCGCCCAGGAGACCGGCCTGCGCACCAACGAGGTCTACCGGACGGCGCTCGCGCTGCGCGATGAGGACGACAGGTCCTGAGCAGCCCGGAGTCCCCCCCCCCGCTAGGATGACTGTCATGACACCAGTCTCCCGAGCGCTCATCGTCGTCGACGTCCAGCCCACCTTCTGCGAGGGCGGGGCCCTCCCCGTCGACGGCGGCAACGCCGTCGCCGAGTCCGTCGCCCGTTACGCGGCCCAGCGCCGGGACCTCTACGCCCTCGTCGTCACGACCCAGGACTGGCACATCGATCCCGGAGACCACTTCTCCGAGACCCCTGACTACGTCGACACCTGGCCCCCGCACGGCGTCGCCGACACCGCCGAGGCCGAGCTCCACCCGGCCCTCGCCGCGCTCCGCGCGGACGCCGCGGTCCGCAAGGGGCAGTACGCCGCCGCCTACTCGGGCTTCGAGGGCGTCACCGAGGGTGGACGATCGCTCGACGAGCTCCTCCGCGCCGCCGGCGTCACCGCCGTCGACGTCGTCGGGCTGGCCGAGTCGCACTGCGTCAAGGACACCGCGATCGACGCGCAGCGCCTCGGCTACACCACACGGGTCCTCACCGATCTCACGGCGCCCGTGAGCACGGAGCAGGGGGCGCAGGCGCGCGAGGCCCTCGCTGCCGCCGGCGTCGGCCTCGTCGCCTCTGGCGACGTCTGAGCGGGTCCGCGCCGTCCTCAGCGGCGCGGCGCGGTCCCTCCGGGGCGATCGGAGGGCGGCGCCGGGTGGTAGACGACCTGCTTCGGGGCGATGCCGTAGCCGCCTGCGCCGCCCTGGCCCACGGCGGTCGAGCCTGAGGACGGCCCCGGCGCGACGGCCGGGAGACGAGCGCCCCACGCAGCAGCGGCCTGGGGCGCGGCAGACACCGGCCCGTCGGCCCCTAACCCTGTCTGCAGCCGCGAGACCACGAGCGCCGCGCGCCGCCGGCGGCGCCTGACGAGCCAGACCGTGCCCGTCACGGCCGAGACGAGCCCGACGATGGTCGTCGGCCCGGACAGCACGAAGACGTTCTGCGCACGCTGGCGGGCAGGGGAGACCTCAGCCGTGTTGAGCACGACCTCGTGGGTCGCCTCGCAGGAGACCCTGTAGGTGCCCGCGCCGCGCGTCGTCAGGGAGGGGACCTGCGGCGGGGAGGACTGGCTCCGTGCGATCGGGTCCGTCACCTCGACAGGGGCCCCGCCCGGTGCGGTCGCCGTGCAGCGCAGCCCGGTGTCCTGGGAGTACAGGCCGTAGACCTCGTCCGACTTCAGGTCGACGCTCAGGGCGGAGCCGTCCGTCGGCACGGACCGCGCCTCGGCGTCGACCACTGAGGGGGGCGAGGTCATCGAGTAGACGAAGAGGATGAGCCCGAGGACGAGGAGCGCGCAGCCGACGGCGGTGAGGGCGCGCGGCGCGCTCAGCGAGGGTAGGTCCGTGTCCCTGACGACCCCCGCGCGGGGCGCACTGCCGGGTGCGGGGCGGCCGGCGGGCCACGGCTGCTGGTTGACTCCGCTCACGGGGCCCACCGCCCCACCGGAGCGCCCGGCCCGCCCCACGACCGTCGCACCCGCTCGTCCCGTCCACGGCGCACGAAGAACCAGATGATCCCGCCGCCGAGCAGGGCCAGGCCGAGGAGGCCGGCGAGGACGGCCCCGGTGGCGACCAGGGTGCCCGAGACGATGCCCGTCACCGACAGGAGCCGGCCGACCCAGACTGGGGCGCCGGTCGTCGTCGTGCACGTGAGAGCGTAGGAGCCTGCCTCCCCCGTCATGAGGCTCTGCTGCACGGGATGGCCGTTGACGGTGACCGAGGCCCTGGGCTCGCTCAGCTCGACGGGGGAGCCGTCCGGGCCGGTCGCGCTGCAGGTCGGGTCGGAGTCCGCGTACACGCCGTAGACGGTCGCGTCCTCGAGCTCGAGCGAGGTCTCCTGCGCCGAGGCGACGCGCTCGAGGGACGTGGCCGTCCGAGTCATGGCGACGAGCGAGACCACGAAGGCGATGACCGCGATGACGGTGATGACGCCGCCGACCACCATGAGGGTCACAGGGCCCTTCCGGCCTCGTGGGGCAGACGCGGCCGCTCCTGGGGACCACGGGGCGGCGTCGGGGATGCCGGTGCTCATGGGTCGCTCCTGCCTGCGTCGTGCGGTGCGCTGCGCGGCACGACGAGAGCGTGCCCCTCCCACCATACGGGGCAGGGGCCTGGGCGCCAGCCCCGAGCGGCTAGGGTGAGCTCCATGAGCCACATCCTGTCCGCGGTCGCCTGGCCCTACGCCAACGGTCCCCGCCACATCGGTCACGTCGCCGGCTTCGGCGTCCCCTCCGACGTCTTCTCGCGCTACATGCGAATGGCGGGCCACGACGTCCTCATGGTCTCGGGCACGGACGAGCACGGCACCCCGATCCTCGTCGCCGCCGACGAGGAGGGCGTGAGCGCCCGCGAGCTCGCGGACCGCAACGACCGGCTCATCGTCGACGACCTCGTCGCCCTCGGCCTCTCCTACGACCTCTTCACCCGCACCACCGCGGGCAACCACTACCGGGTCGTCCAGGACATGTTCCGCACGGTGCGCGACAACGGCTACATGATCGAGCAGGTCACCCGCTCCGCCATCAGCCCCTCGACCGGCCGCACCCTGCCCGACCGCTACATCGAGGGCACCTGCCCCATCTGCGGCACCGACGGCGCCCGCGGCGACCAGTGCGACGCCTGCGGCAACCAGCTCGACCCCACCGACCTCATCAACCCCCGCTCCCGCATCAACGGCGAGACCCCCGAGTTCGTCGAGTCCAACCACTGGTTCCTCGACCTGCCCGCGCTCGCGGACGCCCTCGGCGAGTGGCTCGACGAGCGCGAGGCCTCCGGCACCTGGCGCCCCAACGTCATCCGCTTCTCCAAGAACATCCTCGAGGAGATCCGCCCCCGCGCCATGACGCGCGACATCGACTGGGGCATCCCGATCCCCGGCTGGGAGGACCAGCCCACCAAGCGTCTCTACGTCTGGTTCGACGCCGTCATCGGCTACCTCTCCGCCTCTATCGAGTGGGCCCGCCGCACCGGTGACCCCGGGGCGTGGCGCCAGTGGTGGAGCGACCCGGAGGCCCTGTCCTACTACTTCATGGGCAAGGACAACATCGTCTTCCACTCCCAGATCTGGCCGGCCGAGCTCCTCGGCTACAACGGCCAGGGCTCCAAGGGCGGCGAGCCCGGCGAGATGGGCGTCCTCAACCTGCCCACCGAGGTCGTCTCCAGCGAGTTCCTCACCATGGAGGGCAAGAAGTTCTCCTCCAGCCACGGCATCGTCATCTACGTGCGCGACTTCCTCGCTCGCTACCAGGCCGACGCCCTGCGCTACTTCATCTCCGCCGCCGGCCCCGAGGCCGCTGACGCCGACTTCACCTGGGCCGAGTTCGTCCGACGCACGAACGGCGAGCTCGTCGCCGGCTGGGGCAACCTCGTCAACCGTACGGCCTCGATGATCCACAAGCGCTTCGGCGAGATCCCGCAGCCGGGCGAGCTCGAGGAGATCGACCGCCTCCTGCTCGACTCCGTCGAGGCGGGCTTCGGCGCCGTCGGCGACCTCATCCGGCACCACCGGCAGAAGGCCGCGCTCGCCGAGGCCATGCGGCTGGTAGGTGAGGCGAACAAGTACGTGGCGGACACCGAGCCCTTCAAGCTCAAGGGGGAGGACGAGGCCACCCAGACGCGACTGGCCACGATCCTCCACACGCTGGCGCAGGTCGTCTCCGACCTCAACCTCATGCTCTCGCCCTTCCTCCCGCACGCCGCCAACGACGTCGACCTCGTCCTCGGCGGGGAGGGGAGGGTGGCACCGATGCCGCACGTCGAGATCGTCCCCGAGCTCGAGCCCGAGGTCCTGCCCGAGGCCTTCGAGGGCCGCACCGAGTACCCGATCATCACCGGCGACTACACGACCGCTCCCGCCTGGGAGCGCCACGAGGTCGCCGTCGGCACCCCGATCGCCAAGCCGAAGCCCGTCTTCGTCAAGCTCGACGAGGCCATCGTCGAGGAGGAGCTCGCCCGCTACGCCGACGCGGCCCCCGACGACGTCACGGGCGCCTGAGCGGACCCGGACCTCGAGCCCCGCGCCGCCGCCGGCTGTCCAGGAGCACCCCGGGCGACCGGCGGTGGCGCCGTCCCCGGCACGTCACCACGGAAGGACCGCCGCACCGTGAGCCACAAGAAGCGCGACCGCTCCTGGCCGCCCGCCGACGCCGTCGAGCCCCTGCCCGCACCGGTCACCGACGACCACACCCACCTGCCCGTGCCCGGCGTCGAGGAGGGCGGTCCCGGCTCCGAGGCGCCGCTCACCGCGGCTGAGCTCACCCGGCGCGCAGCCGCGGTGGGCGTCACCCGGCTCATCACCTCCGCCTGCGAGACCCCCACGTGGGAGGGCAGCCTCGTGCTCGCCCGCGAGCTGCCCGCCGTCCGCGTCGCGCTCGCGGTCCACCCCAACGAGGCCGTCCTCCACGCCGGCGTCCGCGAGGTCGGCCCCGACGGGCTCGACCCGGGCGTCCGCGCCCACCACGACGAGCCGCTCGACGAGGCCATGAGCCGCCTCGAGGCGCTCATCCGCGCCCATCGCGACGTCGTCGTCGCCGTGGGGGAGACCGGCATGGACCTCTTTCGCACGGGCGAGCGCGGCGAGGCCGTCCAGCGCGAGGCCTTCCGCGCCCACGTCGCTCTGGCCAAGGAGCTCGGCCTGCCCCTCCAGATCCACGACCGCGACGCCCACCGCGAGTGCGTCGAGGTCCTCGAGGTCGACGGAGCCCCTGAGCGCACCGTCCTCCACTGCTTCTCCGGGGGGGCGGAGCTCGCGGCGGCCTGCGCCGAGCACGGGTGGTACGCCTCCGTCGCCGGCCCGATCACCTACCCCGCCAACGACGACCTGCGGTCCGCCGTCGCGACCCTGCCCGACGAGCTCCTCCTCGTCGAGACCGACGCCCCCTACCTCCCGCCCAAGCGGTGGCGCGGGCGTCCCAACGGCTCCTGGCTCATGGCCGACACGGTCCGCTCCCTCGCCGAGCAGCGGGGCGTCGCCCTCGAGGCCTTCTGCGACACGGTGCGCCTCAACACGGAGACCGTCTACGGGGCGTGGTGACCGGCCCCGGAGCGGGGCCGGTCACCACGGTCCGAGGTCCCTCCTGTGCCGCACGGCACCCGCACAGGGCTCGTATCACGTCCACCCGGTTGACCGATCTGTGACCTGACGCATTGAACGGGGGTGCGCGCGTCCGTTAGCGTGCCTCCAGTTCACCAACCGTTAGGAAGCTCATCGTGGGTCGTCACTCCCAGCGCAGCACCGGCAGCTCGAACGTCGCCGAGCTGAGGTCGCTCGTCACCCGGAGCCAGCGCTCCTCCTCCGCCCACCGCGCCCAGGCCGCGCCGAAGCGGCGCCAGGGCAAGGTCTCCCCGATGATGTACCGGGCCGGCGGCGTCGCCGCCGCCCTCTCCATCGCCATCTCCGGTGGCGCCTACGCGGCCGCCCAGTCCGGTGGCGAGACGGCCGCCCCCCTCACCGAGAACCAGGCCCGTATCGGCGCGCTGGGTGCTGACACCGCCGCCACCTCCGGCCCGACCGCCTCCGCGGGGGCCGGTATCACCGTCGCCGGCGACGCCACCACGGTCACCACCAAGACCGAGGACAAGACCGACAAGCACGGCACGGTCAAGAAGGAGACGGACTCCCTCGACAAGGGGCAGACCAAGGTCGAGACGGCGGGCGTCGACGGCGTCACCCGCACGACCTACCAGGTGACCACCATCGACGGGAAGGAGGTCTCGAAGGAGGCCGTCTCGACCGTCGTCGTCACCGAGAAGGTCGACGAGGTCGTCCTCGTCGGCACGCACGTCGAGCAGAAGGCGACCACGACCTCGACGGACAGCTCCTCCACCGACAGCGCGGCGTCGGACAGCACCTCGTCGGACACGACGTCCTCCGACAGCGCGTCGACCGACTCCGGCTCGAGCAGCACCTCCACGGCCGTCACCTCCGGCGACCCGCAGACCATCGCCCGCTCCATGCTCTCCTCCTACGGCTGGGGCGACGACCAGATGTCCTGCCTCGTGAGCCTCTGGAACCGCGAGTCCGGCTGGAGCTACACGGCCACCAACGCCTCGTCCGGCGCCTACGGCATCCCGCAGGCCCTGCCGGCGTCGAAGATGGCCTCGGCCGGCTCGGACTGGCAGACCAACCCCGCCACCCAGATCAAGTGGGGCCTGGGCTACATCCAGTCCACGTACGGCTCGCCGTGCGGCGCCTGGGCGCACTCCGAGTCCACCGGCTGGTACTGATCGACGGCCTACGGGCCCCCACCTGACAGGCGCCGCTCCCGGGGACAGCCCGGTCGATCCCGGCGCACCACCCCGACAGGGAGAGCACCATCAACTCCACGCTCCTCAACCGCCCCTCCGTCCGCGCCGGGGCCGCAGCCGCGGCCCTCTCGCTCCTCGTCTCCGGTGGTGCCTTCGCCGCCGTCCAGACGGGCGGCTCGACCGACGCCCCGCTCAGCGAGGGACAGGTCCGGCTCGAGGCGATCGGCGGAGACAGCGCCACCGCTGCCGCCACGAGCGCCGGCCTCACGATCGGCGGGCAGCACGCCGAGGTCTCCACCAAGACCGAGGACACCACGGAGAAGCACGGCACGGTCAAGAAGGAGACGGACTCCCTCGACAAGGGTGAGACCAAGGTCGAGACGGCGGGCGTCGACGGCGTCACCCGCACGACCTACCAGGTGACCACCATCGACGGGAAGGAGGTCTCGAAGGAGGCCGTCTCGACCGTCGTCGTCACCGAGAAGGTCGACGAGGTCGTCCTCGTCGGCACCTACGTCGAGCCGACGCCCGAGCCCACCTCCGAGGCGACCACGGCGCCGACCCAGGCCGCCACTGACGACTCGTCGAGCAGCTCGTCCAGCGACTCCGGGTCCGCCGACAAGCCCTCCTCCGACGACTCGTCGAGCAGCTCGTCCTCCTCGAGCAGCTCCTCGTCGTCGAGCAGCTCGTCGTCCTCGAGCAGCTCCTCGTCGTCGGGCAGCTCGTCGTCCTCGGCCGCGAGCTCGGGCGTGTGGGGCCAGCTCGCCCAGTGCGAGTCCGGCGGTGACCCGACCACGAACACCGGCAACGGCTTCTACGGCATGTACCAGTTCACCCTGTCGACCTGGCGGGCCCTGGGCGGCACCGGCCTCCCGTCCGAGGCGAGCGCCGCCGAGCAGACCCGTCTGGCCCAGAAGCTCCAGGCCTCCGCCGGCTGGGGCCAGTGGCCGGCCTGCGCGGCCAGCCTCGGCCTCCTCTGACACCCGGCTCGCGTCGAGCCCTGTCGCCCGCCCCGGCACCGCCGGCCGCGGGCGACCTGCGTCGCGTCGACACGGATCGTGACGCGACCGTCGCCGGAACTCGCCGTGCCGAGCGCGGTGACGACGACCCCGAGACCTACGCTCAGCACGCCATGCCTCGCACCGTCGTCCGACCCGTCCGCCGCGCCCGGTCGCGCTCCCTCGTGCACGCCGTCCGGGCGCTCGCGCTCGCGCTCATCACGACACTCCCGATCACGACGGCGCCCGCCACGGCCGCGACACCGCGCGCCTCCACCACCACCGTCGTCCACGTCCTCGCCTCCGCGGTCGCCGCAGGAGCCGACGGCTCCGACGCGCGCCCCTACCCGACCATCGCGGCGGCGCTCGCAGCGGCTCCCGCCGGCGCCACCGTCGAGGTCGGCGCCGGTACCTACCGCGAGGGCGGGCTGCGCATCGAGCGTCCCGTCGTGCTCGAGGCGGCCGCGGGGGCAAGGCCCGTCATCACCGGCGCCGACCGCGTGACGGCCTGGTCCCGGTCCGACGACGGCACCTGGACCTCCGACGAGGACATGGTCCGCTTCTGCGACGTCTGCACCATCAACGCCGACCCGGCCAAGGAGGGCATGGCCGCCCACCCGGAGCAGCTCTGGGTCGACGGCAAGCCCCTGCGCCAGGTCGCGACACGGGCCGAGGTGACCGCTGGGACCTTCTACGTCGACGACCCGGACCCCGTCACCAGGAGCACCGCCAAGGACGGTACCGCCGTCTTCTCGCCGAAGCCGCACACCGGCACGCACTACGTCCTCGGCACGGACCCGAGCGGCCACGACGTCGAGATCGCGCAGCGGGCACGCGCCCTCACCGTCGCCGCCGACGACGTCACCCTGCGCGGCCTCACCATCGAGCGCTTCTCCCCGCTCCAGGTCTGGAGCTACCAGGATCCCGAGACGGGTGGGCTCACGGGCGCCGTCATGGTCTCCGTGTCCGGTGCCCGGGCCCGGATCGAGGACATGGTCCTGAGCGAGTCCGCCGCAGGCACCGCCCTCGGGCTGTCCGGCTCCGACGACTCCGTGGTCACCGGCTCGACCTTCAGGGACAACGGCGCGGACGGCCTCGGGGTCAACGGCGGCGACGGCGACGTCATCGAGGGGAACTCCTTCGAGGGGAACAACACGGCCGGCTTCCTCACGGTCGGCTGCGGCGCGTACTGCACCATCGCCGACATGAAGGCGACGCATGCGACGGGCCTGGTCTACCGCGGCAACGTCGTCGACCACACGGGCGCCGGGCGCGACGCCTCCGATCCGACGCAGGCCGCCCAGGACGCCATGCCAGGCGTCTGGTTCGACGAGGGCATGATCGGCTCCTCCGTCCTCACGAGCTACTTCCTCAACGTGCCCGTCCCCGTCTTCATCGAGGTGTCCTCCCGCAACGTCGTCGCCTCGAACGTCATCGACGGCGCCGCCACCGGCATCCGCGTCTCCGGCTCGGACCGCACCCGCGTCGAGGTCAACACGGTCGTCCACGCCCTCACCTCCCTCGAGGTGCGCGAGGACAGCAGGCACAACGGCTGCAACGCCCTCGCCTCGGACGGATCCTGCGCCTCGGTCGAGACCTGGAGCGCCGAGCACGGACTCACCTGGGACACCACCGGCACCAGGATCCTCGACAACCTCCTCGCCTACCCCCAGCGCGCGCGCGACAGCAGCGACCCGTGGCGGTACACCCCCATGGTGCGCGTGCTCGGTGCGGCGAACGACGACGGCTCGAGCTCCCACTGGGCCAACGAGATGATCGAGCGCATGGACGGGGACGTCTACCTGCGCGAGCCGGGCACCCGCCGGCCCGCCGACACCGACGTCCTGTGGAAGGCCGGCCCCGGCAAGGGCGACTCCGTCAACGCCACCGACCTCGATGAGCTCCGGGGATCCGCCGCCGTCACGGTCCCCCATCTCGAGGCCCACGGCACGGACCTGCGCGCTGAGCGCAGGCACGACGAGGTCTTCGCCGACCTCCCGTCCGATCCCACCGACCTCGCCGGAGCGGACCTCCGGCTGGCTGAGAGCTCGCCGGCTGCCGAGGCCGGTCCCGCCCTCGACTCCGACGTCGCCTCCCTCCTCGGACTCACCGAGGCGGAGGCCTCCGCCCCCGCCCGCGGCGCCGTCCTCAACGTCGCCTGGGGCGACGGCAAGGCGCCCACGACCACGAGCTACAGCGCGAGCGCAGCGGCCCACGGCGACGCGGACGGCCACGAGTCATGGCGCGTCATCGCTGGAGCCACGGCCGCAGGCGCCGTCATCGTCCTCATCACCGCCCTTCTCGTCGTTCGGCGCCGTCGTGCCCGTGCCCGGCGCTGACCGGCGTCCGAGCGCGGCGGGACGAGCCGGCTCCCCGGAGCCCGCCCGCTACCCTGAGACCATGCCCGAGACCCCCTCCACCGGCCCCGCCCCCGACGACGGCGCGCCCGCAGGCTCCCTCCAGGAGCAGGGAAGCGGGCTCCTCGGCCCCTCCGACGTCCGCGACCTGTGCGGGGCCCTCGGCATCCGTCCCACCAAGACCCTGGGCCAGAACTTCGTCCACGACGCCGGAACGGTCCGGCGCATCGTCCGGTCCTCGGGCGTGCGCCCTGGACAGACGGTCCTCGAGATCGGCCCCGGGCTCGGGTCCCTCACCCTCGCCATTCTCGAGGCCGGTTCCCGCGTCGTCGCGGTCGAGATCGACCCGCCCCTGGCCCGCGCCCTCCCCGTCACCGTCGCCGACCGGATGCCGCAGGCCTCCCAGCGGCTCAAGGTCGTGCCCGCTGACGCGCTCACCATCGACGGCCCCGCGGCCCTCGGTCTCGCGGAGACGGACGCCCTCCCCACCCGGCTCGTCGCCAACCTGCCCTACAACGTGGCCGTCCCCGTCCTGCTCACGCTCCTAGAGGCCCTGCCGTCCCTGGAGTCCGTCACCGTCATGGTCCAGGCGGAGGTCGCCGACCGCCTCGCCGCCCGCCCCGGCTCGCGCACCTACGGCGTCCCCAGCGTCAAGGCCGCCTGGTACGCCGAGGCGCGGCGCACCATCACGATCGGACGCACGGTCTTCTGGCCGGTCCCCAACGTCGACTCCGCCCTCGTCCAGCTCGACCGCCACGAGCCCCCGACCACGACCGCCACCCGCGAGCAGGTCTTCGCCGTCATCGACGCCGCCTTCGCTCAACGCCGCAAGACCCTCCGCAAGGCCCTCGCCGCCCTTGCCGGGGGCCCCGACGCCGCTGAGTCCGCGATCCGCGCCGCCGGCATCGACCCGACGCTGCGCGGTGAGCGCCTCGACGTCGCCGCCTTCGCGGCCCTCGCCGAGCACATCGACTGGCAGGCCCTCGAGGAGGCGCGTCAGTGAGCCACCTGCGTGCCATCTCCGGTGGTGACGCCGCCCTCCCGCGACGCTCAGGGTCGGCGACCCAGGTCCGCGTCGAGGCCCCCCTCCGCGTCACTCTCACCCACGCGGCCACCCGTGACGACGCCCGGGCGCCGGGCGCCCTCCCCGTGCTGGCCGGCGTCGTCCAGGCGGTGCGGCTCATCGAGACGGTGACGGCTCGGCGCCAGAGCCTCGACGCGCACGGGCTCGTGACCCTCAGCGACGACGACCCGTCGGCCGCGCCGCAGCCCGCGCCCGCCGACGAGCCGGCCGTGCGCGCCGCCCGCCTCCTCGCCGACGAGCTCGACGTCACCGAGGGCGTCGACCTCGTCGTCCGCCGCCGTGCTCCGCTCCACAGCGGTCTCGCCGTCGGAGCGTCCGACGCCGCAGCCGCCCTCCTCGCCTGCAACGTCCTGTGGGGCACGGGGCTGAGCCAGACGGAGCTCGCCGAGCTCGGCGCGCGCCTCGACCCCGCCGTCCCCTTCGCCGTCACCGGCGCCACCGCCGTCGACCACGGCACCGGCGAGCACCTCAGCCCCCTCATGACGCGGGGCGCCTACCAGTGGGTGCTCGCCCTGCCCGAGAACGACCTCGACCCGGCTGAGGTCCTCGCCCGCCACGCCGACCGCGCTGCCTGCGGGCCCGGCGAGCCGGACACCACCGGCAAGCCGCTCGCCGCCCTCACCGCAGCCCTGCGCGCAGGCGACCCCGTCGCCCTCGCGTCCTCCCTCCGCAACGACCTCCAGGAGACCGTCATCGCCCTGCGACCCCGAGTCCGCGACGTCATCGAGCTCGCCGAGTCCGCCGGCGCCCTGCGCGCCCTCGTGACCGGCACCGGCCCCGCCGTCGCCTGCCTCGTCCCCGACTCCGGCACGGCGATGCGCGTCAGCCGGGCCCTCACCGCCTCCGGGCTGGTCGCCTCCGCCGTGCGCGCCGACGCCCCCGTGGCCGGCGCGAGGAGCGTGGGCTGATGGCGCACCTCATCGGACTCGAGTCCATCCGGATCATGGTGGGCTCCCGCGTCCTCCTCGACGACATCACCCTCGGCATCGAGGACGGCACCCGCGTCGGCGTCCTCGGCCCCAACGGCGCCGGGAAGTCGACCCTCCTAGCCGCCATGGCCGGTGCTCGCGAGGTCGACGCAGGCCGGGTCACCCGCGCCGGCGGCACCCGCGTCGCCATGCTCTCCCAGACCGACGACTTCGCCCCGGGCGCCACCGTGCGCACCGCCGTCCACGGGGACGCCCCCGAGCACACCTGGGCCTCCGACCCCGCGGTGCGGGACATCCACGCCGGCCTGCTGGCCGACCTCGACCTCGACGCACCCGTCGCCACGCTCTCCGGCGGGCAGCGGCGCCGCGTCGCGCTCGCGGCCGTCCTCACCGCCGACGCGCAGGTCGTCATCCTCGACGAGCCCACCAACCACCTCGACGTCGAGGGCGTGGACTGGCTCGCCCGGCACCTCAACGCCAGGTTCGCCGGCCGCCGGGCGGACACCGGCGCCCTCGTCACCGTCACCCACGACCGCTGGTTCCTCGACGCGATCTGCACCAACGTCTGGGAGGTCGTCCCCGGCGTTGACCCCGGCAACGGACGGCCTCAGGTGCCGGGCAGCATCGAGACCTACGACGGCGGCTACGCGGCGTACGTCCTCGCCCGCGCCGAGCGCGCCCGCCAGGCGGCCGTCGCCGCCGAGAAGCGCGACAACCTCCTGCGCAAGGAGCTCGCCTGGCTCCGTCGCGGAGCCCCCGCCCGCACCTCGAAGCCCCGCTTCCGCATCGACGCCGCCGAGGCCCTCATCGCCGACGTGCCGCCGCCGCGCGACACCGTCGAGCTCATGGCGATGGCAACCGCGCGCCTCGGTAAGAAGGTCCTCGACCTCGAGGACGTCACGGTGCGCTACCCGCGCCGTCCCGAGGACCCGACCGCGGGCGAGAAGGAGGTCCTGCGGAAGGTGACCTGGCGTCTCGCCCCGGGTGAGCGCGTCGGCGTCGTCGGCGTCAACGGCGCCGGCAAGACGACCCTCCTGCGCCTCCTCGAGGGCGTCCAGGAGCCCACTGAGGGACGCGTCGTGCGCGGCAAGACCGTCCAGGTCGCCGCGCTCTCGCAGTCCACGCACGAGCTCGACGCCCTCACCGACCTGCGCGTCGTCGAGGCCGTCTCCATGGTCGGCGAGCACGTCACCGTGGGCGGCAAGGAGCTCACCGCCGCCCAGCTCGTCGAGCGGCTCGGCTTCACCCGCCAGCGCGCCTGGACGCGCGTCGGCGAGGTCTCCGGCGGCGAGCGCCGCCGCCTCCAGCTCCTCCGCCTGCTCATGACCGAGCCCAACGTGCTCCTCCTCGACGAGCCGACCAACGACCTCGACACCGACACCCTCGCCGCCGTCGAGGACATCCTCGACTCCTTCTCCGGCACTCTCGTCGTCGTCTCCCACGACCGCTACCTCCTCGAGCGCGTCACGGACCACCAGGTCGCCCTCCTCGGCGACGGCTCCGTGCGGGGCCTGCCCGGGGGAGTGGAGCAGTACCTCGAGCTGCGGCGCGCTGCCGAGGCCGGGGCCTCCGACACCCCGACCACGCGCCGTGCGCCGGTGGGCGGCGGGAGCGACGGCTCAGTGGGCTCCTCCGGCACGGGCGGCACCGGGCTGACCGGAGCCGAGCGGCGCGAGGCCCAGAAGAGCCTCGCCCGCGTCGAGCGTCGCATGGACAAGGCGGCCCAGGCCGTCGACCTCCTCCACGCCCGCATGGAGGAGGTCTCCGCCGACCCGTCCCGCGTCACCGAGCTCGTCGAGCTCGGGCGGGAGCTCGCGGCCGCCGAGGCCGAGCAGGCGGACCTCGAGGCCGAGTGGCTCGAGGCCGCGGAGGTGCTCGAGGGCTGACGGCCCGCTCCGGGAGAGATCGGGCACGCACGCCCCGCACGTCGGCTCCCCGACCTCGGGCCGCGCTGCCGCTCCGCATAGGATCGAGGCATGCCGAACGCCTCCCAGACCACCGTCGCCTCGCGGATCGAGGACGTCGTCCGCACGATGCGCTGCTCCGGCTGCGGCCTGTGCGCCCAGTACGAGGGCGTCACCATGGCCCTCGACGACGGCGGCTACATGCGCCCCGTCGTCGCCGCCGACTCCCCGACGCGCACCATGGCCGCCCCCCGCGAGCTCGCGCTCTTCGACGGCTCCTGCCCCGGCGTCGCCGTCGAGGCCCAGCGCCCCGAGGGGGCCGACCGCCACCCGGTCATCGGGCCGTACACGGGGATCTGGGCGGCGCACTCGACCGACCCCGAGGCGCGCTTCAACGGCTCCTCCGGCGGCGTCCTCACGACGATCGCCCGCTTCCTCGTCGACACCGGTCGCCAGAGCACCGTTGTCGGCGCCCGTGCGGACGCGTCGGACCCCTCCCGCACGCAGACGGTCCAGACGGGCGACGCCGCTGAGGTGACCAGCCTCGCCGGCTCCCGCTACGCGCCGGTCTCCAACGCCTCCGCCCCGGAGGCCCTGCGGTCGTCGACGGTCTTCATCGGCAAGCCCTGCGAGGCGCAGGCCGTGCGCCGTATGTCGACCGCGGACGGCGGGGAGCCGCCCGTCATCCTGTCCTTCTTCTGCGCCGGCACCCCGCGCCAGGACGCCACGGACGGCCTCCTCGACGAGCTCGGCGCCCACCGCCCCCTGGAGTCCATGTGGTACCGCGGCCACGGCTGGCCGGGCTCCTTCACCGCCACCGGGAAGGACGGCGAGGCCGTCTCCGTCAGCTATTCCGACTCCTGGGGCGCCGCCCTCGGACCCACCGTCCAGTGGCGCTGCCGCCTGTGCGCCGACGGCGTCGGCGAGTACTCCGACATCACCGCCGCCGACTACTGGGAGTCGACACCGGAGGGCTATCCGGACTTCGCGGAGAAGGAAGGGGTGAGCGCCCTCATCGCCCGTACCCGGCGCGGCTACGAGATCGTCCAGGAGGCCGTGGCCGCCGGCGTCATCGAGGTCGAGCCCCTCGAGCCCGACGCCCTCGCCGCGGTCCAGCCCTACCAGGTCACGCGGCGGCAGTACCTGCCCGCGCGACTGGCCGCCTCCCGCACCATGGGAGTCACGCCGCCGCGGGTGCGGGGCTTCAGCCTCGGCAGGATGGCCGTCAGGGACCCGAAGGGACTGTGGCAGCAGTACCGCGGCTCCATGTCGCGGCTGCGCCGGAAGTTCGGCGTCGAGCCCCCGTGGCTCCGCCGCCGCGGCTGAGAGCCCGTCAGCGCCCGGAGGCCCGCTCCGCGTCCCGCAGGACCGGGGCAGGCTCCATGGCGCGCAGCCCGTTCCAGGCGAGGTTCACCATGTGCGCGGCGACCTCCTCCTTCGTCATCGTGCGGTTCTCCAGCCACCACTGGGACGGCATGGCGACGATCCCCACGAGCATCTGCGCGTAGAGGGGGGCCGTGCGCGGGGCGATCCCGTGCGCCGAGAACTGCGAGGCGAGGATCCCTGAGACCTGGATGGCGACGTCGGCCAGCAGCGTCGAGTAGGTCCCGGCCGAGCGGTCCGAGCCCGAGGAGAGGATCCGGAACCCGTCGGGGGAGTCCTCGATGTAGGTGAGCAGCGCGAGGGCCGCACGCTCGACGATGATTGACGCGGAGGTCGACGAGCGCAGTGAGGCCGTGATCGTCGTCGAGATGGTCATGAGCTCACGGTCGACGATGACCGCGTAGAGGCCCTCCTTGCCGCCGAAGTGCTCGTAGACGACCGGCTTGGACACCTTCGCCCGGGAGGCGATCTCCTCGATGCTCGTCGCGTCGAAGCCCTTCTCCGCGAAGAGGCCCCGCGCCACCGTGATGAGCTGCTCGCGCCGCTCGCCCGCGCTCATCCGCGTCCGCTTGCTCGCCTTGGCCGTCATGGAGCCATCATGCCCCCGGCGCGCGGAGGGCCGTCGCCACCACGGCCGTGAGGGCGACGGCCGGTGGTGAGGCTGCGGCTACGGGCGGCTCACCTCGCGGTCGAGCGGCGGCCGTGGTACCAGGTGGAGACGGCACGGCCGGTCCGGCGCGAGAGCCGGTGGCTCGGGGCCTCGATGACCTTGTGGAAGGCCCAGGCGAGCGGGAGGGCGATCACGGCCGTGATCGGAAGGGTCCACCAGGCGGGGATCGCGCTGGTGAGGTTGCGGACCGACAGCACGACCGGCTCGTGGATGAGGTACAGGGAGTAGCTCATGAGCCCGAGCCACTGGACGACCCGGGAGCGCATGAGGCGTCGAGCCGCGCCGAAGCGCACCGTGAGGACGACGATGCCGGCGGCCGAGGCCAGCACGACCGTGTCCGCGACGCGACCGCGCCAGCCTCCCATCATGAACGGCCACCAGTCCGCGGTCATGGTGACGAGGAGCAGCACGGCCAGAGGCGTGGACCACCGCCGTGGCGTCGCGGCCTGGACGCCCTCGAGGTGACCCCAGTACCAGCCGAGGGTCGCACCGATCGCGAAGACCGGCATGTACGACGCCCAGCCCGGGCTCCCGGTGACGAGGGGGACAGCCAGAGCGAGGACGACGGGGAGCCAGCGTAGCCGCCACCGCGCCACGAGGGCGACGAGGAGGACGCCGATCGGCAGGAGGAACGAGAAGATCGCCTCGGCGTGCAAGGACCACAGGACCGAGTTCCGGTACGCGTGGCTGGGGATCAGCAGCAGCTCGGGCAGGAGGTGCGCGGTCGGCCAGCCGTGCAGGGAGCGCGCCACCGTCCAGGGCCCCAGCGAGGGGTCGGTGGACCGGTGGATGACGTGCATCGTGATCGTCGCCCACACCGTCGCGGCGACGGCCGGCACCCACAGGCGCACGACCCGGCGCGGGAAGTAGTCGACCCAGTCGAAGGAGTCTCCGCGCGCGTCGCGCCGGGCGATCGGGTACACGAGGGCGACTCCCGACAGCACGAAGAAGATGAGGACGGCCTCGTGCCCCATCCAGAGGAGGTGCAGGGGCGTCGTCGTCAGGAGCCGGGCGGCCGTGGACGTGGGGATGACGCCGGGACGCGCCCCGACCTCTCCGAGGGCCGGCACGGTGAGCAGGCTGTGGTGGATGAGCACGATCACCGCGGCGAGGCCTCTCACGCCGTCGAGCTCGACGAGGCGCTGGCTGCGCGGCCGAGCGCTTCGGCTCGAGGTCGGGGAGATAGGGGTCATGGCGTCATCCTGCCCCGGGGGCCGTCCTGCGCCCCAGCCCTCGGACCGTCCCGTGCTCCGTTCCACACCCCGAGGAGCCGTGTCGCGCGGACCCTGTGGGTTCGGGCGGGGCGGGCGCCCGTGAGACACTGGTCGCCGCCGCGTCCCACGGGCCGCGGTCCTCCGCCCTGGTGTAGCGGCAGCACGCAGGCCTTTGGAGCCTTGAGGCCCGGGTTCGATCCCTGGGGGCGGAACGGACGAGCCGCTCGTCGTAGGATGGCGCTGCTCCCTGCACGGACCCCGGTGCGCCGAACGCGACCGGAGCGAAGCGAGAAGAGGATCTGTGGCTTCCACCACCCCCGCCGCCGTCATCGTCATGGCCGCCGGTAAGGGCACCCGCATGCGCTCCGCGACCCCCAAGGTCCTGCACCGGATCGGCGGCCGGAGCCTCCTCGACCACGCGGTCACCGCGGCCCGGGGCCTGCGCCCCGAGCACCTCGTCGTCGTCGTGCGCCACGAGCGCGACGCCGTCGTCGCCCACCTCGCCGAGGTCGCCCCTGACGCGGTCACCGCGGACCAGGACGACGTGCCCGGCACCGGCCGGGCGGTCGCCTGCGGCCTGGACGCCCTCCCGGAGGGCCTCGACGGCGCCGTCGTCGTCACCTCCGGGGACGTCCCCCTCCTCGACGCCGCCACCCTCGAGGCCCTCGTCGCGCAGCACGAGGAGCGGGGCGACGCCGTGACCCTGCTGACCACCGAGCTCGAGGACCCCACCGGCTACGGCCGCGTCCTCCGCGGGGCGGACGGGACGGTCACCGCGATCGTCGAGCACCGCGACGCCACCGAGGAGCAGCGGGCCGTCCGCGAGGTCAACGCTGGCGTCTACGTCTTCGACGCCGCGCACCTGCGCGACGCCCTGGCCTCGCTCGGCACGGACAACGACCAGGGCGAGGTCTACCTCACCGACGTCGTGTCCCGAGCCCACGACGCCGGTCTGTCGACGAGCGCGCTGGTCGTGACCGACCACTGGCTCGTCGAGGGCTGCAACGACCGCGCCCAGCTCGCCGAGCTCGGCGCAGAGCTCAACCGCCGCGTGCTCGCCCGCTGGATGGAGCAGGGCGTCGGCGTCACCGCGCCGCAGTCAACCTGGGTGGACGTGACCGCCGAGCTGGCGCGCGACGTCCAGCTCGAGCCGGGTGTCCTGGTTTGCGGGACCACCCGGATCGGCGAGGGGACCCGAGTGGGCCCTTACGCCGTCCTGACCGACGTCGAGATCCCGGCGGGCGCCGTCGTCGCGCCCTTCGCCCAGCTCGACGGAGACGCTCCCACGCCCACCGCGGGGGAGCGCTGAGCGTGCGAGCGCACGCCGAGGCCACCAACGAGGGCCGTTCCGGCTCCGAGAGGGGAACCATCACATGACGGGCATCATCACCAACGGCGAGAAGCGGCTGGTCATCGTCTCCGGACGGGCCCACCCAGCGCTGGCCCAGCAGGTGGCCGGTGAGCTGGGCACCGAGGTCCTGTCCTCGACCGCCTACGACTTCGCGAACGGTGAGACCTACGTCCGCTTCAACGAGTCGGTCCGCGGCTGCGACGCCTTCGTCATGCAGTCCCACGGTGACCGGGTCAACGACTGGCTCATGGAGCAGCTCATCATGGTCGACGCCCTCAAGCGCGCCTCGGCCAAGCGCATCACCGTCGTCGCGCCCTTCTTCCCCTACGCCCGTCAGGACAAGAAGCACCTCGGTCGTGAGCCCATCAGCGCCCGCCTCGTCGCGGACCTCTACAAGACCGCCGGCGCGGACCGCATCATGAGCGTCGACCTCCACACCGCGCAGGAGCAGGGCTTCTTCGACGGCCCCTGGGACCACCTGTGGGCGCAGCCGGTCCTCGTGGAGTACATCCGCGGTCGCGTCGACCCGACCAACACGACCGTCGTCTCCCCGGACGCCGGACGCATCCGCGTCGCCGAGCGCTGGGCCCACTCCCTGGGCGACACCCCGCTCGCCTTCGTGCACAAGACCCGTGACGTCACCCGGCCGAACGAGTCGGTCGCCAACCGCGTCGTCGGTGACGTCGCCGGCCGCTCCTGCGTGCTCGTCGACGACATGATCGACACCGGCGGCACGATCGCCAAGGCCGTCAAGGTCCTCCTCGACTCCGGCGCCAAGGACGTCATCGTCGCGGCCACGCACGGCGTGCTCTCCGGCCCCGCCGTCGAGCGCCTGTCGACCTGCGGGGCCCGCGAGGTCGTCGTCACCGACACACTGCCGATCCCCGAGCAGAAGCGCTTCGAGCAGCTGACGATCCTCCCGATCGCCCCCCTCCTGGCCGAGGCCGTCAAGGCCGTCTTCGACGAGGGCTCGGTGACGCGACTCTTCGAGTCCGCCGGCGTCTGAGTCCGGTGCGCGCGGTCGCACCCGGACGCGGGTGAGATGAGACGGGCGGGAGAGGCTACCCTCTCCCGCCCTTTCCTTCACCCGCGGCAGGTCCCCTCCTTCACCCGGCCAGGCGCCTTGAACACCCCTCCCGTCCCCCGGGTGGAGTGGCGTGGATCACATGCTGCGGATGGCTGCGGATCCGCAATGAGGGCGCTGGTAGCGTGGCATGCGCCTAATAAATGAGTACCGCCGTCGAAATGGCCTTCGATCCATAAGCATCGGAATCATTCGTGCGCGCGATGCGCAGGCAACGAGGGATTTCGAGAGGAGCACGATGCTGTACGCCACCAGTCAGCGCCGGCAGTTCACGCGTGAGATCGCGGATCGGCTCCGGCGCGGCCTCGGCTCCGTCGCCCTCGTCGCCGCCCCCTCCGCCCCCGGCGTCTGGTCCCTCGGCCCGCTCCTCGCCGCCCAGTGCTCGGACCACGTCCTGCGGCCCCGGGTCGTCCAGATCGACGCGAGCACCACTGAGGCCGCCGTCCTCGCCGGGCCCGATCCCTCCGGCCGCCCGAGCGTCCTCGAGACTTGCGTCGTCCAGGTCTTCGAGCGCCTGCGCTTCGACGCCGAGCTCGACGGCGTCCGTGATGAGCTCGACCGACTCCGTCAGGGCGTCCGCAACGCCGCCCAGGCCGAGTCCCAGATCGTCCTGACGTCGCGCTTCGCCTCCGTCCTCGCCCGTGTGCGGCCCCTCTTCATCGTCCTGTCCAACCTTGGTGACACCTCCGAACCGGTCGTCGCCCAGCTGCGACGCGCAGCCTCCTACCTCGCCGGCGTCCCGTGCGCCGTCATCGTCCTGCTCCCCGCGGGCACCCAGGTCGGCAACTCCGTCCCCCCGCTGTTCACCGCCTCCCTCTCCCAGCTCGACCCCGACGACGCTCACAACCTCCTCAGCGCCGTCACAGCCGCCCACGTCGACCCCATGACCGCCTCCCTCATCGCCGAGAGCTGCGGGGGACGCATCGAGGACGTCCGTGAGAACGGCACCGCCCTGTCGGCCGCGGCACTGGGAGGTCGCGAGCTCCTGCCCTACGAGCCGGTCGTCTCGGCTCCCACCCGCGCCATGGTCGCCGAGCAGGTCGGCCTCCTCGAACCCGACGAGGTCGAGGCCCTCGTCGCCTCCCAGCTCCAGCTCGTCCAGGACGACGACGTCGTCGAGCGCGTCACCGGCGCGCGTCCGGTCCGCGTCGTCGAGGGCCTCGTCCCCGCGCCCGACGCCGCCTTCAACCCGCCGCCGCGCACCGTCACCTCCCACGCCGTCATCGAGTCCGTCACGGAGTCCGTCCGGAAGGACCTCCACCTCCGGCTGGCGCAGGCCTATCCCGAGGGCACCCGGGAGCACGCCTGGCACCTCGTCGGCGCCGGACAGGGCCGGGCCGAGGACGCCGACACCCTCCTCGACGCGACCGCCGCCGAGCTCGACCACGGCCGCCTGCTCCTCGCCCGCCGTCTCACCCAGGTCTTCCGCGACGTGCCCGGCGGTACCAGCGCCCAGCGCAGTCGCGCCCGCCTCCTCGAGGCCTCCCTGGCGCTCCATCTCGGTGCGAGCCTGACCGCCTCCACCATCTACCTCGAGGTCACCGAGTTCGACGAGCTGGCCCCGGAGCACGAGGTCGAGGCGATCACAGGCTACGTCTGCGCACGGGGCGGCGAGGAGATGAGCGCCCAGGAGGACCGCCGCATGGTGGACCGCCTGACGGCGCTCGCTCCCGAGCAGCCCGGAGCCGTCGCCCGGTGCCTCATCATGATGGCGGCGCAGGAGATGCTCGTCGGTGACGAGGTCGGCCCGGCCTCCCACCTTGAGCGCGCCAGGGAGGTCATCGCGGGTGCCGGCTGCGAGAGCCTCGCGGGCTGCGCCTCCCTCGTCGACGAGCTCGCCCGCGGCGACCAGTGGAGCCTGACCGACTCCCTCATCGAGGTCCCCGAGTCGACGCCGCGCTCCGACGTCGGCGTGTGGGCGGAGCTCATCATCCGCGCCTACCTGGCCATCACCGGCGACGCTGGGCAGCGCAACACCGTCGCCATCGAGTCGATGCTGGGTCGACTGTCCGGGGTCAGCCCCCTCATCGAGGCCCACGTCTCCGCCCTTCACGCGCTCCTGGCCGAACATCGCGGCTGGACGGGCGCCGCTCGCGAGCAGCTCGAGGCGGACCGTGCCCGCGTGCCCATGCGCGTCGGCCTCAACGGCGTCGGCGTGGCTCTCGCTGCCCAGGCGGCCCTGCTCTTCGGCGACGACCTCACCTTCCGCGCCTGGCGCGAGGCCATGACCGCCTGGGGCCCGGGCGGCTGGTCCTCGCCCCGTCAGCTGTGGGCGAGCGTCCTCGAGGCCGTCTCGCGGCTCGTCGACGGCGACGCCTCGCTCGCCTCCCTCGTGCTCGGCCCCGCGGTCTCCGCCCCGGTCCCGCACGCCTACCTCATGGCCGTGTGGTCCTCCGTGGTCGACATGGTCATCCTCGAGCCGGGCCTCACCGACCGGGTTCCCGGCCTCGCCTCCTGGCTCTGCGAGGGAGCGCCCGAGCCCCGCGGGGGCAGTCTCGACGACCGCATCATCGAGGTCCTGCTCGTCGACGACGAGGAGGCCGTCGCGGTCGTCTCCCGACTCGTCCTCGACGCCGTGGTCTCCGGCTCCATCATCTGGCAGGTCCGTGCCAACATGGCCTGCGCCGCCAGGCTCCGCCGCTCACCCGAGCTCGACGTCGCCGCCCTCGGTATCAGCGGGGACGCCTCCTCCTCCGCGACCGTCCTCCTGGAGCGCGCCCGCGAGCTCGCCGCCTCCCACGGCATGGAGTTCTGGGTCGCTGCCGCCCGACGTCTCGAGCCGGAGCCCGAGCCCGAGCCGGCGGCACCCGTGGCGACCGCGCCCGTCGCCCCGAGCCTCACCGACACCGAGCTGCAGGTCGCGCGCCTCGCGGCACAGGGCTGGCGCAACAAGGAGATCGCCGGCGAGCTTTACATGGCCGTGCGCACCGTGGAGCTCCGCCTGACAGGCGTCTACCGGGCGCTGGGGATCTCGAGCCGCAAGGACCTCGCCCAGGCGCTCGTCGACACCCACCTCATGGAGGACTGAGCCGGCACCGACGGCCCCGTCCGGCGCCCCGTCCGGGGCTGCCCGCAGTACCCGCGGCGCCCGCAGGAGATGGTCCTGCGGGCGCCGTCGTGCTCGAGCGGAGGACGAGCCCTGGGGAGCGCCGGACTCGCGGCTCCCGGGCGGCCGCGGACGGCCGGCGGTGGACGCGGAACGGGCCCCGCACCGTGAGGTGCGGGGCCCGTTCGGAGCTCTCGCGGCGCCGTCCTCAGGCCGTGAGACCGGCCGTGATCGCCTCGCGCAGCATCGTGGAGGAGGTTGAGAGCGTGTACGGCATGTAGACGACCTCGGCGCCGACCTCGGCCATCTCGGCCTCAAGGCGTGCGCCCTTGGCCGTGCCCTGCCAGTCCGACCCCTTGAAGATGACGTCGAAGTGGTTGGCCTGCCAGGCGAGCCGCTTGTCCTGGGACGTGTCCGGGACGGCGAGGTCGACCACGCGCAGGGCGCCGACGATCTCGAGGCGCTCGTCGAAGCCGATGACCGGGTACCGGTTCTTCATGGCGTACAGGGACTCATCCGTCGCGACACCCGCGATGAGGCGGTCGCAGCGCTTTGCGGCCTCCCGCAGGATGTTGAGGTGTCCGATGTGGAGCATGTCGAAGCCGCCGGGAACGTAGCCGGTGATCATCAGTAGGCGCCCTTTCCGCCCAGCACGGCCTTGGCGGTCGCGGAGGCGATGTGGAGATCGAGTGCGGGGGAGGCGTTGTCGACGTAGTGCCCGTCGAGCTCGACCGTCCTCTCCCATGACAGGTCGGAGCGGCCCGAGACCTGCCAGAGGCCGGTCATTCCGGGACGCACCAGGAGGCGACGGCGCGCCTCCGCGTCGTACCTGGCGACCTCCTCGGCCAGCGCGGGGCGCGGGCCGATGAGCGACATGTCGCCGAGCATGACGTTGAAGATCTGGGGGAGCTCATCGATCGAGAAGCGACGGATGAACTTGCCGACCGGCGTGATGCGCGGGTCGTCAGCGGACTTGAAGAGCACCTCGTTGCCCTCGCCCTTGTCCTGCATCTCCGCGAGGACGGCGGCGCGGCGGGCGTCGGCGTCGACGTACATCGAGCGCAGCTTGAACATCGTGAACGGGACGCCGTCCTTGCCGATGCGCTTCTGCGTGTAGAAGGCGGGGCCGCCGTCGGTCAGCTTCACCGCGATGCCCGCGGGCACGATGATGAGGAGGGCGATGAGGGTGAGGATCCCGCCGGCGACGAGGTCGAAGACGCGCTTGCCGAGGCCCAGGGCCTTGCGAGGGGCGACCTCGACGGCGCCGGTCCACGCGGCGGCCGAGGGAAGGGCGTGCATGCGCTCGGGCGCGACGTGGGACAGGCCCGGCATCACGATGAAACGGGCGTCGGTGCCCTCGACGCCGCGCAGCGCGGCGGTCTGGTCCGCGGGGTGGACCGCGCCCACGGCGAGGACGACGTCGATGTCGTGACCGATGACGAGGTCGTGGAGCTGGCCGGGCTTGCCGAGGACACGCGGCAGGGCGACGTCGGCAGCGGGGCGGGTGGAGCCGCACACGGCGCCGACGACGAGGTAGCCGTCGCCCGGGTGCAGGCGCATCTGGTGGATCATCTCCTCACCGCCGTCACCGACGACGACGAGGGCGCGGCGCAGCCCGTGGCCGTCCATCCGCGCGTTGCGGAGGAAGGACTGGGCGGCGATGCGACCCAGGATGACGGCGAGGGTGCCGAGCGGCGCGGCCACGAGGGTCGCGTACCAGGGGACGAGCGTGCCGAGGACCTGGGCGACGAGGAGCGCGCCCATGACGGTGACCGGGAGGGCGGAGAGCGCACGGCGCCAGCCGGTGGTGGCCTCGCCGAGAACGTCCTCGCTCATGGTCCCGCAGGCCCAGGTCGTGGCGACGAGGAGCGCGTTCGTGCCGAGGACCCACTGGGTGTCAGCGGGGCCCCCCGCGACCGCGAGGGCGATGACGACCGCGGGCACCATCGCCAGGACCACGTCCTGGACGACGAGCCAGGCCCGCAGGCGGCGACGGTAGCTGCGCCAGGAGCGGCGCAGCAGCGCGGTGTCCTCCATCGCGGCGGCGCCGGCACGACGTGCGGAGCGCTGCGCGCCTGAGGGCGCCTGGTGCGAGGTCTGAAGGAGGGACATGGCCACCTAACGGTCGTTCTGGAGGGCTGCGGAGTCCCAGCGGGGATGCCAGGGCGCCGCACGCGTGCGACTGGAGTACCCGGGTAAGGAATTCCGGTCCGCGCGGTGTGACGCACAGTCTGGCCGCGCGCTGGTGGGTGAGAAAGGGTGTGAATCACGCGTTTGGTTCCGTTGCGGTAACCATGCGGTGCGTGCGGTGAGTAGCGGTGACGCGCGGCACGCGACCGTAATCTCCGCGTGATCTCCGCGTGATCTCGCCGTTTTCCAGTCGTGCCACCGCGACCTTCGGTGGATGACGAATAGGTTGCGGAATCGCGTTCCACATGTGCTCCGGGCCACGTCGGTGGTTCAATCCGAAGTGATTTTCCTTGCGATTTTGTGAGCCCGGTCGCGCTGGCTGCGTGACTGTGTCGACTTCGTCACGCGCCTGTGTCGCCAGCGTGGTGGCCCGCCGGCTCGACCGTGAGTCCCGTCCTGGATGCGGCGCTCACCTCGTGGCTACCATCGAGGCGGACCCTGGGGCGGCTGGGGCGGCTCGTCACCACGAGCTCTCCGCTCCGGCCCCTGCCGAGCTCCCTGATGGTCCCGTCCTGCTCGCGACGCACCCCGACGAGCCCATCGCTCGCACTCACCCCTCACCGGAAGCAGCCATGACCGCCGCACCCACCCGTCCACGTCACGACTCCGAGCCCACCACCCGCACCCCGGGCACCGACCGCCGACCCACGGTCTCGGAGAACATCCAGGCCCTCGCCTCAGCCCAGAAGTCGAACGCCGGCGCCCCGCTCTACTCCCGCGTCATCAACCGCCCCGCGGGCCGGGTCCTCGCGGCGGTCGCCCACCGGATCGGCCTCACCCCGGACCAGGTCACCGCGATCTCAGCCGTGTGCACGTACCTCGGCATCATTCTCATCGCCGTCTGGCGTCCCACCGTGCTCGCCACGGTCGTGACCTCGCTCCTCCTCATGCTCGGATACGCCCTCGACTCGGCCGACGGGCAGCTCGCGCGCCTGCGCCACGGCGGCTCGCGGGCGGGCGAGTGGCTCGATCACGTCGCGGACGTCATCAAGCTCTCGACGATCCACGGCGCGATCGCCATCAGCCTCTACCGGTTCGCCCTCGGCTCCGGCATCCACAGCGCCTCGCTGCTGCTCATCCCGCTCGCCTTCGGCGCCGTGCAGAACATCCACTTCTTCAGCTACATCCTCACCTACCAGCTGCGCTACAACGGCGGCACCCCGTTGGCGAAGGACGAGCGGAAGCCGTCCTTCCTCAAGTCCGTCCTCTCGGCGCCGACGGACTACGGCCTCATGTGCTTCGTCCTCATGCTGCGCTTCGTGCCGGTGGCCTTCCTCTGGGTCTACGGCCTCATGCTCGTCGGATACGCCGCCTACGTCGTGCTCGCGCTGCCCAAGTGGTACCTCGAGCTCCGTCGCGAGCGCTGAGCCCGATCCGTCGCGCGTCACGGAGCTGCGGCGCGGCGGCAGCGCTGAGGGGGCGCACGACCCGCTGGTTCGTGCGCCCCCTCGTCGTGTCCTGGACGGGCCCTCCCGCGGGCGTCAGCGGCCGATCATCTCGCTGATGACCCCGGACATGGCCTCGCGGTAGACCGCCGTCGTGAAACGCTCGGCGGCCTCACGCTGACCATCCGTGGCGAGCCGCGCCGCCAGGGCCGGGTCGGCGGCGATCCGCGCGAGTGCCGAGGCGAGCGCCTCAGCGTCCTCCGGGGGCACGAGCAGGCCCGTGACCTCGTCCGTGACGACCTCGGCGAGGCCCTGGACCCGTGAGGCGACGAGCGGTCGTGCCGCGTGCATCGCCTCGACGGCCGTGTTCCCGAAGGGCTCGGCCCTGGACGGGACGACGACGGCGTCGGCGGCCTCGAGGACCTGCCAGGTCGGGTGGACGTAGCCGAGGAGGTCGACGTGCCCGGCGAGGTCCGGCTGGGTGGCCCGCTCACGCAGCTGCTCCTCGTACCACTCGTAGCCCGGGAAGATCGAGCCCGCGACCTGCAGCGAGGCGTCCACGCCGCGAGCGCGCAGGAGGGCGATCGCCTCGAGGAGGACGTCGACGCCCTTGCGGGGTGACAGGCGCCCGACCATCGCGACCCGGAAGTCGTCACCGGCGGTGCGCTCGCGCAGCGGGGCGAGCGGCTCCGGGGGAGCGGCGACCCCGTTGTGGACGACCTGCGTCCGCGAGGCCAGCACCGGCTGCGCCGCGAGGAGCGCGTCGCGGGCGGCGCCGGAGTTCGCGACGATCCGGTTCGCCGCGAGGAGCGGGGCGTTGAGGCCCGCGCGGATGACGAGCCGCTGGGTGTCCTCGGCCTCGTGCACGTGAGAGAGCACCGGGACGCCCGCGAGGCGGCCGGCGACGGGCCACCACGGGATCGTCACCGTGTTCGACAGCAGCAGGTCCGCCCCGCACGCCCGGATGAGGCCCCGCAGGTAGGAGACCTCGCCGGGCGTCCGCATCGCGAGCCTTGCCAGCCCCTTCGGGGTGAGCAGCGTCTTGCGCAGGACGGTGAACGGCAGGACCGCCACCCTCGCACCCACGCCCTCGAGGACGGGGACGAGGGGACCGTCGAGCGGCAGCGCGACGTTGACGCGGTAGCCGGACTCGATGAGCCCGCTGATGGTCTCGACGAGCTGCCAGTCCGAGCCGTAGAGGTCGGGCGAGGGGTGGGCGACGAGGACGAGGGGGGAGGCGGCGCTCATGCGGGGAAGGCCCCCGTCCGACGACCGGACGGACGGTGGCGGACAGGCCCCTCGAGGGCGAGCCGACGGCACAGCTCCTCGTAGCGGTCGGCCACCTCGTCCCAGTCGTAGAGCGCGGCGCGGTCGCGGGAGAGCCGGCCGCGGTCGACCTGGGCCACGGGGTCCGCCTCGGCGGACTCGACGAGGGCGCGCACGTCCTCGGCCGTGCTCCAGTACCGGCCGGCGTCTCCGAGGACCTCGCGGTTGAAGGAGACGTCGAAGGCGTCCACCGCCGCGCCGGCGCCGATCGCGCGCAGGAGGGACGGGTTCGTGCCGCCCACGGAGTGGCCGTGGTAGTAGACAAGGGCGTTGCCGTAGAGCTGGTCGAGCAGCTCCTGGTCCCACAGGCCCCCGACGAGGCGGACCCGGTCGTCCGCCAGGGCGTTGATCCGCTCCGTGTACTCGTTGCCGTAGGGGGCCGAGCCGACGACGACGAGCGGAAGACGGGCACCGGACCGGACGTAGCCGTCGACGACGACGTCGACGTGGTTCTCGATCTCGAAGCGGGCGACGACCAGGTGGAACCGGCCCGCGGCGAGGTCGAGCTCCTCGAGGCGGCTCGACTCCGCGTGGATCCGCAGGGCGCCGTAGGCGATGAGGTCGGTCGGTGCGTGGAACTCGTCCGCGTAGTAGTCGGCGATCCCCTGGGCGTCGGCGATGAGGGCGTCGGAGTAGCGCACGGCGACGGCCTCCGCCGCCCGGTAGTAGCTCTGGCCGGTCGGACCCCACTTGCCGCGGCGCCACTCGAGGCCGTCGACGTGCGTAGCCACCGGGATCCTCGCCGCCCGCAGGACAGGCACGAAGGGGGAGTTGGCCGCGTTGAAGACGATGGCGCAGTCCGGGTGGACCCTCGGGAGGAGGTGCGCCACGGAGGCCGCCGTGTGCGAGAGCGTCTCCAGGCTGCGCTTCTTGACCGCGGGGAGCTCGACGACGCGCATGCCCTCGTGGACGCGGGGGAGCGGGCCCTCCTCGGGCGCGGGGTTGCGGGAGTAGACCAGGACCTGGTGACCCTTGGCGGCCAGGCGCTTGCCGACCTCCTCGATGGCGGTCTCGAAGCCGCCGTAGCGTGCGGGGACGCCGCGCGTCCCGATCATGGCGATGCGCAGGCGGTTCGGGTCGGGGACGGTCATCCACGTGCCTTTCGGTGTCGACAGGGGAGCAGAGGGTGCTCGGGCCAGGGTATCCGCTCGCCAACGGGGTCGGGCGCCTGTCGGGCCGAGACGCCGCGCCGCCGGCGCCGGTCACCCGCTCGAAGCGTCCACGGGCGCCGCATGCACCCGTGGGGGTGAGCCGGGCGCGGGGCTCTTCACCCGCTGGAGGTGAGTCCGGCGGGGGCTGTGTTCACCCTCGTCGTGACGCGTCCGAGACCGACGTGATCCGGACGTGACCAATGCGGTGACGTGCGTCTCCGCGCAATCGCAGTGAGTGGATCGTTGTCGGTTCGTGATCCTCAGCAGAACCCTTGCGCCCCACACTTCCCTCCAGCTCACTTCCTCCAGCTCGAGTCCGCGTCCCCGCCCCGTGGGACGGGGGGGGGCACCTCACCCGGAGCCAGCTCACCCACCCCTTCTGGAGGATCCGTGAAGGTCACTCGTACCAGCCGCCACGGCCTGGCCGCCCTGGCGGCTGCGCCGCTCATCATCTCGTCGCTGGTCGTCGCCGCTCCAGCCTCTGCCTCGGCGTCGGCGTCAACGGCTGGCCGGGGGCCTCGAGCACCGGCAAGGTCCTCAACGGCGACGTCGACGACGCCGCGGTCTACCCGACCCAGCTGAGCGCCGAGCAGGTCGCCGCCCACTACAAGGCCGCCACCAAGACCGCCGTCACCCCCACGCCGGAGCCGACTGCCACCGACGCGCCCACGAGCGCCCCGAGCTCCTCTGCGACGCCGACTGACGCCGGCACCCCCGCCGTCGACGCGGGTGGCCAGGACGCGAGCGTCCGCGCCTCCGACTCCTTCGACCGCACCGGCGCCGGTGCCTGGGGCTATGCCGCGACGGGCGGTGCCTGGGCGGTCTCGCCGGCGACGCGATTCTCCGTGGCTGACGGCGCGGGCGTCATCGCCCTCGACAAGGCGGGCTCGACCTCGACGGCGACCCTGACGGGTGTCTCGTCCACCTCGACGACGGTCGACACGACGTACACGCTCTCCGAGGCGCAGACGGGTGGCGGTGTCTACACGACGGTCAACGCCCGGCAGACCGCCGTCGGCTCCTACGGGGTCAAGGTGCGCACCACCTCGACGGGCTCCCTCCTGGCGAGCCTCGTGAAGAAGGTCGGCTCGACGGAGACGGTCCTGGCCTCGAGCACGGTCAAGGGCTGGAGCGCGGGCGCGCCGGTCCACGTCTCGGTGACGGCCGACGGCACGGGGGAGACGAGCCTGGCTGCCTCTGTCTGGCTGGGTGACTCCGCTCCGGCCGCGCCGATGATGACCGCGACGGACGGCGCCGACGGGCTCCAGACGGCCGGCAGCATCGGCATCACCGAGTACCTCTCCGGCGCCAGCACCTCGACGACCGGGGTCATGCGTCTCGACGAGCTCACGGCGACCAGCGCCGACTGAGGTGGTCCCTGCAGCGCGAGACTCGACGCGGTCCCCAGGCGGGCGGGGCGGGCACCAGCCCGTCCCGCCCGCCGCGCTCGTGCTGTCCCGTCGGCGTCACCCGGGTGACCTGCTCGGGTGGTCGAGGTCCCCACCGGGTGAAGCCCGGGCGTCGCCACCTCACCCTTCGGCGTGACCTCGTCGTGACAACGGTGACGCGTTCGTGACCCTTGCTGTTAGGCACGTCCCACACCGGCCGCAGGGACCTCGCAAGGCGGTCATCGTTGCCCGGCCGTTACCTGAGGGCTCCTGAGGGAGCCGGATACTCGGTCGCGTCAATCCCTGGTCGGTGCGCCCTGTCGCCGCCTCGTTCCCCCTAGTACTCCACGATCGGAGGACCCGTGAAGCTCTCTCGTACCGGCCGTCGCGGCCTGGTCGCCCTCGTCACCGTGCCCGTCGTGGCCGCGTCCCTCTTCGCTCCGGTGGCGGCCTCCGCCTCCCAGGTCGACGACGCCAGCGGCCGCCTTCAGACCGACTACACGGCCAAGCCCCTGCCGACGGTTCAGGTGGACGGTGTGGTGTGGGACCAGCTGGTCGTCGGTGACGTGGTGTACGTGACGGGTCAGTTCACGTCGGCGCGTCCGGCTGGTGCGAAGGCCGGCGTAGATGAGACGCCGCGGTCGAACATCCTGGCGTACGACCTCAACACGGGCGAGCTCATCGAGGACTTCGCTCCGGTCCTCAACAACACCGGCCGCTCGCTGGCGGTTTCGGACGACGGCAAGACGCTGTACGTGGGCGGCTCCTTCGACAAGGTCGACGGGGCCTGGCACGGCCGCCTCGCCGCCTTCGACCTCACCAAGGGCCACGGTCAGCTCATCAGCTCCTTCAAGCCGATGTTCTCCACCACCGTCAACGCGATCGACGTCCACGGGAGCACGGTGTACGCCGGCGGCGCTTTCTCGACCGTCAACGGTGTGGCGCGGGCCGAGCTGGCCGCCGTCTCCGCGGACAGGGGCACGCTGCTGGACTGGACGGCCTCCGCCGCCGGCACCAACTCGCAGGTCTACGCCCTCAAGGTCTCCCCGGACGGGTCCAAGGTGGTCGTGGGCGGCTCCTTCCAGACGCTCAACGGCTCGTCGAACCCGGGCTACGGCCTGGCCATGCTCGACGCCTCCACCGGAGCCATGCTCTCCACGCCCGTCGACTCGACCGTGCGGGTCGCCGGCAACTACGGCGCCATCCGCGACATCGAGGTCGACGACTCCGGCTTCTACGGAGCCGCCTACTCCCAGTCCGTCAGCCAGGCCAACCTTGAGGGCACCTTCAAGGCCGACTGGGACGGCAACCTCACCTGGGTCGAGCCCTGCCACGGCGACTCCTACGGAATCTACCCCGACGGTGACCAGGTCTACGTCGCCGACCACGCCCACTCCTGCCAGACCATCGGCGGCTTCTCCGACTACACGTGGAAGACCGACTCGGGCACGACGCTGACGAAGTACTACCGCGGGCTCGCCTTCACCAACAGCCCCGACGTCACCATCTCCAGCACCGGCACCAACGGCTACAAGGACTGGTCCGGCTACAAGAGCCCCGAGCTCCTCGACTGGTACCCCGACCTCACCGCCGGCACCTTCACCGGCATGAACCAGGCCGCCTACAACGTCACCGGCACCGACGACTACCTCCTCATGGCCGGTGAGTTCACGCAGGCCGGCGGCAAGACCCAGCAGGGCCTCGTCCGCTACGCCAAGCGCACGGCCACGACCTCCGAGGCCCCCGAAGGCACCGGCGACGACCTCAAGCTCACCGCGAGCTCCTACGTCAACGGCCTCGTCAGCATCTCCTACCAGCCCACCTGGGACCGCGACGACACCTCGCTCACCTACAAGCTCTACCGCGACGACCAGACAGCGCCCGTCGACGAGCGCACCATCTCCTCGCGCCACTGGGAGCTGCAGGCGCAGAGCCTCACCGACAAGGGCGTCTCCGACGGCACCCACACGTACCACCTCGTCGTCACCGACGCCGAGGGCAACTCGGTCGACGCGACCACGACCGTCGAGGTCGGCAGCGGCTCGACCCTGAGCCCCTACGACACCCGCTCCGTCGAGCTCGGCGCCACGCACCTGTGGACCTTCGACGAGACCAGCGGCTCCACCCTCAAGGACCTCGTCGGCGGCGACGACATGACCACCGCCTCCGGCGTCTCGCTCGGCCAGTCCGGCGTCCGCTCCGGCTCCTCCGCCGTCGGCCTCAACGGCCTCAGCACCGGCACCGCCACCGCCGCCTCCTCCGACGGTGACATCCAGACCTTCACGGTCGAGACCTGGATCAAGACCGACTCGTCCTGGGGCGGCCCCATCGTCGGCTACAAGAACGGCAGCTCCCTCGACCGCCTCCTCTACATGGACTCCGCCGGCCGCGTGCGCTTCGGCGTCTACCCGGGCACGGTCAAGGCCCTCTCCTCCGGGACCGGGTACAACGACGGCCAGTGGCACCTCGTCACCGCCACGCTCGGCAAGGGCGGGACCGCGCTCTACGTCGACGGCAAGAAGGTCGCCGCGGACTCCAGCGCCACCGCCGCCCAGTCCTTCAGCGGCTACTGGACGCTCGGCGTCGGCACCACCTCGGGCTGGCCCGGCTCCGTGTACGACCGCTCCCTCGAGGGCTCCGTCGACGGTGTCACCGTCTACCCGAGCCAGCTCACCGACCAGCAGGTCTCCGACCACTACGGCTTGAGCACCAACCAGGCCCCGACGGCTTCCTTCAGCGCCTCGACCTCCGACCTCACCGCCGACGTCGACGCCTCCGCGTCCGCCGACGCGGACGGCTCCATCGCCTCCTACGCGTGGGACTTCGGCGACGGCAGCACGGGCACCGGCAAGACCGCCTCGCATACCTACGCCGAGGCCGGCACCTACACGGTCGCCCTCACCGTCACCGACGACAAGGGCACGACGACCCGCACCACCTCCAAGGTCACGGTCGCGGCGCCGGTCGCCGCCAACCATGCCCCGGAGGCTGCCTTCACCGCCACGGTGAGCAGCCTCACCGCCGACGTCGACGCCTCCGACTCCGTCGACCCCGACGGGTCCATCGCCTCCTACGCCTGGGACTTCGGCGACGGCAGCACGGGCACGGGCAAGGCCGCCTCGCACACCTACGCCGAGGCCGGCACCCACACGGTGACCCTCACCGTCACCGACGACCAGGGCCTCAGCTCCCAGACGACCCAGGAGGTCACGACCAGCGAACCGGTCGCGGCCAACCAGGCCCCGACCGCCTCCTTCTCCGCCCAGACCTCGGACCTCGACGTGGCCCTGGACGCCAACGCGTCCTCCGACCCCGACGGCTCCATCGCCTCCTACGCGTGGGACTTCGGCGACGGCACGACCGGCGAGGGCACCTCCGTCACGCACTCCTACAAGGAGGCCGGCACGTACACCGTGACCCTCACCGTCACGGACGACAAGGGCGCCACCGCTGAGACGACCCAGTCCGTCGTCGTCGCCGCCCCCGCCGTCGCCGACGGCGTCCTCGCCAAGGACTCCTTCGCCCGCGACGTCCCGGCCGGCTGGGGTGACGCCGAGCGCGGCGGCTCCTGGACCGTCGCACCGCAGTCCCGGTTCTCCGTCGCCAACGGCCAGGCCGTCATCGCCCTCAACAAGGCCGGCTCCACGTCGACCGCGGCCCTCAAGTCCGTCTCCTCCGACGCCACCGAGGTCCTCGCCTCGTACACGATGACCGAGGCCCCGACGGGCGGCGGCGTCTACACCTCCGTCGTCGGCCGCCAGACCGGCACGGGCAGCTACAACGTCCGCGTCCGCACCGCCTCCGACGGTTCGCTCGTCGCCTCCCTCACCGCCATCAGCGGCGGCAAGGAGACGATCCTCGCCGCCAAGCGCCTGACCGGCACCTGGACCCCCGGCACGCCGATCAACGTCCGCTTCCAGGCCGTCGGCACCTCGCCGACGACCCTCCAGGCCAAGGTCTGGACCGGCGACACCGAGCCCGACGCGTGGACCCTCACCGCGACCGACTCCACGGACGGCCTGCAGACCGCCGGCTCGATCGGACTGAGCGCCTACACGTCCGGGTCCTCGACGTCGACGACCGGAGCCCTCGAGCTGCTCTCCCTGAGCGCCTCCTCCGTCATCGAGTGACCCCACCCGCCGCGGGGCCCGCCGAGCCGTGATCCACGGCCGACGGGCCCCGCGGCGCACCCGCCCGACGCACCGCGACGGGCTCGCAGAGCCGCGCAACGCGCGCGGCAGAATGGCACCGGTCCGCGTCCTCGCGCGGACCGACCCGGAAGGAAGACCACATGACCCTGTCCACCACCGCGCGTCGCACCGCCGCCGGCCTCGGCGTCGTCCTGCTCGCCCTCGGCGCGGGAGCGTGCTCCTCCGACTCGGGCTCCAGCGCGAGCGCCAGCTCCTCCGCGACGGCCGCCTCAGCGGGGGTCACCGCCTCGGACCGGGCCGGAGACGGCGCCACGCTGGCGCCCGTGCCGACCCCGACCGTCACCGTGACCGCCGGATCGACCGCCGCGCCCTCCGCCGCCGTGGCCGCCCCCTCAGACGGCGCCAGCCTCGTGCCCGGCCAGGCCGGCTACACCCAGCCCGAGTCGACCCCCGTCGCCCTCGACAAGGACCAGACCGCCGGTGACGTCAAGGTCACCCTCGGCAGGATCATCTCCACCAAGGGGGTCGCGAACGGGCCCGGCGAGGTCTCCGGCCCGGCCCTCGTCGTCACCGTCACGCTGGAGAACACCGGCTCGAAGGACGTCGACCTCGCCGCCGCCTCCGTCACCCTGTCCTACGGGAAGGACCAGACCCCGGCCACCACCTTCGCGAGCATGGACGAGGCGAAGAGCGTCCCTGCCACCGTCGCGGCCGGGAAGTCGGTCACGGGCTCCTACGTGTTCGCGGTGCCGAGCGACGAGCAGGACGACGTGACCGTCGACGTCGTCGTGACGACCGACCAGCCAGTCGCCGTCTTCCACGGCTCGGCCTCCTGACGGAGGCGGCTCCGAGCACACGAGGAGGGGGTGAGCAGCGCGCGCTGCTCACCCCCTCCTCGTGTCCGGGAGACCGGGTGTCAGGACTCCTCGGAGACAATCTCTGCCTCGGGCGCGGTGCTCGCGTCCGCACCCGGCTCGGCGACCGTGGACCCGTCCCCGTCGCGGCCCGCGGCGCGGCGGCCGTGGTCGGCACGCTTGCGGTCCCGGCCCTCGGCCCACATGGCGTAGAGGATCGCCAACATGAGGCCCACGGCGGTGGCGACGATGACGTCGCCCTTCGCGCCCGTGCGGGCCATCGTGGCGCTCTCCGTCGTGGCCGGGGTCGTCACCGCCGGGTTGAGGACGGTGCCGCCCACCCCCAGGAGCTCGCCGGAGGCGAGCTGGGTCTGCAGGGCCTCAACCGTCGCGTCGACGCGGGCCACGGCCTCCTTCTTCGTCGCGGCGGTCGCCTTGACCGAGAGCAGGAGAGTGCTGGTGGGGTTGGAGGCGGTCACGGCCTTCGCGAGGGCGTCGGAGTCGTCACCGGTGGTCTTCGCCGCGGCGTCCATGATGGCGGGGCTGGTGGTCAGCTCGACGAGAGTCGGCATGGCGGTCATCGCGTAGGTCGCCAACTGGTAGCTGTTGTTCGTCGCCGCAGAGCTCTTCGTCGCCGCCGCGAGGGCGGCCCCCTGCTGCGACTGGGTCTTGTCCCCGGACGACGAGGCCGCGGCGCTCGTCTCCTCACTCGTCGAGCCGGGCAGTCCCGGCTGCATGACGAGCTGCTCCTCCACCGTCGCCGACGGCTGGATCCGCAGCGCCATGCCGACCCCGGCGAGCGCGAGGACGACGGTGATGAGGAGGAATCCGACGAGGTGGTGGCGGATGGCGGAACCGATCTGAGGGGGGTTCACGGTGCTCCTGAGAGTGAGGGTCGCCGCAGGACCACGGCCTCGTCATCGTAGTAGCGTGACTATCCGGTGAGGCTATTGCCCTGCTCACCGAATGACCGCATCATCGGCGGAGAGACCCACGTGCACCACCTGATCATCCTGCTCATCGAGCTCGCCGTCTGCGCCGTGCTCGCGGTCGCGCTCGTGAGGGTCATGGGGCGCAAGCCGTGGCTCGCGATGCTTCTCGTGCTGTGCTCCATCGCCTTCGTCCCCGTGTGGGTCGCGCCCCCGGTCAACCCCTACGTGCCGCCGGCCACGCTCGCGTGCGTCCTCGCGCTCGTGGTGCTGCTCCCGCGCTTCTCCTTCCGGCTCACAGCCGGCGACGTGCTCGTCCTGGCGGCGATGCTGCTCGTCATGGCCTCCCGCTTCGTGGGCGCCAACAAGCTCTACGTCCAGTCCGACGTCTGGCTCGGCGCGCTGCCCGCCTACCTCGTCGGACGCTGCGCGATCGAGACGGTCGGCCGCAAGCGCGTCTACGCGCTCATCGCCGGCGTGTGGGCCGTCGTCGCCGTCCTCGCCCTCGTCGAGTTCGCGACCCGGACGAATATCTTCGTCAACATCCGCTTCCACAACTCGATGTACAGCACGTGGTCCCAGATCCAGATCCGAAGCGGTCTGGCGCGTGTCGAGGGGGCCTTCGGGCACTCCATCGCCCTGGGAACCTCCCTGGCTGCGGGCATCCCCTTCGCCGCGGCCGCGCCCTGGAAGCGCTCCGTGCGCGTCGGCGTCATGCTGCTCATCCTCGCGGGCACGCTGCCGACCCTGTCCCGCACGGGCATGCTCTGCGCGTTCGTCGCGCTCGCCCTGTCCGTGACCCTCATGCGATCCGACCTCGGGGCCGTCGCGCGAGGCTCGGTCATCCTCCTCCTCGGCGCGGGTGCCGCGCTGATCCTGCCGACCATCCTCCAGGTCTTCGCCGTGGCCGGCACTGAGCAGTCGGGCTCAGCGGACTACCGCGGTCACCTCCTGCGCCTCATCACGCGCCTCATCCCGCTGGGCCAGTCGCCGGCCGCCCAGAGCAACGGGCGCTCGACCACGTGGGACGGCTTCGAGTCCGTCGACGACCAGATGCTGCTCGGCGCGCTGCGCTTCGGCTGGGCTCCCGTCGTCCTGCTCAGCATCGGCCTGGCCGTCCTCATCATCCGTACGCTGCGCACGCGCGCCACCGCTCCGCAGATCGCCGTCGTCTCCTTCATCCCCGCCTACGTCACGGTCGCCTTCATCACCCAGCTCGGCACCGTCGTCTGGCTCGTCATCGGTCTCGCCGTCGCGACGCAGGCGGAGCACCTCCTGGGGGGCGCCGGGGCTGGGGAGGGTCATCGACGTCCCGATCCTGCTGCGGTCAGGAGTGCGGATCCCGCTCCCGTCGCGCGGGTACTGACCGCGTAGGGTGACGGCGGCGCGAGCCGCCTCCCTGATCAGTCCCGTCCCACAGCCAGGAGTTCCCTATGAGTGACACGCTGCCCGAGAGCCGCTCCCCGAGAGCCTCGGTCGCCGTCGCCGTCCTCACGTACAAGCGCCCCGACCACGCCAGGGTGCTCGTCCCGGTCCTCGACGCCGCCATGGGCGAGGTGGCCGACGGCCGCCCACTGCGCCTCATCGTCGTCGACAACGACCCCGAGGCCACCGCGCGCGACATCATCTCTGCGGGCGCCGCGTCGGCCGCCCACGAGGTCACCTACGTCCACGAGCCGGAGCCCGGCATCGCGGCCGCCCGCAACGCCGCCCTCGAGGCGTGCACCGAGGATGCCATCGTCTTCATCGACGACGACGAGCGACCCGAGCCCGGTTGGCTGCCCGCACTCATCGCCACCTGGGAGTGGACCGGCGCGGACGCCGTCGTCGGTCCCGTGCTCCCCGACTTCGAGGTCGAGCCCGACCCGTGGGTCGTCGCGGGCGGCTGGTTCGACCACGGGCGCCACTCCACCGGCTACGTGATGCCGGCTGCAGCGACGAACAACCTTCTCCTGGAGATGGCGACCATGCGCCGCCTCGACCTGCGCTTCGACCTCGGCTTCGGGATCTCCGGCGGCTCAGACACGATGCTGACCCGGACCCTCATCCGCGACGGCGGCCGCATCGTGTGGTGCGACGAGGCCGTCGTCAACGACGAGGTGCCCGCCAAGCGCCTCACGAGGCAGTGGGTCACCAAGCGCGCCTACCGCTCGGGCAACTCCTGGGCCTCCGTGGACGTCGCCCTCGCCAAGCAGCAGGGCGGAAGCGCCGTGTTGCGCTCCCGCCTCCACCAGGGTCTGCGCGGGGCGGAGCGCGTCGCCCTCGGCTCCGTCATGGTCGCCACCGCCCTCCTGCGCGGCTCCGAGCGCGCCCACTCGAGGTCCGTGCGCGTCGTCCAGCGAGGCCGCGGCATGGTGGCCGGCGCCCTCGGCACCCGCTACATGGAGTACCGGCGCTCGTGAGGCGCCCGGGCCCACGAGCCGCGCAGCCACGCGACGAAGGCCGTCTCCCCGTTCGGGGAGACGGCCTTCGTCAGTCTGGGCTGATCCGTGCAGGCGCCGACGCACCTGATCAGGAGCGGCCGAAGCGCACCCGGCGCACGTCGCGCAGGCCGTCGCGGGCTCCGCGCAGTGCGGGCAGGACCGTGAGCGAGGGATGCTGGACCATCTGGCGGCGGCCGCCGCGCATGAGGATCGCCCAGGACTCCTGCGGGGTCCGGAGCACCCAGCGCTGGAGCTCCTCGCGCCGGGCCCAGTGGGCTCCGAGGAGCAGGCGGTTGCGGACGTTCCAGTAGTAGTAGGTGGGGGAGTGCCGCGTCTCGCGGGACTCCTCCGCCTGCGTCCCGCCCTGGACGTGCCGGGCGACCGCCTCGGTGTCGTTGACGAGGCGAGCGCCCGCGCGCAGGGCGCGCAGCGAGAAGTCGACGTCCTCCCAGTAGAGGAAGTAGTCGTCCGCCATGCCACCCGTGGCGACCCAGAGGTCCCGGGACACCGCGAGGCACGCTCCCGTGAGCCACTCCTCGTGGCGGTGGCCGGGCAGGGTCTGCGCGCGCGGCGGGCGGACGGCGCCGTCGGTGAGGTCGACGCGGTATCCCCAGAAGGTCTCCCGGCCCTCGCCGTCGACGATCATGGGGGCCACGAGCACCATCGGGTCGTCGTGGACCTGCTGCGCGAGACGCCCCACGGAGGACCGGTCGAGGGTGGCGTCGGGGTTGAGGATGATGACCCGCTCCGCCCCGCGGTGCAGGGCCTCGGCCACGCCCAGGTTGACGCCGACGCCGAAGCCCGTGTTCCTGTCGGGCAGGACCGTCGTCCAGCCGTTCTCGGCCGCCAGGGCGGTGAGCGCCTCGCGCTCCTCAGGAGTGGTGAGGTTGTCGACGACGACGGCGCTCGGGGCGTCCTCGCCCGCCGTGACCGGCACGAGGTTCTCCGCGAGGAGCGAGTGGGAGCCGTAGCTGACGACGACGAGCGCCGTCGTGGGCATGAGCGAGGACATCGGGCGGAACCCTTCGGGTCGGAGACGGCGCACGCGGGCTCCGTGCGCCCGCGCGCCGGATAGTATCGCGGGGACCCGCCCCGTCCCCCAGGGAGAACTCGTGGCTGAAGACCACCGCACCCTCGACGTCGCCGTGTGCACCTTCCGCCGGCCCGCCCTCATCACCACCCTCGTCCCCCTCCTCCTCGCGCAGGCGGACGCTCTCCCGGAGACGGACGTCCGCGTCAGCGTCATCGACAACGACCCCGACGGCTCCGCGCTGTCCGCGCTCGAGGCCGCCGGTCTCACGGACCGCGCCCACGTCGTCGTCGAGCCGACCGCGGGCCTCGCCGCCGCGCGCAACCGCGCCCTCACCGAGGCGGCCGGGCGTGACCTCCTCGTCTTCATCGACGACGATGAGGAGCCCCGCGAGGGCTGGCTCCGCGCGCTCGTGGACCAGCAGGCGAGCACGGGTGCCGCGGCCGTCTCCGGTCCTGTCGTCTCCGAGCTGGCCGCCGGCACGGATCCTGTCACCGCCGCCTCGCCGCTCTTCGCCCGACCCCGGCGTGCCACCGGAGCGCGCCGCGACTCCGCGGCCACCAACAACCTCCTGCTCGACCTGCGCCGGGTGCGCGCCGCCGGCCTCGCCTTCGACCCCCGCTTCTCCTTCACCGGCGGGGAGGACACCTTCTTCACGCGCGGGCTCGTCGCAGCGGGAGGCGAGATCGTCTGGTGCGACGAGGCGGTCGTCTCCGAGGTCGTCCCGCCGGAGCGCTCGACGCCGCAGTGGGTCCGGGCTCGTGCCCGGCGCAACGGCGAGACCTGGGCCTGGGTGAGGATCCTCGGGACCGGGGGGCGCGAGCGCACGGCGCTCCGTGCACGCCTCGCCGCCCGCGGCGCCGCCCTCGTCGCGCTCCACACGGCCCGCGAGCGCCTCGCCTCGGACCCGGTCGCCAAGGCCGACCACGGCCACCGCGCCGCCGGCGGACTGGGCATCCTCCGGGCCGCGACCACCGGGAGGGTCACCGAGGAGTACGCGCGCTGAGCCCTCCGGGCCCGCCGTCCGGGTCCGGTCCTGAGGGGCCCGACCGCAGCGGGTGGGCGCGCGTGAGCCCGCTCACGGGACGCCCGCATTCGGGCCGGGAGCGTCCTGGGTCACGGCGCTCGACGCGCGCGAGGCGCTACCTTTGCGGAGCCTCTGAGCGCGGCGTCCGGCGGACGCCCCGGCGCCCAGCCCCACCGACTGCATAGGACGACATGCGCATCCTCATCCTCTGGGCCTCCCTCGACCAGCCGAACCTCGGTGTCCGCGCGCTCGCGGTCGGCACCAAGGCCCTCGCCCAGCGCGTCTTCCCCGACGCCGAGATCGAGATCCAGGGAACCGGCTGCGGCGACTCGCCCATGGGCATCATGCGCGGCCGCAGCCTCGTCAAGGAGCGCCTCACCGGGGAGAAGGGCTTCTACGACTGGCTCTCCTCCTTCGACCTCATCCTCGACACCCGCGCCGGCGACTCCTTCGCCGACATCTACGGCTTCGACCGTCTGCGCAAGATGTCGATGGTCCCCGAGATCGCCCACGCCACGGGCGTGCCCGTCGTCCTCACCCCCCAGACGATCGGCCCCTTCACGACCCGCCGCGGCACGCTCCTCGCGCGCCGCGTCCTGCGCCAGGCCTCCCTCGTCGCCAGCCGCGACCCTCGCTCCGCCGCCTTCTCCGCCGAGCTCGGTCGTCCGGTCGACGTCGAGTCCACGGACGTCGTCTTCGCCATCGACCACCCCGCCGTCGAGCGCACCCGCGACGTCGTCCTCAACGTCTCCGGCCTCCTGTGGGACGAGAACCCGCACGTCGACGCCGCCCGCTACCGCCACGACGTCGTCGAGGTGGCCCGCCGTCTCCAGGCCGACGGGCGGACGGTCTCCCTCCTCGCGCACGTCGTCGGCGCCGACGACTCCGCGGGCGACAACGACCGCTACCCCCTCGCGGACCTTCGCCGCGAGCTCGGTGACATCGAGGTCGTCATCCCCACCGGGGAGGACGCCCTCACCCAGGTCCGCGAGACCGTCGGCTCCGCCTCCGTCGTCCTCGGCTCGCGCATGCACGCCTGCCTCAACGCCCTCTCCATGGGCACCCCCTCGATCCCGCTGGCCTACTCCCGCAAGTTCGCCCCGCTCCTGTCGGACCTCGGCTGGGAGCACGTCGTCGACCTGCGCGAGGACGGCGTCGTCGAGCGGGTCCTCGCTGAGCTCGCGACCCCGGACCTCGCGGGTGAGGCCGCCGCCCTGCGCGAGCGCGCCGACGCCTCCGTCAGCCGCTTCGCCGACGCCCTCGGCGAGATGGGAAGCACCCTGCGATGAGCGAGAACGAGCTCGACCCGATCACCCCGCCCCTCGACCCGGAACCCGCCTCCGGCGACGCCGTGAACTCCCCGGTCACCGGCTCCGCCGGGACCCGGTCCGTCTTCGACGACGCCGGTCGCGTCACCGTCGCCGAGGACCCCGAGGGCGCCGAGGAGGTCGACGAGCTCGCACCCGCGAAAGGCAAGAGCCTCGGCAACCAGGCCGCGAAGGCCGCTGGCCAGACCGTGTGGACCCAGGCCCTGCGCATCATCGTGCAGCTCGGCAACGTCGTCGTCCTGGCCCGCCTGCTCGACAACCACTCCTACGGCGTCGTCGGCATGGTCACCGCCGTCATCGGCATCGCGACCATCTTCCAGGACTTCGGGCTCTCCACCGCGGCGATCCAGGGCAAGGGCCTCACTCTCGCCCAGCGCTCCAACCTGTGGTGGCTCAACACGGGCGCCGGCTTCATCCTCATGGTGATCGGCATCGCGATCTCGCCGCTCCTGGCCGTCTTCTACCACGAGCCCGCCGTCACCCTCGTCTCGATGGCCATCGCCCCCACCTTCTTCATGGCGGGCATGGTCAACCAGTACCGCGCGGACCTCAACCGCAACCTCCAGGTCGGCCGTCTCCTGTCCGTGGACCTGGTGGCCTCCCTGCTCGCCCTGGTCGCCGGCGCCGTGACCGCCGGCTGGGGCTGGAGCTACTGGGCCCTCGTCGTGCAACGCGTCGTCACGGCGCTCATCCCGCTCATCGTCCTGCCCTTCCTCGCGGGCTGGCTCCCGCGGCGCTGGGACCGGAGGGCCCCGATGCGCGCGCTCCTGGGCTTCGGCGTGCAGATGGCCGGCACCTCGGTCGTCTCCTACGTCGCGGCGAACCTCGACTCGATCCTCATGGGGCGCTTCTTCGGAGCCAACGTCCTGGGCCTCTACAACCGCGCCGTGCAGACCATGCGCACCCCGCTCAACCAGTTCCGACCGCAGGTGACCACCCTCGGCCTGTCCGTCATGTCCAAGCTCCAGGACGACGACGAGCGGGCGCTGGCCTACCTCCGTCGCGGTCAGCTGGGCCTGGGCTACCCCGTCTTCCTCTCGATGGGCCTCGTCGTGGCGGCCGCCCCGAGCGTCGTGGACGTCGTCCTGGGCTCCCAGTGGCTCGCCGTCGTCCCGTACATGCGTCTCGTCGCCATCGGCGAGGGCCTCAGCACCCTGGCCTCGGTGGGTGGCTGGATCTACACGTCCCGAGGGCTCGGGCGCGCGTACCTCCGCTACACCATGCTCTCCGCCGTCGTCCGCATGATCGCGATCGTCATCGGCGCCCAGTTCGGCGCCATGGGTGTCGCGTACGCCTACGTCGCCTCGCCGTTCATCCTCTGGCCCATCTCGGTCCTTCTCGCCGGGCGCGCAGGCAACCTGCGCACCTGGCCGCTCGTGTGGAACGGCCTGCGGATCTTCGCCGTGTCGGCCGTCGCCACCGGGGTCACATGGGCCGTGTGCCTCCCGATCGCGCACCTCCCCGCAATCGTCGTCTGCCTCGTCTCCTGCGTCGCGATGGCCTTCGCCATGGCGCTGCTCGCGCTCGTACTCCCCTTCGTCCGTCACGACATGAAGGAGCTCGGGATCATGGTGCGGATGATGGTCAAGCGCTGAGTCGCCTCCCGCTCGCCGCGAAGCGGCGCCCACCTCGGCGGACGGCGCCCCTAGACTGCCCGCCGTGCGCCTGACAGCCCTCCTCCCCCCGCTCCTCACCGACCCGACCACGGCCGAGCTCGTGGCGGCGGCGGGAAGCCGGGCCCGCACGGACCGCTCCGTCGTCGTCGCCCCGGGGGCCCGGCCGGCCGTCCTCGCCCTCATGGCGATGGGCCCCGACGGCGTCGCCCGCGCGGTCGGACAGCGGGCCGCGGCCCCCTCGGCCGGCAACTGCCTCGATGCCGCTGGGACCGCGCCGGCCGCAGGGGAGGGCACCCCGCTGCTCGTCCTCACGGCCACCACGCGCGAGGCCGAGGAGACTGCCGCGGCCCTGGCCTGCTACCTCCCGGAGACCGACGTCGCCGTCCTCCCCGCCTGGGAGACCCTGCCGCACGAGCGGCTGTCCCCCCGCGCCGACACGGTCGCCACGCGGCTCTCCGTCCTGCGCCGCCTCGCCCACCCCGAGGACGGCGAGCGCACCGGGGACGCCTCGCGCGGCCCCATCCGGGTGCTCCTCACCCCGGTGCGCGCTCTCCTCGCCCCGATCGTCGCGGGCCTCGGCGAGCTCGAGCCCATCCGCCTGGCCGCGGGCGAGGAGATCGGCCTCGAGGCCACGGCCCGGCGCCTGGCCGACGCCGCCTACACGCGCGTCGACATGGTCGAGAACCGAGGCGAGTTCGCCGTCCGAGGCGGCATCCTCGACGTCTTCCCGCCCACCGAGCCGCGCCCTGTCCGCGTCGACTTCTTCGGCGACGAGATCGAGTCCGTCTCCTCCTTCGCGGTCTCCGACCAGCGCACCGTCGAGGAGCTGGGTGCCGTCACCGCCACGGCCTGTCGCGAGGTGCTCCTCACCGACGAGGTCCGCGAGCGCGCCGAGCGCCTCAAGGGCGTCATCCCTGGCGCCGGGGACCTCCTCGAGAAGATCGCCGCCGGGGTGCCCTCCGAGGGAATGGAGTCCCTCGCCCCCGTCCTCGTGCCCCGCATGGTGCCCCTCCTCGACCTCGTCGGGGACCGCCTCGTCGTCGGCCTCGAGCCCGAGCGACTGCGCAAGCGCGCCGAGGACCTCACCGCTACCACCCAGGAGTTCCTCGCCGCCGCCTGGACGAGCGCCGCGAACGGCGGGAACGCCCCCATCGACCTGTCGGCCGCGGCCTTCGCCCACCTCGCGGAGGCCCGTGGCCTCGCCCTGTCCTCGAACCTGGGCTGGTGGTCGCTCACCTCGCTCAAGGCCACACCGGACACGGTCGAGCTGCCGCTTCGGGACCCCAAGGGCTACGGCGGCCGGCTCGAGGAGGCCGTCCGAGACATCGGCGGCCTGGCGCGCGACGGCTGGGGCGTCGTCGTCGCCACCCAGGGCCCCGGTCCCGGCCGCCGCATGGCCGAGCTCCTCGGCGACGGCGGTGTGCCGGCCCGTATCGTCACCCAGCTCGACGAGCCCGCCGACCTCGGCCGGGGAGAGGGGCCGGACGCGTCCGGCGGCTCGGCCGGTGACGGCGTCGTCCGCGTCACCCAGGCGAGCGCCGGCCACGGCTTCGTCTCCGACGAGCTCAGGCTCGCCCTCCTCGCCGAGTCCGACCTCACCGGCCGCGCCGGGGGAGGACCTCGCCAGCGCAAGGTCCTGCCCGCCCGCCGCTCCCGCAAGAGCGTCGACCCGCTCTCCCTGCACCCCGGGGACCTCGTCGTTCACGCCCAGCACGGCGTCGGCCGCTTCGTCGAGCTCATGCGCCGGGGGGTGGGGTCGGCCAAGAACACTGCGAATCCAGCAACGCGCGAGTACGTCGTCATCGAGTACGCCCCCTCCAAGAAGGGACAGCCCGGCGACCGGCTCCTCGTGCCCACCGACGCCCTCGACCAGGTGAGCAAGTACGTCGGCGGAGACAACCCGACCCTCAACAAGATGGGCGGCGCCGACTGGCAGCGCACCAAGTCGAAGGCGCGCAAGGCGGTCCGCGAGATCGCCGGCGAGCTCGTGCGGCTCTACGCGGCCCGCTCCGCCACCACGGGCCACGCCTTCGGCCCCGACACCCCGTGGCAGACCGAGCTCGAGGAGGCCTTCCCCTACACGGAGACCCCCGACCAGCTCTCCACCATCGACGAGGTCAAGCGGGACATGGAGTCGCCCCAGCCGATGGACCGCCTCATCTGCGGCGACGTCGGCTACGGCAAGACCGAGATCGCCGTGCGCGCCGCCTTCAAGGCCATCCAGGACGGCAAGCAGGTCGCCGTCCTCGTGCCGACGACGCTGCTCGTCTCCCAGCACGCCGAGACCTTCACCGAGCGGATGGCGGGCTTCCCCGTCAAGATCGCCCAGCTCTCCCGCTTCCAGTCCGCCGCGGAGTCCGAGAAGGTCCTCGCGGGCCTGGCCGACGGCTCGGTCGACGTCGTCGTCGGCACCCACCGCCTCATCACCGGGCAGGTGCGCTTCAAGGACCTCGGCCTCGTCGTCATCGACGAGGAGCAGCGCTTCGGCGTCGAGCACAAGGAGACCCTCAAGGCCCTGCGCACGGACGTCGACGTGCTGTCCATGTCCGCCACCCCGATCCCGCGCACCCTCGAGATGGCGGTGACCGGCCTGCGCGAGATGTCGACCCTGGCCACCCCGCCCGAGGACCGCCACCCGATCCTCACCTACGTCGGCGCCTACGAGCGCAAGCAGGTCTCCGCCGCCGTGCGCCGCGAGCTCCTGCGCGACGGCCAGGTCTTCTACGTCCACAACCGCGTCGAGGACATCGACCGCGTCGCCGCCCAGATCTCCGAGATGGTCCCCGAGGCCCGCGTCGCCACCGCCCACGGGCAGATGAGCGAGACACGCCTCGAGCAGGTCATCGACGCCTTCTGGCACAAGGAGATCGACGTCCTCGTCTGCACGACGATCGTCGAGACCGGCCTCGACGTCTCCAACGCCAACACCCTCATCGTCGACCGCGCCGACCGCATGGGCCTGTCCCAGCTCCACCAGCTGCGCGGGCGCGTCGGCCGAGGCCGCGAGCGCGCCTACGCCTACTTCCTCTACCCGGCCGACAAGCCGCTCACCGAGACCGCCCTGGAGCGCCTGCGCACCATCGCCACGAACACGGACCTCGGCGCCGGCATGCAGGTCGCCATGAAGGACCTCGAGATCCGCGGCGCCGGCAACCTCCTCGGCGGCGAGCAGTCCGGGCACATCGCCGGGGTCGGCTTCGACCTCTACGTCCGCATGGTCTCCGAGGCCGTGGCCGCCTACAAGAAGGCCCTCAAGATCGACCCGTCCGCGGCCGGTGCGGCCGGCGACGCCGCCGAGCGGGCCGGCGAGGCCGAGGCGGAGATCGACGAGGATCTGCGCGTCGAGCTGCCCGTCGACGCGACGATCCCCGAGGACTACGTCCCCCACGAGCGCCTGCGGCTGGAGGCCTACACGAAGTTCGCCGCCGCCCGCTCCGAGGCCGACGTCGCCGACGTGCTGGACGAGCTCACCGACCGCTACGGGCCCGTCCCCGAGCCGGTCCAGCGCCTCGCCGCGCTCGCTCGCCTGCGCTCGCTCGCCGCGCACCTCGGGGTGCGGGAGATCGTCGCGCAGGGCAAGTCGATCCGCTTCGCGCCCCTCGACCTGCCCGAGTCCGGCCGCATGCGCCTCACGCGCCTCTACCCGGGCACCACCCTCAAGCCCGCCACCCGCACCATCGTCGTGCCCGCCCCCGGCGCGGCCCGCATGGGCGGGGGAGCGGTCGAGGGCGAGGAGCTCCTCCGCTGGGCCGAGGTCCTCCTCCACGCCGTCGTCGAGGGCGACGAGGACTACGCCGCCGAGGCGACGAGGTACCGCCGCAGGCGCTGAGGCGGGCCCGCGCGCCGTCGCAAGGACGGTGCGCGGTGCGCGCCCCGACGCCCGGGAGCGCCGCAGCACCGGGCTACACTCGCCCCGGACCCCGTCCGCTCACCGGGCAGGGTTCCCGCCAGCAACCAAGGAGCACACCGTGACCCGTTCCGTCCCGCGCCGCACCCGCGCCCTCGCCGCCGCCGGCTCCCTCGTCCTGGCGGGCTCGGCGCTCGCGGGCTGCTCGGCCCACCCCGGCCGGGCCGCGTCGGCGTCCTACGACCTGCCCGACGGCACCCACGAGTCCGTGACGATCTCGGAGAACGAGGTCCAGAGCGCGGCCAGCCAGCTCAAGAACGTCCAGGGCCTCACCTCCGACACCGTCCTCACCGACCTCATCTGGCTGCCCGCCTACGAGAAGGTCGGTGCCGAGCACGGCATCACCGTCACCGACGCCGACGCGCGCTCCGCCCTCAAGGCCGCCAGGCTCAGCGCGTCGGACGCCTCGCAGACCACGATCGACGTCGTCCGCTCGGTCCTCTACTCCAACGCCTTCTCCTCGCTCGACCAGGACACCCTGGCCAAGGTCGCCGTCGAGTTCCAGGACATCGAGTCCTCCTCCTCGATCGAGGCCTCCCCACGCTACGACACGAAGCGCGACTTCCTCGACACGACCGGCTCCTCGAGCGTCAAGGTCGGCTGAGCGGCCCGCCCCGCCTCCCGACGGCGCCCCGCACCCACGTGCGGGGCGCCGTCGTCTCGCCGCGCGTGAACGTCCTGGATCGGAGGACCATGGCCCTCGTGCGCGTCGGTGCGGGCCGGTACGCTAGGGACCGCATCCGGATTCTCACAACAACAAGGAGCACCCACCGTGGCCCTCATTGAGAACGTTCACGCCCGCGAGATCCTCGACTCCCGTGGCAACCCGACCCTCGAGGTCGAGATCCTCCTCGAGGACGGCGCCTCCGCCCGCGCGGCCGTGCCCTCCGGCGCCTCCACCGGCGCCTTCGAGGCCGTCGAGCTCCGTGACGGCGACAAGTCCCGCTTCGGCGGCAAGGGCGTCGAGAAGGCCGTTGCCAACGTCAACGACGTCATCGCCCCCGAGATCATCGGCTTCGAGGCCTCCGACCAGCGCGGCCTCGACCAGCTCATGATCGAGCTTGACGGCACCCCGAACAAGGGCAAGCTCGGCGCGAACGCCATCCTCGGCGTCTCCCTCGCCGCCGCCCAGGCCTCCGCCGAGTCCGCCGAGCTCCCCCTCTACCAGTACATCGGCGGCGCGAACGCCCACGTCCTGCCCGTCCCCATGATGAACATCATGAACGGCGGCTCGCACGCCGACTCCAACGTCGACATCCAGGAGTTCATGATCGCCCCGATCGGCGCCGAGAGCTTCCGCGAGGCCCTGCGCACGGGTGCCGAGGTCTACCACTCGCTCAAGGCCGTCGTGAAGGACCGTGGGCTCTCCACCGGTCTGGGAGACGAGGGCGGCTTCGCCCCGAACCTCGACTCCAACCGCGAGGCCCTCGAGCTCATCGTCGAGGCCATCGAGAAGGCCGGCTACAAGCCCGGCAAGGACGTTGCCCTCGCCATGGACGTCGCCTCCTCCGAGTTCTTCGACGACAAGACCAAGACCTACGCCTTTGAGGGCGAGCAGCGCGACAACGCCTTCATGGTCGACTACTACGAGAAGCTCGTGCAGGACTTCCCGATCGTCTCCATCGAGGACCCGCTCTCCGAGGACGAGTGGGACGACTGGAAGGCCCTCACCGACAAGATCGGCGACAAGGTCCAGATCGTCGGCGACGACTTCTTCGTCACCAACCCCGAGCGTCTCGCCAAGGGCATCAAGCTCGGCGCCGCCAACGCCCTCCTCGTCAAGGTGAACCAGATCGGCTCCCTCACCGAGACCCTCGAGGCCGTCGAGATGGCCCACCGCGCCGGCTACAAGTCGATGACCTCCCACCGCTCCGGCGAGACCGAGGACACCACCATCGCCGACCTCTCCGTCGCCACCAACGCCGGTCAGATCAAGACCGGTGCCCCGGCCCGCGGTGAGCGCATCAACAAGTACAACCAGCTGCTCCGCATCGAGGAGGAGCTGGGCGAGGACGCCGTCTACGCCGGCGCCTCGGCCTTCCCGCGCTTCCAGGCCTGAGCCCGTGCCGGGCGCGCCCGGCACCCGCTGGTGAGCTCCTCCGCTGAGGCGGGCGGCTCACTCGCCTGACGCACCGACGGGGTGCGACGGAGAGATCCGTCGCACCCCGTCGTCGCGTCCGCGCGCACCAGCGGCGCCGCTGCGCGGAAGCGCGTCGGCTCCGCACGCTCGCGAGCGCGACGCACCCCGACCGCGTCGAGCCTCTTCCCAGGCCCGTCTGCCAGGATCAGAGCATGTCTCCACGCCGCCCTGCCGCCCGACCGGGCAACCGCGCGGGCGAGCGCCCGAGTCCCTCGCGCAGCCGAGCCCGCGACACCCGTGGCGCCGGCTCGACGCGTCCCGCGGGCCAGGGTGGGAGCAGCACGCGGTCGGGCCGCGCCCGCACCGTGCGCAGCGCGGACGCCGCCACCGGCTCCGGGGTCGGCTCGCGCAAGGGGTTCCGCGGGGGCAGCAGAGGCGCCCGGGACGCCCGCACGCCCCAGCACACGGTCCTCAGGCTCGGAGGCCCCGACGGCGTCGCCGTCCCCGCCCGTGTCCTTGTCCTCGTCCTCGTCCTCCTCGGCGCCTTCATCGTCACCTTCCCCTCCTTGCGCGGCTACCTCCACCAGCAGGCGCAGTACGACGCCGTCATCGACGAGATCGCCTCCGCCAAGGCCACCTCGACCGCCCTCGAGCAGGACCTCGCCGACTGGAACGACGACGACTACGTCAAGGCCCAGGCCCGCGAGCGCCTCTCCTACGTCATGCCCGGTGACACGACCTATGTCGTCGTCGGCGCCCAGGCCTACGAGGACGGCTCCGCCTCGGACGGCGGCTCCGCCTCCGACACGGCGACCGGCCCCTGGTACGACACCCTGCGCGAGTCCGCCCGCGTCGCCGGTGAGGACGGCGAGCAGACCACGGACCCGGCGCAGCGCGGCTGGTCCACGGCCGTGCCCACCGTCCCGACCCCGACCTCGGCCCCCACTGACCTGAACGCCTACTCCCGTACCCTCGGCGAGCCGTGAGGAGACACCCCGTGACGCAGCAGCCCACCACCCCAGCCGGTCCGGCCGAGCCCACGACCGCCGACGCCGCGCCCGAGGCCGGCGCCGCGCAGGCCACCTCCTCCGCCGACGCCGCCGTGGCCCCCGAGGACCTCGAGGCGCTGCGCGAGCAGCTCGGCCGCGTGCCCCGCGGCGTCGTCGAGATCGCCGCGCGCTGCGTGTGCGGGCGCCCCACCGTCGTCCGGACCGCGCCGCGACTGCCCGACGGCTCGCCCTTCCCCACGAGCTACTACCTCACCCACCCGGCGGCCGTGAAGGGCTGCTCCACCCTCGAGGCCGAGCACCTCATGGAGCAGTACAACGCCGACCTCGCCGAGGACCCCGAGCTCGCCGCCGCCTACGCCCGGGCGCACGAGGACTACCTCGCCCGCCGCGCCGAGCTCGGCACCGTGGAGGAGATCGAGGGCGTCTCCGCCGGCGGCATGCCGACCCGCGTCAAGTGCCTCCACGCCCTCCTCGGGCACGCCCTGGCCGCCGGCCCGGGCACCAACCCCCTCGGGGACCGGACCCTCGCCGTGCTCAAGGAGCGCGGTCTGTGGGACTCCGAGCGCTGCTCCTGCTGAGCGCTCCCGCTCCCCAGGGCAGGCCCCCTCCGCCACGCTCGCGCCGGCCCCCTCCCTCCCCCGATCCGCCAGGAGCACGTCACCATGACCCGCGTCGCCGCCATCGACTGCGGCACCAACACCATCCGCCTCCTCGTCGCCGACCTCCGTGAGCCGGGCGCGGACGGCCCCGCCCTGAACCCCGTCACCCGCCTCAACGAGATCGTCCGCCTCGGCCAGGGCGTCGACCGCACCGGCCGCCTCGACCCCGAGGCCCTCGAGCGCACCATGACGGTCCTGCGCTCCTACGCCGCCACCGTGCGCGAGCTCGGCGCCGAGCGGACCCGCTTCGTCGCGACGAGCGCCACCCGGGACGCCGAGAACCGCGCCGACTTCGTCGACGGCGTCCGCGAGGTCCTCGGCGTCGAGCCCGAGGTGGTCACCGGCGAGGAGGAGGCTCGGCTCTCCTTCGCGGGCACGCTCCTCGGCGTCGGCGAGCCCGACGACGGCCCGGGGCCCGAGCGCCTCGTCGTCGACCTCGGTGGCGGCTCCACCGAGCTCGTCCTCGGCAGGCGCGTCCCCGAGGCCGCCTACTCGATGAACACCGGGTCCGTGCGCGTCACCGAGCGCCACCTCGCCGACGGCGTCACGCCCGAGGCCGAGCGCGCCGCCCGCGACGACGTCCGCTTCCTCCTCGACACGGCCTGCGAGCGCGTCCCTGTGGCCCGCGCCGGCGAGCTCATCGGCCTCGCCGGCACCATCACGACCATCACGGCCCACGCCCTGGGGCTGACCGCCTTCGATCCCGAGGCGCTCGACGGTGCCCGCCTCAGCATCGACGAGGTCCTCGCCTCCTGCGACGCCGTCCTCCACTCCACGGCCTCCGAGCGCGAGTCCTGGGGCTACCTGCGACCCGGTCGCCGTGACGTCATCGCCGCCGGCGCGCTCGTGTGGAGCGAGGTCATCGGCCGCGTCGTCGAGGAGACGGCGGCGGCCGGGCATCCCGTGACGAGCACCGTCACGAGCCTCACCGACATCCTCGACGGCATCGCCCTCTCCCTCGCCGACGACCCCGCTCCCGAGCAGACACGGGACTGAGCGCCGTGGCCTCCCTCGCCCGGCTCCTCGACGGCCCCGGACCCCTCCCCGCCATCGCCGTCGCGACGACGGCCCCCGACGCCGACGGCGTCGCCCGCCAGGCCGAGCAGGCCGTCCGCGAGGGCGCCGAGGTCATCGAGCTGCGCGCGGACCTGCTGCGCGGTACCCCCGCCGCCCAGGACGGGGCCGACACCGCCGGTGCTGCGGTTGAGCGAGCCCGACGGGCGGTCGAGGTGCTGCGCAGCGCCCGCCGCGCGAGCGGGAGCGCCCCGCTCCTCCTCACCATCCGCTCCGGCCTCGAGGGCGGAGCCCTGGACGGCGGCGAGGCGTCCTACGCGGCTGCCCTCGACGCGCTCCTGGGCGCGCTGGCCGACGTGGCGGCCACGGAGCGCCCCGACGCCCTCGACGTCGAGATCGGCCGCCCGGACGCCCCCACCCTCATCGAACGGGCCCACGGGCTCGGGCTGGACGTCGTCGCCTCCTTCCACGACTTCCACGCCACGCCGGGCGACGCCGACCTGTACGGCCGCCTCGCCGCCATGGAGGCCGCCGGTGCCGACGCCCTCAAGGTCGCCGTCACGCCCTGTGACGCCGTCGACGTCGCCCGGCTCCTGCGCGTTACCGCGGAGGCCTCCGCCGCCCTCAGCGCCCCCGTCATCACGATGTCCATGGGAGACCTCGGAATCGTCACCCGCGTGGCAGGCGCTGTCTTCGGCTCCGCCCTCACCTTCGCCACCGCCGGCGACCGTCCCTCCGCCCCCGGACAGCCCCCGATCGCACTCGTGCGCTCGGCGCGCGAGCTCCTCGGGCCGGACCTGCGCGCCACGAGCTGACGTCGCGCCCGCGCCGCGCCGCGCCGCGCCGCGACGTCGGCTCGAGCGCCGGGAGCGCGAGCTCCGCGGGCGCGTGAGCAGCGTCGCGCTGCACGGGCGTACCGCCGTCGGCCGCGCCTCGGGTAGAGTGCCTGCGTTGCCCCGGCGAGGGACGCGCGGTCGTCTGCGCGCATCCGTGATCGACGTGGTGGTGCCGGAAGGTGCTGCGCGTCGTCGCGCCACGCCGGACCACCAGACCTGCGGGGCCTCTCCCCGCACCGACCGAGGAGAACCTCATGGCTAACAAGGCCACCACCCTCAAGGCCCAGAACCGCACCGACTTCGGCAAGGGCTCCGCCCGCCAGGCCCGCCGCGCCGGCCAGGTCCCCGCCGTCGTCTACGGCCACGGCACCGACCCGCGCCACGTCATCCTCGACGAGCACGCCACCCGCCTCGCCCTGCGCTCCAACGAGAACGCCCTCATCGAGCTCGACGTCGAGGGCGAGTCCGTCCTCGTCCTCACCAAGGACGTCCAGCGCCACCCGATCCGTCCGGGCGTGCAGCACGTCGACTTCCTCGTCGTCAACCGCAACGAGCGCGTCGAGGTCGAGATCCCGGTAGCCATCATCGGTGACCCCGAGCCCGGCACGATCCACATGATCGACTCCTCCCACCTCCTCGTCTCCGCCCCGGTCACCGCCATCCCGGAGACCATCGAGGTCGACATCACCGGCGTCGCCGCCGGCACCGTCATCACCGTCGCCGACCTCAAGCTCCCCGAGAACGTCGAGGCCGCCGTCGACGCCGAGACCGCGGTCGTCAACGTCGCCGACGAGGAGGCCGTCACCGACGAGGTCCCCGAGACCGTCCCGGCTGAGGGCGACGAGGCCGCTGAGGGTGCCGAGGCCGCCGAGGGCGAGTCCTCCGAGGAGGAGTCCTCCGAGGAGTGACCCCGCTCCCGCGCTGATCGGCGCGGGAACCTCTCGCAGGAACCCTCACGAAGGAGCTCTCATGAGCGACCCCTGGCTCATCATCGGGCTGGGGAACCCGGAGACCCGGTACGCCCGCAACCGCCACAACGTCGGCCACATGGTCGTCGACGTCCTGGCCGGGCGCACCGGGTCCCGGCTTTCCAAGCACAAGGCGCGCTCCCAGGCCGCCGAGGCCCGCATCGGCCTCATGCCGGGCGGTGCGCCCGGGCCCCGCGCCGTCCTGGCCGAGCCCTCCTCCTACATGAACGAGTCCGGCGGCCCGGTCAAGGCGCTCGTCCAGTTCTACGGGATCGACCCGACCGAGCGGCTCCTCGTCGTCCACGACGAGCTCGACCTGCCGGCGCACGAGCTGCGTCTCAAGCGCGGCGGCGGCGAGGGCGGGCACAACGGCCTGCGCTCTATCAGCCAGGCGCTCGGCACGAAGGACTACGTCCGTCTCCGCGTCGGGATCGGACGGCCGCCCGGCCGCCAGGATCCCGCCGACTACGTCCTGTCGGACTTCCCCGGTCGCGAGCGCGCGGGGCTGGAGGTCACCCTCGAGGAGGCCGCCGACGCCGTCGAGCAGGTCGTGACGCTGGGGCTGGCCGAGGCGCAGCAGCGCCTCCACTCCCGCTGAGCCGCGTCCCCTCCCACGAGATCGGTCCGGAGCCCGTAGGGGCTCCGGACCGGTCTCGTTGCTTGTTGCTTGTCGAGGGGGCTCAGGCCATGAGGCCCGTCTCGTAGGCGACGACGACGGCCTGGACTCGGTCGCGCACGTCGAGCTTCGCGAGCACGTTGCCCACGTGGGTCTTGACGGTCGTCGCCGAGACGACGAGGTGGTCGGCGATCTCCGCGTTCGACATGCCCTGCGCCATGAGCACGAGGATCTCCCGCTCGCGGGGCGTGAGCGAGGCGATGCGCGGGTCCTCCTTCGCCTCGCCCGCACCGTCCTCGGGCAGGTGCGAGGCGAACATCTCCAGCATGCGGCGCGTGACTCGCGGGGAGACGACCGCCTCGCCGCTCGCCACGGTGCGGATCGCGTCGGCGAGCTCCGCCGGGCGCGTGTCCTTGAGGAGGAAGCCGGAGGCGCCGGCCTTGAGACCCGCGAAGGCGTACTCGTCGAGGTCGAAGGTCGTCAGGATGAGGATCTTCGTGCTCGGGCACTGACGGGTGATCTGCGCCGTCGCGTCGATCCCGTTGACCCCGGGCATGCGGACGTCCATGAGGATGACGTCGGGCTTGAGGGCGCGGGCCTGCGAGAGGGCGGAGGCGCCGTCGGAGGCCTCGCCCACGACCTCGATGCCGTCCTCGGCGTCGAGGACCATGCGGAAGCCCATGCGCATGAGCGCCTGGTCGTCGGCGAGGACGACCGTCACGGGGCGTCGGGCTCCAGCGGCCTCGCCGGCCCCGGTCTCCTCAGCGGTCACATCGGCATCTGCCACGGCGTGGTCCCTTCATCGTCCTCGTCCCAGCGGAGCACCGCGCGGACTCTCCAACCGGTCGCGGTGGGCCCGGCGTCAACCGTCCCACCATAGACGGCAGCGCGCTCGCGCATGCCGATGAGCCCCTTGCCCGAGCCGTGCACCGGCGTCGATCCAGGGGCGGCGTCGTTGTCGTCGGTGAGCACCACGGTGCCCGTGTGCCGGCCGACCGCCAGCCTCACGGACCGGGTCGTCGGCGCGTAGCGCAGGATGTTCGTCATCGACTCCTGGGCGATGCGGAACAGGGTGAGCTGGAGGCCCTTGTCCTCCGGGAGCTCCCTGCCCGACCACTCGTACTCCACCGGGACGCCCGCGGCGCGGAAGCGGTCGACGAGAACTCGCAGGTCCGACTGCTCCGGCGCGGGAGCCATCGGGATGTCGCCCGTGCTGCGGTCAGCCCGGGCGTCGGTGGCCCGACGGCGCAGCGCGACGATGTCCTCGGTCGGCTCGTGCGGGGCGACCGTCCCCGGGGGAGCGAACTCGGGCACGGGCATCTCACGGACGACCGGGACCGAGCCGGTCGTCGGCTGGTCGGGCGTCGTGCCGCCGAGCGAGAAGAGCGAACGACGCCGGGAGACGTGCGGTGCCGCCTGCGGGGCCGCCGGAGGCTCCGGCGCCGCCACCAGCTGTGCCGGCGGTGCCGGGGCGGGGGTGACCTCCCCACCGGGGGCTCCCGCCACGTCGCCCGGGACCGCGGAAGCGGCCCCGGCCTGCGGGGTGCGGACCGCCGGGTCGGACGACGCGCCCGGGTCGTCGCGCAGGACACCGACGAGGCGGCGCGTGTCCGCCAGGGCGGAGCGGCCGGTCTCGGAGAGGATCCCGAGCGCCTCCTTCGCCATCTGCGGGTTGCGGTCGACGGAGGCGGCGGCGCCGTCGGCCATGGTGATCATGACGGCGAGGGAGTGGGCGACGACGTCGTGCATCTCGCGGGCGATCCGGCTGCGCTCGGCGGCGGCCGCCAGGAGGGCGGTCTGCTCGCGAGCGAGGGCGAGGCGGGCGGAGCGCTCCTCGACGGCGCTGAGGCGCTCGCGCTGGGTGCGCACGTTCATGCCGACGAGCACGCCGATGGAGTCGACGAGGAGGTAGACCGTGCCGAAGTAGAGCGCCTGCGTCAGCGTGAACGGGACCGTCGACGCGACCTGGTCCCCCAGCTGCACGGCGACCGCGGAGACGACGGCGCAGACCCAGGCCATCGGGGTCGACGCGTAGGCCGCGACCGAGCCGACGAGAACCGGGACGCCGAACCCCGCGTTCGTCGAGAAGACGTCGGTGAGGTAGGTGGGGCCGACGCCCTGGCGGTCGATGAGGAGGTTGACGGCGTCGAGGGCCAGGACGAGGAAGGTCAGCCCGGCCCACGCGAGGTACGGGTGGGAGCGGCGGACCGCGCACGTGCCCACGGTCGCCACGGCACCGAGCGCGAGCACCCACCAGCCGTGGTCGGGCACGATGTTCGTGGGACCCACCAGGTTCGGCCAGCTCGCGCCGATCCCGAAGAGCGTGAGGGCGATCCCGAGGAAGGCGTCGGCGCAGTGCGGGTGCTCGTTCCACCAGCGACGCAGGGCCCGTCCGGCCGTTCTCACCATGGTTCCATCCTCTCCCCTCACGCCCGCCCCGGCGCGGAGCGGTCCTCCAAGGACCGCTCCGCGCCGGGGCGGGTGCACTGATCGCGCGGCTCAGGCGTCTCTGCGGGTGAAGGACACCCAGGCCAGCAGCAGCGGCACGATCGCCCAGGCGGCGAAGACCGCGGCGGCGGCAGCGTGGGTGAGCCACATCCCCGAGCCCGCGTGCTCGGCCCACTGGACCTGCACGCTGAAGGGGTCGACGACGGCGTTGACGGAGGTCGAGGGGATGATCTCGTAGGCCTTGGACGCCCAGTCCCACTTGAGCTGTGCCATGCCGAGCGGGATCTGGACGACGAAGAGCAGGCAGACGACGACGGTGATGGCGCCGGCGGTGGAGCGCAGGAGGAGACCGAGGCCGAGGCTCATGAGCGCGATGCCCGCGTAGGCGAGGCCCGTGCCCCAGACGTAGCCGAGCATGCGGTGGTCGGTGAGAGCGATCGTGCCCGTGCGCATGAGCGGGGTCGCGATCGCCCAGGCGAGGAGGATCGAGACGACGCCGAGGAGGAAGGACCACGCCGCGATGACGGCCGCCTTGGCGGTCAGGAGACGGGTGCGCCGCGGCACGGCGGCGAGTGAGGAGCGGATCTGGCCGGAGGAGTACTCGCCGGTGATGACGAGGGCTCCGAGGACGGCGACGACGATCTCGCCGAAGGTGGTCCCGGCGGGGAGCATCTGCCAGGAGGTCGGGTCCCCCTCCTCCGTGTTCGCGTAGGCGAGGGCGAGGGCGATACCGGCGCCGGAGGTGATGATGAGAGTGAGCAGGCTCGTGACCCACGTGGAGCGCAGGGTCGTGAGCTTGAGCCACTCGGCTCGGATGGCGCGGCCGAAGGTCTGCTTGCCCGTCAGGCGGGTGCGGCCGACGGGGGCGGAGGGCACGGCGAAGGAGGTGGCGGCGGTGGTCATGGTGGGTTTCTCCTGTGGTCGCGTCGTGGCTCAGTGCTGGGCGGGGGCAGTCGGTGCCTCGGCGCCTGCGCCGCCGGTCCGGTACTCGACGGAGTCCCCTGTGAGCTCGAGGTAGGCGTCCTCGAGGCTGGCGTGCTGCGTGTGGAGCTCGTGCAGGACGATCCCGCGCCGGGCGGCGACCTCGCCGATCCGCGAGGCGGGCACCGCCGTCGTCGACAGTCCGTGCTCGCCGTCGGGACGCGTCTGGACGCCCTCCGCGGCGAGCGCCTCGGCGAGCTCGGCGACGTCGGGGGAGACGACCCGGACGACGTCGCTCGTGGCGCCCGCGATGACCTCGTCGACGGGGCCCTGGGCGAGGATGCGGCCACGGCCGATGACGATGAGGTGGTCGGCGGTGAGGGCCATCTCGCTCATGAGGTGGGAGGAGATGAAGACGGTGCGTCCCTCGGAGGCGAGGCGCCGGCAGGTCTCGCGGACCCACTTGACGCCCTCGGGGTCGAGCCCGTTGACCGGCTCGTCGAAGATGAGGGTCTGCGGGTCGCCGAGGAGCGCGGCGGCGATGCCGAGTCGCTGGCCCATGCCGAGGCTGAAGCCCTTGACGCGCTTTCGCGCGACCTCGGTGAGGCCGGTGAGCTCGAGGACCTCGTCGACGCGGCGGCGCGGGACGCCGTTGGAGGCGGCGAGCTGGGTGAGGTGGGCGCGGGCGGTGCGGGAGCCGTGGAGGCCCTTGGCGTCCAGGAGGGCGCCGACCTCGCACAGCGGGGCGCTGAGGTCGCGGTAGCGGTTCCCGTTGACCGTGACCGAGCCCTCTGACGGGCGGTCCAGGCCCATGATCATGCGCATGGTCGTCGACTTGCCGGCGCCGTTGGGGCCGAGGAAGCCGGTGACGGTCCCGGGCTGGACGGTGAAGGAGACGTGGTCGACGGCGGTCTTGCGGCCGTAGCGCTTGGTGAGGTCGGTTGCCTGGATCATGGGTGTCCTTCGTGCAGGGGAGGGGCGGGCGACGGGGCTCGCCCCGGCCGTTGGCACGAGGCTAGGGAGCGTGGGCCCTCCGGGCGTCGGCCCAGGTGAGGAACTGGGACGCGCGACCGACTCGTCCGCGAGGAGGAGACGCGGTGGGGGAGGTCCCTGGCAGGCTCGCCCGTGCACCGGTGGGGAGACCTCCCCGGGGCGCCGTTGCCGGCACCGCGGGAATGTGAGGCAGGATGGCCGTGTTCGACCTGGTGGACCCGGAGCGCCGGGATGCTGCCTCGCTCCGCCGGTCACCACCTCCGTCCCCCCGTCTCCGAGAGGACACAGACACCATGAGCAATCCTTACTTCGACCGATCGCCCGCCTTCCGCGAGGGCGGCTCGGGCACGGGCACCGCGACGGCCTCCGCGCCGTCGCGCACCCCGAACGGCTACCCGACCATGCCTGGCTACGAGCCGGGGCGTGGCCAGGCACAGCAGGCCTACGGCCAGCAGTACGGCCAGCAGTACGGCTCTGCCCCCGCCTACGGGCAGCAGTACGGCCAGGCTCCGACCTACGGGCAGCAGGCCCAGCCGTACGGCCAGCAGCACGGCCAGCAGTACGGCTCTGTCTCACCCCAGCAGGTCTCCGACCTCGAGGCCCGCTACGGCGCCCCCGCTGCGGGCAACGTCGACCGCGGCCGGATGACCTACGACGACGTCATCGTGCGCACCGTCGGCATCTTCGCCGTCATCCTCGGCGTCGGCGCCGTCTCGTGGACGCTCGCCTCGCACGAGGCGACCTTCGGCGCCGGCGTCATGCTCATGGGCGTCGGTGCCATCGGCGCCCTCGTCATGGGCCTGGTCAACTCCTTCAAGAAGGTACCCAGCCCCGCACTCATCCTCACCTACGCCGTCTTCGAGGGCGCCATGCTCGGCGCCTTCTCCGGCGTCATGGAGCTGACCTACCCCGGGATCGTCCTGCAGGCGGTGCTCGCCACCGGAGCCACCTTCGCGGTCGTCCTGGCGGCCTACAAGTTCGCCGGCTTCCGCGTCCAGGGCCGGGCCGCCCGGATCCTCCTCGTCGCCATGGGCGGCTACCTGCTGTTCAGCATCGTCAACATGGTCCTCATGATGACCGGCGCCGTCTCCGACCCGTGGGGCCTGCGCGGCATGACGATCATGGGGATCCCGCTCGGCCTCATCATCGGGCTCGTCGCCGTCGTCATGGCGGCCTTCAGCCTCGCGATGGACTTCGAGTCCATCCAGCGCGGCGTCGAGCGCGGCCTGCCCCGGGTCTACGCCTGGGCGGGAGCCTTCGGCCTCGTCGTCACGCTCGTCTGGCTCTACGTGGAGTTCCTCCGCATCCTCGCCATCCTGCGCGACAACTGACGATCAGGTCGCGGGGCCCTGGCCCCGCGCCCACGACGCCTCCCGCAGCCCGCCCGGCCCCGCGCCCGGCGGGCTGCGGTGCGTCCAGGGCTGCGACGAGGGCGCGGCCGAGCGGTTACGCCCCTGGCCGACGCGACGGCGCGGCCGCCGTCGCCGGTTCCCCGCGCGGTCCGCCTCCCGTAGCCTGGCCGCATGATCAACACGCACATGCCGTCCGTCGAGGGCGCCAAGGGCACCAAGCCCGTCCTCACCTTCCCGACCGACGAGGCTCCGGAGGGCCTGCAGATCCAGGTGCTCGACGAGGGCACCGGCGACGTCGTCGAGGCCGGCGACCACATCGTCTGCCACTACCTGGGCCAGTCCTGGGGTGGCGACGTCTTCGACAACTCCTACGACCGCGGCGCCCCGCTCGACTTCCAGATCGGCGTCGGCATGGTCATCCGCGGCTGGGACGACGGCCTCGTCGGCCAGCGCGTCGGCTCCCGCGTCCTGCTCTCCATCCCCTCCGAGCTCGGCTACGGCGACCGCGGCGTCCCGCAGGCCGGCATCAAGGGCGGCGACACCCTCGTCTTCGTCACGGAGATCCTCGGCATCATGTGAGCCGTCCGGCCCGCGCCCGCGAGCCGGCCCTGACGCCACGGCGCCCCGGCGCACCCCAGCGGTGCGACCGGGGCGCCGTCGTGCGCGCTTGCCCTGGCCGCGTCACTGTGGGAGCCGAGTCTGACGGTTTCCGCTCGCTGACGACGGCGCAACCGACAGTCTCGGCGGGAAGGCGACACAGTGGGCGCGTCACGAGCGTGGCGCGGGTCCAGCGAGCGACCCCTTGCCCGGCCCCGCACGCCCCACCGCTACCCTGGAGGCAGCACGCACGCAGATCGTCAGGAGAACTCATGCCGCAGTACCGCAGCGCCACCTCCACCTCCGGCCGCAACATGGCCGGCGCCCGCGCCCTCTGGCGCGCCACCGGCGTCAAGGACGGCGACTTCGGCAAGCCGATCATCGCGATCGCCAACTCCTTCACCTCCTTCGTCCCCGGGCACGTCGGACTGCGCGACGTCGGCAAGCTCGTCGCGAAGGAGATCGAGGCCGCCGGCGGCATTGCCAAGGAGTTCAACACCATCGCCGTCGACGACGGCATCGCCATGGGTCACGACGGCATGCTCTACTCCCTGCCCAGCCGCGACCTCATCGCGGACTCAGTGGAGTACATGACCAACGCGCACACCGCCGACGCCCTCGTGTGCATCTCCAACTGCGACAAGATCACGCCCGGCATGCTCATGGCGGCCCTCCGCCTCAACATCCCCACGATCTTCGTCTCCGGCGGCCCCATGGAGTCCGGCAAGGTCACGGCGGCGGACGGCACCACCCGCAAGCTCGACCTCATCGACGCGATGATGGACGCCGCGGACCCCACCGTCTCCGACGACACCATCTCCGCCATCGAGCGCCTCGCCTGCCCCACCTGCGGCTCCTGCTCCGGCATGTTCACCGCCAACTCGATGAACTGCCTCACCGAGGCCCTCGGCCTCGCCCTGCCCATGAACGGCACCCTCCTCGCCACCCACTCCGACCGTGGCGAGCTCTTCAAGGACGCCGGCCGCCAGATCGTCGAGATCACCCGGGCCTACTACGAGCAGGACGACGCCTCCGTCCTCCCGCGCTCCATCGCCACCAAGGCCGCCTTCGAGAACGCCATGAGCCTCGACATCGCCATGGGTGGCTCCACCAACACGGTGCTCCACCTGCTGGCCGCCGCCCAGGAGGGTGAGGTCGACTTCAAGATGGCGGACATCGACCGCCTCTCGCGCCAGGTCCCGCACCTGTCCAAGCTCGCGCCGTCGACGAACCTCTACCATGTCGAGGACTGCCACCGCGCCGGCGGAATCATGGGCATCCTCGGCGAGCTCGACCGCGCCGGGCTCCTGGACACGTCCGTCACGAACGTCCTGCACGAGACCCTCGCCGAGGAGCTCGCCCAGTACGACATCGCCCGTCCCGGCGCCGACGGCGTCCGCGGCTCCGACGTCGCCCCGGAGATCCTCGAGCGCTACCACGCCGCCCCCGCGGGCGTGCGCACGACCGAGATGTTCTCCCAGGCCTCGCGCTGGGACAGCCTGGACACGGACCGCGAGAACGGCTGCATCCGCTCCAAGGAGCACGCCTACTCCCAGGACGGCGGCCTCGCCGTCCTCTTCGGCAACATCGCGGAGAAGGGCTGCATCGTCAAGACCGCGGGCGTCGACGCCTCGATCCTCACCTTCGCCGGCAACGCCGTCGTCTTCGAGTCCCAGGAGGACGCCGTCGAGGGCATCCTCGGCAAGAAGGTCAAGGCCGGAGACGTCGTCGTCATCAACCACGAGGGACCGCGCGGCGGACCGGGTATGCAGGAGATGCTGTACCCGACCACCTACATCAAGTCGATGCACCTCGGCAAGGAGTGCGCCCTCCTCACCGACGGCCGTTTCTCCGGCGGCACCTCGGGCCTGTCCATCGGGCACGTCTCCCCGGAGGCGGCGGCGGGCGGCCTCATCGGCCTGGTCGAGACCGGCGACCGCATCGAGATCGACATCCCGAACCGCACCATCGAGCTCAAGGTGGACGAGGCGGAGATCGCCCGCCGCCGCGCCGCGGAGGAGGAGCGCGGCGATGACGCGTGGTCCCCGCACGTGAGCCGCCCGCGCAAGATCTCGACGGCTCTGCGCGCCTACGCCATGCTCGCGACCTCTGCTGACGTCGGTGCCGTCCGCGACGTCACCAAGCTCCCGCGCTTCTGAGGCACCCCCTCGCCGAGATCGGGACATCCTGCCCGGCTGTCCAGGCGCCCCGGACCCCAGTGGTCCGGGGCGGCTGCGCGTCCGGGCTCGGACGCTGCCTGGACGGCAAGAGTGGTCAGTTCTCGTCACTTCTAGGGTGCCGGGAGGTGGCGTGCCTCGTGAATCCGCGTGATTCCGCGGATTCGCTTTGCATCCGTGCCTCGCACAGGCATAGAACTCACGAGAACTGGACAGTTCTCCGCCTCGGGGTCGCGGCGGCGGACGCCCGACGACCATGCTGAGCGCCCCGACTACCCTGAGGCCGTGAGCGAGCTGACGAGCAAGGGCACCGACTGGGACTCCGCGACCTACCTGCGGGAGGTGCTCAAGGCTCCGGTCTACGAGGCCGCCGAGCACACCCCGCTGCAGGAGATGCCGGCCCTCTCCGCCCGCCTCGGCAACCGCGTCGCCGTCAAGCGCGAGGACCTCCAGGCCGTCCACTCCTTCAAGATCCGTGGCGCCTACAACGCCATGCACGCCCTGTCCGACGCGGAGCGCGCCCGTGGCGTCATCACCGCGTCCGCCGGCAACCACGCCCAAGGGGTCGCCCGCTCCGCGAGCCTCCTCGGCGTCACCGCCACGATCGTCATGCCCACGGTCACCCCGCGCATCAAGGTGGACGCCGTTCGCGCGCTCGGCGGCGAGGTGGTCCTCTCCGGCGACAACTTCGACGCCGCCAAGGCCGAGGCCGTGCGCCTCGCCGACGCCGAAGGCCTCACCTTCATTCCGCCCTTCGACGACCCGCACGTCATCGCCGGCCAGGGCACGATCGGCCTCGAGCTCATCCAGCAGGACGCCGAGCTCAACCGCGTGTTCGTGCCCGTCGGCGGCGGTGGCCTCGTGTCCGGGATCGCCGTCCTCATCAAGGCGCTCATGCCGCACGTCGCCGTCATCGGCGTCGAGCACGAGGAGTCCGCCTGCCTCACCGCGGCCCTCGCGGCCGGTGAGCCCGTCGACCTCGCCCGAGTCGGGCTCTTCGCCGAGGGCGTCGCCGTACGGCGCATCGGCGACGAGACCTTCCGCGTCTGCTCCGCCCTCCTTGACGACGTCGTCACGGTCTCCTCCGACGAGACCTCCGCCGCCGTCCGCGACCTCTTCGAGGACGTCCGCGCCGTCCCGGAGCCCTCCGGAGCCATCGCGCTCGCGGGCCTCAAGAAGTACGTCGCCGAGCACGAGATCGCGGGGGAGCGGCTCGCGTGCGTGCTCTCGGGCGCCAACCTCAACTTCCACCAGCTGCGCTACATCTCCGAGCGATCCGAGATCGGCGAGCAGCGTGAGGCCATCCTCGGTGTCACCATCCCCGAGCGCCAGGGCGAGTTCCTGCGCTTCGCCTCGGTCCTCGGGGGCCGTGCGGTCACGGAGTTCAACTACCGGGTGGGTGCTGCCGACGACGGCGACCCCGCACGGATCTTCGTCGGCGTGCGGCTCACGCGCGGGCGCGAGGAGCGCGCCGGGATCGTCGCGGACCTGGAGAAGGCCGGCTACGGCGTCGTCGACCTCACCGAGGACGAGCTCGCCAAGGTGCACGTGCGCTCGATGATCGGGGGACGTGCGCCGGCCGGCCTGTCCGAGCGCCTGTTCAGCGTCGAGTTCCCAGAGGCGCCGGGCGCGCTCGTCCGGTTCCTCGACGTGCTCGGGACGCGCTGGAACATCACGCTCTTCCACTACCGGACCGACGGCGCCGACTACGGACGCATCCTGTGCGCCTTCGAGGCGGGCGCCGAGGACGCGGAGCTCACCGAGCACATGGACCGGCTCGGCTACGCGTACCACGAGGAGACGCAGGATCCGTCGGCGCGCTTCTTCCTGGCGCGCTGAGGGGGCGCGGTCGACCTCGCCGCGTGGATCGCCCGAGCTCGAGGCCAGGATGTCCCGATCTCGCGAGAGATGGGAGCTGAGCGAGGCCAGGTCTGGGGGAGCGACTGAGAGGCGATGCCCATCGGTGTGGTGGGAATCATGGGATCAGATTTCGTTGAAGTATCCACTTCTCACGTAGGGTCGTTCACGTCTCAAGTACCTCGGTCCCTCCAAGGAGCCACCTCATGACCAAGATCGCCGTCATCTCCTCCTCCGTCCGCCCCGCCTCCGTCGGCGGTCCCGTCGCCGAGTGGGTCACCGAGAAGGCCAACACGGTCGAGGGCGTCCAGGCCGACGTCGTCCGCGTCGCCGACTTCAACCTGCCCCTCTTCGCCGAGGACTACCCGACGGCCATGCGCCCCGCGCAGGACCCTGCCGCCGTCACGTGGAACGAGACCCTCGCCGCCTACGACGGCTACGTCATCGTCACCCCGGAGTACAACCACTCGATCCCCGGCGCCCTCAAGAACGCCCTCGACTTCATCTCCCCGGCCACCCTCGCGAACAAGGCCGTCGGCCTCGTCGCCTACTCCTTCTCCGCCGGCCACCGCCCGATCGAGCACCTGCGTCAGATCCTCGCCAACTTCTCCGCCGGCGTCGTCCGCGACCAGGTCAACCTCCACCTCGCCAGCGACTTCAAGAACATGAGCGAGTTCGCCCCGGCCGACTTCCACGACGCCGAGGTCCCCACCATGGTCTCCTCCATGGTCACCCTCGACGGCGCCCTCGCCACCCTGCGCTGACCCCGGTGGTCCGCTGAGGGCTCCCGGCGTCGACGCGCCGCCGCCCCCGACAGCCCGAACCGGCCCGCCACCCCTCTCGGGACGGCGGGCCGGTTCGTCGTGCGGCGAGGAGCTGGGGCGGGGGAGGCCGTCGTTGCGCCGCGCCGACGGCGCGTGGTGCTCAGACCGTCTCGGTCTCGGCCGCGTCGTCGTCCTCTCCCGGCTCGGCGAGCTCGAGGCTCCGGTACCGGTTGACCGCCGCGGCGACGTCGACCGCCCGCGGGCGCGTCAGGAAGGCGGGGCGCTCGGTGCGGCCGCCCAGCGCGTCGAGGCCCTCGTCGTCGAGGAGCGCGTCGAGGTCCCCGAGGCACTCGGCGAGCGTCGACTCGCCGTCGAAGCGACGCTCGAGCAGCGCGCGCAGCGCCCGGGCGATCGCCTCCGCCTGGCCCGGGTCGACGATCCCCGCCACATCGGAGACGTCGATCTCCTCGCGGTCCAGGCTCAGTGCCTCCGTCCCGCGGGAGCGGACCTTGACCGGGCCGCGCCGGTCGGCGTCGTCGAGCCCCGGCAGCGGGACGCGGCCCGCCCCCTTGGGAAACCCGTCCAGTGCCGTCGTCTCGCGCGGGGAGGAGGCCGCGACCTCGCGCGCCCACTCGGTGGCGTCCTCGAGACGGTAGGAGTCCATGAGGAGGACGTGGTCGGCGACGTCGAGGTAGTCCCCGGAGCCGCCCATGACGAGCACCGTGGAGACGCCGCGGTCCTCCGCCAGGGCGGAGACACGGTCGACGAGCGGCGTGATCGGCTCGCGCTCGGCGGCGACGAGCTCGCGCATGCGGGCGTCGCGGATGAGGAGGTTCGTCGCCGAGGTGTCCTCGTCGAGCAGCAGCGCGCTCGCGCCCGCCTCGACGGCCTCGATGATCGAGGCGGCCTGCGAGGTGGAGCCCGAGGCGTTCTTCGTGGTGAAGGAGGACGTGTCGCGGCCGCCTGGCAGGTGACCGATGAACGGCCGGAGGTCGACGCCCGTGACGGCGCGGCCGTCGGCGGCCCGGACCTTGATGGCGCTCGGCGCGGTGGCGACCAGCTCGCGCCCGTCGCCGGGCACGTGCGGGTAGACGCCCCGCTCGATGGCGGTGAGCAGCGTGGACTTGCCGTGGTATCCGCCGCCGACGACCAGGGTGACACCCGGGCCGATGACGGTGCCCCGGACGGGGCCCGCGTGGGGGAGCGTCACCGTCGCGGCGAGGGACTCGGGGGCCGTGGGGGCGACGGCGCCGGAGCGCATGGGCTCGTCGGAGACGCCGGAGCGGCGGGGGAGGAGCGAGCCGTCGGCGAGGAAGGCGACCCAGCCGTTGGTCTCGACCGCCCGCGTGAGCGCCCGGTGGTCCTCGAGGGCGGCGACGTGCGCGCGAAGGCGGTCGGCGCGCTCCCCGGTGAGGTCGAGCGCCCGCTCGAGGGCCCGGGGCAGGTCGAGGCTGACGATGCGCGCCGCCTCGCGTCCCTGGATCGAGCGGCCGCGGGCCGGGAGGGCCAGGCGGGCGCGGATCTCGAGGGCGGCGGGTGCTGGGGGCGCGATTGGGGCCGGCGCCTCGTCGGCGTCCGTGTTGGCGCCGTCGCGATCGGAGCCGGCCCTCGAGGTCACCGGAGCGGCTGAGTCGTCCTCCGTCACCAACGCGCCGTCGTCGCTGAGCACGAGGACGCTGGAGCGCTCGAGGATCTCCTGCCCCGGCGCCGCGATCGACAGCGCCGTCCCGCGGAAGGAGGCGTGGAGCTCGCGCGTGAGGAAGTCGCCGACGGCGACCCGCCGGTCCGTCGTCGAGAGCAGCCCCTCCTCGTTGAGCACGGCCAGGCCGGGCAGGCTCAGCGGCACCTCGAGGTGGATCCGCGTCGGCGGCGCGTACGGGTCCGGCTGGACGCGGTCGACGACGAGCGCCCAGCCCACCGGCGCCTCGTAGCGGCCCACGATGGCCTTGTAGGCGGCGTAGGAGCGCGAGTCGATGGCGTGCAGATGGCCCACGAGGTCACCGAGCGAGCCCTCGCGCGGCGCGTCCTCGTGGTCGCGGCGCCGGCCCGACCGGGCCTGGTACCGGCCGCCGGAGCGCCGGTCGCGGCGACCCCGGTAGCCCGCGCCTGCGTGGGTCTCCTTGTCCGCGTGCCCACTCATGCTCCGGGCGCGTCCTCGGGGGCCAGGACGTCGGTCTGGGCCGGGAGGTCCGCGACTCCGACGGGGCACGTGACTCCGTTCGGGCCGTGGTTGCAGTAGCCGGCCGGGTTCTTGTGCAGGTAGCCCTGGTGGTAGTCCTCGGCCAGGTAGAAGGGGCCGCCGAACTCGGAGTAGAGGGAGTCCGCAGGGGCGATCGTCGTCACGCAGGTGCCGAGGTCGAGGCGCGTGAGCTCGCCCTGGAAGAGGTCGCGGACCTCGTGGGCGGCAGCGTCCTGCGCAGGGGTGGTCGTCCACACGGCGGAGCGGTACTGGGTGCCGACGTCATTGCCGTGACGGTTGAGGTGGGTGGAGTCGTGGTTCTCCCAGAACGTGCGCAGGAGCGCCTCGCCTCCCTCTCCGACGATGGCGGGGTCGTAGACGACGCGGACGGTCTCCGCGTGCCCCGTCCGGCCCGTGCAGACCTCGCGGTAGGTCGCGTTCGGGGTGGTGCCGCCCATGTAGCCGACGGCGGTGCTGATGACGCCCGGCTGGCGCCACAGGAACCGCTCGACGCCCCAGAAGCAGCCGGCGGCGAGGTAGAGGACCTGCGAGCCCTCGGGCCAGGGGCCGTCGATCGGGGTGTGGAGGACGACGTGCTCACCGGGGACGGGGAGGAGAGTCTCCTCGCGTCCGGGGATGACTGTGCTGCGCGTGGGGGTGCTCGACATGCCGGTCACGCTACCGCGGGCGGGAGCGCCATGTGCTTCTCAGACGAGCGAGTTGGGGCGATGGCTGTAGAGCGTCGTGCACCTCGTGGATCGAGGAGTCCATGTTCGTTGACGCGTGACCCATGCATGTGGTTGCCGCGATCTCACAGCGATTGATAGCGCGCACTGGGGCGTTCTCCAGAAGTCTCTGGGGCGCGGTCTGGTGTGGGCCTCGGTGCATTCGGGATGGGCTGACACGGCTGATCCGGCCTCCCGCCAACGCCTACCTCTCGTTTCTCGATCCTGCAACAATTCAACAGACAACCCTGTGTCAGCCGCATGCGCCAACATAAGGTTGCATGTGTAGACCCAGAACGTGGAGTTCCTCCTCTCATTGGGGGAATATCGGCGTACTCATCTTCCGGAAGGAAACTCCCATGAGGGTATCTCAACGACTCAGGGGAAGGCGACGAAAGGTTGCCGCCACCCTGTCTGCCCTGGCCCTCGGTGCCACCGGCATCGTCGGCGCGACGACGGCCCTGTCACCGCAGGCTGACGCGTACACACCGATCACGAAGGACGTCGCCTTCGGAACGCCTGACGGCCCTGACCCGACGGTGACAACCAAGATCACCCTCGACGACGCGGACGGCGTGGTCGACCCGGGTCAGTCGATCAAGTACCAGATCACGACGACGGCCACCGCCCCGCAGCCCGGATACACCTCGAGCGACGGCAAGGACTACATCCGAGCCGTCTACGTCGTGGTCACCCCGGACAAGAACGCGCCCGTGACCTCCGCGAACTTCCTGTCCCCCTCGGACTTCACGTGGAGCGACGGACGCACCCACCAGTTCCTCGTCGGCGCTGATGGCAACACGGTGGCGCCGAGCATCGACCCGGCCACTGGGGCCGTGACCTACTCCTTCGGTGAGCCAGACATCCAGTCGTCATTCACCACGACGAACCCCCTCACGGTCACGTTCGCCCAGCCCGCTACCGTGTCGTCCTCGGCGCCCGCCGGCTCGACGCTCACGGCCAAGGCCGAGGCCGTTGCGGACATCAACCCGCTGGGGTCCTGGACGCACACCGACCCCACCTACAGCGAGTTCGACACCCAGACCTGCTCCGTGACCGGAACGACGACGCACACGTTCCACGGTGGCAGCTACGGCCAGTGGTTGGCTGAGATCTGGGTCGAGACCAACGACAACGTCATCAATCCGGACCCGGCAGGCCCGATCGTCACGGTCACCGCCCCGGATGGCACGGACCTGACCTCCCAGATTTTCGATGGGTCTCAGACGCTCAACCCGAACGACACCGACGGTTCGGAGATCACGAGCCTGCCGCTCGACGGTTATCAGTTCCGTCAGTCGATCAACTTCCCCTTCGACAAGGACACCTCCACCGGTGAGAAGTGGATCCCGGACGGGACGACCTTCACCTTCACCCAGAAGCTCTTCGTCTCGGGCTGCCAGCCCAACGACGGCACCACCTGGAGCACCTCCTACGCCTGGGGCATCGACGTCATCGCCGCGACGAACTCTCGCGAGGCCGTCGCTGACGACACCGTCAACTTCACGGTCGCCGGCCAGACCCCCAAGGCCACCTTCAAGGTTGAGAAGGGTCTGGCTGATGGTCAGGGCTCGGCTGTTGATCTTGTGAAGCGCCCTGGGTTTCGTTCCGACCTGTTATCTCAAGGAGGATCGGATCATGCCCCAGAAGTACACGCCCGAGTTCAAGGCGCGCGCCCTGCAGCTCATCGAAGAACGCGTCCAGGCCGAGCAGT
>NZ_JACWNA010000022.1 GCF_015355765.1 Actinomyces haliotis
GGCCCCGACCCAGCTGCTGGGTCGGGGCCACCGGCGTCCCGGTTTGCTCGAGGTGGTCAGTTCTCGTGACTTTCAGCGGTGCGCGGGTGCCCGCCCCGGATTGATCCGCGTCATGGTGCGGGCGCCCTGGCGGCTCGTCGGTGAAAGTCACGAGAACTGACCACGGGGCCGCCCGCGGCGGCCGGCTCAGCTGTTGCTGTCGGAGCTCGAGGTGCTGCTGTCTGAGCTGCTGTCAATGCTCGACGACGTGTTGCTGTCGGAGTTGGACGAGCCGGACTTGCTCTGCTGCCCCGGACCGCCCTGGCCACCCATGCCGCCGCCGGTCACGGTGACCTCCGCGGCGGTGACCGAGGTGGAGCCGCCCGAGGTGGACTCCACGGTGTAGGTCGTGCCGCTCGTGAGGCCGAGGATCGTGTACGAGGAGTCGGAGATCGCCGAGCTGAGCTCCCAGCTCGAGCCGTCCGAGCTCGTCACCGTGATCGTGTCGCCCTCGGCGACAGAGGAGGAGACGTTCGCGCCGACGGCCGACAGGTCGCCGTTGACGTCGACCGAGCCGTCCGGCGAGCCGTAGGTGCCCGAGATGGCGATCTCGCCGCCGCTGATCTTCGCGGAGCCGTTGGAGTCGATGCCGTCGGAGGAGGCGTTGTCGATCTGGACCTCGCCGCCGGTGATGGTGAGGTAGGCGCCGTCGTCGGCCTCGGAGTCCGCGTTCTCGTAGCCCTCGATCGTGTAGTCGGAGCTCGTGGCGTTGATGCCGTCGTCGCCGGAGGTGATGTCGAGGGTGCCGCCGTTGACGTTGATGAAGGCGGACTGGATGCTCTCGTCAGCGGCGTCGAGGGTGACGGTGCCGGAGTCCTGCGTGTAGGAGACGCCCGCGTCGATGCCCTTGGGCTTCGAGGTGTCGTCCGAGCTGGAGGACGAGGAGCTGCTGTCTGAGCCGGAGGAGGCTGTGGCGGAGTCGCTGGCCGAGTCGGTGGCGGAGGACGTAGCAGAGTCGCTGGCGGCCGCGGTCGCGATGTCGGAGGAGCTGCTGTCGGAGCTCGAGGAGTCGGACAGGACGCCGGAATTCGACGAGCCCGAGCTGTTGCTCGAGTCGCTGGAGCTGCTCGAGTCCTCGGAGCCCGGGGCCTGGCCATCGCTCGGCGGCTGACCGCCCTGGCCCCCAGGCCCTCCCTGCCCGCCGTCGGAGGGCGCCTGGCCGCTATCTGAAGGCGCCTGCCCGCCCGGGCCCTGCTGGTCGGTGAAGGCGTTCGCCTGGCCGCCGCCCGCCGTGACGTCGAGGGTCGTGCCGTCGACGGTGACGTCGGTGGTGGCCTGGACGCCGTCGTCGCCGGCGGTGATGGTGATCTTCGCCTTGCCGAGCTGGACGAAGCCCTTGGTCTCGTCGTTGTCCTCGGAGGACTTGAGTCCGTCGCCCTGCGCGTCCACGGTGATCGTGCCGCCCGAGACGAGCAGGTAGTCCTTGCCGACGATGCCGTCGTCCGCGGCCGTCACCTCGATCGTGGTGTCGCCCTGGATGACGAGGCCGTTCTTCGAGGAGATGCCGTCGTTGGAGCTGCCGGTGACGGCGAGCTCGCCGGTGCCCGTGATGGTGAGGTCGTCGTGGGAGTAGAGGGCGGCCTTCGGAGCGTCGTCCGAGGTGTCGGAGTAGCTCTTCCCGTCCGTGAGGGTGTTCTTCGAGCCGTCGGCGAGGACGACGACGGCGCTGCCCGCGTCCTGGACGTCGACGGCGGCGCCGTCGACGTTCGTGATGGAGGCGTTGTCGAGGACGACGTGGACGTCGGCGTCGGAGGCGTTGACGACGAGCTCGCCGTCGTCGAGGGTGCCGGAGACGACGAAGGTGCCGGAGCCGGTGATGGTGACCGTCGTGCCGTCCACGGTCACGTAGTCGGCGTCGGAGCCGGAGACCTTGACCGAGTCGCCGTCGAGGGTGATCGTCGTGGCGCTCGAGGTGTCCCAGGAGCCGGAGTTCTCCTCGGAGGTGGAGGCACCCGTGGCGTCGGAGGTGTTGGCGTTGGCGGAGGTGATGTCGGAGACCGTGGCGCCGGTGGAGGCCTTGGCGACCTCGCTCGTGATGGTCGTCCAGGCGTCCGAGGAGCTCGAGGTGCTGCTCGCGGAGGCGGAGCTGCTCGAGGAGCCCGAGGCCGCCGCGGTCCCGCAGCCGGCGACGAGCGCGATGGCGGCGAGCGAGGCGACGGCGCCGCCGGCGCGCTTCTGGGTGCCCCGAGAGGTCCTCCCGGAGCGGCTGAGGTGCTTGAGGGGGTTCTTCATGTGGGTCTCCTGGTGGCGCCGGGCGGCCCGGCGGGGGATCGGTTGATCGGTTCGTACGGCCTCGATGCTTCCGAGCCGCCTTGTGATATCGCTGTGAGGCGTGAGTGAGGTTGCTTCGCGTTCCCGGTGACTCGGGCGAGGATGCGTTCTAGGGCACGAGGGCACTGTCGGCGCGAGGAGGGGCGGGCAGGGCTAGGCGGCGAGCTCGTGACTCATGACCCGGTGCCACTTGTTCGCGGGCAGCTCGGGGTGGAGGAGCGCCATACCGGTCGCGTACTTGGAGACGCGGGCGGGGCGGTGCCCGACGGACCACAGCAGCCTGTCGGTGGGGGAGGGGGTGGCGGGGTTCTTCGTCTCGACGACGGCGAGCGCGCCCGCCTCGCGGGAGGTCCCGCAGGGGCGCCCCACGGCGTCGAGGGGGGTCCACACGAGGCCGGTGTCGACGGTGGCGCGGGCCTCGTCCTCGGGCAGGTGGAGCGTGGTGCGCTCGTAGGTCGTGCTCATGACGGGGACGAGGGCCGCCGAGACGCGCCGGGCGGCGTCGCCGGTGGCCGTGCCGGAGTCGAGGAGGCACGCGGTGACGAAGTCGCGGCCCGCTGGCGTGAGGCGGTCGGCGTCGTCGGGCTCGTAGGGGACGCGCTTCTTGACGGTGGCCCCGCGCGGGCCGCGGGTCTTGACCTCGAGGAAGGTGAGGCCGGAGTCGAGGTAGGAGCGGGTGCGCACCTTGAAGCGGCGACGGCGCTTGCGCGCGGACAGGAGGTAGGAGTCGAGCGCGGGTGTGTCGAAGTAGGTCGAGGAGTAGGCGAATCCGCGGCGCCCGTCGATCTCGAGGACGCGGGAGCGGTCGGCGACGGCGTCGACGACGCGCTGGGTGTCGTCCAGGGGGACGAGGTACTTGCGGTCGACGCGGGTGAGGAGGCCGGCGGCGGCGTTGAGCTCGGCCAGCGTGGTGGGCCCGACGCCGTCGGTCCTCAGGGCTGGGGCGGGCACGGCGCTGGGTGCTGCTGGGGCGGGCACGGCGCTGGGTGCTGCTGGGGCGGGCACGGCGCTGGGTGCGGCGGGAGCGGTGGCTGGGCGGCTGATCGCGGCGTGGCGGCTCATGGTGGCTCCTCAGCGGCCCGCGAGGACGGCATCGCGCTCGGCGGCCCGGGCGTCCTGCGGCGCGGCCCAGGCCTCGGCGGGCGAGACGGGGTGGAGCCGGGGCGACTGGGCGGGGAGGGCGACGGGCGTGCTTCCGGGCTCGGCGCCGGGGACGCCGTCGGCGGGTGCCTGCCCGGGCAGGGTGCGGAGCTGGTAGCGGACGTCGACGAGGGTGGTGTCGTTGACGAGGTCGAGGCGCTGGACCTCGAGGGACTGGACGCGGGCGCCGAGCAGGGTCTCGAGGTGGGCGGTGAGGGCGGCCTCGTCGGCGATGGCGCGGTCGAGCATGATGACCTGGTGGCGGTTGCGGCGCAGGATCCGCGGGTGGTCGCCGATCCACAGTGCCACGAGGAGCAGCCCCATGAGGACAGCGGTCGGGGCGGTTCCGGCCTCGAGTCCGCCGAGGAGGCCGAGCGCGAGGGCGGCGAAGAAGTAGGCGACCTCGTGCTGGGCGAGCTCGGTGGAACGCAGGCGGATGATCGACAGGACACCGAAGAGGCCGAGGCCGAGGCCCGCGCCGACGGACGCGGTGGCGAGGAGGAGGGTGACGGCGAGGACACCGACGTTCACGCCGATGTAGGCCGCCATGAGGTCGCGCCGCGAGTGCCGGGGCACGTAGAGGGCGCCGATGAGGATGGCGAGGGCGACCAGGTCGAGCCCGACGTGGGCGAGGGCGGTGAGCGTCATGAGGATGGTCCTTGGGTCGGAGTCAGGGCCGGGTCGCAGCCGCTGGACGCGGTTCTCGATCCGGTGTCCCCGAGTCAAGGCAGTGATCCCGTGCGCAGGCTGTGACAGGGGTAGGGCTCCGGGATGTCTTCGCCTGCCGTTCACCTCAGCTGCGGACGGCGCCAGCGCGGGCGGACCGCTCAGGCTCGAGCGAGGGCCATCTCCCCAGGGCGGATCCACCCGCGGGCGCGCATGAGCTCGCTGATCCCCAGCGTGAGGACCGCCGGGGCGACGAACTGGAACAGGAGGATGGTGACGAGTAGCCGCGCTGAGGGCACGCTCGTGCTCATCACCTGCCAGGTCATGATCTGGCCGACGAGTCCCGCTGACCCCATGCCGGAGCCGACGGCGTTCGACTCCATGTGCAGGACGGCCGTGGCGACCGGGCCCAGGACTGCGGAGGCGAGGGTCGGCGGCACCCAGATGAGCGGGTGGCGCACGATGTTGGGCACCTGGAGCATCGAGGTGCCGAGCCCCTGGGCGAGGAGACCGGACCAGCGGTTCTCACGGAACGAGGCGACGGCGAAGCCGACCATCTGCGTGGTGCAGCCGATGGTGGCCGCTCCCGCCGCGATGCCGGAGAGCCCGAGGATGACGCCGAGCGCCGCGGAGGAGATCGGCAGGGTGAGGACGATCCCCATGACGACGGCGACGACGATCCCCATGAGGAGCGGCTGGCGCTCCGTGCCCCAGTTGACCACCTCGCCGAGCGCCGTCATGGCGCGGGAGATCGGCGGGCCGACGAGCAGCCCGACGACGCCGCCGGCGGTGACGGTGACGAGCGGCGTGAGGAGGATGTCGACAGGGGTGCGGCCGGACACGAGCCGACCCACCTCGACGGCGGTGCAGGCGGCGATGAAGGCGCCGAGCGGCTCGCCTGGGCCGGTGAGGTGGAGGGCCGTGACGCCGTCGGCCGCGACGAGGACGGTCCCGGAGAGGAGACCGGAGGCGAGGGCTCCGACCTGACCGGCGACGGCGGCGGAGATGAGGACGAAGGTGTCGGCGCGCAGGCGGTGGGCGGTGCCCAGTCCGATCCCGGCGCCGGTGACGGCGGAGGCGACCTTGCCCAGGATGAGGGCCACGTGGCCGGCGGTCCCGGGGAGGTAGGAGCCGACCTGGGTGAGGATCGTGCCGATGATGAGGGTGGCGAACAGGCCGTGGGCCATGCCCGTGAGGCCCTCGATGAGGATCCTGTGGGCGTAGGCGATGGCGCGGGAGCGTGCTGTGGGGGCGGGGGCGGGGGCGGAGGTGCTGGTGGGCACGGCGGGGTCCTCGAGGGGGTGGGGACGACACCTGGGTGTCTTGACACCTAAGAGGGTAGGGGCCCTGAGGGTGTCGGGGGCTGTGAGTGTCATGACACCTGAGAGGGAGGTGTTCGTCAGCGCCTCGAGGTACGCGCGGCCCGGTCGCTCCGGAATGCTTGGTGGGTCGGCAGCCTCGGTCGGTCGCCCGTCACTCTTGGCTGGCCGCCCTGTCGCCCGTCAGTTGCGGTCGTCCTACCGTCTGGGATCAGGCCTCGCGCTGGAGGAAGCCGAGGGCGTCCAGAGCACGCTCGACGTCGTCGAGGCGCTCCTCGGAGTCGGCCTCGACGGTGTGCGTGTGCCAGCCGTTCGTGAGCTCGCTCAGCGCCGTCGACTCCTCCAGCCGTGCGAGGAAGGTGTCGAGGTCGTGATGGTCGTGGATGAGGAGGTCGACCGTGAGCTGCCCGTAGAGGCGGTGCTCGATCGAGGTGTCGAGGATCGATCCGCCGGCCTCGAGCACCGCGTTGAGCTCGGCGGCGATGTCCTCCCGTCCGTGGCGCACGTGGACGGCGCGACGGGGGCGGGGCGAGGGGCGGGCGAGGACGTAGCCGCGGTTGGTGGCGTGGACGGCGTGCCCGGCGGCGCGCAGGAGGGCGACGTCGCCGACGACGATCTGGCGGGAGACGCCCAGGCGCTCACCGAGTGCGGCGGCGGAGACGGGGCCCTCGGCCGCCCCGAGCTGCTCGAGGATCTCGTCGCGGCGTGCTGCGGCGTTCATCGTCCCTCCCTGGTCTCCAGTCGTGACGGCGTCCGCCATCATCGCGAACGTAGCACGACGACTCGGACGCCAAGAGCCTGGAGCCGCGAGGGGGCAGCCACGTACCCGGACGCGGCCGGGGCGGTGGCGGGCGTCGGTGCCCGGCAGCTCCGGGTCCTGCGGGGCGACACGCCGGGGCTCGGAGGACGGACGGGTGAATTTTCGATCTCTGTCCCCAGGGTGGGGAGCCTTGGGGACCCGACGGGGGCGCGGAGCTGTGGGTGAGGGCGCCGGATTCGTGTCGTACCCCCGGAGCACGATGGTTCCGCCGATGGAGGGCGGTCCCGGACGGGTTACGCAGGGGGTCTGCAAGACGGCTCTCCACCCCGCGTCCACAAGCCTGCGGGCGCTCTCCACAGGAAGGGGGTCAGCTATGCACAGGGCCACGCCCACCACACCATCTAGGGGTGGTCACAGCCCCGGACCCCTAGGGGTAGTGTCTTGCTCCGCGAGGGACACCTGCCCTCCCGCGGACGACAACCGTGTAGTTGCACCGTCGTCAGCCTCCCCGGAGGCCGATGAGCGGGCGCGGCTTCCGGCCCCTCCCCATGACCCCGATCACGACTGCCAGGAAGTGACTGATATGGCGATCACCGTCTACTCCAAGCCCAACTGCGTCCAGTGCAACGCGACCTACCGCGCCCTGGACAAGGCCGGCGTGTCCTACGAGACGGTGGACGTCACCGCGGACGCCGAGGCGCTCGCCCAGGTCAAGTCGCTCGGCTACGCCCAGGCCCCCGTCGTCGTCGCCGGCGAGGACCACTGGTCCGGCTTCCGCCCGGACAAGATCAAGGCCCTCCAGGCCGCCGTCGAGGCCGTCGCCATCTGAGGGGCCGTCGGCTCCCGTGACCCAGACAGCGACCGCTGACACCACCCCTGCGGCGTCCGCCGGGGCGGAGGAGAAGGGCGAGCCCCTGCTCGTCTACTTCTCCTCCACCTCGGAGAACACCCACCGCTTCGCGACCAAGCTCGGCTACCCCACCGCGCGCATCCCGCTGCGCCCCAAGGACGAGCCCCTGAGCGTGGACCGGGAGTACGTCCTCCTGGTCCCGACCTACGGCGGCGGCAACCTCAAGGGCGCCGTCCCCAAGCAGGTCATCAAGTTCCTCAACGACCCCCACAACCGGTCGCTGTGCCGCGGCGTCATCGCGTCGGGCAACACCAACTTCGGCGAGGCCTACTGCGTCGCCGGTGACATCATCGCCGCCAAGCTCAAGGTGCCCTTCATGTACCGCTACGAGCTCCTCGGCACCCCCACCGACGTCGCGCGCGTCAAAGAAGGATTGGACACGTTTTGGCAGACACGCTGACGGACACGGGCTCGGAGTCCTTCGCCCCGGCCCTCGACTACCACGCCCTCAACGCCAAGCTGAACCTGTACGACGCGAACGGGAAGATCCAGTTCGACGCGGACCACGAGGCGGCCCGCCAGTACTTCCTCCAGCACGTCAACCAGAACACCGTCTTCTTCCACGACATCGAGGAGAAGCTCGAGTACCTCGTCGAGGAGGGGTACTACGAGAAACCGGTCCTGGACAAGTACTCCCCGGAGTTCGTGAAGTCCGCCTTCAAGGCGGCCTACGCCCACAAGTTCCGCTTCCAGACCTTCCTGGGCGCCTTCAAGTACTACACGTCGTACACGCTCAAGACCTTCGACGGGAAGCGCTACCTGGAGCGCTTCGAGGACCGCGTCACCATGGTCGCCCTCGCGCTCGCGGACGGCGACGAGCAGCTCGCCCTCAACCTCGTCGACGAGATGATGACCGGCCGCTTCCAGCCGGCCACCCCGACCTTCCTCAACGAGGGCAAGGCCCAGCGCGGCGAGCCCGTCTCCTGCTTCCTCGTGCGCATCGAGGACAACATGGAGTCGATCGCCCGCGGCATCAACTCCGCTCTCCAGCTGTCCAAGCGTGGCGGCGGCGTCGCCCTGCTGCTCACCAACCTGCGTGAGATGGGCGCTCCGATCAAGCGCATCGAGAACCAGTCCAGCGGCGTCATCCCCGTCATGAAGCTGCTCGAGGACTCCTTCTCCTACGCGAACCAGCTCGGTGCGCGTCAGGGCGCCGGCGCCGTGTACCTTCACGCGCACCACCCGGACATCATGCGGTTCCTCGACACCAAGCGTGAGAACGCGGACGAGAAGATCCGCATCAAGACGCTGTCGCTCGGCGTCGTCATCCCGGACATCACCTTTGAGCTCGCCCGCAACAAGGAGCCGATGTACCTCTTCAGCCCCTACGACGTGGAGCGCGTCTACGGGGTGCCCTTCTCGGACATCAACGTCACCGAGAAGTACCGCGAGATGGTCGACGACCCGCGCATCAAGAAGACGCGCATCGACGCCCGCCAGTTCTTCCAGACCCTCGCCGAGATCCAGTTCGAGTCCGGGTACCCGTACGTCATGTTCGAGGACACGGTCAACAAGGCGAACCCGATCAAGGGCAAGGTCATCATGTCCAACCTGTGCTCCGAGATCCTCCAGGTCTCCGAGCCCAGCGTGCTCAACGAGGACCTCACCTTCGAGCACGTCGGCAAGGACATCTCCTGCAACCTGGGGTCCCTCAACATCGCCAAGACGATGGACTCCCCGGACTTCGCGAGGACGATCGCCACCGCCGTGCGCGGCCTCACCGCCGTCTCGGACCAGACGATCCTGCCCTCCGTGCCCTCCATCGACCGCGGCAACCACGAGTCGCACGCGATCGGCCTGGGGCAGATGAACCTCCACGGCTTCCTGGCCCGCGAGCGGATCCACTACGGCTCCGAGGAGGGCCTCGACTTCACGAACGTCTACTTCGCCTCCGTGCTCTTCGCGGCCCTGTCCGCCTCGCACGACATCGCGGTGGAACGCGGCGAGAAGTTCGTCGGCTTCGAGGACTCCAAGTACGCGACCGGCGAGTTCTTCGAGAAGTACACCACGCAGGACTTCGTCCCGACGACGCCGCGCGTCAAGGAGCTCTTCGAGAAGTCCTCCGTGCACGTCCCCACCCGTGAGGACTGGGCGGAGCTCGCCGAGAAGATCAAGAAGGACGGCATCTACAACCGCAACCTCCAGGCTGTGCCGCCGACCGGCTCGATCTCCTACATCAACAACTCGACGTCCTCGATCCACCCGATCGTCGCCAAGGTCGAGATCCGCAAGGAGGGCAAGATCGGGCGCGTCTACTACCCGGCGCCCTTCATGACGAACGACAACCTGGAGTACTACCAGGACGCGTACGAGATCGGCCCCGAGAAGATCATCGACACCTACGCGGTGGCTACCCAGCACGTGGACCAGGGCCTGTCCCTCACGCTGTTCTTCCCGGACACCGCGACCACGCGCGACGTCAACCGCGCGCAGATCTACGCGTGGCGCAAGGGCATCAAGACGCTGTACTACATCCGGCTCCGCCAGGCGGCGCTGGAGGGCACGGAGGTCCAGGGCTGCGTGTCCTGCATGCTCTGAGTCGGCACAGCCGACGACGGCGCAGGGCGAGACCCCGATGACGAGGACACCCGGTGCGGAGGCGTGGGACACCACGCGCCCGTACCGGGTGTTCGTCGATGAGTCCGAGGTGGGTGGCTACTCGATGACGGCGGTCTACGTCCGACCGGCCGACGTCCACCGGCTGCGCTCCGAGCTCCGTGGCCATCTCAAGCCGGGGCAACGGTCCATTCATTTCACCAAGGAGCGCCCGGAGGTCCGTCGTGCTGTCCTTCGGGCGATCACCACGATGCCGGTCAGGGCGGAGATCTATCAGGTTGAGCACCGGACCCGGGCGTCCCGTTCGACCTGTCTCCGGGCCGTGGCCATGGCGAATCGTGAGGGCCGTTGCCAGCAGATCGTCCTCGACCAGAACGACTCCGTGCTCAACCAGAACGACTCCGTGCTCAACATGGATCGGCGGGTTCTCGGGGAGGTCCTCGGCCACGGCTGGGGCGGCACCTACGACCACCTTCACGATCACAGTGAGCCTCTGCTCTGGCTGCCCGACGCGGTCAGCTGGGCATGGCACCGCGGCGGGGAGTGGCGGCGCGCTCTCGAGGGACTGGACATCACCGTCACGGCCCTGGGCCTCTAGGTGCACGAAACCCGGCCCGCCCACCGTCCGGAAGGCTGCCGGGTCCACTTCGCAGGGCTACTGCCCCTTGCAGTGACAGGTTAGATCACGTGTCAACCCAAGCCCGGGATCCGGGGTACTGAAACGGCGAGCGCCGGGCCTGCATGACAACACGAGCACCCGGCGCTGACTTCCACTCCGCAACGTATCGCGGCGGCGGAACGAGTATGCCTCCATCCCGGGGTTGTGATCATGGGAGATTCGGTACTAATGGATGCTTGGTGCCAGACGCGCGACATCCGGCCCGCCCACCGTCCGGAAGGCTGCCGGGTCCACTCGCAGGGCTACCGCCCGTGCGCGTACAGAACCTCGTGCCGTCGGCCCTTGCTTCACCGCGTGTCTCGGGTGACTCCTCGAGGCCTGTTCATGGGCGTCTGCCATGATCCGTACATGACGGAATCCAGCATCAGACTCAGCGCCATGAACTTGGGCGACGGCGGTACCGATGTCGATGATCTCGCGGCGTTCCTCGCGGGCAACGTCTTCCCCTTCCACGCCGGTCGGGTCTACACACCTGAGGAGGCTCGGGCGTCCGTGGTCTCGGGTCGGTGGGCGTCGTCTGGGACTGAGACTTACTGGGTGGAGGCCGATGGTGTCCGGATCGGCACCCTCACGCTCGACGACCTCGGCGATCCGACCGTCATGGTGGACCTGCGCCTGGCCGAGGCACATCGGGGACGTGGGTTGGGCGCGCTCGCCCTGCGTGCGGTGACTGACGAGGTCTTCGCCGCGCACCCGGAGACGCGCCGCATCGAGGGGCAGACCCGCGATGACAACCTCGCGATGCGGGCGACCTTCAGCCGCGCCGGATGGGTCAAGGAGGCATGTTTCCGTGAGGGTTGGGAGCCCGGACACGATGCCATCGGCTACGCCATGCTCAGGAACGACTGGGAGAGCGGTACGACGACACCGGTCAACTGGGACGAGCCCACGACGATCCGCCCGCACTGAGCGGGCGCCGCGATCGGTCTGGGAGGATCGGTGCCATGGACCAGACCGTTCCCATGGACCCGACGCCCGAGTCCGTCACCGCCTACACCGACACCTCCCCGGTCCACCGGAGGATCGGGCTGCGGGCGCTGCACGTCGACGACGAGCGGATCCTCCTCTCCGTCACCCTCGGCGAGGACTGAATGAACACGCACGGCACGGGCCACGGAGGCGCCATCGCCACGGCCCTCGACGCCGGCTGCTGCTACGCCTTCGCCGGCCGCTCCGGCGCCACCTGGCCCACCGTCTCCCTCACCCTCAACTATCTCGCGCCCGTACCCGAGGGGGAGCACTTCGTCCTCGGCCGGGTGATCCGAGCCGGGCGGAAGGTCGGCGTCGCCGAGGCCGAGCTCTGGCCGGGCGGGACCGACGTCGACGCCCTCCTCGCCGGGGACCTGGACGGCGCCCAGCCCCTCGCGGTCGCCCGCGGCACCTTCCACCCCGTCTGGCTGCGCTGACCCCGGGCTGTGCCTGCCGACCGGCCTCGGGGCGTCAGGAGTTGAGACGCCAGATCTCCCCGGACAGCGCCGTCGCGAAGACGGTCCAGGCGGCGTAGGGGGCAAGGACCGCGCCCTTGACGCGGCTGACCCGCCACGAGCGACGCACGAGGTCCGTCGAGGACACCGCGAGCGCACCGGCCCAGATCGCGGAGACCGCCGGGTTCTCCGCCCGGAAGAAGGCCCAGGACCAGCCGCCGTTGAGCACGAGGTTGATGACGACGGCCGTGAGGTAGCGGCGCCCCTCCGCGTCGCGTGACCGCTCGCGCAGCTCGGCGAGCGTCAGTCCCGTGACGACGGCGATGTCCGCGTACAGCGCGGTCCACGCGACCGGGAACACGGCGTTGGGCGGGTTCCACGACGGCTTCGACAGCGACGCGTAGTAGAGGCTGTCCGGCTCGGAGGCGAGCGAGCCGACCACCGCGGCGGCCACCACCATCGCGGTCGTCGTCGCCAGCGCGGTCACCTTGTGGGAGGCCATGTCGTGCTCCTTCGCTCGTGGATGGCGCCAGCCACGGCGGTGGCGCGTGCGGCCAGGATATCGGTGCATCCCACGTGGGAATGGGCTCCTTCGCGGCACGCTGACTGCATCGTGAGCGCTTGCGGACCGGGTGCGCCGATGAGCAACGTGGCGGTCGGCTCTGCCGTCGACGACGTTGCTGACCCAATCAAGATCTGGCTGGCCGCCTGAGCTCAGGACTCGGCTGAAGGCGTCGGGGCGACGGCGTAGCGCGTTCCGCGCCGTTCCCCGGTGCGGACCGCGAGGCCGCGACGCACGAGGTCCTGGAGCTCCGTGCGTGCCGTGGTGGAGTCAACGCCGGACAGTGCTCGGTAGTCGCTGTTGGAGAGCTGGGCCCCGGAGTGCATCCGCAGGAGAGCCTCCTTCTGACTTGGTGAGAGCTGCTCCAGTGGCAGGGTGGCCAACCAGACAAGATCCTCCTGCTTGTGGAGCGCCTGGTTGGGGAACCGGACTGTGAATCGTAGGCCGTTGTCGGAGAACGTCGGCGACTCAAGTCCGGCGCTCTCCAGGGCGTAGCGGGTGGTCGTGATGCCGGTCCCCATCGCTTCGATGACGCGTCGCTCCTCCCCGCCAGCATGCCGGCAGATCCCGTACAGGAACTCGTTGACGGCGATCTTTCCGTCAGGCGTACCGAGCTGGTCGACTGACAAGCCCCACAGTCCGCCGGGACTCGTGAGGACGAGACCGCGCGAGGTCAGCCGCAGCTCGACGGCGCGTCCCGACGTCGCCTCGCTGAGATCTCGGTGCACGAGTGCGTTGGCGACGACCTCACGGACGGCGACCAGGGGTACCTCGAAGGTCGTCCCGGCGTAGCCGTCCCGGGTGACAACCAACGTGCTCGAGACGTTCTGACCGACCCACTCGACCGTGTCGGCAAGGATTCGTGGGAGGGGGCCCGTGAAGTCCTTGCGGTTGACGGCGCGGGCGGTCCCGTCTGGGGGGTCGGGGACGACGGCGGCCGTGAGGCTGAGGTGCGGGAGATGCCGCTGGGGGTAGGTTCCGAGCGCGTACAGGCCGGCGACGCTCAGCTCCCCGGTGGCCGTGACGACGTTGAGTCTCCGGAGGATGTCGCTCGCAGTCGTCTCTGCGAGGGCTGGTGTGGACCGGCGGACCGAGGCGATGAAGAGGTCCACCTGCTCAGGGGCGAGGTCGTCGGCGGTCGTGCCCGGCACGGGGATGCTGTCGTCGCGGGGGCGTACGTGTCTTCTCAGGAGCTGCTGACGCTCCTGAAGCGACATCGTGTAGTCGCCGTCGTACTGTCGGATGTACGCCTTGCCTTGGAACTCGACCGGTTTGTCGTTCGCGGTCGCCTCGGAGACGTTGACGGCGACCACCTCGCGGCCAGCCAGGGCGAGCACTCTTGTGTCGACGGTGACTGGAGAGCTCAGGCCATTGCGTGCGAGGTTCGTGGCCTTCTACGCGAGCGAGTGAGGGTCATCGACGCCGATCAGGGGAGCCGCGGCGTTCTCGCTCACGCCGAGCAGGACGGCTCCGCCGCCAGGGAGGTTGGCGAGGGCGCTGATCGTTGGGCCCAGGCTGGAGGACGAGAACTCGGAGAAGGCCTTCGCCTCGAGCGCGAGGGAGTCCCCTTCCTCGAGGGTGAGCGTAGCGAGCGCTTCTTGGAGCTCTTCGACTGTCGTCACCATGTCGTGAGTTTATCTCTCACTCACGACAGTTATCTCAAAAGTCGGCGAGTTATCTCATTCCTGAGGTTGCGTCCTCAGTGGTGCTCGACCTGCTTGATCTCCTCGCTCATGTCCTCGGACAGGTCCGCCGTGCTGAAATCCTCGGTGAGCGGCAGCCGCAGCCGGAAGTCCGTGCCGAGGCACAGCTCGACCGTCCCGTCCTCGAGGACGAAGTCGACGAGGTGCCCGCCCCAGCCGCGCTCGTCGTCGATGACGTGCGCGTGGCAGCCGGCCACGGAGATCCCGGACTCGTACAGCGGCGTGCGGAACCCGGCGATCGTCCCGGTGAAGCTCTCGCGGCGCACGACCTCCTCGCCGTCGGTCGCCTCGACCATCGGCTTGTACGGCCGCTCCTGGCGCTCCACCGTCCGCGCGCTCGCCCAGTCGAAGCGTCCCGTCACCCGCAGCGCGTACATGTAGTTCGAGCTCGGGACGAGGCCGTCGATGATCCGCGAGAACTCCTGCCGCGTCACCGGGCCCGCCACGGGCCGGCTGATCGTGGGGACGAAGTTCGTGACGACGGCGTAGGGGGTGCGCTCGCTCAGCTCGGGCACGCTCACCGACCCGTCCGAGCGCAGCCGGTAGCAGGTGCCGCCGAGGATCACCATCTCGCCGTCGAGCTCGTTGAAGGTCCCGATCCCGAAGGACCCGTGACCCAGCAGCTCGGCCAGGCTCATCTCGTCCTCGTAGACGCCCTGGGCGAGGGAGGTGATGAGGCTGGACTGGAAGATCTCGTGGCGGGTGACGGCGTGAGCAGCGACCATGTCCCCAGGCTAGGAGCGCCCACGCGCGCCGTCGACGTCGTCCCGGCGGCTGGCACCCACGCGCTGCCCGTCCGGTGCGCCCGCGTCGGATCTCAGTCGTGCGCAGGCTCCTGGGCCGGCTCCCACACCTCATCGCAGCGCTCCGCGGTGGCCGCGACGAGCCGGGCGTTGGGCACGTCGACGGCCCGCACCCAGTGGGCGGCATCGGCGGTCGACCGACCGAAGCTCTTGTGCCGCGCGATGAGCCTGCGGATGAGCTCCTCCTCGGGGACGTCCAGCATGACGAGCAGGTCGATGCGCTCGCGGGCACCCTCCCAGCCGTGGGTCTCCAGGGCGAGGTAGTTGCCCTCGGTGAGAACGACGCCGCGCCCGCTCACTCGCGTCCCGGCCGAGACGGGCTCGTGGAGGTCTCGCCGGTAGACGGGGGCGAGGACCTCCGCCGGATCGCCGTCGGGGTCGGTGGCGCGGACGCGGTCGAGGACGGCGAGGTAACCGTGGACGTCGAAGGTGTCGGGAGCGCCCTTGCGGTCGTGCCGGCCGAGCTCGTCCAGGACCGCGTTGGACATGTGGAAGCCGTCCATGGGGACTGAGCCGGCGAGGAGCCCGGCCTCGCGCAGGGCGGTCTCGAGCTGCTCGGCGAGGGTCGACTTCCCGGAGCCGGGCGCGCCGGTGATCCCGACGACGATCCGCGCCGGGGCGTCCGGCGCGGCGAGGCGCTCCGCGAGGCGGTCGACGAGACTCGTGCAGGCGGTGTCGAAGGCGCTCATGACGTCAGTATCGCCAGCACATGGTCGCCTCGTGGTGCTCTCAGCGGATCAGAGCCTCGGGGCGCGAACGGGAACCGCGGAACGGTGCGGGTCGCGATCCGTCGATCGGGCTCTGACCCGCTGACAGCGCCATTCCCAGAGCATCGGTCCTGTTTCCCGCCGCTACGATGAGCCCGTCCGACCACCGCGCCTCAGAGGAGCCCCGCATGCCCGAGCCGCTCAAGCTCGTCAACCGAGTCCAGGCCATCAACTGGAACCGTCTCGTCGACGACAAGGACCTCGAGGTCTGGGACCGCCTCACCGGTAACTTCTGGCTGCCGGAGAAGGTGCCGCTGTCCAACGACGTCCAGTCCTGGGCCACCCTCAACGAGGCCGAGAAGACCATGACGACCCGCGTCTTCACGGGCCTGACCCTCCTCGACACCATTCAAGGCACCGTCGGCGCCGTCAGCCTCATCCCGGACGCCCGCACGCCGCACGAGGAGGCCGTGTACACCAACATCGCCTTCATGGAGTCGGTGCACGCCCGCTCCTACTCCTCGATCTTCTCCACCCTCATCTCGACGGCGGAGATCGACGAGGCCTTCCGCTGGTCCGAGGAGAACCAGAACCTTCAGAAGAAGGCGAAGATCGTCCTCGACTACTACCGCGGCGACGACCCCGAGAAGCGCAAGGTCGCCTCGACGATGCTCGAGTCCTTCCTCTTCTACTCGGGTTTCTACGCCCCGATGTACTGGTCCAGCCACGCCAAGCTGACCAACACCGCGGACCTCATCCGCCTCATCATCCGCGACGAGGCCGTCCACGGCTACTACATCGGCTACAAGTACCAGCTGGCCGTGCGCGAGTCCTCCGAGAAGCGCCAGCAGGAGCTCAAGGACTACACCTTCGACCTCCTCATGGAGCTCTACGACAACGAGGAGCAGTACACGGAGGACCTCTACGACGAGCTCGGCCTCACCGAGGACGTCAAGAAGTTCCTGCGCTACAACGCCAACAAGGCCCTCATGAACCTCGGCTACGAGGCCCTGTTCCCGGCCGACGCCGTCGACGTCAACCCGGCGATCCTCGCCTCGCTGTCCCCGAACGCGGACGAGAACCACGACTTCTTCTCCGGCTCCGGCTCGTCCTACGTCATGGGCACCGCCGAGGCCACCGCGGACGAGGACTGGGACTTCTGAGCACCACCACCCACGACGACGAGTCGACCTCCCCGACGGCACGGTCCGTCGCGGAGGTCGACTCCGTCGTGGACGCCGTCGCCCCGCTCGCCCCCGAGCTGCCCGACGCGCGCCCGGCCGGCACGGCCGCGTCGCCCGCCCGCCCCGCGCGTCACCCAAGCGGTCGAGCGCCTGGTCCTCGCCCGCACGCCGTCGGCGCCCGTACCCTGGCGCCATGAGCGAGTACTTCGTGGGACGCGGCGACGACGGGAGCGGCCAGGGGGAGGACCCCCTCGAGCCCCCGATTCCGGGCCTGCCCCCGGAGGCCGAGGACGCCGCACCGGCCGCACCATCGGAGCCCGAGCACGTCCGCTTCGGCATCCCCTTCAACGGCGTCGTCCCGATCTGGCACGACGGCACCGAGATCACCTGGCACCGCCCGACCGACGGCACCGATCCCGCGAACCTCCTCGGCCTCGGCGACGTCGAGACCGAGCCCGGCCCCTCGCTGACGCCGGACGGCTGGTCCGAGCGGGTGGAGACCGGCACCCTCGTCCCCGCCGGCTGGCCCGGCGACCCTGCTGCGGAGCGCCTGGACCCGGCCACCGACGGTCCGGTCCTCCGCCTCCACCCGGCCCCGCCCACCGGGCGGCGTGCGGCAGCCCTCGAGCGCGGTGAGGGTGCGGTCCTGCCTCTGGGACCGGCCATGAGCGTCGAGGAGGCCATGGGCGCCTCCGCCGCCGACTTCGACATCACGGGCTTCTCGGTCCACGTCGCCCGCCTCATGCTGCGGGCCGCCCGCGACGGCGCGATCCTCCTGCTCACGCTGCGCGCCCCGCGAGACCCCGAGGCGCACCACCTGCTGTCGGCCCCGAGCGAGGTCGACGCCGACGGCGTCATGCGCTTCCACCTGGGCACCCTCCTCGAGGTGGAGACGGGTGCCTGGGCGCAGGCCACCCACCAGGAGGGCATGGCCCTGCTCGACCTCGAGGTCCCCTACGCCTCGCTGCTCACCGGCGCCAGCCCTGCCGCGGAGCAGGGGCTCGACGTCGAGAGGCTCGTCGCGCTGGCCCAGCCGGTCGTCGACGCGGCGCTCGCCCCCGGCTTCCCCTTCGCGCTGGGAGCCTCCTTCATCCTGCCGACCAGGCGCTGAGGCGGGCCGGCCGGCGACTGCCAGCGGTCGGCGGGCGGCGATCCCGACCGCCGTCGTGCCGAGACAGGCGTTCTCCGCCCGAGACCGACGGCTAGCGCGGTGGTGTCGACCGGAAACCGTCAGACTCGGCGCGGGAGGACGCGGCGAGTGCGTCGACCGCGACCGCGTCGACCATGGATGATGTCGCCATGCTCTCTCTCACCCAGACGCTCGCGGCCCAGGAGGCCTCCTCCGTCGCCCGCTCCGGCGGCATGCGTCGTCCCCTCCCTTACTTCGTCTCCTCCATGATGGCTGGCGCCTACATCGGCATCGGCGGCACCTTCATGCTCGCCGCGGCCGGCCCCTTCAAGGCCGCGGGCAGCCCCGCCTCCGCCCTCATCTCCGGCCCGGCCTTCTCCATCGGCCTGCTCCTGTGCGTCTTCGGCGGCGCCGAGCTCGGCACCAGTGCCATGATGACCTTCGCCGTCGGCGGCTTCCGCAAGGTCACCAGCTGGGCGAAGGGCACCGTCGCCCTCCTCGTCATGCTGCTCGGCAACCTCGCCGGCGCGATCGTCCTCGCCGCGATCCTGCGCGGCACCAACATCCTCAACGCGGACACGCCCGCCGGGAAGATGCTCGCCGGCGTCGTCACCACCAAGGGCGGCCTGCCCGCGGACACCATCTTCTTCCGCGGCATCATGTGCAACGTCCTCGTCTGCCTCACCATCTGGTGCACCACCCGCGTCGAGAACGAGGTCGCCAAGGCCGTCGCCGTCTTCTCCTTCATCTCCGCCTTCGTCACCTGCGGCTTCGAGCACGTCGTCGCCAACATGACCTTCTTCAGCCTCGGCCTCATGTACCACGTCGACGGCGCGACGCTCGGCCTCGCTGCCCGTAACCTCCTCTGGTCCGGCCTGGGCAACCTCGTGGGAGGGGCGCTCTTCGTCGCCGGCGCCTACGTCATCTCCCACCGCACCGAGGAGGGCTCCGCCGAGGAGAAGGCTGCCCTCGCGGCGACTCCTGCCCGCGTCCACTGAGCCGGCCCCCGTCCCGGTCGACTCGCTCCACCTGCGATTCCCCCCGCCCCGGTGCGGGGAGCCCGCCGCTCCCCGCGCCGGGGCGCCGTCGTGCCGGCCACGTCGGCGCGGCATGATGAGCGCATGACGACGACGCCCAGTACCTCATCCCTTGGACGCGACCTGTCCCAGCCCACCACCCCTGACGACGCCGTCCAGCGCCTCATGGCGCAGGAGACCGAGGAGCGACGCGCCACCGCCGCCCCGCCCGAGGCCCTCGGCGAGAGCCAGGGCGCCGACGCTGCCCTGCGCGAGCGCCTCGGTGCCGCCGTCGCGGCGCTGCGCGGCGAGATCCTCGAGCTCTCCCACGACGTCCACGACCACCCTGAGGTCGGCTACACCGAGCACCACGCCATGGCCGCCGTCGCCTCGCTCCTCGAGCGCCACGGCATCGACTCCGAGCAGGGCGTCTACGGCATGGACACCGCCCTGCGCACCCAGGTCGGCTCCACCGCCGACGACGCCCCGACCATCGCGATCCTCTGCGAGTACGACGCCCTGCCCGGCATCGGCCACGGCTGCGGCCACAACGTCATGTGCGCCAACTCCGTGGGCGCCTTCCTCGCGCTCGCCGAGCTCGAGAAGGCCGCCCCCGGCACCCTGCCCGGCCGCGTCGTCCTCCAGACCACCCCCGCTGAGGAGAACGACACCGCCAAGGAGCGCCTCGCTCTGGCAGGCATGCTCGACGGCGTCGACGCCGCCATCCAGACGCACTCCTACGCCCGTGACGTCGTCCATCAGACCTGGCTCGGCCAGCGCCGTCTGCGCGCCGTCTTCACGGGCGTCCCCGCGCACGCCTCCTCCCAGCCCTTCATGGGGCGCAACGCGCTCGACGCCGCGACCCTCACCCTCACCGGTATCGGCCTGCTGCGCCAGCAGATCCTCCCCGGCGACCGCCTCCACGGCATCATCTCCGACGGGGGTCAGGTCCCCAACGTCATTCCCGAGCGCACGGAGCTGTCCTTCTTCATCCGCTCCAAGCACCTCGAGACCCTCAAGGACCTCGTCGGCCGCGTCGAGGACGTGCTGCGCGGCGCCGCCCTCATGACGGGCACTGGCCTGGAGATCCTCGCGCCCGACTACGCCAACGAGATGCCGGTGCGCGCCAACGGCCCCCTGTCCGCCGCGTGGACCCGCTCCCAGCGCGAGCGCGGCCGCGACCCGCTGCCCTTCGGCGTGCTGTCCGAGACGGTCGCCGCGGGCACCGACTTCGGCAACGTCTCGCAGAGGATCCCGGGCATCCACCCGCTCATCGGGGTCACCTCGGGCCCCGACGTCGCCCTCCACACCCGCGAGATGACGGCGGCCGCCGGCTCCGCCACGGGTGACCGGGCCGCCGTCGACGGCGCCTACGGGCTCGCCGTCGTCGCCCTCGACTGGCTCGTGGACCCTGAGCTACGGGATGCCGTGCGCGCCGACTTTGAGGCCAGCGGCGGAGCCGTCGACGTCGCCGGCTTCTGGGAGGACTGAGGTCGGCGGGTTCGCCCGACCCCTCCCTCGGGCCTGGGAACGTGCCTGCGCTCTGGGGCCCGGGGTTACCCCCCCCGTGCCCCCGCCCCCGCCCCGTCCCCCCCCCGGCGGGGGAACGTGCGGGCGCGCTGGGACGGGGGATGACACGCACGTTCCCAGAGCGCAGGCACGTTCCCAGCGAGGGGGCTAGTTCTGCACGAGCGCCTCGCGCATGACGTCCAGGCCCACGCTGCCCAGCGACAGGGCCCGCGTGTGGAAGCTCTTGAGGGCCTCCCCGCGCGCCAGGCACGCGTCCCGTGTCTGCTCCCACAGGCGCTGCCCGACGGCGTAGGACGGCGCCTGCCCCGGCCAGCCGAGGTAGCGGTCCAGCTCGAAGAGCAGGAACCCCTCACCCATCGCGACGTTGTGCCTCAGGAAGGCCCACGCGGAGTCCCGGTCCCACACGCCCTCGCCGACGCCCGGCAGGGACGCCAGCTCCGTCGGCCGCTCCTTGCCCAGGTGCACGCCGATGTCGAGGACGACGCGCGCCGCCCGCAGCCGCTGCGAGTCGAGGACGCCCATGCGGTCCCCGTCCTCGTCCTGGAATCCGAGGTCCGCCATGAGCTGCTCGGCGTACAGGGCCCAGCCCTCGCCGTGCCCGCTCACCCAGCAGGCCAGACGGCGCCAGGAGTTGAGGCGGTCGCGCAGATAGGTCTGGACGCCGAGCTGGAGGTGGTGCCCGGGCACGCCCTCGTGGAAGACGGTCGTCCGCTCCTGCCAGGTCGCGAAGTCGGTCGTGCCCGCGGGCACGGACCACCACATGCGGCCCGGTCGGGAGAAGTCGTCGCTCGGGCCCGTGTAGTAGATGCCGCCGGTCTGGTTCGGGGCGATGCGGCACTCGATGGTGCGCACCGGCTCCGGGATGTCGAAGTGCGTCCCGTCGAGGGCGGCGATCGCGCCGTCGGCGGTCTCCTGCATCCAGGCCTGGAGGGCGTCGGTGCCGTGGAGCCGGCGGGCGGGGTCCTCGTCGAGGCGGTCGAGGGCCTCGCGCACGCTCACCCCGGGCCCGTAGAGCCGCTCCGCGATGGTGCGCTGCTCGGCGTCGATGGCGGCGAGGCGCTCGCGGCCCCACTCGTAGGTCTCGTCGAGGTCGACGACGGCGCCCAGGAAGCGGCGGCTGGCGAGCTCGTAGCGCTCCCGGCCGACGCCGTCGACCTCGCCGGCGCGGGGGAGGAGCTCGGAGGCCAGCCAGTCAGCGGTCTCCCCGAAGGCGGCGCGGGCCGCCGCGGAACCGGCCGCGAGGTCCGCGGCGAGGGAGTCCGGCACGGGGGCGCCGTCGGCGGTGGCGGCGCCGGTGATGAGCGCGGTGTAGGAGCTGGAGGACTCCTCGGCCTGGTCTCGGGCCTGGGCGATGACGGCGCGCACCTGTCGGGCGGCGGCCACGTCACCACGGGAGGCGGCCAGTGTCAGCGACTCGCGGTACTCGCTCAGGGCGCGCGGGACGTCACGCAGGCAGGCGGCGAAGTCCGCCGAGTCCTGGGCGGTGGCCGTGGGCCGGTTGTCGAAGCCGTCGCGCAGCCCCTGGACGGGGGAGGCGATGTTGTCCAGGCAGCGCAGGGTCTCGCCGGTCTCGGTCATCTCGAGGTCGACGCCCAGACGCTCGCGCATCGCGGCGACGGTGACGTGGTCGACGTCGTCGACGGGGGCGGCCTCGTCGAGCTCCGCGAGGGTGTCGCGTGCGAGCGAGGCGAAGGCGTCAGCGGCCTCGGGGGAGTAGCCGTCGAGGCGGTCGCGGGCGCCGGGAAGCCCTGTGGACACGGCGAACTCGGGGGAGAGGGCGGCGAGGCGGTCGACGTAGCGCTCGGCGACAGCGTCGACGTCGGTGGCGGTGCGGGGACCCTCGGGCAGGGAGGCGGTGGTCATGGGCAGAGCGTAGGGGAGCGGTGGGGTGCGGGCGGCGGTGAGGCGCTCGAGCGGGCGGCGCCTGCCGTGTGACCGAGGTCGCGGACTCGTTCGCGGGACGTTGGCAGGGTGTTCGGGCCGCGTTGCCCGTCCGCTGGGCCGGCCTTGAGAACGTCGAGGCATGGGAGAGACCCTGGTACGCGTGTCAGCCACCATCACTCCCTCCGACCTGCCCGAGCCCCTCCGAGCCGACGGCCCCTACCGGGTCGCCATGGTCTGCACGGGCAACATCTGCCGCTCCGCCATGGCGGAGGTCGTCCTCGTGGACCGCCTCGCGGCCGACGGCGTCCCGGACCGTGGCCCCGACGGCGTCGCGGTGAGCTCCTCGGGTGTCTCCGACGAGGAGCTCGGCAACCCCATCGACCGTCGTGCCCTGCGGACCCTCGCGGGCGCCGGCTACGGCGAGGGTGAGGACGCCGCGTCCAGCGCCACCTCCCGCGCCATCAGCACCCACCGCGCCCACCGCACCAGCGACGAGGAGCTGCGCGGCTCCGACCTCATCCTCGCCATGACCTCGAACCACCTGCGGGAGCTGACCCGCCGCGCCGAGCGCCTCGGCGTCGACACCGACCGGGTCCGCATGTTCCGCTCCTACGACCCCGCCGCCCTCGCTGAGCGCCAGGTCATCGCCGACGGCTCGCGCGCCCGCTACTCCCTCGACGTGCCCGACCCCTGGTACGGCACGCAGGCCGACTTCGAGGACACCCTCGAGGTCGTCGAGCGCGTCGTCGGCGCCCTCGAGCCGGCCCTCGCCGAGCTCGCCCGCGCCCGCCGCTGAGCGCCGGCGTCACCATGGTCAGTTCTCGTGACTTCTGACTGCTCCAGGCTCGGCGCGGGCCGAGAATCGGCGGAACGACGTCGCGACGCGTGAGACCCCGCCGCTGAAGTCACGAGAATCGACCACGTCCGCACGACGGCGGGCCGCCCCGGATCGCCCGGGACGGCCCGCCCTGCTGTCCGCCTCAGTGACCGCCTGGGTCACTGGGATGACGGCTGTGACGGCGCGACTCAGTCGCAGCCGAAGATCTTGCAGTAGTAGTAGTAGCCGATGCCGCGGCCGCCCGTCGGGTCGTCAGGGGCGGTCGTCGGGGAGGGCGTCGGAGTCGGCTCGTCCGTGGCCGGGTCGGCGGGCTCCTCGGTCGGCTCGGTCGTCGCGGGAGCGCTCGGCTCAGGGGAGGGCTCCGGGTCGACCGCGTCGCCGCCCTTGACGGCGGCGACGGCCTTGGCGGCGTCGATGATCCCGGCGCCGCAGGTGCCGGCGCCCGTGTCGCAGCTGGCGAGCGGGTAGCTCGTGTCCTGCAGGATCTTCGTGGCCTCGGCCGCCGTGAGGGACGGGTTGAGCTGCGCCATGAGCGCGACCGTGCCCGCGACGTGCGGGGTGGCCTGGCTCGTGCCCTGCATGTCGCCGTAGTCGGCGCCTGCAGGGGTGGTGGTGCCGGAGTCGACCGTGGAGAGGATGCCCTCCCCGGACTTCATGTCGCCGCCGGGAGCGGAGACCTCGACGGTGCTGCCGTAGTTCGAGTAGTAGGCGCGAGCGCCCTTGTCACCGGTGGATCCGACGGTGATGACGTTGTCGCAGTTGGCGGGGGTGTCACCGGAGGCGTCGGAGTCCTCGTTGCCGGCGGCGACGACGATGATCGAGCCGCGCTCGGTCGCCGCGTCGATGGCGTCCTGGTAGTAGCTGGGGCAGTAGCTCGCGTCGCCGCCGAGGCTCATGTTGATGACCTTGGCCGGGTTGGCGTTGTCGGGCACGCCGTTGACGTGGCCGCCGGAGGCCCAGGTGATGCCGTCGACGATGTCGGAGGAGGAGCCGCCGCACAGGCCGAGCACGCGGACGGGCTCGACCTTGGCGTTCGGGGCGATGCCGGCGGTGCCGGTGCCGTTGTTCGTCTGCGCGGCGATGGTGCCGGCGACGTGGCTGCCGTGCCAGGAGGAGTCCTCGGCGTGGGGGTTGCCCGGGCAGGCGTAGGCGGACTGCCAGTCGCCCTGGTCCTGCGGGTTGCTGTCGCGGCCGTCGTCGTCCCGGGCGCGCGAGGCGTCGGAGATGAAGTCGTAGCCCTGGACGGCCTGGTTGTTGAGGTCGGGGTGGTTGACGATGCCGGTGTCGATGACCGCGACGGTGACGCCCTGACCCGTGGCCTGCGACCAGGCGGCGGTGGCGTTCATGCCGTAGCTCGAGGTCGGGCCGAGGTCCCACTGCTTGGAGAAGTACGTGTCGTTCGGCGTGCTGGGGACGTCGAGGGCGGTCATGACGATGTCGGGCTGGACGTACTCGACGCTCGGGTCCGAGGCCAGCGAGCTGACGAAGGCCTGGGAGTCCGCCTCGTCCAGGGTGCTGGAGAGCTGGACGGACGCGAGGTCGCCCGAGTGCGCGGTGACGGCCTCGACGTCGACGTCGGCGCTCGTGGCGTCGGCGGCCTTGTCGATGGCGGTCGTGGTGGCGGCGGGCAGCTCGTCCTCGACGTTCGTCCCGGCGGTCTGCGCGGTGAGGACGTCGGCGGGCTGGGAGTCCGTCCTGTACTTGACGATGTAGGCGTTGGAGGGCGCCGTGTCGTCGGTGGTGCTCACCGAGCCGGAGGCGTCGGCGGTGGGGGTGGCGGTCGCCGGGCCGGCGATCGCGGGAGCGGCGGCGGACAGGGCTCCGGCCGCGAGGAGCGCTGCCGAGGCGGCGGAGAGCAGCGTGCGCGCCCTCCTCGGTGCGAGTGTTCTCATTCGTGTTCCTCCTGAGGGGACGGCCCGGGGTGGGCCCTGCCGCGGGTCAAGGGAGTCCGCGGGACCTTGGGGGTCACGAAACGGTAACGCCGTCATTCATGCGTGTCCATAGGGAAAACAAAGGATTTGATAAGTTCCTAAATGGGGTGTGGCAGAGGGGGCGTTGGCTCCGGTCTGTCAGGGGGTCCTTCACGCACCCGGCACGAGGGGAGCTCCCACGCGCACGGGGGCTGGCTCCCTCCTGGGTGCACGACGGCGCCCCTGCCGCCCTGGTCCACAGGACCAGGGCGGCAGGGGCGCCGTGGGACGTGCCGGGGCGTGGGGGGCCTCTCACGCCAGCAGACGCGTCGCCCTGCGCCTCAGTCGCAGCCGAAGACGAGGCAGTAGTAGTACTCGCCGAGACCGCCGCGGTCCGGTCCGGGCGCGGTCGCCGACGGTGTCGGGACCGGGCTCGCGCCCGGGTTCCCTGAGGGGGTCGGGCTCGAGCTCGCGCCCGGGTTGCCTGACGGCGTCGGCTCGGGTCGCGCGGTCGCGGTGGGCGCGGCCGTCGGGGGCATCGAGGCGCCCGCCACGGCCGCCACGGCGCGAGCCGCGTTCGCCACGCCCGCCCCGCAGCCGTCGCGGTTGCAGCCACCGACGTACGGCGTGGCCGTGTCCTTGAGGATCCGCTCCGTCCCGCTGGAGGTGACCGACGGATCGAGCTGCGCCATGAGCGCGACGATCCCGGACACGTGCGGCGCCGCCATCGAGGTCCCGTCGAACCACGTGTAGCACGGCCCCTGCGGCGTCGCCGTGCCGCAGGCGACCGTGGAGAAGATGCCGCGGTCGTACTCCATCTGACCGCCCGGGGCGGCGAGGTCGAGGTCCGGACCCCAGTCGGAGTAGGTCGCCCACCGCCCGTACTCGGTCGAGGCGGCCACGGTGATGACGTTGTCGCAGGAGGACGGTGACATGAGCGAGATGGAGGAGTCCTCGTTGCCGGAGGCGGCGACGATGATCGACCCGCGCGACACGGCGCGGTCGATGGCCTCCTGGTAGTAGGCGGGGCAGGTCGCGTCGCCGTCGAGGCTCATGTTGATGACCTTCGCCGGGTGCGTGTTGCGTGGGGCCCCGGCGACGGCGCCACCGGAGGCCCAGGTGATCGCGTCAACGATGTCCGCCGACGCGCCGCCGCAGCGGCCCAGGACGCGCACGGGCTCGATGAGGGCGTCCGGGGCGACTCCCGCGATGCCCACGCCGTTGTCCGCCTCCGCGGCGATGATGCCTGACACGTGGGTGCCGTGCCAGGTGGAGGCGAGGTCCGTCTTGTTGTCGTCGCAGTCCCAGGCGGCGACGTTGTCCCCCGGGTCGGAGGGGTCGGCGTCCCGGCCGTCGCCGTCGTTCGCGGTCCAGGGGTCGCTGACGAAGTCGTAGCCGTCCACCAGCTGGCCGTCGAGGTCGGGGTGGGAGGTGATCCCGGTGTCGAGGACGGCGACGGTGACGCCGGAGCCGGTGGCGCGCTGCCAGGCGGTCAGCGCGTCGATCCCGCCGGTGCCCGAGCGCAGCGGCCACTGGTTGGAGAGGTACTCGTCGTTCGGCGACCCCTGTGCGGTGGCGGCCGGGGCCAGCAGCGAGGGCGCTGCGGCGGTGAGGCTCGTCGCCGCGACGGCGGCGGGGGACCCCGGGTGCGCCGGGTTGACGCGCACGTCGGGCTCGACGTACTCGACGTCCGGGTCCTGGCTCAGGGCGGCGATGAAGGAGCGCTGCTCCGGGGCGGTGAGCCCCTCCGAGAGGCGGACGGCCGCGAGGTCGCCCGAGTGGGCGGTGACGGACTCGACGGCGGCGTCCGAGCCGGCCTCCTCGACGGCGTCGTCGATAGCGGATGTCGCGTCGGTCGGCAGGGCGTCGGAGACGTCGTCTCCCGCGGCCGGCGCCTCGGAGACCGTTCGGGCCTCGGCGCTCGGGCTGCGGTAGCGGACGATGTACGAGCTGGTCTCCGACGAGTGCCCGTCGTCGTTCGCCGAGGGGGACGGTGCGGTCGCCGAGGCCTGTCCCGTCGCTGCCGCGGTGTCGGGAGCGGCCGAGGCCGGGGCCGCGAGGCCGGCCGTGAGGAGCGCGAGGGTCGAGGCTCCCGCGAGGATCGCGCGGCGGGTGCGCTGCAGGGACTGGTGAGGGGGCAGGGGCATCAGTCAGGTGCTCTTTCGTGAGGGGGCGGCGTCGCTACCGCCTCGGGTGGGGACCCCGAGCACCGGAGAGTGTGTCACGTTTAGGTCACCGTGTTCCCGGGCCCTCCTACTCAGGGGGCTGACACGACTCAGCCGACGCGAGCCCGCAGCCAGCCCGTGAGGGCGGCGAGGTAGTCGCTGCGCGCGGGCTCGGGGGAGAGCACGAGGTCGTGCACCCCGCCGGGCACCTGACGCACGGTGACGTCGTCACCCAGGTAGGGGGCGCGGGCGATCATCTGGTCCACGCGCAGGACGACGTCGCTGCGCAGCGCGTCCTCGCGCGACGGGTGCTCCCCGCCGGACGTCGTCGAGCAGCACAGGAGAACCGGCACCGTGATCCCCAGGCCGTGGTGGACCTCCCGCTGGAGGCGGCGGATCCCCGCCATGAATCCGGCGCGCGCCGGGAAGGACGGTGAGGGCTTGAGCGTGAGGTCCCAGTCCCACTCCCCGCCCCAGCGCTGGTGCAGGACTCGCGCGTAGAGGTCGTCCTCGACGCCTCCGAGCGCGGCGCCCGCCGCCCAGTCCGTTCCCGGTCCCTCGCCTATGACCTCGTCGCGCTGACCGGCCAGCTCGGTGTCCCGCTGCGCGGCGAGCGGCGAGTCCACGATGATCCGGTCGGGGTCGCGCCGCGCCATGAGGTCGATCGCCACCGAGCCGTAGGAGCGCATAACGCCACCGGCCTGCAGGTCCAGCCACGGGGAGTTGAGCGTGACCGCGTCGACCGTGCCCGGGTGGTCCGCCGCCCAGATGACGGCCTGGAGGCCGCCGGTCGAGTGGGCGTTGAGGACGACGACGTCGTGCCCGTGCTCCTCGCGGATGATCCGCAGGGCCTCGGCGATCTCCTCGTCGTGGACGCGCAGGTCCCGCACGTCGTGCGGGGAGCGGTAGCCCCGGCCGGCGCGCCCGCAGGTGCGCAGGTCGAGCGCGTAGAACTCGTGGCCGGCCGCCAGGAGCGCGTCGGCGAGGTTCGTCTGGAAGAAGTAGTCGTTGCGTCCGTGGAGGTAGAGGACGGCCCGCGAGTGCCGGGGCGTCGCCCCGGTGGGAGTGGCTGCCTCGCGCTGGTGGACGAGGACGGCGTGGTCGGCGCCCGGGGCGGCGTCGGAGACCTCGACGGGGACCTGGCGCGCCACCCAGGGCTCACCGAGCAGGTCCTCCGTGACGTCGGTGCGCGCGGGAGCGTCGCTGGTGGTGCGCGGAGTCTCCGGGGTGGTCACGGAGGGATCCTGGCACGAAGGAGGGCACGGCGCGTGGCCCGACGCACGGGGACGCGGCGTCGTCACGCAGCCGTGCCCACGCCGTCCTGGTGCCGCGCTGTGCTGGTACCGCGACAGGCCGGCGCCGGGCTGGTGCCGGCCCGGCGCCCGGTGCGGGAGCAGCCCGCGTGACTTTCGTCCCCACGACCGCGTAGGGCTTGCCCCCTGTGAGCCGCGTCGCCTAGCGTCCTGCCTTGAACCCATCCAGAGCAACCGAGAGACCTGGCTCGTCGACGTTGCAGCAACCCCCGCTCGCGGTGAGGGTGCTTCCGCCAGGACCGATGGAGGAATGCGTGAGCCCTACCGCCACCACTGCCCCCGCCACGAACGCGGGCGACGGCCCCATGATCTCCCTGCGTGACGTCCACAAGGTCTACCGCCTGCGCGACGGTAGCGAGGTCCGCGCCCTCGACGGCCTCAGCCTCGAGGTGCCTGCCGGCTCCGTCCACGGCATCGTCGGCACCTCCGGCGCCGGCAAGTCGACCCTCGTGCGCTGCCTCACCAGCCTCGAGCCCGTCACCTCCGGGACCGTGAGCGTCGCCGGCAAGGACATGGCCTCCCTGTCCTCGCGCGACCTGCGCGACGCCCGACGCAGCATCGGCATGGTCTTCCAGCACGCCAACCTGCTCGACCAGCGCACCACCGCGCAGAACATCGCCTACCCGCTCGCCATGGCTGGCGTGAAGGCCGGTGAGCGGCGCGAGACCGTCGAGCGGATGCTCGAGCTCGTCGGCCTCGCCGACCGCGGCAGCTCCTACCCCTCGCAGCTCTCCGGCGGCCAGAAGCAGCGCGTCGGCATCGCCCGCGCGCTCGCGGACCAGCCCGCCGTGCTCCTGTGCGACGAGCCCACGAGCGCCCTCGACCCGGAGACGACCCGTTCGATCCTCGAGCTCATCCGCGACGTGCGCGACCGCCTCGGCGTCACCGTCGTCATCATCACCCACGAGATGAGCGTCGTCCGCTCCATCTGCGACTCCGTCTCCCTGCTCGAGGCCGGCCGCATCGTCGAGTCCGGCCCCATCGAGGACGTCGTCGGCGACGTCACCTCGCGCCTGTCCCGCGAGCTCGTTCCGCCGCCGTCCCTCCCCGAGGGGGCCGTGAGCGCCGGCGACGCCGTCGTCGACGTCGCGCTCGTCGCCCACCCCGGCCAGCCGGCCGCCTCCCAGATCCTCGGACTCGTCGCCCAGCAGGGCGCCGACGTCGCCGCCGGCGTCTTCGAGACCCTCGGCACCGCCCAGGTCGGCCGGCTCGCCCTCACCATCCCCGCCGAGCGCCGGGACGCCCTCGTGGACGCCCTCACCGCCGCCGGAGTCCACGCGGAGGTCCGCCGATGAGCACCCTGACCGCCCTGTCCGCCGCCCTCGCCGTCAAGGCGCCGGGGCTCGCCACCATCCTGTCCGCGTCCAGCGAGGACGGCCGCACGTGGCTCAACAACCCGGTCATCCAGCGCAAGCTCGGCCAGGCCACGTGGGAGACCATCGAGATGACGCTGGTCTCCGGGATCCTCACCGTCGTGCTCGGCCTGCTCCTCGGGCTCGCCCTCGTCACCACCGGCAAGCGTGGCCAGCACCGTAACCGGGCCGTCTACGAGGTCCTCTCGCAGGTCGTCAACATCGGCCGCTCGATGCCCTTCATCATCCTCATGGTCGCGATCGTGCCGCTCACGCGGCTCATCGCCGGGACCTCGCTCGGCTGGCAGGCCGCCTGCGTCCCGCTCACCATCGGGGCCATCCCCTTCTACGCGCGCCTGGTGGAGACCGCCATCAACGACGTCGACCACGGCAAGGTCGAGGCGGCCCTCATGATGGGTGCCTCCGGCAGCCAGATCACCTGGGGGGTCCTCGTGCGCGAGGCCCTGCCGACGCTCATCCAGTCGGCCACCGTCACGATCATCACGCTGCTCGGCTACTCCGCCATGGCGGGCGCCGTCGGCGGCGGCGGCCTGGGAGACCTCGCCATCCAGTACGGCTACAACGGCTACCAGACCGACGTCATGGTCATCACCGTCATCACCATCGTCCTCGTCGTCGCGGTCATCCAGGTCGTCGGCGACCTCCTCGCCCGGATCGTCGACCACCGCTGACGCCGCGGGGACCCGAGCTCCACCCCACACCCACCCCGAAAGGCACTCACATGTCGCTCACCATCACCCGCCGCTCCGCCCTGGCCGGTGGCCTCGCCTCCGCCGTCGCGCTCACCCTCGCCGCCTGCGGCGGCAAGTCCGGCTCCTCCTCGGCCGACTCGACCGCCTCCGCCGCGTCCAACGCGACCGCCGTCGCCTCCGAGGCCCCCTTCTACGCCGCCGCCACGGCCGCCCCGACCGGCGCCGTCGACGTCTCCGGCGTCGAGACCAAGGGCATCACCGTCTCCGGCGACACCGCCACCATCAAGATCGGCGCCTCCCCGGAGCCGCACGTGACGATCCTCCAGTGGGTCCAGGACAACCTCACCAAGGGCACCGGCATCTCGCTCGACATCGTCTCCATCAACGACTACCAGACGCCGAACTCCTCGCTGAACGACGGGTCCCTCGCCGCGAACTACTACCAGACCCCGAACTTCCTGCAGCAGCAGATCGACGACAAGGGCTACGACTTCACCGGCATCGCCAAGGTGCACATCGAGCCCATGGGCCTGTACTCGTCCACCGTGAAGTCGGTCAAGGACATCCCCGACGGCGGCACGATCATCCTCAACAACGACCCGGCCAACACCGCCCGCGGCTACCGCCTCCTCGAGACCGCCGGCCTCATCAAGGTCGACCCGAGCGTCGCGCTGCCCACTGACGTCGACATCACCGAGAACTCGAAGAACCTCAAGTTCAAGACGGTCGACGGCGCCCAGGTGGCCCGCTCCATGGCCGACGCCGACGCCGCCTGCATCAACGGCAACTACGCCCTCGAGGCCGGCCTGTCCCCGAAGGACGACGCCCTCGTCCTCGAGCCCGGTGAGGACTCGCCCTACGCCAACGAGCTCGTCGTGCGCACCGCGGACAAGGACAACGCGGCCCTCGCCAAGCTCGCCGCCCTGCTCAACTCCGACGAGCTCAAGAAGTTCATCACGGAGAAGTGGACCGACGAGTCCGTCATCGCGGCCTTCTGACCCCTCCTCGCCGAGATCGGGACATCCTGACCTCGGGATCGGGACATCCAGCGGAGCGGGAGTCCCGCGAGACGACGTCGCCCTCTGCGTCCGGCCGGACGCAGAGGGCGACGTCGTCGTTCGTGGGCGCGGTCAGTCGACGATGCCGTAGAGGCGGTCGCCTGCGTCGCCGAGACCCGGGACGATGTAGGAGTGCTCGTTGAGGTGGTCGTCCTGCGCGGCGGTCACGACGGTGACGTTGGCGCGGTCGCCGACCGCCTCCTCGAGCGCCTGGAGGCCCTCCGGGGCGGCGATGAGGCAGATGGCGGTGACGTCGCTTGCGCCGCGCTCGAGCAGGTAGTTGATGGCGGCGACGAGGGTGTGGCCCGTGGCGAGCATCGGGTCGATGACGAAGACCTGGCGTCCTGAGAGGTCGTCGGGGAGGCGGTTCGCGTAGGTCTCGATCTCGAGGGTGTCGTCATCGCGGCGCATGCCGAGGAAGCCGACCTCCGCCGTCGGGAGCAGACGCGTCATGCCCTCCAGCATGCCCAGGCCGGCGCGGAGGATCGGGACGACGATGGGGCGCGGCTCGGCCAGGCTACGGGCGGTCGTGGTCGTGATCGGGGTCGTGATCTCGACCTCCTCGGTGCGCACGTCGCGCGTGGCCTCGTAGGCCAGGAGGGTGACGAGCTCGTCGACGAGCTGGCGGAAGACGGCGGACGGGGTCGTCTCGTCGCGGAGCACGGAGAGCTTGTGGTCGATGAGCGGGTGGTCGGCAACGTGGAGGCGCATGGGACCAGCCTACGGCGAGGCGGGCGAGCTCCGGGCTCCCGGAGCGCGCCCGCCTCGCGCGGGGGCGTGGACGGCGTCAGACGCTCAGCGACTCGCTCGTACCGAGGTACTCGATCCAGCGCTCGTAGTGGTCGAGGACGTCGTGGGCGACCTGGTCCGCGGACCAGTCCATGACGTCGTAGCCGACGCCGCCGCCGCGCGGGCGCACCTCGAGGCGGATCGTCGTGTCGTCGGCCTCCTTGAGGCCGCCGCCGTACTGGGGCGCGGGCGTCTCCACCATGCGCACCACGTAGCGGAAGGCGCGGTGGCCCTGGGAGCGCTCGACGGCGTCGGTCTCGATCTCGCCGTCGCGGGCCTCGTTGTTCGGGTCCGTGACGAGGAGCGTCGCGCGGGCGTGGAAGGTGCGGGTGTCGTCGGGGTCGGCGGCCTCCTCGCCCTCGACGTAGACCTCCGCGTCGAGCTGCTCCTTCTCGAGCTCCGCGGCGACGGCCTCGAGGGCCGGGACGATGCGGTTGTCGAGGGCGCGCTGAGCCTGGGTGAGGCTGACGGAGTCGAAGGTGTGGGAGAGGCGGTCGCGCCACGAGACGCGGCGCAGTCCCGCGGCCGTCCCGGTGAAGCCGAGCTGGCGGTTGCGCAGCGCCTGCGAGCGTGCGAGGTCCCAGCTCATCTCAGCGCGCAGGGCCTTGAAGAGGCAGTAGCCGATGAGCACGATGATGAAGCTGAAGGGGAGCGCCATGACGAGCGTCGCCTGCTGGAGGATGTTGATGCCTCCGGCCAGCAGCATCGCGATGGTGAGGACGCCGGTGAGGGTCGCCCAGAAGATGCGCAGCCACGGGGCGGCGTCCTCGCGCTCGCCCTTGATCCGGCTCGACAGGTTCGACATGACCAGGGCGCCGGAGTCGGCGGAGGTCACGTAGAACAGGATGCCGACGAAGAGCGAGAGCGCGATGAGGATCGTCGAGCCGGGCAGGGCGCCGAGCATGAGGTAGAGGCCCTGCTCGGGCGTCTTCAGGGTGGTCTCCGCGAAGGACTGGCCGCCCGAGCGGATGAGGTCGATGGCGTTGTTGCCGAAGATCGAGACCCACATGACGACGTAGGTGAAGGGGAGGATGAGGGCGCCGGTGACGAACTGGCGGATGGTGCGGCCGCGGGAGATGCGGGCCAGGAACATGCCGACGAAGGCGCCCCACGTGATCCACCAGGCCCAGAAGAACAGGGTCCAGGAGTTGAGCCACTGCTCGGGGCGGTCGTAGGCGTAGGTCTCCATCGTCAGGTGCGGGAACTGCGTGACGAAGTCGCCGACGGACCCGATGAGGGAGTCGATGAGGAAGGCCGTGTTGCCGGTGACGAGCACCCACAGGGCCAGGAAGATGGCGAGCAGGACGTTGAGGTTCGACAGGATGCGCACGCCCTTGTCGACGCCGGAGGTGGCGGAGATGGTCGCCATGACGACGCTCAGCGCGATGAGGCCGACCTGCGCGGCGGTGCCCTGCGGCACGCCGAAGAGGATGTCGAGGGCGACGTTGAGCTGGACGACGCCGACTCCGAGGGAGGAAGCGATGCCGAAGACCCCGCCGACGAGCGCGGCGACGTCGACGACGTCGCCGATCCAGCCGTCGACGCGGTCGCCGAGGACGGGCCGCAGCGTGGAGCGCACCGCGAGGGCGTCACGACGGCGGTAGGCGAAGTAGGCCATCGCCATGCCCATGATCGCGTAGACGCCCCAGCCGGAGATCCCGTAGTGGAACATCGTGAGGACGACGGCGTTGCGGGCGGCCTCGACGGTCTGCCCGTCGCCGGTGGGCGGGTTCATGTACTGGGCGACCGGCTCGGCGATGGCGAAGAACATGATGCCGGTGCCGATGCCGGCGGCGAAGAGCATCGCCGCCCAGGAGAAGGTCGAGTAGTCCGGCGTGGAGTTGTCGGGCCCCAGCTTGACGCGTCCGTAGCGGGTGACCGCGAGCAGGACGACGAACACGAGGGCAGCCGTGAGCAGCAGGATGTAGAAGGACCCGAACCACTTGCCGGCCCAGGCGACGGAGGCGTCGAAGGCGGCCTGGACGGCGGTCGGGTCGAGGAAGGCTGCCAGGGCGACGCCGGCGATGATGATGGCGGAGGCGATGAAGACGCCCCAGTTGATCGGCTGGCCGTTGAGCTTCTCCTCGGGGGCCCGCGAGACGGTGGCTCCGGGCGAGGGCTCAGGCGCGGTGGTGGTCGGGGCGGACGTCCGTGCCGTGGGGTCGGCCGCGGCGCGTTGGGCGGGGTACTGGGTCACCGGATCACTCCATCTCAGTTCCGTGGATCACCTTCAGCCTTGCAGCGTCGCGGGGTCCTGGCAAACAGATGCCTGGGATCACGCCGAAGACGTGACATGCGTGCCCGTTGGGAGCCGTGGCTTGTCCGCTGGTCGGTGTGCGGTCTGGCACAGTCGTGCCGGGCGAGGTGAGCTCACTCGTCGGATGAGGCAGGGGGACCGTGCGAGGCTGGAGCGGTGAACCTGACCGAGGAGCGCTACGGCGCTGCCATGGACCGAGCCCTCGACCTCGCCCAAGAGGCCGCGGGCCGCGGTGAGGTGCCCGTGGGTGCCGTCGTCCTCGGACCCGATGGCGAGGTCCTCGCCGAGACCGCGAACGCCCGCGAGGCCGAGCACGACCCGACGGCGCACGCCGAGGTCCGCGCCCTGCGCGCGGCCGGCGCCGCGCTCGGTGGCTCGCACCTGGACGGCTGCACGCTCGTCGTCACCCTCGAGCCGTGCACCATGTGCGCGGGCGCCATCCAGCTCGCGCGCGTCGAGAGGGTTGTCATCGGCGCGTGGGAGCCGAGGACCGGCGCGTGCGGATCGCTCCGCGACGTCCTGCGCGACCCGCGCGCCAACCACCGCGTCGAGGTGGTCTCGGGCGTCCGGGCGCAGGCGGCCACCGGGCTGCTCGAGGAGTTCTTCGCTCGACGGCGGTGACACGGCGGCAGTGGCGTCGGCCCACGCGACGCGGTTCACCGTGAGCGACCTCGCAGCGCCGTCGGATTGGGTCTGAGGCGGACTGCCGTGTAGCCTCGACCTCCGAGGTAGCGTGTCCGAGCGGCCGAAGGTGCAGATCTCGAAAGTCTGTGTGGTTCATAGCCACCCTGGGTTCGAATCCCAGCGCTACCGCCAAGGGGAAGCCCCCGAGCCATGAGGTTCGGGGGCTTCGTCGTTCTCGACGGGGCGCGTCAGAACGTGAGCACCTCCTGCTTGTTCATGAGGAAGCCGTGGCCGGACTTCGTGCTCCACACCGTGATGCCGTTCTCCGCCGAGGCGACGACGAAGTTGCCGTAATAGACGACCTGGCCGTACCGGACGGTCTGGGCCGAGCCCGGCTCGTAGCCCGCCATGAAGTCGTCGCCCTTCGCGATCGTCGTGGGCTCACCCGTCTCGCCGAGCCCGTACGCCCAGATCGCCGGCCCCTCGTCGGGCACCACGCGCCAGTCGCTCTCCTTGGCGCCGCAGCCGATGTCGCTCGAGGAGATGTCGCACTCGATGTTGCCGCTCGGGCTGAGGATGAGGGCGAGGTCGTCGCCCCCGTACGGGCTGTGGTAGATCCCGGTCGCCTCGGTCGCCTGGGACGGGCGCGCGCCGCCGGCACCTGCGTAGGCGCCCGCCACGGGGGCGGAGCCCGACGAGACCGCGGCCGAGCTGCTCGCGGTGGCTCCGGAGGCGGAGAAGGTGTCGACCGGGGACGGCAGGGCGTCCTCGGGGTAGGGGAGGTCGCCGGACTGGACGACCTTCTTGGAGCCCTCGTTCCACGTGTAACGCAGGGTCGCGTCAGGCGTGGTCTTCATGAGGTCTTCCTCGGTGTCCTCCTTGATGAGGTCGAACTCGATCGTCTTCGCGTCGACCTGCCGGACCGTGTTCATGATGACGCCCACCGGCTCCGTGCGCGCGGTGCTGTAGAAGCTGCCCTTGTGGAAGAGGAGGACGAACTGCGCGGAGTCGGTGCTGCCGTCGGTTTGGTACAGACGGATCGCCGAGAGGTCGGCGCAGGGGTCGAAGGCGGCGTCGTCGGACAGCGGCGCCCACGAGTCGGTGCCGTAGCTCTTCAGGTGCGGCTTGGCCTCCGCGATCGCCTGGTCCTCGGTGAGGTTCTTGCAGCTCGTGTCGGAGGCCTGCGTGGCGTCGGCCGAGCTCTTCGCCAGTGGTTCGTCGCTCGCCTGGGCGGTCGCGGACGCCGAGGCGGAGGCGGTGGTGGAAGCGCTCGCGGAGGCCTGCGTGGCGTCGGACCCGGAGCTTGAGCCGGTGCCGCCGCAGCCGGCGAGGGTCAGGGCGGCGGCGAGGGCGAGGGTCGCCAGGGAACGGGAACGAGCCGAGGGGGTCACGGGACACGTCCTTTCACGCAAGAGTGATGTCAGGCGTGACCCTAGGCAGTCCCTGTGCGCGTGGAGCGGCTCCGGCACCACCGAGACCGATCCGGGAGGCAACCGCGATAGGCCTGAGACCGCGGGGTTTCGACGGCCTTGGCGCATCCCGCCCTCAGCGGCGGAACACGAGCTCCCCGCCGAGCACCGTCGCCAGCGGCCGGACCGAGGCCAGCCCCTCGGCGTCCAGGCTCATCGGGTTCTCAGTCAGCACCACCAGGTCCGCCGTGCCGACGCCCACCGGGCCGGCCCCGTCCACGGAGGACGCCAGCGCCTCCTCCTGGGTGAGCCGCTGCTCCGGCGACCACACCTCGCCCGTCGGCGTCACCCGCCCGACGGCGGCGGCCATCGCCAGCCACGGGTCCAGCGGCGCCACGGGCGCGTCCGATCCCAGCTCCAGCGCCCCACCGGCCGCGACCATGTCCGCGAAGGCGTAGGTGCGGTCCTTCCGCCCCGGCCAGATCCGGTCCACCATCGCCCAGTCGTCGACGAGGTGCGCTGGCTGCACCGAGAAGTGCGCCCCGCAGGCCACGAGGGGCGCGAGCGCCCCGTCCGCCCCGCCGTCTACCGGCAGGAGCTGCGCGTGCTCGATCCGACCCCGCGCCCCGGAGGTCTGGAAGGCCGTGGCGGTGTCGGTGATGGCGGCGTCGCCGATCGAGTGGATCGCCACCTCGTAACCCGCCTCGCGCGCCCGCGTCATGAGCGCCGTCAGCTCCTCCGGCCCGACGTTCGCGATGCCGTGAGGGTGCTCGCCGCCGACCTCCGGCGGATAGGGCTCGGCGAGGTGCGCGCTCGCGGTCCCGAGCGACCCGTCGGCGATGATCTTGAGCGGGCCGCGCGTGATGAGCGGCGAGCCGTCGCCGGCGAGCGGCGTGCCCGGCATGGGGTCACCGGTGCGCAGGCCCGCCGCGATGGACTCCTCGAGCCGGTCCCGGTACACGGCCGAGCGGATCCGCGGGACCGTGACGGCGTGGTCCGCCTGCGCGGTGAGGCGGCCCAGGAGCTCGCCCCACGACGACGGCGCCGTCCAGGCCATGTCGACGACGCCGGTGACGCCGCGGGACAGGGCGTCCGCGAAGAGAGCGCCGTAGCCGGACTCGCGGCCCTCGCGATTGCCGGGGATCTCGTCGAGGCGGTTGACGACGTCGAACCAGACGTCCTCCCGGACCGGCTCACCGGGATCGGCCTCGGTCGCGCCCGGCAGGCCGAGGATCCGCAGCGCCGCGGAGTTGAGCCACCCGGAGTGGAAGTCGCCGGAGGCCAGCACGGTGGGGACGTCCCCGGTGACGGCGTCGAGCTCGGCCACCGTGGGGATGCGCGGCCAGTTCGACAGGCGGTGCCCGCAGGCCTGGATCGTGAGCGGGCGGCTGCCGGCGGCCTCGGCGTCGCGGAGCGCGGTGGCGACGAGCGCCAGCGCCTCCTCCGCGGAGCGCGTCGCGGTGGTGTCGATGCGGAAGCGCTGGGCGGCCTCCTGGTCGAGGTGGGCGTGCCCGTCCCACAGGCCCGGGATGACGAAGGACCCCTCGACGTCGAGGAGCTCCGCGCCCGCGGCAGTCGGCCGGCCGGTCAGGTCCGCACCGACCTCGCGCACGACGCCGTCGGCCATGACCAGGTCGACGGGCTCGCCCACAGCCGGAGCCGGTGCGGTGCCGCCCGACGCTCGCACTCGACTCAGCTCGGCCTGGGAGCGGAAGGGGACCGGGCGGGCGTGGCGGATGAGCAGGCTCATGGCGGCATTCTCGGCCCTCCGCGGCGCGGCGCTGTCCACGAGGGCGCGTCAGAGCAGGGGGGCGTGCGAGTGCTCAGCATCAGTGCAGGCCAGAGACGTGGGACGTGGGGCCTCGGCGCTGACCGCCGTCCCTGAAGTGCCCTGGCGGACAGGAACGGCCTCAGCCGCGCCCCTGCGCCCGCTTCTTGGTCCCACGGATCGCCGGCGCTGTCCACGGGTCCTCGGGCCAGGCGTGCTTCGGGTACCGCCCCCGCAGCTCCTTGCGGACGTCCTGGTACGGCCCCGCCCAGAAGGAGCGCAGGTCATCCGTCACGGCGACCGGTCGCCGCGCCGGGGACAGCAGGTGGATGAGCACGGGCACGCGTCCGTCCGCGAGACGCGGCGTGTCCGCCCACCCGAAGCACTCCTGGACGCGCACGGCGAGCACCGGCCGGTCCAGCGGCCGCCAGCCCTCGCCGGTCTCGTCGAGGTACTCGACGCGGACGTGCGAGCCAGACGGTACCTCGATCCGCTCTGGAGCCAGCTCGTCCAGGCGCGCCGCCTCCGGCCAGGGCAGCAGCGCGCGCAGGGCGCTGAGCAGGTCGAGCCGGGCCAGGTCGAAGCGCTTGGAACGACGGGCCGCCGACTCGACGGCCGGGACGAGCCACTCCTCGGCGCGGGTGAGGAGCGCGTCGTCGTCCATCGCCGGCCACGGCTCCCCCAGCGAACCGTGGAGGAGCGCGAGGCGGGCTCGCAGCTCACCGGGCGCGCGGTGGTCGCCGCCGTCCCACGGCAGGAGGTCGAGCCCCTGCTTCCGGCACGCGTCAACGACGGCGGTGGCGATCGCTGCGGGGGATGGGGCGCCGACCGGGGTGGCGGTGAGCGTGATCGCGCCGAGAGCCCGCACCCGCTCAGCCCGGACGCGGTCACCCTCCCAGCGCGTGCGCTCCTCCTCGACGAGCCACGGGGCGCCGACGGCGAGCGCGAGCTCCTCGTCGACCGGAGCGGCGGTGCGCACGAGCGCGTCGGAGCGGCCCGGGGCGCGGTCGACGTCGGCGACGGCGAGCCACTCGGCGGCGGCGAGCGCTGTGCCGCGGGGAAGGCGCAAGCCGGTACCGCCGACGGTCGCGTAGGTCGCCTCCTCGCCGGGGGCCGGGGCGGGGCCGCGACGGCGGGCGATCCACTCCGGGTGCGCGAGCGCCGCGATGAGCCCGACCGCCTCGGCCAGGAAAGGGGTGGTGGCGAGGCCGGGGGTGCCGTGCGAGCCCCCGGCTCCCCGGCCGCCGCTCGCGTTCGCACCCCCCGCGCTGCTTCGCACCCTGTGCTCGCCGTCGGGCCGGTGCGAGGACGGGCGCTCGGTACGAGCCGGAGCGTTCGATGCCAAGGCGCGCGACGGCAGCCCCGTGCTTCCGCCGTCCGGGCCCAGCCCGCTGGGCGCAGCGTCCCCGAGGGCCCGCTCGAGCCGCTTCGCCTCGGACCGCCAGGCTCCGGCCGCCGCGCCGCCGTCGCACACCTGGCGCACGAGCGCCGTGAGGTCCGAGCCCGGCGCGTGCAGGTCCGCCGTGAGCAGCGCCGTCGCCTCCGCGGCCCGCCGCGCCCCGAGCGACTCAGCGGCCGCGAGCAGCGCCCGCGCTTCCCGCACCTCGGCCGGCACCGCCGCTACGGCCCGGCCGAGCGGGGTCAGGCCGGCGTCGTCGAGCAGACCCAGGCCGCGGAGCGTGTCCCGGGCGACCGCCATGGCCGGGGCGGGTGGCTCGTCGATCCAGGCCAGCCCCGCGCCGTCGGGGGCGCCCCACACGGCGAGCTCGAGGGCGGTCCGGGTGAGGTCGGCGGAGAGGATCTCCGGTGTCGGCGCCTGCGGCGCGCGCGCCCAGTCGACCGGCGAGCAGCAGCGCACGACGACGCCCGGCCCCTCGCGCCCCGCGCGCCCGGCCCGCTGGATCCCGGCGGACCGGGACTCGCCGACCGTGACCAGCCCTGAGATCCCGCGGGCGACGTCGAGGCGCGGCTCCCGTGCCAGCGTGCCGTCGACGACGATCCGCACGCCCGGCACGGTGAGCGACGACTCCGCGACGTTGGTCGAGACGACGACGCGCCGCCCGCCTGGGGTGCTCGGCTGCAGCGCCGCGTCCTGCGCGCTCGCGGGCAGGCGCCCGTGCAGCGGGAGGACGTCGACGGCCGCCGCCCCGGAGGCGGGCAGCGCCGAGCGGAGGCGCGCGACGACGTCGTCGACCTCGCGGGCGCCGGGGAGGAAGACGAGGGCGTCCCCGGGGTGCTCGGCCAGCGCCCGCTGCGTGGTGGCCGCGACGTGTGCGAGGAACTCCCGTGGGACGCCGCGAGGTCCCAGGCGCGGGGCGCTCGACGGGGGCTCGGCCCAGAGCTCCTCGACGGGGTGCAGCGGCGAGGGGACGTCGAGGACGGGTGCGGGCTCGCCGTCGGTGGCCCCCAGCATGGCGGGGAGGCGGTCGAGGTCGAGGGTCGCGGACATGGCGACGAGGGTGAGGTCCTCGCGCAGCGCCCGGGCGTCGATGAGGAGGGCGAGGAGGAGGTCGGAGTCCAGGGAGCGCTCGTGGACCTCGTCGAGGACGACGGCTGCGACGCCCGGCAGGTCCGGGTCGCGCTGGAGACGGCGCAGGAGGAGGCCAGCGGTGACGACCTCGATGCGCGTGTCGTCGGAGACCCTGCGGTCGCCGCGCACCGCGTAGCCGACGGCCCGGCCGACCGGCTCGCCCATGAGGTCAGCCAGCCGGCGGGCGGCGGCGCGAGCCGCGACACGGCGCGGCTGCGTCACGATGACGCGGCCGGCGCTGCCGCCTGGCGAGACCGCGTCCGCGACGAGCGGTGGGACGAGGGTCGTCTTGCCGGTGCCGGGCGGAGCGGTGACGACGGCGGAGCCGGAGCGTGAGCGGAGGCTCGGGGCGGGCCAGGCGCTCGGGGCCGCGCTCGCGCCGGAGGGGATGGGCTCAGCGCCGGTGGGGTTGGGGGTGGGCCCCGTGAGCAGCTCACGCAGCTCGGCGAGGCCCGAGACCACGGGGAGGTCCGGCGGGGTTGCGAGCAGCGTGGCGATCGGGTCGGTGCCGGTGGGCTGCTCGGGGCGCATGGCGGCATTGTGCCCCGGCCCGTGCACTCGCTCCCGCGCCGAGGTCGGTCGCTATCACCGCCGAGGTCGGTCGATCTCCGCGTCGAGGTCGGCTCGGGGCGTGTGCGGAGGCGTGGGGATGTAGTGTGCCCGGCCGTACCTGGTCAGTTCTCGTGCTTTCTGGTGGGGGCTCGGTACCGCGATCCCGGAGTTCTGCGGGTTCACGGCGCGGCTGAGAGCAGGTCAGCCCAGAAGTCACGAGAAGTGACCACGCCTCAGGGCGCCGTGACAAGAAGGCTTGACGCGGCACTCCCTGTCAAGCACACTGGACATGTCAAGTGAGCCTGGCATTCAGCCCCACCTCAGGAACCGAGGTCTCCCATGTGCTCCTCGCGCCGCACCCCCACCCGCACCGCCGGGCTACGCTCCATCGGGCTCGCGCTGTGCCTGCTCGTCATCCTCATCGCCAACGGTCCGCTCACCGCCACGGTCGGCCACGCCCACACCCTCGTGGCGGCGGTCCTCCTCGTCCCGGCCGTCGCTCTCGTCCTCATCGCGACCTTCGAGCGCTGCCGCGCCGCTGCTCCAGCCCGCCAGCGTGCCGACCACGCCCCCGAGCGCCGCTGATGGACAACGACGTGCGCGCCCTGCGGGAGGCCAAGGGCCTCACCCAGGCCCAGCTCGGCGAGGCGCTCGGCGTCTCGCGCCAGAGCGTCAACTCCATCGAGAAGGGGAAGTACGACCCCTCCCTCCCCCTCGCCATCGCCATCGCCCGCTACTTCGGCTCCACCGTCGAGGAGATCTTCCATGCCTGAGAACCCGAACGCCTCCGCCGCAGCGCCCGGCGTCGCCCGCCCCACCCAGCTCGAGGCCAGTCGCTCCCGCAAGCGTCGTGGGCAGGTGCGCGCACTGGGCTGTTGCGTCGTCTTCGCGCTCGCGGCCTGGGCGGCGGCGCTCATCCTCCCGATGACCTCGGATCAGCACGACTTCCTCTCGGGTGTCGCCGCAGGCCTCGCGGGCATGATCCTCGTCTTCGGCCTCCTCCTCCTGCTCGGACGACGTGGGCATGGCGGCGCGCTCCCACGGATGCTGACGGGCGAGGTCGACGAGCGAGACGAGGCCGTGTGGCTGCGGGCCTGGCAGGCCACGGGCATGGCCGCCTTCGCCGGAGTGCTCCTGAGCGAGATCGTGATCGTCTTCGGGGCGCCCCCGCAGGCTCCGCTCGCGATCCTGTCCTTCGCTCTTGTCGTCGTCCTCTACGGCTCGCACGCCGTCCTCGACCGCCGGATGTAGGGCGCTCGTGGCTCCTGCGGGGATCACTCCGTCGGACGTCCGGGCTGCCCCCGCCCGCCCACCGGACCGGGCGCACCGTGGGCGCCCACGCGGATAGGCTCCCCGTCATGAAGCCCTTCCTCCTCCTGGCCACGCGCGACGACGACGGCCCCGCCGACGCCGAGTACGAGGCCTTCCTCCTACGCACCGGCCTGGACGAGCGCGACCTCGTTCGCCACCGCCTCGAGGCCGAGCCCATGCCGGAGATCGACCTCGCCGACTGGTCCGGGATCATGGTGGGCGGCTCCCCCTTCAACACGACCACCCCGCAGCATGAGAAGTCGGACGTCCAGCTGCGCGTCGAGGCCGAGTTCAACGCGCTCCTCGACCGTGTCGTCGCCGAGGACTTCCCCTTCCTCGGCGCCTGCTACGGCATCGGGACCCTCGCTCGGCACCAAGGTGCCCAGATCGACGACCTCTATGCCGAGGAGGTCGACGCTCCCGAGATCACGCTGACGCCGGAGGGCCTCAAGGACCCGCTGTGCGAGGGCATGGCCTCGCCCTTCCGCGCCTTCGTCGCGCACAACGACGCTGTGAGCGTCGCCCCGCCGCACGCCATCATCCTGGCCTCCTCGAAGGACTGCCCGGTCCAGATGCTGCGCATCAAGTACAACCTCTACGCGACCCAGTTCCACCCCGAGCTCGACGGGGAGGCCTTCGCGCACCGCCAGGCCTTCTACGCGGACCACGGCTACTTCTCGCCCGAGGAGCTGCCGCAGGTGCAGGCGTGGACGCGCGCGCAGGACGTCTCCCAGTCCTGGGCGGTGCTGCGCAACTTCGCCGGCATCTACGCGCGCGACTGAGAGCTCAGCCGGGTGCGCCCAGGTGGTTCCAGCGCTCCGGAGCGACCCCGAGATCGAAGGGTGGCGCTCGAGATCGCGCCCTTGACCGGCGAACTCGCGCCGGACCCTTCGATCTCGGGGGCCCGTGCTGGCGGCGTCAGGTTGTCCCGGCCCCGACGCCCCCCACCGATCCCCTTCGACCGGGAATGCCCGGCCGCGTCCGCCCGTTGCCCTGACGGACGCACTCGCAACCAGAAGGGTCCCTCATGTCCCGCATCGTCATCATCGGCGGCCACGGCAAGGTCGCGCTCCTGCTCGCCCCGATCCTCCGCGACGCCGGCCACACGGTCGTCTCCCTCATCCGCGACGCCGACCAGGCCCCCGACGTCGCGGCCGCCGGCGCTGAGCCCCTCGTCGTCTCCGTCGAGGACGCCACCCAGCAGGACGTCACGGCGGCCCTGAGCGGCGCCGACGCCGTCGTCTGGGCCGCCGGCGCCGGCGGCAAGGGCGGCACGGAGCGCACCGACGCCGTCGACCGCCAGGCCGCGATCCGCTCCATGGCCGCAGCCGCCGACGCCGACGTCAAGCGCTACGTCATGGTGTCCTGGGCCGGCTCGCACGGCGACAAGCCCGTCCCGGAGGACAATGGCCTCTACAACTACGCGATGGCGAAGCTCGACGCCGACAAGCACCTCGTCTCCACCGACCTGGACTGGACCATAGTCGGCCCGGGCACCCTCACCCTCGACGAGCCCTCCGGCGAGATCGACGTGACGCGCGAGGTCGGCACCGCCGGCGCCCCCACCTCCCGCGCCAACGTCGCCCAGGTGATCGCGGCCGTCCTCGCCGACGACGCGACGATCCACCGCGTCATCCCCTTCAGGGACGGATCGACGCCGATCGCCGCCGCCGTCCACGACGTCCCCGAGGAGTACGCGGACCTCGACTGAGAGGCCGGGAGGCGGTCGGCCTCAGCCCGCGAGCAGCGCGTCCGCGACGGCGCCGAGCACCTTGCTCGTGCCGCCCTCGATCCGCAGGCCCGCGATCTCATCGACGGCCGTGCGCCCACGGTTGACGACGACGAGCTCCGCGCCGCGCGCCATCGCCTGGCGCACCACCCACAGGCCGGTCAGCACCGCGAGGCTCGTCCCCGCGACGAGGACCACGTCGCATTCCTTCGCGGCCTCCATGGCGCCGTCCATCGCGGGCGGCAGGGACTCCCCGAAGAACACGATGTCCGGCTTGAGCATCCCGCCGCAGGACTCGCACACGGGCGGCTCGAAGACGCAGGCCTCGGCGGCGACACGGTCCGCCTCCGGGGTGATCGCCACCTTCTGCGGGTCCGTCTCGATGGGGTAGTCCGGGTTGGTGGCGCGCAGACGCTCGTCCACCTCCGCGCGCGGCACGAGGCGCCCGCACTCGAGGCAGACGACGCGGTCGTAGGCGCCGTGCAGCTCCCACACGGTCCGCTGCCCGGCGAGGCTGTGGAGCCGGTCCACGTTCTGCGTGGCGACGCCGGTGACGAGCCCGGCCGTCTCCAGACGGGCGAGCGCCCGGTGGCCGGGGGTGGGCTCCAGGCCGTCGAGGAGCCGCCAGGTGGCGTGGTTGCGCGCCCACACCCAGCGGTACCAGACGGGGTCGGAGACGAAGCGGTCGAGGTCGACGGGCTCCGTCGGCGTCGAGCCGGTGCCGCGGTAGTCGGGGATGCCGGAGTCCGTGGAGATGCCGGCGCCGGTGACGGCGAGGGTCCGCCTCCCGGCCATGACGTCCTGGACGGCACGGACGGCGTCGTCGACCTCAGCCACCGCGCGTCCCTCAGTCCTGGGCGAAGTGCTCGACGAAGTTGCGCACGATCCTCCCGGCGACGTTCCCGTCGCTCAGGCGCGCCTCGCTCAGGACGACCTCGAGCTGGCCGGGGTCGCCGTAGCCGGCGTCGAGGTAGGCGGAGATCCGCTGGGTGACGTGGTCGGCGTCGAGCTCGGGGTTGAACTGGGTGCCGTAGAGGCGCTCGCCGACCCGGATCATCTGCACGGGGCAGTCCGGGGAGCTCGCGAGGAGCACGGAGTGCGCGGGGACCTCGACGGCGCCCTCGTGGTGCCCGACGAAGACGCGGAAGGTCTCGGGCAGGCCCGCGAGCACCGGGTCCTTGCGCCCTTCCTCGGTGAGGAAGAGGTCGGCCGCGCCGAGCTCCTCGCCGAAGCCCGTGGAGGTCGCCGTGCCGAGGTACCCGGCGAGGACCTCGAGCCCGAATCCGGTGGCGAGGACGGGGACACCGTCCTTGAGGGCGGTGGCGAGCAGCTCGCCGACCTCCTCCTCGACCCTGACCTGCGTGCGGGTCTTGGCGTCGAAGGGCGTGGAGGCGTCGTAGGGGCTGCCGCCGATGATGACGCCGGAGACGGCCCCCGGGTCGACGGCGCTCGTGAGGTCGTCCTCCTCGAGCATGACGTGGGTGAGCTGCTCGGGCTCCAGCCCGCCGTGGACGCGGAAGGACTCGTACTCGTTCTCCGCGGCCTCGATCTCGGGCCGGGTCGACACCATGATGAAGGGCTTCACAGCGTCACCCTACGGCGCGGGCGCGTCGCACGGTCGTCATCGACCGGAGGACGGCCCTGGCACCCCGCCCGACGCCGATCCCGCCTCGGTCGCCCGCGCCCCAGCGCCGTCGTTGACGGTCTCACCGGGTCGCGTAGCTGACGAGCCACCAGATCCACAACCAGGCGACGGTGGTGGCGCTGCCGACGACGATGCCGGTCCACGCGAGCGTCAGCCCGGTGTCCCACGAGCGGCGCAGCCGTCGCAGCGCCCAGGCTCCGGTGCTCGCCGCGATGAGCCCGAGGCCCGGGATGACGGAGAGGAGGGCCGTCACGAGGGCGGCGACGGCGACGGGGTCCGTGCGCGGCACCGGCGCGTTGTAGCCCGGGCGTCCGAAGACGAGCGAGGGGTCGAGCCCCTCGGTGCCTGGGAAGGGCTCCTGGGCGCCGGGGCGCGGTCGGCTCGTCGTCATGGGGCTCATGCTGCCCGATCCTGCCCGGGAGTGGCCCGTGCCGCATCGTCCCGGCGGATGATCGAGACACGCCCGCCTTAGACTGGGATCCCGGCAGGGCCGCCGGGTCCTGCCGCGCTACGGCGCCGGTGCTCCGTCGTCGACGCCGTCGGCGCTCCCTCTCCCCGACAGGAGCACCCGTGCCCTTCACCTCCCCCGCACGCGTCCGCGGCTGGCGCCTTCACGGCGACGGGAAGTCGATCGCCCCCGGTGAGGTCGTCACCCCCGGTGAGCGGCTCACCTGGCCCCGCACCATCGGCATCGGCGTGCAGCACGTCGTCGCCATGTTCGGCGCGACCTTTCTCGTCCCGCTGCTCACCGGCTTCGAGCCCTCCACGACCCTCTTCTTCACCGGTCTGGGAACGCTCATCTTCATCGGCGTCACCGCCGGCCGCCTGCCCTCCTACCTCGGCAGCTCCTTCGCCCTCATCGCCCCCATCGGCGCGGTCACGGGCTACGTCGCGGGCGGCGGCGCGGCCATCGACCCGCACCTGGCGTCCCTGGCGCAGGGCGGTGTCATCTTCGCGGGCGGCTCGCTGCTCGTCGTCGGCGTCATCGTCCACTTCGCCGGCGCGGGCTGGATCGACCGCCTCATGCCGCCGATCGTCACCGGCGCGATCGTCTCGCTCATCGGCTTCAACCTGGCGCCGTCGGCCTGGAACAACGTCAAGTCCGCCCCGGTGACCGCGCTCGTCACGATCATCTCGATCCTGCTCATCACGGTCCTGTTCAAGGGGATCATCGGGCGCCTCGCGATCCTCATCGGCGTCCTCATCGGCTACGCCACCGCCTGCGTGCGCGACGAGGTCGACTTCTCCGCGATCAGCCACGCGGCCTGGGTGGGCGCCCCCGTATTCCGCGCCCCGGCCTTCGACCTGAGCCTCCTGGGCCTCTTCGTCCCGGTGGTCCTCGTGCTCGTCGCGGAGAACATCGGGCACGTCAAGTCCGTCTCCGCCATGACGGGCGAGAACCTCGACGACGTCACCGGCCGGGCCCTTATCTCCGACGGCCTGTCCACGATGCTCGCCGGCGCGGGCGGCGGCTCGGGAACGACGACGTACGCGGAGAACATCGGCGTCATGGCGGCCACCCGCGTCTACTCAACGGCCGCCTACGTCGTCGCCGCCATCACCGCGCTCGTCCTGTCCATGCTGCCGAAGTTCGGCGAGGTCATCGCGACGATCCCCGCGGGCGTCCTCGGCGGCGCGGCCACGATCCTCTACGGCATGATCGGCATGCTCGGTGTGCGCATCTGGGTCCAGAACCGCGTCGACTTCTCCGACCCGGTCAACCTCAACACGGCGGCCGTCGCCATGGTCGTCGCCATCGCCGACTACACGTGGCACTGGGGCCAGATGACCTTCACCGGCATCGCGCTCGGCTCCGTCGCCGCGATCGTCATCTACCACGCGATGCGGTGGGTCTCGCGGCTGCGCGGAACGAACCTCGAGGAGGCGTCACCGGCGTCGGCGCCCGCGGGCACCGAGCTGGAGGGCCCGGCGTACTCCCGCCGCGCCCGCCGCTCCGAGGAGGGCTGAGCAGCAGCCCCTCTCAACGCTGCTCGACCGTCAACGCAGTGGTCGCCCGCTTGATCCCTAGGGATCAAGCGGGGGGCCCCGGGGCCGGCGGGGGTGGGGGGAGACCGCGGCCCGGGACCGGCCGGGGGCTGTTCGGGCTCAGCGGCTCACTTGCCGGTGGCGCTCGCCGTGGCCGAGACGCAGCCCACCGGGGCCTTGATCGCCGTGCCGGCCTTGAGCTTGGCGATCTCGTCGTCGGCGAGGATGCCCTGCTTGTACGAGCCGCCCAGGACGATGCTCACGGTGGCGTCCTTGGCGTCCGCGGCCGTGTCGAGCTGGACGCGCACCGTGCCCGTGAAGAGCTGCGCGAGGGTGTAGGCGTTGACCAGACCCGCCTGCGAGGTGGTGATGAGGGCGTCGCCGTCGTAGGAGCCCTTCGGCCAGTCGGCGGTCGCGGCGACCTGCGTGCCCGCCTTGGTGAGGACGTCGGCGACGCCGCCCGCGAGTCCCGCCTTGTCCGTGCCGTTGTAGACGTTCGCCTTGATGCTCGCGAGCTCGACGGTCGTCGCGTCCTTCGGCGGGCAGACCTCCGGGGCGACCGTGGCCGTGGGCGCGGCCGTCGCGAAGCCGGGCTCATAGGGTGCGGGCACCATCCCGGTCCAGATCGCGAGGCACACGATCGTCAGGAGGGCCATGACGGCGAGCACGCCGCCGATGACGGTCGTCTGACGGTGCTGGAGCCGACGCCGGTACTCGTCGCGGGAGTCTGCGGGGGAGGTCACTCGCCCAGGTTAGTGGACGAGAGCGGTGACGGCGCTGAGGCGGGGACGCCCGGAGCGCCAGACGGACCGGCCGGGTCTCAGGCGCTCGGCGGCGGGGGAGGGGGCGGCGCGAGGAGGGCGCGGCCGTCGTCGTCGAGCTCGAGGACGCGGGCGTGGATCGAGGTACGGCCCTGGAGGGCGGAGCGCAGGGCGCGGTGCAGGCCGGTCTCGAGGTAGAGGTCGCCGCGCCACAGGACGACGTGCGCGAACAGGTCCCCGTAGAAGGTGGAGTCGTCGTCGAGGAGGTTGCGCAGGTCGAGGACGGCGCGAGTCGTCGTGAGCTGGTTGAGGCGCACCTGGCGGGGCGCCACGGCCGACCAGGCGCGCTGGTCCACGACCCCGTGCTCGGGGTACGGGGCGGACTCGCCGACGGCCTTGAAGATCACCCCGACATGGTAGCGGGCCCGTCCGGCGTGCTCTCGCTGCGTCTCGTCCCCCTCCGACGACCGGGGCCCTCAGCGGTGGGAGGTGAGCGGTCCGGTGAGGTAGTGCTGGATGGTCGGTCCCACGGTCTCGACGAGACGGTCGACGCTGGACGAGGCGACGGGCTCGAGCCGGAAGACGTAGCGGAGCATCGCCAGCCCGACCAGCTGGGAGCCCGCGAGGGTGGCGCGCTCGCGGGCCACCTCCGCCGTCATGCCCGTCTGCTGCCCGAGGGCGGCGGCGATGGGGACGGCGAGCTGCTGGGTGCCGTAGTCCTGGATGGCCTCTGGGGCGCCGTCGTCGGTGGCGATCCAGCGGAGGAGCGCGCGGAAGGTGGCGCCTCCCGCGGAGTCGTCCCAGGCGGTCATCGACAGGCGGACGAGGCGGGGGCCGGCGGTGCGCAGGTCGCCGGTGAGGAGGTGGGCGATCTCCTCGCTGGCCCGGATGCGGAGGTTCATCGAGGCGCCGAAGAGGGCGCCCTTGGAGCCGAAGTAGTAGGAGACGAGGGCGGGGTCGACGCCGGCCTCGCGGGCCACGCCGCGGATCGTCGTCTTGGCGAAGCCCTGGGCGAGGAAAGAGGAGCGCGCCGCCTCGAGGATGGCCTCCTGGGTGGGGTTGAGGGTGCCGTCGTCCCCGTGGTTCGCGCGTCCGGGGCGGGGGCCACGACGGCGGTGCGAGTCCTCGGCGGCGGCGCGGTCCGTGCTCGTCATGGCTCGAGGCTAGGCCGGGCTCGTCGTGCGTCCCCGGGCTCGACGTCGTTGGCCCTGGGGCGGGCGTCGAGGAGTGCCCGCCCGCGGCCTGGAACGCTGCCGGGCCGGGGTCGCGGGAGGGTCGGGCCGACCCGGGCGGCGTTGGAGCGGCTGGATCGCCCGCGAGCCCCTTGATTGCGAAAGATGATGGGCGCAATATTCAACGCTGTTCAGTGCGGCGGTGGGCGGTAACGCGGGTGCCCACGGTTTCCCCCGGTATCGCGGGGGAAAAGCCGTAGGACCGAGGTCCCGGTTCGCGGATATTTCAACACCGTTGAAGGCCCGTGGAGCACCTCGTTAGCGTCCGCAGCGACCCCGGAGGAGTACTGACCGCGATCGCCGGGGCCGAGAGGTTGAACGATGAGCGACACCCAGTCCGCCCAGTCCCCGACGTCCTCCGACGCTCCCGTCGCCGTGCCCGCCCCAGCAGTTTCCGGCGCCGTGCCCGCCCCAGCCGTTTCCGGCGCCGTGCCCGCCCCAGCCGTTTCCGGCGCCGTGCCCGCCCCAGCCGTTTCCGGCGCCGTGCCCGCCCCAGCCGTTTCCGGCGCCGTGCCCGCCCCAGCCGTGCCCCGCGGTGGCCGCCCGTCCCTCATGGCCATTCCTCTGGGCATGCCCACGATGCCCTCCCAGCGCGAGGCCGCCCGCGCCGCACGCGCTGCTCAGACCGCGGCCGCCGCCGTCGACCCCGACACCGCCCCGCTGCGCATGGGGCTCGACATCGGCTCCACCACCGTCAAGATCGTTCTCCTGCCCGAGCAGGCCGAGGGCGAGCCCTTCCCCGAGCCCGTCTTCGCCGAGTACCGCCGCCACAACGCCGACATCCGGGGCGAGGTCACGCGCCTCCTCGGCGAGGTCGCCGAGAAGTTCCCCGGCGTGCCCGTCCGCGGCGCCGTCACCGGCTCCGCGGGCCTCTCGCTCGCCGAGGTCATGGACCTGCCCTTCGTCCAGGAGGTCATCGCCGAGACCCAGACCGTCCAGGCGAAGAACCCCGACGCCGACGTCATCATCGAGCTCGGTGGTGAGGACGCCAAGATCACCTACCTCCACCCGACCCCCGAGCAGCGCATGAACGGCACCTGCGCGGGCGGCACCGGTGCCTTCATCGACCAGATGGCGCAGCTCCTCCACACCGACGCCTCCGGCCTCAACGACCTCGCCAGTCGCTACCAGACGCTCTACCCCATCGCCTCCCGCTGCGGCGTCTTCGCCAAGTCCGACCTCCAGCCCCTCATCAACCAGGGCGCCGAGTCCGAGGACCTCGCCGCCTCCGTCCTCCAGGCCGTCGTCACCCAGACGATCGCGGGCCTCGCCTGCGGACGCCCCATCAAGGGCAACGTCATGTTCCTCGGCGGCCCGCTCCACTTCCTCCCCGAGCTGCGCAAGGCCTTCGAGCGCACCCTCGCCGAGCAGGTCGACTCCTTCACCTGCCCCGAGGACGCCCAGCTCTACGTCGCCGTCGGCGCCGCCCTCATGGCCACCGGCACCCCCACCCCCGTCGGCGTCTTCGCCCAGCGCCTCGCCACCGGCAGCACCGCCGGCCTCGAGTCCCAGCGCATGCGCCCCCTCTTCTCCTCCGACGACGAGCTCGCCGCCTTCCGCGAGCGCCACGCCCAGGCGACCGTCCCGCGCACCGGCTGGCCCGCCGCCCCCGAGGACTACGACCCCGAGGCGCCCGCGGACGAGCGCCACTACCCAGATTCTGGCGTCGTGCCCGCCCCAGCGGGCGCCGGGGGCGCCCGCTACGTCGACTGCTTCCTCGGCATCGACGCCGGCTCCACCACCATCAAGGCCGTCGTCCTCGACGCTGACGACAACATCTGCTGGGAGCACTACGCCGGCAACGAGGGCGACCCCGTCACCGCCGCCGTCGAGATCCTCCGCCGCATCCATCTCGAGATGCCCGAGCACGTCCGCATCGTCCGCTCCTGCGTCACCGGCTACGGCGAGGGCATCGTCAAGGCGGCGCTGCGCATCGACGAGGGCGTCGTCGAGACCATGGCCCACTACCGCGCCGCCGCCCACCTCAACCCCGGCGTCACGAGCGTCATCGACATCGGCGGCCAGGACATGAAGTTCCTGCGCATCCGCAACGGCGCCATCGACTCCATCAGCGTCAACGAGGCCTGCTCCGCCGGGTGCGGCTCCTTCCTCCAGACCTTCGCCGCCTCCATGGGCAAGTCCATCCACGAGTTCGCCGAGGACGCCCTCACCGCGACCGCCCCGGTCGACCTGGGCAGCCGCTGCACCGTCTTCATGAACTCCTCGGTCAAGCAGGCCCAGAAGGAGGCCGCCACCCCGGGCGAGATCAGCGCCGGACTGTCCTACTCCGTCGTCCGCAACGCCCTGTACAAGGTCATCAAGCTGCGCGACGCCTCCCAGCTCGGCGAGCGCATCAGCGTCCAGGGCGGCACCTTCCTCAACGACGCCGTCCTGCGCGCCTTCGAGCTGCTCACCGGCCGCGAGGTCGTCCGCCCCGACGTCGCCGGCCTCATGGGCTGCTTCGGCGCCGCCCTCACCGCCCAGCAGACCTACCAGGGCGTGCCCGGCAGCCTCATGACCCTGGCCGAGCTCTCCCGCTTCTCCCTCAAGACGGAGACCGACGTCTGCAAGCTGTGCCAGAACCACTGCCAGCTCACCATCACGACCTTCAACGACGGCCAGCGCCACGTCTCCGGCAACCGCTGCGACCGCGGCGCCACCCAGGAGCGCCGCGCCACCAAGTCGGACATGCCGAACCTGTACGACTACAAGTACCGCCGCACCTTCGCCTACCGCCGCCTGCGCAAGGGGCAGGACACCCGCGGTGAGATCGGCATCCCGCGCGTCCTCGGCATGTACGAGAACTACCCGCTGTGGTTCACGGTCCTCACGAGCCTCGGCTTCCGCGTCATGCTCTCGGGCCGCTCCAACCACAACCTCTTCGAGAAGGGCATGGACTCCATCCCCTCGGAGAACGCCTGCTACCCGGCCAAGCTCTCCCACGGGCACATCGAGTCGCTCATCGAGAAGGGCGTGCAGACCATCTGGTTCCCCTGCGTCTTCTACGAGCGCACCCTCGTCGAGGGGACCGACGACCACTACAACTGCCCGATCGTCGCCACCTACCCCGAGGTCATCCGGAACAACGTCGAGGCGGTCCGCGACGGGCAGGTCCGCATGCTCGCGCCCTTCCTCAACCTCGCCAACCCGGCCAAGCTCGCCGAGCGCCTCGTCGAGGTCCTCGCCGACTGGGACGTCACCCTCCCCGAGGCCCGCAAGGCCGTCGCCGCCGGCTTCGCCGAGGACGCCGCCTTCAAGGCCGACGTCCGAGCCGAGGGCCGCCGAACCCTGGAGTGGATGCGGGAGAACAACCGCAAGGGCATCGTCCTGGCGGGCCGGCCGTACCACATCGACCCCGAGATCAACCACGGCATCCCCGACGTCATCAACACCCTCGGCATGGCCGTGCTCTCCGAGGACTCAATCCTCCCCGAGCCGGTCGGCCTCGACGAGGCCGCCGACGGCGCCGAGCGGAAGGTCGCCGGCGGGGCCCTGTCCCGCACGGTCGCGAGGATCAGGCGGGGCGTCGCCACCGCGGCCGACGCCGTCGCCGGCGCCGTCACCGGGAAGGGCGAGGACCCGCAGGCCCCCGCCGACTGGTCCGACGTCGTCGCCGAGGGCCTGCCCAGCCCCGAGGCCGGCGTCGCCGTCGCCGAGGTCTCCCCGAACCTTCGCGTGCGCGACCAGTGGGCCTACCACTCGCGCCTCTACCGGGCCGCCGAGCTCGTCACGCGGGCCGACGACCTCGAGCTCGTCCAGCTCAACTCCTTCGGCTGCGGCGTCGACGCCGTCACCACGGACCAGGTCCAGGAGATCCTCGAGTCCGCCGACAGCGTCTACACGACCCTCAAGATCGACGAGGTCTCCAACCTCGGTGCCGCCACGATCCGCCTGCGCTCGCTCGCCGCGGCGAGCGAGGCCCGCCGTCGTCGCCGCGAGGAGGCCCTCGCCGCCGACGGTGCGGACGAGGCCGACAGCGACACGACGGTCGTCGTCGACACCACCGAGGGCGCCCGGGGCGCCGCCGCCAAGAAGGAGCCGCTCGAGAACGGCGGCCACTCCGACGGCGCCGACGGGATCGCCCTTCCCGGCCGCCGGCCCGGGCGCGCGCTCCCGGCCGCCACCACCCCGGCCTTCACCGAGGAGATGCGCGAGGAGTACACGATCCTCCTGCCCCAGATGTCCCCGATCCACTTCAAGCCCATCGCCCCGCTCATGAAGCGCCTCGGCTACAACCTCGAGCTCCTCGAGGCCGCCAGCCGCGAGGACCTCGAGGTGGGGCTGCGCTACGTCAACAACGACGCCTGCTTCCCGGCGATCATGGTCATCGGCCAGCTCATCGGCGCCTTCGAGGACGGCAGCCACGACCCCGACAAGTGCGTCCTCGCCATCTCCCAGACCGGCGGCATGTGCCGCGCCACCAACTACGCCGCCATGCTCCGCAAGGGCCTGCGCGAGGCCGGCTACCCCCAGGTCCCCGTCCTCGCCGTCTCCCTCCAGGGCATCGAGGAGAACCCGGGCTTCAAGCTCACCCCGACCATGGCGCTCAAGGCGGTCCAGGGCCTCGTCATCGGCGACACCCTCATGACATGCCTCCTGCGCACACGCCCCTACGAGCTCGAGCCCGGCAGCGCCAACGCCCTCATGAACCGCTGGCACACGATCACCGGCGAGTGGATGGAGCACAAGGGCCGCTCGGCCACCTGGGGCGGGCGCCTCGGCTACCGCCGCCTCCTGCGCGATCTCGTCCGCGAGTTCGACGAGCTCCCGCTGACCAACGAGCCGCGCAAGCCGCGCGTCGGCGTCGTCGGCGAGATCCTCGTGAAGTTCCAGCCGGACGCCAACAACCACGTCGTCGACCAGATCGAGGCGGAGGGCTGCGAGGCCGTCGTCCCCGGCCTGCTCGGCTTCATGCTCAACGGCATGACGACGGCGCAGTGGAAGGCCGACACCTACGGTGTCGGCGAGGACAAGGTCCGTCAGAAGAAGATGGGCGTCTGGTTCCTCGAGCAGATGCAGGCCCCGGCCTCCGCCGCGCTCGCGGCCACGCACGGCAAGTTCGACGTCGAGTGCCCCATCACCGAGCTCGCCGAGAAGGCCCAGCGGGTCCTCTCGCTCGGCAACCAGGCCGGTGAGGGCTGGCTGCTCACCGGCGAGATGGTGGACCTCATCGAGAACGGCGTGCCGAACATCGTGTGCTGCCAGCCCTTCGCGTGCCTGCCCAACCACGTCGTCGGCAAGGGCATGTTCCGCGAGATCCGCCGCCAGTTCCCGCAGGCGAACATCGTCGGGATCGACTACGACCCGGGCGCCAGCGAGGTCAACCAGCTCAACCGCATCAAGCTCATGATCTCCACGGCCTTCATGATGCGCGAGCAGCAGCCGGAGATGGACGCGCAGGAGCGGGCCGAGGCCCTCGAGCAGGTCCTCGCGGGCGAGGACGCCGCCGCCCTCGACGGCGTGGCCGACGGCCGGTCGATGGCCGAGCTCCTCGCCGACCTCGGACCGGCTCCGGACTGGACGCCGCAGTCGCCCGACGTCGCCGAGGAGCCCGTCCCGGAGCTCGGCGGCTCAGCGCGCTGAGATCGGGACGTCCTGACCACGAGATCGGTGGTCGGGCCAGAGCGGCAGCGCACTGAGCACGGTCCGTCCGGCTCGGCTCACGGATCCGCACGGGACGGGAGCGTCAGGCGTGGGAGCCCTTCGCGGAGCTCGTGAGGTCGGAGCCGTCCTGGCTCGTGATGACGCAGGAGACCGTGCGGTCGCCAAGGGTCCACGAGGAGGAGGTCGGGGTCAGGGCCGTCGCGGTGAGCGAGGACTCGTCGAGGTTCTTGCCCACGTAGTCGGCGTAGGCGTCGTAGCAGACGTCCGCGGTCTTCTGGTCCATGGCGTCGCCGGTCGGGAAGGAGTCGGCCTCGATGTCGGCGTTCTTGTAGACCTCGTAGAGGTGCGGGGCGGAGCAGTCGACGACGTCGACGGTGTTGACGGTGGCTCCGTCGTCGGCGGTCTCGGTGCCCATGTCGGTGAAGCAGTCGCCGACCTCGAGGTCCTGGGCGGACTTGGTCTCGGCGTCGGCCTCGGTCGCGGCCGAGGAGGAGCCGGAGGTCGAGGCGCTGGACGAGGAGGAGGCGTCGTCGGAGACGCTGCCGAGGCCGGAGCCGGAGGAGGCGCTGGAGTCGGCGGAGGAGCTGGACGTGTCAGAGGCGGCGGTGGTCTGGGGGACTGCTGTCCCGGTGGACTCGTGGGCGCCGTCGGACCCGCAGGCGGCGATGCCGACGGCGAGGAGCAGGGCGGTGGGAAGGGCGAGGGCTCGGGTCGTGGTTCGCATGTGAAGAGACTCTCAAAGGATTCGCACTCATACGATGGGGTGAGGTCCCCATAGGGTCTCGAAAGCGTGACGAAGCGCGTGTTCGCGCAGGTCAGAGGGGCTTGACGGGTGCCGTCACGACGCCGTCGGGCTCGGCGTCACGGCCGTGCCGCCGCCGGACGCCGCCGAGCCCGTCGTCTGCACGCCGTCCTCGTCAGGCGTGACGAGGCAGAGGATCTCGCGGTCGCCCCGGACCCAGCTCTCCTCGTCGGGCACGAACCACTTGAGCTGGAAGATCGAGGCGCGAGGCGTGCCCCCGGTGAACTCCTGGAAGGCGTCCGTGCAGGCACCCGTCGCCTCGGTCTTGATCGCCTTCGTGCCGGGGAAGGAGTCGTAGGTGGTGAGCTTCGAGGACTTGAAGGCCTCGAAGGTGTGGGGCTCGGAGCAGGCGACCTTCTCGACGCGGGTGACCGACTCCGTCGTGCCGTCGTCGGGCACGTTGAAGCACTCGCCGACCTTGACCTGGAAGGCGGAGGTGGCCGCCGGCGACGGCGTCGCGGTCGCCTGGCTCGTCCCGTAGCCGGAGCACCCGGCCAGGCTCAGGACGGTCAGGGGGACGATCGCGGCGAGGCGTCGGGCGGAGGAGCGCATGGTCCAAGAGTGCCGCACACCGGGCGGCCGGAAGGGGTGGCGACGCCGTGGCGGGTCGCCCGGGTCGGCCCTGGCCGGTGCTCGAGCGTCACGCCTAGAGTGCGGCCATGGGCAGGTTCATCAACTCCGAGGACACGGTCATCGACGACCTCCTCGAGGGCCTCGCCCTCGCCCACCCGGACCTCGTGGACGTCGACGTCGCCCACCGGATCGTCCGGCGCGCCACCCCGAAGGCTCCCGGCCGGGTCGCGCTCGTCTCCGGCGGCGGCACCGGGCACGAGCCGCTCCACTCGGGCTTCGTGGGGCAGGGGATGCTCGACGCGGCCGTCATCGGCGACGTCTTCACCTCGCCCACCCCTGACCTCGTCTCCCGCGCCCTCACGCAGGTGACCGGCGACGCCGGCGCGCTCGTCGTCGTCAAGAACTACACCGGCGATGTCCTCAACTTCGACATGGGCGTCGAGCTCGCCGCCGACGCGGGCCTGCGCACGCGCACCGTGCTGGTCGCCGACGACGTCGCCGTGAACGACACCGGGATCGAGGTCGGGCGCCGCGGCGTCGGGGCGACCGTCCTGGTCGAGAGGACCGCCGGGGCCGCCGCCGAGCAGGGGCGCGACCTCGACGACGTCGCGGACGTCGCTGAGCGCGTCGCCTCCCGGGCGCGGTCCTTCGGCGTCGGGATGAGGCCGGGCACGGCGCTCACCACCGGTCGGCCCGTCTTCGACCTGCCCGAGGGGCAGATGGAGATCGGCGTCGGGATCCACGGTGAGCTGGGCGTGCGCCGCGGCCCCTCGGGCACGGCGAAGGAGGTCGCGGGCGTCATCGTGAGCACGCTCCTGGACTGCCTCGACCGCGAGCTCGGCGGCCGGAGGGCGTGGGCCGACGGCGGGGTGATCGTGCTGCTGAGCGGGCTGGGTGCGACGCCGCGCCTCGAGCTCTACGTCCTCTACGCGGAGATCGCGCGCCTGCTCAACACGGCCGACGTGTGGGTCCACCGGCGACTCGTGGGGGAGTACGTGACGAGCCTCGACATGGCGGGGTGCACGCTCACGGTTCTGCCTGCCGACGAGGAGCTGCTCGAGCTGTGGGACGCACCGGTGGTGACGTCGGCGCTGCGCTGGGGCGCGTGACGGGCCCGGGCGCTCGGTTCTGTCTGAGGCTGTCCGCCTCAAGAACGAGGACGGGCCCTCGGGCCGGGTTGTCTCTCCCGGCCCGAGGGCCTTCGTCGTCGAGGGGCTCGCGTTCCCCGGGCTTCCCATGACCCGGGAGGAGCCTCCTCCTTCGCCGGAGCGAGTCGTCCGGGCTCCCTAGGACCCGTGCGGCTCTCGGAGCTGGCAGGTCATCGGGTTCCCCAACCCTCGCTGCCCGCTCCGTCCGGCGGTAGGAACTATGTAACCCACTGACCCTGGGAGGGCACCGGGGCGGAGCCTGTGAAAGACCTAGGAACGACGCCGGTCGGTCAGTGCTGGACCGAACTCGGTGCGCGGATCGACCGAACTCGGCGTGCAGGCTGACCCTGCTCGTGTCCATCGCGCGTCTTCGCACCCGCTGCGCTTCTCTGCACCCTGTGCTCGCCCTGGAGTCGTCTCAGCGGCGAGCACAGGGTGCGAGCTGGCGCGAGCGGTGCGAGTTGGCGTGAACACAGTGCTGGTGAGTGGGGGCGCGAGCGGTACGGGGGTGGGCAACGAGAAAGCCCCGGAACCATGCGGTTCCCGGGGCTTTCCGGCGGAGGATGGGGGATTCGAACTCTCGCGTGCCTCGAGGCGGGGCGCCGGTTCCGCAGAATCACGCGGACACGGTTAGCCAACGGCACCCATGTCTGACCATGCACGTACTGTCTCGCGTTGACGCCGTCAACACGAGGGAGGGTTATGGCATGGCTTCGGTGAGGCACCGCCGGCGGGCGCACGGGATGGTGACGCACGCGGTACTCGCGAGCTTCTCGATCGTGGCGTACCCCTCACCGCTCCGGTAGGGCAGGCGGTCGACGAGGGCCTCGAGGACCTTCTGGGTCCCCTTCAGTGGCCTCCCGTCGAGGGGCCCCCATCCCTGGCGGGCCAGCTTCGCGATGAGCTGGCCAGTTCCCCACCCGGCGGTGGCGCGTCCGCGTCCGGCGCAGCGGCTGTTCTTCGACTGCCGACATCATGAGAGACGGAAGGCGCACGGACGATCGGAAACGCCGAACGTGATGCCCGACCCTGACAACTGTCCCGAAACGTCCCAAATTGCCACGTACACTCGCCCGCATGGCACACGCGGGGAAAGAGGGCGCGATCCCGCGCTTCACCCTGCCTGACCGGATCCGCAAAGCTCGCACCACCGCGAACCTCTCCCAGACGGAAGCCGGCCCCGCCCTCGGCCTCCACGCCAAGCACTCAACGGCTACGAAGCTGGACGAGTGACCCCCGGCCATACGTTCCTCGGTGCGCTCGCGGCCCTGACCAACGTCTCCGACCACTGGGTCATCGCGGGCGATGACGGCCTGTGCCCCAACTGGCTCGCCGTCAGCGCGTGCGGGTGCTGCCTCGACTCCCTCGAGCCCCGAGCCTGACCATGGCGCTTGAAGACGGCGGGTACCGCCCGCCACCACCGAACGCGTGTGATCCTCCCGACGAGTACCCGATCGAGGTGACCGACGTGGATGAGCCGGGGGAACATCGCATCTTCGTCAGGCAGACCTGGTACAAGAACCAGATTGTCGACTACTCAATCCAGCACGAGGTGCGGCTCTCGCCAGACGACGACTGGGAAGCCGTGTACCGGATCGACACCTCGCACGGCTCCATCCACTTCCATCAGATGTACCGCACGCGCCCTGAACGAAAGGCGGTCATCACAGTTCTCGGGCCGCGGGATCGTGACATACTGGGTAGGTCTTACGACACCTCATACGATGAGGTATTCGACAAGATCGAGGATCACTTCAGGAGATGGGGCAGATGAGCACATCCACGGCCACGCGGCGTGACGCTGCGCGCGCCCTCGGTCGCTTCATGGGCACCCGCGCTGCACGTGACCTCTTCGCTTTCAATGGATACGTCAGCGGCACCCGAATCCTTCCCGTCCTCGAGAGTGATCCCTTCGATGAGGTGATCGAGGACCACACCCGCTCAGGCGAGACCACGGTAGTCGCCGTCTACTACCCGGAGCGAACCGGGCGTGAGCAGTTCGCCTTCATGAAGTGGGAGGCACCCACTACGGAGCCGCCATCCCACCTCGAGAAGTCGGACGGCTTCAAGCTGGGCAGGGGGCGAGATGGGCGCACGTCGTCAGTCGGCATGGTCCTCGACTACATGGACGGCCGGATCAAGACCATCAAGGACAACCGTCTCACGACAGCCAGAATCCCTGATGTGCTGCGATCGGTCTCGTCCAAGACCTTCGCCATGGTCTGATAGCCAACATGGAAGCCCCGCCACCTCGCGGTGACGGGGCGTCCTGCTACTCGGGGCGAGGCGAACTCGCAGACGACGTAGGAGTTCGGCCTTCTTCGCGGCGAACTCCTCCTCCGTGAGCACGCCAGCGTCACGCAGCGCTCCGATCCGCTCGAGCTGCGCCATGACGTCATCGCCTCCGTCGGCAGACGGCGTCGCAGCCACAGGCTCCGAGATGTACCCGTACCCCTCGGCAGGCTCGGCGCCGGGGAAGGCGAGGAAGTCCCCACTGGCTCTGTCAACTTCGATTGGCCCCATGGTGACGGTCTGTTCTGGCCCCATGTCTACCCGGAGACCGGCTTGACCGAATCTTCACATTCCCTTGCCCGGGTCTCGATGTGGGGCTTCGAGGCTTGTGGCGATGACCTCGAACGAGAACTCCTCCCGTACCGTGCCGCTGGTTGTCCTGGGTGTCGGCACCCTCGCAGCTGCCGCCTTGGCCCTGATCGCCCCTGACCTGACCTCTGGGTCGGGGATGGAGGGGATGCCGATGACCCACTACATGGGACTGCTGGCCGTACGGCAGCCGTGGAACCTCCTGTTGTTCATGGCACTTCCGGTGGTGCTGGCCGAAACCCTCGCGATCACCGAGCTGGTCATGCTGCTGGCTCGTCGCGAAGACCGACCAGCGGCGGGATGGGTGACGAAGGTGAGCCACTGGGCCGGACTGCTGGCGGGTCCGGTGTGGGTGTTCATCGGCCTGCACCTGCTCATCACAGCCGTGGTTCCGCTGACGGTCAACGGCGGCTGGCGTGGCCCCGCGGACGTGATCGCTGTCCTGTCCTACCTGGCCGGTGGCCTGCCGATGCTGGTGATCAGCCTGCTGGAGGCCGGACTCTTGGGCCGTAACGAGGCCGGGCGCCGTCGCCTGCACGTGGCGATGGTGGCCGTGTTCCTTGTGGTGGCCCACGTCGCGATGATCTTCGGCATGCTCGACCCTGCCGTCATGGGCTACACGCCGACGGCACCCGCCTCGATGCAGCACGACATGGGTGGCATGCCGGGCATGAACCACGACATGGGTGGCATGACGGGCATGGACCACTCGACGATGATGCCCAGTGCCGCACCGTCGAAGTGACCCCCAGCCGGGTCCGTGGTGAGGTGGTGCCATGAATAGCGCCTTTGCTGCGGTTGCGCCGAGTGTCCTGGTCGTCGACGACGAACCGGTGCTGTCGGGCACGGTGAAGAACTACCTCGAGCGGGCCGGCATGTCAGCCCAGACCTGCGGCGACGGGCTGGCTGCCCTCGACCTGGTCCGGGTCACATCTCCCGACGTGGTGGTGCTGGACCTGGGCCTGCCGGGCATGGACGGGGTGGAGGTGTGCCGCCAGCTGCGCACCTTCAGCGATTGCTACGTGTTGATGCTCACGGCTCGTGCCGACGAGGTCGACAAGCTGATCGGGCTGTCGGTCGGAGCGGACGACTACATGACCAAGCCGTTCAGCCCGCGTGAGCTGGTGGCCCGCATCCAGGTACTGTTGCGGCGCCCCCGCGCCGGCGGTGCGGGTACCACGGCCTCGGTGCTGCGCATCGGCTCCCTCACCGTGGACCCGTCGTCTCGTCGGGTGGAGCTCGACGCGTCACCGGTGGAGCTGACCCGTACCGAGTTCGACCTGCTGGCCGCCCTGGTTCAGCACCCCGGCCGGGTCCTGAACCGGCGTCAGCTCACCGATGCGGTGTGGGGCGCCGACTGGGTCGGTGACGACCACCTGGTCGACGTGCACATCGCCCACCTGCGCAAGAAGCTCGGCGACGACCCCTCCCAGCCCCGGTTCGTGCAGACGGTGCGCGGGGTCGGTTACCGGATGGGCCGCGGACAGTGATCGCGTCGCGCCAGCGCGGCAGCTGGGGACGTCGGCTGCTGTGGACCCAGATGGCCGTGGTGACGGCGATGGCCGTCACCATGGTGCTCACGGCCCTGATCGTCGGCCCGGCATGGTTCCGGATGCACATGCATGAGGCCGGCCACGCCCAGCCCGACGTCGTCGAACACGCGCAACAGGCCTTCCACGACGCTGGCCTGGTATCGCTGGCCGTGGGTCTGGGCACCGCGATGCTCGCCGCTCTAGGAGTCGCCACCGTCCTCAACCGGAACCTGTCGCGGGGAGTCGAGGCATTGGTGGGTGGTGCCCAGCAGGTGGCCTCCGGGCACTACGACCAGCCCGTCACGATGGCCTCGGCCAGCCCCGAGCTGGCGCAGGTCGCCGACGCCTTCAACCAGATGGCCGCGCAGATCGCCTCCACCGAGCAGACCCGACGCCGGATGCTCACCGACCTGGGCCACGAGCTGCGCACTCCGCTCGCTGTCACCCAGGTCACCCTCGAAGGGCTGCAGGACGGCGTGGTCGACTTCACCCCCGAGACCATCGAGGTGCTGGTCCGGCAGAACCAGCGGCTGGTCGCTCTGGCCGCCGACATCTCTGAGGTCTCGCGTGCCGAGGAGGGGCGCATCCCACTGTCGCTGAGCCACCAGGACCTCGACCTGGTCGTGGCGGCCAGCGTCGATGCGGCCCGTCACGCCTACACCGTCGCCGGTGTGCAGCTGCAGGCCCAGACGATGCCCGGGATTCGTGTCGACGTGGACGCCGCCCGTATCGGGCAGGTGCTGGACAACCTGCTGCGCAACGCCCTGCAACACACGGTGGCCGGGGACCGGGTGGAGGTCACCATGGGCCGCGAAGACGACCGGGCCGTGGTCCGCGTCACCGACGACGGCGTCGGCATCCCCGCTGAATCCCTCACCCACGTCTTCGAACGCTTCTACCGCGTCGAGGGCACTCGCACTCGCGACATCGACGGTGGAACCGGTGTCGGCCTGGCGATCTCCAGGGCCATTGCCCGCGCCCACGGCGGTGACCTGGCGGCCCACAGCGACGGCTCCGGCCACGGCGCGAGGTTCGTGCTGGCACTGCCCACCGTGGGATCTTGACCAGATCTTGACCAACCCCTGCCGGGGGCTTCATCTGGCACCGACAGGCTCGTTGCCATGACCACACTGACTCGTCGCCACGTCCTGTTCGCCGGCCTGGGAGTCGAGCCTGTCAAGGTTTTTGTGTAAGTGGGGTTGTCAGAGGTAGGGGTTGATGCGGTCGGGGTAGGCGGCGGTGAGCTGGGCGAGGGCCTGCTTCCAGCCGTTGGTGGCCTGGCCTTGCACGAGGCGG
>NZ_JACWNA010000023.1 GCF_015355765.1 Actinomyces haliotis
CATCGCCCTGGCCCACCGCCGCATCCTCACCCTGCACGCCATGATCCGAGACGGCGCCCTCTACGACCCCCAACCAACCCACCAGCTACCCGCTGCCGCTTGACCAACAACATAGGGGCACCCCCCCGGCCACCGCCCGCCGTCGGCATCGGCCTCCCACCACGACCGACCCAGGTCACACCACCGCCCGGCCCGGCCCCGGGGCGCCGCCCGCGCCCCGGGGCCGGGCCCGTCTACCGTTGGCCGCATGGAGCAGCGCAGACTGGGTCGCACGGGACTCACGGTGTCCTCGGTGGGGCTGGGCACGATGACCTGGGGCCGCGACACCGACGAGCTCGAGGCCCGCGACCAGCTCGACGTCTTCCTCGACGCCGGTGGCACCCTCCTCGACACGGCCGCCTCCTACTGCGAGGGCGCCTCCGAGGAGGTCATCGGCGGGCTGCTCTCCGAGCACGTCGACCGCCGCGACGTCGTTCTCGTCTCCAAGGCCGGCGTGCGCACGTGGCGCACCACTACCCGGCCCACGACCGCGGACGCCTCGCGCGGCACCCTCCTCGACATTCTCGATGACTCCCTGGCGCGCCTGGGCACCGACCACCTCGACCTCTGGCTCGTCCAGGTGCCCGACCCACGCACGCCGCTGGAGGAGACGGTCGACGCCCTGCGCACCGCCGTCGCCTCGGGCCGCACCCGCTACGTCGGGGTCTCCAACCACCCGGCCTGGGCCTCCGTGCACGCAGCGGACCTCCTCTCCGAGGACCGCCGCCCCGGGATGGCGGCCGTCGAGGTGGAGCACTCCCTGCTCGCCCGCGGTGCGGAGCGCGAGGTCGTCCCCGCCGCCGAGGCCCTGGGCTTCGGCGTCATCGGCTACGCACCGCTGGGCAGGGGCGTCCTCACCGGCAAGTACCGCTCCACCACTCCCCCGGACTCGCGCGGCGCCTCGCCGCACCTGCGCTCCTACGTCGCCCCGTACCTCGGGCAGTCCCACGAGGGCGTCGTCGAGGCCGTCGCGACGGCCGCCGCGGGCCTGGACCGCAAGCCCGTCGAGGTGGCCCTCGCATGGGCCCGTGACGCCCCGGGGATCGCGTCCACGGTCGTCGGCGCCCGCACGCCCGCTCAGCTGCAGGGCGCGCTCGCCGCGGAGGACCTCGTCCTGCCGGCGCAGATCCGACACGCCCTCTCCGAGGTGACGAACCCGTCCTTCGGGTACCCCGAGCGCTTCTGAGGACGAGGCTCCGCGGCCGGAGAGCCCTGCCGATCCTCACGCTCACGATAAATTGACGCGGCGGGGGGGGGGGGCGCCGGCGGGGGGGGGGGGGGGGGGCCGGGGGGGGGGGGGGGGGGGGGGGGGGGGGGGGGGGGGGGGGGGGG
>NZ_JACWNA010000024.1 GCF_015355765.1 Actinomyces haliotis
CCAAACTTATATCGGCCCGGGGCGGGCCCCCCCCCCGTGGGGGGCCCGCCCCCCGCCGCGCGTGGGTGGAGGAGCGTCTCAGCGCCGGGGCTGCGAGTCAGTCCTCGTCGTCGTCCTCGTAGTCCTCGTCATCCTCATCGTCGTCATAGTCGTCATCGTCGTCCTCGTAGTCGTCGTCGTCCTCATCCTCGTCGTACTCGTCATCGTCGTCCGAGTCGTCGGTGTCGACGATGTCGAAGGGCAGCTCGATGCCGTGGGCGGTGAAGAGGGCGTCGTCGTAGGTGAAGAAGGCGTCCTGGAGGGCGTTCTCGGCGGCGACGACCGCGGGCGAGAGCTCGTCACCCGTCGCGGCCGCGTCGAGGTGCGCCTCAAAGGCGGCGATGAGTCGGTTGAGCGCGGACCGCGGGTCGTTCGTCATGCCCTCAGCCTACCGGCCCGCCGCAACGGGTGACACCCCGCCCGCGGTCCCAGCCGCGGACGCCGACGGCGGCCGCCCACCGTGAGGTGGACGACCGCCGTCAAGCGTCCGCGACGCGATCAGTCGGTGACGCCGAGGGTCTCGCGCATGCGGGTGTCGAAGATGTCCGCGCCCTTGATCCGGGTCGCCTCCTCCGGGCCGACGACGACGCGCACGCCGTCGCGCAGGAGCTGCGCGGCGCCGCCGTCCGGGCCGAGCGGGAGGACGACCTGCTCGGGCTGGGGAGCGTAGGTCGCGCTCGGGGTGCCGCCCGCGATGAGGGAGCGGATGTTCTCCGCGACGACCGCGGCGTGGGCGCGAGCGGCGTCGGCGCGCTTGGTCTCGCGCACGTCCGTGATGTCGCCGATGGCCCAGACGCCCGGGTGGTCGACGACTCGCAGCTGGTCGTCCACCCGGATCGTGCCGTTGTAGTGCCGGATGTCGTCGTAGGCGTCGCCGAGGAAGCCCGTCGCGGCCGCGGCGCCGTAGGCACGGAACCACATGTCAGCCTCGATGGAGCGGCCGTGCTTCGTGCCGACGCGGAACGGCGAGAGCACGCCCGGGTCGACCGGGGGGAGCGAGCTGAGGTGGTCGCCGGTGATGATCTCGACGCCGCGCTCCTGGAGCTGGAAGGCGATCGCCTCGCGCAGCTCGGGCTTGTTGCCCTTGCGGGGCAGGATCTCGTCCTCGCGCTCGAGGAGGATCACCTCGACGCCGGGGAAGGCCGAGGTGATCTCGCCGACCATCTCGATGCCGACGTCGCCGGCGCCCGTGACGAGGACGCGCTTTGCCTGCTCCAGGTTCGCGTGCGCGCGCTCGATGCGGGCCTTGGCGATGACCGAGGAGGACTCGAGGTGCTTGGCGGGGAACGGGTAGGCCGTGCCGGTGGCGAGGACGAGGTAGTCGGCCTCGACCGGGCCCTCCCCGGCGACGTGGACCGTGGTGCCGTCAACGGCGAGGGCGGTGCCGTGCAGGACGCGTCCGTTCGCGAGGAGGTTGTCGTAGGGCAGGAAGATCTTCTCCGCCCACTCGCGGTCGACCGTGGCGCGCAGGGCCGCGGCGTGGTTGACGAAGGTGTCCTTCTGCTCGACGAGGGTAACCTCGGCGACGTCGTCGAGGGCCTTGGCGACCGTGATGCCGCCGTACCCGCCTCCGACGATGGTGACGCGAGCCATGGATGTCCTTCCTTCCGGTGCTGGTTCGGCGCCGTCGCGCGTGCGGCGGCGCCCGCTGTGGGTGAGTCTAGGGGGCCGTGCGCGGCTCACGCGAGGCCGCGGCGGCGCAGGAGCGGCCCGATCTCCGGGTCGCGCCCCGTGAAGGCGCGGTAGGACTCGGCGGGGTCGCGCGAGTCGCCGCGCGAGAGGAACTCGCGTCGGAAGCGCTCACCGGCCTCGCGGTTGAGGCCGAGGTCCCCGTCCTCGGCGCCCTCACCGTCCGTGCGGAACCACTCGGTGGCGTCGGCGTCCATGACCTCGGACCAGATGTAGGCGTAGTAGGCGGCCGAGTAGCCGCCCGCGAAGGCGTGCTGGAAGTAGGTCGTGCGGTAGCGCGGCGGCACGAGGGCGTCGTCGATGCCCTCCTCGGCGAGCGCGGCGTGCTCGAAGGGCTCGACCTGCTCGGGGTCCGTGGGGACGTCCTCGGGCGCGAGCGTGTGCCAGTGCTGGTCAATGAGGGTGGCGCCGAGGTACTCGGTGGTGGCGTAGCCCTTGCCGAAGGCGCCCTGGCTCCGGAGCTGCTCGGCGAGCTCGGCCGGCAGCGGCTCGCCGGTGTCGACGTGCTTGGCGTAGGAGGCGAGGACCTCGGGGTGGAGGGCCCACTTCTCGTTGACCTGGGAGGGGAACTCGACGACGTCACGCGGCACGGAGGTTCCGGACTCGCTCGGCCAGCGCGTGTCGGCGAAGAGCCCGTGGAGGGCGTGGCCGAACTCGTGGAAGGCGGTGATGACGTTGTCCCAGGTGAGGAGGGTCGGGCCGGACTCGGGCCTGGTGATGTTGAGGCAGTTGATGATGACGGGGCGGCGGCTGAGGAGGTGCGACTGGTCGACGAGGTTGTTCATCCAGGCGCCGCCCTCCTTGCCCTTGCGCGCGTAGTAGTCGCCGACGAAGAGGCCGAGCAGGGGCGCGTCCCGCCCCTCGCCGTCGTGGACCTCCCAGACGCGCATGTCGGGGTCGTACATGTGCTCGGCGAGGTCGGGGCGCTCGTGGAAGGTGATGCCGTAGAGGCGGTTCGCGGCCATGAAGACGCCGTCCTCGACGACCCGCGACAGCTCGAGGTACGGGGCCAGGACGGCGTCGTCGACGCCGAAGCGCTCCTTGCGCTCAGCCTCTTCGTAGCGGCTCCAGTCGGCGGCACCGAACTCCTCACCGGGAAGGGTCTCCGGGTCGGCCGCCATGCGGGCGGCGTAGACCTCGGCGTCCCGGCGGGCGTTCGCCATGGCGGGCGCGGTGAGCTGGGCGAGCATCGCCGTGACGGCGGGCGTCGTCCGGGCGGCGGACTCGGAGGCGACGAGGGCCGCGTGGTGCTCGTAGCCCAGGAGGCGGGCGCGCTCGGCGCGCAGGGCGACCTCCTCGAGGATGAGGGCGCGCGTGTCGTGCTCGCCGGAGAGGTTGCGTCCCTTGGCGCGCTCCAGGAGCGCGACGCGCGCCTCGTGGGGAACGGTCGTGGCGAGGGCGGGCGTCTGGGTGAAGTTGGCGACGTCGGCCTCGTGCATCGCGTCCGCGATGTGCGTGCCGACCTTCGTCGACAGCGTCGCGAGGCGGGCGTTGATCTCGCGGAGACGGTCCGCGTCAGCACCGGCGAGGGCCACGCCCTGGCGCTCGAGGTCCTCGACGCCGAGGCGGATGAGGCGGGCGGTCTCGGAGTCGATGACGGCACCGTCGGCGTCGACGGGCTCGGTGCCGGCGTCGCGTGCGGCGGAGACGAGGTCGTCGAGGGCCTTGTAGCGGCCGTAGATCCGCGGGTCGAGGCGGAAGGCGTCGTAGTGGCTGGACAGGTCCGGACCGAGGCGCTCCTCGAGGGCGTCGAGGTCGGGGCAGTCGGTCGTGGAGGTGAGGGTGAAGAGCACGGTGAGAGCGCGGTCGAGGAGCTCGCCGGCGCGCTGGAGGGCCTCGATCGTGTTGGCGATCGTGGGGCGGTCCGCGTTCGAGGCGATCGCCTCCCACTCGGCCCGCTGCTGAGCCATCCCGACGCGGACGGCGGGCTCGACGTCCTCGTGGCGGACGGCCGCGAAGTCCGGGAGGCCGAGGTCGAGCGACCACGGGTGGGCGAGGCTGTTGGAGCCGGGCAGGGACTCGGGGGCGCCGTCGGCGGTGGCGGACGTGTCGGGGGTAACGCTCATGGGCGCCATCGTGCCACGGTGGACGTTCCATCCTTCACATCACGAGGTCTCCTATAGGTCGTCAGTCCTACGAGCCAGTAGCCTTATGACCATCGAGGCGCACACGGGCACGATCCCGGCGCCGCTCCCCCATCCACCAAGGAAGAAGCGCATGAACGTAGCCGAACAGCTCGTCTCCCAGCTCGTCGACGCGGGCGTCCACCGGATCTACGGAATCGTCGGTGACTCGCTCAACCCGATCGTCGACGCCGTCCGCAAGACCGGCGGCAGCGCCAAGGGCGGGATCGACTGGGTCCACGTGCGCCACGAGGAGGCCGCGGCCCTCGCCGCCGCCGCCGACGCCCAGCTGACCGGCGAGCTCGCCGTCTGCGCCGGCTCCTGCGGCCCGGGCAACCTGCACCTCATCAACGGCCTCTACGACGCCCAGCGCTCCGGCGCCCCGGTGCTCGCGATCGCCTCGCACATCCCGAGCGTCCAGATCGGCGAGTCCTACTTCCAGGAGACCCACCCGGACCGCCTGTTCAACGAGTGCTCCGTCTACTCCGAGCTCGTCTCCACCCCGGCGCAGGCCCCGCGCGTCATCAACTCGGCGATCCGCCACGCCGTCGCACTCGAGGGCGTCTCCGTCATCACCCTGCCGGGCGACATCTCGCACGAGAAGGCCACCGCCCCGACGCCGGTCTACGCCCCGGCGCGCCGCGCGGCCCTCACCCCGAACCCGGCGGACGTCGAGGAGGTCGCCAAGGCCCTCAACGACGCCAAGAAGGTCGCCATCTTCGCCGGCGCCGGCGTCAAGGGCGCCCACGACGAGGTCCTCGCCTTCGCCGACGCCCTCAAGGCCCCTATCGGGCACTCCCTGCGCGGCAAGGACTTCATCCAGTACGACAACCCCTTCGACGTCGGCATGACGGGCCTGCTCGGCTACGGCGCCGCCGCTGAGGGCATGAAGGACGCGGACGTCCTCCTGCTCCTGGGCACGGACTTCCCCTACGACCAGTTCCTCCCGGACACGACGACGATTCAGGTCGACAACCGGGCCGAGAAGCTCGGCCGTCGCACGGACGTCACCTACGCCGTGCACGCGGACGTCATCCCCTTCATCGAGGCAGTCCTGCCGCGCCTCAAGGGCCGCCGCTCGGACAAGTTTCTCAAGGACACGATCAAGCGCCACGCCAAGATCATGAAGGCGCCGGTCGGCTCCTACACGCGCAACGCGGAGAAGCTCAAGCCGATCCACCCCGAGTACGCCGCGCACCTGCTCAACGAGCTCGCCGACAAGGACGCGATCTTCACCGCGGACACCGGCATGTGCAACGTGTGGACCGCCCGCTACATCGACCCGCTGGGCTCGCGCCGTCTCATCGGCTCGTTCCTGCACGGCACGATGGCGAACGCCCTGCCGCACGCGATCGGCGCGCAGGTGGCCTACCCAAACCGTCAGGTCATCTCGGTGTCCGGTGACGGAGGCCTCTCGATGCTCCTCGGCGAGCTCGTCACGGCGCGCATGCACAACCTGCCGCTCAAGGTCGTCACCTTCAACAACTCAACCCTCGGCATGGTCAAGCTCGAGATGCTGGTGGACGGCCTGCCGGACTTCGGCACAAACGTCCACGACGTCAACTACGCGGGGGTGGCCGAGGCCATCGGCTTCCACGCCGAGCGCGTCGACGACCCGAAGAAGCTCAAGAAGGCCCTGGAGAAGGCCTTCGCCTTCGACGGCCCGGCCCTCGTCGAGATCATGACCGACCCGAACGCCCTGTCGCTGCCCCCGGAGATCACCGGCGAGCAGATGCTCGGCTTCGCCACCGCCATGAGCAAGATCGTCCTCAACCGCGGCGCCGGCGAGGCGGTCTCCATGGCCACCTCGAACATGCGCAACATCCCGCGCTTCTGAGCGTCGGCGCCGGGCACCGTCCGCGACGGTAGTCCGGGCCCACGGACGACGACGGCGGGGCGCCCTCCTTCGGGAGAGCGCCCCGCCGTCGTCCTGCGAGCTCGCGCCGTGAGGCCGGGCAGCACTGGCGCCGCCCCGTAGATCACTCGGCGGTCTCGCCGCGCGCCAGCCGCAGCATGAGGTCGACGGCGTCCGCCTCGACCGGGTCGTGGGCGATCGAGCCGGTGGCGAGCCGTGACCAGTACCCGTCGGCCGCGAGCAGCGCGACCCGCTGTCCCGGAGAGAGAGCCTCACGGGGCCCGACCCACTCGGCGCAGAACTCGTCCCAGGCCTGGTTGACGCGCGTCGCGGCGTGGAGCCCTGAGAGCAGGAAGGCGAGCTCGCCCGGACGCACCGTCCCCTCGATCCCGGAGCGCACGAGCGCGACGACGCGCTCAGCGGGGCTCGCGTCCTCGGCCGGCTTGCCGAGGGCGTCCAGGAGCTCGGCCTTCCAGCCGGCCAGGAGGTGCTCGGCCATGCCCTCGACGAGCGCCTCCCGGGTCGGGAAGTGGTAGACGACTCCCCCGCGCGTGAGCCCGGCGCGCTCGGCGACCGACTCGAAGGTGAGGGCGTCGACGCCGTCGTCGGCGACGACGGAGAGCGCGGTGTCCACGATGAGCGCCTTCTTCGACGACCTCACGCGGCTGCCTCCGCCGTGACGGACCCGTCCGGGACCTTCCGGGAGCGGCCCGTGGGTGAGGGGACGTGGCGGAAGGCCATGACGGCGGCCGCGAGGACGAGCACCGCGGCCAGCGACGCCGTCACCTGCATGGCGTGCGTGAAGGCGGTCTGCCCGTGGGCGAGGAGCTCGAGGGAGGCCGGGTCACCACGGTCCGTCGCGGCGGACAGGGAGGCCAGCGAGCCGTGGCCGACGGCCTCGGCGTGCCCCGCGCCTCGCAGGAATGCACGGTAGCCAAGGTCCTGGACGGTGCCGAGGACCGCGATGCCCAGCGCCGCCCCCATCTCCATACCGGTCTCCGAGATCGCGGAGGCGGCGCCGGATCGCTCAGCCGGGACGGAACCGAGGACGGCGTCCGTGGCCACCGTGAAGGCGATGCCCGAGCCCGCCCCGATGAGGGCGAGGGCGCCTCCGAGCCAGACGTAGGAGCTCGCGCTCTCGGCGAGGGCGAAGCCAGCAAGGCCGAGCGCGCACAGCAGCTGCCCGACGCCGATCGCGCGCCCCTGCCCGAGCCGCGCGACGAGCGCGCCGATGACGATGACGACGGCGATCGAGGCGAGCGAGAGCGGGAGCTCCGCCAGGCCCGCGCGCAGCGTGGAGTACTCGCGGACGAGCTGGAGATACTGGCTGAAGAAGTAGAGCAGCCCCACCATGGCGAAGATCGCGATGACGGAGGAGAGGACCGACCACGTGAAGGCGGGCAGACGGAAGAGGCTGACGTCGATGAGGGGCTGGGCGAGGCTGCGCTGACGCCGCAGGAAGAGGGAGCCGAGGCCGAGACCGAGCACGGTGGACACGATGACTGTCAGGTTCGGCCCGTCATGGGCGAGGGTCTTGACGGCGAGGACGAGCAGCACGATTGCACCGATGGACAGGAGCGAGAAGAGGAGGTCGACCCGGGAGCCGTCCGCGTTGCGCGACTCAGGCAGCAGGAGGACTCCCGCGAGGAGCACCACCACCATGATGGGGGCGTTGATGAGGAAGACGCTGCCCCACCAGTAGTGCTGGAGCAGGAAGCCGCCGAGCGCCGGCCCGACGGCCATGCCCGCGGTGGAGCCGGCGCCCCACACGGCGATCGCGGTCGTGCGGGTCGCGGGGTCCGGGAAGATGTTGCGGATGAGCGAGAGCGTGGACGGCATGATCGTCGCGCCGAAGACGCCCTGGAGCGCGCGGGCGGCGATGAGGACGCCGGAGGTCGGGGCGAAGGCAGCGAGGACGCTCACGGCCCCGAAGCCGGTGGTGCCGATGAGCAGGAGACGACGGCGCCCGACGCGGTCGGCGACGTTGCCCATCGTGACGAGCAACCCAGCCAGGACGAAGGAGTAGACGTCACCGATCCACAGGATCTCCGTGGCGCTCGGGGCGAGGTCACGGGCGAGTGCGGGGATCGCGAGTCCGAGGACCGTGCCGTCCACGCCGAGGAGCGCGACCGCGAGCGTGAGGACCGCGAGGGCGGACCACTCGCGCGCGCCGGCACGGGGCTCAGCGGATCGAGTGCGAGGTGTCTGGGTCATGCCTCAAACTTTACTGGACGTGCAGTACAGAAATCACGCGTCGAGACGGGGTCTGGCTCGTCACACCGACACGGCACCCCCACCACCCTTCTGCGCCGGGATCGGGCGATCCTGACTCCGGGACCGGGCGACCTGCTCCTTCTCGTCCAGGGCGTCGATCAGACCGTCAGCCGTCGAGCCCCAGCACACCGACGACGTCGGGCCGGAAGTAGCCGGGGCCCTTGAGGACCTTGCCGTCCTCGCGGTAGATCGGCTTGCCGTCCTCGCCCAGCTTGGACATGTTGGAGCGCTGCACCTCGGACAGGACGGCGGCGAGGTCGATCCCGGTCTCCAGGGCCATGCCGTAGATGACGTACACGAGGTCCGCGAGGGCGTCCGCCGTCTCGACGACGTCACGGGTGCCGTCGTCGGCGGCGACGGCACGCTCGTAGGCGGCGTCAACCTCGGCGCGCGCGGCGGGCCCGTAGACGGCGCCCACGAGCTCGCCGAGCTCCTCGGCGATGAGGCTCATGCGCATCCCGAGGCTCGCCCGGTCGAGGCTCGGCCCGTCCGTCTGGACCGGGAGCCCGTAGACGTGGTGGAAGCGGCGGACGAGGGCCTCGGGGTCGTCACCCTCGCGCTGGCCGACGCCGTCGTGCGCCACGAGCGGCGTGGTGGCGCCGGTCGTGTGGGCGGAGCCGTTGCCACGGCCGGTCGGGGCGGGCGAGACGGGAGTGGGCCCGTCCCAGGGTGCGCGGGGCTCACGGGGCTCACCTGGCAGGAGGGAGGCCGTCCACTCGTCGAAGAAGTGGTCGCCGCGGTGGTACGTGCGGCGGCGCAGGCCCTCCTTGACGAAGCCCAGACGCCAGGCGACGCGCCAGGAGGCCCAGTTGGGCACGCCGTCGTCGATGAGGCAGGCCCAGCCGAGCACAGGCAGCGCCAGCGGTCCGGAGGGATCGAGGACCGTCTCGATGAGGGTCTCGAGCGCCCGGTGGAGGAGTCCCCGGCCGCGCGACTCCGGGTCGAGCCAGAACCCGAGCTCGCCTCTCCTGTTGCCCAGGATGAGGACGTCGACCATGCCGACGAGCCGACGCGCGCCGTCGGCGAGCTCGTAGACCGCCCAGGTGAGGTCGCGGTCCTTCGACCAGCCGGGCTCGACGACGTGCTCGATGAAGCCGACGGCGTCCTCACGTGCGTAGGGCGAGGGGACCGTCGTCCACCGCTGGATCTCGGGGTCCTGGCAGATCTCAGCGATCCGGTCGACGTCATCGGCTGTGGGAGCCGAGAGGAGGAGCTCGGGCAGGATGCTGCCGTCCTCGCGCTGGACGGCGGGGACGCGGATCTCGAAGGGCTGCATGGCGGCAGCCTAGCGAGGGTGTGCGACAGCGATCCGCGTCGTCCCGAGAGGCTCTCGGCCGGCCCGCGGTCTCACCGGTCGCGGCAGGCGCTCAGACGCCTGCCGACTGAGTGCCGGCCGTCGTGCCCGCCGTCGCGTTGGGCCGCGGCCCCTTCGACAGCGCGGGCCAGGACAGGAGGAGTACGAGACCGCCGAGGACGCCGTAGACGAGGGCGACCCAGGTGCCGTGGGCGTCGGCGAACCAGCCCACGATCGGCGGGGCGATGAGCATGATGACGCGGGCGAGCCAGGACACGAGGGTGAGGCCGAGGCCGGGGCGCAGGCCCGGGATGTCGTCGGCGGCCGCGTAGGCGACCGGGACCGCGACCGCGCAGCCGGCCCCGGAGACCATGAGCCCGAGGATCGTGCCGGTGACCGAGCTGAGGGCGAGGGCGAGTCCCATGCCGGCCATGACGAGGACTCCCCCGCCGGCGATGACCGCGCGCGCCCCGAGGCGGTCGATGACGGTGTCACCGAGGAGCCGGCCGATGATCATGACGCCCTGGAGGGCAACCATCCCCATCCCGGTCATCGACGTGCGCGCGCCCTGCTCGGTGAGCAGGAGGGAGGACCAGTTGCTGGTGACGTCCTCGGGGAACATCGCGGCCGCGCACATGAGCCCCAGGACGACGACGAGCACCGCCGTGACCATCCTCGGGACGGACCCGCCAGCAACGGTGCGCACGGCGGCGCGCTCGGAAGAGACGTCAACGGGCACGGTCGCGGCCCCGGCTCCCGCCGCGGCGTCCTCGAGGGCCTCCGCCAGGGGGGCCGAGGGGCCGCCGGTCACCGCCGGGTCCTCCGCGAAGCCGACGACGCGCCGGTCGTCCGAGTCCGGTCCCTTGATCGTCCACGGGTAGGCGAGACCCGACACCGCGGCGAGCAGCACGAGGACGCCCGCCATGTGCCAGCCGATCGGGACACCCGCACCGGCGATCGCCTGTCCCATCGCGGCGCCGGCGACGGCGCCGAGCGACCAGGCGGCGTGGAAGCTCGTGATGATGGACCCGCCCCAGCGACGCTCGACGCGCAGGCCGTGGGCGTTCTGAGCGACGTCGACGACGGCGTCCATCCCGCCGACCCAGGCGAACGCGAGGGCGAGGACGATCCAGGAGCTCGAGACGCCCGCGACGAGGAGGCCGGCCCCGAGGACGACCATGCCCAGGCTCGCGACCTTGGCGGAGGTGAGGCGGTTGATGAGCCAGGACGCCGCGAGGCCGGCCACGAGCGCTCCCACGGAGACGAACATGAGCGCCTGACCGAAGGCGGCCTTCGTGATGCCGAGGTGGGCGACGAGCTCCGGGTAGCGAGGCACCAGGTTGGAGAAGCCGACACCGTTGGCGAAGAAGGTGAGGTAGACGGCAGTGCGGGCCCGGACGAGCTCGGCGGGGCGGCGGTCACGGCGGCGCTGGGGACGTGCGGGGTTGGTCACGGTGGCGTCCTTGGAGTCAGACGGGGATGCGCGGGGACCGCCGACGCGGGAAGTGCGGACGTGCGGCTCGCTGAACGGACCAGCCGGTCGGCACCCCGGGCGTGTTCACGCTGACGGAGGAGCACGGGGCGAGCACGACGGAGGCCCCGATCCAGTGGATCGGGGCCTCCGTACCGTGTGTCCGAGGGGGGACTTGAACCCCCACGCCCGTTTAATGAGGCACTAGCACCTCAAGCTAGCGCGTCTACCTATTCCGCCACTCGGACTGTGTTGTCATCGCCTCTCGGGTTCAGCACCTCGCGGCGACGCAGAGAAAGTTAGCACGGTCCCTCCCTGTCGGAGCAAATCGGTTCCGGGTGCCGTCCGTCACAGCGACTCGACAGAGATCCTCGCTCCCACGGAGACGCTCTCCCCGGGCTCCAGGACGACGGCGTTTCCGCCGACCCGGGCGCACTCGACGCACAGCATCGAGGCGAACTCGTCGTCCGCCATGTCCTTGAAGGCAGCCGCCCCCTCGCGCCACGGGTTCCACACGACGACGTCGGTGGCGTCGACGGGACGCACGAGGATCCGTCGCGCCCCGGCCGGATCGGTCACGGTCACGGCGCCGAGCGCCGGGTAGATCCGGTCGACGGGACCCGCCACGCGCAGCTCGCCGTCCTGGACGTGGATCGCACCGCCGTCCGTCTTGTCGACGTACTCCGCACCCTCAAGACCCGTGAGACTCACCGCCGTCACGTCCCCGACAGCGAGGTAGGTGTGCAGCGCGGCCTCGACCCGCTTGGGGAGGGAACCGGTCGCGCGGAGCGACACCGACAGGCTCAGCTCCTCGCCGAACCGGGCCTCGTAGAGCGCGGCGACGCCGTCCTGCTGCGCCGAGAGCACGAGGGACACCGCGCCGTCGGGCTCGCGCTGGGCCGAGCGCAGGAACCAGGGACTGACGCGGCCCCAACCGTGGGACGGGCGCTGGTCGCCGTCGGGGCCCGCCGCGAACCAGGGCAGGCACAGCGGGACGCCTCCCCGGATGGCGGTGGCGCCGTCGAACACCGCCTCGCGGGAGGTGAAGATGACCTCCTTCGCTCGGCGGGGCGCCCACGAGGTCAGGTGCGCACCGTGCAGGTAGAGCTCACCGCTCGCCGCCGGGGCGTCGATGACGAGCCGCTCCTGCCCGCCTCGCCCCGGCGCGAGCGCCACCGTGCGCGGGAGGCGGACGCCGTCGGACGTCGATGGACGGAGGGCGGACCCCATCGTCTCGGACACGGAGGACCAGTGGGAGGCGGCGCTGCGCAGGAAGCTCATGGGGGCACGCTAGTAGGCTGATGAGCGTCCCGTCAGCGAGAGCAAGGCGCCATCCCATGACCTCGTCGGTCTCCCGACCCACCTCCGGCAGCGCCGGCCCCTTCGACGCCGTTCTCGTCGACCTCGACGGGACCCTCACGGACTCCGCGCCCGCGATCCTGTCCTCCTTCGAGGCGGCGCTCACGGAGCTCGGGATCGACTACGGATCCCGTGACGAGCTCATGCGTCTCGTGGGCCCTCCGCTGTCGGAGGGCTTCCGGCTCTTCGCCGGCCTCACCGGCGAGGCCAACGCGAACGCCGTGGCCGTCTACCGACGCCACTACCGCGAGCACATGCTCGACTCCCCCGTGTGCGACGGCATGGCCGAGCTGCTCCGCTCCCTGCACGGCCAGGGGGTCCCTCTCGCGCTGGCCACGTCCAAGCGCGAGTCCATGGCGGTGCAGATCGTCGAGCACAAGGGCCTCCTGCCCCTCTTCACGGCGACCTCGGGTGCCGACGACGCCGATCAGCACGGCGCCAAGGCCGACGTCATCCGCACCGCGCTGGAGCGGCTCCGGAGCGCCGGCGCGCCCACGGGGCGCGTCGTGCACCTCGGCGACCGCGCCCACGACGTCGACGGCGCCCACGAGGCGGGCGTCGAGTGCGTCGGCGTCCTGTGGGGCTATGGCGACGAGGCCGAGCTGGGGCACGCCGAGCACCTCGCCCACGACGTCTCCGAGCTGGCGCGCCTCCTTGGGGGTGAGGCCGCGTGAGCAGCATCGACGACGAGCGCAGGGACGTCCCGCGCGACACCGTGGGCGGCGCGGCCGCCAAGGCGGACGCAGGCACCACGGCTCCCGCTCCCGCAGACGGGTCGACCCGGCTCAGTGAGGGCGGCGGCTCGTCCCTGCTGGACGCGCACGACGCGCCTCCCGGCACCACGAGCTCCGACGACTCGGCCGCCGAGGACTCAGCCCCTGACTTCGAGTGGGAGGGCGAGGTCGCGGCCGTCGAGGTGACGGCCGCACGCGACCTGGCCCGCCAGACGGGGGCCGATCGCGACAGCGACCTGTCCCCCGAGCCCCGGGAGCCTGAGGCGCCCGTGGAGCCCGAGGACGCCGACCGCGCCACGGCGGGCCGCTCACGGGCGAGCGGCGGCGCACGCCTCATCGGGCGACTCCGCGACGCGCTCAGCGCCCAGATCCAGCGGGCCGACGAGCGCCGCGAGGCGGAACGGGTCTCGACGCTGCGCTACGAGGAGGCCGCCTCACTCCCCGCGCCCGCGGCCCCTCCGTCCCAGGAGACCTCGACCCGCGTCACCGCCCCGGAGGGCATCACGGTGCGGGACGCCGCCATGGAGACGCTGCCGCGGTGGCTCGTGCGCGGCGGCATCGGCGCGTGGCTGCTGCTCGGCATCATCATCATCGTGGCTCTCGTCTTCCTGGCCACCTCGAAGGTCATCCCCGTCTTCATCGGCGTCTTCCTCGCCCTCGTCGTCACGGCGATCCTCCACCCCGTGGTGGAGGTCTTCGCACGCGTCATGCCGCGCTACCCAGCCACCTTCCTGGGGCTCCTCGTGGCGCTGGCGGTGGTGGCCGGCCTCATCACCTACGTGGTCACCTCGGTGACGAACCAGTGGAACACGCTCGCCGTCCAGTTCTCCGACGGCGTCAACACGATCCTCGACTTCATCGAGCACGGGCCGCTGCCGGTGCATCTCAGCCAGCAGGAGCTCGTCGCGCAGGTGCAGAAGGCGGTCGGCGAGGCCCAGAACTACGTCCAGACGAACGCCCCGTCGCTCGCCAGCGAGGTGCTCGCCAACGCGGGCACGGTCGCGGACGTCTTCGTCGTCCTGGCGCTGGCGCTGTTCACGACGATCTTCTTCCTCGCCTCCGGCGGACGCATGTGGCGCTGGTTCCTCAACGAGCTTCCGGCGACCATGCGCGAGCGCGTGCACCGCGCCGCGGGCGCCGGCTGGTATACCTTCGCGGGCTACGCGCGCGGCACCGTCATCCTGGCGGGCACCGACGCCGTCATGGCGGGGATCTTCCTGCAGATCGTGGGGGTCCCGCTCGCGGCGCCGCTGGCCGTGCTCGTCTTCATCGGCGCCTTCATCCCGCTCATCGGCGCACCGACGGCGATGGTCGTCGCGATGATCGTGGCGCTCGCCGCGAAGGGCTTCGTGGCCATGGTGGTCGTCGGCCTGGGCGTGGCGGGCATCGGACAGATCGAGGGGCACATCCTCCAGCCGCTCATCATGGGTCGGCAGGTCTCCCTGCACCCGGTGGTGGTCATCATCGCGGTGGCCGTGGGCACCTTCTCGATGGGGCTGCTCGGCGCGGTCATCGCGGTGCCGCTGGTGAGCGTGGTGTGGTCGGTGTACTCCGAGCTGCACGTCAGGGACGCCCCGGTGGTGGGCGAGCTCCCGACCTACAACGCCGAGCGCAACGCCTGACCACTCGTCTCACGCCCAGTCCCGGCTGCCGGCGGAGACGACCCCGGTCAGGACCTCGAGGTGCTCGGCGAGGAGGGCGGTGACGCCGTCGCCGGACTCCACCGTGCCGCGCACGACGACGGCGGGCGCGCGCCGGCCGACGTTCCGGTACCGCTTCCACATGCCTGCGGAGCAGACGACGTTGAGCAGGCCGGTCTCGTCCTCGATGTTGAGGAAGACCGTGCCTGCGGCCGTGTGGGGCCGCTGGCGGTGCGTGACGACGCCGGCGACCCGGACCCTCTGCCCGTCAGGGCGGTGCGCGACCTCGCTCACCGGGATGACGCCCGCAACGGTGAGGTCCTCGCGCAGGAAGACGGTCGGGTAGGACTCGGAGGACACGCCGGTGAGACGCAGGTCCGCGACCTGCCGCTCGTGCGCGGTCATCTCCCGCAGCGCCGGGGCGTGAGCCCCGACGGCGGTCCCGGGGAGCGGCGGCTGGTACCACGCCTGCACGGGCTCCGCGCGGACCACCGGACGGTGCGACCCCCTTCTGCGCCGCCCCGTGCGCACGGAGTGCTGCTCATGCTTCTTCCCCTGAGATGACGGACCTTCCAGGAGGTGCCGCTGCCCGTACTCCCCGGCCAGGACGCCGGCGGCCCACAGCGCCTCGCGGCGCTCGACCCCGAGCGAGGCCAGCGCCCCGCAGGCGGCGAGGGTCTCGAGGCGGGTGCGCGAGAGCCGCACGCGGCGCGCGAGGTCGGCGACGTCCGTGTAGGGACCGTGGGCGTCGCGCTCGGAGACGATCGCCTCCGCGACGTCATCGCCCAGGCCCTTGACCCGGGCCAGGCCGAGGCGGACGGCGAGGTCGGGGTGGACGTCCAGACGGGTGAGGGCGTCCGGTGAGGGGCGCTGGGGCACCCAGGCGCCGTCCTGCTCGGCGTCCCGGTCGTCATCCCCGTCAGCACCGCCGGGACGCTGCTCGACGTCGGCCTCCTCGCGGGAGGCGTTGACGTCCGCGGGCAGGACGCGCACGCCGTGGCGCCGGGCGTCAGCGACGAGGGTCTGCGGGGACCAGAAGCCCATGGGCTGGGCGGCGAGGACGCCGGCGTAGAAGTCCTCCGGCTTGCGCGCCTTGAGCCAGGCGGAGGCGTAGACGAGGTAGGCGAAGGAGAAGGCGTGCGACTCCGGGAAGCCGAAGTCGGCGAAGGCACGCAGCTTGTCGAAGACGGCCTCCGCGGTGGGCTCGTCGACGCCGCGCTCCCTCATGCCTTCGACGAGCCTGGCGTGGAGCGCCTCCATGCGCTCCACGGAGCGCTTCGAGCCCATCGCCTGACGCAGGGCGTCCGCCTCCGCGGGGCTGAAGCCTGCGGCGTCGATGGCGATCTGCATGAGCTGCTCCTGGAAGAGCGGTACCCCGAGGGTCTTCTCCAGGGCCGGTCGCAAGGACTCGTGCAGGTAGGTGACGTCCTCCTTGCCCAGGCGCCGTCGGATGTAGGGGTTGACGGCGTCGCCCTGGATGGGACCGGGGCGGATGAGGGCGACCTCGACGACGATGTCGTAGAAGACCGCGGGACGCAGCCGGGGCAGGGTCGCCATCTGGGCGCGGGACTCGACCTGGAAGACGCCGACCGTGTCCGCGGCCGTGAGGAGCCGGTAGACGGCCGGGTCGTCCTCCGGGAGCGTGTGCAGCCCCCAGGCGCGACCGACCTGCGCCGGCCGCAGGAGGCCGTCGTCGCCGGGGACGCGGGTTCCGTCCGGCAGGCGCCCGACCTCGAGGTCCGGGACGGTCTCGCCGCGCTCGGCGAGCGTGGTGAAGGCCAGCCGCAGGGCGGTGAGCATGCCGAGGCCCAGGAGGTCGAACTTGACGAGGCCGGCGGAGGCGCAGTCGTCCTTGTCCCACTGCAGGACGGTGCGCCCCTCCATGGCGGCCCAGCGCACGGGGCAGACCTCGGTGACGGGCTGCGCGCACAGCACCATGCCGCCGGAGTGGATGCCGAGGTGACGGGGCAGCAGGAGGAGGCGGTCCGCCACCTCGAGGACCTGCTGCGGGATCGTGTCGGGGTCCGCGGGCGTGGTGCCGGGCTCTGCCGCGACGCCCGGGGGGCCCGTGCCGGCGCTGCCACCGGCACGGGCAGGGACAGCAGCCTCAGGGCCCTCCATGCTCTCCGTGCCCTCCGCCTCCACGGCGTGCTCGGGCGGGACGGGCTCGTCCGCCCACTTGCCGGGCGTCCCGCGCCTGCGCCCGCGGGACCAGCCGTGGTCGATGCCGGAGGCCCAGCGGTCCTGGAGACCGACCGGGTGGCCGAGGGCGCGGGCGGCGTCGCGCACGGCGGAGCGGGGCCGGTAGGAGATGACGTTGGCGACCTGGGCGGCGTAGTCGCGCCCGTAGCGGGCGTAGACGTCCTGGATGACCTCCTCACGACGGCACGCCTCGATGTCGAGGTCGATGTCCGGGTAGCCGGAGCGGCCTGGGGAGAGGAAGCGCTCGAAGAGCATCTTGTGGCGCACGGCGTCCACGGCGGTGATGCCCAGGGAGTAGCACACGGCGGAGTTGGCGGCCGAGCCGCGCCCCTGGCACAGGATGCCGGCGCTCTCACAGAAGTCGACGATGGAGCGGACGATGAGGAAGTAGCCCGGGAAGTCGAGGGCCTCGATGACGTCGAGCTCGTGGGAGAGGACCTCCCAGGCCTCCGGGTCCTGCTCCGGGGTACCGTAGCGGTCCAGGGCGCCGCGACGGGTGAGCTCGCGCAGCCAGGAGGCGGGCGTGTGCCCCTCAGGGACGTCCGGGGCGGGCAGGTCCGGGACGACGAGGGAGAGGTCGAAGGCGAGGTCGCCGGCGACCTCCGCGGCCGCGTCGACGGCGTGCGGGGCGCGGCGGTGCAGGCGGGCCATGTCCTCCGGCCCGCGCAGCCAGCGGCCGACGGCGGGCAGGTGGCCGCGAGCGCCGTCGAGGTCGGTGACGAGCCGGGTGGCGGTGAGGACGTCGGCGAGGCGGGCGTCGCCCGGGCGGGCGCAGCGGACGGCCCCGGTGGCGAGCAGCGGCAGGCGGTGCTCACGGGCGAGGGAGGACAGGGCCTCGGTGAGGGCGGCGTCGGTGGGGCCGCCGTCGAGGGCGATCTCGACGGCGAGGGTGGGGCTGCCGGCGGTGACGAGGAGGTCGCTCATCTCCCCCAGGACCCGGGAGGCGGCGGCCAGGTCCCAGGTGTCGGGGCGGTGCGGGTCGCCCAGGGCGCGGCGCAGGGGGCCGTTGGCGGTGCCGGTGAGGACGAGGCAGGCGGGCGCGGCGTCGGGCTGTCCCTCCGGTCGCAGGGCCTCGGCGAGGTCGGGCAGGCTGTGGGCGGGGTCGGCGCGGTGCCCGGCGTCGAGGTTGTGGTGGGAGATCGCGGCGGACAGGCGCCGGTAGCCGAGGGGGCTGCGGGCGAGGACGGGCAGGTGGGAGCCGTCGGCCAGGGTGAGCTCGGCGCCGTGGACGGTGGGGACGCCGTGGGCGCGGCCGGCCTCGGCGTGCTTGACGATGCCAGGCAGGCCGTCGTGGTCCGTGAGGGCGAGGGCCTCGAGCCCGAGCTCCGCGGCGGCGGTGGCGAGGTCCTCGGGCTCGTTGGCGCCGTCGAGGAAGGAGTAGGCGGAATGGGCGTGCAGCTCGGCGTAGCGGTGCGTGGAACGGGCGCCTCCGCCCGCTCCCCCGCTGCTCACCGACACCTCTTCGAACACGCGTACAGAGTAGCGCTCCCCTCGGACACGTGAACGGGGGTGGTTGTCCGTCCCGCCGCGCCCCAGGACCGCCCACCCTGCGGTCGCCGCAACGTCCACGGAACGGGACGGCGCTACGGTGCGCCCACCGGCACGAACGGTCGACGTCGGGGTCTGCCGGACCCCGCGATCCCCTCCGCGGAAGGTCACCATGTCCAGCACCCCTACGGCTCCCGAGGCCGCCACGAGCGACGAGGGCCTGCGCCGCTCCCTGCACAGCCGCCACCTCACGATGATTGCCATCGGCGGCGCGATCGGCACCGGCCTCTTCGTCGCCTCCGGTGCGACCATCTCGCAGGCGGGCCCCGGTGGCGCGCTCCTCGCCTACGCCCTCGTCGGCATCATGGTCTGGCTCATCATGCAGTCCCTGGGCGAGATGGCGGCCTACCTGCCCGTGGCCGGCTCCTTCGGCGAGTACGGCAGCCGCTTCGTCTCCCCCTCCTTCGGCTTCGCGATCGGCTGGAACTACTGGTTCAACTGGGCGATCACCGTCGCCGCCGAGCTCGTGGCCGCGGCGCTCGTCATGAAGTACTGGTTCCCAGGGACGCCCTCGATCGTGTGGTCGGCGCTGTTCCTCCTCGTCCTGTTCGTCATCAACGCCTTGTCCGCCCGCGCCTACGGCGAGAGCGAGTTCTGGTTCGCGACGATCAAGGTCGTCGCCGTCGTCGTCTTCCTCGTCCTGGGCGTCGCGATGATCGCCGGGATCATCGGGACGTCGCCGGGCACCGGGAACTGGACCACGGGCGAGGCGCCCTTCGTGGGCGGCCCCAAGGGAGTCCTGCTCGTCCTGCTCGTGGCGGGCTACTCGTTCCAGGGCACGGAGCTCATCGGCACGGCGGCAGGCGAGGCGGAGGATCCCGGTCGCACCATCCCACGCGCGATCCGGACGATCTTCTGGCGCATCCTGCTCTTCTACATCGGCGCGATCGCGGTCATCGGCTTCCTCATCCCCTACACGAACCAGAACCTGCTCTCGAGCTCCGAGTCGAACATCGCGGTGAGCCCCTTCACCCTCGTCTTCGACAAGGCCGGCGTCCTCGGCGCGGCCAGCGTCATGAACGCCGTCATCCTCACCTCGGTACTCTCGGCCGGCACCTCCGGCCTGTACTCCTCGACGCGCATGCTCTTCGCCCTGGCGGAGCGCGGTCAAGCCCCGAAGTTCCTCATGCGCCTGTCGCGTCACCAGGTGCCGATGAACGCGCTCATCACCACGACCCTCGTGGGCCTCGCGGGCTTCATCACCTCACTCGTCGGCGACGGCGCCGCCTACGAGTTCCTCCTGACGATCTCCGCGCTCGCGGGCTTCGTCACGTGGGCGGGGATCTCGTGGTGCCACTGGCGCTTCCGCGCCGCCTTCAAGGCTCAGGACCGCAGCCTGGACGAGCTGCCGTACCGTGCGCGCTTCTTCCCGGCCGGCGCGATCGTCGCCCTCGTCGCCTGTATCGCGATCATCATCGGTCAGGCCTACGAGCCGCTGAGCGAGGGAGCCTCCGTGGGCGAGGTCCTGCTGCCCTTCACCGGCGTCCCCGTCTTCTTCGGCCTGTGGTGGGGGCACAAGCTCGTGACGCACGCCCCGGCCGTGGACCTGGCGACGGCGGACCTGGGCCGCGACTGAGCGGCCGGTAGCGCCCTCAGGTCAGGCGACGACGAGGAGCGCCCCGAGGACGGCCAGCGTCCACGAGGTGAGCGAGCCGATGAGGAACTCCTCGGCCTTGAGGCCGCTGGGGTCCTTGGAGATCTCGGGGAAGCGGATGACGCCCTTCGCGGCGATGATCGCAGCGAGGGCGACGTTCGCACCGGCTCCGGCGAGGAGGATGAGGAGGACGCGCTCGAGCGGGCCGATCCAGCGGCCTCCGTGGAGCGCGGGAACCGCGTTCTCAGGCGCACCTGACAGCATCCCGTCGTTCGCAACCGATGTTGCGCCTGATGACTTGCGATCAGCCTGAGGATCGTTCGAGCCGTCTCGTCCCGCCGTGACGGCGTCGGAGACCGATGGTGAGAGGGCGGCGTCCGGCGACGCGCCGTCGAGCCTCACCCCGTCCCGCCGGGCGCGGCCGGCGACGTCGGCGCCGCGGGCGAGCGCGAGGACGGCGGCGACGACCTCGTTGGCGGGCGTCGTGAGGAGCATGAGGGCTCCGGCACCAGCCGTGAGGCGGTCGACGCTCCCTGCCGGACCGAGACCGTGACCACCGGAGTGGGCGTCGATGACCGCGCACAGGGCGACGACGAGGATCATGACGCCCCACCGGGTGACGACGGTCCGCTCGTCGGCGGTTCGCAGGGTCGTGAAGGCCCACGCCGCGGCTCCCACGAGTGCCACGGCGGTGCCGATGAGCCCGGCCCCCAGGAGGACGAGCCCGGCGAGGACGGCGACGAGCCCGAGGCCGGCCCCGATGAGCAGGAGGGCGGTGCGACGAGCGGCCCGCGGCCGGCCGGAGGTCACCTGGAGCGCGAGGGAGACGGCGCCGAGCAGGAGGACGAGGAGCGCTGTCATCGGACCTGCTCCTTCCTGCCCCTGGTCGATCTTCTGTCCTCGACGCCCTCCCCAGCCCGCTCGTCACGGCGGCCGGACTCACCATCGCGGCCGACCGCGGCGAGGAGCTCCTGGGCGGCGAGGATCCCTGCGCCGGCGCCGCGGGCGAGGGCGGAGACGGCCTGCTGACTCAGGCGCTCCTCCCGGGCGACGTCCACCTGGGTCCGTCCGAGCAGGAGGGCGCCGAGGACGCGGCGCTGGCGGGCCTGGAGACGGGATACGGTCTGGTCGCGCAGCAGGAGCATCGCGTTGGCGAGCGACTGCCGACTCGCGGCGTCCTCGGGACCGTCGGCGACGCGGAGCTGCGTGAGGGCGAAGTCGCGTCCCGAGTCCTGGAGGGCGTGGGCAGCCTCGATGGCGTCTCGGGCGGCCCACCACGCGGCCCCGTCCTGGACGACGTCCTCGGCGTCGGGGTCGACCTCGCGGACCTCGCCGAGGCCGAGCCCGAAGCGCAGCCGCAGCCCCTCAGGCAGGAGGAGGGAGACGCGCAGGGTGAGGTCGAGGGCGGCACCCAGGTCGGGGGCGATCACCTGGAACTCGTCGCCGACGGTGGGGTGCGCGCGCTCGAGGAGGTCGAGGCCCTCGCCGGCGGCCTCGAGGACGTCGAGGAAGGTGCGCTGTGCGCCAGCGCGGTCCTCGAGGCGTCGGGAGCCGACGATGTCGGCGATGACGGCGCAGACGGGCGCGCCGGACGGGGACGCGTTCGCGGAGGTGGGGGCCGAGTCGCGAGCGCCGGTGGTGGAGGAGGTCACGACTCCACGATATTACTTGTACTCCTTGATCTACAATCGCTTTCCCGGAGGAGGTGCCGACGGACCTTCCACGACCCTGCTTGTGAGCATCCGTCTACAAGCGGGATCGAGGAGTCACACGTCGGAGAGCGCACCGCCGGCGTCGAGGTAGCACTTCCCGCACAGGGACTCGTACGTGACGTCGACACCGTCGATCGCCACCTGGTCGCCGTCGAGGACGAAGCGGTCCCCCACCTTGCGCGCGTTGAAGATCGCCTTGCGACCGCAACGGCAGATCGTCTTGAGCTCCTCCAGCGAGTGGGCGATCTCGAGCAGGCGCCGGGACCCCGGGAAGGACACCGTCCGGAAGTCGGAGCGGATGCCGTAGGCGAGGACGGGGACGTCGTCGACGAGGACGAGCTCCATGAGCTGATCGACCTGGCGCGGGGTGAGGAACTGCGCCTCGTCGACGAGGACGCAGTCGACGCCCTCGAGGAGGGACCGCGTGGAGGTGGCGTCGCCGAGCGCGCGCTCGCGCACGAGGGCGCGGACGTCGTCCTCGGGCGTGACGAGGAGGTCGACCTCGCGGGCGAAGCCGAGGCGGGAGACGACGGTCGACTCGCCCTTGGTGTCGACGTCGGCCTTGATGAGCAGGACCCGCTGGCCGCGCTCCTCGTAGTTGTAGGCGGTCTGGAGGAGGCCGGTGGTCTTGCCGGAGTTCATGGCGCCGTAGCGGAAGTAGAGCTTGGCCATGGTTCTCCTCTGTGACGGGTGGGGATCGGGAGGGAGGCGGGGTGCCACCGCCTGCTGGAGGCGCCTGCGCCCGGCAGCGCCCGACCGCGCGCGCGTAGGAGCGGGCGCGGCCCGATGCTACCTGCGGTGAGGGGGCCGAGCGGTGGCCGTCGGGCCGCAGACGCTCCCGGCGGGCGCCCTCACCGCTCCATGGATAGGCTCGCGGGCATGTCCTCACGCAGCGCAGACGGTCGCGGACGGCTCCGGGCCAGGATCGAGCAGGCTGAGCGCGTCCTCGCCCCGGCGCTCGATCGGCTCCCGGGCGCGTGGCGCACTCGAGCGGCACTCGTCCTGGCTACGGTCGGTGCGGCGGCGCTCGCGCTGTTCACTGCGATCGCCGACGGCGCCATCGAGAACGACGACCTCTCGGCGCTGGACCCGGCGGTGACGGACTGGGCAGTGCGCAGCCGCGAGACCGCCCTGACCTCGGGCGCGTGGTTCTTCACGGACCTGGGCGGCACGGTGGGGCTCATCGTGCTCACCCTCGTGGCGGCGGCGTGCCTCGCGGTCGCGCACCGCCGGGTGCACGCGGCGATGCTGCTCCTGACGACGGCGGGCTCCTCGGTGACGACGGTGCTGCTCAAGCTGGCCTTCGGGCGGCAGCGCCCCTCGACGGACCTGCTGCTGGGGGCGCCGTCGGCGACGTACTCCTTCCCGTCGGGCCACTCCTTCAACACGGCGGTCTTCATGGGCACGCTGGCGGGCTTCGTCGTGCTGTCTGGAGCGAGCCGGGGCCGGAAGACGGCGGCCGTGCTGGCGGCGGTCGCGGTCACGGTGCTCGTGGGCCTCTCCCGGGTGTACCTCGCCTACCACTGGATGACGGACGTGCTGGGCGGGTGGACGCTCGGCGTCGCCTGGCTGTGCGCGAGCTGCCTGCTGGCGCTGCTCGTGGCGGCCAGACGGCGCCGGAGCGCGACCGCTCAGGGGTAGTCACGAGTAGACGGCGTCGAGCCACCACCTTCCCGAGCGCACGAGCAGGAGCGGTGGTCCCGTGTGCGTGACGACCTGGAGGTAGGCGCGCCGCGAGGCGCCCTCGGGACGCCACCAGCCCTCGTCGACGGGCCAGGGACCGGCCCAGGACACGACACGGCGCTCCCCGGAGCCGCCCCCGGCGACCGCCGCCCCCGCCCGGGACAGCCCGAGGACGGCGGGAACGTGCTCGAGCTGCCCCTGGGCGCTCACGAGAACCTCCCGACCGTCGGCGTCGGCGAGGAGGACCGGCACGGGGGCCGCGGGGACGACGGAGGGCGAGGGCAGGGGCAGCGCCCCGGACCAGGGTGCTGGGTCCCCCGGGCCGGCGACCGCGGAGGAGCCGCTTCCCTGCACCCGGGCCGGACGGCGCCGCGGGCGCGAGGAGGGTTGCCCCGGCGCCCCTGCGCCGACGGGCCGCTCACCCCAGGCGTTGAGGCGGGCGCACGAGCGCGGATCCCTCCCCTCGACGAGGACCGGGACCTGGACGCCACCGGCTCCGAGGAGGGACTCGACGCGCTCGGCGGCTCTCCGGGCACGTCGCCGCCCCAGCTCGCCGGGGGCCGACCACAACCCGGCCTGGGAGGCGCCCGCGGGCACGAGCTCGAGGGCGGTGAGGCGGAGCCGGGTGAGAGCGGAGGCGGGCGGCCGTCCGGAGCGCCCGGAGAGCCAGCCCTCGAGCTGCCAGCGGACCCGGTCGGTGAGCTCGGCGGCGCTCGGCGTCGTCTCGAGCATCCAGGAGCGGGAGAGCTCGGCGCCGTTCTCGCAGGCGGCCTCGACGAGGAGGCGACCGGCGGCGAGCCCGCGCCCCACGAGGAGCGCGGAGAGTCTCTCGGCGATCTGGCGGGCGGCGAAGGCGGCGGCGTCGACCCGCTCCACCGGCGGGTCGAGCGCGGTCTCCGCGACGGCGTCGGAGGCCGGGCGGGCGCTGCGCGGCACCTGGCGCGAGCTCCCGGAGGCGAGAAGGTGGGCCTTCTCCCCCACGGGGCCGAAGCGGGCGGAGACGTCCGGCAGGGGCAGTGCCGCGAGCTCCCCGAGGGTGCGCAGCCCGAGCCGTCCGAGGGTCTCGAGCAGGTCCCGGGTCTCCTCGCGGGCGCGACGGGTGGGTAGGGCGGTGAGGAGGGAGTCCAGGGGCCAGGGGGCGAGGAAGGCGGGGGTCTCCCCCGCGGGGACGAGGACGCCGTGGCGTGCGGCGAGGACGGCGCCGAGGAGGGAGTCGGCGACACCAACCTGGCACTCGACGCCGGGTCCCTCGGCGACGGCCTCGACGAGTCCGGAGGCGAGGGCCTCCTCGCCGCCGAGCCAGCGGGACGGGCCGCGCGCGCCGGACAGGGCCAGGCCCGGCCGGGCGACGACGGGGTCGGCGAGGAGGGTCCCGAGGGAGTCCATGACGGTCTCGAATGCGCGGGCCTCGCGCCCGGGCTGCGGAGGCAGGATGACGAGCCCGGGGCACAGGGAGCGGGCGGTGCGCAGGCGGGCCCCGACGGCGACCCCGGCGGCGCGGGCGGGTGCGGAGGCCGCCTGGACGCCTCGTCCTCCGACGACGGCGACCGGGGTGACGGCGGGGTCCGGCAGGAGCCGCTCGCCGCGGGGCGCGGGCCTGCCGGCGAGGAGACGGCGCTGCTCGCGGGCCTCGAGGGTGAGGGCGACGACGGGCCAGTCGGGCACCCAGACGGCGACGAGTCGCGGCGTCCCGGCCCCGGCGGGCGCGGCGGCCCCGCCGGAGGACCTGGTGGCTGCGGTGGTCGCCACGGCGTTTGCCACGGTGGTCGACGCCGTGGGACCGGCGGAGGACGCGGAGGGGGCGCTCATCGTCGGCTCCTCGTCAGGGGAACGACCTCGGCGAGTCCCGCCCCGGTGGGCGTGGCGCCCGGTCCCGGCGCCTCGGGCACGGGTGCGGCGAGGGAGGCGCTCACCCCGGAGGGGGCGAGCTCGAGGCGAGAGCCGGCGCCGGGGCGGGCGGGGTCGCGCAGCGACCAGCGCAGGCCCCGCAGGTAGCCGGCGGGCATCTCACGAGCGGGGAGCTCCGGGACCGGTTCCGGCTCCGGGAGCGAGACGTTCTCCAACGGACGGACGGGCGCCTTGCCGAGACCGTGCACGAGGGCCAGGCTTCCGCGGGAGTCCGCACGTCCCTCCCGCGCCGGGTCTCCTGGGACCGGCTCCCCCGGGGACTGCGTCGCCCCTGCCGGGTGCGGGTCGGTTCCGGGCTCGCCGGTGTCCACCCCCTGAGGGGTCGCGACGAGACTGCGCGCCCCCTCCCAGGGCAGGTCGCTCAGAATGAGGGCGTCCCGCTCGCGGGCGCGCGCGAAGAGGGTACGGCGGTCCCGCGGTCGCAGGCGGGAGGCGGCCGCGGCGTCGACGAGGAGGACGTCGACGCCGTCGAGCAGGGCGCTCGTGGCGGCGAGGAGCAGGGAGGGCGACAGCTCCGCGGCGGGGACGACGAGGAGGCGCTCGAGGTCGAGCCCGGCCTCCGCGGCGGCGCTCCAGCCCAGGTCCTCCCCGCCGACGACGGCGCACCAGCCGTGCCTCCCCTGGCGGCGGGCGGCGGCAGCCAGGAGGACGGTGCGCGACCCGGTGACGGCGAGGGCCCCGGCGGAGTCCGGTCCGAGGCCGAGCCAGGGGTCCGTCCCCGCTTCGTCGACCTCCCAAGGGGCTTCCACCGGGGAGAGGAGGTCGAGCGCCATGGCACCGCGGGAGGCGGCCGCACCGGCAGTCCCGAGCCCCTCGTCCCGGGCGGATCCGCTCCCGAGCCCGCTGCTCCCGGCGGGCGTCCCCTCGGCGGCGGCGTCGAGGGCGCGGGTCATGGCGCGCTGGACGTCGCGCGCGGCGGCGTCGTGCAGCCCGGCGCGCTGCTCGGCGAGGGCCAGGGCGGCCCGCGCCGCGGCCAGGCGTGACGCCCCGTCCGTCCCGCTCACCGGTACCTGCTCCATGGCTCCTCCTCCCCCGACGGACCTCACCGCCCGACCGTTCGAACACGTGTTCGATGTGGCGGGGGAAGAGTAGCGCCGACCCCGGACACGCGGAAGGGGCTCTTAACCGCGCACCTCGCACCCCACCCGACGCCCTCGTCAACGCCCCGCCCGCGTTCCGCGCAGAGCCCACCGATTCCTGTCAGCCCCTCCCGCTAGGGTGAGCACGAGCACACCTGATCCGGCGACCCGCAGGTCGCCCGCACTCGCCAGGAGGCACCTCATGACCGCTGACCTCACCCGACCCCGCGCCCAGTCCCCCTACGACCACCTCCCCGCCCTGCCCACCTTCGCCCTCGCGAGCGACGACGTCGCCGAGGGCGAGCGCGTCGAGGACCGCTTCACCGGACTCGGGGAGAACGTCTCCCCCGAGCTCCACTGGTCCGGCTTCCCGGAGGGCACGCGCTCCTTCGTCGTCTCCTGCTTCGACCCCGACGCCCCGACCCCCGCCGGCTTCTGGCACTGGACCGTCGTCGACCTCGACGCCTCCGTCACCTCGCTCGCCCAGGGCCTGGGCGAGTCCGACCTCATGCTCGACGGCGCCGCCTTCCACGTCACGAACGACAACGGCACCCACGCCTGGACGGGTCCGTACCCGCCCGCAGGGGACGGCGACCACCGCTACGTCTTCGCCGTCCACGCCCTCGCCGTCGACACCCTCGGGCTCGAGGACGAGGCCACGCCGACGGCCGTCGCCTTCAACGTCGCCCAGCACGCCGTCGCGCGCGCCACCCTCACCGCCACCTACTCCGTGCCCGGCGAGCCGGGAGCCGCTCCCTTCATCCAGGACGCCCTGTGAGCGCCGAGGGCCGGCCGCTCGCCCTTGTCACCGGGGCGACCTCCGGGATCGGCCGCTCCGTGACCGCGGACCTCGCCCGCGACCACGACCTCATCCTCCTCGCGCGCACCGAGGAGAACCTGGCCGCCCTCGTCGCCGAGCTCGCCGCGGGCTCCGCGACCGCCGGGGCCACCGTACGGACCGTCCCCGTCGACCTCACCGATGACGAGGCGCTCGCCGACGCCGTCGCGGCCCTGGATCTCGAGGGGCTCGACGTCATCGTGCACTCCGCCGGCGTCGAGGCGGCGGGGAGGCTCGAGGAGCTCGCCCCGGCCCGCTGGCGTGAGGTGCTCGACCTCGACCTCGTCGCGGTCGCCCACCTGACAGCCCTGCTCCTGCCGGCGCTGCGGGCCCGGCGCGGCCTCGTCGTCATGGTGAACTCCGGAGCGGGACTGCGCGCCTTCCCCGGGCAGTCGCTCTACTGCGCCGCCAAGGCGGGTCTGCGGGCGCTGGCGGACTGCCTGCGCGAGGACGAGCGCGGCCGCGTGCGCGTCACGACGGTCTACCCGGGGCGTGTGGACACGCCGATGCAGGAGCGGATCCAGGCCGAGCGCGGAGCCGCCTATCGTGCCGAGGACCACATGGCACCGACGTCGATCGCGGCCGGCGTGCGCCTGGCGGTGGACACGCCGCTCGACGCCGTCGTCGAGGACGTCTCGATCCGGCCCGCCGGGATGCTCTGAGACAGCGGCCCACCGGTTCCCGAAGGGCTCCCGGTCCGTGCCTCTCAGTGCCCCTCAGTGCCCCTCAGTGCCCCTCAGTGCCTGTCAGTGCCTGTCAGTGCCCGCCGGGGAAGCCCAGGGACCGCCAGGCCTCGTAGAGGCCCACGGCGGCGGAGTTCGCGAGGTTGAGGGAGCGGTTGCCCTCGGCCATGGGGATGCGCACCCGGTCGGTGACACGCGGGTGCGCCATGATCTCCTCGGGCAGGCCGGTCGGCTCCGGGCCGAAGAGGAGGGCGTCGTCGCCCTGCCAGTCGACGTCGGTGTACCAGCGCTCTGTGTGGGCGGTGAAGGCGAAGATCCGCCCAGGGACCTCCCCGAGGCACTCCTCCCAGGTCTTGTGGACGCGGGTGAGGGCGAGATCGTGGTAGTCGAGGCCGGCGCGGCGGAGCTTGGCGTCATCCATGTCGAAGAGCGGGTCCACCAGGTGGAGCGTGGAGCGCGTGTTGGCGCTCAGGCGGATCGCGGCGCCGGAGTTCCCCGGGATGCGGGGCTCGAAGAAGATGACGTGAAGCACGCGGACCATCCTGCCACCCGACGGCGGCGGGACGGCCCGCGTGCTCCGGCTCACGCCATGGCGCCGCTGCGGGAGCGGGCACGGCGAGAGTCGAGAAGGCTCCCTTCGCGCACGCCTCGGGCGCGCCCCAACGGCTCAGCCCAGGGTGTCGAGGACGATGTTGAGGCCCTCGCTCATGGTCGGGTGCGTGATGACGGCGTCGCGCAGCTGCTGCCAGGTCATGTGACCGAGCATGGCCATCTGGACGCTCGTGGCGACCTCGCTGGCGGCCTCGCCGATGATGGCGGCGCCGAGGATCTCGTCGGTGTCGGCGTCGACGATGACCTTGTAGAACCCGTCGGTCTGGCCGAGGGTCTTGGCCCGTGGGACGGAGGCGGTCGGGGTCTTCGCGACTCGGACGCTCCGGCCGGCCTCGGCGGCCTCGATCTCGGTCATGCCGACGTGCCCGAGCTCGGGGGTCGTGAAGACGGCCCACGGGATGAGGCGGCCCTGCGTGGAGGCGTCCTTGCCGTTGAAGAGGTCACGGAGCACCCGGAAGTCGTTCCAGGAGGCGTGCGTGAACTGCGGCGTGCCGGCGACGTCGCCCGCCGCGTAGACGCCCTCGGCCGTGGTGCGCAGGTGGTCGTCCACGCGCACGAAGCCTCGGTCGGTGAGCTCGACGCCGGCCGCGTCGAGGCCGAGGCCCTCGGTGACGGGCTTGCGGCCGAGCGCGACGAGGAGGTGGGAGCCGGTGGCCTCGCGGCCGCCCTGGGTGTGCACGACGACACCGTCGCCCGAGCCGTCCGCGGGGCTCACGGAGGTGACGCGGGCACCGGCGAGGACCTCGACGCCGAGCGCCTCGAGGTCCTTGGTGACCTGCTCGGCGACGTCGGCGTCCTCGCGGTCCAGGACGAGCTCGCCGGCGTGGAGGAGGGTCACGGGGACGCCGAGCTGCCCCATGAGGGAGGCCATCTCGACGCCGATGACGCCACCGCCGAGGACGACGAGGTGGCTCGGGAGCTCGGGCAGGGTGAGCAGGTCCTCGCTCGTCCAGTAGGGGGCCTCGCTGAGGCCCTCGATGGCGGGGACGGCGGGCGTGGTGCCGGTGTTGATGAGGACCTTGGCGCCGCGGACACGGCGGACGGTGCCGTCGGAGACCTGGATCTCGACGGTGCGCTCGGCGACGAAGCGGGCGGTGCCGAGGACGAAGTCCATGCCGGAGCCCGGGAAGAGCTTGTCGCGGTGAGCGGCGACCATGCCGCCGACGACCTTCTCCTTGCGGACGCGCAGGTCGGCGAGGTCGACGCGGGCCTGGACGAGGGCCTCGCTGCCGCCGTCCGCCTCGGGGAGGCTGACGCCGTAGGCGGCGGAGCCCTGGACCTCGCGCAGCACGCGGGCGGCGGAGATGAGCGTCTTGGTGGGGATGCAGGCGACGTTGACGCAGGTGCCGCCGATCTTGTCGCGCTCGACCATGACGACCTTGTCGCCGGCCTTGGCGCGGGTCATGGCGAGGGACTTGCCGGCCTTGCCGCCACCGACGACGAGGAGGTCGACGTCCTCGACCTCGGGGCTGGCGGTGGGGGTGGTCTGGTCGCTCATCGGTGCGTTCTCCTTCTCGGTGTGAGCTTCTCAGTGCGTTCTCGTGTCGACGGTTCACATCAGTGGTCGCACGGTGCCGTGCCGGGCACCGCCCAGGTCTCTGCTCCGAGGCATCCACCTGGTCCGAATGTCCTCGCCATCCGAGGCTCTGACGCATTCCGGTCGGGTGCCGGTCGTGTCGGAGCCGTGACCAGCACCCGACCTAGACTCGCCCGCGACACGGCGCACGGGCGCTCGATCCGACCGTCGCGCGTACGAGACGGACGGAAGGACTCCGCATGAGCGAGACGACGAACGGACTGCGCGACCCCGAGGAGGCTCTTGGCGAGGCCGTCGGCTGGCACACGGCCCTCGAGCGCCCGGAGCTCCTCGCGGCCCCCGTGGCCGCCGCCCTGCAGGCCCTGGCGGCCACGGGCGAGGAGGGGGCCGCCCTGGCCGGCCGCGCCCTCGTGTGCGAGATCGACCCGGCCTTCTCCGACACCGACGCCCTCAACACCGAGTTCTCCCTCGACCCCGACGCCACCGGCAACTGCGTGCTCGTCGCCGGGAAGCGCTCCGGGGAGGAGCGCGTCGCCGCCTGCGTCGTGCGCGCCACGGACTTCGCGGACGTCAACCACGTCGTCAAGCAGATGATCGACGTGCGCAAGGCGTCCTTCCTCCCCCAGGACCGCGCGGTCGAGATGTCCGGGATGGAGTACGGCGGCATCACGCCCGTCGGCCTGCCCTCGCAGTGGCGCCTCCTCGTCGACGCCGCCGTCGCCGCCCGGGACACGGTGCTCATCGGCTCAGGCGTGCGCCCCTCGAAGGTCCTCGTGCCGGGTGCCCTCCTCGCGGCGCTCCCGACGGCGGAGGTCGTCGAGGGCCTGGGCGTGCGCCCCGCCTGAGCGACTCGGGCAGCCCGGGCAGCCCGAGCGGCCCGCCCGCTCGCCCGCCGGCGCGCTCGGCGGGCGGCAGCGGACCGCGCCCGGTGCGAGCGCCCAGCACGAACGGCGTCGGGGGGGGCCCCCCCCCCCGGGGGGCGGCGGCCCGCCGGCCACCCCCTCAGGGGTGCCCGGCCGACGCCGTTCTCAGCGGGTGGGCCCGCCGTTGGTCCGGGTCTCAGACCTCGCCGCGGGCGAGGTTGCGCAGGACGTACTGGAGGATGCCGCCGTTGCGGAAGTAGTCCGCCTCACCGGGGGTGTCGATGCGCACGGTCGCCTCGAAGTCGGTGCTCGTCCCGTCCTCCTTCGTCGCGGTGACGTGGACGGTGCGGGGCGTCGTGCCCTCATTGAGAGCGGTGAGACCGGTGATGGAGAAGGTCTCGGTGCCGTCCAGGCCCAGGGAGTCGGCGGACTCGCCGGCCGGGAACTGGAGCGGGACGACGCCCATGCCGATGAGGTTGGAGCGGTGGATGCGCTCGAATGACTCGGCGATGACGGCCTTGACGCCCAGGAGCGCGGTGCCCTTGGCCGCCCAGTCGCGCGATGAGCCGGAGCCGTACTCCTTGCCGCCCAGGACAATGAGCGGGATGCCGGCGGCCTGGTAGTCCTGCGAGGCATCGAAGATCGAGTCCTGCTCCCCGGTGAGGAAGTTCCTCGTGTAGCCGCCCTCGACGCCGTCGAGGAGCTGGTTGCGCAGGCGGATGTTCGCGAAGGTGCCGCGGATCATGACCTCGTGGTTGCCGCGGCGCGAGCCGTAGGAGTTGAAGTCCTTGCGAGCCACGCCGTGCTCGGCGAGGTACTTGCCGGCCGGGGAGTCGCTCTTGATAGCGCCGGCCGGGGAGATGTGGTCCGTGGTGACCGAGTCGCCGAGCTTGGCGAGCACGCGGGCACCGATGACGTCCTCGACGGGGGTGAGCTCCATGGTGAGGCCCTCGAAGAAGGGAGCCTTGCGCACGTAGGTGGAGGCGTCGTCCCAGGCGAAGGTCTCGCCGTCGGGGGTGTCCAGGCCCTGCCAGCGCTCGTCGCCGGTGAAGACGTCCGCGTAGTCCTTCGAGTACATGTCGCGATCGATGGTGGCGTCGATCGTGGCCTGGACCTCGGTGGGGTCGGGCCAGATGTCGGCGAGGAAGACGTCCGTGCCGTCGACGTCCTGGCCCAGCGGCTCCTTCTCGAAGTCGAAGTCCATCGTGCCGGCGAGCGCGTAGGCGATGACGAGCGGCGGGGAGGCCAGGTAGTTCATCTTGACGTCGGGGTTGATGCGGCCCTCGAAGTTGCGGTTGCCGGAGAGCACGGAGACGACGGCGAGGTCGGCGTCGTTGACGACGGCGGAGACCTCCTCCGGCAGCGGGCCGGAGTTGCCGATGCAGGTGGTGCAGCCGTAGCCGACGAGGTTGAAGCCGAGATCGTTGAGCGCCGGCCACAGGCCCGCCTTCTCGTAGTAGTCGGTGACGACCTGGCTGCCGGGGGCGGTCGAGGTCTTGACCCAGGGCTTGGAGCGCAGCCCCTTGGCGACGGCGTTCTTCGCGAGCAGGCCGGCGGCAACCATGACGGAGGGGTTGGAGGTGTTGGTGCAGGAGGTGATCGAGGCGATCGCCACTGCTCCGTGGTCGAGCTCCGTCTGCGTGCCGTCGGCCAGGGTGACGGGCGTGCGACGGTGCGCCCGGTCGTCGGCGTCGCCGCCGGCGGAGGCCGGGGCCTCGGGCGTCTCGTCGAGCGAGCCCGGGGCGACGGGGTCGGACGCGGGGAAGGTCTCCTCGATCGCGGTGTCCCCGGCGGGCGTCGCGTCCTGCCCGGCGTAGGTCGGCAGGACCTCGCGGAAGGCCTCCTTGGCGCGGGAGAGCTCGATGCGGTCCTGCGGGCGCTTCGGTCCGGCGATGGAAGGCACGACGGTGCCGAGGTCGAGCTCGAGGTACTCGGAGTAGACGGGCTCGCGCGAGGGGTCGTGCCACATGCCCTGGGCCTTGGCATACTCCTCGACGAGGCGCACGCGGGCGTCGTCGCGGCCGGTGAGGCGCAGGTAGTCGAGGGTGACCTCGTCGATCGGGAAGATCGCGGCGGTCGAGCCGAACTCGGGGCTCATGTTGCCGATGGTGGCGCGGTTCGCGAGCGGCACGGCGCCGACGCCCTCGCCGTAGAACTCGACGAACTTCCCGACGACGCCGTGCTCGCGCAGCATCTGGGTGATGGTGAGGACGACGTCCGTGGCGGTGGCGCCGGCCGGGATCTCGCCGGTGAGCTTGAAGCCGACGACGCGCGGGATGAGCATCGAGACGGGCTGGCCGAGCATCGCCGCCTCGGCCTCGATGCCGCCGACGCCCCAGCCGAGGACGCCGAGGCCGTTGACCATCGTCGTGTGGGAGTCGGTGCCGACGCAGGTGTCGGGGTAGGCCTGGGTGACGGGCTCGCCGTTGGCGCCGATGGCGTCGCGCGTGAAGACCGTGCGGGCCAGGTACTCGATGTTGACCTGGTGGACGATGCCGGTGCCCGGCGGCACGACGCGGAAGTTCGCCAGCGCCCCCTGGCCCCAGCGCAGGAACTGGTAGCGCTCGGCGTTGCGCTCGTACTCGCGCTCCTTGTTGCGCTCGAGCGAGCTGGTCAGGCCGAAGGAGTCGATCTGGACGGAGTGGTCGATGACCATCTCGGCGGGCGCGAGAGGGTTGATGACCTCGGGGTTCCCACCGAGCTCGGCGACCGCCTCGCGCATCGTGGCGAGGTCGACGATGCAGGGAACGCCGGTGAAGTCCTGCATGACGACGCGGGCCGGGGAGAACTGGATCTCGGTGTCCGGCTCGGCGCTCGGGTCCCACTCGGCCAGGGCGCGCACGTGATCGGCCGTGACGTTGGCGCCGTCCTCGGTACGGAGCATGTTCTCGGCGAGGACCTTGAGCGAGTAGGGCAGTCGCTCGAGGCCCTCGACGGCGTCGAGCCGGTAGATCTCGTAGGGGATCCCGTCCACGTCCAGCGTGGACCGGGAGTGGAAGGTGTCGAGGCTCGTCACCGTCGTCGCTCCTGTTCTCGGTCGGCAGTCCCGGCGGTGCCAAAGGTGCGGCGCCCCGGAGTGAGTCGGTGCTCACGTTAGACGACGTGACGTGCGGACGCGGGAACACCGCGTGACAGAGGTCTCCATTTCGTCAGCAACCCGTCGCGAAATCGGCCGGCGACCCGCGCCGGTCTCAGGCGCGCTCGAGGACGGCGACGGTCTCGAAGTGGTGCGTGTGCGGGAACATGTCGAGCGCCGCGAGGGCCGCTGGCGCGTAGCCGGCGCCGAGCAGCGTGCCGAGGTCCCGTGCTAGGGCTGCCGGGTCGCAGGCGACGAGCACGATCCGCCGGGGCCCGAGGGCCGCGACCGACTCGATGACCTCGCGGCCTGCTCCGGAGCGTGGCGGGTCGAGGACGACGACGTCGGCGCGCTCGTCGCGGCCCGGGCCGAATGAGCTCCCGAGCGCGGCGACGGAGGCGGCGGTGACGCGCCCGGCGTGCAGGCGGGTGCCGGGCAGGTCGTGGAGGGTGCGGCGGGCGTCGCGGACGGCCTGCTCGCTGCCCTCGAGGCTCGCGACGTCGCAGCCGAGCAGGGCGAGCGGCAGGGTGAAGAGCCCCGCCCCGGAGTAGAGCTCGAGGACGCGGGTCCCGGCGACGGTGTCCCGGTCGAGCGGGGCGTCCCCCTTGCGGGTGCCGACGGCGGTGGGCCGCGAGCCGAGGGCGGCGCGGACAACGCGGTCGACGAGGACGGCGGGAGCGTCGCGGTGGACCTGCCAGAAGCCGTCGGCGTGGACCGAGTAGCGCAGCTCCCCCAGGCCCAGTCCGTCGGCGTCGACGACCTCGTCGACGCGGCGGCGGCCGGTCGCGTGCGCGGCTCCCGTCAGCACCGTCTCGCCGCGGTCGTCGGTGAGGACGACGACGGGCTCACCGCCCGAGGGGGCGACGGCGTGGACGCGGGTGCCGGGGCGCAGCTGCTTGCGCCAGCGGCTCCGCTCGGTGAGCCCGAGCTCGCGGATGCCCGGGACGGCCAGCGGGAGGGAGCTCACCGGCAGGACGGTGCCGGAGCGGAAGGCGTTCATTCCGGCGCGGCCGTCCGAGGTCGCGGTCAGCTCGACGCGGGTGCGGGTCCCGGTGCCTGCGAGGGCCCGCACGCGCGTTTCGCCGCTGCGCTCGGCCCGGGCCTCGGAGGGCATGGCCTCGACGAGCACGCCCCCGGGCGCGCTGGACTCGGGCAGGGCGAGGACGGCGTCGGCGACCTGCTCGCCGCCGAGGCGGCGCAGGCAGTCGGCCAGGACCCAGCGCTTCCAGGTGCGCTGCGCGGGCAGGGCGACGTGGGAGAGCTCTCCTCCGCCGACTCCCCCGGGTCCGGCCTCGGGCCACACGGGATCGACGCGGTCGGGCGAGGCGCTGAGGACCTCGACTGCGTCGGCGCGCCACATCTTGGAGGTCTTCTGGGTGAGGCGGGCGCGGACGGTCTCGCCGGGCAGGGCGTGGCGGACGAAGACGACGCGGCCGGTCGGGTCGTCGACGGGCCGGGCGACGCAGTGGCCGCCGTGGGCGGGGGCCCCGACGGCGAGGATGAGCTCCTCAGGCGCGGCGGGGCTCACGCGTGCTCCTCCACGGGCGTCTGGCGGGCCTCCGAGAGGTCGCGGGCTGCGGCGTCGGCGTCCTTGATGCCGGTGGGCGTGTGGGCGCGCACGCCGCGGTGGATGTGGGTCTCGCCGGGCAGGCCGAGCTGCCAGGGCACGGAGGCGACGACGACGCCGGGGGTGAACAGGAGCGCGGTCTTGAGCCGCAGGGCCGTCTGGTTGTGGAGGGCCTGCTCCCACCAGTGGCGGACGAGGTACTCGGGGAGGAAGACGACGACGAGGTCGCGCGGGGACTCGCGGCGCACGGAGCGCACGTAGCTCGTGAGCGGCCGGATGATGTCGCGGAAGGGTGAGTCGAGGACGGTGAGCGGGACCGGGAGGTCGGCCTCCTCCCAGTCCTCGAGGAGCTGCTCGGCGCCGCCGTCGCCGGTGTCGACGGTGACGGCCTCGATGGAGGTCGGATGGGTGGACTGGGCGTAGGTGAGGGCGCGAAGGGTCGGCTGGTGGAGCCTGGAGGCGAGGACGACGGCGTGGACGTGGGCGGGCAGGACCCGCGCGTCGTGCAGGTCCTCCACGGCGACCTCCTCGGCGACGCCGCGGTAGTGCCGGCGGATGCCGTTCATGAGGACGTAGATGATCGCCATCATCGTCAGGGTGATCCAGGCGCCGCGGGTGAACTTGGTGAGGAGCACGATGACGAGGACGAGGCCGGTGCCGACGACGCCGACGCCGTTGATGACGCGGGAGCGCTGCATGCGCTGGCGCGCCTTGGCGTCGGTGGCGCCCTTGAGCTCGCGGGTCCAGTGCCGGACCATGCCGATCTGGGAGAGCGTGAAGGAGATGAAGACGCCGACGATGTAGAGCTGGATGAGGCGGTTGGTGTTCGCCTGGAAGCCGATGATGAAGGCCATGGCGCCGACCCACAGCACGATGATGCCGTTGGAGTACCCGAGGCGGTCGCCGCGCTGGGCGAGCTGGCGCGGGAGGAACTCGTCGCGGCCCAGGACGCTCGCGAGCACCGGGAAGCCGTTGAAGGCGGTGTTGGCGGCGAGGACGAGGATGAGACCGGTGACGACGGTGACGAGGTAGAACATCGGTTTGAAGCTCGCGAAGACGGTCTCCGCGACCTGGCCGATGACGGGGTCCTGGTGGTACGAGGAGCCGAGGGCCTGCCCGTTCGAGAGCAGCTGGGTGGCGGGGTCCTCGACCAGCTTGACGCCGGTGGCGCCCGCCAGGTGGATGATGCTCATGAGCATGAGCGCGGCGATCGTGCCGAGCATGAGGAGCGTCGTCGCGGCGTTCTTCGACTTCGGCTTCTTGAAGCTGGGGACGCCGTTGGAGATAGCCTCCACGCCGGTGAGGGCGGCGCAGCCGGAGGAGAAGGCGCGCAGGATGAGGAACGCCCCGGCCAGGCCGGACAGGCCCGTCTCCCAGCCCGCCTCGGGCACGACCGTGAGCCCGGCGGAGGAGGCCTGACCGAGGTGCCCGGTGAGCTCCTCCGCGAGACCGACGACGACCATGACGGCGATGGAGGCCATGTAGATGTAGGTCGGCACGGCGAAGGCGCCGCCGGACTCGCGCGAGCCGCGCAGGTTCATGACGGCGAGGACCGTGACGATGGCCGCAGCGATCGGGACCTTGTAGGGGGCGGTCGCGGGCACGGCCGCGGCGAGGTAGCCCGTGCCGGAGGAGACGGACACGGCGACGGTGAGGACGTAGTCGCACAGGAGCGCCGAGGCCACGAGGAGGCCCGCGTGCGGGCCGAGGTTCGTGGAGACGACCTCGTAGTCGCCGCCGCCGGAGGGGTAGGCGTGGACGGTCTGGCGGTAGGAGGCCACGACGACGACGAGGACGCCGACGACCGCCAGCGCGATCCAGGGCGAGAGCGCCGTCGCGGCGAATCCGGCGACCGCGAGGGTGACGAGCACCTCGTCCGGCGCGTAGCCGACGCTCGAGAGGGCGTCGGACGCGAAGACGGGGAGGGCGATCCTCTTGGGGAGGAGTGTCTCGCCGAGGGCCTGGCTGGGAACCGGGCGGCCGACGAGGATCCGCTTGACGCGGTCGGCGAAGTCACGCACGACCAGGAATGTTACGTCCGCGTTCTCGATGGTCCAAGACGCGGAGTACGGTTCTGCCGTGCACTTCGTCATCATGGGGTGCGGTCGCGTGGGGGCCTCGATGGCCGCCCAGCTCGACCGCATGGGCCACTCAGTGGCCGTCATCGACCAGAACGCCGAGGCATTCCGGCGTCTTCCCGCCGAGTTCTCCGGCCGCAAGATCAAGGGCGTGGGCTTCGACCGCGACGCCCTCGAGCAGGCCGGCATCGACGAGGCCTACGCCTTCGCCGCCGTCTCGAACGGTGACAACTCCAACATCGTCGCCGCGCGCGTGGCCCGCGAGACCTTCGGCGTCGACCACGTCGTCGCCCGCATCTACGACGCGCGGCGCGCGGAGGTCTACGAGCGCCTGGGCATCCCCACGGTCGCGACCGTCCGCTGGACGGCGGAGCAGATGATGCGCCGCGTCCTGCCCGGCGGCACCCAGCGCGAGCTCGAGGACCCCTCGGGCGAGGTGGCGCTCGTCCAGCCGGACGTCTCCACCGCCTGGGTCGGCATGACCGTGGGCGCCCTCGAGGAGCGCCTCGACGTGCGCGTCGCCTGGCTGTCGCGCGGCTCCGGGGCCGTCGTCCCGAGGCCCGGAACGGTCATCCAGGAGCACGACCTGCTCCACCTCGCCGTCCGCTCGGACCGGCTCACCGCCGTCCAGCGCACGCTGTCCCGCCAGCCCGCCCAGGAGGCCTGAGCCATGAAGATCCTCATCGCCGGCGCTGGCTCCGTCGGCCGCTCCATCGCGCGCGAGCTCATCAGCCACGGGCACGAGGTCACACTCGTGGACCGCTCGCCCGAGGCGATGCGCATCGCCTCCGTCCCTGACGCCGACTGGCAGCTGGCGGACGCCTGCGACGTCGACTCCCTCGCCGAGTCCGGCGCGGGCGACGCCGACGTCGTCGTCTCCGCGACCGGTGACGACAAGGCGAACCTCGTCATCTCGCTCCTGTGCAAGACGGAGTACGCGGTGCCCCGCACGGTGGCGCGCGTCAACAACCCGAAGAACGAGTGGCTCTTCGACGAGACCTGGGGCGTGGACGTCTCCGTGTCGACGCCGCGCATCATGACCGCTCTCGTCGAGGAGGCGGTGAGCGTCGGCTCCCTCGTCTCGGTCTTCACCTTCCACCAGTCCGGCGCGCACATGCACGAGCTGACGATCCCGGACGACTCGCCCGCCATCGGCGAGCTCGTGAGCGAGGTCGAGCTGCCGCCGCACACGGTGCTGGCTGCGATCCTGCGCGACTACCGCCCCATCAACCCGGACCGGGACGAGCGCTTCGAGCGCGGCGACGAGCTCATCTTCCTCACCGCCCGCGAGGGCGAGTCGACCCTCGCGGAGATCCCGGACATCTTCGCCCCGAACGAGGAGGAGGTCCCGCCGGCCCAGGAGCCCTCGGGCGACCTGGGCTGAGCACCGACCGGGCAGGGCCCGCCGTCGGTGGGCCTCCCGCAGGCGGCCGGCGCGTCGGCGTCATCGGTCAGACGGCGTCGGCGTTCCCCCGCCTCACGAGGAGCCAGACGAACCAGCAGGTGAGGGCGAACAGCGGCAGCCCCAGGGCGAGGCGGGCGACGCCGAGGGCGGAGACCGTCGCGTCGCCGCCCAGGTAGAGCGGGAGCTCGACGACGAGGCGGAGCGCGAACATGGCCGCCAGGACGAGGGTGCCCAGGACGTAGCGCCGGCGTCGTCGCGCCTGCGCGGGGTCGGTGCGCCAGGCGGTCCAGTGCCCGGTCGGTGCGGACGACGCGTCATCCCCTCCGTCCGACTGCCCGGTCTCCCCCGCGCTCGCCTCCCACAGCCCCATGAGGACGCCCACGAGCGGCCAGCGCGCGGCGACGGAGCCGAGGCAGGCGATGAGCCAGACGACGTTGACGACGAGGCCGGTCGCGTAGAAGTTCGAGGCTCGACCCGTGCGCCACGCCCAGGCGGCCGAGACGAGAGCGAGGACCGCGCCGCCGATCACCTGGGTGAGTCCCTGCCGCTGCGCGAGGCGGGCGACGAGGGCGACGGCGCTCACGGCGAGGGAGGCCACGAGGGCGGGGACGAGCGCCGTGGGGCGCACCGCCATGACGACGACGAAGACGAGGGTCGGCAGGGCCGACTCGGCGGCGCCGCGCCACCCGCCGATCGCGGCGGAGGCGTCGAAGCGCTCGGCGCCCACGGAGGACAGACCGGTCCCGGCGGGCCGCTCGACGCGGGTCACGCGTCGGGTCCCAGGATCTCGTAGCTGGGGTCGTACATGGTGGGGCGCGTCCGGCCGGGGGCGACCATTCCCTCGGCGGCGAGGTGGGTGCCCGGGCGGACGCCGGCGATCTGCCGGCGCCCGATCCACACGAGGTCGATGGAGCCGGTGCCGTCGAAGAGCTGGCCGACGAGGACCGGCTTGTCGGAGGCCGGGCGGTAGGTGACGGCGCGCAGGACGCCGGAGACGCGGGCGCGGCGGCGCGGCTGGAGCGCGCGGATCGGGACGGTGCCGCGACGGATCGCGGACACCTCCTCGTCCTGGGCGGCGAGGTCCTCGCGGCTGGCGCGCAGCCCGTGCAGCCGACGGCGCAGGGAGTCGAGCATGCTCAGCGGACCTCGGCGATGGTCGGGCCGGGCTCGAGCGGCTCGAGCCCGGGCAGGGCCTCGGCGTCGGGGCCGGTGACGGAGCCGGGCGCGTGAAGCGGGAGGATCTCACGCGGCGGGCGGGCCTGCTGGTCGCGGACGACGACGACGCCGTTGAACACGTCGCGCAGGGTGCGCGAGGCCTCGTCGTCGACGGCGGCAGGTCCCTGGAGGACGCCGCGGAGGAACCAGCGGGGTCCGTCGACGCCGAGGAAGCGGACGGGCACGCGCTGCTGCTGGCCGTCAGGCGTCTGGACGGGGACGCGCGCGGCCACCTCGGGCCCGTGCTCGCCCTCGACGACGCTCGGCTCTGCCTTGGCGCGCTTGAGCTCGGCGACGATGTCGGCGCGCAGCTCCTCCCAGACGCCCGCAGTTCGCGGGGCGGCGAAGGCGCGCAGCTCGAGGGTCGAGCCCTCGAGGACGAGGACCACGGCGCCGGCCTCGGCCCCGGGGCGCGGGTTCTCGAGGCGCAGCTGCATGCCGTCGACCCCGGGGACCCGGATCGAGCCGAGGTCGATGAGGCGGGTGGACTCCGGGGCGGGGGCCTCGGCGAGGTCCCAGGGGCCGGAGGGCTCCGCGGGCGGCTCGGGGCGTCCGTCGTCCTCGACGGCGTCGCCGGGCTCCGAGGGGCTCACCTCCGTCCTGGCGGCGGCGTCGGTGTCATCAGCGTGGTGGTGGCGGGAGAACAGACCCATGGGGGCTCCTGGTCCGTGGACGGGCTTGCCGGCGCGGTGGCCGGACGGTGGGTGCGCGAGACCCGCGCCGGTGCGGTGCGCCTGGCGCGGGTCGGGTGCTCGTCGCTTCGGGCTCAGCCGGCGCAGTCGGTGCACACCGGCAGGCCGGTGGCGTCGTCGACGTAGGCGAGCTGGCTGCGGTGGTGCACGAGGAAGCACTCGGAGCAGGTGAACTCGTCCTCCAGCTGGGGGACGACGCGGACGCTGAGCTCCTCGCGGGACAGGTCGGCGCCGGGCAGCTCGAAGCCCTCGGCGACCTCGTTCTCGTCCTCCTCGATCGCCTCGGAGGACTGGTCCTTCTGACGGGCGGTGAGCTCCTCGATGGAGTCTGACTCAGGCTCGTCGTCGTGCTTGCGCGGTGCGTCGTAGTCAGTCGCCATGGCCTGGTCACTCTCTCTCGTCGACGGCTCTCGGTGGCTCTCAGGCGGTGGGGAGGACCGCCGGGAACGGCCACGCGCGCGCGGCGTGCGCGCACGCGGAGAAGCCGCCCCTCCGAGCAGGGCACGCGCACCATAGCACCGGGGGGACCAGGCGGAAACTCCTGCTCGGCGGCCCCCGGAACGGCTGTGGGTGAACACCTCGGCGACGCGCCCCGGCGCCGGTGGCGGGGCGGGACCTCGGGGCCACGTAGGCTGTGCCCCGTAGGTGCGAGAAGAGGAGGAACACCCCGATGATCGAGCTCGAGCTCCTGGGTGCCAACGGCGGCTCCGTCGTCATGACCGACCAGGCCGGTGAGCGGTACAGCCTCGTCATCGACGACGCCCTCCGCGCCGCCGTGCGCCGCGACCACCCGGGCTCGCTCCCCCGCCAGTCGCAGACCCCCGAGCCCGAGGCCGCACCGACGACCCCGGCCCGTCCGAAGGACCTTCAGGCCCTCATGCGCGCCGGGGCCTCCGCCGAGGAGGTCGCTGCCGCCACCGGGCAGGACGTTGAGCACGTGCGTCGCTTCGAGGGCCCTGTCCTCGCCGAGCGCGGCTGGGCCGTCGAGCAGGCGCGCCTGTGCCGCATCGGCTGGGAGAAGGACTCTCCCCTCCTCGGTGAGCTCGTCGTCGACCGTCTCGCCACGCGGGGCGTGGACCCCGAGTCCCTGGAGTGGGACGCGCTGCGCGAGGGCCGGCAGCCCTGGCAGATCCTCGTGACCTTCCTCGAGGGCGACACCGAGCACCGCGCCACGTGGACCCTCGACCTCCCGGCCCGCACCGTCGCGGCGAGGGACGACGAGGCGCGCTGGCTCACGGAGGCCGGCGCCGGCGGCCGCCGCCCCGCCGTCTTCGACCAGGACTCCGAGGCTCCGGGCGCCTCCGCCCAGGAGCGCGCGTCCTACGGCTCCGTCCCGGCCGAGGACTCCCCTGCACCCGCTCCGGAGCCCGCCGACCTGGACCACGCCGACAAGGCCCCGACCGGGACCTCCAGCGCCCCGGTCGACTCCGACACCGACGCGCTCCTCGCCGACCTCGCGTCCAACCGCGGGCGGCGGGTCGAGGTCGAGGTCCCGGAGGACGACGAGGTCGACCCCGGCTCGGCCCACGCCGCCGAGGCCGACGACGAGACGAGCCCGCACGGCCAGGCTCGCGTCTTCTCGATGCAGGAGCGCCGCCGGGCCTTCGTGGGCAACCACCCTGCGGGCTCGAAGCTCCACCAGGGCGAGGACGGCTCGTCCGGGCAGCCGGCGCCCGGTGCCCGCCCGCAGCCGGACGCGTCGCGGGCCCAGATGGACGCCCCGACCGCCGAGGTCGCGGAGGTCACCGAGCGCGGCACCCAGGGCGCCCTGCCCGAGATGCCCCCGGCGCCGAAGGCGAAGCCGAAGCGCCGTCCCCGCCGGTCAGTGCCCTCCTGGGACGAGATCGTCTTCGGCGCGAAGCCGGAGTGAGCGCCCGGCCGCGGAGATCCGCGGCCGTCGTACACCAGCTCTCACGGCTGACTGAGGCTCGCTGAGGCCGCCCCCAGGGGCGGCCTCAGTCGCGTCCGGACTGTCGCTGGCTCACAGCCCTCAGCCGTCGACGGCTCCGAGGCGCACTGGGCCCGCGCGAGCGCGCCCCTGTTCCGGACCGAGCGCTCAGGCCTGCGCGAGGAGGAGGGGGACGGTCGTCTCCGCCGGCGTGATCGAGCCGTGGACCCCGGGCATGGCGATCGCCGACTCGGAGTGGACCCGGGGGTCGACGACCACCCAGGCGCCGGCCATCGCGACGAGCACGTCGCCGAGGACGGTCATCGTGCGCGCCGACACCGGCCCCAGGAGGATCTCCGCCTCCGCCCGCGTGCCGACCCACGCGGCCCTCTCTCCGAGCTCGGCGCGCCACCGCGCGGCCACCTCCTGGGCGAGATCCGGGTCCGACCCGGGCACGTAGAGGTGGTTCATGCGCGGCTCGCCCGCGAGCCCGGCGACGTCGCGCTGGAGGCTCTCGTGGTCGGTGACGGTGACGCGGTGCTCGGCGTCCGTGTCCACCATGCCGTGATCGGCGGTGAGGATGATCCGCGTGCCGCGCGGGACGCGTCGGACCAGCTCGGCCATGGCGGCGTCGAGTCGCTCGAGCTCGCGCAGCCACTCCTGGGAGCGCCAGCCGTGGCCGTGGCCGGCGTGGTCGAGCTCGCCGACGTAGAGGTAGACGAGGGGCGCCCCACGGCGGAGGGCGCTGACCGCGAGACCGGGACGGTCCTCGAGGCGGTCGGCGGCCAGGTGCCGCGGCCCGCGGAGCCCGGCCTCGGTGAGCCCGGAGCCGGAGAAGCGGGCCGGCCCGATCGACAGGGCCGCCGGTGCGGACTGGCCGGTCGCGTCGCGTCGGAGGGCGGGGTCGTGCTCGAGGCGCTGGAAGACGGTGGGGACGTCCTGCCACGTGCGCGGGTCGGGGACGGTGCCCTCCCACGTGATGAGGCAGAGGTTGTCCTCAGCGGCGGGGACGACGCCCGTCTCCGCGGGCGGCAGCAGCGGGTTGCGCACCGAGTAGCCGACCATCCCGGTGACGCCGGGCAGGGCTCCGGTCCCGAGCGTCGTGAGCGCGGCCGCCGTCGTCGAGGGGACGCAGGTGCGCGCCGCCGGATCAGGTCCGACCGGCGTGCCGAGCAGACCCGACCCGAAGGGCTCCGCGTCCGCGAGCCATGAGCGCAGCGTGGGAGCGTGCCCACGACGCTCGCGCAGGAGCTCGAGCCCCAGGCCGTCCACGAGGACGACGACGGTGCCGCCTCCCCGGGCGGCGCCGCGCTCGGCCCGGGCGGGGTCGAGGATGCCCCAGGCGTCCGCGGCAGCACGCGCCTCGTCGTCGGTGAGGACTCCGGGGCGGCCGGGGTCCCGCAGGCGCAGGCCCGCGCTCACGGCCGCGGCGCCGAGGACCTCGCGCAGGCTCGGTGCGTCGGAGGGCTCGACGAGCGGGCGCCTCGGGCTCGACGTATCGCCGATCACGGCGCCGTTCGCTGGAACGCTCACAGGTCTGCTCCCGCAGCGCGTGCCGTGGCGGCGGACAGGGCGCGGGCGAAGGCCTCTGCGCGCTCGAGGGCCTCGTCACCCTCGACGCCGGCCGCGACGCGCACCGCGATGTCGTCGGGCATGGAGACGCCGGTGAGGCCGTGGTCGGCCTGGCACGAGGGGTCCCCGCAGGTGGCGGGCTCGAGGTCGAGACGCCGCACGGCGCCCCAGGAGATGACGATCGTCATCTCCGTGAGGCGGCCGCCGCCGGCTGCGGGCACGGCGACACCACGCGTGAGGGCCACCGAGCGGATCCGGCTCACGGCGACGGCCTCGGAGGTGGCGACGGCGGCCGGAAAGCCGTCCTCGCGGACGGCGTCGTCCACGTGGACGATGAGGAGGCGCGAGGGAGTGAGGACGAGGACCGTGAGGTGCCGGTGGACGTCGGTGTCGTCGAAGGTGGTCTCCGCCTGGACGAGGTCGCAGGACACCGCCTCCCCCGCGAGCGAGACGTCAAGGGTCCCGAGCACGAGCTCGGGGTAGTAGCCGGCGCGGGTGACCTCCTCGCGCAGGGCCTCGGGGATCCCGGTGGTCGGTGTCGTCGACGTCATGGGCGCGATCATGCCATCGCGGGCCGCCGTCGCGCCCGTCACCCCCGGGTGTCGCTCCGGGCGCAGCGGCGTCATCCCGCGAGAATGCCCGCATGCCGAAGTCCCCCACCGTGACTCCTCCCCCGACCGACGGCGAGATCGTCGAGCAGGACCTCTCGACGGAGATGCGCTCCTCCTTCCTGGAGTACGCCTACTCGGTCATCTACGCCCGGGCCCTCCCGGACGCCCGTGACGGTCTCAAGCCCGTCCAGCGCCGCATCCTGTTCCAGATGGACCGGATGGGGCTGCGTCCCGACCGCCCTCACGTGAAGTCCTCCCGCGTCGTCGGGGACGTCATGGGGCGTCTGCACCCCCACGGCGACGTCGCCATCTACGAGGCGCTCGTGCGGCAGGCCCAGCCCTTCACGATGCGGCTGCCGCTCGTCGACGGCCACGGCAACTTCGGCTCCCTCGATGACGGTCCCGCGGCCCCCCGGTACACCGAGGCGCGCCTCGCGGCCCCGGCGCTCGCCCTCACCGCGGACATCGACGAGGACACCGTCGTCTTCTCCCCCAACTACGACTACACGCTCACCGAGCCCGACGTCCTGCCGGCCGCCTTCCCGAACCTCCTCGTCAACGGCGCGACGGGGATCGCCGTCGGCATGGCGACCAACATGCCGCCCCACAACCTCGTCGAGGTCGTCGGCGCGGCCCGCCACCTCATCGAGCACCCGGACGCCACCCTCGAGGACCTCATGGCCTTCGTGCCCGGCCCGGACCTACCGGCCGGCGGCATGATCGTCGGGCTCGACGGCGTCCGCGAGGCCTACCGCACGGGCCGCGGCAAGTTCGTCACCCGGGCGACGGCGCGCATCGAGAACGTCACCGCCCGCAGGAAGGGCATCGTCGTCACCGAGCTGCCCTACATGGTCGGCCCGGAGAAGGTCATCGCCCGGATCAAGGACGCCGTCGGCTCCAAGAAGCTCCAGGGCGTCACGGACGTCCAGGACCTCACGGACCGCAAGAACGGCACGCGGCTGGTCATCTCGGTGAAGAACGGCTACAACCCGGAGGCCGTCCTCGCCCAGCTCTACAAGCACACGCCGCTCGAGGACTCCTTCGGCATCAACAACGTGTGCCTCGTCGACGGCCAGCCCCGCACGCTGGGCCTGCGCGAGCTCCTCGAGGTCTTCGTGCGCCACCGCCTCACGGTCGTGGAGCGCCGCACCCGCTATCGCCTCGGCAGGCGGCGCGAGCGCCAGCACCTGGTCGAGGGCCTCCTCATCGCGATCCTCGACATCGACGAGGTCATCCAGGTGGTCCGCTCCTCGGACGACGCCGCCACCGCGCGCACCCGCCTCATGCAGGTCTTCGATCTCTCCGAGCCGCAGGCCTCCTACATCCTTGAGCTCCAGCTGCGTCGGCTCACCAAGTTCTCGGTCATCGAGCTGGAGAAGGAGCGCGACGAGCTGGCCGCGGAGATCGAGCAGCTCGAGGCGATCCTCGCCGATGACAGGCTCCTGCGCGGCGTCGTCTCCCGCGAGCTCGCCTCCGTGGCGGAGGAGTTCGGCACTCCCCGTCGCACCGTCCTGCTGGAGGCCGCCGGCAAGGGCGCCGGTGCTCTCACCGGTGGCGTCGGCTCGCAGGCAGGTGCCGGTGCCGGAGCCTCCGCCGCGGCGCGCGCCGCGAGCGAGGCCATGATGCTCGCCGGCGCCAAGGACGTACCGCTCACTGTCCCGGACGACCCCTGCCGCGTCATGCTCTCGGCGACGGGCCTCGTGGCACGCACCCAGGGCGCGAAGCCGGTGCCGCGCACGGGGGGCCGTCAGTCGCACGACGCGCTCACGAGCCAGGTCCCGGCCACCGCGCGAGGAGCCGTGGGCGCCGTGACGGACACGGGCCGCCTCGTGCGTCTCGACGTCGTAGCCGCGCCCGAGGTGCCGCGCCTCGAGGGCTCGCCGTCCCTGGCCGGCGGCACGCCGGCACGGCTGCTCGTCGACATCGAGCCTGAGGAGAAGGTCGTCGGCCTGGTACCGCTCTCGCCCGAGGACCCGACGTCTGCGGAGCCGATCGTCCTCGTCACCGCACAGGGCGTCGTCAAGCGCGTCAAGCCCCGGGACGAGCCGCGCTCGGGAGACGCGTGGGAGGTCATCTCACTGGCTGACGGCGACCGCGTCGTCATGGCCGGGACGGCCTCGGACGCGGACATGCTGGTCCTGGTGACCTCCGACGCGCAGCTCCTGCGCTTCCCGGCCTCCAAGGTGAGGCCCCAGGGTCGCGGCGCCGCCGGCATGGCCGGCATCGCGCTGCATGACGGGGCCCGCGTCATCGCCGGCTCCGTCGTCGCCGAGGACCTGCTGGCCGAGGCCGAGGTCGTCACGGTCGCCGGCGCCCAGGGCGCTCTGCCGGGCACGGCGGGCTCGGTGAAGGTCTCCCCGCTGGACCGTTACCCGGCCAAGGGCCGCGCCACGGGCGGTGTGCGCGCGCACCGCTTCGTGCGCGGCGAGGACGAGCTCGTGCTCGCGTGGGTGGGCGTGGGGCCCCGCGCCGTCGGGTCCGGTGGTCAGGCCATCGACCTCCCGGAGCCGGACGAGCGGCGTGACGCCTCGGGATCGCCACTGCCCGGGCCCATCACGGCCATCGGCTGAGAACGGCGCGGTCCTGCGACTCGCAAGCCGCGGAGGCGGGGCCCCACGGCGCGCCGGTCGGCCGTCGCCGATCAGGCTCCCCGACCGGTCGAGTGGGTCCACAGCCTCAGGGCCGTGGCCGTCGACCGCTCCGTGTTGGAGGCCGCGTTGGCCAGCTCGGTGGCGAGGTCCTGCGACTCGCCCAGCGAGTTGGAGATGACGGCGACGACGCCCGCGTCGAGGAGGACGTCGGCGTCCGCCTTGACCCGGCCGGCGACGATGAGCGTCGGGACGCCCGCCTCCCTCGCCACGGCGGCCACGCCCGCAGGCGTCTTGCCACCGAGGGTCTGAGCATCGACGGATCCCTCGCCGGTGATGACGAGCTCAGCGCCCTTGACGGCGTCAGCCAGGCCGACCACCTCGGAGACGAGCTCGATACCGGGCTGAAGGGTCGCGTCGAGGAAGGCGAGGAGCGCGAAGCCCAGGCCCCCCGCAGCACCGGCTCCGGGCTGCGAGGCCTCCTCCTCGTGCCCCGAGGCGGCGGCCCAGCGGCCGAGGACCTCGTCGAGGTAGGCGACGTCCTCCTCGCTGGCGCCCTTCTGCGGACCGAAGACGGCGCTGGCGCCGCGCTCGCCGAGGAGCGGGTTGTCCACGTCGCAGGCGACGTCGACGTGAAGCCCAGCGAGGCGCTCGTCGAGACCCGACAGGTCGACGGAGGCCACCCGCTCGAGCTCGGCGGGAGTGGAGCCGATCGTGGCGCCGTCGGCGTCGAGTATCCGGGCCCCGAGCTCGACCAGCATGCCGGCACCGCCGTCGTTCGTTGCGGAGCCGCCGATCCCGAGCAGCAGGCGCGTGGCCCCCGCGTCGAGCGCCGCCCGGACGAGTCGGCCCACGCCGCGGGTGTCCGAGGCGCGCACGTCGCGGTCCTCGGCGGAGATGATCTCCAGCCCGGAGGCGCTCGCCATCTCGGCGACGGCGGTGCCGTCGGCGAGAGCGATCCGGGCGGTGACCGGCCGACCGAGGGCGTCGACGGCGTCGACGTCCCGCAGCTCGGCCCCGAGGGAGGCGGCGACGGCGTCGATGAAGCCCTCACCGCCGTCGGACACGGGCAGCTCGACGACGTCGGCCTCCGGGACGACGGCGCGCACGCCACGGGCCATGGCGGCGGCGGCCTCCGCCGCCGACATGGCCTGCTTGAAGGAGTCGGGAGCGATGACGATTCGCATGCCCCATCCTCACCCAGAGCCGTGCCGCGCGGCCAGCGTCCGGACGCCTCAGACGTCGAGGCCGTAGAGGACCGTGCCGCGGGTCGGCTCGTAGCCGAGGCCCTCATAGAGGCCGACGACGCCCGTCGGGTTCTCGGAGTCGACGCCCGCGCCCGCGTACTGCATCCCGGAGTCCCGGTAGGCGCGCATCGCCGTCGTCAGAAGCGCCGTCGCGACGCGGCGATGGCGGTACTCGGCGCCGACGCCGAGGATGTCGGTGTAGCCCTCCGTCCAGCCGAGGGCGTCCCAGTCCTGCTCGTAACGGCTCGAGATGAGGTACCCGGCCACACGAGAGCGATCGCCCGAGCGGTCGACGGCCACGAAGCTCCAGCCCGGCTCGAAGTAGGGTCGCCGCTCGGTCCACTCCTTGGCGGAGACCTGCTGCGACCCCCACGCGTCCGCGAAGGCGGCGTTGTGCGCTCGCCGGACGTCGTCGTCGATCTGAGGGGTCCAGGGCTCGACGGTGAGGAAGCGGTCCGTCTCGATCTCGGGGATCGCCACGTCGAGACGACGACGCACCTCCCGGTACCAGCGCCGCGGCGTGAATCCGATGCTCTCGAGGATCCCGCGCCAGGTGGTGTCGTCGTCGAGGACACCGGTGACGATGTGCGCTGCCTCGAAGGAGCCGCCGGTCACCTGGGCACGGCCCACGCGCTCAACGCCGATGAGGTGCTGGGCGCACTCGGTCTGCCAGTGGATGATGGCCGCTCCGACGCCGCGTCCCCGGTACTCCGGGTCGACGATCCCGCTCATCGAGGCGTAGATCTCCGAGGAGGGACGCAGCCGGACGATCGCGAAGGCACGCATGACGCCGTCGGCGTCGCGTCCGGCCACCCCTGAGTAGACGGGATCGGCGAAGTACTCGGCGGTCTCGACCTCGCTCGTGCGGTACGGAGGGTTGTCCACGGCCTCGGCACGCGCGATGAGCGCCGCGACCTCGGGATTGTCAGCCGGGCTCAGCGGGAGCCAGGTGAGAAGGGTCGGCAGGGCGGAGCGCGGCCCGGGCCGCAGCATCGACCAGGCGCTCGAGGCGCCGAGCCGGTGGGAGGAACCGTAGGCAGGAGCCACGTGCACCACTCTCGTCCGTCGGGAGGGTCCGCGCCTGCTCAGCCCGGACCCGTGGGGTCGATCCCGAGGCTACCCGACGTCGACGCCGCGCACGTGCCCGCCGACCGTAGCCTCGGTCAGGCGTCGATGCGCTCCCGGTCGATCTCGCGGGCGCCCTCGACGATGAAGTCGCGGCGAGGCTCCACGTGGGAGCCCATGAGGAGCTCGAAGACGTTCTCGGCCTCCGCGAGCTCGGCCTCGTCGCCCAGGGTGATCCGGCGCAGGGTGCGGTGCTCGGGCTCCATCGTCGTCTCGGCGAGCTGGTGCGCGTCCATCTCGCCCAGGCCCTTGTAGCGCTGCGGCTCCTTGAAGGTCCTCCCCTGCTTCTCGAGCCTCTTGAGGGTCGTCACGAGCTCCTCGTCGGAGTACGTGTAGATGACCTCGCGCTTCTTGCGGCCCTGGCCGCTGACCTCGATGCGGTGCAGGGGCGGCACGGCGGCGAAGACGCGCCCGGCCTCGATCATGGGGCGCATGTAGCGGAAGAAGAGGGTGAGCAGCAGCGTGCGGATGTGGGCGCCGTCGACGTCGGCGTCCGTCATGAGGATGATCTTCCCGTAGCGGGCCGCGTGGAGGTCGAAGGTGCGCCCGGAGCCCGCGCCGACGACCTGGATGATGGCGGAGCACTCGGCGTTCCCGAGCATGTCCGCCAGGGAGGCCTTCTGGACGTTGAGGATCTTGCCGCGGATCGGCAGGAGCGCCTGGAACTCGGAGTTGCGGGCGTTCTTCGCGGTGCCGAGCGCGGAGTCGCCCTCGACGATGAAGAGCTCGGAGGCGGCGACGTCGTCGGAGCGGCAGTCGGCGAGCTTGGCCGGGAGCGTGGAGGTCTCCAGGGCGGTCTTCCGGCGGGAGATCTCCTTGTGCATGCGGGCGGAGACCCGGGCTCGCATCTCACCGACGATCTTCTCCTGGAGCGCGCGGGACTGCGTCTTGAGGTCGCGCTTGGACGAGGTGAGGATCCCGGTGAGCTCCTTCTCGACGACCTTGGAGACGATCTGGCGCACGGGCGCCGTGCCGAGGACCTCCTTCGTCTGCCCCTCGAACTGCGGCTCGGGGACGCGGACGGTGACGACGGCGGTGAGCCCCGCGAGGATGTCGTCCTTCTCAATCCTCCCGTCCTTCGCGGTGACCTTGAGGGCGCGGGCGTTGGAGTCGATCTGCTTGCGCAGGACCTTGGTGACGGCCTGCTCGAAGCCGGTGAGGTGCGTGCCGCCCATCGGGGTGGCGATGATGTTGACGAAGGAGCGCTCGGTCGTCTCGTAGCCGATGCCCCAGCGCAGCGCGACGTCGACGGTGCAGGTGCGCTCGACCTCGACGGGACGCAGGTGACCGGTCTTGCGGTCGAGCTGCTGGACGGTCTCCGTGTAGGCCCCCTCGCCGGTGAGCCGGAAGGTGTCGGTGACGGATCCGTCGGTGGCGAGGAAGTCGACGAAGTCGGCGGTGCCGCCGTCGGCGCGGAAGAGCTCGGCGCCGTCCTTGTCCCCCGTGTCGAGGAGGTCGCCGGATCCCTCGGTGGCGTTCTTGGCACTGGCCCGCAGGGCCGGGTCGTCCGTGGGGGCCGTCGAGTCCGTCGCGGGGGTGGCCTCCGCGCGGGCCGCGACCTCCTCGGGGCGCTCGTCGGTGAGGGTGAGGGTGAGGCCGGGGACGAGGAAGCTCGTCTGGCGCAGCCGGGCGCGCAGCGCCGCGGCGTCGTACTCGGCGGGCTTGGGGAAGATCTGGGGGTCGGCCCAGTAGCGCACGCGCGTGCCGGTGACACCGCGCTTGACCTTGCCGATGACACGCAGCTCGGTGGCCTCGGTGAACTCCTCGAAGGGCGAGTCGGGGCTGGGACCGGACTTCGGGTCGGTGAAGACCCCGGGAACGCCCCGTCGGAAGCTCATGGCGTAGGTCTTGCCCCCGCGGTCGACCTCGACGTCCATGCGCGCGGACAGGGCGTTGACGACGCTCGCGCCGACGCCGTGGAGGCCGCCGGCGGCGCCGTAGGAGCCGCCGCCGAACTTCCCGCCGGCGTGGAGCTTGGTGTAGACGAGCTCGACGCCGGTGAGGCCGGAGCCGGGCTCGATGTCGACGGGGACGCCGCGGCCGGTGTCGCGGACCTCGACGGAGCCGTCCTCGTGGACCGTCACCGCGATGGAGTCGCCGTATCCCTCGAGGGCCTCGTCGACGCCGTTGTCGATGATCTCCCAGACGCAGTGCATGAGGCCCCGCTGGTCGGTGGAGCCGATGTACATGCCGGGACGCTTGCGGACCGCCTCGAGCCCCTCAAGGACGGAGAGGTGTCGGGCGTTGTAGGAGCTCGAGGAATCTGGCACGGCGGCAACCTAGCGGATCGGCGGTGCGGCGCGGATCCTCCCGCGCCGCAGGGTCCGTGTGGGCTTCGTATCCGCCCTCCCCGCCTGCCTTCCCCGTTTCGCCTCCGGCGCAGACCGTGCGCCCCAGGCGGAAACGACCCGAATGTGATCGTCCCGTGTCATGAGGGGTGGTGGAGTAGCCACATGAGCCAGACAAGCATCCCCGCCGTCACCGAGCAGGCGGCCGCACCGGCCGACTCGGCCGCACCCGCTGCGGGCTCCTCCTCCGAGCGCCCGCTCACCACCGCCGACCGCTGCGACGCCTGCGGCGCCCAGGCCTACGTCCGCGTCGTGCTCGCCTCTGGCGAGCTCCTCTTCTGCGCCCACCACGGCCGCGCCAACATGGCCGCGCTCGAGTCGCAGGCGCTCTTCATCCAGGACGAGTCGGCTCGCCTCGTCTCGGAGGACTGAGCACCGCGCCCCTTCCCCATCCGTGCACGAGGACGGCGCCGCGCCGGGCCATGAGCCCGCCGCGGCGCCGTTCGTCGTCCCTTCTCGGGCGAGGGCCGGGTGGGGACCGTCCGGTCCCGCCGGTCAGCTCTGCCGGGGATCCCCCGGCTGCTCGTCCAGGTGCTGGTCCCACAGGGCGTGGAAGTGGTGGACCGGACCGTGGCCGTGCCCGACTGCTAGCTCATCCGCGTGCGCGATGGCGCTGGCGAGGTAGGTCTTGGCGTCCCGCACCGCCTCGAGCCAGACGGCCCGGCGCGGCCGGAGAGCCGCGATCGCGGAGGACAGGGTGCAGCCGGTGCCGTGAGTGTTCCGGGTCTCGGTGCGCGGCGCCGTGAGGAGCTCGACGCCGTCGGCGTCGGCGTAGACGTCCGTCGCCTCACCCGCGAGGTGACCGCCCTTGAGCAGGGCCCGGGGGATCCCGAGGTCGAGCAGGGCACGTGCCTGGTCGACCATGCCGTCGACGTCGACCGCCTCCGCCTCGTCCAGCAGGACGGCGGCCTCGGGCATGTTGGGCGTGATGAGGTCCGCACGCGTGCACAGCTCGCGCAAAGCCTGGACGGCCTCCTCCTCGAGCAGACGGTCACCGGAGGTGGCCACCATGACGGGGTCCAGGACCGTGCTCCCGAGCCGCGGGAGGTACTCGCTGACTACGCCGATGAGTCCGGTGGTGGAGAGCATCCCGATCTTGGTCGCGTCCGGGGCGACATCGTCCAGGAGCGTGTCGAGCTGCGCGCGGACGAAGTCCTCCGGCACGTTGAGCACGCCGGTGACGCCGGTCGTCGACTGGGCGGTGAGCGCGGTGACGACACTCATCCCGTAGGCGCCGAGCGCGCTCATGGACTTGAGGTCCGCCTGCAGCCCGGCCCCTCCTGAGGGGTCCGAGCCGGCGATCGTGAGGACGCGGGGGATCATGCGCGGGCTCCTTCGTCCCAGGCGGCACGCAGGGTGCGCGTCGCAGCGGCCGGGTTCTCCGCGAGGCAGATCGCGGAGACGACGGCGGTTCCGGCCAGGCCGCCGGCGGCGAGCTCAGGGAGGTCTCGCGCCGTGATGCCGCCGATGGCGACGGCCGGCAGACAGGTGCGGGCGGCGAGGGCGGCGACGCCGTCCGTGCCCAGGCCCGTGGGCGCGTCCGTCTTGGTGGCGGTGGCCCGGATCGTGCCGATGCCGAGGTGGTCGCAGGCGCCCTCGGCCTCCGCGGCGGCGACCTCCTCGGGCGTCGACGCGGACAGGCCGAGGTAGGCGCCGTCGCCGATGAGGCGCCGGACGACGACGGCGGGCAGGTCCCTCTGCCCGACGTGGACGCCGGCGACGCGGGAGCCGAGCGCGCGGGCCGCGAGGAAGACGTCGACGCGGTCGTTGACGAGGACGGGGACCCGTTCCCCGACCGCGGCGCAGACGTCGAGGACCTCCTGCAGGAAGGCCGCTCCGTCGGTGTCCTTCGCGCGCAGCTGCACGCAGGTGACGCCGGCGTCGACGGCCTCGGTCACGGTCTCGAGGACCGTGCGGCCGCGCGCGGCGCACTGGGCGGCGTCGGTGACGAGGTAGAGGCGCAGGTCCGGGGCGGGCCGCGGCGTCACCGGTCCTCCTCCGTCACGGGTGTCGAGGCGACGGCGTCACGGCCGAGCCCGGCGAGCGCGTCGAGGAGCGCCGGCTGGAAGGAGCCGGGGCCCTCGCTGCGGGCCGCGGCCCGCTCGGCGGCGGCCGAGTAGAAGGCGTGGCAGGCGACGACGGCGTCGAGGTCGGACACCGGCGCCGCTCCCCCGGTGCGAGCCGCGGCGACGAAGGCTCCGATGAGGGCACCGAGGGCGCAGCCTCCGCCGGTCATGCGGGTGAGCATCGCCGAGCCGCCGCCGACGCGCACGGTCCGGGTGCCGTCCGTGATGAGGTCGACGGGTCCGGACACGGCGACGACGCCGCCGGTCCGGGCGGCAACGGCGTGGGCGGCCTCGCGCGCACCGTCGACGTCGTCGGAGGTCTCGGGGCCGCGGCCTCCCCCTCCGAGCCCCGCCAGCGCGATGATCTCCGAGGCGTTGCCCCGCACGACGTCGGGGCTCATGCCCAGCAGGCGGTGGGCGAGTGCGGTGCGGTGAGTGAGGGCGCCGATCGCGACCGGGTCGAGGACCCAGGGCGTCCCGGCCTTCTTCGCGGCCTGCGCCGCCTCGAGGTCGGCGAGACGCTGCTCGGGCTGGGGCGTGCCGAGATTGATGAGCACGGCGGAGGCGACGGCGGCGAAGGGACCGGCCTCATCGGTGATGTCGACCATGGCGGGCGCGGCTCCGGCGGAGAGCAGCACGTTGGCCGTCACGTTGGTGACGACGGAGTTGGTGAGGCACTGGACCAGGGGCGGCGCTGCTCGCAGCGTCTCCAGGACCTCGGAGCGGACGGCGTACGGCACACCCATGACATTCCCTTCGTCAGCATGACCTGAACAGGTTCGACGGGTGTTCTCTCAGCCTCGCGGCACCCCGTGTCAGGGCACAGGCTACCCCGGAACCGGCAGCCGGGCGGGTGAGAGCGCAGGAGCCCCGCCGACCACGGGGGTCGGCGGGGCCTCGTGCGCGTCGAAGCGCTCAGTCCAGGTAGTCGCGCAGGACCTGGCTGCGCGAGGGATGGCGCAGCTTCGACATGGTCTTCGACTCGATCTGGCGGATGCGCTCACGCGTCACCCCGTAGACCTTGCCGATCTCGTCGAGGGTCTTGGGCTGGCCGTCGGTGAGGCCGAAGCGCATCGAGACGACGCCCGCCTCGCGCTCGGAGAGCGTGTCGAGGACCGCGTGGAGCTGCTCCTGCAGGAGCGTGAAGCTGACCGCGTCCGCGGGGACGACGGCCTCGGAGTCCTCGATGAGGTCGCCGAACTCGCTGTCGCCGTCCTCGCCGAGCGGGGTGTGCAGGGAGATGGGCTCGCGGCCGTACTTCTGGACCTCGACGACCTTCTCGGGCGTCATGTCCAGCTCCACGGCGAGCTCCTCGGGCGTGGGCTCACGGCCCAGGTCCTGAAGCATCTGGCGCTGCACGCGGGCGAGCTTGTTGATGACCTCGACCATGTGGACGGGGATGCGGATCGTCCGGGCCTGGTCGGCCATGGCACGGGTGATGGCCTGGCGGATCCACCACGTCGCGTAGGTCGAGAACTTGTAGCCCTTGGTGTAGTCGAACTTCTCGACGGCGCGGATGAGACCGAGGTTGCCCTCCTGGATGAGGTCCAGGAAGAGCATGCCACGGCCGGTGTAGCGCTTGGCGAGGGAGACGACGAGTCGGAGGTTGGCCTCGAGCAGGTGGTTCTTGGCGCGCTGGCCGTCGTTGGCGATCCAGTGCAGCTCGCGGCGGTACTTGGCCTCGAGGTCGTTGCCCTCGGTGGCCAGGAGGTGCTCGGCGTAGAGGCCGGCCTCGATGCGCTTGGCGAGCTCAACCTCCTGGGCGGCGTTGAGGAGCGCGACCTTGCCGATCTGCTTGAGGTAGTCCTTGACGGGGTCCGCGGTGGCGCCGGCGGTGACGACCTTCTGCGCGGGCTCGTCGCCCTCGTCGGAGTCGGAGACCGTGTACGAGCCGTCCTTGGACTTCTCGCTGTTCTTGGACCGCTTCGACTTCTTGCCGGCGGCCTTCTTGGCCTCCTCGCGGCGCATGCGGTCCAGCTCGCCGGTGAGGGCGGCGATCGAGGGCTGCATCTTGATGCCCTTGATGACCCATCCGCGGAAGATGTAGCCGTTCTGGGTGAGGAAGTCGCGGGCGACCATCGGGGCGGAGTCCCCGACGACGAAGCGCGGCACCGGGCCGTGGCCGTACGGGGCCAGGGTGATCGGGTCCTCGAGCGTGCCGTTGCCGGCGATCGGGAGGTTCTCGATGGTGGTGCGCGAGCGCACGTAGAGCGTGGCGCCGGGGGCGAGCTTGACGTCCTTGAAGGAGGTGGGCGTGTTGAAGGGGGCCCGCTTGGAGCCGTCGCCGTTCTCCTCGAGGGTCACGTCCAGGTAGTAGTCGCGCAGCTCGGGCGCAGGGCCGTCCTCCTCGTCGGGCTCGCCGTCCTGCGACCCGTCGTCGGACTCATCGTCGGCGTCGTCCTCGGAGCCCTCGTCCGACTCGTCATCGTCATCCGAGTCGTCATCGGGCTCGTCGTCCAGGTCGACCTCCTCGTCCTCCTCCTCGAGGTCGACGTCGTCGACCTCCTCGGGGGTGTCATCGACGTCGTCGGCGCGCTGGGCGCGCTTCCGCGAAGCGGTGCTGGTGGCCACGGAGTTCCTTTCACGTGGGAGGGCGGTTCAGGTGGCGGACCCGCGCCTCCCGGGCGCAGGTCACCACCGACGCTGCAGGCAACCGTGCCATTGTAGCGTTTATTCCCACCGGCACCCGTCGGCACCGGGGCGGGTGGGGCGCACCCGGGCCGTCCCCGCTCGGTACCCTGGCCGCATGAGTGACCTGCCCCGGACGATGACGCTCGTGCGCACCGCCGTCTCGGCGAGCCTCGACGAGGTCCTCGCCGAGCGCCGCACCGCCCTCGTCGGCGTCGGGGGCGCCGCCGACCTCCTGGACGCCGCCACCACCCTGCTCTCCGGCGGCAAGCGCATGCGCGCCGTCCTCGCCGCTACCGGCCTCGCCCTCGCCGTCGAGGACCCCGCCGAGCGCGAGGAGGTCATCGCCGGCCCCACCGCCGCACGCCTCGGGGCCGCCCTCGAGCTCTACCAGGCCAGCGCCCTCGCCCACGACGACGTCATCGACGCCGCCGAGACCCGTCGCGGTCTGCCCGCCGCTCACCGCGCCATGGCCTCCCTCCACGCCGGGCGGGGCTGGCGTGGCTCCTCCTCCGACTTCGGCTCCAGCGCCGCGATCCTCCTGGGCGACCTGCTCCTCTCCGCCGCGGGCCGCGAGGCAGGATCCGCCCTCGCCGCCAGCGGCGCCGATCCCGCCGCCCGCGTCGCCGCCCGCGAGGCCTTCGACGCCATGACCGAGGAGGTCGCCGTCGGCCAGTTCCTCGACCTGCGCGGCGAGGCCCTTCCGCTGCCCGCACCGGGCGAGGACGCGACGGCGGCCGCGGCCCTCATGCGCGACCAGGCCCTCGAGGTCGTGCTGCGGAAGTCCGCGCGGTACTCCGTCGCGAGTCCCCTGCTCATCGGGGCGCTCCTCGCCGGCCTCTCCCCCGCCTCGGCCGAGCACGCGCAGCTCACCCGCTTCGGCGAGGAGGTCGGGATCGCCTTCCAGCTGCGCGACGACGTCCTCGGCGTCGTCGGCGACCCCGCGACGACGGGGAAGCCGGCCGGCGACGACCTGCGCGAGGGCAAGCGGACCGTCCTCCTCGCCACCGTCTGGGGCCGCACCGACGAGGCTGGCCGAGGGCTCCTGCGCGAGGTCCTCACCCACCGCGGGGCACCGGCTGCGCAGGTCTCTGAGGCCGTCGAGCTCGTCCGCTCCTGCGGCGCCCTCGAAGACCACGAGCGCGAGATCGCGGCGCACGTGGCACGGGCGCGCAAGGCCCTCGCCGCCCTCGGCGAGCCGGCCTCGCGGCCAGGGGCGTCCGACGTCGGGGGCGTCCGGCCCTCACGCGCGACCCTCGACCTCCTGTCCGACGTCGCGGAGGCGCTCACGACCCGCTCCGCGTGATCGGCGTGGTGGGCCCGTAGACTCCGGACGTGGTCACGGATCCGAACCTCGGACGCCTGGTCGACTCTCGCTACGAGATCGTCGACCGGGTCGCGCGCGGCGGGATGGCCACCGTCTACCGCGCCCGGGACCGCAGGCTCGACCGTGTCGTCGCGCTCAAGCTCATGCACCCGCACCTGGCCGACTCCCCCGACTTCGTGGCCCGCTTCCGCCGGGAGGCCCGCGCCGCAGCGCGCCTGTCCAACCCCGGCGTCGTCGCCGTCTACGACCAGGGCAGCCTCGACGGGATCGCCTACCTCGTCATGGAGCTCGTCGAGGGTCCCAACCTCCGCGACCTCATCGCCGCCGGCCCGCTCAGCGTCCGTGAGGCCCTCGGCCTCGTCGCGCAGGTCCTCGGTCCCCTCGGCGCCGCGCACCGCGCCGGCCTCGTCCACCGCGACGTCAAGCCCGAGAACGTCCTCCTGCCGGCCGACGGCTCCGCCGCCAAGGTCGCCGACTTCGGGCTCGCGCGGGCCGTCACCGAGGCGACGCAGACGAGCACCGGGAACGTGCTCGGCACGGTCGCCTACCTCGCGCCCGAGCTCATCACCCACGGCGCCTCCGGGCCGCGGGCGGACGTCTTCAGCGTCGGCGTCATCCTCTACGAGCTCCTCACCGGGGAGCAGCCCTTCTCCGCCGAGGCGCCGATCCAGATCGCCTTCCGCAACGTCCACGACGACGTTCCCGCCCCGTCGACGCTCGTCTTCGACCTCGCGCCGCAGGTGGATGAGCTCGTCCGCGCGATGACGGAGCGGGATCCCGAGCACCGCCTGGCAGACGCGGACGCGGCGCTGGCGTGGCTCCGCTCGACCGTCGCGGCGCTCACGCCGGCCGAGCTGCGCGTGCGCCGCGGGGGCGGCACCGGTGACGGCCGCACCCAGGACGCGCTCATCGCCAACGCGGCCTCCGCCCGGGCGGCGCTGCGGGACGGCACCCTGGGCGAGGACCCCGACGCGACGCCCGCGGCGGGCACGCGCACCGTCTCCCTGCCGGTCGGCTCCTTCGCGTCCCGAGCCGGGACCGGCGCCGGGACGGTCCGCTCCGCCACGTCGAGCACCACGACGAGGGTCCCCGGAGCCCGCAGAGAGGCTCTGCCTCCCGCGCGCACCGCCGACCCGCAGGCCACCACCGCGGTCCCCGTGCGCCGTCCCGGTGCCCGGAGGGGGCCGCGCCGCCGTACCGTCCTCGCGACCGGGGCGCTCGCCCTGCTCGGGACCGGAGGAGCCTGCGCCTGGTACCTCACCCAGGGGCCGGGTCGACGCGTGGCCGTCCCCGACGTGGCGGGCCGTGCGCAGGAGGAGGCGCGCAGCGCCGTCGAGGCGGCCGGCCTCACCTGGGGCTCTCCCAGTGAGAGCTACTCCGACACCGTCCCGGCCGGCACCGTCATCTCGACGCGCCCGTCCGCGTCGGATCGGCTGCGGGTATCCGGAACGGTCACGGCCGTCGTCTCGCTCGGCGTCGAGCAGAAGACCGTCCCGGACACGGTCGGTCAGACCCAGGACGCCGCCACCGGAGCGATCGAGAGCGCCGGTCTCGCCGTCGGCGCCGTCACCCAGTCATGGTCCGCGACCGTCCCGGAGGGACGGGTCATCTTCTCGGACCCGGTCGCCGGTACCACCCTGGACCACGGCAGCGCCGTCAGCCTCGAGGTCTCCAAGGGGCGGGAGCCCGCTACCGTTCCCGACCTCGCCGGGATGACGCAGGACGACGCCGAGACCGCCGTCGCGGCCGCCGGACTGGTGCTCGGCGACGTGAGCGAGGAGTTCAGCGACGACGTCGAGCGCGGCGCCGTCATCTCCTCCGACCCGTCCTCCGGCGCCGACGACGTGCACGTCGGGGACGCCGTCGCCCTCGTCGTCTCCAGGGGGCCGGAGATGGTGACCGTGCCGGACGTCACCGGCAAGCAGGAGTCCGAGGCCCGGAAGGCCCTCGAGGACCTCGGGCTCGCCGTCACCGTCTCCGACGTCATGGGCGGTCTGTTCGGCACGGCTCACTCCACCGATCCCGCGGCCGGGGAGAAGGTACGTGGCGGCTCCGAGGTGACGCTCTACATCGTCTGACGGCGGGGTCTCCCGGTGGGGCCCGGGCCGCGACGAGGAACGGGCCGGCAGGGCGCGCGGCCCCGCCGGCCCGTCACCGCCCGTTACCTTGTTGGTGGTTGCCGGCGAGGGATGCCGGTGGCCGGGCCAGCGGTGGTCGGCATGATGTCTTGCCCCTGTCTTCACAATGATCCGGGGGGTGTTGTCACCGGCCGCCGCAGGGCTGCTGGTTCACCGCTGATCAGGGGAACGGACCGAGACTCGAGTCCTTTCGTAACGTGGGTGCGGGACCAGCCGCTCGAGGCTGGCCCCGTGTCCTGCGAGACGAAGGAGCACCGCGATGCGCACCGACGAGATCGATGTGTTCATCGGAATCGATGTCGGCAAGTCCGACCACTGGGCCACCGCCCTGAACAGGGACGGCAAGCGCCTGTTCGACAAGGCCCTGCC
>NZ_JACWNA010000001.1 GCF_015355765.1 Actinomyces haliotis
CTCCAACCAGGAGCGCCGCGACGCCCTTGCCCCCTGGATCGAGCACTACAACACTGAACGCGGACACACCGCGCTCAACGGTCTACCTCCAACCAGCCGACTGTCATGAACCTGTCTGCCACCAACACCTAGGGGCGGGCCCATGGCCGCGCGCGCCGGGCGCCGGGTGAGGCGGCGCGCCCGGCCGGCACCCGCAAGCGGGGTCGACGGTCCGGACGCAGCAGTCGCCGCCTCGCTCAGCGCGTGAGCGGGACGCTCGCCTCCGCCGTGTACGGCAGGAAGGTGAGCGACTCCTGGAGGTAGAGCTCCACGGACTCGGCGTCGTGGGAGAGGTAGCCGATGGACAGGTCCTGGCCGAGGTGGAGCTCGAAGTCCCCGCCCCGGGTGGACAGGAGGAGCGCGCCCTCGATGGCCGGTGCCCAGATAACCTCGCCGTCGAGGATGCGGTCCAGGTGCTTGCGCACGGGATAGCCGTCGTCGGTCTCCTCCGTGACCGCGGTCCACAGCTCGGCGGAGAGCAGCAGCGAGTACGGGCCCTCGACGCCGGCCAGACGCAGCTCCTTGAGAGCCGCGGCGACGGCGTCGGGCAGCGCCTCGATGGCCGTGGGCAGGGCGACCGCCTCGTTCTCGCTCGAGCTGATGAGGCCCTCGATGCCCGAGGCCTCGAGACCCGTGAAGACCAGGGCGTCCTCGGCGCGCGCGATCGTCTCCGCGGCGTCCTTGACGGGCTGCCAGTCGGAGTCCTTAGCGCCGCGGTCGACGTCGTCGATGGCCTCGCGGGTCACGCGGAAGGGGACGCGCAGCTCGACGACGGGCCGGACCTCGCGCTCGTGGGCCTGGACGCCCTCGAAGGGGACGTCGACGCTCCGGCGGTGCCCGGTGCGGACGGCAGCGAGGTCCTCGCCGTCGGGGCCCTTGACGTCGACGACGCGGCGTCCGGCGATCCAGCGGGTGAAGGTCCGGCGCGCCTCCTCCTCGACCTCCGCCCAGGCGGCGGTGGAGACGGGGGCGAGCTCTCGGTGCAGGTTGTTCATGCGGTGTCAGCCTCTCAGGCTGCCGATCCCGAGGGATCCGTCAGCCGGTGCGGTGGTGGTCGGTGCGGTGGTGGTCGGTGCGCTCTGCGCGGGCGGGGCGGTCTCGGCGGAGCCGGCGTCGTCCGGGCCCAGGGGCTCTGCGACGTCCTCGGTGGACGCGGTGGGGTCCGTGAGCCCCAGCGCGGCCGCCTGGGGCAGTCCGAGGGCGGGCTGGGTCGGGTCCTCGGGCTCGTCGTCGTCCAGCAGGCCGGGGCGCGCGTGCTCCTCCGCGTCGTCGAGGAAGTCCGCCGGGGGCGCGAAGAAGAGGGCGCCGGTGACGGCGGTGGAGAAGTCGAGGATGCGGTCGTAGTTCCCCTCGGGCTCGCCGATGAACATGCGTCGGAGCATGAGCTCGGTGATGCGCGGGTCCGCGGCGTAGGACATGAAGAAGGTGCCCTGCTCCCCCGAGGCGTTGCCGAAGGCGAGGTTGTCCCGCACGATCTTGTGCTCGTTGCCCTCGGCGTCCTCGACGGTGTTGAGCGCGACGTGGGAGTTGTGGGGCTTGACGTCGTCGTCGAGCTCGACGTCGTCCATCTTGGTCCGGCCGATGACGAGCTCCTGCTCGCGGGTGCTCAGGGCGTCCCAGGCCGTGAGGTCGTGGGTGTAGCGCTGCTCGATGATGTACGAGCCTCCGGCCCACTTGCCTTCGGGGACGAGGGCCGACTCGACGGCCTCACGACCCTCCGGGCTCTCGGTGCCGTCGACGAAGCCGAGAGGATCCCGCGACTCCCGGTAGCGGAAGCCGTGGACCTCGTCCTCCGGCCGGACCGCGTCTCCGAGGGCTCGCGTGACCTCACGAACCACCTCGAAGCAGGTGTCGAAGGTCTGGGAGCGGACGTGGAGGAAGAGGTCCCCCGGGGTCGACGGCGCGCTGTGGCGGGAACCGGTGACGGGCTCGAGGACGTGGAGCCGCTCCGGCCGGGGCGTCTCGAAGAGCCGGTCCCAGGCGCGCGCCCCGATCCCCACGACGCAGCTGACGCCGGCCTCCGGCGAGCGGAAGGCGACCGAGTGCGTGAGGGACTCGATCTCGGGCAGGGTCTCCAGGACGCGCGCCTCACCGCCCTCGCGAATCGTCAGCGTGAGGAAGATGGAGGCCTTCGCAGGCGCGCCGAGGACGGCCTGCGAGAGCTCGATCGCGTTCGCGTCGGTCATGGCACCAATGGTAGCCGGGAGCCACGACACGGTCGCACGGTGACGGCTCGGAGCGGAACCGGGTCCGGCCCGACGCCGTAGCGGATCAGCTCGACGCTGAGGAGGTGAGGTCGTAGACCGTCACGCCGTCGACCGTCTGGGCCGTGAAGTTCTGCTTGACCCAGATCTCGATCTCGGAGGCCGAGGACTCGCCGGAGCCGCTCAACCCGCCCTGACCGGCGTCGGAGACGATGTAGTAGTGGATCTCTCCCTCCTCGACCCACTTCTCGAACTGGACGAGGGTGGGCGAGTCGTCGGTGCCGGAGAAGCCGCCAATCGGCATGACCGAGGTCTCGGAGGCCAGCTCGTAGGAGGCGGCCGACTGGGAGGCGGTGATGGCGGCCGTCCAGCGGTACTGGCTCGAGTCCTCCTGGAGCATCTTGACCAGCGTCGACGAGGTCGAGTTGCCCATGCCGAGCATGGCGCCGACGTTGTTGCCCCCGCCGGCCTGGCCGTCGGACTCGGTCGAGCCGGACTCAGAGTCGCTCGAGCCGGAACCGGACTCGGTCGAGCCGGACCCTGCTGAACCTGACTGACCGTCGCTCGAGCCGGACCCGGACGGGGCCTCGCCCGTCATGCCCTCAGGCGCCTCACCGCTCGGAGGCTGGTTGTCGCCGCCCTCGGGAGCCTCGCCTGCGCCGCCCTCAGGGGCCTCGCCGTCGGTGCCCGACGGGGACTGGCCCATCCCGTCGGCCCCGGCCTCGGTCGAGCCGGACTCGGTGGAGTCGGAGCTGCTGCTGGAGGAGGTGCTCCCCGCGGACGGCGTCGCCGAGCCGCTCGCCCCGGACTCGGTGGAGCCGGAGCGGTCGGAGCCCTGAGCGCCGTCGGGCTGCCCGCCGGGGCCACCCTGGCCTCCCTGGCTGCCGCCGGGGCCACCGCCCGTGCCGTCGCCGTTCGAGGTGGTCGGACCGGCGATCGGGATGGAGCCCGTGTGAGCGGAGTCGATGGTGTTCGCAGACCAGGCCACGGGGCCGAGGAGCGCGGCGACGATCGCGAGGGTCGCGGCAGCGCGGGTGATGAGGCGGCCGCGCTTGGTCCCGGGGTCGGCCTCGTCCTTGCCGTAGCGCAGGGAGCCCGCGACCGTGAGACCGATGGCGCCGAGCGCGCCGAGGGCGACGACGGCCCACTTGAGCCAGGCCAACCAGTTCGTGGCGGTGGACAGGAGGAAGGCGCCCCAGGCCGTCGTGACGACGGTGGTGCCGGCGAGGGTGAAGAGCACCCAGGCCTTGCGGGCGTTCTCCTTGGCCAACCCCACGCCGATGCCGACGAGGGCGGCGATCGCGGGGGTGAGGGCCACCGTGTAGTACTGGTGGAAGGTACCGGACATGAAGGAGAAGACGAGCCACGTGATGGCGAGCCAGCTGAACCAGACGACGACCTGGGCGCGGCGCCCGTCGGTGCGGCGGGCGCGGCCGATGAGGATGAGCGCCAGGACCGTGAGGACGATGGCGGCGGGGGCCAGCCAGGACACCTGGTTGGCGTACGTGCCCTTCCACAGGCGCAGCAGGCCCGTGGCCCCACCGATGTTGTTGTTGCCGGAGCCGCCGCCGGTGATGCGGTCGAGGCCGTTGTAGGCGAAGGTAAGGTTGAGGAAGGAGTTATCCGTCGAGCCGCCCACGTAGGGGCGCGAGCTCGCGGGCCAGAGCTCGACGAGGGCGACCCACCAGCCGCCGGAGACGATCATGGCGACGATGGCGAGGAGGCCGTCGCGGATGCGGCGCTTCCACGAGACGGGCGCCGCCCAGAACCAGACGAGCGCGAAGCCGGGCAGGACGAGGAAGGCCTGCATCTGCTTGGTGAGGAAGGCGAAGCCGATGGCGACGCCCGCCAGGACCATCCAGCGGCTCCGGCCCTCCTCGATCGCCCGCAGGACCGCGCCGGTGGCGAGGGTGAGCAGGAGGATGAGGAGCGCGTCGGGGTTGTTGAAGCGGAACATCATGACCGCGACGGGCACGGTCAGCAGCACGATGGAGCCGGCCCAGGCGGCGAAGGCCGAGAAGCGACGGCGGATGATGCAGTAGAGCGAGGCGATGGTGCCGACTCCCATGGCCGCCTGCGGTGCGAGGACGGTGAAGGAGGACAGTCCGAAGGCCCGGATCATGAGGGCCGAGGCCCACAGGGAGGCCGGCGGCTTGTCGACCGTGATCGAGTTCCCCGAGTCCGAGGAGCCGAAGAGCATCGCCTTCCAGGACTGGGAGCCGGCCCACTCGGCGGCGGCGTAGAACTCGTTGCCGTACTTGGAGACGGTGAGGTTGAAGAAGTAGACGAAGGCGGCCAGGACGAGGAGGCCGACGAAGCCCACCTTCTCCTTGCGGGACCAGTCGCGGGGCCTGGTGACGACGGGCCGGTGCTCGACGGTCATCGCGGCCGCTCCGGTCGCGGTTGCTGCAGTGGGTCCTGAGCGCTTCGCGTCAGGCGTTGGTGAGGTCACGGTCGGTCGGACTCCTTGGGGCCGGCGAAGACCCAGTGCTTGAGAAGGGTGAATCGGAGGATGGTGGCCACGAGGTTGCCGACGACGACGACCGCGAGCTGGACGCCTCGGGCGGCCCCGGGCCACAGGGCGTCGAGGACCACGAGGGCGCCGGAGGTGAGGCACCAGGCCAGCGCGAAGACGGCGAGGCCCTGCGCGTGGTGGCGGGCGAGATCGGTGCGGCCGCGCACTCCGAAGGTGAATCCGCGGTTCATGGCGGTGTTGAGGACCGCCGTCGTCGCCAGGGCCAGGGTGTTGCCGAGGACGGCGCCCATGGGGCCGGCCCACCACCAGAACAGGAGGGCGTGCGCCAGGGTGCAGATGACGCCGACGACGCCGAAGCGCAGCACCTGGTTGAGGAGCGCCCAGGAGGGGTCGAGCTCGGGGTAGCCGCCGACGAGACGGTCGCGGATCTCCCGCAGGGGGATGCGCTCCTGGTGCAGATCACGCGCGACGCGGATCATGCCCTCGACGTCGGCCTTGGCGGTCTCGTAGATGTTGACGCGGGTGTCCGGGTCGTCGGTCCAGTCGACGGGGACCTCGTGGATGCGCAGTCCCGCCTTCTCGGCGAGGACGAGGACCTCGGTGTCGAAGAACCAGCCGGTGTCCTCGACGTACGGCAGGAGCTCGCGAGCGGCGTCGGCGCGCATGGCCTTGAAGCCGCACTGGGCGTCGGAGAAGTGCGCCTGGAGCCCGGTGCGGAGCATGAGGTTGTAGGACCGCGAGATGAACTCGCGCTTGGCCCCCCGGCGGACGTGGGAGTCCGAGGACAGGCGGGTGCCGATGGCGACCTGCGAGTGCCCTGAGACGAGCGGCGTCACGAGCGGCAGGAGCGCTGAGAGGTCGGTGGACAGGTCGACGTCCATGTAGGCGACCACCTCTGCGTCCGAGGCGAGCCAGACCTGCTTGAGGGCGCGTCCGCGTCCCTTCTGGTCGAGGTGGACGGCGCTGACGCCGGGGACGGTGGCGGCGAGGCGCTCGGTGATCGCCCAGGTGGCGTCGACCGAGGCGTTGTCGGCGATGGTGACGCGGGAGCTGAAGGGCACCTGCTCGTCAAGGAAGGCTCGGACGCGGTGCACGGAGCCCTCGAGTGCGCGCTCCTCATTGTAGACGGGGATGACGACGTCGAGGACGGGGCCGGTACGACGTCTGCTCGAGGAGCTCATGGCGGGCACCGCCTCCGTGATCAGGGGCTGGTCGACTCGTGTCGTGGTCATGCCCTGATACAAGGACCGGGCGCTGTGCCCGGTGGAGGTCGGTGCTGTGGTGGACCTGTGAGGCGCGCGGGCCCGCCGTCAGCGCGGCGACGGGGCCATCCCCTCAGCGGCGGCGGCCGAGGCGCACGGCACGGCGCGGGCTCCGTGGTCGCGGGACCGTGAGGGCGAGGGCACCGCCGCCGAGGACCGCGAGCGAGACGAGGAGCGTCCACCCGGGGGCGCGCGTACCGGCCGGGGCGAGCTCGAGCAGCACCCAGGTGACGGCTGTGAGTAGGGCGACGACGACGGCCCGGCCCGCGGCCCGCCGGACGACCCGGCCCGGAACGGCGGCTCGCGCCGGTCCCGCGGAGGCGATGACGAGGCTCGTGTGCTCCGTGAGAAGCGCCAGGGCGAGCGCGAGCGATCCTGGCGTGGCCGGGTCGTGCCCGACCAGGGCCCAGGCGAGGACCACGACGCCGGCCGTGGCGGGCCATGCCGCCGACTCCGGCGCGACGGCCGCGCAGACGACGCCGAGGCAGACGAGGAGCAGGAAGGGCACGGGCGTGCCGACTGCGCCCGCGGTGGCGGCGAGGGTGAGGGCTCCGACCACGCGCACGAGGACCTGCGATCGTGACAGGTGCCCGGGGAGGTAGCGCACCAGGGTGCCCCGGATCCTGGGCCGGCGGTCGCCCGACGAGGGGGCCGGCCCCTTGCGGGTGCTCATCGACGGCTCCTCCTCGCACTCAGCGCCTCGAGCGTCGCGTCGAGGGTGCCGGGACCGCGCCAGGCGGCGACGGCGACGCCACGCCGTCGGAGCGCCTCCGCGGTGCGCTCGCGCTCGAGCCGGACGAGCCCCCAGGCGGCCAGCGCGACGGGGTCCTCGCCCGCCGGCTCGAGCGGGGCGGTGTCGATGACGAGGACGTCGAGGCCGGTCGAGGCCCGCTCCACGGCGGCGTCGACCAGGCGCCTCTCGGTGAGCGGCGAGAGGACGACGACGAGCGTGCCCGGAGCGAGGTCGAGACGCATGCGCTGCCCCTCGCCGGAGCGGTCGGAGTCGGGGACGGTGCGCGCAAGCGTGCCCAGGACGCGCGTGAGCTGACGGCGTCCGGCGCCCGCGGGGACCGGGGTGACGTCGGCGCCGAGGACCCGCATGGCGACGCGGTCCCCCGTGCGCGCGCACCAGGCGGCGACGGAGGCGGCGGCGTGGACGGTTCGGTCGAGGCTGCCCCCGTCGGCGCCCGGGAGGTCTCCGTACGCATCGACGAGGAGGAGGACCTCGGTGTCGTTCTCGGCGAGGGTGGTGCGCACGTGGAGCCGCCCCGTGCGCGCCGAGGTGGGCCAGTGGACGTGCCGGGGCCGGTCACCCGGACGGAACTCCCGGATGGCGTCGAACTCGACGCCGTCGCCCCTGCGCCGCCCACCGTGGGCACCGAGGAGGGTGGAAGGGTGCGGGACGGGCGCGTCGGCGTCGAAGGCGCCCGGTGCCGGGGCGACGGTGAGGCGGACGGGGTTGCGGCGGCGCCAGCGTGCGTCCCACGCGCCCCAGGCGCTGCGCAGGTGGAGCTCGCCGGTGGCGAGCTCGGTGGGCCCCCAGGTCCTGGGCTGGACCGTGAAGGACGTCGTCACGGCGCGGGCTGGGCTCTCGTCCGAGGCAGGGGTGACGCCCGTGGCCCCGGGGCGGCCGGGTCTCAGCGTGGTGGCAAGGTCGAGCACCCCCTCGGGGACGACCCGGAGGGCGGGTCCGGCACCGAGCTCGTGGCCGACGGTCTCGGCGCCCTCGGTCCCGGTCGTGACGGCGCGGACTCGGACGGCCTGTCCCTCGAGGACGTCCCCGGAGGTCCCGAGGACGGCGGCGGCCGGGTGCCCGTCCGGACGAGCCAGGGCTCCCCACGCGGCGACGAGCAGCATCGGGGCGGCGAGGACGACGAGGTCCGGGCGGTGGAGGAGGACGGCCGCCAGGGCCGTGAGGACCCCGACGGCGACGGCCGTGATGTGCAGGACCGTGAGACGCCACTCCCCCGCCGGCTCGGATCCCGGCGCGGCGGCGGACGCCGGCGGCGCGAGGCCGGGGGGCGCCGTCGGGTCGGCCGGCGCCGTGGGCGAGGACGGCTCCGGGAGCATCCCGTTGCCCGTGCCCGGGTCGAGGGGCTCGCTCACTCCCGTGCCCCGGGGACGGGCACGGTCTCGAGGGCCTGCCGGACGACGTCGGTACCGCTCACAGCAGTCATCCACAGCTCGGGCTTGATGGAGATCCTGTGCGCGAGGACGGGAACCGCCACGTGCTTGACGTCCTCCGGGGCGACGAAGTCGTGGCCGCGGACGACGGCGAGGGCCCTGGCGACGGTGACGAGGGCGAGGGAGCCGCGCGGCGAGGCCCCCATCTCGACCGCGTCGTGCTCACGGGTCGCGGCGGCGAGGGCGACGGCGTACCGGCCGACCGAGGGGTCGACGTCGACGGCCTCGACTGCTGCCTGGGCTGCGAGGAGGCCGGCGGCGTCGGTGACGGCGGGGACGATCTGGTCCTCGGTGCGTCGGGCGACGCGGCGGGCGACGACGTCCCACTCGTCCTCAGGCGACGGGTAGCCGAAGGAGATCCGCATGACGAAGCGGTCGAGCTGCGCCTCGGGGAGCTGGTAGGTGCCCTCGTGCTCGACGGGGTTGGCGGTGGCGATGACGTGGAAGGGACGCGGCAGCGGGAAGGTGGTGCCCTCGAGGGTGACCTGGTGCTCCTGCATGGCCTCGAGGAGTGCGGACTGCGTCTTGGGCGGGGTGCGGTTGATCTCGTCGGCCAGGAGCAGACCGGTGAAGATGGGGCCCTGACGGAAGGAGAACTCGCCGCGGCGCTGGTCGTAGAGGAAGGAACCGGTGAGATCGCTCGGAAGGAGGTCAGGGGTGAACTGGGCGCGGGCGAAGTCGAGGCCGAGGGCCTGGGCGAAGGAGCGGGCGGCGAGCGTCTTGCCGAGGCCCGGGTAGTCCTCGAGCAGCACGTGCCCGCCGGCGAGGATGCCGGCGAGGACGAGCTCGAGCTCCTCGGTGTTGCCGACGACGGCGCGGGAGACGGAGGCGAGGACCTGCTGGGCCAGGTCGGAGACCTGCGCGGTCGTCATCCGGGCGGGGGCGGCTCCGGGGTCGAGGGCGGGCTCCGGGCCGGTGTGCGTCGTGGTCACAGTGCGTGGATCCTCTCGATGAGGGCGGTGAGCGCCCGAGTCGTGCGTGGCGGGGCGGCGCTGCCGTCGACGAGGGCCCAGAGGCCCTCACCGAGGAGGGCGTGCGCAGCCTCGGGGTCGGTGGTGGCGTCCACGCCGTGGTGGTCGCGGAGGCGGTCGGCCGCGAGCTCGGCGAGCCGGGGGCGCACGCCCGTGGTCCACGTGCGCTGGTCGGAGGCGGAGCGGAGCATCCAGTCGACGTCGGCGAGGTGCCGGTCCCGAGGCGGCGCCGGCATGGTGGACGGCGGCTCGACGGGGAAGGCCGGGGAGGCGACGCTCAGCCGGCTCAAGCCGGTCCAGGTGAGGACCGCGACGAGGATGGCCAGGTAGGCGGCCGGGTGGACACGGGTCCCGACGGCGACGAGGAAGGCGAGCAGGCCCCACCCGGCGGCGATGAGGAGGGCGGCGTGGGACCAGGCGAGGGACTTCACGGGCGGTCCGTCCCATCGGTCCCGGCCCTGAGGCCTCGATGAGCGGCGTCGGAGGTAGAGCGAGCGGCAGGCTCTGGGAGAGCGTCCGAGGCGACCTCTGGGGCTGCGCCGGGGGACGACGCTCGGGGCCCGACGCCGAGCGCGGTGTGGACGCGCTCGAGGTCGGCGACGGCGCGGCGCCGGTGCGCCTCGGTGAGCTCGTGCCGGGAGAAGCGGGCCTCGCGGAAGAGGCCGGCAAGGTCCGTGAGGGAGTCCGCAGGGGCGCTGGCCGTCGACAGGACCCGGACGGCGAGCTCCGAGGAGGTCTCGGTGGGGAGGCGTACGACGCCGGCGTCGGCGACGGTGCGCTCGAGCTCGAGCCAGGTCGCGACGACGGCGTTGCGCGGGGCGCCCTCGGTGAGGAGGCGGGCCTGGCGGGCGGCGCGCTCCTGGGTGAGGACGGAGAGGTCGAGGGCGGCGTCGTCGACGAGGGCGTCGTCCTGTGGGTCCCTGGCCGCCCGCAGGCGGCGCAGGAGCCCACGGAGGATGAGGACGACGACGGTGAGCGCCGCGGCGACGGCGATGAGGGCCATGAGGACGGCGATGACGCGCCAGGCCGTGTCCGAGTAGCCGGGGTCCGTGACGTCCGGCGGGAGCGGGGCCTGGGTCTCGACGGCGGTGGCGGCGGGTGCCGGGACCGCCTCGGAGCCGGCGGTTCCGGTGGAGGAGGGTAGGGCGAGGATCGGGGCCTCGGCCAGGCTCGCCCAGGCGATGAGGGCGAGGCCGAGGACCGCTGCGAGGGCACCGAGGAGCCGCCCCGGGCTCGGTGGGGCGGTGCGACGGAGGGGGGACGCGCCGGAGCGCTGGGTGCTCATCCGGCCTCCTCCCGTGGGTGCCGCCATCCTATCGACGAGGCGCGCAGCGCCGGAGGATTCGGGCACCTGCGACCGCCGCTCCCGGCCGCGCCCGCCCGACTCAGTAGCCGAGGAGGGTGAGGAGGCAGCCGAGGGCGGCGAGGATGACGAACACCCAGTCGAGGAGCCGCAGGCGCCACACGGCCCAGCGTGCGTGCCGCTCGGCGCGCCGGAGCACCGGTTCCGGGGCATCGGCCTCGGCTGGTGTCGGCGGCGGGTAGCTCGCCGGGAGCGCGTCGGCCGCGTTGCCGTCCGCTGGATCCTCCGCGTCCGTCCCGGTCCCGGAGCCGGGGTCGGAGGGCGTGCGACCGTCCTCGGCCGTGTCGGCAGCGTCTCCGGCCGCGACGTCGGAGGCCGCGGGCTCGTCGTCGTTCTCAGCGGCGTCGGTCTCGACGACGGTCGGCTGCCCGGCACCGCGCAGGCGGCGCATCCCGATGACCGACCAGATGAGCAGGATGAGGTCGATGCCTCCGCCGACGGCAGGCGGCACGCGGAAGGCCACGGTGTGGAGCGAGACGGCCAGCCCCACCATGACGAGCATGCCGAGGAGGATGCTCGTCACGAAGACGCCGCGGTGCCGCAGGATCCGGCCGAAGAGCACGACGGTCGCGATGATCATGACGGCCAGGAGGCCCAGGGCGGCGAGCTGCCCCCAGAAGAACAGGAGGCTGCGTCCCTCGAGGAACGCCTCGAGCGCGGAGACTGAGCCGGGGACGGCGATGAGGCCGGCGACGACCGGTGCGAGCATGGCGACCCAGTCGCGGGCGCGCGGAGCAGTCGTCTCAGCGGCCGCGGCGGCCTCAGTGGCCTCGGTCCGCGGGGCGTCGGTGGGAGCTGTCATGGGGGTGCTGCGTTCTGGTCTGTCAGGGCTGGCGGGACAGGGCCGACGTTAGGTCGGGGTCCAGGGGACGGCGGCACGACGCGCCGCGATCCCGGCCGGCGCAGGTCACGCACCCCGCCCGAATCGGCCCGTCGCCGGTGCTGGGGCGCGCCGACGACGGCGCTCGGGCCGCGCGGTGCGAGGCTTCACGCATGATGCGCACGCACACCCTCACCCGGGAGGTCATCGGCCCCTGGTCATTGGTGACGAGCACGGCCTTCTGGGCCGGATTCACTCCCAACCGCCTCGCTGCGGATCCCGGACCGGACGCCCTGGCGACCGCCTTCGTGAGCGAGGCCGACTGGACGGCGGCGACCGCCGTCGTCACGCAGGAGGGGACGAGAGCACGCCTCGAGGTCAGCGGCTCCGGTGACCTCGACGCCGCGTCCGAGCAGGTGACGCGCTTCCTCGCGCTCGACGTCGACGCGAGCGCCTGGCCCGAGGTGGGCGCGCGGGACGGGGTGGTCGGCGCCGCCCAGCGGGCGCTGCCCGGCTTCCGGCCGTGCGGCTTCCACTCCCCCTACGAGGCGGCGACCTGGGCGGTGCTCTCACAGCGAGTCCGCGTCCCGGTCGCGGCAGCCCTGCGGCGCGGGATCGTCACGAGCCACGGCGAGGACGGGGCCTTCCCCTCACCGACTGCTCTCCTCGCCGCGCTCGGGACCGGTCGGCTCACGCTGCCGGGGCGGAAGGCCGAGTACCTGGCGGCCGTGGCGGAGGCGGCGCTCGACGGACCGCGCCTGCGTGCGCTCCCGGAGGAGGCCGCCCGCGAGGAGGTCCAGAGGATCCTCGGAATCGGGCCCTTCGACGCCGACCTCATCCTCATCCGCGGCTGTAACGCGACCGACTGGCTGCCGCGCGCGGAGCCCCGCCTCGAGAAGGAGGTCGCGGAGCAATACGGCGCCGGCGCAACCCTGGCCGAGGTCTCGCAGGCGTGGAGGCCGTTCCGGTCCTGGGCGAGCGTCTACCTGCGCGCCGCCCGCGAGGGCCGCCTCCACGAGATGGGCTGAGCGCCTGCGGATCAGTCCTCGAGCCGGTTCCCGGGATCCGCGCCGTCATCGGTGCCGTCGTCACCGTCATCCCCGACGCCGTCCCCGGCCCCACCGTCGTCGTCCGCACCCTCGGGAGCCTGCGGGGCGGCGAAGACGTCGATGACCTCGAAGGGACCGATGATCCCGACGTCGTCGAGAGCGTCGGCGACGTCGTCGATGAGGTGGGACAGCGTCAGCTCCTCGACGGGGCTCGCCGCGGCGCCGAAGCCGTCGACCGCCTCGTCCTCAGCCGCCTCGTCCAGGATGACGGTCTCGACGTGCAGGCCGTCGAGGCCCGCGGCCGACTCGGCGCGATCGACCTCGAAGCGCTCGCCGAGGCGCGTCTCAAGCCGCAGGAGGTCAGCAGGGGCGCCGAGGAACCAGCCGTCGACGTCGCGGTGCCGGGTCTCGGAGCGAGGCCCCATGAGGAGTCGTCCCAGGACCACGCCGTCGGCGGCGTCGTGCGCCCGCGAGTCGATCCGGCGGAAGACGTCGACGTGCTCCCCGAGCAGCTCGCCGTGGGCGAGGACGTGGGCGAGGCTGATGACGCCCCTCTCGGACAGGGCGTCCGCGAGGGCGGCGAGGCGGTCGTCGGCGAAGTCCTCGTCCTCGAAGTAGACGGCGTAGGAGGGGTCCTTGCTGCTGCCGACGACGTTGAAGCCCGCGTCCTGGGCGATGCGCGCGATGGCGGAGGTGGCCTCCTCGGGCCAGCAGCGGACCAGCGCGGCGTTGGCTCCGATCCGGCTGAGGAAGGCGTGCCGGTGGCCGTCGGCCTCGAAGCGCGCCCAGAGCTCGTCGTCGGGCTGCCAGGCGGCATCAACGGCATCGACCATGGCGCGTCCTTCCTGGGGGTTCCGTCCCACCCTAACGGCGCCCCACGACACCAGAACTGCAGAGGGTCTGACGCGCCGTGGACGCGAGGAGACCCGGAGGGTGGCCGAACCGAACCCGTTCGCCTTCGTCGCGACCGAGGCCCTTGCCAGGAAGGTGTGCGAGGACGGCAGCGTCCTCGACGCCGCGGTCATGGACGCCACGGGAGTCGACACCAGCAGACGACGCGGGTCCTGTGTGCCCCGTCGCCGCACCGGCGGTGGAGAGCTTCCCGAATCTGTCTGCCACCAACACCTAGGCCGTCGGCAGCTCGCCCGCATCGGCCATCGAGACGATCAGCGCCCGAGCGGCCGCCGAGTAGATCGGCGCCGTGTACGGACCGCGCTTCGACTCGCCGTGAAAGACCGCGATGCCCGCTGCGATCCCGTCGACTGTCGGGAGCAGGTCGCCGTTGACGCGCTGGAGCAGCCCGGCGGCGATGAGCGCCTCGTTGAGCTCGTGCGCTGTGATGCCGCCGATGCGGCTGGCGATGGCGGAGACGATCTCGTAGCCGGGCGTCTCACGGTCCACCACCGGTGGACCCTCGGGATTCTTCTGGCGCGCGTGCGCAGCGTGCGCCGTCACCTCGGCGGTGTCGGCGTCGGACGCCGGTCGTCCCTCGCTCGGGCTCGGTGCAGGGGCGCCCGCGTCGAGGGACGCAGCCTCGGCCACCTCATTGCCGCTCGGGCCGGTGCCCGGTTCGGAGTCGCCCACCCATGGTTCGTCGGGCTTCGCCAGCTCGCGCACGAGTGAGAACACGGGACCGGAGTCATTCCTCCGCCCCTCACCGCCGAACACTACGAAGAGGTCCTTCGCGCGGGACACGGCGACGTTCATGAGCTCCAAGGTGCTGTCGATGAAGGAGGCCTGCCCCGATGCGTCGCCGTATACCGAGGAGAAGAGCACCACGTGGCGTTCGGCGCCTTGGAGCTTGTGCGCGGTACCGACGGTCACTGTGCGCGCGAGGTCCTCGTCCTTGCGACGCAGGCACTCGTTGATGACGATCTCCTGGGCGTGGAACGGCGTCACGACACCGATGATGCCTCGCTCCTTGGTGTCGCTGCCCTCAGGGTTGTAGATCTGCCGCAGCGTGGCGATGTGATCGACGATCCACGTCGCGATGGCCTCCGCCTCGACGTCGTTGACCCGGCTGGACCCTTTCGTCCGGTCCTTCGAGCCCGCGACGAGGTGGAAGAGGAACGGTCCGGGAACGCGGTTCTTGAGGAGATAGTTCTCCACGGGGCGGCTCGGCTCGAGCAACCCTTTGTAGAGGAGCCGGTTGCAGTAGTCGATGATGTCCGGGTGGCACCGGAAGTGCTCGGACAGGAAGAGGCCCGGGTCGTCGTCCTCGCCGTAGCTCCAGCGACTGGCGTGGGACGCCGCGCGCATGAGCGAGGAGTGGTCGGACGCGGTCAGGCCGCTGGTCACGAGCTCAGACCATCGTGCAGACAGTCCGAAGGCCGCTGAGCCCTCCTCGTCGCTCACGGGGTCGATGCTCCACACGGGCGCCAGCTGACGCTCGTCCCCGACCACGAGCGCGCGCCTCGCGAGCGCCGCGGCGCAGGCTCCCAGCGAGGTGTCGACCTGGCCGGCCTCGTCGATGATGAGGAGATCGGCGCGGCCCAGATCGAACTCCGGCGCCTCACCGGGCTTCGTGTACAGGCTGAAGTACTTGGGGAGCTGGAAGACCGTCATGACGAAGCACGGCGTCAGTGCAGCGACCTGCGCCCAGTACCTGGCCTGGGTCTGCGAGGACCGCTGCCACCGCTGATCAGGGGGAAGGAGCTCGTCGCCGGAGATCGTCAGGAGCCACTGGGCCTCGTAGAGGTGCACGGCCAGCCAGAACTCCGCGTACCTCACGGTGACATCGAGCTGCTTCTCCAGGTCGAGGAGCGTTGGGGCGCTGAGCAGTCGATCCAGCCTCTCATCGGGCACGTGCCCGAGGTTCCTCAACCAGGTACGCGTCGGGGTGGCCTCCTTGGTGAAGGTGGCCCGGGCGCTCTCCAGCCTGGCTCGCGCTGCCGCACTCGCCGAGCGCGCACGATCCATCTGGGTCAGGACGCTCTTCAGGCGATCCTCGTAGTAGCCCCTCAGCTCCTCGCAGGACTGGAGCGAGTCGGGATCGTCCGCATCGCGGTTCATCGCCACGATGTACGCGGCCTCGTCGGGGTGCGCGACAGCGTCCTCGGCACGCTTGGTCCACAGTGCCCGCTTCTCAAACACTCGGTTCCACTCGATCGCGAGAGGTTCGACCGGGTCATCGAGGACCGTTGAGGAGATACCCGCCTCGATGTCGAGGCGGCTTCTGACGTCGATGAGCGTGCGCCGGGTCCTGTCCAGCTCGGCAAGGGCGGTCTTGAGGATCTTGACGGCGTCGTCAAGGCTCGTCGGCTCGTGCAGCCGGGCTTGCTCCGCGTAGGCCTGCACCTTGGTGAGGAACGTGTCCGAGGCGATCTCGAGGTACTCCGGCGTCGAGTACTCGGAGTAGACACCGGTCTTCCGTATGTCCTCGGTGAGGTAGCCGGACTCCTTCGCGGCGGATGTCTTGGCCTGCGACGGGCAGTAGGTGGCGAGACCTGAGAGCGGGACGGGGGCCGTTTCCGCCGCACTTCCTGCACGCGGGATCCAGCGGTGGTCGATGAGCCCAGGATCGTCCTTAGTCACCTTGGAGAAGGAGTCGATGATGTTCGTGACGGCCTGGTTCGTCGCCGAGGTCCCGACGATGAGTGGTGCCGGGGCACCGTCGAGAGCGTGCTGCACGACGAGCGAGGCGACGATGGCTTGCAGCATGGTCGTCTTGCCAGTTCCCGGCGGTCCGCTCACGGCGGTCACATCGCCGTCTCCGTCCTCCATGAAGGCGTGAACAGCGCGGCGCTGTGACGCCGTCAGCCCGTAGGAGTCGCTCATGCTGCCGCACACTCGCTTCGCGTTGTTGCACAGTCGCGTCACGTCGTCGTCGATGTGGTCCTCGCGGGTGCGCTCCGGATGAGCCAATGAGACGAGGCGCTCGTAGGGCGACGGCAAACCCAGCGTGTCCTGCCGCAGGATCGCATCGTAGAGATCGAGGGCGCCCCTGTTGGCAACGATCTGAGCGCCCGGGACGACATAGCACTGCTCCCGCTCAATGATGACCCCGGCACCGTCGGCCGACCTCGCGGGCAGCCGCGAGGCCACCGCATCGAACATCCTGTCGGCGTAGGCCACGGCGTCGGACCAGCCCTCGACCTGGGACGCGGCCTCAGGTGCGTCTGAGTGCCTCCACCGCCAGAACGCGGAGAGGTCCCCGACCATCACCTCCCGGTCCGCGACGCCCTCGGTATGAAGTCTGCTGGCCGGGATCCACGGCTCGTCAGCACCCGGATCCGAGGAGAGAGCGCCGTCCGGGGCGAGGGTGGCCGGGAGGACGAGGAGCGCGGAGCGCCGCCCTCCCTGGCGCAGTGTGACGAGCGAGATCAGCACGGGGACGGGAGCGGGCTCGGCTGCGCACTTGGCCCTCGTACCACGACGTTGAGCAGCAGCCTGATCAAGGATCCACGTCGTCGCGTCCCCATCGAGCTTCCCGGCGGTGATGTCGGCCCGGTCAACCCGTCGATGAGGCGTGCTTCTGTCAAGCTCGAGATCCGTCAGATTGGCTCTGCGCTGAGTCTCCGAGAAGTAGTTCGTCAGTTCGGACCAGGCTGCCATGTGTCGGGCCTCTTCCCTGCCGTTGGCGGTGCTGCTCATGGAATCGTAGGCGAGATCGTCCGGGCCCAGGTGGCATGGCACACCGTCCATGACCCGACGTACGTGAAGACATGTAAGAAAACCGCCCGGCTCCAACGATCTTTCGTTGGAACCGGGCGGTTCGGTGGTAGCGGGGGCAGGATTCGAACCTGCGACCTCCGGGTTATGAGCCCGGCGAGCTACCGAACTGCTCCACCCCGCGTCGGTGATGTGAACACTAGTCGCCCTCCCCCGGGGACTTCAAACCGAGGGGGCGTGCCCTTCCTCACCACCGTGTGAGGCAGGCGGCACGCAGGGCGCCACCGCGGCTCGGTCCCGAGGACGGCCGACGGGCGCCGGAGGAGCAGCCGCTCCCCCGACGCCCGCCGGTCACCGTCCGCTCACTTCTTGAGCTGGTTCTGCGCGTCCACCGCCCGCTGGACCGCGTCGTCGAGCCGCTTCTGCGCGTCGCCGTAGGCGGCCCAGTCGCCCTTCTCGCGAGCGGTGTCGGAGTCGTCCATGGCCGTCTGCGCGTCGGAGAGCGCCTGGTCGAGCTGAGCCTGCGGGTTGCCGGACGGCACCGCCGTCGCCGCGGTCCCCGCGCTCGGAGCGGCCGTGGCACTGGCCTGCGCCGTCGCGGCGTCGGTCGGCGCCGCCGTCCCCGAGGTATCGCCGACGGCGCCGGCGGCCGCGGCCTCGGCGTCGGAGGTGCCGTTGGCCGCCGCGGCGTCCCCGTTGACGACCTCCTCACCCGTGGTCGCGCCCGAGTCTCCGCCGAAGACCTGGTTGAGCGCCCCGGAGAGGGTGTCGTCGAAGCCGACCTTGTCGCCGAAGGACACGAGGACCTTCCGCAGCAGCGGGTACTGCGTGCCCGAGGAGGACTGGACGTACACCGGCTGCACGTAGAGCAGACCGCCGCCCACCGGCAGGGTCAGGAGGTTGCCCTTGATGACCTGGGAGCCCTGCTGGCTCAGGAGGTTGAGGGTCTGCGACGCCGTCGGGTCGGAGTCGAAGGTGTTCTGCACCTGGCCCGGTCCGGACACGTTCGAGGAGCGCGGCAGCTCGAGGAGCCGCAGCTTGCCGTAGTCCGGGTTCCTCACGCCGGCCTTGCCCGAGGAGGTCTCGGAGTCGACCGCGAGGAAGCCGGTGAGGACGTTCCTGTCCGTGTTGCCACCGATGATGTAGACGCTCGACAGGGAGAAGCTCGCCTTGTCCTGGTCCGGCATCTTGAGCGTGAGGTAGTACGGTGCCTGCGGCTCGTTGCCGGACTTCGTCGGGTCGTCGGGGACCTTCCAGAAGTCACCGCCGGAGTAGAAGTCGGCCGCGTTGGTCACGTGGTACTTCGCCATGATCGTGCGCTGGGCCTTGAACAGGTCCTCCGGGTAGCGCATGTGCGCCATGAGGTCGGCGCTCATCTCGCTCATCGGGGCGACCGTGCCGGGGAAGACGGCGGACCAGGCCCTGAGGACCGGGTCGTTGTCGTCCCACTGGTAAAGCTTGACGGAGCCGTCGTAGGCGTCGACGACCGCCTTGACGGAGTTGCGCACGTAGTTCGACTCGTCGGGCGCGCCGAGGAGCGTGGACTCCTGGTTCGTACCGTCGGCCGTGACGTCGGAGAGGGACTCGTGCTGGGAGTACGGGTAGTTGTTCGTCGTCGTGTACCCGTCGAGGATCCACACGACCCGCTTGGGCGTCTTGGGGTTGCCGTCCGTGTCGACGACCGCCGGGTAGGGGTTGCCGTCGAGGGTGAGCCACGGGGCCACCTTGGCGACGCGCTCCGCGGGGTCGCGGTCGTAGAGGATCTGCGAGCCCTTGTGGACCTCGTTGGAGAACAGGATGTTCATCTCCTGGAGCTTCACCGCGTAGAGGAGGCGGTTCCAGGGGTTCGAGATCGACGGACCGCCGTTGCCGGAGAACGTGGTGTTCACCTGGCCGGACTTGGCCGAGTCGTCCGGGTAGTCGAGCTCGCGGGGGCTGCCGCCGTCCTCGCCACCGACGATGGAGTACGACGGCGAGTCCTGCCCGAAATAGACGCGGGGCTCGTAGGTGCCCAGGTCGCCCTGGGACGGGATACCGCCCTCCCAGAAGGAGGGGTAGCCGCCAGAGGCCACGGTGTTGCCGTAGGCGGTGACGACGCCGTAACCGTGCGTGTAGACGGTGTGCTCGTTGACCCAGGTGCGCTGGCCGGAGTCGAGACCGTCAAGGTTGAGCTCGCGCACCGCGATGACGGTGTCGCGCGCGGAGTCCTGGACGCTGTAGCGGTCGACGTTGAGGTGGTCGGCGAAGGAGTAGTACTGCTTGTTCTGCTGCAGCTGCCGGAAGGTGGAGGACACGAGGTTCGGGTCGAGGAGCCGGATCGACGTCGTCGACTCGGCGTCCTCCTTGAGCTGGCCGGCCTCGGCGCTGGTCTTCGCGTTGTAGCTGGTCGTCTCGACGTCATCGAGGCCGTAGGCCGCCAGGGTGGCCTTGATGTTGCGCGAGATGTACGGCGACTCGGCGCTCTGCGCGTTGGGGTCGACGACGAACTTCTGGATGACGGCCGGGTAGACGCTCCCGATGAGCAGGGCCGAGACGATCGAGACGACGACGCCGGTCACGGGCAGCTTCCACGAGCGCGCCCGGATGGAGACGACGAAGAGCACGGCGATCGCGAGACCGATCGCCGCGAGGATGGCGTTCGCGGGAATCACGGCCTTGACGTCCGCGTAGCCGGCGCCGTCGAACTTGGAGTTCGAGGAGTACAGGGCCGAGTAGCGGCTGAGCCAGTACCCGATCGCCTGGAGGACGGAGAACACGGCGAGGAAGATCGCCAGGTGCCGCCGTGCCGGGCGCGTGAAGTGGGGGCGCCGGGAGACGGAGACGCCTCCGTAGAGGTAGTGGGTCACGAGGCTCGCGACGCCCGCGAAGACGGTCACGCGCGAGAGGTAGCCGACGATCGTCTTGAGCACCGGGAGGATGAAGACGTAGAAGGACACGTCGATGCCGAACTGGGGGTCCTTCACCCCGAAGGACTGCGAGTGCATCGCGAGGAGGATCTCGCGCCAGCTCGGCACGAGCTCCCAGGCGGCGCCGAGGAGGGCGAGCAGCGCCGGCAGGCCCCAGAGGAGGACCCGTCGCATCGGCTCGATCGCGGTGCGGTAGGACTCGAGGTTGCGGCCGGCCTCGTCATCGGGCAGGTGGATCTCGCGGTCCTTGTAGGCGCGGGACATGGCCAGGAAGACGGCCCCGAACATGAGGGCGAAGCCGACGACGAAGAGCACCGCCTTCGAGATCCACTCGGTCCAGATGATGCGCGAGAAGCCGAGCTGGTTGAACCAGAGGACCTCGGTCCACGTGCTCGACAGGAAGCCGAGGAGGACCGCGAGCGCGACGAGGATGCCGATGGTGAGCGCGAGAGGCCCAGGACGTCCTCGCTCGGCGCGGGCCCCGGCACCGCCACGGCCGCCTCCGCCGCCGTCACCGCCCCACCCGGTGGATCCGTTGCCGCCCCGGCCGGAGCCGGCGCGGGCCGTGCGCGCGGCGTCGGCGCGCCGGCGCACGCCCTCGAAGGGGTTGGAGCGGCCCGCACCGCGGCCCATGCCGAAGACGGCCGCAGGGTCGAAGGCGAAGGGGTTGTCCTCCTCGTCGTCGGAGGATCGGCGGGAGGAGCCCTGAGCACCCGCGGCGCGGTCGGCACCGCGGGATCGGTCCGTGCCGCCGGCCCGATCGGCCGGGCGCTCCTCCTGACCGTCCCCCGAGGAGGAGTGGTCAGGCCGCTGCGGGTCTCGGCCGGCGTCGGACTGGAAGAAGCCTCCGCGCACACGGCCCTCGCGGCTCGTGGCGTCGCCGGAGGAGCTCTCCTCCGCGCCGTCGTCGGGCTGGTCGATGGGCTCGTCGTCGGGCCTGTTCATCACGATCTCGCTCCGTGCTAGGGCCGGTGCGCGGGGCACGCACCGTGTCGTCACCGGCACCTGGGCGCCGGTAGCGCCATCGTCCCACAGGTCACGACAGCCACCCAAAACTCAGCCGCCTCCTGCCGGCGGGCGGAGCCAGCGGTTCACGGCGAGCGCAACGCGACGGCCCGCACCGGGCGCGTGGCGGGGCGTGCGACGTCCCGCCACGGGTGAGGATGACGGCATGAGCCGTCAGAGCCCCGAGTCCTCCCCCACCCAGCCCGCGCCCCGGTCCAAGCCCAGGGGTGCCCGCGAGACCGCCCTCTCGCGCGCCGTCGTCGAGCTCGAGGAGCACGTCGCCAGGCTCGGCTGGGAGGCGCCCGTCGGAGTCTTCGCGCTCGTGCGCACGGCCGCGGCCCTGGAGACCGACCCTGCCATCGCGGACATCCTCGACGACGAGGCCCTCGCAGCGGCGCGCACGGACCCCGAGTCCCTCACCGTCATCGAGCAGGAGGACCTGCCCGGCTCGGCCGACCTCGAGGACCTCCTGGGCCAGCTCGCCTGGCCGGAGTCCGTCGACGGCGTCGCCCTGTCCGTCGAGCGCCTCACCCTCCCTGCGGCCGCCGAGGCGGAGGCCGCCGCCATCGAGGACCCCGAGGAGCGCGTCGCCTTCCTCCAGAACCGTCCGGACCGCGACGACGTCCGCATCGTCGTCGGGGTCCTGCGCTCCGGCGAGTCCTGGTGCGCGATCCGTGCCCGTTCCAAGGACCACAAGCGCTCCGTCGCCCAGGGCGACACCCTCGTCCCCGGCCTCATCGAGGCACTGCGCGCCACGCTGCTCTGACTCCCTGACGGGCCGACGCCCGCAGGCGTCGGTCCTGCGTCACGACGACGGCCGCCCGGTCCCTCCCTCGCGGAAAGCACCGGGCGGCCGTTGAGGTCCGTGCCCGTCAGGCCGTGGGAGTCGGGCTGCCGCCCTCGTCCTCGTCCTCGCCGTCGTCGGACTCGTCAGTGGTGGAGCCGTCGTCAGGGTCCTCGACGGACGGCCCGTCACCGAGGCCCTCGGGGCTGTTCTCGTCGGCCTCCTGGGCGCCCTCGGCGTATCCGAGCGTCCCGTCCAGGAGCGAGGCGAGGTCGTCGTCGATCTCCGAGTCGAGGTCCTGCGCTGCGCGGCGCATGGCGAGGAAGTCCTCGGGGTTGGCGAGCTCCGACGGCGTCGGCATGACGTCGGGGTGCTGCCAGAAGGCGTCGCGCTCGGCGTCGCCGGCCTCGGCGCCGATCGTCTCCCACAGCTGCGCGGCCTCACGGACGAGCCGCGGGCGGAACTCGAGGCCGATGAGGCGGGCGAAGACCTGCTCGGCGACGCCGCCCTGGAGGCGACGGCGCCGCACCATCTCGCGCAGGGCGACGGCCCGCGGCAGGTGCGGGATCGTGGCCCGCGCGGTGACGACCTCGACCCAGCCCTCCACGAGCGCGAGAAGGGTCTCGAGGCGCTCGAGGGCCTCGGCCTGCGCCTGCGTCTCCTGCGGGGCGAACATGCCGCCCTCGAGGGCGGCGCGCAGCGCCTCCGGGTCGCTGGGGTCGACCTGGGCGACCGCCTGCTCGACGGCCTCGGTGTCGATGGTGATCTCGCGGGCGTAGGTCTCCACGGCGGCCATGAGCTGGCTGCGCAGCCACGGCACGTGGGCGTAGAGCCGCGCTGCGGCGGCCTCGCGGACTGCGAGGAACATGCGGACCTGGTCCTCGTCGGCCTCGAGGCCCTCCGCGAAGGCGGCGACGTTGGCCGGTACGAGCGCCGTGCCCGGCTCCTGGGTGAGAGGCAGGCCGACGTCGGTCGCGGAGACGGACTCCGCACCGAGCTGGCCGATGGCCTGGCCGAGCTGGAGCCCGAAGGCCGTCCCCGCCATGGAGCGCATGATCTTCGACAGCGCCCCCATCTGCTGCGTGGCGGCCGCCATCTCCGGCGGGAGCTGCTTCATCTGGCGCTCAAGGGCACCGGCCAGCGCGGTCGTGGCCGCCTCGGCCACGGGGGCGACGACCTCCTTCCACACCGGCAGGGTGCGCTCGACCCACGTCGAGCGGCTCCACGCCTCGCGACCGCCGGGGGCGGGCATGAGGTCGGTGGCGGTGTCGAGCCAGAGGTCGGCGACGGACAGGGCCTGGCGGACCTGCTCCGCGGACCCGGAGGTGACCGTCGGGTCTCCCGTGGCGCGGGCCGTCTGGAGGGCGAGGTCCTGCCCCATCTTCCAGTTGACGGGCTCGTCCGAGGACGCCGCGAAGACCTGCTGGAGCTGGGCGCGCATCGCCATGAGCTGGCCGGGACTCAGCTCGGACAGGTCGCCCATGCCGCTCATGCGGGCCAGCTGGGTGGGGTCGACGCCCGAGGAGCGCAGGGCGTCGACGGCGTCACCCGCCATCTCGGGGCCGAACATCGCGGAGAGCAGCTCCTCGATCTCGTCGAAGGGGTCCTCGCTCATGGGTCCTCCCGGGCCTCGGGGTCTGGTGCGGGCGCCCGGACGGCCGGGCCCCTGTAGAACAGGAGGATCGTGCCACGCATTCCTGGGCGCGAGCCATGCGTCACCCGGGACCGCTCGCGGCGCGCGGGTCCGCTGCGGGCGCATGACGGCGGGTGCCCCACAATGGCTCCCGTGACGCAGCAGAGCCCCAGCCCTCACCAGCAGCCCGCCGACGCCGCGAGGACGAGCGCCCCTGCCGAGGGCGCCTCACCCGAGGACGCCCCCGCCGACCGCGCAGCGGGTGGCAGCGGCAGCAGCGCCACGGTGAGCCCCGCAGCCGACGAGGAGGACGGGCCCGGCGCGGGCGGCGCCCGCGGCTCGCGCCGCCGTCACCGCCGTCGCCAGCTGACGACCCTCGGCGCCGGCGTCCTCGTCGCGGGTCTTCTCGTGGCCGGAGCCACCGTCCCGATCAACAAGGTCATCGAGGCGCCGGGCCCGACCTGGAACGTCCTGGAGGGCTCGACGAGCTCGACCCGCTCGACAGCGGGCTCCAGCGGAGCCGCGTCAGGCAGCTCCTCCGCGACGGGAGCCTCCGCGGGCGCCTCGGCCTCGGGCTCCTCCGCGATCCTCACGGTGACGGGCACGCGCACCTACGCGGCCGACGGCGCCCTGCGGATGACCACCGTCTCCATCATGGGGTGCCCCGGGTACAAGGTGACGGTCTTCAGCCTCATCGACGCCTGGCTCCACTCCGACCGGAAGGTCCTCGACCGCGACGCCGTCTGCCCCTCCTCGATGACCGCGGAGCAGGTCGACGCCGTCAACCAGGCTGAGATGACGAGCTCCCAGGACTCCGCCGTCGTCGCAGCCCTCATGGAGACCGGGCTCGCCAAGTCGATGGTCCTCACGATCGAGCAGGTCGCGGACGGCCAGAAGGACTCCGGTCTCAAGACCGGCGACGTCATCACCTCGGTCACCCCCGAGGGCGGGACGACGACGACGATCACCACCTACTCCCAGCTCCACGACCTCATGGAGACGATCGCGCCCGGCACGCGCGTGACCGTGGAACTCACGCGCGACGGCAAGGACACCTCAGCCACGCTCACGACCCTCGCCCCGTCGAGCGACGACCAGCGCAAGGGATCGATGCTCGGGGTGGCGCTGTCGGTGCGGGCCGACTCCGACGTCGACGCGACCTTCGGACTCTCCGACGTCGGCGGGCCCAGTGCCGGCACCATGCTCGCTCTCGGGATCATCGACGAGGTCACGCCGGGCGACCTCACCGGGGGCAAGGACATCGCCGGCACCGGCACGATCAGCGTGTCCGGGGAGGTCGGCGCGATCGGCGGCATCCAGCAGAAGATGGCCGGGGCGAAGGCCTCGGGCTCGGACTACTTCCTGGCACCGGCGTCCAACTGCGACGAGGTCGTCGGGCACGAGCCGGACGGGTTGAGCGTCTACGCCGTCTCGACGCTGCACGAGGCCGTCGAGACCGTGAAGGCGATCGCCGACGGGAAGACGTCGGGGCTGACCACCTGCGAGGCCGTCGAGGAGGAGTCGAGCGCAGCGGCGACCGCGAGCGCCGCCTCGTCCATGACACCGACCCCGTCGCCGACGGCGGCTGCCGGCGAGGCAGCCGTGGAGACCGCCACGGCGACAGCCACCGAGCACTGAGCACCGAGCGCCCTGCCCGGGCACGCACGAGGTCTGGGGAGGCCGCGCCGCCGCCCGGTTGTCCACAGGCCCCGACCGGGCTCTCGCGCCGGGCGCCGACCGGGTGCGAGGCTCGCGGCGGCCGCCCCACCGTCCCCAGCCGGCGGCCGGGAGGTTCCCGTGCGTGTGAGAGGCCAGTCCCCCGTCCTGTGGCGCTGCGAGGGCTCCAGCCAGATCGGCTCCGAGCCCGGGATCGCGCTCGTCGTCGAGGGCCTCGACGGCCCGGCCCAGCGCTTCCTGGACCGCCTGCCCGCCGAGGAGCGCGACGCCGGTCCGGGGTGGGTGCGGCTCGCTGCCCGGTGGGCGGGGCTCGCGGTGGAGGACGCCGAGGCGCTCGTCTCCGGGCTCCTCGATGCTGGTGCCCTCACCCGCGCGGAGGCGCCCCGGACGGCCGACGAGCGCTACTGGGACCTCCTGTGCGAGGAGCCGAGGGAGCGCAGCCGGGCCCTGGCGGGCTCGGTCGTGGGGCTGGTGGGCTCCGGGGAGCTCGCGCTCGAGGTCGCGTGCCTCCTGGAGGAGGCCGGGATCGGGTCTGTGCTCCCGCACGACCCGCCGCTGGCCGCCTGGCTGGAGGAGCATCGGCCGGGCCTCACCGTCCGTGCGCCGGCGTCGACGGTCCCGGACCTCGTCGTCACGCTGGATCCGCACGTCATCGACCCGGTGCGGGCGAGGGCCCTCGCACAGGCCGGCGCGGCGCAGCTCCCGGTGACGGTTCGGGCGGCGAGCGTGAGGGTCGGCCCCGTCCTGGGACCGGGGGCGCGGGTGTGCCACTCCTGCCTCGACCTGGCGGAGCGGGACGCGGACCCGGCGTGGCCGGTTGTCGCGACGCAGCTGAGGATGACGCCCGTCCCTGCGACCGAGCGCCTGCTCGTCCACCAGTCGGCCGCGCTGGCCACGCGGGCGGCGCTCGACGCGCTGCTGGGCGAGCCGTGGTGGGGCCGGAGCGTCGAGCTGAGCGGTCGCGACGCAGTGGGCCTCGAGCGGGAGTGGGAGCCGCACCCGGAGTGCCTGTGCTCGGCCGGGCTCGAGACGGCGGCTCCGGACCCTGGGGAGACGTCCGCGAGCCCGGGAGGACCCGGGCCCGGGCGGGCCGACTCAGCCGGGCTCTGAGGCCCTCCTCCTCGGCTGCTACTCGGAGGCGTCCGTGCCGCCGTGCTCGCGCACGATCCGCAGGACGTCGGCCCCGTACTCCTGGAGCTTGACGGCGCCGATGCCGCGGATGAGCGACAGCTGCGGAAGCGCCGTCGGCTTCACGACGGCGACAGAGCGCAGCGTCGCGTCGGCGAGCACGGTGTAGGCGGGCTTGGACCGCTCCTTGGCGACGCCGGCGCGCCAGGCCCGGAGCTCCTCGAAGAGGGCGACCGTGGCGGGGTCGTTCTCCTCCTCGAACTCGGCGGCGAGCTGCTTGGAGCGGGCCCGCTGGCTCGTGCCGGTCGAGCGGGTGCGGGAGGCGACCACTCCGGGGTCGTCGGCCGGCCAGATGCCGTCGAGGAAGCGGGAGGGCTTGCGCGAGGCGCGGCCGCCGGCGTTGCGGGCACGCGCGTAGGAGATGACGAGGTGCTCCCGGGCGCGGGTGACGCCCACGTAGAGCAGACGGCGCTCTTCCTCGATGGCGTCCGGCCCCTCGGCGAGCGAGATGGGCAGAAGGCCCTCGGAGGCGCCGATGAGGAGGACGGCGTCCCACTCCAGGCCCTTGGCGGCGTGCAGGGAGGACAGCGTCACTCCCTCCACGGTGGGGGCGTTCTGGGAGTCGGCGCGCTCCTGGAGCTCGGTGACGAGGCCGTCGACGTCCGCGCCGCGCTGCTTGGCGAGGTCGTCGGCGAGCTCGACGATGGCGTTGAGCGAGTCCCACCGCTCGCGCACGGCACCCCGGGCGCTCGGCGGCTCCTCGTTCCAGCCCTCGCGCGAGAGCACCATCCGCGCGTCCTGACCGAGGTCCCCGGTGAGGCTCGCGCGCTCGGTGCGGGCGGCGGCCCGCAGGACGACCATGGCGCGCTTGACCTCGGGGCGCTCGAAGAAGCGCTCGCCGCCGCGCACGAGGTAGCCGATCCCGGCGTCCGAGAGCGCCGACTCGACGGCCTCGGACTGCGAGTTGGTGCGGTAGAGGACGGCGATCTCGGACAGGGGGACCCCGGCGGCCTGGAGCCGCTGGACCTGGGTGACGACGCCCGCGGCCTCGGCGACGTCGTCGTCGTAGGACTCGTAGCGGACGGCGGGACCGGAGGGGCGCTGGGCGACGAGCTCGACGGCGCCCGCCGGCAGGGCGAGGCGCCCGCCCCCGCGACGCGAGCGCGACAGCACCCGGTTCGCCAGGGACACGACCTGCGGGGTGGAGCGGTAGTCACGGGAGAGGCGGACGGTGCGCGCGCCGTCGTAGCGCTGCGCGAAGTCCGTGAGGAAGCGGGGCGTGGCGCCGGTGAAGGAGTAGATCGTCTGGGAGACGTCGCCGACGACGCAGAGCTGGCGGCGGTTGCCGAGCCAGAGGTCGAGGAGGCGCTGCTGGAGCGGGGAGACGTCCTGGTACTCGTCGACGACGAAGTGCTTGTACTGGCCTCGGACCTGGGAGGCGATGTCGTCCCGGTCAAGGAGGACCCCGACGAGCAGAAGGAGGACGTCCTCGAAGTCGATGACGCCGCGCTCGGTCTTGGCCTCCTCGTAGGCCTCGAGGACGCGGGCGACGGCGGCCGGCTCGAGCCCGCCGACGTCGGTGCGGCCGGCGGACTGCGCTGCCTGCGCGTAGTCCTCCGGCAGGATCATGGAGACCTTGGCCCACTCGACCTCGGCGGCGAGGTCCCGGACGACCGCCTTGTCCGAGGGCATGCCGAGGCGCCGTGCGGCAGTGGCGACGAGGCCGGCCTTCCAGGGCTGGATCTCGGGCAGGCCGCCGCCGATCGCCGTGGGCCAGAAGTAGCGGAGCTGGCGCAGGGCGGCGGAGTGGAAGGTGCGGGCCTGGGCGCCGTGGACGCCCAGGTCCTTGAGGCGCGAGCGCATCTCCCCGGCGGCGCGGGAGGTGAAGGTGACGGCGAGGACCTGGGTGGGCTGGTAGGCGCCGACGGCGACGCCGTGGGCGATGCGGTAGGTGATGGCGCGGGTCTTGCCGGTGCCGGCGCCGGCGAGGACGCACAGCGCGCCCTCGAGGTGCTCGGCGACCTCCCGCTGGTCCGGGTCGAGCGCGTCGAGGAGCTCCGCGGGGCTCGGCGGTGCGAGGCGCGGGGCGGACGGCTGCTGGTTCGGGGAGGTCTGGCTCATCGTGGTCCCAGCCTGCCACGGCCCGACGACACGAACCGACGCGTTCCCTCAGCCGCGGATCTCCTCGCCGTACCAGTCCTCGATGAGCATCCGCGCGATCGAGGTCGACCCGGGCAGGACGACGTCCCCGGCCTCGACGGCAGCGGCGAGCTCGGCGCGCGAGAGCACGATAGCGCCCGTGACCTCCTCCTGGTCGGGACGGGCGACGTGCTCGCCCGGGGCGAGCCGGGCCCGGTACCCGAGCATGAGGGAGCGGGGGAAGGGCCAGGGCTGGGTGGCGACCTGCTCGACGGACGCGACGCGCAGGCCGGTCTCCTCCCCCACCTCGCGGACGACGGCGGCCTCGGCGGCCTCCCCGGCCTCGACGAAGCCGGCGACGGTCGAGTAGCGACCGGCGTCCCAGGCGGCTCCGTGGACGAGGACGATCCGGTCGGCGTCGTCGGTGACGGCCATGATGACGGCCGGGTCGGTGCGGGGGAACTGGAGGGCACCGCAGCCGGTGCAGCGGCGTGCCCATCCCGACTCGACGGGCTCGGTGCGCGACCCGCAGGAGGGGCAGTAGTGGTTGCGGGCGTGCCAGGCGGCGAGGGCCGCGGCGGGCGTGGCGAGCCCGGCGTCGTGGGCCGTGAGCTCGTCGCCGACGGCGCGCAGGGCGGACAGCGGGTAGCGCTCCAGGGCGTCGGCGAGGTCGGGATGGGGGCGGGAGGCGCCCTCGGCGTCGTCGGGCTCCGCGGCGGCGGCGCCGTCCGCGGGGACGACGACGGCGAGCCACGACGTCCCGGCGCCGTCGCCCGGCTCGCTGCCCAGGTAGAAGGTCTCCAGGCCCGTGGGGTCGACGTCGGTGGCCGTGAGGGGGGCGAGGTGGGGTCGTGGGCGTGCGGGACGGTCCTGGAACCCGGTGCGCTGGTCCTGGCGCTCCTGCTCCTCCTCGCCGGTGTCGGCGCCCTCGACGACGTCGTGGGCGGCCGCGCCTGGCGTGCCCGTGGGCAGCGCGTCCACCGGCCATGAGGGCGGCGTCAGGCCGTTCTCGGGCAGCTCCGGGTGGGAGGCGGGCACGTCGAGCGCGACGCGTCCGCGGGCGTCGACGAGGACGAGGCGGGTAGCAGGGTCGGCGGCAAGGCTGTTGAGCAGGCCTGGCTCGCGGCGGCGAGCGGCGTCGCGGTCGACGGTGAGGCGGGACAGGGAGCGGCGGCCGAAGGCGTCCTCGTCCCATCGCTCGGGCTCGTCGACGCGCCACGGGGAGCGGCGCAGGGCGCTCGTGGGGGTGCTCGTGGCGGCGGCGTCGGTGAGGTCGTTCCGTGAGGTGCTCATGGCCTCACCCTAGGCTGCGACCATGACCGCCTCCCCCAGCGTCCGCCAGGTCCCCACGGCGCCGGTGCGCGCCTACCTCGACCACGCGGCGACGGCTCCGCTGCGGCCCGAGGTCGTGGAGCAGATGACGCGAGACCTCGCCGACGGCCTCGCGTCGGGCACGCGGCCGCGGGCGAACCCGGCGGCGCAGCACGCCTCCGGGCGGCGGGACGGGGCGAGGCTGGCCGAGGCCCGCGCCAGGCTGGCCGCAGCACTCGGCGTCGACCCGCACGAGGTGCTGCTGACCTCGGGCGGCACGGAGGCGGACGCCCTCGCCGTCACGGGCAGGGTGCTCGCCGCCCGCTCGGCCGGTGTCGAACGGCCCGACGTCGTCATCTCGCCGACGGAGCACCCGGCGGTGCAGGACACGGCACGCGTCTGCGAGGCGGTGCACGGCGCGCACGTCACCGAGCTCGCGGTGGACGCCGCTGGGCGCGTCGAGCCGGGTTCGGTCGAGGACGCCGTCTCTACGGCGGACGTCGCCGTCGTGTCCGTCATGACGGCGAACAACGAGACGGGGCTCGTGCAGGACGTCGCGGGCGTCGTCGAGGCGGTGCGGCGCGCCTCCGGCGTGACACGTCCCGGGGAGGCGGGCTACGTGCCGGTGCACTCTGACGCTGTCGCCGCCGTCGGGCACGTCCCCGTGGACGTGCACGGCTGGGGCCTGGACGCGCTCACGCTCACCGGTCACAAGCTCGGGGCACCGGTCGGGACCGGGGCGCTCATCGCGCGGCGCGACCTCGCCCTCGTCTTCCCGACCGGGGGCGGGCGGCAGGAGCGCGGGCTGCGCTCGGGTACCGCGGACGTCGCCGGCGCGCGGGCGCTGGCACTCGCCGTCGAGCTGGCGATGGCGGAGCGCGAGGCGGAGGCGGCTCGCCTCGAGCTGCTGCGGTCCGAGGTACTGGCGAGGGCGACGGCCCTGCCCGGTGTGCACGCGACGCTGCCGGACGACGCTCCCCACCTGCCGGGGACGGCGCACCTGTGGTTCGAGGACGGCGACACCGAGGCGCTCCTCATGGGGCTCGACATGGCGGGGGTCGACGTCTCGGCGGGGTCGGCGTGCCACGCCGGCGTCACGCAGTCGAGCCACGTGCTCCTCGCGATGGGCTTCGACGACGAGGCGGCGCGCTCGACCCTGCGGGTGACGATGGGGCCGACGACGACGCACGGTGACGTCGAGCGCCTGCTGGCGGCCCTGCCGCGGGCGCTGGAGATGGCGCGACGGACGCAGGCGGCGAAGCGGCGCTGAGGGACCGTGCTGCCGGCAACCGGCAGGAGACGGAGTGTGGAGCCCTGCGCTCCGCAAGGGCCGCAGGTTCTCCACAGGGAGCCGGTAGGCGGTGGCTGCGGGCCGGAGGGTCTCGATATGGTCACGGAGGCGCGGCCGGCCGCTGGCTCTCCTGGCTCTGGCGGCGGGTCGCGCGCCCCACACCGCCCGAGATCCCCAACGTCGGAGGTCCCCCGTGCTCCCCGTCTCCCCCTCAGCCTCACACGCGCAGGCCTCCGCCAGGCCAGTGCTCCGACGTCGTCTGGGCGCACTCACCGCTGCGGCGGTCCTGATCGTGAGTGCGGTGGCGTGCTCCGGCGGTGGGACGAGCGCAGGGACAGGGGCGAGCCCCACCGTGGACCCGTACGACGTGGCGGCCTCCATGCGGGCGGATGACGGTGCGACGGCAACGTCCTCGGTCTCCTTGTCCCCTCAGGACGCCGCTGCGCGGGCGACGGCGCTCGCGATGGAGGCACCGGAGAAGCCGGCGAGAATGAGCGAGAACTCCCCTGAGGGAGCAGTAGCCGCGGCCGAGTACTTCATCAGCCTGTACCCCTACGTCTACGCGACGGGCGACCTGGCCGAGTGGGACGCCATGAGCGAGGAGAGCTGCGTCTTCTGCTCCTCGGTCCACGACAACGTCACGGAGCTGCACGACAGCGGCGGATGGGCCGAACCCGGTACCGCAGACGTAAACAGCGCAACCGTCGAACCGCCAGCAGATGGATACGAGTACTCGGCCGTCACCCTTCTGACGACCACGTCACCAAACCAGTTGCACGACATGAGTACTTCATCGACGTCGAAATCGTCTGCCGGAGCGACCTCAGCTCCCACACAGTCGTCGATCACCGTTGCGATCCGATACTCGGAGCAGCACTGGTCCATCGGAGGCGTCCAGACGAAATGAGGAGATCGTCGGGGCTCGTACTTGGTCTCGTAGTGGTTGCCGCGCTGACTGGCTACAGTCCATCCGCTCAAGCATCGACCGATGGCGAAGCCTTTTTCTCGACAGAAGCCCAGGATGACGCCATGACCATGACCGGCCGCGTAACCAAAGAGATCCCGGTTTCGGCATCGGAAGTAGCCGGGCCCCCCGCAGCGGCCCACTCAGGAGCGCCTGCCTCATCCACTCGTCACGCTGCCTCGGGGACCCGCTACGTCGGCCCACGCTCGTCCATCAAGTCGACCATGTCGCCGGCGGGCCTCCCCTGCCTGACTTCCGCTGAGATCAAGGCCTCAGCCTCCGCGCGCGGCGGCGGCTGCTCCCGCGTGGTCCCGGCCGCGACGCCCGTTGACCCAGCGTCCCCGGCTCAGCCAGCGCGAGCGGCGGCGGCCGCACCAGCACCGGAGCCCATCGTCATCACGAGCACCGACGTCACGCGGCTGATGGTCGACGGCTCCGGCATCACCCGCCAGCCACCCGGCACCGAGGTCCTCATCAACCTCGACGCCATCGTCTACACCTCCGACGACCCCCGCACCCTCACCACCGAGGTCAACGGCACCCCCGTCACCGTCAAGGCGACCCCGACAAGCTACACCTGGTCCTGGGGCGACGGCTCCTCCACGACCACCACCGACCCTGGCGCCGCCTATCCGAACCAGACCGTCACGCACCACTACGCCTCCACCGCCCAAGACGTCTCGATCAGCCTCACCACCACCTGGGACGCGACCTTCACCCCCGAGGGCCAGGACACCCAGCCCGTCACCGGCACCATCACCACCCGGGACACCACGCCGCCCTTCGACGTCGTCCGCACCATCTCCTACCTCACCGACGACGCCGAGGAGGCTCAGGGCCACTGACCCGGCGCAGCGCCGACACGACCGACCCTGACACAACCGGTCCCACCACGCCGAGCTCCACCGCGGCACCGTCCTCGTACCGTCCCGCCCTGTACCCAAGTCCTCCTCCAACCCTCGACCGCCCCGAGCGCCCGGCGTTAGGCTGCCCGGGCCCGTCAGCCGACCGTGCCCGGGCAGGAGGGATCCCCGTGCGCGTCCTCGCGGCACTGTCCGGCGGAGTCGACTCGGCCGTGGCCGCAGCCCGCGCCGTCGACGCCGGCCACGACGTCGTCGGCGTCCACATGGCCCTCACCCGCAACCGCGCCCAGACCCGCTCCGGCTCCCGCGGCTGCTGCTCCATCGAGGACGCGGGCGACGCCCGCTGGGCCGCGGAGATCCTCGGCATCCCCTTCTACGTCTGGGACCTGTCCGAGGAGTTCGAGGAGCGCGTCGTCGACGACTTCCTCTCCGAGTACCGCGCCGGCCGCACCCCCAACCCGTGCGTGCGCTGCAACGAGCGCGTCAAGTTCGACGCCCTGCTCGAGCGGGGCCTCGCCATGGGCTTCGACGCCGTCGCCACCGGCCACTACGCCCGTCTCACCGGCGGCGCCGCCTCCGGCCGCCCGGGCGACGAGACCGGCCTCACCCTCTCGCGCGCGGCCGACCACGCCAAGGACCAGTCCTACGTCCTCGCCGTCTCCGGGCCCCGGGGTCTTGCCCGTGCGCTCTTCCCACTCGGCGACGCTCCCTCCAAGGCGGAGGTGCGCGCGGAGGCCGAGCGCCGCGGCCTGCCCGTCGCCTCGAAGCCGGACTCCTACGACATCTGCTTCGTGGCCGACGGCGACACTCGTGGTTTTCTCCAGCGCTCCCTCGGCGTCCAGGAGGGTGCCATGGTCTCCCCCGACGGCGAGGTCCTGGGCACGCACGGCGGCTACTTCGGCTTCACCGTCGGCCAGCGCAAGGGTCTCGGCCTCACGCACCCGGCCCCGGACGGCCGCCCGCGCTACGTCATCGAGACGCGACCCGAGACGAACGAGGTCGTCGTCGGCCCCGAGGAGCTGCTCTCACGCACCACGGTCGACGCGAGCTCCCTCGTTCTCCTCGCCGAGCCCGGTGACGTCGGCGGAACGACGGGCTGGCCGGACGTCACCGTGCAGGTCCGTGCGCACGGCCGCCCGGTGCCCGCTGAGGTGAGCGTCGACGTGACCGCAGGGACGCTCCACGCCGACCTCCGCCAGCCGCTCCGCGGACTCGCGGCCGGCCAGAGCGTCGTCGTCTACGGGGGCGAGTCCGGCGAGCAGGTCCTCGCCCAGGCGACCGTCGCCTGACCGCACGTCATCCCGCGCGCGCCGGACTGGACAGGCCGCCCGCAGCACCCGGTCCCGGGTCACCGAACGAGATCGACCGTCAATGCACCGCTCGACCGTCCGATTTCCGGAAATCAGGCGGTCGAGCGGTGCATTGACGGTCGACGGGCGGGGGCCGGGCGAGCGTGAGCCGCGCCCGGCGCATGCTCAGGCGCGCAGCGCGGCGAGCTCCTCGACGAGCTGGGGCACGACCTCGGTGACGTCGCCGACGACGCCGAAGTCCGCCATCTCGAAGATCGGGGCCTCGGAGTCGTCGCAGACCGCGACGATCGTGCCGGCGCCCTGGATGCCGGAGGTGTGGTGGACCGCCCCGGAGACGCCGAGACCGATGTAGAGGCGCGGCGCGACCGAGGAGCCGGTCTGCCCGACCTGCGCGCTGCGCTCGATCCAGCCCTCGTCGCAGGCGACGCGGGTCGCGCCGACGGCGGCACCGAGCGGGTCGGCCAGCGAGTGGACGAGGTCGAAGTCGCCGTCGACCCCGCGCCCGCCGACGACGACGGTGCGCGCCTCGGTGAGGACCGGCCCGGAGGCGGCCGCGGTGGCCTCGCGCGAGACGAGGCGGACGGCAAGGGCCTCGGGGCTGAGGACGACGTCGAGGGGCTCGACCGCCAGCGGCGCCGCCCCCTCCTCGACGCGCGCCTCGAAGGCGCCGGGCCGGACCGCGACGACGGGAGCGCGGCCGGCGTCCGGGGTCACGGAGATCGTCGTGGACCAGGAGCCGGAGAGGACCAGCTTGCCGGCGCGCAGCTCACCGTCCGCGACCTCGAGCTCGGCAGCGTCCGAGGTGGCGGCGGAGTCGAGGAGGACGGCGGCACGGCCGGCGAGCTCCTTGCCGCGGTAGTCGGAGATGACGAGCGCGGCGGCGGCGCCGGTGGCGCGCGCGGCGGAGACGAGGGCGTCGGCAGCGGCGGCCGCCTGGGTCTCGTGGCCGTCGAGGTCGGCGATGAGCAGGCGGGTGGCGCCGGCGCCGGCGAGCTGCGAGGAGGTCGTGGCACCGGGCGTGCCGAGCACGAGGGCGATGACGTCATCGCTCGTGAGGGTCCGGGCGGCGTTGAGGAGCTCGAGCGAGGGGCCGGTCGGTCGGGCGTCAGTCGCGGCCGCGGCGTCGGCGTGCTCCCCCTGGCCCTCGATGTCGACGAGGACGAGCACGGGTGCGGACAGGGTCTCAGTCATGTTGTTGCGTCCTTCAGGCTTTCGTGCGCGCTCAGGCGAGCTTGTTCTCGACGAGCCAGGCGGCGAGCTCGCGCCCGGCCTCCCCGGCGTCGGTGCGGATGATCCCGGCCTCGCGGGCGGGGCGCTCCTCGGCGGAGACGACGCCGATGGCCGGCGTCGCGCCCTCGAGGGCGAGGTCGGCGAGGCTCCACTCGTCCAGGGGCTTCTTCTTCGCCGCGCGCATGGCGGCGAAGTTGGGGTAGCGGGGCTCGTTGGCCTGGTCGGTAACGGAGACGAGCGCGGGCGTCGGGGCGGTGAGCACCTCGCGGGTCGTGCCGACGGCGCGGGTGACGGTGAGGCTGTCGGCCCCCTCGACCTCGATCCCGGTGGCGAGCGTGAGGGCAGGGACGCGCAGCGCCGCGGCGAGGGCCCCGGGCAGCATCGAGGTCATGGCGTCCAGGGAGGCCATGCCGGTGATGACGAGGTCGACGTCGCCGAGCCCCTCCTCGCCCGGCTCGACCCCGCCGACGCGGCGGATCGCCGCGGCGAGGGTGCGGGCGGTGGTCACGACGTCGGATCCCGCGAGCTCGTCGTCGCTCACGAGGACGGCGGAGTCGGCGCCCATCTGGAGGGCGCGGCGCAGACCGTCCTCGGCGTCCTCGGGACCCATGGTGAGGGCGATGACCTCGCCGCCGAGGTCCTCGACGAGGGAGACGGCGGCCTCCACGGCGTTCTCGTCGAGCTCGTTGAGGACGTCGTCCTCGCCGCGGACCAGCCGCCCGTCCTCGAGGCGGCGCTCGGACTGCACGTCAGGGACGTGCTTGATGCAGACCACGATTTTCATGCGTCCAAGGTTGCCATATACGGCGAGGCGCTCGACCGGCGTCTCCGGCGGTGAGACGGACGGAACGGCGACGTCCCTGCGTGCGCGGCGGGAGGGCAGGGCTGAGGCCTCCCTGTGACGCACGTGCGTCTCTCGCGTTGCCCGACGCGCGATCGCTCGTGAGAATGCCCCCATGCCCGCCCAGACAGCCGTCGAGCCCGCCGTGACCGGACCCGAGGACGCTCGAGACCTCACGCGCCTCGGCGCCACCCCTGTCGACGGCGGGACCGACTTCGTCGTCGTCTCCCCCCACGCCGACGCCGTCGACCTCTGCCTCCTCGACGTCGACGCCGAGGGCGAGGTCGTGCGTGAGCGCCGCACGGGGATGCACCGTCACGGGCGGGGCAGCTGGAGCGTCCACGCCTCCGGCGTCGGGCCCGGCCAGCGCTACGGCTATCGCGTTCACGGGCGCTGGGACCCCGCCGAGGGACTCCTGTTCAACCCGCGCAAGCTCCTCCTCGACCCCTACGCCCGGGCGATCGACGGCGCTCCGGAGCTCGGCCCGGAGCTCTATGCCCACGCCGTCGACGACTCCCTCGCCCCCACCACGGAGCCGCTCGAGCCCTCCGCGCTCGACTCCCTCGGGCGCGTCGCGCTCGGCGTCGTCACCGACGAGCCCTTCCCCGTCGTTCCAGGGCCACGCGTCCCGCCAGAGCGCGTCGTCGTCTACGAGACTCACGTCAAGGGCCTCACCCTCAACATGCCCGACGTCCCTCCCGAGCTGCGGGGCACCTACGCGGGCCTCGCCCACCCCTCGACCGTCGAGTACCTGCGATCCCTCGGCGTGACGACCATCGAGCTCCTCCCGATCCACGCCGCCTTCTCCGAGGCCTTCCTCCTCCAGAACGGGCGCCGCAACTACTGGGGCTACTCGACCCTGTCCTACTTCGCCCCGGAGCCGTCCTACGCGACGGCGGCCGCGCGCGCGGCCGGCCCGCAGGCCGTCCTCGACGAGGTCCGCGGCATGGTCTCGATCCTGCACGAGGCCGGCCTCGAGGTCGTCATGGACGTCGTCTACAACCACACCTGCGAGTCCGGCGTCACGGGACCGACCCTCTCCCTGCGAGGCCTGGACAACCTCGAGTACTACCTTCACGCCCCGCAGCGCCCCGCCCAGTACGTCGACACGACCGGCACCGGCAACACGGTCGACTTCCGCTCCACGCGCGCCGTCCAGCTGTGCCTCGACTCGCTCCGGTACTGGCACGAGCACGTCGGCGTCGACGGCTTCCGCTTCGACCTCGCGGTGACCCTGGGCCGCAACGCCGCCGAGTTCCAGGCCCGACACCCCCTCCTCATCGGGATGGCGACCGACCCGGTCCTCCAGGGCGCCCGGCTCATCGCGGAGCCGTGGGACCTCGGCCCGGGCGGCTGGCGCACGGGAGAGTTCCCCGACCCCTTCCACGACTGGAACGACCGCTACCGCGGCACCGTCCGCGACTTCTGGCTCCACGACGCCTCCAAGCTGTCCAAGGGCCGCCCTGGGACGGACCTGCGCGACCTCGCGACCCGGCTGGCCGGCAGCGTCGACCTCTTCGGGCACGGCGAGTACCCCGGCGGACGTGGCCCGCTCGCCAGCGTCAACTTCGTGACCGCGCACGACGGCTTCACGCTGCGGGACCTCGTCTCCTACGACTACAAGCACAACCTCGCCAACGGCGAGGACAACCGGGACGGCACGGACGACAACCGCTCCTGGAACCACGGCTTCGAGGGCCCGGTCACCGACGCCGCCCTCGAGCTCGGCATGGACCTCGGCCCCATCGAGGTGCTGCGCCGCCGCTCGTCCCGCAACGTGCTGGGCACGCTCCTCGTCTCCGCAGGTACCCCGATGATCCTCGGCGGCGACGAGCTGGGCCGCTCCCAGGAGGGGAACAACAACTCGTACTGCCAGGACTCCCCGATCTCCTGGTACGACTGGAACCTCGCCACCTGGCAGCGCGACCTCATCGCGACGACCCGCTACCTCAACCGGCTGCGCTCGAAGCACCCCGTCATGCGCCCCACCGAGTTCGCCACGGGCCGCGTCGCCGAGGGCGACGCCATCAGGGACCTCGCCTGGTACCGCGCGACGGCCCAGGAGATGGACGCCGAGGGCTGGCACGACCCGTACACCCGCGTCGTGCAGATGCTCCGCTCGGGCAAGGGCGCCGACGACGACCTCCTCGTCATCATCAACGGCTCCCTCGACCAGTGCGACGTGATCCTCCCCGAGGGACGGGGCACGGACTGGCACCTGGCCTGGGACTCGACCTGGGCGGTCCCGCGCCCGCACACCTCGGCCTTCGCGCTGGCCCGTCGCGTCCGCCGCGGGCACCGGGCGGCCGACGTCCCGGTCAATCCCGAGCGCGCCCGGGCGGCCCGGTCCGGCGCCACGGACTGCCGCCAGGACCGGCCCGGCGACACGACGACGATGGACCCGCTGTCGATGCGGATCTACCTCTCCGGTGAGGAGCTGCGCGCGCCCGAGCCACCGGCCGCCGCGACGGCGACGACGACGGCTCCTGCCTCAGACGCCGCGAGGAGGACGACCGCACGCTGAGCGCGCCGCCGCGGGCTGCGGGCCGGGTCCGCACGCCCGGGCGGGCCGGGCGCCGGGCCGTCGGGCCCCTCGGCGCCCTCCCCTAGGATGGGCGCCATGACGCAGTCCCCCGAGACCCCCACCTCCTCCCAGGCCGAGGAGACGCTCGCCAACGCGACGAACGACGCCTCCCTCGCCCGCTCCATCGCCCGCTCCGCCGAGATCGAGGCCGACCTCGACGTCAACCCCGGTCGCTACCGCATGCTCACGGGCGTGCGTCCCACGGGCAACATGCACCTGGGCCACTACTTCGGGACGATGCGCTCGTGGCAGCTGATCCAGGACCGCGGCGTCGACACCTGGATCCTCGTGGCGGACTACCAGGTCATCACGGACCGCGACGGCGTCGGGCCGATCCGCGAGCGCGTCCTCTCCCTCGTGGCGGACACCCTCTCCGTGGGCGTGGACCCGTCCCGCTCGACGATCTTCGCCCACTCCGCGGTGCCCGCCGAGAACCAGCTCATGCTGCCCTTCCTCTCACTCGTCACCGAGTCCGAGCTGCACCGCAACCCGACCGTCAAGGCCGAGCTCGAGGCCACCGACGGCCGCGCCATGAGCGGCCTCATGCTCACCTATCCCGTCCACCAGGCCGCGGACATCCTCTTCTGCCAGGCGAACCTCGTGCCCGTCGGCAAGGACCAGCTCCCCCACCTCGAGCAGGCCCGGCTCATCGCCCAGCGCTTCGACAAGCGCTACGGCCGCGCCGACAAGAAGCACCCCGTGTTCCGCCGCCCCGAGGCGCTCCTGGGCGAGGCCCCGCTGCTCCTGGGCCTCGACGGGGAGAAGATGAGCAAGTCCCGCGGCAACACCATCGAGCTGCGCATGAGCGCCGACGAGACCGCCAAGGCCCTCAAGAAGGCGAAGACGGACTCCGACCGCGTCATCACCTACGACCCGGAGAACCGCCCGGAGGTCTCCAACCTCCTCATGCTCGCCTCCCTGTGCGGGGCGGGCACCCCGGAGGAGATCGCCGAGCGCATCGGCGACGGCGGCGCGGGCAGCCTCAAGAAGGTGACGACCGAGGCCGTCAATGAATTCTTCGCGCCGATCCGAGCCAGGCGCACCGAGCTCGTCGCGAACGAGGACTACCTCCTCTCCGTGCTCCACGAGGGCAACGCCCGGGCCAACGCGGTCGCGAACGAGACCCTCGATGCCGTGCGCACCGCCATGCACATGAGCTACTGAGCCGACTCCCTCCGGCTCGACGAGGTCGGCCCTCCTCACCGCCACCGGGCGGCGCCGAGGGTCGACCTCGTGTTGCGCCACGGGCGATATGCGGCCGCGGAACGGGATCCTGCGCCGCCTCGGTGTGACTCCCAGTGCCCGGCCCCGTACCCTGGGCCTGTGACCCCGAACACGACAGACCCCCAGTCCGAGACTACCCGAGCCACCCAGGAGAGCCTCGCGCAGGCGCCCGCGCCCGCCCCCTTCTCCCTCATCGGCCGCATCCCCGTGACCGAGGTGTCGCCCGTCGTCGAGGACGGACGCTGGGCCGCCAAGGCCGTCCCCGGCGAGGTCTTCCCCGTGCGCGCCACCGTCTTCCGCGAGGGCCACGACCGCTTCGGCGCCACCGCCGTCCTCGTCCGCCCCGACGGCACCGACGGCCCCACCGCGCGCATGCACGAGTACGCCGTCGGCCTGGACCGCTACGAGGCCCGCCTCGCCGCGGACGAGCCCGGCGACTGGGGGATCCGTGTCGAGGGCTGGTCGGACCCCTACGCCACGTGGGAGCACGACGCCGGCATCAAGGTCCCCGCCGGCGTCGACGTCGAGCTCATGCTCGAGGAGGGCGCCCGTGTCCTCGAGCGCGCCGCCGCCGTCCCCGGCCGCGGGGAGCAGGACGCCTCGCTCCTCAACCGCGCCGCCTACACGCTGCGCGACGGCCGCCTCAGCGCCGGCGAGCGCCTCGCCGCCGGCCGCTCCGCCGAGGTCGCCGAGGTCCTCGACCGCCTCCCGCTGCGCGACCACGTCTCGCCGTCGGCGACCTACCCGCTCCAGGTGGACCGTGAGCGAGCCCTCTACGGCTCCTGGTACGAGGTCTTCCCCCGTTCGCTCGGCGCCACCCGCGCCGAGGACGGCACGATGGTGCCCGGCACCCTGCGCACCGCCGCCGAGCGGCTCGACCGCATCGCCGCCATGGGCTTCAACGTCCTCTACCTCACCCCGGTCTCCCCGATCGGCGTCACCAACCGCAAGGGCCGCAACAACACCCTCAACGCCGAGCCGGGCGACCCGGGCTCGCCCTACGGGATCGGCTCGCCCGACGGCGGTCACGACGTCATCCACCCCGACCTGGGCACCTTCGACGACTTCGACGCCTTCGTCGAGCGCTCGCGCGGCCTCGGCATGGAGGTCGCCCTCGACCTCGCCCTCCAGTGCTCCCCGGACCACCCGTGGGTCGCCGAGCACCCCGAGTGGTTCACGGTCCTGGCCGACGGTTCCATCGCCTACGCGGAGAACCCGCCGAAGAAGTACCAGGACATCTACCCGCTCAACTTCGACAACGACCCCGAGGGCATCTACGAGGCGATCCTCGAGGTCGTGCGCACCTGGATCAGCCACGGCGTGACGATCTTCCGCGTCGACAACCCCCACACGAAGCCCCTCGTGTTCTGGCAGCGGCTCCTGCGCGAGATCCGCCGCACCAACCCCGAGGTCCTGTTCCTCGCCGAGGCCTTCACGCGCCCGGCCATGATGCGGACCCTGGGCAAGATCGGCTTCCACCAGAGCTACACGTACTTCGCCTGGCGCAACACGAAGGAGGAGCTCACCGACTACCTCGTCGAGCTCTCCCAGGACACCGCCCCCGTCCTGCGCCCCGCCTTCTGGCCGACGACGCACGACATCCTCACCCCGTTCATGACGAACGGGAAGGTGCCGGCCTTCAAGCTGCGTGCCGTCCTCGCTGCGACGCTGTCGCCCACCTGGGGCATCTACTCGGGCTACGAGCTCGCGGAGTCCACCCCGCGCCCGGGCTACGAGGAGCAGATCAACAACGAGAAGTACGAGATCAAGCGCCGCGACTTCGGCGCCGCCCGCGCCAACGGCATCGAGGAGCTCCTCACGCGTCTTAACGCCTCGCGTGCGGCGCACCCGGCCCTCCAGCAGCTGCGCGACATCTGGTTCCACGGCACGAGCGACGACTCCCTCATCGCGTACTCCAAGCGCGTCGACGCCGAGCACTCCCCCACGGGTGAGGAGGACGTGGTCCTCACGGTCGTCAACCTGGACCCGCACAGCGCCCACGAGGGCGGCGTCTACCTCAACCTGGAGCAGCTCGGCCTTCCTGCCGGCACGGACGGCTCGCAGCCGGTCATCCGAGTGACGGACGAGCTGACGGGCTGGGTCTTCGACTGGTCGGGCAGCAACTACGTCCGTCTCGACCCCTCTGAGGGCCGGGTCGCCCACGTCTTCCACGTCCAGCGGCTCTGAGGCCGCCCAGACCGGGTACCCCGCTCCGGTCCGACAGCGGTTTCCCCTCCCGAGGGCCTCGCGCACCGAGAGGCGCTCTCGGGTCGGGTCACCGCACTCCTCACCGACCGCACGCCACCCACGAGAGGCACCTCCACGTGACCGCACCTGACAGCACCCCCACCAGCACCCCCGAGCCCCTGCCGACCGCCTTCGTCCCCGCACCCGCGGTTCACGAGGGCGAGGCCTACGGGGCCGCCCCGGCCGCCCTGCCGCGCGTCATCCCCGGCATCCCGGCCGTGCCTCCTCAGCCGCACCCGGGCCTGTCCGCGGACCGCGACTGGTACCGCACCGCCGTCTTCTACGAGGCGCTCCTGCGCTCCTACGCCGACTCCACCGGCGACGGCACCGGCGACTTCGTCGGCCTCACGACCCGCCTCGACTACCTCGCCTGGCTCGGCGTCGACGCCATCTGGATCCCGCCCTTCTACCCCTCGCCCATGCGCGACGGCGGCTACGACATCTCGGACTACACCGGCATCGACCCCAAGTACGGGTCCATGGAGGACTTCCGCGAGCTCGTCCACCAGGCCCACCAGCGCGGCATCCGCATCGTCATCGACATGGTCCTCAACCACACGAGCGACCAGCACCCCTGGTTCCAGGCCTCCCGCTCCGACCCCGAGGGCCCGTACGGGGACTTCTACGTGTGGTCCGACAACGACACCCGCTACGACGGCACCCGCGTCATCTTCGTGGACACCGAGGAGTCGAACTGGGCGTGGGACACCGAGCGCCGCCAGTTCTACTGGCACCGCTTCTTCTCCCACCAGCCCGACCTCAACTTCGACAACCCCGCCGTCGTCGACGCCGTGCTCGACGTCGTCCGCTTCTGGGCGCGCACGGGCGTGGACGGCTTCCGCCTCGACGCGATCCCCTACCTCGTCGAGCGCGAGGGGACGAACTGCGAGAACCTGCCGGACACCCACGACGTCATCGCGACGATCACCGAGATGCTCCACCGCGAGTTCCCCGGCACGATCACGCTCGCCGAGGCGAACCAGATGCCCGACGACGTCGTGGAGTACTTCGGGACCGAGGACCGCCCGGAGTGCACGATGTGCTTCCACTTCCCCGTCATGCCCCGCATCTTCCGGGCGCTGCGCGAGGAGTCCGGCGTCGCGATCCGGGACATCCTGGCCGAGACCCCGGACATCCCGGCCCACGGCCAGTGGGGCACCTTCCTGCGCAACCACGACGAGCTCACCCTCGAGATGGTGACCGACGAGGAGCGCGACCTCATGTACGGCTGGTACGCCGAGGAGGACCGCATGCGCGCCAACATCGGCATCCGCCGGCGCCTCGCGCCCCTCATCGACGCCTCCCGCGCCGAGACCGAGCTCATCAACGCGCTCCTGCTCTCCCTGCCGGGCTCGCCCTGCCTCTACTACGGCGACGAGATCGGCATGGGCGACAACATCTGGCTCGAGGACCGCGACTCCGTGCGCACCCCCATGCAGTGGGACGACTCGCCGAACATGGGCTTCTCCACGGCCGTCGACCCGGGCGCGCTCACCCTCCCGCTCGTCCAGCGCCCCGGTTACGCGCACCAGAGCGTCCAGACCCAGCTGAGTCGTCCCGACTCCCTCCTGCACTGGACCCAGCGGATCCTCCACGTGCGCCGCCGGCACCCGGTCCTCGGACGGGGGGCCTTCCTCGCCCGCGACGTCTCGGACGACGCCGTCCTGGCCCACACCCGCAGCGACGTCCTCCCGGTCCCGGCCGGGCAGGAGCCCGAGACCATGCTCTGCGTCGCCAACCTGGCGAACGCGCCCCGCTCCGTGACGATCGACGTCCCGGACCTGGCCGGCCGGGGCACGCGCGACGTCATCGGCGGCGCCGCCTTCCCCGCCGTCGGCGACGACGGCCGGATCACCCTGACCCTGGGTGCCCGCGGCTACTACTGGCTCTCCGTGAGCCCCGCGAGCACCAACCAGCCCGGGACCGCCCCGGGCGAGCACGAGGCCGCCGCCGCGGCCGGAGAGGAGGCCTGATGACCTCGACCAACCCCGTCCCCTGGCCCTCCACCGAGACGCTCCTGCGCAACCTCCACCCGTGGCTGCTCGAGCGCCGCTGGTTCCCGCTCAAGGGCGACGCCGCCCCCACCCCCGGCACGCTCAACCTCATCGCCGACCGGGACCTCGGCGACGGCGTCCACGACCTCCTCATCGAGGCGCCCCGCGGCGACGCCGCCGGTACCTCGGTGCTCGTCCACGCCCCGCTCGTCGCCGTGCCCATCGGCTCGCTCGCCGGGTACCGGGTCGACGGAGAGGCGCCCGAGAACGCCGGACTCGTCCTCGATGACGCGAGCGCCGAGCTCGTCGACGGCCCGCACCACCCGGGCTTCTGGCAGGCGTGGGCCGCCGCGGCCGAGGCCGCCGGCACCGTCATGCGCCCGGAGCACGCCCGCGCCATCGCCCAGCGCGCACACCGCCTCAAGGTCACCACCGGCGAGCAGTCCAACACGAGCGTCATCCTGCCCGCGCCCCTCGAGGACGCCCCGACCGGCGGAGCCGAGGACGAGGGCACGACCGACCTCATCGTCAAGGTCTTCCGCGTGCTCGCCGCAGGCCGCAACCCCGACGTCGAGGTCTCCGTCGCGCTCGCGAAGGACGGCTGGGACCGCGTCCGCACGCCCGTCGCCTGGTCGACCCTCACCTGGATCAACCCGACCGGCGCCGAGGTCGAGGCGGACTCCGCCGTCGCCACCACCTTCGTGCCGCGCGCCGACGACGGCTTCGAGCTCTTCTGCGAGCTCGCCCGCTCGGACGACGGCGCGGACGGGCCCCGGCGCAGCCAGGCCCGCGGGCTCGCCGCCGACCTCGGCATCACCACCGGCCAGATGCACGAGCACCTCGCCGCCGCGCTCGGGACGAGCGAGCCCGCCACTCCCGCCGAGCTGGCCGCCGCCCTGCGCGGCCGCGCGGACTGGGCGCTCGCCGAGGTCCCGGACCTGGGCGTGCGCGTCCCCGGCCTCGCCGACGGCGTCCGCGGCATCCTGGCCGAGCTCGCCGCCCTGCCGCGCCTGGACCCGGCGACCCGCGTCCACGGCGACTACCACCTGGGGCAGACGCTCCACGAGGTCGGCGGCGAGGGCCGCTGGTACGTCCTCGACTTCGAGGGCGAGCCCCTGCGCCCGCTCGCCGAGCGCTCCGAGCCGGACCAGCCGCTGCGCGACGTCGCCGGCATGCTGCGCTCCTTCGACTACGCGGCCGCCGTCGGGGGCGCCCAGGACCCGTCGTGGCTCCAGGAGGTCCGCGACGCCTTCATGCGCGGCTACCGCTCGGCCGTCCCCGGTGACGAGGACGGGACCGCCCGGGTCGAGCTCGCCGCGCTGGAGCTCGACAAGGCCCTCTACGAGGCCGTCTACGAGGCTCGCAACCGCCCCGACTGGATCGGCATCCCGGTGGGCGGCCTGACCGCGATCCTCGCGTCCACCGCGTCCGGCGGGGGTACCGCCGAGCCCACGAGCGCACCGCGCAGCGCCACCGACGACGCGCCCGGGCAGGCCCCGTCAGCAAACGCCCGCCAGTCCGACCCCGCGCATGGGAGAGTTGCCAGCATGACCGACGTCACCCCCTCCCCGACCCCCTCCGCTGTCCACGTCGACCCCTGGGTCCTCGCGGACGTCGCCTACGGGCGCTACTACAACCCCCACGAGGTCCTCGGCGCCCACGTGGGCGAGGGCGGCGTCACCGTCCGCACCGTCCGGCACCTCGCCGACGCCGTCGCCGTCGTGACCCCGGACGGGACCTTCCCCGCCGAGCACGAGCAGGACGGCGTCTGGGTCGCCGTCCTGCCCGGCGAGACCGTCCCCGACTACCGCGTCCAGGTCACCTACGGCGAGGAGACGACCACCGTCGACGACCCGTACCGCTTCCTGCCGACGCTCGGCGAGATGGACACGTACCTCATCTCCGAGGGCCGCCACGAGGAGCTGTGGGAGGTGCTCGGCTCGCACGTCAAGCACTACTCGGGCGACATGGGCGAGGTCGAGGGAACCGCCTTCGCCGTGTGGGCCCCGAACGCGCGCGCCGTGCGCGTCGTCGGTGACTTCAACTACTGGGACGGCACCGCCACCCCGATGCGCTCGCTCGGCTCCTCCGGCGTCTGGGAGCTGTTCATCCCGGGCGTCGGCGCCGGAGCCCGCTACAAGTACGAGATCTGCTACAACGACGGCTCGTGGCACCAGAAGGCCGACCCGCTCGCCCGCGCCACCGAGGTCCCCCCGGCCACGGCGAGCGTCGTCACGGACTCCGAGTACGCCTGGGGCGACGACGAGTGGATGCGCGCCCGCACCGAGCGCGACCCCCACAACGGTCCGGTCTCGGTCTACGAGGTCCACCTGGGCTCGTGGCGCCAGGGACTGGGCTATCGCGGCCTGGCCGAGGAGCTCGTCCCCTACGTCCAGGAGACCGGCTTCACGCACGTCGAGTTCCTCCCGGTGGCGGAGCACCCCTTCGGCGGCTCCTGGGGCTACCAGGTCTCCGGCTACTACGCCCCGACCTCGCGCTTCGGGACCCCGGACGACTTCCGGTACCTCGTCGACCGCCTCCACCAGGCCGGCATCGGCGTCATCCTGGACTGGGTCCCGGCCCACTTCCCCAAGGACGACTGGGCGCTGGGCCGCTTTGACGGCACCCCCCTGTACGAGGACCCGGACCCGCAGCGCGGCGAGCACCCGGACTGGGGCACCTACATCTTCAACTTCGGGCGCAACGAGGTCCGCAACTTCCTCGTCGCCAACGCGCTGTACTGGCTCGGCGAGTTCCACGCCGACGGTCTGCGCGTCGACGCCGTCGCCTCCATGCTCTACCTCGACTACTCGCGCGACGAGGGGCAGTGGCACCCGAACCAGTTCGGAGGCCGCGAGAACCTCGAGGCCATCAGCTTCCTCCAGGAGGCCACGGCCACCGCGTACCGGAGGAACCCCGGCACCATGATGATCGCCGAGGAGTCCACCGCCTGGCCGGGCGTCACCGCCCCCACCGAGTACGGCGGTTTGGGCTTCGGCCTCAAGTGGAACATGGGCTGGATGAACGACACCCTGCGCTACATGGCCGAGGAGCCCATCAACCGCCGCTACCACCACGGCGAGCTGACCTTCTCCCTCGTGTACGCCTTCTCCGAGCAGTTCGTCCTGCCCCTCAGCCACGACGAGGTCGTCCACGGCAAGGGCTCCCTGCTCTCCAAGATGCCGGGCGACGCCTGGCAGGAGCTGGCGAACCTGCGTGCCCTGTACGCCTACCAGTGGTCGCACCCGGGCAAGCAGCTGCTCTTCATGGGCCAGGAGTTCGGCCAGGGCGCCGAGTGGAACGCGGACAACTCGCTGGACTGGTGGATCCTGGACGACCCGGGCCACCAGGGCCTGCTCAAGCTCGTCACGGACCTCAACGCCCTGTACAAGGACTCCCCGGCGCTGTGGGCGGACGACTTCTCGCACCGCGGCTTCGAGTGGATCGAGGCCGGCGACGGCGACCACAACGTCCTGTCCTACCTGCGCAAGGGCACGGGCCCGGACGGGCACGGCGACCTCGTCGTCGCGATCGTCAACTTCGCAGGCGCCCCTCACGAGGGCTACCGCGTCGGGCTGCCCTTCGCGGGCGGCTGGGACGAGGTCATCAACACCGACGCCCCCGAGTACGGCGGCTCCGGCGTGACGAACCAGGGGCACGTCGAGGCCGAGGAGCTCCCGTGGAACGGTCGTCCGGCCTCCGTCTCCCTGCGGGTTCCCCCGCTCGGCGCCGTCTTCCTGCGGCCGAGCCGCGACTGAGGCACGGCGGACGCCGTCGGCGACGCTCACCACGAGCCGGGTCTGACCGGCTCTGACGGCACCGACGGGATCACGGCCCCGGGGCGGGCACCGCGGACCACGCGGTGCCCGCCCCATCGTCTGCGACGAGGCTCCGTCATGCGCGAGGCGCCGCCTCCGCCGCGGACGCACGCGTGCCGGTCTCCTGTGCGGCTCGTGTGCGGGTCATGCGTGGCCCGGATGACAGCCGGCGCTCAGCCCCTGCACAGCACCCTTCGCTAGGCTCAGGACGTACGCGCGATGAGATGATGGGACGGACGGCCTTGAGTGCGTCCACCCCCCGCGTCGTATGCTGTGATCGTTGCTGCAACAACTTGCAGAGCGAGTCCCCGAGCCCATGACAAGGGAAGAACAATGACGCAGAAGCTGGCCACCACGGTCCCCTCCCAGGTGCGCGCCGTCTCCGGCCGCCCGGCCGAGGTCTCCACCCCGATGGAGGTGTGGCAGGGCCTGTCCGCCGCCGTCGTCGACCGCATCGCGGACGACTGGAACGCCACCACCGAGAAGTACCGCGCCGGCCGCCGGGAGCACTACTTCTCCGCGGAGTTCCTCGAGGGCCGCGCCCTCCTCAACAACCTCACCAACCTCGGCATGGTCGACGAGGCCGAGGAGGCCGTGGGCGCCTTCGGCCAGAACCTCTCCGACGTCCTCGAGCAGGAGCCCGACGCCGCGCTCGGCAACGGCGGTCTCGGCCGTCTCGCCGCCTGCTTCCTCGACTCCTGCGCCACCCTCGACCTCCCGGTCCAGGGCTACGGCATCCTCTACCGCTACGGCCTGTTCAAGCAGCTCTTCAACGACGGCTTCCAGACCGAGCACCCGGACTCCTGGATGGAGGAGGGCTACCCCTTCGTCATCCGCCGCGAGGAGGCCCAGCGCATCGTCCGCTACAACGACCTCACCGTGCGCGCCGTCCCCTACGACATGCCCATCACCGGCTACGGCACGAAGAACGTCAACACGCTGCGCCTGTGGAAGGCCGAGAGCATGGAGGAGTTCGACTACGACGCCTTCAACTCCCAGCGCTTCACCGACGCCATCGTCGAGCGCGAGCGCACCGCAGACATCTCCCGCGTCCTCTACCCCAACGACACCACGTACGAGGGCAAGGTCCTGCGCGTGCGCCAGCAGTACTTCTTCTGCTCCGCCTCCCTCCAGGAGATCGTCGACGACTACGTCGCCGAGCACGGCAGCGACCTGCGCTCCTTCGACGACTTCAACTCCATCCAGCTCAACGACACCCACCCGGTCCTCGCCATCCCCGAGCTCATGCGCATCCTCATGGACGAGCACGGCCTCGGCTGGGAGGACGCGTGGAAGGTCGTCTCGCGCACCTTCGCCTACACGAACCACACGGTGCTCGCCGAGGCCCTCGAGACCTGGGACATCTCCATCTTCGAGAGCCTCTTCCCGCGCATCATGGAGATCGTCCGGGAGATCGACCGTCGCTTCCGCGAGGACCTCGCCGCTCGCGGCGTCGAGCAGGGCACCATCGACTACATCGCCCCGATCTCCGACGGCAAGGTCCACATGGCCTGGATCGCCTGCTACGCCTCCTACTCCATCAACGGCGTCGCCGCGCTCCACACCGACATCCTCAAGCGCGACACGCTCAAGGACTGGTACGCCATCTGGCCTGAGCGCTTCAACAACAAGACCAACGGCGTGACCCCGCGCCGCTGGCTGCGCCAGTGCAACCCGCGCCTGTCCGCCCTCCTCGACGAGGTCACGGGCTCCGACGCGTGGGTCCGCGACCTCGCCCTCCTCGAGAAGTACTCCGACGCCGCCGATGACGCCGTCCTCGACAGGCTCGCCGAGGTCAAGCACGCCAACAAGGTCGACTTCGCCGCGTGGGTCCTGGACCGCGAGGGCATCGAGATCGACCCCGACGCCATCTTCGACGTCCAGATCAAGCGCCTCCACGAGTACAAGCGCCAGCTCCTCAACGCGATCTACATCCTGGACCTCTACTTCCGGATGAAGGAGGACCCGAGCCTCGAGGTCCCGAGCCGCGTCTTCGTCTTCGGCGCCAAGGCCGCCCCGGGCTACGTCCGCGCGAAGGCCGTCATCAAGCTCATCAACGAGATCGCGAACCTCGTCAACAACGACCCGGTGGTCTCCAAGACCCTCAAGGTCGTCTTCGTCCACAACTACAACGTCTCCCCCGCCGAGCACATCATCCCGGCGGCCGACGTCTCCGAGCAGATCTCGATGGCCGGCAAGGAGGCCTCGGGCACGTCCAACATGAAGTTCATGATGAACGGCGCCCTCACCCTGGGCACCCTCGACGGCGCTAACGTCGAGATCCTCGACGCCGTCGGCGACGACAACGCCTACATCTTCGGCGCCACCGAGGACGAGCTCCCCGCCCTGCGCGAGAGCTACGACCCCAAGGCCGCCTACGAGACCGTCCCCGGCCTGCGCCGCGTCCTGGACTCCTTCACGGACGGCACGCTCGACGACAACGGCTCCGGCTGGTTCGCCGACCTGCGCCGCAGCCTCCTCGAGCCCTCCTACGAGCCCGCCGACGTCTACTACGTCCTGGGCGACTTCGCGAGCTACCGCGAGACGAAGGACCGCATGGCCGCCGACTACGCCGACCAGAAGGCTTGGCAGCGCAAGGCCTGGACGAACATCACCGCCTCCGGCCGCTTCTCCTCCGACCGCACCATCAGCGACTACGCGGAGGTCTGGAACCTCCAGCCCGAGCCGGTCGCCTGACGACCATTCCGTCCCCCGGTCGGTCGACCGGTCGGGTTGGTCTCGGAATCACGACGGAGCCCCGTCATCCTCGCAGGAGGATGACGGGGCTCCGTCGTGTGCCGGGGCAGCGGCCCCGAGACCGCAGTCAGAGCGCCAGGCTCAGAACAGGAGGCTCGCGAGCTGGCGGCGGGCGCGGGCGACCTCGGGGGCGCCGGAGCCGATGACGTCGAAGAGCTCGAGAAGCCGCTTTCGCGCCGTCTCCCGCTCCTCGTCACGATGGGTGCGTACGGCCTCGAGGGCGCGTCCCAGGGCAGCGTCGAGGTCGCCGAGGGCGAGGGAGACGTCCGCCGCCGCGAGAGCCTTGTCGAGGTCGGCCGGGTCGGCGTCGGCGGCGGCGATGAGAGCGGCAGGGTCCTGACCGTCCATCCGGCGCATCATCCGGACCTGGTCACGCGCGAGCCGGAGCTCGTCGTCGGCCGGGTTCTGGGCGATGGCGTGGTCGTAGACCTCCTCGGCGGCGGCGTAGTCGCCGCGCTCGAGCGCCTCACGGGCCGCGCGCTCCACCTCGGTCTCCTCCGGCTCGGCGGGCTCCTCGGCCGCCTCGCCGTCGGTCACGGCCAGCCGTCCGTTGACACCGTTCTGCGCGGCGACGTCGAGCAGCTGGTCGATGAGCGAGCGGAGCTGGTCGTCGGGGATGGCGCCCTGGAACATCGGCACGGGCTGCCCCGCGAGGAGGGCGACGACGGTCGGGACGGCGGTGGCCTGGAGCGCCTGGGCGACCTCCGGGGCGGCGTCGACGTCGACGCGTCCGAGCTCGAAGCGGCCCGCGTACTCGCGGGCGAGGGTCCCGAGCTGGGTCGCGAGGTCCTCGCTCACCTGGGAACGGGGCGTGTGCAGGACGATGACGACGGGGACCTGCGTGGAGACCTGGGCGACGTCGCGCAGGGTTGACGCGTCGACGTCGACGACGAGCGGCGCCGGGACGCCCTCGCCCGCGGCTCCCTCGGGTGCGGGGGTACCGGGGGCTCCTGGGGCGCGGCCAGGCGCCTGCGCATCATCGCGCGGGACGAGGGTGGACAGGTCGACGGCGCCGAACATGCTCATGGTGAGGCCTTTCCGGGCGGTGCCCGATGGATCGGTGCGGGGCGGCGGAGGCCGACCCGCGGGAGCGGTGAGAACCCGAACGGCGCGGCGCACGGGGCGCCGCGCCGTCGGACGGTGGGTCTGCTGGGACGACTCAGTTGTCGGAGTCGTCCTTGGGGGCCTTGGAGTCGTCCCGGTCGACCTTGGCCAGGACGAGCTCGCCGCCGAGGACGACGGGCTTGTCCTTGCTGCCCTTGACCGGGATGGAGAAGGCCACCATCGCGTCGTAGTGGGCGGTGACGGTCCCCTTGACGGACTTGTCGTCGCCCATGAGGAAGGAGACGGGCTCGCCCAGGTCGATCGTGGAGCCGGCCACCGTGTTCCGGTACTCGGTGTTGAACGAGAGCGTCGTCATGACGATGGCGCCGTCGTCGGTGGTGGCCAGGCCCTTGAATCCGTCCTTGCCGGCGGTCGCCCTGACGGTGACCTTGCCCATCCCGCCGAGGTCGACGGCGCGCTCGGCCGCGACGCGCTGGCGGATCGGGTCGTCCGCGAAGGACTTGCCGTTGCTGCCGTCGGGGTTGTTGAGGGCGTCCACGTAGGCGGCGAGGACCTCGGCCGGGGTCTTGATGAACCCGGTCGTGTCGGCGTCGACCTGGGCGGAGCCGACCGAGGCGTTCGAGGTCGCGGGGACCTCGACACCGGCGTAGAGACGCGCCCAGCCCCAGAGCTCGAAGTCGTCGCGGGCGGAGTCCTGGGTGAGGGCCAGGAGGTAGGGGACGCTGTCGTCCTTGGTGCCCTCGGTGATGGTGAGGGCGGTGCGCGGGAAGCCCGAGGTGAGGCCGACGGCACCCGCCTGGCTCGTCGTGTCGAAGGCGTGGACGTGCGAGTCGTCCTTCGACTTCGTCGCGAGGGTGTACTCCTCGCCCCGCACGCGCTCCGCCGGGCCGGTGAGGTAGCCGTTGAGCTTCTTGGCGTCCTTGGCCTTGTCGGCGGCGTCGAGGCCCTTCTGGACCCTGCCGAGCACGGTCGTGAGCCGGTCGGAGTCGAGCGCCGGCTGGGCGGCCGGCGTACCGGTCTCCTTCGGGGTGGTGGGCAGGTCGGAGGAGCACGCGGCCAGGGTCGTGGCCACGGCGGCCGCGAGGCCACCGGCGAGGAAGGTGCGGCGGGTCGTCATCGGGCGTCCTCCTCCCCGTCGTGGGCATCGGCGTCCGAGGCGTCGGCCTCGGTCCGCGCGCCGTCGACGGGCTCGGTCTCGGTGGTGTGGTCAGTGGTGGAGGCGACCGTCTCAGGCGAGCCGGAGCCGGCGGCGTCATCCTCGGTCCCCAGGACCGGAGCATCGACGGGCTCGATGACGGTGGTCTCGGCGGAGGCAGCGTCCTCGGGGGCCGGCGCGGTGGCGGCCGCGGCCGGCTCGTCGTCGGACGCGATCGCGAAGGGGGCGTCGTCATCGAGCTCGCGGCCGGCGCGGTGGGCCGCGACGCTCTCCTCGTCCAGACCGGGCACGACGGCGGCGCCGCGGGCGGCACCGACCGAGGCCTCGGCGTCCTCGTCGGAGAGGGACTCGAGCTGCTCGGAGGCCGGGGCGGCCGGGACGTCAGGCGCCTCGACACCGGCGAGGTAGACGCGTCCGGTGCGCGGGTCGATCCACTCCTCGCCGGCCCTCTCCGCGCGCTCCTTGTCCCGCTTCTCGCGGCGGGTGAGCGGGCGGTCGGGGTCGCCGACGGCGGGGATGCCGGCGGTCGAGGTGGAGTCGGCGCTGGACAGGCGTGCGGCGCGCTCCGCGGCGGCGGCACGGCGCTGCTCGTCCTCGCGGCGGGCCTGAAGGTCCATGAGCAGCATGAAGACGCCGACGAGGAGGAGGAGGCCGCCGACGATGAGTCCCGGGACGAGCCAGGGCGTGGAGACGTTCCGCGGCCAGCTCAGGCTGAGCTGCGGGGCGTCCGAGGAGCCGTCGGTGGCGGCGAGGACGACGAGGTCGGGGTCGGTGGCGTCGATCTCGAGGCTCGCGGAGCCCTTCCCGGTCTTCGTCGCGAGCCACAGGTCCGCGGAGTCGGCAGGGTCGGCGTCGGAAGCCTCGAGGACGGTGCATCCCTTGGCGTCAGTCGTGGCGGTCGCCGAGGCGGAGGGCTTCGAGGAGGCCTTCGCGGACGCGGCGGCCGACGGGGTGCCGGAGGCGCTCCCGCTCGCCGAGGCGGAGGCGGTCGAGCTCGCGGAGGCGCAGCGCTTGGTGACGTCGGTCGAGGACAGCTGCGTCCACGAGCTCAGCCCGGTGACGGAGACGTAGGGGTCGTTCTCGAGCCACGCCTGGACGTCGGAGGAGTGGGCCACGTAGAGCGTGACGTCCTCGTTCTTGGAGCCGGTCGCCTTGATGGTGACGTCGGAGTCGACGAGGCCCAGCACGCCAGGCTCCGTGACCACGTAGTGCTGGTGCGGGGTCGTGGCGAGGGTGGCCTCGGCGGTCGAGCTCGGTCGCCACACGGTGGCCGAGCACACGGCCAGGGCGATGACGATCAGGCCGACGAGGGCGGTGATCGCGCTCAAGATACGTCGGTTCACGACGTTGGTCTCCTTGGTGTCGCGGACGGGTCCGCCCCTCGGGTGCCGCACCGTGGTGCGGGCCGCAGCGGACGCTGCTCCGAGCCGGGCTGAGCAACCAGGGTCGCACGGCCTCCGGCGGGGCGCACCGGTCCCGGTCCAAGATCACAGAGACGTGCGCCACCGGCGCAACGCCTTCGGGTGCCGCCACGCCCGGCGCGGAGGCGCCTTCCGGCGGCTCCCCGCCGATACTCTTGGAGCCGGTCGGCGCGCTGCGACGCGCCAGGACGAGAGGACAGACGTGGCAGAGGGCACCGAGGACTTCGCGATCACCATGCGCGGCTACGACCGCGCCCAGGTCGACCAGCGCCTGGAGGTGCTCGGCCGGCAGCTCGCCGACGCACGGCGCGAGGTTGCCAGCCTCGACCAGCGCGCCATGACGCTGGCCGGCGAGCTGGCGGACGCGCAGCAGAAGCTCAGCGAGACCGACAAGCCGACCTACGCGGGCCTCGGCTCGCGCATCGAGCAGCTGCTCCGCAGCGCCGAGGAGCAGAGCGCGTCCGTTCTCGCCAAGGCCAACTCCGAGGCGGACTCCCTCCTGTCCCGGACCCGGACGAACGCCTCCCAGCTCTCCAACCGCTCGGAGTCCGAGGCCGCGACGCTCCTGGCCGACGCCCGCCGCGAGGCCGCCGAGCTCCGCGACACCGCCGAGGGCGAGGCGTCGACGACGCTCGAGAACGCTCGGGCGCGCGCCCAGGAGATGATCGACTCCGCGGAGCGCGACGCCGCCCGGATCCGGTCGGACGCCGAGTCCGCCGCCAACGCGCAGCGCTCCAGCGCCGAGCGCGACGCCCGCACGACCATCACCCGCGCGCAGACGACGGCCACCGAGATCGGCGTGGCCGCCGAGCAGGAGGCCGACGCCCTCCGTCAGCAGGTCGCCGCGGAGACCGACGCGCTGCGCCGCCAGACCGAGGACACCACCCAGGCCCAGCTCGCCGACGCGAGCCAGAAGGCCCACACGACCCTCGAGGCCGCCCGCAGCGAGGCGGCCGAGCGCCGTCGCCAGTCCGTCCAGGCCGCGGAGGACCTGCACCGCACGTCCACCGAGGAGGCGGAGGCCCTGCGCCTGTCGTCCACCCAGGCCGCCGAGGAGCTGCGCGCCACCTCGACCGCTGAGGCCGAGGAGCTGCGCGCCACGTCCACGGCGGCAGCCGAGGCGCTGCGCCTGGCCTCCACCCAGGAGGCCGACGAGCTGCGTCGCGTCTCCACGGAGCGCGCCGAGGCACTGGTCTCGCACGCCGAGGAGCAGGCCGCCCGCACCCTTGCGGAGGCCCGTGAGGAGGCCGACCGACTCGTGACGGGGGCCCGCCTCGAGGCGGAGGAGCTGCGCCGCGCCGCCCACGAGGAGGCCGACGCAGCCAACGCCGAGGCCGCCACGACGCGTCACCAGCTCGAGCTCGACGTCGCGGCGGCGCACGCGGCCGCCGCCCAGGAGGACGCGGACGCCCACGAGAGCGCCGTCATGCGGATCCAGGAGATGAACGAGACGGCCCAGCTCCAGGCCGCAGACGCCGAGGAGCGCCTGCAGGCCGCCATCGACCGCGCTGAGACGGTGCGCACGCAGACCGACGAGGCCGCGCGAGCCCGCACCCAGGAGGCCTCGCGCCAGGCGGAGGAGATCCTCCGACAGGCCCGTGAGGACGCCGGAAGGATCGTCGAGGACGCCCGCGACGACGCCCAGGCGCGCACGACCGCCGCGGAGCACGAGGTCGCCGAGCTGGGACGCCAGCGCGACGCCCTCGCCTCCTACCTGGAGGAGATGCGGGGCGTTCTCGCCTCCTCCGGCTCCCTCGAGACCGTCCTCTCGGACGCCATCACGACCGCACCGGGCACCGACGACGCCGACGCGCGCGCCGAGGTCGAGCGAGCCGAGGCGGCCCTCGCGGACACGGACGCCGAGGAGGACGCGCCGGGCGCCGAGTGAGTCGCCTCCCGGCGTCGTGACGGCGCGGGGCGCTCCCCAGGCACGAGAACGGGGCGGGACCGCTGAGGAGCGGTTCCGCCCCGCTGACGTCCGGGAGAGGGCCGGGCCGGGGCGTCAGCCGAGGCGCGCCGGGGCGAGGCTCAGGACCAGGCCCGGCGCACGAGGGCGAGCGCCTGCTCCTGGGTCACGCCCAGGGAGCGCATGGCGGTAACGAAGCGGAGCGCCTCGCGCTCCCCCGCCGTCCCGGACTGGTCGACGACGAAGGTGCCCTGTCGTCCGCGCCCCTCGATGATGCCCTCGATCTCCAGCTCGCGGTAGGCCTTGGCGACGGTGTTGACAGCGACCGAGAGCTCCGCGGCGAGGGCCCGCGTCGTGGGCAGGCGCGAGCCGGCGTCGAGACTGCCGTCGGTGACCGCGTCGCGCACGGAGGAGACGATCTGGGCGAAGACCGGCTCCGTCGAGGCGGGGTCGAGCGTGATCGTCATGCTGCGTGAGGTCGGGCTGGCCATGACACCAGTCTGCGATACATCTCCGTTCGGGGCATCCTGAAACAGCCTCTATGCTGCAGGAATGTCGCCCGATTCATCCTCGCCGGTTCCCTCCTCCCGCCCGTCTGAGCCCTCCGCGCGGCCCTCGGAACCGTCTCCGTCGGGAGCGGAGCACGACTGGGCGGCGCAGCGCCGCGAGGCCGCCGTCGAGCGGGCGAGGCTGCTCCAGGACCGCCAGGACGCCGAGCACGCCCGCGCCGCGCGAGTCGTGTCCCTCTTCCTGCAGGTCGCGCGGTCGGAGGGCCTCGAGGCCCAGCCGCTGCGCGTGCGCGGCTACTCGGGAGGCACGGCGCGCACCGCCCTGCGAGGCTGGTACCTGCGCGCGGACGAGTCCGTGGCGCTCGATGACGAGGGCCGCTTCTACGTGCTGCGAGAGTCCCTCGGGCTGCGTGAGCGGCTCATGGGGGCCTCGCCCGTGGCGGAGCCCGTGCCGATGACCATCGGCGAGGGAGGTCGCGACGGTGACGTCGTTCCCCTGCGCTTCGCGCTCGACCGGCTGCTGCCCGGGTGGGAGGAGCGCTCGCCCGAGCCTCTCGCCTGACCGGGCCCCGCGCCCCGCGACTGGGCGGTGCGGGAGGACGCGCCCGTGCCCGCCCCGAGCGCGCGGCATCCTCACCAGAGGTGGCGCTCCCAGCAGGAGGTGTGCCAGTGGCGGCGCTCCTCCAGGCCGCGGTCGACCCCGAAGAGGGACTCGTTGGACCAGGCGACGACGTGGGGCGTGCCGGGCGGGATCTGCCGGTGGCAGGCGGGACACGTGTACGGCTTGTCCCCGCCGCGCAGGTGGCGCACCGTGAACTCAGCGCCACCGGGTCCCGTCTGGGTGCGGGGCATGGAGGCGAGGCGGCTCATGTCGAGGGGAACGTGAGCCGCGCTGTAGGGGCGTTTCGAGCTTCGCCGGGCCATGGGGCGACCCTAGCGCCGCCGGCGGCGTCTGCACGCGCCGCGGGCGCACGGTGGCCCCGCCCTCCGATGAGGACGAGGCCACCGCGAGTCCGGGTCCCCGGACGGACCGGGGAGGGCCGGTCAGGGTCAGATGAGTCCCATGCCGGCGACGGCGTTCTTCTCGTCGACGAGCTCGGCGACGGAGGCGTCGATGCGGGCGCGTGAGAAGTCGTCGATCTCGAGTCCCTCGATGACCTTCCACTCCCCGCCCTCGGAGACGGCGGGGAGACCGGCGATGACGCCCTCGGGGATGCCGTAGGAGCCGTCCGTCGGGATGCCGGCGGAGGTCCAGGAGCCCTTGGAGCCGAGGACCCAGTCGTGGACGTGGTCGATGGCGGCCGAGGCTGCCGAGGCGGCGGAGGACGCACCACGTGCGTCGATGATCGCGGCGCCGCGCTTGGCGACGGTCGGGATGAAGTCCTTCTCGACCCACTCGCGGTCCTTGAGGAGCTCCGTGACGGGCTCGCCCTTGACGGTGGCGTGAGTGAGGTCCGGGTACTGGGTCGAGGAGTGGTTGCCCCAGATGGTGACCTTGTCGATGTCGGAGACGTGGCTGCCGGTCTTCTGCGCGAGCTGAGCGAGGGCGCGGTTGTGGTCGAGGCGGACCATCGCGTTGAAGCGCGAGGTCGGGATGTCCGGGGCGTGGGACGCGGCGATGAGGGCGTTCGTGTTGGCGGGGTTGCCGACCACCAGGACCTTGATGTCGTCGGCGGCGCTCGCGTTGAGGGCCTCGCCCTGGGGACCGAAGATGCCGCCGTTGGCGGACAGGAGGTCCGAGCGCTCCATGCCGGCCTTGCGCGGCATCGAGCCGACGAGGAAGGCGATGTTGGCGCCCTCGAAGGCCTGCTTCGGGTCGTCGAAGATGTCGATCGAGCCGAGGGTGTCGAAGGCGGAGTCGAACAGCTCCATCGCGGTGCCCTCGGCCTTCCCGACGGCCTGCGGGATCTCGAGGAGGCGGAGGTTGACGCGCTGGTCGGGGCCGAGGAGGGCGCCGGAGGCGATGCGGAAGAGCAGGGCGTACCCGATGTTGCCGGCCGCACCGGTGATGGTGATGTTGACGGGGGCGTTCGTCATGGATGACTCCTTCAGACGTGTCGGCGTTGTCACGCGGGCCGCGCGCGGCGCGGCCCCATGGACAGAGCCTACGGCGCCGTGGCGTGCGCCACCCCGGACGATCGTGGCAAAGATGTTCACCACGGGCGTCATCCAGGTCACACGACGTGGAACCAGCGCCCGCCTGCGCAGAGGCCTTCCGCCCGCTGCGCGGAGTCGTCGGTCGTGCGGCTGGCGGCCCTGCCGCGTTACTGCCTCACGGCCTCGACGAGGATTGCCTGGTCGGGGTGCATGAAGGGCGCCGTCAGCCCCACCCGCTCGAGGACCGCGCCGGTCAGGACCACGCCCTCGTCGTCGCCGAACCACGCCGGAGCGATGAGACCTGCCGGGCGGGAGCCGATGATCCGCGGACGCACCCGGTACCGGGCCTCCGGGTCGAGGCCGCGCAGGCGGACCCGCCCCTGGAGCGCGAGCGGTCCGCGCTCGAGCACCGCGAGCTCGTAGAGGGCGGCTGAGCCGTCGCGAGCGGCGACGCCGTGGAGGCGGGCGCAGCCGTCCCCGACCTCGTCCCGGACGATCCGGCCGCTCAGGAGCAGGCGCCGCTGCCCCTTGTAGAAGGCGATCCACCGCCCGAGCGCGTCGCGGTCCTCCTGGCTCTCGGCGGTGAGGTCCCACTCGACGCCCATGTGCCCCCACAGGGCCGTGGAGGCGCGAAAGGCGAGGTCGTGCTGGCGGCCCGTCGTCTGCGAGCGCCCCGAGGCGACGTGCGTCCCGAGCCGCTCGGGCGGGATGACCTGCTCGGTCCAGGGCAGCATCGTGTGCCGCTCGTGGGGTTCGATGACGTCGGAGGCCCAGAACCGCTGGGTGTGACGGACCATCTCGAGGTCGATCCGTCCGCCGCCCGAGGAGCAGGACTCGATCTCGAGGCCGGGGTGGTCGGCGCGCAGCCGGTCCATGAGGGCGAGCGCCGCACGGGTCTGGGCGCCGACGACGGCGCAGCCGCCGCGGGTGGCGTCGCCGCCGTCGAGGACGTAGCGCTCGATGCCAAGGCGGGCGGCCTCGTCCGCGAGCGCGAGGAGCTTGGGGAGGCGGTGGTCGAAGGTAACGGCCTCCCAGACGTTGAGGGTGACGGGCCGTTCAGTCGTGGGGCTGGACGGCAGGGAGCGCGCCCACTGGTGGAGGCGGTCCGCGGCCTCGTCGATGCCCTCGCCGTGGGTGAGGTGCAGCCACGGCCCGGTGTAGGTCTCGACGGGCGCGAGGAGGACCTCGCCAGGGAGGAGGAGCTCGCCGCCCCTCATGACCTGGTAGCCCTCGGGCAGCGGCTCGACGTAGGTCCGGTTGTTGCCGGGGGCGGCGACGTGGAGGCCGCGGACCTGCCCGTGGCCGAAACCGAATCCGCGCTCTCCGACGACGGCGAGGGTGGGGTGGTTGAAGCCGGTGCGGCCGTGGCGGCCCTCGCGCACGTCCGCTCCGTAGCTGACAGGACGGCGCTAGGGCTGTCGCTCGGTCCCCCAACGGCCCGTGGAGTCGAGGAGCTCGTCGGCCTCGAGCGGGAGCGGGAGCGCGAGGCTGAGCTCCTCGAGCTCGTAGGAGGTCTGCCCCGTGTTGGTGAGGATCCCGCGGGCGATGAGCGAGCCGCCGACGGCGAGCTCGATCTCGAGCCGCAGGCACAGGCCGCCTCGGCTTCAGCGGTGTCGAGGGTGAGGGTGCCGGCACCGAGCTCGACGCTCGAGCCCAGCGGGACCTCGTGCTCGGAGCCGTCGGCCGCGGCGTGGCTGATCGAGCGCGTGACGAGGCGCGGGGACCAGGCGGTGCCGTCGGGACGGTGCCCGACGAGGCCGGACCGGCCGCTCCAGCCGGTCCAGCCGGCGGGGACGAGGCCCGGCTCGGCGATGACGTCGGGGTCGTTGCCGAGGTGGGTGCGTCGGGTGCCGAGGACGAGGTCGTCGAGCGCCGCGGCGTCGATGGGGCCGAGGTCGGGGCCCCAGGAGACGACGCTCGGCGCCCCGGCGACCCCGGTGGTGAGGACGAGGGAGGTGCCCTCACCGCGCAGGTGGAGGGTCGTGGTGGCGGGTGCGTCGGCGCACGCGCCGCTCGGGACGGTCGCGGTCACGTGGCTGTCCTTCGTCGCAGGCTCGGGGCGCGCGCGTCCGTGCGCGTGCCCGGCGCCAGGCTACCGACCGCCCGGCCCGTCGAGGCCGCGGACGTGCTCGTGTGCCCTCCCCCGGGGCTGCCGCCCCAGTCGTGCGGACGGCGCCGCCGCTCGGACGGCCGCGAGAGCGGTCGGCGAGGCGGCGGCGCCGTCAGGAGGGCGCGCGCGGCGGATCAGCTCACGGCGTTGGGACCGGCCGCCTCGGCGGAGGCGGCGAGCTCCTCGGGGCTGACGAGTCCGTCGACGCTGACCTTGTCGAGGTAGGCCATGCCGTCGAAGGACAGCTCCTTGGTGTTCTCCGGGTCGCCGTCGGAGCCGATGTTCCCGCCCGCGAGGCGGTCCACGACGATGGCGATGGCGCCGTCGCCGGTGACGTTCGTGGCGGTCCCGAAGGAGTCCATGGCGATGTACGTGGCGATCATGAGCGCGACCTGCGCGTCGTTGAAGCCGAGCATGCTGGAGAGCAGACCGGTCGCGGCCATGATGGCGCCGCCGGGGACGCCGGGGGCGGCGACCATGGTGATGCCGAGCATGAAGATGAAGCCGGCCCACTGGACCGCGGAGACGTGGAGGCCCTGGGTGAGGACGATGGCGTAGGCGAAGGCGAAGATCTTGGAGGTCGAGCCGGCGAGGTGGATCGTGGCGCACAGCGGGATGACGAAGGAGGCGACCGCGTCGGAGACCCCGTTCTTCCTGGTCTGCCGCAGGGTGACCGGGATGGTGGCCGCGGAGGAGGAGGTGCCGAGCGCGGTGAGGTAGGCGGGGGCCATCCCGACGAGGGACTTGACGGGGTTCTTCCTCCCCACGGCGCCGGCGATGCAGTACTGGGTGAGCAGGATGACGACCTCGAGGAGGAGGACGACGACGACCACGCGCAGCAGCGTCTTCATGACCGCTGCCGCCTCACCCGTATAGGTGAGGTTGAGGAAGATGCCGAAGATGTGGATCGGCAGGAGCGGGATGATGATCGTCTCGATGAGCTTCGTGATGATGGCGCGGAACTCGATGAAGCCCTTGCGCAGGACTCCGCGCGGGATGAGCGAGAGCCCGATGCCCATGACAAAGGAGAGCAGGAGCGCGGTCATGACCTCCAGCGGGGCGGGCATCTCGACGGTGAAGTAGGTGGTGAGGGCGCTGCCCGGCTTGGACACGCCGTCGAGGCTCGTCGAGCGCAGCAGGCTCGGGAGGAACGCGGCGCAGACGGCGAAGGTGAGGAATCCGGAGAAGAGCGTGGAGCCGTAGGCGATGGCGGTCGTGATGCCGAGCCACTTGCCCGCACCACGGCCGAGGTCCGCGATCGCGGGGGTGACGAGCCCGACGATGATGAGCGGGATCGAGAAGGTGAGGAACTGGCTGAACAGGTCGGAGAAGGTCGCGAAGACGCGGCCGACCGGCTTCGGGATGAGGGGGCTGCCGCCCACGTGGATGGAGCCCAGGACGAGGGCGAGGACGATCGCGACGATGACCCACGTGAGGATCCCGCCCTTGGCGAGGACCCGGCGCACGTTCGACATGGTGATGACTTTCCGCTGGGGATGGACGGTGGGTACCGCCCGTGCCGGTTCAGGATGACACACGTCTTGTCATCCGGAACTCATCTGCCCAAGGCGTGGTCCGCGCGCCGCGCCGAGACTCAGACTGACGGCAGCACGGCGTAGTAGGACAGCGCGGCGAGCCCTACCGCGAGGAGCAGGCCGATGACGACGTCGAAGGCCCTGCCGCGGGCCGCGATCCACGTCCCCGTCGGCCGACGCAGGCGGACGGCAGCGAGGACGGTCACCCCGGCGGCAAGCCACAGGACGGCCTGTCTGTTGTGCCCGAGCAGGGCCAGTGCGGGGACGAGGAGCAGGCCGGCGGCCACGGCGACGACGGCGAGCGTGCGGTAGGGCTCCTTGTGCTCCTCGGGCTTGTCCAGGGCGCGCACCTCGGCGACGACCGGGGCGGGAAGGTCCTCGAGCACCGCCTCGGGCACCCCCTCGAGACCGCCGACGGTCTCAGACCCGATCTCGGACTCGATCTCGTGCGCGCGGGTCCCAGCAGCCCCGTCGGGCGTCTCGTCGCGCGCCTCGTCGGGGGCTGCGGAGCCGGTCGCGTCACTGGTCACGGCGGACATGCTAGCGGCCCTCCCCGTGGAGACGGGGAGGGCCGCTGGACGGACTCACGCTGACCGGCGCCGGACCTCTTGGTCAGCGCACGCCCGGGACGCTCAGTGCGCGAAGTGGCGGTTGCTGGTGAGGTACATCGTGACGCCGGCCGCCTTCGCGGCCTCGATGACCTCCTCGTCGCGGATGGAGCCGCCGGGCTGGACGACGGCGGTGACGCCGGCGTCAATGAGGACCTGGAGGCCGTCGGCGAAGGGGAAGAAGGCGTCAGAGGCGGCGACGGAGCCGCGGGCGCGCTCGGGCGCCTGCGCCTCGAGGATCTCGGAGGCGTCGGCGCCGCCGACGGCGCCCTCCTCCTGCTTGTCGGCCGCGGCGTCGCCGGTCGAGCGAAGGCCCAGCGTGTTCGCGCGCTCGACGGCCAGGCGGCAGGAGTCGACGCGGTTGACCTGCCCCATGCCGACGCCGACGGTCGCGCCGTCCTTGGCGAGCAGGATCGCGTTGGAGCGGACGGCTCGGATGGTCTCCCAGGCGAAGCGGAGGTCAGCGAGGGTCGGGTCGTCGGCGGCCTCGCCGGAGACGAGCTCCCAGGCGGTCGGGTCGTCGTCGCCGGCCTGGTAGGAGTCGCGCTCCTGGATGACGGCGCCGCCGGAGACCTGCTTGATCTCGAGCCCGTCGCGGGCCGGGGGCTCGACGACGAGGACGCGCAGGTTCTTCTTGGTGGAGAGGATCTCGACGGCCTCGTCCTCGAAGGCGGGGGCGGCGACGACCTCGGTGAAGATCGGCTTGATCTGACGCGCCATCTCCGCGGTGACCGTCGAGTTCGTGGCGATGACGCCGCCGTAGGCGGAGACGGGGTCGCAGGCGTGGGCCTTGCGGTGAGCCTCGGCGACGTCGCCGGAGGCGGAGACGGCGATGCCGCAGGGGTTGGCGTGCTTGACGACCGCGACGGTGGCGGCGTCGCCGTGGTCGTAGGCGGCGCGGACGGCGGCGTCGGTGTCCGTGTAGTTGTTGTAGCTCATGGCCTTGCCGTGGAGCTGACGGGCGTTGGCGACTCCCCCGGTGACGCCGGGCGTCGTGTAGACGGCGGCCTTCTGGGCCGGGTTCTCGCCGTAGCGCAGGGAGGCGAGGCGCTCGTACCCGGCGCCGACGTACTCGGGCAGCCCGGCCTGCTCACCGGCGGCCTCGGCGCGGTCGGTCTCGATCTGCTGGGCGAACCAGGTGGAGACGGCGGCGTCGTAGGCGGCGGTGTGGGCGAAGGCCTTGGCGGCGAGCTCGCGGCGCTGCGCGAGGGAGAAGCCGCCGTCGGCGACGGCCTTGGCGACGGCGTCGTACTCGGCGGGGTCGGTGACGACGGCGACGGCCGGGTGGTTCTTGGCGGCGGCGCGGACCATGGAGGGACCGCCGATGTCGATCTGCTCGACGCAGGCGTCGAAGGGGGCGCCCGAGGCGACGGTGTCGGTGAAGGGGTAGAGGTTGACGACGACGAGGTCGATCGGGGTGACCTCGAGCTCCTCGAGCTGCGCCATGTGCTCGGCCTTGCGGCGGTCGGCGAGGATGCCGGCGTGGACGCGGGGGTGGAGGGTCTTGACGCGGCCCTCGAGGCACTCGGGGAATCCGGTGACGTCCTCGACACCGGTGACGGGCAGACCCGCGCCGGAGATGGTCTTGGCGGTGGAGCCGGTGGAGACGATCTCGACGCCGGCGTCGACGAGGGCGCGGGCGAGGTCGGTGAGGCCGGTCTTGTCGTAGACGGAGATGAGGACGCGCTTGACGGGCACCTGCTCGGGGTTGACGAGTCCCTCCGTGGGGACGTGGGCGGTGGGGACGGACTGCTGGCTCATGCGCAAGCTCTCCTGGGGGGTGCCGGTGTCTGGGCGGGACGCCCAGGCGGGCGACGTCCCGTGTGCTTCAGTCAGCCAGGTACAGGCTCGACCGCTCCCCGGTGGTGGTCCACCCTCGCCAGTCGCGGTCGCTACCAGGCTACCGCCGGGTGCGGGTGCGCGGGACGGTCCGGAGGGTGCCCCGGCTCACCCGGCGCACGCGGCCCAGTGCCCACCGCCGAGATCGAAGGTGATGCGCCCAGATCGACCCTCGGGAGCACGATGTCGACGTCGACCCTTCGATCTGGGCAGTTTCGATCTGGACAGTGTGGTCGGGGTCGTCGGGAACGGCGCGTCCGCCACGGACCGCGCGGGAGCGGGCACGGCGCTAGGTTGGGTCTGAGGCCGGTCCGGCCGCGACCACGAGGCTCCACGACGGAGCGGCAGGAGGAACGGCATGGCGGCAGGAGGAACGACATGTCAGCACTCTCGTCCCTGGGACGCTCGAAGGGCTCCGGCGGCGGCACCGCCCTGGCGGCGGGCGTCGTCGGTGGCCTCGTCGCCGGGCTGGTCAAGATCGGCTGGGAGGCGGCCCTGCCCCCGAGGACGCCCGAGCGCAACGACCCCAACCCGCCGAGGCACCTGCTCGAGCAGATCGGAGTGCCCGAGAACGTCCGCATCGCGACGGTCACCTGCAACGGCAACGAGGTCGGCGTGGCCGGCCTGTCCGTGCACCACGCCTTCTCCGTGGGCACCGCCGTGCCGTACTGCCTGCTCGCTGAGCGATGCCCGGCGATCACGGCCGGCGGCGGCACCCTCTACGGCCTCGGCATCTGGGCCGGCTTCCACCTCGCGGTGCTGCCGGCCGTGGGCACGGTGCCCTCGGCCACGGAGCAGCCGTGGCAGGAGCACCTCTCGGAGGTCCTCGGCCACGTCATCTGGGCCGGCACCATCGAGGCGGTCCGCCGCGACCTCACGGCCTGAGCCTGAGCCTGAGCCTGAGGCCCAGGGACGCACGGACGGCCCCGTCCGGCTCCCGCACCCCTTGGTGCGGCGGCCGGACGGGGCCGTCCTCGTGCGACGTGCCTCAGCGCCAGGCCCAGAACCGGTCTCTGTGTCGGTGCTCCCGCGACAGGAGCCCGACCTGCTCGACGAGCTGGGGCGTCTCCGCGGCCTTGACGCGCTCGGTGAGCGTCTCCTCCGTGTCGCCGGGCAGGACCGGCACCTCGACCTGGGCGATGTGCTCGCCCGTGTCGACTCCCGCGTCCACCCAGAACAGCGTCGCGCCGGCGCGGGTCGCCCCGGCGGCAAGGGCGTCGCGCACGGCGTGGGCTCCCGGGAAGCTCGGCAGGAGCGAGGGGTGCGTGTTGACGATCCGTCCCCCGAGGCGGGTGAGGACGGGTTCGCCGAGGATCCTCATGAAGCCGGCGCACACGACGAGGTCTGGCTCGGCCGAGGCGATCTCGTCGGCGAGCGCCTCGTCCCAGGCCGCACGGTCCTCGAAGTCCCGGGGGGCGACGACGGCGACCGGGACCCCGGCGTCACGGGCGTGCTCGACGCCGGCGCAAGGCTTGTCGGCGACGACGAGGACGACCTGGGCGCCGTAGGCCGGGTCCTCGCAAGCGCGCAGGAGCGCCCCGAGGTTGGACCCGGTCCCGGAGACGAGGACGACGAGCCGCGCCCGGTCATCGGTGTCGGCCCCGGGGACGGGTGTCCCCGCGGGGGCGGTGTTTCGCGCGGAAGCAGGTTCAGTCATCGGTGTCCTCCGTGGCATCGGTCGTTGGAGAGGCGGCCCGGGCTGCGGCCTCCGCCTCGTCCCGGTCGAGACGATCGGCGAGGCGCGCTCTCCAGCCGGTGAAACGAGGCCGCTGCTCGACGGTCTCGGCCGGCGTGCTCGCCAGGGCGTCGGTCGCCCTCTCCGGCTTCTCCGAGCCGGCCCGGTCGTCTGCGTCCTCGTCGTCGCCGTAGTCGTCGTCGGCGGGCCGGACGTCCCCGGTGGGGTCATCGCCGGCGCCGTCGACCGGCAGGTCCTCGTCCCCAGCGATGGCGACCTCGTCAGGGGCCTCGTCCCAGGGGTCGTCGTCCCGGGAGCCGTCGTCGGGAGCCTCGTCAACAGGCCCCGCGAACGGCTCGTCCGGCGACGTCACCCGCTGCTGCTCGGCTGAGCCGGCGAGCAGCTCGGACTCGTCGTCATCGGTCGGCCTCGGCTGCGCCCGGGCCTCCTCGCGCTCACGGCGGGCCTGAGCGCGGCGCTCCCGCGCGGCGTCGAGGCCCGCTCCGACGCGAACTCGGGCACTCGAGGCGGCCTCCCCCGTGTGCTCGACGCCGTGCTCGGTGGCGCGGCGCGTCCAGGGGTGGGCGGCGGCGGTGCCGGCGAGCATGGCGACACCGACCTCGAGGAGCAGCAGCCCCGCGACGAGGCCCGAGCGGGGACCGACGTCCGTCATGCGGCCCGGACCGATCGAGCCGGTGGCCAGAAGACAGGCGATGAGAGTGAGGAGCGCGAGTCCGAGGGACGCGGCGACGGCGGCGATGAGGGCCTCCGGCAGCGCGAGGGCGGCGAGCCGCCGGCGGTGCCGCCACACGGCGGCGAGCGCCGCGACGCTCAGGGCCAGCGGCAGGACGGTCCCCCCGTGAGCGAGGGCGTCCGTGGGGAGCAGGCCGAGGAGCGGCAGCGAGGGCACGGAGCCGGCCACGACGTGGCTCGGCGCGAAGACGGTGCCGGTGCCGACGAGGAAGCCCGGACCGGCCAGCCACGCGAGCGTCCACACGAGGGTCGTCGGCACCCAGGCGATCTGGAGGAGCAGGAGCCCGAGCCAGGACAGGACGCCGCCCCCGCTCACGGTGCCGTACAGGCGCGTGAGTCGGTGGAAGCCGCCGATGAGGGCGAGGACCGCGCAGGCGAGCACGAGCGCGCCGATGATGAGCGCCGTCGTCCGCGCCAGCGCGAGGGCGGGGTCGACCCAGCGCGGCCGGCGGCCCCAGGCGTCGGAGGCGCGGTCCCAGCCGCGTCCGTCGCGGTGGAGGCTCCAGGCGGTGACGAGGAGGGCGAGGAGCGCGCTCCCACCGACCGCCGGAAGCGTCCCCGTCCCCGACGGTCCTGCCAGCAGAACGAGCACGAGGCTCGTGAGCAGGGCTGAGCCGACCACCCAGGCGCCCGAGGACGGGCCCGTGAGACGAGCACGGCGCACCGAGTGGGCGGTGAGCCACGCCTGAGCGAGGGTGACCCCGAGCAGGGGCAGGGCGAGCACGCCGTCGGCGCTGTCTGCGCCTCCGAGCGAGCCGCCGAGCGCGAGCCCCCACAGGCCCGTGCCGGTCCGCACGGCGGAGCCGAGGGAGAGCGCCGCCGCGGCGTCGAGCGAGGAGGTCGAGACGAAGACGGCGAGCGCCGGGATGACGACGAGGAGCCAGCCCGCCAGGACCGACTCGACGCCCGCGCGCACGGCGAAGGGCCAGTCCACCGGGAGGCCACGGCTCGCGCCGCGCCCACCGGTGGGCTGGTCCTCGCTCAGTCCTCGTTGACCGCGCTCGCGCCTCACGCCTGCTCGCCGGCGAGCTCGCGGTAGAGCTCCCGGGCGATGTCAGCGGTCTCGGTGGGGGTGCGGCCCACGCGCACGCCGGCCGCCTCGAGGGCGACCTTCTTCGCGGCGGCGGTGCCGGAGGAGCCGGAGACGATGGCGCCGGCGTGGCCCATGGTCTTGCCCTCGGGGGCCGTGAAGCCGGCGACGTAGGCGACGACCGGCTTGGTGACGTACTCCTGGATGTAGGCCGCGGCCCGCTCCTCGGCGTCACCCCCGATCTCACCGATCATGACGATGGCCTTGGTGTCGGGATCTGCCTCGAAGCCGGCGAGGGCGTCGATGTGGGTCGTGCCGACGACCGGATCGCCGCCGATGCCGATGCAGGTGGTGAAGCCGAGGTCCCGCAGCTCGTGCATGAGCTGGTAGGTGAGGGTGCCGGACTTGGAGACGAGGCCGATGGGCCCGGGGCCCGTGATGTCGGGCGGGGTGATGCCGACGTTGGAGCGGGCCGGGGAGATGATGCCGGGGCAGTTCGGGCCGATGATCTGGACGCCCTTGCTCGCCGCGTAGGCGCGGAAGTAGGTGGCATCGTGGACGGGGATTCCCTCCGTGATGACGACGACGAGGCGCAGGCCCGCGTCGACGGCCTCGACGACGGCGTCCTTGGCGAAGGCCGGCGGGACGAAGACGACGGAAACGGTCGCGTCGGTGGCGGAGCGGGCCTCGGCGACGGTGCCGTAGACGGGCACCTCGACGGTCCCGGCGGTGACGTCGCCGGAGGCCGGGCCGATGGGCTCGACGTCGAAGGCGACGGAGGTGCCGGCCTTGCGGGGGTTGACGCCCGCGACGACCTTCGTGCCGGCGGAGAGCATGCGGCGGGTGTGCTTCTGGCCCTCCGAGCCGGTCATGCCCTGGACGATGACGCGGTCGTTCTCATCGAGGAAGATGCTCATGGACTCAGGCTCCCAGCTTCTCGGCGATCTCGGTGACGACGTCGGCGGCGCCGTCCATGGTGGGGACGACGGTGACGCCGTCGATGTTGGCGTCCGCGAGGATCTGGCGACCCAGCGCGGCGTTGTTGCCGTCCAGCCGGACGACGATGGGCTTGTCGAAGTCCTCGAGCGTGCCGACGGCGGTGACGATGCCGTTCGCGACGGTGTCGCAGGAGGTGATGCCGCCGAAGACGTTGACGAGGATGGCGCGGACCTGCGGGTCGGAGGCGACGACCTCGAGGCCGGTGGCCATGACCTCCGCGGAGGAGCCGCCTCCGAGGTCGAGGAAGTTCGCCGGGCGCATCCCGCCGTGGCGCTCGCCGGCGCCTGCGACGACGTCGAGGGTGGACATGACCAGGCCGGCACCGTTGCCGAGCACGCCGACCTCGCCCTCGAGGCGGACGTAGTTGAGCCCGGCCTCCTTGGCGCGGGTCTCGAGCGGGTCGGCCTCGGTGGTGTCCTTGAGGTCGGTGTGCTCGGGGTGGCGGAAGCGGGAGTTGTCGTCGAGGGAGACCTTGCCGTCGACCGCGAGGACGGTCCCCTCCGGGGTGGCGACGAGGGGGTTGACCTCGACGAGGGTGGCGTCCTCCTCCTGGAAGACCTCCCACAGCTGGATGATGGCCGAGGCGACGCCCGTGGCGACGGGGCCGGCCTCGAAGCCGGCGGCCTCGACGATCTGGGTGGCGACCTCGGTGGTGACGCCGACGAGCGGGTCGATGGCGACGCGGGCGAGGGCCTCGGGGCGCTCCTTGGCGAGCGTCTCGATCTCCATGCCGCCCTCCTTGGAGCACATGGCGAGGTAGCGCCTCTCGGCGCGGTCCAGGAGGATCGAGAAGTAGAACTCGGAGGCGATCTCAGCGCCGTCGGCGATGAGGACGGTGCGGACCGTGTGCCCCTTGATGTCCATGCCGAGGATCTTCTCCGCGGCGTCGCGGGCCTCGTCGGCGCCGCGCGCGAGCTTGACGCCGCCGGCCTTGCCGCGGCCGCCGGTCTTGACCTGGGCCTTGACGACGACGAGGGAGGAGCCGTGGGCGAACATGTCCGTGGCGACCTCGTGCGCCTGCTCAGGCGTGGTGGCGGTGCCGCCTCCGAGCACGGGGACGCCGTGCTTCCTGAACAGGTCTCGTGCCTGGTACTCATACAGGTCCATCCAGATCGTCCTTCCAGGATCGTGTCCGGGGGCGTCGTCGTTCCCGGGGCTGGGCGTGTGTCCGCGACCGAGCCTAACGCGACCCAGGACACAGTGAGGACGAAGGACCCGGACGAGTCTCCGCGTGTTCACCCTGCGAGAGGTGACGCGGCTCGCGCCGTCGACGACAATAGCCCGGAAGACCCGCGCGACCTGGAAGGACGTCATGGCAGTCGAGGACCGACCCGAGAACCGCAACGTCGAGACGAGCCCCGCCGAGAGGGTGCGCGTCGGCATCCTCACCTCCGGCGGCGACGCCCAGGGCATGAACGCCGCCGTCCGTGCCGTGGTGCGCACGGCGCTGCGCGCGGGCGCCCAGCCCTACGCCGTCATGGAGGGATGGTCCGGAGCGGTCAAGGGCGGGGACGGGATCCGCCCCCTCGAGTGGGACTCCGTCGGCTCCATCCTCCACAAGGGCGGCACCATCATCGGCACCGCCCGCTGCGCCGAGTTCCGCGAGCGCGCCGGGCAGCTCGAGGCCGCCGCGAACCTGCTGGAGCACGGCATCGACCGCCTCGTCGTCATCGGCGGCGACGGCTCCCTCACCGGTACCAACGAGTTCCGCAAGAACTGGCCGGGGCTCGTGGCCGAGCTCGCGGACACCGGGCGCATCACCCCCGAGACGGCGCAGGCCCATCCCCAGCTCATGGTCACGGGGCTCGTGGGGTCGATCGACAACGACCTCGTCGGAGCGGACATGACGATCGGCACCGACTCCGCCCTCCACCGCATCCTCGAGGCCATCGACGACATCTCCTCCACGGCGGCGAGCCACCAGCGCACCTTCGTCGTCGAGGTCATGGGCCGCCACTGCGGCTACCTCGCCCTCATGGCCGCCGTCGCCGGCGGCTGCGACTACGTCCTCGTCCCCGAGCTCCCGCCCGCCGAGGGCTGGGAGGAGGACATGTGCCTCAAGCTCCGCACCGGCCGCGAAGCCGGGCGCCGCGAGTCCATGGTCATCGTCGCGGAGGGGGCGACCGACCGCGCCGGCAACCGCATCACGGCCGACGACGTCCGTCAGATCATCGAGGAGCGGCTCGGCGAGCAGCCCCGCGTCACGATCCTGGGCCACGTGCAGCGTGGCGGTCGGCCCAGCGCCTACGACCGCTGGATGTCGACCCTGCTGGGCTGCGCGGCCGCCCGCGAGGTCATGCTGGCCCGCCCCGAGGACGAGCCCGTCATCATCGCGGAGCGTCACAACCGCATCCACCGGCTGCCGATGATGGAGCACATCGGTCGCACGCGCGCCGTCGCCAAGCTCGTCGAGGACGGCGACTACGAGGGCGCCATCGAGGCGCGCGGCGCGAGCTTCGGGCAGATGCTCGAGCTCTTCGAGACCATGTCCACTCCCCCGGTGCTCGACCCGGCCGCCATCGGCGAGCTGCACCACCGTGCGGAGGCGGACGACGACTCGCCCGCGCGCTCGCGGCGCATCGCGATCGTCCACGCGGGCGGCCTCGCCCCGGGCATGAACACGGCGGCCCGCGCGGCCGTGCGCCTCGGGCTCGACCACGACTTCACCATGCTCGGCGTCAACGGCGGCTTCCAGGGCCTGCTCGACGGGGACGTCCGCGAGCTGTCGTGGGACGACGTCGAGGGCTGGGTCGGCGACGGCGGCGCCGAGCTCGGCACGCGCCGCGAGGTCCCCACCGTCGAGCAGCTGTACGCGCTGGGCCGCTCCATCGAGTCCCACGGCATCGACGGGCTCCTCGTCATCGGCGGCTTCAACGCCTACCTGGCCTCGAACCTCCTCGTGCGCGAGCGCGACCGCTACCCCGCCTTCAACGTCCCCATCGTGTGCGTGCCCGCCTCGATCGACAACAACCTGCCCGGCTCCGAGCTGAGCATCGGCGCTGACACGGCGCTCAACAACGCCGTGACCTCCCTCGACGCGATCAAGCAGTCCGGCGCGGCCTCGCACCGCTGCTTCGTCGCGGAGGTCATGGGACGCCGGTGCGGGTACCTGTCTCTCATGAGCGGCCTGGCGGCCGGCGCGGAGAAGGTGTACCTCCACGAGGACGGCATCACGCTCTCGGAGCTGGCCGCGGACTCCGAGCGGATGGTCACGTCCTTCCGATCGGGCCGCAAGCTCTACCTCGTGGTCCGCAACGAGCGGGCGAGCGAGGGCTACACGACGGACGTCCTCGCCAAGATCTTCACGGAGGAGGGACACGGGCTCTACGACGTGCGCGAGGCGATCGTCGGCCACGTCCAGCAGGGCGGCGACCCCACCCCCTTCGACCGCATCATGGCGACGAAGCTCGTCTCTCACGCTCTGCGGCTCCTCTCGGACCAGCTCGACGCCGGGACGTTCCACTCGAGCTACGTCGGCCTCGTCGAGGGCCGCATCACGCACCACCCCCTCGAGCGCATGAACGAGGAGCTCGACCTGGTCAACCGCCGTCCGCGCGAGCAGTGGTGGACGGGGCTCCGGGACGCCATCTCGCTCGTGAGCCAGGAGGGGGGGGTGCTCGCGCCCGAGGACCTTCCGGCCTTCGGACCGACCCGCACCCAGGCGGAGCGGGCCGCACGCGCCTGAGCCCGGGCACCGGGCCGACAGCGGGCCCCGGAGGCGGGGTCCGCTGAGCCGGCTGGGCCCGAGTGCCTCGGCCCCTGCCCCGGATCCGCCGCCGGTACCGTCGAGCATGATGAGCACGTCCCGTCCCGCCGCTTGCGGCGCTCCCTCCCCCGCCCCGGGCCAGTGGTGGCGGCTCAGCCTGACGATCCTCCTGAGCGGCGTGGCCGCAGGCCTCATCGGCATCTCGATGGCGTACCTCCTCGAGGGCTTCGAGTGGCTCTTCTACGGCGTGCGGGACGGCTCCCTGCCGCAGCGCGTCACGGAGGCCGCCACGTGGCGCCGCGTCCTCGCGCCCGCGGCCGGTGGGCTCGTCGCGGGATCGCTGTGGTGGTGGGAGCGCGCCACCGGCGGCGTCGTGACCGTCGAGCGGACCGTCGAGGACACCTCACTCGACTCCGCCCGCCGCATGGGGATCCTGCGTCCCTTCGCCGACGCCGTCCTCCAGGTCCTCACCGTCGGCTCAGGCAACTCGGTGGGCCGCGAGGGCGCCCCGAGGCTCGCGGCCGGAGCCGTCGCCTCCCGCGTCTCGCTGGCACTGCGTGTCGACGTCGAGTGGGTCCCGGTCCTCGTCGCCTCCGCCGCGGGCGCGGGCCTGGCCGCCATGTACAACGCACCGCTCGGCGGTGCCGCCTACGCCGTCGAGATCGTCATGCTGGCCTCCACCCGGGCCGGCCGGGGCGTGCGCGCCCCCGCCCTCGCCGTCGTCATCTCGGTGCTCGCCACCGTCGTGTCGTGGCTCCACTCGCACGCCGCCGCGAGCCTGTCGATGCCGCGGGCGCCTCTGGCGGGCGCCGACCTCCTCGCCGCGGTCGTCGTCATCCCGACGGCCGCGCTCGCGGGCTGGGGCGCTCGAAGCCTGTGGGGCTGGTTCAAGGCTCACAGGCTCCCGGACTCGTGGACCCTGCCACTCGCGATCGGCGGGGCGGGTCTCCTCACGGGCACAACCTCGCTGTGGCTCGCCGAGCTTCCGGGCAACGGCAAGGACGCCTTCCAGGCGGCACTCACGAGCCCGCCCACCGGGACGGCGCTCGTGGCGCTCGCCGGCGTCATCGTCCTCAAGCCCCTGCTCACGGGCGCGACCCTGGGCGCCGGTGCGACGGGCGGTCTGCTCGCGCCGTCCTTCGCCCTCGGGTCCTCGGTCGGTGCGGCGCTCGCGGGGCTCGCGCACCTCGCGGGCGCGGACGTGTCCGTGGCCGCCATGGCCGTCCTCGGCGGCGGGGTCGTCCTCGCGGTGACCCAGAAGGCTCCGGTCTTCGCGGCGCTCTTCATCTGGGAGCTCCCGCACGCGCCCCTCTGGCTCCTGCCGGTCCTGCTCATCGGGACGACGGGCGCGGTCGCCGTCACGACCTGGCTGCCCGGCCGGCGGGCGGATGCCCGCCTGCACCGGGCCTGACGTCCTCGCTGGTCGACGCCCCGCGTCCCGGCCCGGTCAGAGGCTGCGTCGCAGGAGCACCGAGTCCCAGCCGTCCAGGTGCTCGGGGAGACCGGTCCCCGACGCGGCCGCCTCGCCGGAGGGCAGGCTCGCGACGAGGAGCCGCTGCGCGCTCGTCCACTCCGCCAGGTCGAGCCCCTCGGCAGCGAGACGACCGCGCAGCGCGGAGCCCTCGCCGGTGTCGAGACCGTCCCGGCTGCAGGAGGCGACGAGGAGCAGCTGCTCGCGACCGCCGTCGGCCGTCAGGTGCTCGCGCAGGATGACCCATGAACCGGGGTCCTCGGCGTCGAGGAGGCGGAAGGTGCCCAGGGCCAGGGCGTCGTCCGAGTGGCGCAGGCTGATGAGCGCCCGGTAGTGCTCGAAGACGCTGCCCGGCACGCCCACCTGGGCGGCGGCGTTGATGTCAGCGGCGTTGGGAGCGACGTCGATCCACGGGGTACCGGTGGTGAAGCCCGCGTTCTCGGTGGCGTCCCACTGGACAGGGGTACGGGCGTTGTCGCGCGAGTTCGGCTTGAGGCCGTCGAGGACCGCGGCAGGGTCGTCCCCGACGCCGACGCGCTCGTGGAAGTGGTTGACGGACTCGAGGTCGCGGAAGTCGTCGATCGAGGTGAAGACCGTGTTCGTCTGGCCGAGCTCCTCCCCCTGGTAGACGTAGGGCGTGCCGCGGTGCGCGTGGAGGATCGAGGCGAGGGTCTTCGCGGAGAGCTCGCGCCAGGCGGGGTCGTCGTCACCGAAGCGGGAGACCGCCCGGGGCTGGTCGTGGTTGTCCCAGTAGAGGGAGTTCCAGCCCTTCTCCTCGGTCACGGCACCGGCCTCGTCCGTGTGCGGCGCCAGGGCCGCCTGCCAGTCGGCGAGATTCTTCTTGAGGACGACGCGGTCCACCGCCACCGGGTCGAACTTGCCGTGAGGGCCGTCCGCGAGGTCGACGTGCTCGAACTGGAAGACCATGTCGACCTCGGCGCGGGCAGGGTCGGTGAACAGCGCCGCCTCGTCCCGGGTGACGCCGGGGGTCTCGCCCACGGTGATGACGTGGGCCTCGCGCGGCGCGAAGACGGCCTCGTTCATCTCGTGCAGGAACTCGTGGACCCGGGGCCCGTTGGCGACCGCGACGAAGCCCGAGCCGTGAAGGTCGCCCTCCCCCTTGGGGCCGTCAGCGAGCGGGTAGGTCTTGGAGATGAGGTTGATGACGTCCATGCGGAAGCCGTCGACGCCGCGGTCCACCCAGCGGTTCATGAAGGCGTACACGGCCTGCCGCACCTCGGGGTTCTCCCAGTTGAGGTCGGGCTGCTTGGGGGAGAACAGGTGGAGAAAGTACTCGTGGGTGGCCTCGTCCCACTGCCAGGCCGAGCCTGAGAAGGCGGAGCCCCAGTTGGTCGGCTCCGTGCCGGGCTGCCCGGGCTCAAGCCCCTCGACCTCACGGGCGGGGCGCCAGATGTACCAGTCGCGCTTCGGGTCGTCCTTGGAGGAGCGGGAGGCGCGGAACCAGGCGTGCTCGTCGCTCGTGTGGTTGACGACGAGGTCCATGACGAGGCGCATGCCGCGGGCGTGGAGCCCGGCGATGAGCTCGTCGAGGTCGGCGAGGGTGCCGAACATCGGGTCGACGTCCTCGTAGTCGGCGATGTCGTAGCCGTTGTCGTCCTGCGGGGAGCGGTAGACGGGGCTGAGCCAGACGACGTCGACGCCGAGGGAGTCGAGGTGGTCGAGGCGGCTCGTGATGCCGCGGACGTCGCCGAGGCCGTCGCCGTCGGTGTCCTGGAAGGAGCGCGGGTAGACCTGGTAGACGACGGCGCGGCGCCACCACTCGGGGTCCTCCCCCGCGTGGCGCGGGGAGACTATGAGCGGTGCGGGCGAGGCGGACGGGTTGACCGGGGTCGTGGTCACGGGGTGCTCCTGCTGGTGGGCGGTCGGCGGCTTCGTCGGCGCACGGGGCGCGGCACCGTCCTACCGCAGTGCCTTACCGGGCTTCAAGGCCGACGGCGTCGCGCGGCGCCGTCAGGGCCCCGTATCGCAGCGCGAGAAATCGCCCCGGCCGTTTGTCCGCGCGCCCGAGGACGGGTCTACGGTGAGCGGCGTCACGCCCCACGCGTCAAGGAAGAGAGTCATGGGATACCAGACCACGAACCCGTACACCGGCGAGGTCGTCAAGACCTTCGAGACCGCCACGGAGGCGGAGATCGACGCCGCGATCGCCAAGGCCGACGCCGCCTTCGCCACCTGGAGGGACACCCCGGTGGAGGACCGCGTCGCCGTCCTCTCCAAGGCCGCCGACATCCTCGAGGAGAACACCCGAGAGTACGCCGAGGTCCTCACCCTCGAGATGGGCAAGACGATCGACGAGGCCGAGGGTGAGGTCGCCCTGTGCGCGAACATCCTGCGGTACTACGTCGACCACGCCGCCGAGCTCCTCGCCCCCAGGCCCGTCGCGGCCAAGGGCTACGGCGACATGGACGTCGTCGTCGTCCACGAGCCCCAGGGCGTCATCTACGCCGTCGAGCCGTGGAACTTCCCCTTCTACCAGGTCATCCGCGTCTCCGCGCCCCAGCTGAGCGCGGGCAACACCCTCGTGCTCAAGCACGCCTCGATCGTGCCGCAGTCGGCTCTCAAGATGGAGGAGCTCTTCAAGGAGGCGGGCGGTCCCGAGGGCCTCCTCGTCAACGTCTTCGCCTCCCACGAGTCCAACGAGCAGATCCTCGCCGACGAGCGCGTGCGCGGCGTTGCCCTCACCGGCTCCGAGGGCGCCGGCGCCGCCGTCGCCCAGGAAGCCGCGAAGAACCTCAAGAAGTCGACCCTCGAGCTCGGCGGCTCGGACGCGTTCATCGTCCTGGACGACGCCGACCTCGACAAGGTCGTCGACTGGGCGCTTCTCGGACGTCACTGGAACGGCGGCCAGGTCTGCACCTCCTGCAAGCGCATGATCATCGCCGACTCCCTCTACGACGAGTTTCTCGAGAAGTACCGGGCGAAGGTCGCCACGCTCAAGCCGGGTGACCCGATGGACTCCTCGACCACCCTGCCGCCGCTGTCCTCGCAGTCCGCGGCGGACGAGCTCGCGGAGCTCGTGGCGCGCGCCCGCGAGGAGGGCGTCACCGTCGAGGAGGTCGGCGAGCCGGTCCCGCAGGAGGGCTCCTTCTTCCAGCCGACGATCCTCACTGACATCCCGGCGGACTCGAGGACGTCCCAGACGGAGTTCTTCGGCCCCGTCTCGCAGGTCTACCGCGCCAAGGACGACGACGACGCAGTGCGCATCGCCAACAACTCGCCCTACGGACTGGGCGGCTCGATCTACTCCTCCGACGTGCGCCGGGCCCAGGAGCTCGCTCGGCGCATCGACACCGGCATGGTCTTCATCAACCAGCCCACCGGCGTCGCCGCGGACATCCCCTTCGGCGGGGTCAAGCGCTCCGGCTACGGCCGCGAGCTCACCGAGCTGGGCCTCACCGAGTTCACGAACCAGAAGGTCGTCGCCGTCGCCGACATCGACGGCGAGTTCTTCTGACGGGCGGGCCAGGCGCCGTCGTCGGGCGGCGCCTCGCCTCCGCGCTGAACGCCGTCGCCCCCGGAACCACTCGGTTCCGGGGGCGACGGCGTTCAGCGCGACCGGGCCGGCGGCACGGTCCCTCGGCGGTTCACTTCTGCGAGCCGCGCATGACGCCGGAGATGACCCAGCGCTGGGCGATGACGTACACGAGGAACATCGGGGCGATCGCCATGAGGTAGGAGGCGAAGGACACCGGGTAGTTCGTGTTGAACTGCCCCTGGAAGACGTACTGCGCGAGCGGCAGCGTGGCCTTCGACTGGTCGGTGAGGATGACCAGCGGCAGCAGGAAGTCGTTCCACGCCCACAGGCAGGTGAGGATGCCGACCGTGGCGTTCATCGGGGACAGCAGCGGGAAGATCACCTTCCAGAAGATGCCCCAGCGGCTCGCGCCGTCGATGGCGGCGGCCTCCTCGAGCTCCTCCGGGATCGACTTGATGAAGGAGGTGTACATGAGGATGTTGAAGGCCAGGCCGTAGACGACGTAGAGGAGAATGAGGCCCGCCTCGTTGTCGATGTGGAGCAGGGCCGTCTCCTTGACCACCGGCAGCATGATGATCGGGAAGGGGACGAAGAGCGCGGCGACTATGTAGTAGTACATCGCCTTGACCCAGCGGCGGTGCATGTTGCGGGCGAGCGCGTAGGACACCATCGAGTTGGACAGGATGGTGAAGACGGTCGCGCCGACGGTGATGATCGAGCTCGTGAGGACGCGCTTGGGGTAGGAGGTCATCTCCCAGGCGGAGCGGAAGTTGTCGAGGCTCCAGGAGTCGGGCAGGCCCCAGCCAGAGGCTGCCAGCTGCTCCGGCGTCTTGAAGGCTGTGACGACGGTGAAGTAGAGCGGCACGAGGATCGTGAGGCTGAGGACGACGGCGAGGACGGTCGTCCACCAGTTCGTCCGGCCGAAGGTGTGGCGTGAGTGCCGGCGCGTCCGGTAGGTCCTCTCGTCGGCGGGCGGGCGGGCGCCGTCGGCGATGGTGCCGGTGGCGCTGACGGAGGCGTCGGGGGATGCGGGAGCTGCTGCGGTCATCGCGGATCAGACCCTTTCCTGGCTCTGGGTGAAGCGGAGCTGGGCGAAGGACAGGAGCACCACGATGAGGAAGTAGATGATGCCGTTCGCCGTCTGGTAGGAGTACTCGCCGCCCTGGAAGCCGTTCTTGAAGATGAGGTAGGAGATCGACTGGGTGGCCGTGCCCGGGCCTCCGGAGGTCAGGGCGACGATCTGGTCGAAGACGCCCAGGAAGTTCTTGAAGGACAGGACCATGTTGATGCCGAGGTACGGGATGATCATCGGCAGGGTCATCGACCACAGGCGGCGGACCGGGCCGGCGCCGTCGATGGCCGAGGCCTCGTAGATCTCGTCGGGGACCGTCTGAAGTCCCGCCAGGTAGATGATCGTGTTGTAGGCGACGGCCTGCCACACGCCGACGAGGACGATGGCGAGCCAGGCGAGGTTCTCGTTGGCGAGCAGCGAGGTGCTCAGCCACTCCCAGCCGAGCTTCTCCCCGATGAGGGGGAGGTTGTTCGTGAACAGGTAGCTGAAGATGTAGGACACCACCAGCACCGGGAGGATGTACGGGATGAAGAAGATCCCGCGGAAGAAGCTCTGAGCCTTGAGCTTGGAGTTCAGCATGAGCGCCAGGCCCAGCGAGATGATGTTGGTGAGGATCGAGGCGACGATGGCGTACTTGAAGGTGAAGACGTACGAGCCCCAGATGATGTCGTCCTGGAACAGGTTCTTGTAGTTCGTCAGCCCCACGAAGTGCCAGGAGCCGTAGCCCTGGAAGTTGGTGAAGGTGTAGAAGAAGCCGGTCAGCAGGGGGATCGTGAGCAGGACGGTGAAGACGAGGGCCGCGGGGACGATCATCCACACGTAGGCCTTGTCGATCGGCTTGGGCTTGTTCTGAGCGCGGCGCTCGCGCTCGGCGGACCGCTTGGCGGCCGTGGTCGTGGTCATGGGTTGCCTCCGCGCTCTCAGGACGTCTCGTTGATGCGCTTGACGACCTTGTTCCACTGCGTGTCCAGGGTCGTGATGAGCTTGTCGAGGTCGCCGTCGAAGAAGTACTGCTGGATGTAGGCGTTGAGCGTGATCGCCGGCGGGAAGTTGTGGTCGGAGTAGGTCGCGAGCCGCTCGTCGTCGAAGTAGGGCTGGAGGCCCGCGAGGGCGGGGTCCGTGGCCGACAGGGTGGTGAGCGTGGGGTAGGCGACCTGCTCGTCGCAGTAGGCCTTCATGTTGGCCTTGGCCATGAGGTACTTGAAGAACCTCATGCTCTCCTCGGGGTGCGCCGGGTCCGTGCCCATCGTGAGTGCGACGTCGACGCCGGAGACCACCTTGGTGTCCTTGGGGTCGTCGGCCGGGGTGGCGAAGGTGCCGAGGTTGATGTCCTTGTTGTAGGAGCGGATCGCCGGGATGGCGTAGGTGCCGTGCCAGTACATGGCGCCCTTGCCCTGGGCGAAGCCCTGGTTCCCGTCGTTGTAGCCGAGTCCGGCCTTGTTGGGGTTCCCGTACTGGTAGGCCTGGTGCATCTTCTCGAAGACGGGCGTGAGCTCCTTGAAGCTCATGCCGTTGCCGATCTCGCGCCGCTTGTCGTACCAGGCGGCGACGCCGTCGGTGAGGAAGTCACCGGAGAGGCTGGAGAAGGCGGGGGCGCCGGTCCAGTTGTCCTTGGTGGCCCAGTAGAAGGGGTTGATGCCCTGCTTCTCGAGCTCCTCGCAGACCTCGATGAGCTGGGACCAGGTGGTCGGGGGCTCGACGTCGGCCTTGTCGAAGATGTCCTTGTTGTAGATGATCCCCGAGCCGTTGTCGGCGAAGGCGACGCCGTTGGTCTGCCCCTCCTTGCCGGTACCGAGCGTGTTGAGGATGTTGGCCATCGTCGGGTTGACGCCGTCAAGGAGACCCGAGTCCGTGAAGTCTCGGAAGATGCCCGTGCGGGCGAGTGCGCCGTAGTTGTAGTCACCGTTGATCGTCATCATGTCGGGCATGTCGCCCTTGACGAGACGGGCCCGCAGCGCGGTGACGTTGTCGGTCTGGAAGTTCTGCGTGACGACGATGTCGGGGTTCGCCGCGTTGAACTCGTCGCAGATCTTGGTGAACAGGTCGATGGCCTCGCTCTTGAACTGGAAGAGCTCGAGGTGGACCTTGCCGTCGTCGCCGGATGAGCATCCGGCGAGCGTGCCGCCGGCGGCGGCGAGCGCCGCGATCCCCGCCGAGGTGGCGAGGAAGGAGCGTCTGCTCAGTGCTGTCATGGGGACTCCCGTGCGTCCTTGCGTGAGATGGGGATGGGCGGTCCGGATGGGCTCGGCCCGCGAATATTTTGCGTCGAAAGAAACGCTTTGGCAACTTCCCGCCGCGGCGCCGCGCGACGGTGCATGATGGCGCGGTGCCCACCCCCGCCTCTCCCTGGACCGACCTCACGGGAACCCAGCGCGAGATCGTCCTGGCGCTCCTCCGCTCCGGTCGTCTCCCGCGCACCCGGCTCATGGAGATCGTCGGCATCTCCCCCGGCTCGGTCACACGCCTCACCACGCCCCTCATCGAGGCCGGCCTGCTCACCACTTCCACCGAGCGCGTCGCGGGGACCGGTCGCCCCCAGTCGCCGCTCGAGCTGAGGGCGGAGGCCGAGCACGTCCTCGGCCTCGCCCTGTCCAACCGCGCCGTCACGGCGGTCCTCACCGACCTGCGCGCCGACGTCGTCGCGAGCAGCCGCGTCGAGCTCCCGGGGCACTCCCCCGACGCGGTTCTCGACGCCGTCGCCGAGGCAGCAGCAGCCGTCTCCGACGACGTGCACCCCGCGTGCGCCGGCCTGGCCCTCGGCGGCTCGACGACGGACGGCCGCGTCGTCGACGACGCCGGCTTCTACGGGTGGCACGGCGTGCCCCTCGCGAAGCTCACCGAAGAGCGTCTCGGCGTCCCCGCCACCGTCGGGAACGACCTCGTCGCTCTCACCGGCCTCGAGGCGTGGTTCGGTGCCGGCACGCAGACCGACCGCTTCGCGCTGCTCACCACGGGCACCGGAATCGGCTACGGCCTCGTCATCGGCGGCGAGGTCGTCACGAGCGCCGACGCGCAGCTCGGCCTCATCTCCAACGTCCCGGTCCCCGACGGCGACCGTCCGCCGCACGCCGCACCCGCCATGGAGTGCCTCACGAGCGCGGCCCTCGAGCGCGCCTGGGAGGCCGAGGGTCGCGAGCGCGCCACCGCCCACCGCGTCGTCGAGCTCGCCCGAGAGGGCGACGCCGCCGCCGTCACCGTCTGCGCCTCCTTCGCGCGCAGGCTCGGTCGGCTCATCGGCATGGTCGCAGCGCTGACCCTCACCGAGCAGGTCGTCGTCGCCGGCGAGCGAGCCGACCTCGCCGCCCTCCTCGAGGACCACGTCATGGGCGGGGTCTCGGCCGTCCGACGACCGAGCGCCCGACCGCTCCGCGTCACCGTGCGCGAGCACGACCGCGTCGAGTGGGCGCGCGGCGCCGCCGTCCTCGCGCTGCGCGAGAGGGTCGCCGGGCGGTTGTGACGTCCCGGGCCCGGCTAGCCTGGACGCATGGCCTCTCCGTTGTCGCACGCCGCCTCCGAGCCCCGCCTCGCCCCCGCACCGGCCGACGCCGTGGTCTCGGGCCCCGGGTACCGCTTCACCGTCCTGACCGACCGGCTCATCCGGATGGAGTCCGCCGAGGGCGACCGCTTCGTCGACGCCGCGACGCAGCTCGTCGTCAACCGCGGCCTCGGGCCCGTCCCGGAGTTCCGCGTGGTGCGCGGCGAGAACCGCGTCGAGGTCATCACGGAGCATCTGCACCTCACGTACCAGCCCTCGCGCGGCTTCTCGCGCTCCGGCCTGCAGGTCAGCCTGCGCACGAGTGTCCTCAACCCCCACGGCGGCACCTGGCACCACGGTGACACCTGGGACCCCGCGGAGAAGTTCCCGTCCAACCTGGGTGGGACCTGCCGCACCCTTGACGAGGTCGACGGCCGCGCCGTCCTGGGACCGGGCCTCCTCGCCATGGGCGGCATCGCCGTCATCGACGACTCGGGCTCGCTGCTCGTCGACGAGGACGAGTGGGTGCGCCCGCGTCCTGGCACGAGCCCGGTGGACGGCTCCACCACGGACGAGGACCTCTACCTCTTCGGCTACGGGCAGGACTACCACGGGGCCCTGCGCGACTTCTTCGCGCTCACCGGGCCGACCCCGCTGATCCCTCGTGCGCTGCTGGGCAACTGGTGGAGCCGCTACCACGCCTACACCGCGGACGAGTACCTCGAGCTCATGGACCGCTTCGCCCAGGAGGGCCTCCCCTTCTCCGTCGCCGTCATCGACATGGACTGGCACCTGGTGGACATCGACCCCGCCATCGGCAACGGCTGGACCGGTTACACCTGGGACCGCAAGCTCTTCCCGGATCCCAAGGCCTTCCTCGACGGCCTCCACAAGCGCGGGATGCTGACCTCCCTCAACCTTCACCCGGCAGCCGGCATCCGGCGTCACGAGGAGGCGTACGGCCCCATGATGCGGGCGCTGGGCCGCGACCCGCGCTCGGGCGAGGAGATTCCCTTCAACATCGGGGACAAGGAGTTCACGGCCGCCTACCTCGAGCACGCCCACCACCCCCTCGAGGCCGAGGGCGTCGACTTCTGGTGGCTCGACTGGCAGCAGGGCGGCACCACAGACGTTCCTGGACTCGACCCGCTGTGGATGCTCAACCACGTGCACTATCTCGACTCGGGCCGCGAGCGCACCCGGACCGCGGACGACGGCAGCACCGAGAGCTACCGGCGCCGTCCCGTCACCTTCTCGCGCTTCGCCGACGCCTCGAGCCACCGCACGCCAGTCGGCTTCTCCGGCGACACGATCGTCACCTGGGACTCCCTGCGCTTCCAGCCCGAGTTCACGGCCACGGCCGCCAACATCGGCTACTACTGGTGGTCCAACGACATCGGCGGGCACATGTTCGGTGTCAAGGACTCCGAGCTGGCGGCCCGCTGGGTCCAGCTGGGCTGCTTCTCCCCCGTCAACCGGTTGCACTCCTCGAAGTCGCCCTTCAACTCAAAGGAGCCGTGGCGCTACTCGCGCGACGCGCGGGCCACGATGGAGGCTCACCTGCGCCTGCGCCACCGCCTCGTGCCCTACCTCTACACGTGGTCGCGCCTCGCGCACACGGACGGCGTCGGACCCGTCCGCCCCGTCTACCACGACCATCCCCAGCAGCCCGGCGCCTACGGCCACCGTGCTGAGCTCCTCTTCGGCGACCTGCTCGTCGTACCCGTCACGCACCAGGCGGACCGAACGAGCGGCCTGGCCCGCGAGGACGCCTGGCTGCCCCGGGGCACCTGGTTCGACCTGCCCACCGGTCGCCGCTACGCGGTGCCGGCCGAGGGCGGCAGCGAGGTCAGCCTCTCGCGCCCGCTGGACCAGCTCCCGGTCCTCGCCCGCGCAGGCTCGATCATCACCGTCGCCGACGACCTCTCCGAGGCGGCCGGAGCCAACCCCCGCGCGCTCGGGCTCGTCATCGTGCCGGGCGCCGACGGCACGGCGGTCCTCGAGGAGGACGACGGCTCGGCCGAGCCCGGCGACGAGGGCGTCGTCAGGACACGCTTCGATCTCACCTGGGACGACGAGGCCGGCACCGCCTCCCTCGAGATCGCTCAGGAGGGTGCCGACGGCGTCGTCCCGGCGGAGCGCGAGGTCACGCTGCACCTGCTGTCCGTCGGCGGCACCGGCGACGATGCCGCGGTGACCGTGTCCGGGGCCGGGTCCACCGGTGCCCCGGCCCGGATCGAACGCCGCGAGGGCGACGGGTTCACGCTCGGCCGTGGGCTCGACGTGAGCCTGGGAACCATGCGTCTGACTGACGGCCCCGTGCGGGTCGGACTCACGGGCGTGCGCACGCGGACGCCGGCCCTCGAGGACGAGGTCTTCAGGATCCTCGAACCGGTCGAGGTCGAGTACGCGGCCAAGGACCGCGCGTGGGAGGCCGTCACCTCGGGGCTGCGCGGCGGTGCGCTCCTCGGCGCGCTGCGCGCCTGCGGGCTGCCCGACGCCGTCCTGGCCGCCGTCGCCGAGGTCGTGTGAGGTGCCGACCATGAGCGCCTCGGGCCAGGCCACCTCGGTTCGACCGCGTCCCCTGGAGGGGCGGCGCGTCCTCGTCACCGGAGTGAGCCGACGCCGCGGCATCGGGTACGCCATCTCGTGCCGTGCGGCGGATCTTGGGGCCTCAGTCGCTGTGCACCACTTCTCACCTCACGACGCCGCCCAGGCGTGGGGCGCCGACGCTCTCGACGCAGTCATCGAGGGAGTGAGGGCTCACCTCGTGCCAGGCGCGGAGCTCGTTGACCTGAGCGCGGACCTCGCTGACGCGGCCCAGCCGCGGCGCGTCGTGGAGACGGCGTGCGAGGGGCTCGGGGGCTTGGACGGCCTCGTGTGCAACCACGCCGCCTCGGGTCATGACGGCAGGCTCGAGAGCATCGCTCCAGAGGATCTCGACCTGCACTGGCGCGTCAACGCTCGAGGCTCCCTGCTCCTCGTGCAGACCTTCGCCGAGGTCTTCGAGCCGTCGGCGTGCCGGGAGCTCTCGGGGGCGGTCGTGCTCATGACCTCGGGCCAGGGACTGGGCCCCATGCCCGATGAGATCGCCTACAGCACGTCGAAGGCCGCGCTCGCCGGTATCACGCCGACTCTCGCGGACGGCCTCGCGAGCCGCGGGATCCGGCTCAACACCGTCAACCCCGGTCCGGTGGACACGGGGTACATGGATGACGCGCTGCGGGACGCGGTGCGTTCCTCCTTCCCCGCCGGGCGCCTCAGCACGCCCGACGACCCGGCACGCCTCATCTGCTGGCTGCTCTCAGACGAGGCCCGATGGGTGACGGGACAGGTCATCAGCACCGAGGGTGGCTTCCGGCGCTGAGCCCCGGCGGCACGCCCGCAGCCAGGTCTCAACCGGGGACGGAGCGGACCGACCCGGTGGTCCCCCGGTCCGTGATGAGCGGAGGCTCGAGCACGATGCCGTGCGGAGCCCGGCTGGAACCCAGCGCAAGGAGGAGCTCGCCGGCTCGCCGCCCCAGACCGAACGTGTCGACGCCGAACTCGGTCACGGGCGAGGCGGTGACCGAGTTCGGGATCATGACACCGAGGGAGGCCACGGAGAGGTCAGCCGGAACGGCCAGCCCCACGGCCCGCGCAGCAGCCACGAGGCCGGTGAGCGCCCACGGATTGTTCGAGAGCACGGCGGTGCAGTCACCGATGAGCCCGCCGCCCTCGAGAAGGGCGGCCCCTGCGATCGGGTCATCCGGCACTGACCGGTGGAAGAGCTCGACGCCGCAGCCCCTCGCCGCCGTCTGCACGGCACGGACCTGAGCCGGGTAGGCGTTGGCGGGCTCGGCCCCGGCCAGACGTGAGAGCAGGAGCACGCGGCGATGCCCGAGGACGGTGAGGTGCTCGACCGCGAGCAGCGCCATGGCCTCGAAGTCCGCGTCGATGCCAGGAGCGCCCTCTGGGGTTCCCGAGGTCCCGATGAGGGTCGTCGGCACGCCTTCGGCGAGGAGGAGCCGCTCGCGCTCGTCGAGTGGCGCGACGTCCATGAGCACCGCCGCGTCGACGGATCGGGAGCGGACGAGCTCGCGCAGGCCCTCGTCGCCGTCGTGGCGCAAGCTCATGGGGACGACCACCTGGATGCCTTCCGCGGCCACCGCCTCACGCACTCCGTCGATGTAGCTCAGGTCGTCCGACTCGATAGCCGAGCGATCGAGACGAAGCAGGACGCCGACGGTCGAGATCTTGCGCGACGCCAGGGCCGAGGCGCTCCGGTCGGGGTGGTACCCGAGCTCGGTGACGGCACGACGGACGCGCTGCTTGGTCAGCGCGCTCACCGGTCTGCGCCCCGTGAGCACGTAGGTCACGGTCGAAGGGGACACCCCAGCGAGCCTCGCGACGTCCGCACGCGTCACCGCCATCGAGTCACCTCATCCCTGTCCCGGACCGCCGGGTCACTCGTCGGCCTGAAGCGCGAGCCACTGCGCCGCGCAGGGCTCGAGACGGAGCCGCTCGACCGTGTCACCGGAGGCTGCGTCACTGGAGCGCACGAGGACGGTGCCGACGACGTCGAGCTCAACAGCCGTGTCCCCGAAGTTGAGGGCGAGGAGAGTGCTTCCGTTCCTGATGGCGAGGGCCATGTCAGGCACGTCGTTCAGGATCTCAGCGGTGCCGCGGCCGAGGCCGCGCTCACGCCGGACGGCGAGAGCGCGGCGGTACAGGGCCAGGGGCGAGTCCGGATCGCTCGCCTGGACCTCCGGGGCGAGGAACGCCCACTCCGCGGGCTGGGGCAGCCAGGTGCTTCCGTTCGGCCCGAAGCCGAGGCTCGGGCCGTCCGCCGTCCAGGGCAGGGGCACGCGACAGCCGTCGCGGCCTCGCACCTTGTGCCCGGTCCGCAGCCAGGTCGGGTCCTGGCGTGCCTCGTCGGGCATCGTCGTGTGCTCGGGGAGGCCGAGCTCCTCGCCCTGGTAGAGGTAGGCGCCACCAGGCAGCCCGAGCATGAACAGCGTGGCGGCGCGAGCCCGACGCAGGCCCAGCTCGTGGTCGGGCTGCGGGTCTCCCGGACCGATGCCCGCGTCAGTGCGCGTACCCGGTGCGTAGCCGAAGCGGGTCGCGTGCCGGACGACGTCGTGGTTGGAGAGCGCCCACGTCGTCGGGGCTCCGACGGCGCCGTTCTCCTCCAGCGAGGTCTCGATGACGCGGCGGACGGCGTCGGCGTTCCAGGGAGCCCTGAGGTAGTCGAAGTTGAACGCCTGGCTCATCTCGTCCTCACGGACGTAGAGCGCGGCGTGGGACGGCGGGCCCACCCATGCCTCAGCGACGAGGAGGACATCGGGACGGATCCCGTTGAGCACTCGGCGCCACTCGCGGTAGACGTCGTGGACGCCGGGCTGGTCGAAGGCGGGACCTGAGTCAGGGGGCTTGGGGCCGTGATCAGTGGTATCGGTCGCGGCAGGCTCTGCGCCTTCCGCCGGGGAGCTCGAAGCCTCGACGCCCCACCGGTCGGGGCCGACGGCGTCATCGGGCAGGCCGGGCGCCTTGACGAGGCCGTGCGCGACGTCGACGCGGAAACCGTCGACTCCGTGATCGACCACCCAGAACCTGAGGAAGTCGCGGAACATCTCGTGGACGCCCTCATCGTCCCAGTTGAGGTCGGGCTGCTCCGGTGCAAAGAGGTGCAGGTACCACCACCCTCGGTCCTCCGCCCTGCCTGTGAGCGGCTCGACGGGCTCCCAGGCAGAGCCGCCGAAGAGGCTTCCCCAGTTGTTCGGGGTACCGTCCTCGCTGTAGCGGAACATATAGGGGTCGCGCTCGGGAGACTCGGGCCCGGCAGCGAGCGCCTTGGCGAACCACGGGTGCTGGTCGGAGGTGTGGTTGGGGACGAGGTCGATGACGACTCGCAGGCCCAGCGCATGGGCCCGTGCGACGAGGGCGTCGAAGTCGTCGAGCGTTCCCAGCTCGGGCTCGACGTCGAAGTAGTCGGAGACGTCGTAGCCCGCATCGACCTGGGGTGAGGGGTAGAAGGGGGAGAGCCACACCGCGTCCACACCGAGCTCGGCAAGGTGATCGAGGTGGGCAGTGATCCCAGCGAGGTCTCCGACACCATCACCGTCCGAGTCGGCGAAGGAGCGCGGATAGACCTGGTAGATGACGGCGTCTCGACACCAGGCACCGGTGTCATGACGATGGGCGGGGACAGTCGGGATGCTCATGGAGGTGACTTCCTTGTCACGAGGACGAGAGGCCGAGCCCCAGCGTCTGACGACGTGCTGAGGTGCTCGACGTCGAGCGGGTTCGACGAAGCGGTGGGGTGCTACCTGGGAGGTCCCACCCCACCGCTTCGGTGCTGATGCGTGCTGGTCAGCGGCTCACTGCTTGACGCCTCCGGCTGCGAGGCCGGCGACGATACGGCGCTGGAAGAGCAGCACCATGACGACGAGCGGGAGGGTCATGATGACACCGGCTGCCATCTGCGAGCCGAAGGGCGTGTTGAACTGCGAGGCGCCCGTGAACTTCGACAGAAGGACAGTCGCGGGCTGCATCGTCGGGTCGTTGATCATCGTGACGGCCACGAGGAACTCGTTCCAGGCACCGATGAAGATGATGATCGCTGTCGTGAAGATGCCGGGTGCGGCCAGCGGGAGGATGACCTTGCGGAAGGCCTGCCCCGGGGTGCATCCGTCGACCATCGCGGACTGCTCGAGCTCCTGGGGCATCTGCCGGAAGAAGCTCGTCAGGTTCCACACGGCCAGCGGCAGTGAGAACGACAGGTCTGGGATGACCATGGCCTGGTATGTGTTGATCCAGCCCCAGGCCGAGAAGTTCTTGAGGAGCGGCACGATGATCGCGACGAGCGGGAACATCGACGTCGCGAGGACGATGACGAGTAGGAAGCCCTTGCCACGGAAGTCGAGGCGTGCCAGCGCGTAGGAGGCGAAGGTCGCGATCGCCAGCGCCACGACGGTGACGATGACGGAGACGATGAGCGAGTTGATGAGGCCCTGCGTGAAGTTGTTCGTCGAGGAGAAGACCGCCTGGTAGTTCTCCAGCGAGGGGTGCTTGGGCCACCAGCTGTTGTCGAAGATCTCGGTGTCCGGGCGCAGGGAGGAGACGATCATCCAGTAGAAGGGCGCCAAGCAGTAGATGACGATGAGGAGGATGCCGAAGGTCGACAGGACGCTCCCCCATGAGGTCCGCTTGGTGCGTCGGGCGGCGGGGACAGTGGCGGTGCTCATGCCCTGCTCCTCTCAGTGGCGTCAGCGGCGTCGACGACGGCGGGCTGCCCCTCGGTGCCACGCCGGGGCAGGAACGCCGAGGCGGGCAGCTTGTGGTTGTCGCCCTTCGTCTTGCGCTTCTTCTCAGTCGAGGCGCCGAGATCCGCGCCGGTGACCTTGACGAAGGCGTAGGCGAAGATGAAGACGTAGAGGAAGAGGATGAGGGCGTAGGCGGCGGCAGAGCCGTAGCGCAGGTTGGACGCCTCGTCCTGGACCAGCATGGAGATGGTCTCGACGGAGGACTTGCGCGGGCCGACGAGGATGTAGGGCAGGTCGAACATGCGCAGGGCGTCGAGGGTGCGGAAGAGGATGGCGACCACGAGGGCGGGCTTCGCCAGCGGCAGCGTGATCCGGGTGAACCGTCGCCACGCGTTGGCGCCGTCGATCTTGGCGGCCTCGTAGACCTCGTCGGGGATGACCTGGAGCCCAGCCAGGGTGAGCAGGCCGATGTACGGGGCGGTCTTCCAGACGTCGGCGATGATGATGGCCATCTTGGCGCTCGCGTTACCGGACGCCCACATGATGTGCTGGCCGAGGATCGCGTTGGCGACGCCATTCTGGTTGAAGATCCAGCCCCACAGGATGCCGGAGACTGCGGTCGGGATGGCCCAGGGAACGAGGATGGCGGCGCGGACGACTCCGCGGCCCCGCATGGCCTTGTGCATGATGAGGGCCATCGCGACGCCCAGGACCGTCTCGAGGACGACGGTCACGACACCGAAGAGGGTCGTGTTCCAGAAGGCGTTCCAGAAGCGGTCACCCGCCCCGTTGAAGATGTTCGCGTAGTTCTGGAGGCCGACGAAGGGCTCGGTGTCGGAGACGAAGCCGGTGGTCGGGTCAAGGCCGGCCTTGCCGTAGAGCGACTGGTGGAGGGACTGGAAGACGGGGACGATGATGACGATCGTCAGGACGAGGACGGTCGGCGTCAGCAGGATCCAGGCGAGGCGGGACTGCGCCCTGCTCGCCTTGGAACGGTTCCTGCTGATGTCCTTGCTCGTGCTCGCCCTACTGCCACGGGTGGTCATGTGAGGGGTCCTTCGGACGGCTGTGGGGACGTGCGCTCCGTCGCGCACCGGTGCGGGGCGCCGGTGCGGGGCCCGTCGCAGGACGGGCCCCGCATCGGCGGCCCGGCTCAGGAGGCCAGCGCCTTGAGCGCCTTCTCGAGGCCCTCGATGGCGGCCTTCGGCTCCGTCGTCTGCTGGATGGCAGGGTAGATCGCGTCCTGGATCGCAGCGGTCACGTCTCCGTAGTTGACGGCCTTCGGACGACCCTTTGCGGAGTCGAGCGACTTCTTCAGAGTCGGCAGGTACGGGAACTTCGCGAGCATGTCCTTGTCCTCGTAGAGCGAGGAGAGGATCGGGGCGAGAGTCTGGGTGTCCAGCGCGTACTTCTCGGACTCCGCGTTCGTGAACCACTTGACGAACTTGAGCGCCGTGGCCTTGTTCTTCGAGAAGGCGGAGATACCGCAGTTGTGACCACCCAGCGTGGGCACGAAGGTCTTGCCGTCGATCGCGGGGAGGGCAGCGACGTCGAATTTGTCCAACCCGAGCTTGTCAAGGTCATTGGCGTACTCGTAGGGCCACTGGCGGTAGAAGAGCAGGTTGCCGGCCTCGAAGGCGTTGCGGCCGTCCTCCTCCTTCCACTCGAGGGCCTCCTTCGGGATGTAACCGTCCTTGAAGCCGTCGACGAGGTTCTGCAGCCCTGCGATCGCCTCCGGGGAGTTGATCGTGACGTTGTTCTTGTCGTCGTAGAAGGAGGCGCCAGCGGTGTTGATGAACTCACTCGCGCAGCAGGTCAGGCCTTCGTACTTGGCGAACTGACCTCCGAAGCCTCCAATGCTCTCGTGGCCGGAGAGCTTGCGCACGGCGTCGATCGCGGACTTGACCTCGTCCCAGGTGGTGGGGACGTCGACGCCGGCCTGGGAGAGCAGGTCCTTGCGGTAGAACATGATCGGGGAGTCCGTCGCGAAGGGCATCGCGTAGAGCTTGTTCATGTACTTGCCGGTGTTGAGGACGGCCTCGATGACGTCGTCGTTGACCAGCTCGGACTCGGGAAGCTGGAGGATCCACTGGTTCGCGGCGAACTCGCTGACCCACACGTTGTCGACACTGATGACGTCGTAGGCGTCGGACTTGGTCTGGGCGTTGTTGACGAAGGACTCACGCTGCTGGTCCGCCTCGGCGGAGAGCTCGATGAGCGTGACCTTCTCGTCCGGGTAGAGCTTGTTCCACTCGTCCAGACGCTTCTGGACCATGCCGCCCGAGTTGTCCTTGCCCTGGACCCACGTGATCGGGCCCGTGCCCTCGAAGCTGGCAGACGACACGGCGGTGGCGCCGGACGAGGACGAACCTGACTTGTTCGAGCAAGCGGCGACCGCAGCGAGGGCCGCGATCGCCGCGGAGCCGCCGATGAACTGCCGACGGGGAAGGGATGCCATTATGTTTCCTCCTTGAAACAGCACTCAGCGGTCGCGACGGGTGGGATGGGATCCCTGTCGACGCGCGTCGACGACCAGCGCGCCAGACACTATGCCCGAGGGCGCACGACACTTGAGACCTAAGTCATGACGTAATCGTTTCGTAACCATCCGCGCGTGGTAATTTCGCCGATTCCGCACGCCTCGCCAGCGCACTAACCTGGTGATCGGGCACCGCTCCACGCACGGCCGGGGACCGCGCAGTCAGCGACCAGGTCGTTGTTCGCGGCGCCTTCCACCTCTCCAACAGCGGCCTGCGCCCGTCGCCCGGTGGTCGGTCCGCCGCCCACTGAGTCATCACGCGAGGAGCCGCGCACCATGCCACAGCTGAGTGAGCACCGCGAGCACGATGCCGCGGCTCAGGACGCCGCGAGGGCCGAGCCTCGCGTCGCCGGAGGCGTCGAGGGCATGGCCTTCCACCCCGACCGCCGCTTCTGGGTGGTCTACCTGTGCCTCATGATGGTGCAGTTCCTCTCGGCCATGTAACAGACCGCCGTGACGACGGCGCTGCCAACCGTCATCGGCGAGCTCGGCGGCGTCGCCCACATGGCCTGGGCCATCACCGCCTACACGCTAGGGCAGACGCTGGCGATGCCGGTGACCGGCAAGCTCGGGGACCTCGTGGGCCGCAAGCCGCTCTACCTCACGGCCATCGCCCTGTTCGTGGGAGGCTCCGCCCTGTGCGGCATCTCGACCGGGATGCTCGAGTTCACGGTTTTCCGCTTCCTGCAGGGGCTCGGCGGCGGCGGTCTCATGATCTCCTCCCAGGCCATCACCGGTGACCTCATCCCGTCCCACGTGCGCGGAACGTACATGGCGCCGATGGGCGCGATCTTCGGCATCGCCTCGGTGCTCGGCCCGCTTCTGGGCGGCGGTCTCAACGACGCGCGGGGCTGGCGCTGGATGTTCTGGTTCTTCCTGCCCTTCGGCGTCATCGCGTGGGTCGCGGTCGCGCTCGCCCTCCAGATGCCGCGGCGGCGGGGTCGCGTGAGCGTCGACTGGGCGGGCCTGTCGCTCACGAGCATCGGCGCCACCGGCATCGTCCTCATCGCGACGTGGGGAGGCGGCGCCTACGCGTGGACCAGCCCCGTCATGCTCGGCCTCATCGCCCTCACGGTCCTCGCCTGGGCCCTCGCGATCCCGGTGGAGCGGCGGGCGGAGGAGCCGATCATGCCGCTGGACGTCCTGACGAACCGCACCTTCGTCATCGCCACGATCGTCGCGGTGCTCCTATGCGCCTGCATGCTCGGGGTCAACGTCTACCTCCCGACCTATGTGCAGATGGTCCATGGCGTGTCCGCTGCGACCTCGGGACTCGTCCTGGTGCCCGGCGCCGTCGCGATGCTCCTCGGCTCGCTCATCTCAGGGTGGCTCGTGACGCGCACCGGCCGGTACCGGATCTACCCCGTCCTCGGCTCCCTCCTCACGGCCGTGGGACTCATCGTCCTCGGGCTCATCCCGGCGAGCGCGAACGTGTGGTGGTTCGGCGTCGGGGTGTTCGTGCTCGAGCTCGGCGTCGGGATGTTCCTCCAGCTGAGCGTCCTCGTCATCCAGAACGCCCTGCCCGCCTCGAAGCTCGGCACGGGCACGAGCGCGAACAACTTCTTCCGCGAGATCGGGGTCTCCGTGGGCAACCCCCTCGTCGGCGTCCTGTTCACCTCGCGACTGCCGGCCTCGCTGCTCGACGTCGGGATGAGCGCTGACGCCGCCTCCTCCATCTCGCCGGAGAGCGTCAGCCGTCTGGACGCGTCGACGGCGGCCTCCGTCGTCGAGGCCTACCAGCACGCCCTCGCGCCGGTCCTGCTGGGACTCGCTCCCGTGTGCGTCCTCGCCGCGATCTTCGTTCTGCTCTTCCGCCCGCTGCCGCTCTCGACGCGCACGGGGCTGGAGCAGCTGGCCGAGGAGACCGGTGACGACGGCAAGCTCGCCGACGTCCCGGGAAGCAACTGAGAGGGTCCAGCGCGTGCTCGCGGAGTCGTCGACGACGGGATCGAGCCGCCGGTAGCCTCCAGGCATGAGCGAGAACCAGTCCACCGATCCGGTGTCGGCCCACGAGGACGTCCCCTTCGCGGCGGCGCAGCCGTACTTCGAGGCCTGGGGCGACACCCGCTCCAACCGCGAGCGCATGCTCGCCGGCGACTGGTACGTCGCCGACGATCCCGAGAACGGTGCGATCGCCGCGCACGCGCGCCGCGAGCTCCACCGCTACGAGGTGGCCTTCGCCGAGGAGGGCCAGGAAGCCGCGATGGCTCACCTGCGCTCCGCGATCCCGGGGCTCCACGAGACCTCCGTCCTCCTGCCTCCGGTGCGCGTCGACTACGGCACGAACATCACCGTCGGCGAGGGCACCTTCGCCAACTACGGGCTCGTCGCGCTCGACGTGGCCCCGATCAGCATCGGTGCGCACTGCCAGATCGGCCCGGGCGTCCAGATCCTCACTCCCATCCACCCGCTCGAGGCGAGCCCGCGCGCCGCGGGCATCGAGTCCGCCGACCCCATCACCATCGGGGACAACGTCTGGCTCGGCGGCGGCGTCATCGTCTGCCCAGGTGTCACCATCGGGGCGAACACGGTTGTCGGGGCCGGCAGCGTCGTGACGAAGGACCTGCCCTCCGGCGTCCTCGCGGTCGGTTCCCCGGCCCGCGTGCTGCGCGAGCTGCGCGACGACGACTTCGGCCCCCGTCACTGAGATCCGGTACGCAGGCCCGACGATGACGACGAGAAGGCGCTCCGACCCCGCCAACTGGATCGGCGACGACGAGCGCACCGACCGCGAGCGCATGCTCGCCGGCGACTGGTACACCTCCGGGGACCCGGACTCGCGGGCGATCTCGGCGCGCGCCGACGAGCTGTGCCTCCTGTACTGGCAGGAGTGGGCCCGTGACCAGGTCGCGGCCCAGCACCACCTGCGCGAGCTCATCGGCTCCCTCGGCGACGGCGTGCGCCTCAAGCCCCCGCTCAGCGTCGACTACGGCCGCAACATCTCCATCGGCGAGAGCACCTTCATCAACTACGGGCTCACCGCTCTCGACGTCGCCCCGATCCGGATCGGGGTCCACTGCCAGATCGGCCCCAACGTCCAGCTGCTCACGCCCGTCCACCCCGTCGAGCCAGGCCCGCGCGAGACGGGCCTCGAGAGCGCCGACCCGATCACCATCGGGGACAACGTGTGGCTCGGCGGCGGCGTCATCGTCTACCCCGGCGTCACCATCGGCGACGACTCCGTGATCGGAGCGGGAAGCGTCGTCACGCGCGACGTCCCCGCCGGGGTGATCGCCGTCGGTCAGCCCGCGCGCGTGCTGCGAGAGATCGACGACTCGGCCTTCCGCCTGCGCCGTTGAGGGCGCGGGCGGCGCGGTCGAGCCCGGTCGCGGGCGAGCCGAGGCGTCCCGGCGCCGTTAGGATCGCCACGTCGTCCAGGACCGGCCCCCGTCGGGACCTGGCCCGCCCCGAGCAGGAGGAGACCCGTGGCACGCCCGAGGATCAACGCCAAGGGAGCGGCGGCAGCCGTCTCCGTCATCGCGGCGGCGGTCGACGCCGTCCCTGCGGAGCAGCGCGACCGGGCCGTGTCCGCGCTCAAGGACGCCGCTGGCAAGGTCACCGTCCCCGCGCGCCTGTCTGCCTCCGAGCGGATCGCCGATGAGCTCGACGCCATCGCGGACGCACTGGGCCGCCTCGACGAGGACCCGGAGCGTGCCGTGTCCACCGCCGCGTGGTGGCGCCGTCTGCGGGCCTTGCGCTCCGGCCTGCCGCTGGCTGAGGTGGCGCGCTCACGGCGCAAGCAGCTGCGCGAGCTCTCCTCACGGGCGCACGAGCTCCAGGCCGAGGTCTTCGCCGCCGCCATCACGCCCGACGTCGTCGTCCCCTCCCAGGTGCGCAGGCTCGAGGACGTCGGCGCCGATCCTGACCCCGACCAGGAGAGCCCCCGTGACTGACGCCCACTCCTCCGTCGAGGACCTCAGACCGGACTTCGACGCGGTCCTCCACCGGCGCCGCGCCGTGCGGGCCTTCCGCACGGACCCCGTCCCCGAGGATCTCCTGACGGAGGTCCTCGACGACGCCGCCCAGGCGCCGAGCTGGTCCAACACCCGGCCGTACATGCTGGCGATCGCGACCGGCGAGCGCGCCGAGCGGATCCGCGCCGCCTACGCCGCGGAATTCGACCGCTCCGCCGCCGCGCAGCGCGGGGACAAGGCCGCCATGGCGAAGCTGGCGCTCACGGGCTCGATGCCCGACGGCGACTACAAGGTCTGGGCCCCCTACCCGGCGGACCTGCGGATGCGGAGCGTGCGCCTGGGCAAGGCGCTCTACACGCACATCGGGATCCCCCGCGGGGACAAGGCGGCGCGCGACGCCTACAACCGCCGCAACGGCGAGGCCTTCGGCGCGCCCGTCATCGGCTTCGTCCTCGTCCACTCCGGGATCATGCCCTTCGCCGCAATGGACGCGGGCCTCATGCTTCAGACGCTGTTCCTCTCTGCGACGGCCCACGGCCTGGCGACCTGCCCCATCGGGATGCTCGCCGCCTGGCGGCGTCCCATCGACGCCGAGTTCGAGGTCCCGGAGGAGTACAAGCTCATCACCGGCTTCGCACTGGGCTACGAGGCGGACGAGCCGATCAACGCCTTCCGTGCCGAGCACGATCCGATCGGGCTCGTCCCGCCGCGCGAGGGCTGACGTACCCGCGGAGGCCAGAGTCATCCCGAGCGACACGACGGCGGTGCGCCCCTCGGAGGGGTGCCCCGCCGTCGTTCGCGCTCAACCAGGAACGGGCTCAGATCTTCGCGACGGGGGCGAGGCGCAGCATGAGGCGCTTCACTGTCCGGGCGCCGTCGATGGTGAACTCGACCCGGGCGACGGTGGAGCGCCCGGAGCCCTCGATGGCGACGACGTCGCCGGTGCCGTAGGAGTCGTGTCGGACCTGGTCGCCGACCTTGAGGCCACGCACGGCCTCGGGCAGGGCCTCAGAGTCCACTGCGGAGCCGGCGCCGGCGCCAGTACTCGAGGAGCCCGTGGAGCCGTCGAGCCTCGTGGGGGCGGAGCGCTCGGAGAGGCGCTTGGATCGTCGGGCCTCCGCGCGGTCCTTCGGCGTCTCGACGCGACCCAGCTTGCCCGTACGCTTGCCGGAGCCGATCGCGGGCGCGAAGTCGTCGTCCTCGGAGTAGCCGGAGCCGCCTCGCGAGCCGGCGCCGTAGCCCGAGCGACGGCCCGACCCGAAGCCGCCCTCGCCCCAGCTGCTCCCCCATCCGGTGCCGCCCCCGCGCAGGGCGTCCATCGAGGAGGCCAGCCGCTTCCACTCCATCGTCTCGGCAGGGATGTCGTCGAGGAAGCGGGAGGCGGGCATGGCGTTGGCGGCGCCCCAGGCGGAGCGCACGGCCGCCCGGGTGACGTAGAGGCGCTCGCGCGCGCGAGTGAGGGCCACGTAGGCGAGGCGACGTTCCTCGGCGAGCTCGGTCTCGTCGGCGAGCGATCGGGAGTGCGGGAAGGTGCCGTCCTCCATGCCGGTGACGAAGACGACCGGGAACTCCAGGCCCTTGGCGGTGTGGACCGTCATGAGGGTGACCTGCCCGTCGTCGGTCTGGGCAGCGGCGACGTCGTCGGAGGGCGGGAGCTGGTCCGCGTCGGCGACGAGGCTGACGCGCTCGAGGAAGTCCGCGAGGGTGCCGTCGGGGTTGGCGGCCTGGAAGTCGGTGGCCACCGAGTGCAGCTCGGCGAGGTTCTCGACGCGGGTGGCGTCCTGCGGGTCGTCGCTGGCGCGCAGCTCGGCGAGGTAGCCGGAGGCGTCGAGCGCGGAGTCGAGGACGTCGGCGACGCCGTCGCCGTCGGCGAGCTGGTGGCGCAGGCCCGTGAGGAGCTCGTGGAACTTGGTGACCTGGGTGCGGGCGCGGGTGGCGAGGCCCTCGACGGCCGGGGGCTCGGTGCCCGGGGCGTCGAGGTCGCCGGCCGTGTCCCCCTCCTCGTTGGGGCGCAGGGCGCCGGCGGCGTCGGCGATGGCGGTGCCGAAGGAGACGCCGTGGCGGGCGGCGTGCTCGGCGAGGACGGCCTCGGCCTTGTCCCCGAGTCCGCGCTTGGGGACGTTGAGGATGCGGCGGAGGTTGACGTCGTCGTCGGGGTTGTCGACGGCACGCAGGTAGGCGATGGCGTCCTTGATCTCGCGGCGCTCGTAGAAGCGGGTCCCGCCGACCACCTTGTAGGGCTGGCCCGAGCGGACGAAGGCCTCCTCGAGCGCGCGGGACTGCGCGTTGGTGCGGTAGAAGATGGCGACGTCACGCGGCTTGACGCCGGAGACGTCGTGGAGGCGGTCGATCTCCTGGCTGATCCAGCGGGCCTCGTCGTGCTCGGAGTCGGCGACGTAGCCGGTGATGGGCGCCCCGGAGCCGGACTCGGTGAAGAGGTTCTTCTTGCGGCGCCCCTCGTTGCGGGAGATGACGGCGTTGGCGGCGTCGAGGATGTTCTGGGTGGAGCGGTAGTTCTGCTCGAGCAGGATGGTGCGGGCCGAGGGGTAGTCCTCCTCGAACTCCTCGATGTTGCGGATGGTGGCGCCGCGGAAGGCGTAGATCGACTGGTCGGAGTCTCCGACGACAGTGAGCTCGGCGGGAGGCAGGGCGCTGCCGGCACCGGAGGTGCCGGGCCCGCCGGTGAGCTCGCGGACGAGGACGTACTGGGCGTGGTTCGTGTCCTGGTACTCGTCGACGAGGATGTGGCGGAAGCGGCGGCGGTACGTCTCGGCGACGGCCGGCTTGGTCTGGAGGAGCTGGACCGTGCGCATGATGAGGTCGTCGAAGTCGAGTGCGTTCGCGGCCACGAGGCGGGCCTGGTAGGCCTTGTAGACGTCGACGAGGTAGCGCTCGAGCGGGTTCGAGGTGACGGCGCGCTCCGCGTACTGGGCGGGGGTGACGAGCTCGTTCTTGAGGTCGGAGATGCGGTTCGCGAAGGTCTTGGGCGTGAAGCGCTTGGAGTCGATACCGAGCTCCTTGACGATCATCGTGATGAGCCGCTGGGAGTCGGCGGAGTCGTAGATCGAGAAGGTGGAGCGCAGGCCGGCGGCGTCGTGCTCACGGCGCAGGATCCGCACGCAGGCCGAGTGGAAGGTGGAGACCCACATGCGCTCGCCGGCGGGGCCGACCAGCGCCGTGACGCGCTCACGCATCTCCGCGGCCGCCTTGTTGGTGAAGGTGATGGCAAGGATCTCGCCGGGGCGGGCGCGGCCGGTGGCGAGGAGGTAGGCGATGCGGTGGGTGAGGACCCGGGTCTTGCCCGAGCCGGCGCCGGCGATGATGAGCAGCGGCGAGCCGGCGTGGACGACGGCGTCGTGCTGGGCGGGGTTGAGGCCCTTCGTGAGGGCGTCCGGGTCAGCGACGGTGACGCCGAAGGCTGGGGCCCCGGCGCCGCCCAGGCCGCCCGTGGAACGGGGGCGGGCGCCGGTGAACGGGGCGTCCTCGCCGGTGGCTCGGGCGCGTGCCGCGGCCGCGTTCGCCTGGGCGCGCGCGACGAGGGACGCCGTCTCGTCCTGGCGGTCCTCCCAGGAGGGCTGGGCGGCGACGAGGTCCTCCTGCGAGGGGGCGGCGGAGGCGGCGTCGTCGTAGTCCGGCTCGTCCGGTGCCTCGAGGCCCGCGAGGGACTCCGCCCAGGCGTCGTCGTCCGCGGAGGCGAGGGCTGGGAGCGCCGCCTCGGGCGGCGGCGTGGACGTCCCGTTCTGGCCGGGCATGGGCAGGGCGCCGAAGAGGGAGTTCATCGCGTTCATACTGCGCCCAAGACTAGGCCAGGGCGCCGACGCGCTGCGCTGACGGCACCGCGCCCGGGCATGCTTGGAGCATGACGGCTCACGAGCGATCAACGTTCCGCAAGACCGATGACTTCCCCGGTGCCACGCGGGTCGAGGCCCAGGGCCTTCAGTGGCTGGCCGAGGCGAGCACGGACGGCGGCGCGCACGTCGTGCCGGTGACCGTCGGCGACGGCTGGATCGAGGAGCCGCGGCTCCGCTCGACCTCGGTCACAGCTGCGGCCGCCGAGGCCTTCGGACGGGCGCTCGCCGTCACGCACGCCGCGGGAGCACCAGTCTTCGGCGCGGCCCCGCCCGGTTGGGACGGCCGCACGCGGATGGGGCGGTCGAACATCCGCCTGCGGGACGCCTCATCCGAGGACGATGCGGCGGCGCCGCGCCCGTGGGGCGTCTTCTACGCCGAGGACCGCATCGAGCCCTACGTCCGCCCAGGCCGCGACTCCGGCGCCCTCAGCCCGCACGACGCGGCCGTCATCGAGCACGTGTGCGAGCGCTTGCGCGACGGCGAGCTCGACTCGCCCCAGCCGCGACTCGTCGAGGAGGCGGCCGCTGAGGCGGGTCGGCCCGTCGCCGTCGCCCGCACGCACGGCGACCTCTGGTGCGGCAACGTGCTCTGGGTACCGACGGAGGACACGGCGTCCTGGGCGCCGAGGGCGGCCGGCCGCGGCCCGGACGACCGCGATCCCGGCGACGTCGTCGGCGTCCTCATCGACCCGATGGCTCACGGAGCTCACGCGGAGACGGATCTCGGGGCTCTGGGCCTCTTCGGGCAGCGTCACCTCGAGCGCGTCTACGCGGGCTACAACGAGGTCTCCCCGCTGGCCGACGGCTGGCGCGAGCGCATCGGACTGCACCAGCTGCACATCCTCATGCTCCACGTCTACCTCTTCGGCGGCGGCTACGGCCCGGAGGCGGCCTCGGTCGCCCGGCAGTACGCCTGAGACGCGGCTGATCCCGAGGCGGTCGGTCAGCTCACGGCCCGGAGGTAGCGGTCGCGGCCGGTGAGGTCCTGCCCGGTGGAGGCCTCCACGAAGCCGGCCGACCGCGCTGCCTCGCGCAGCGCGGCCCCCTGGCCGGCGTCGTGCTCCATGACGAGGACGCCGCCGGTTTGCAGGAGGTCGGAGGCACGGGCGATGACCGCCGTCGGGACCGCGAGGCCCTCCGCTCCCCCGCCGTACAGGGCGAGGTCGGGATCGAATCGCTCCGTCTCGTCGTCCTCGACGGCCCCGACGGGCACGTACGGAGGGTTCGAGACGACGACGTCGACCGCGCCGTCGAGATCAGCAAGAGTCTCCGGCGCGGTGGCATCGGCCTGGACCAGGCGCACCCGTCCCGGCGCGAGGCGCTCGAGGTTCTCCGCGGCCAGGGCGGCGGGAGCGTCGTCGAGCTCGACGGCGGTGACACGTGCCGCGGGGACCTCGACCGCGAGCGCGGCGGCGATGGCCCCGGATCCGGTGCACAGGTCGACGACGACGGGCTCCACGGTCCCGGCCACGACCGCCTCCCGTGCGGCGTCGATGGCCGTCTGCGCGACGACCTCGGTCTCGGGCCTCACGATGAAGACCCCCGGTCGGACGAGGAGCTCGAGCCCGCGGAACCACATGGTCCCGGTGAGGAGCTGCAGAGGCTCGTGAGCAGCCCGCCGCTCGACAAGACCGAGATACCGCTCGACCTGCTCAGCGCTCGCACCGTCCGCCATGACGAGCGAGCGACCGATCACGTGCTCCGCCAGCAGCCGCGCGTCCACCTCCGGCGACGCGACGCCCGCCTCCGCAAGTCTCCTCGCGGCCTCCCTGACGAGCCGACGAAGCCCGTAACGGTCCAGAGGCTCGTTCAGGGCATCGCCCCGAAGACGTAAAGGAGCCTGCGACCAGTCGAGAAGCGGGTCCCCGACCCGTCCGTCCGGATGACGATCCGTCACTGCTCCCCCACGGCAGCGAGCCGCTCGGCCTCGTCCATCGCGATCGCGGAGTCGATCACGGGGCCGAGGCCACCGTCGAGGACGGCGTCGAGGTTGTACGCCTTGAAGCCGGTGCGGTGGTCTGCGATGCGGTTCTCGGGGAAGTTGTAGGTGCGGATGCGCTCGGAGCGGTCGACGGTGCGCACCTGGGAGCGCCGTGCCTCGGCGGCCTCGGCGGCGGCCGCGGCGGCGCGCTCGGCGAGGAGGCGGGCGCGCAGCACGCGCATGCCGGCCTCCTTGTTCTGGAGCTGGGACTTCTCGTTCTGCATCGAGACGACGATGCCGGTGGGCAGGTGGGTGATGCGGACAGCGGAGTCGGTCGTGTTGACGCTCTGGCCGCCGGGGCCGGAGGAGCGGAAGACGTCGATGCGCAGGTCGTTCTGGTCGATCTCGAGCTCGCCGGCGTCGTCGGCCTCGGGCATGACGAGGACGCCAGCGGCGGAGGTGTGGATGCGGCCGGCGGACTCGGTGACGGGGACGCGCTGGACGCGGTGGACGCCTCCCTCGTACTTGAGGTGCGCCCAGACGCCGTCCTGGGGCTCGACGGAGCCCTTGGCCTTGATGGCGAGGCGGACGTCCTTGTAGCCGCCGAGCTCGGAGTCGGTGTGGTCCAGGACCTCGACGGCCCAGCCCTGCCGCTCGGCGTAGCGCGTGTACATGCGGGCGAGGTCGGAGGCGAAGAGGGCTGACTCCTCGCCGCCCTCACCGGCCTTGACCTCGATGATGACGTCACGGCCGTCGTCGGGGTCGCGCGGGATGAGGACCTCGCGGAGCCGGTCGGCGGCGGCGGCCTCGGCGGCCTCGAGGTCGGGCAGCTCTCCAGCGAAGTCCGGGTCGTCGACGGCGAGCTCACGGGCGTCGCTGAGGTCCGCGGAGGCGGCGGACCACGCGCGGTGGGCGGCGACGACGCGTCCGAGATCGGCGTAGCGGCGCCCGAGGCGGCGCATGGCGCCTGGGTCGGAGGCGACGGCGGGGTCGGCCATCTCGCGCTCGATGCCGGCGTACTCGTCGAGCAGCGGCTCGGCGGCGGAGAAGTCCTCGCTCATGGGCGTGTCCTCGGGTCTCGTGGGTGCGTGGGGTGGCGGGGCCGGGTTCGGTGCCCACGTCGACCGGGCTCAGCGCGGTGGCCCGCCGAGCTCGGTTGAGGTGGCGTCCGGAGACGCGACGACGCCGACGGCGGCTCCCTGAGGAGTCATCCGTCGGCGTCGGGCAGGCTGCTTACTTGTTGCGCTTGCCGTAGCGAGCCTCGAAGCGGGCCACGCGGCCACCGGTGTCGAGGATCTTCTGCTTGCCCGTGTAGAACGGGTGGCAGGCCGAGCAGACGTCAACGCGGATCTCACCGGAGGTCTCGGTCGAGCGAGTCTCGAAGGTGTTGCCGCAGGTGCACGTGACCGTGGTGGGCACGTAGTCGGGGTGGATCCCCTGCTTCATGGTGTCTCCTAGCATTCAGAGGGTCCCGGGTCCCACGTGGTCGACGCAGGTGAACCGGATACCAAGGCGCGATCCTACCGGCGCGGAACCGCACCGACAACGCCGCGAGCGTGGCGCCCAGCGTGATCCCGGGCACCGGCACAGGGCCGGAGCCCGTCCCGGGTCAGGCGAGGTTGGCGTCGTCGTCGGCGTCGGCCAGCGACGTGCCCTCCGGCGTCGTCCGCGAGATCGTCATGAGGAACTCGGCGTTCGACTGCGTCTCCTTGAGCTTGCCGATGACGAGCTCGAGGGCCGCCTGCTGGTCCAGCCCGGCGAAGAGGCGGCGCAGGCGCCACATGATCTTGAGCTGGGCCGGGTTGATGAGGAGCTCCTCGCGGCGCGTGGAGGAGGCGGCGACGTCGACAGCCGGGAAGATGCGCTTCTCGGCGAGCTGGCGGGACAGGCGCAGCTCCATGTTTCCGGTGCCCTTGAACTCCTCGAAGATGACCTCGTCCATCTTCGAGCCGGTCTCCACCAGGGCGGTCGCGAGGATGGTAAGGGATCCGCCGTTCTCGATGTTGCGGGCGGCGCCGAAGAAGCGCTTGGGCGGGTAGAGGGCGCTGGCGTCGACACCACCGGACAGGATGCGGCCGCTCGCGGGGGCGGCGAGGTTGTAGGCGCGGCCCAGGCGGGTGATGGAGTCGAGGAGAACGACGACGTCCTGCCCGAGCTCGACGAGGCGCTTGGCCCGCTCGATGGCGAGCTCGGCGACCGTCGTGTGGTCCGAGGCGGGGCGGTCGAAGGTCGAGGCGATGACCTCGCCCTTGACCGTGCGCTGCATGTCGGTGACCTCCTCAGGACGCTCGTCGACGAGCACGACCATGAGGTGGGCCTCGGGGTTGTTGACGCTGATCGCGTTGGCGATCTGCTGCAGCACGATCGTCTTTCCGGCCTTCGGCGGGGAGACGATGAGGCCGCGCTGCCCCTTGCCGATCGGCGCCACGAGGTCGATGACGCGGGGCGTGAGGGCCTTGGGGGTCGTCTCGAGCCGGAGCTGCTCCTGCGGGTAGAGCGGGGTCAGCTTGGCGAACTCGGGGCGCCTCTTGGAGCGCTCCGGGTCCATGCCGTTGACGGTCTCGATGGAGACGAGCGGGTTGTACTTCTGGCGGTTCTGCCGGTTCTGGCGCCGGCCGGAGCGGCCGCCCTGGTTGCCGCCGGGGTTGGAGGTCTCGCCGCCCTCGCGGACCCAGCCGGTGACGGCGTCGCCGGGGCGCAGGCCCGCGTCCTTCATCTGCTGGGCGTTGACGTAGACGTCCTTCGCTCCGGGCAGGTAGCCGGAGGTGCGCAGGTAGGCGTGCTGCTTGTCGGCGACGTCGAGGATCCCGGCGACGGGCAGGAGGACGTCGTCGTCGCGGTTGCCGCGCGAGCCCTGGCCGGAGTCGTTCTGGTCGTTGCCGTTGCTGTTGCTGTTGCCGCCGTTGTTGCGGTCGCGGTCCCGGTCGCGGCGCTTGCGTCCGCGACGACGGCGACCGCCACGGCCCTCGTCGTCCCAGGAGTCGCCGTCGGAGTCGCGCCCGCCGCGCTCGTCGTTGCCGTTGCCGCCGTTGCCGCGGTCGCGGTCCCGGTCGCGGCGCTTGCGCTCGGAGGGCTCGACGGCGGCGGTGCCGGTGGCGTCGGCGAGGTCCCGCATGAGCGCGGCCTTGGCGTCGAGGTGGTCCTCGGGCGAGTCGGGTCCCTGCTGGTCGTCGCGGTCGTAGCGGCGGGCGGGCGCCTCACCGGTCTCGGACTCGGCCCGACGGCGGCCACGGCGCGAGCCCTCGCGCTGGTTGTCTCCCCGCTGGACGTCCTGACCGCGCTCGCCGCGCTCACGGCGGCTGCGCCGGGACGCCTGCTGGTCCTGGGGGGCGGACTCGTCACCCTGCCGGTCGTCGCGGTCGCGCCCCGCCTGCGGGGCCTCGGCCTCGTGGTGCTCGGGGGCGCCCGCCACGGCGGTGGCACGACGACGGCGAGCGCGGGGCGACTCCTGGCTCTCGGGGGCGCCCTCCGGCACGGTCTGAGCCGGGACGTCCTGACGGGCTGCGCTCGGCTCGGCCGTCGGGGATGAGTGGGAGGCGGAGGGAGCCGCGTCGGCGCCCTCGCCGCGGATGGCGGCGACGAGCTCGCTCTTGCGCATCCGGGAGGTGCCCTTGAGGCCCATGGAGGAGGCGAGCTGCTGGAGCTCGGCCAGGCGCATGGTGGACAGCGCGGGCTTGTCGCTGGAGGTCTCGGTCACGAGTGTCCTTACGTGTGGGTGCTGCGGTCCGGCTCGCGGGTGGAGGCGGCGTGCAACAGGTGGGACTGTCCCGGAGCGGGTCACGGGGAGGAGTCGTGCGCCACCGGACGCCGGGGCTGGGCCACCGGAAGGGTCCGAGGTGCGAGGCGGTGCGGTGCGATCCGCAGGGCCGTTGCCGACACAGTACCAGCCCCGCGCCCGGCCGTTCCCGCACGGTCCGTCACTGTGACGAAGGCCCGGGCTCACGCGGTCCCGCACCGGCCCGCGTGCGGTGCGGCGACGCCCCACGGCCCGAGTCCACGACGACGCCGTCGGGCCCGGGACGGGGCCCCGTCCCGGGCCCGACGGCAGCGGACGCTCACCCGCCCGTCGGGCTGTCAGTGCCGGCGCTTGAGAAGGTCGTCGAGCGGCGTGAAGTCGCTCATCGCGTCGACCGGCGCGTGGCGCGGGAAGCGCTCGACGTACTGGGCGAGCTCGCCGCCGGCGCGCTCGATGCGCTCGGCGAGCGGAGCGGTGTGCGAGTCCGAGTCCGCCCAGCTGGCCCCGAAGTCCTCGCTGGCCGCGAAGACGGCGAGGGAGGTCGGGATCGCCTTGAGGTAGGCGAAGAGCGGACGCATGGCCATCTCGGTGACGAGGCTGTGGCGGGCGGTCCCGGCGGTGGCGCCCATGAGGACCGGGGCGCCGCGCAGGGTCCCGTCGGGCAGGACGTCGATGAAGGACTTGAAGAGCCCCGTGTAGGAGGACTGGAAGACCGGGCTCACGGCGATGACGCCGTCGGCGGCGGCGAGGTCGTCGATGACGTCCTGCAGCTCGGGGCTGATGGCTCCGCCGACGCTCGCGGAGGCGATGTCGCTCACGAGGGGCCGCAGGGCGACCACCTTGACGCTCGCGACCCGGGAGTCCTTCTCGAGGGCGGCGCGCGTCGCCTCGCCTAGGCGCTCAGCGAGCATGGCCGAGGTCGAGGGCGTGCCGATGCCGGCGTGCAGGGCGACGATGTGGGCGAAGCGCCCCATCTGGGTGTGGTCGTAGGCGTCGACGCTGTCCCCGTACTCCGCCGCGGGAGCGTCGGGGCTGCCCGCGGCGACGGCGGTGCCGGGCACGCCCGTGGCGACCGGGGAGACGGCCTCGGCGCCGGCGGCCTGGGCGTCCGGGTCGAAGTCGGAGATGGCGGAGAGCGGGTTGCGCCTCTGGTCGGGGGCGGTCATCAGCGGACCCTCCTTCCGGTGAGCGGGTCGTAGGACTCGGCGAGGGCGAAGGGCTCCTCGGCGGGCGGCTCGGCGCCCGTCAGCGTGGCGAGGTGGCGCGGGTGCAGCGGGGCGTCCGGGACGCCCTCGGGGCGGGAGCCCTCGAGCGCGGCGCGCAGGGCCGGGACGACCTCGGTGCCGAGGAGCTCGAGCTGGCGCATGACCTCGGCGTGCGGGACGCCGCCCATGTCGAGGACGAAGGCCTGGCGCTGGTAGTCGCCGACCAGGGTGGCGTACTTCAAGTATTTCTCAGTGACCTGCTCCGGGGTGCCGACGGTCAGCGGCGTGTGCTCCGTCATCTCCTCGAGGGAGGCGCCCTGGTAGACGTAGGTGTTGCGGAAGTACGGCTCGTAGCGGTCGATCGCCTCGCGCTCGGAGGAGGCCATGAAGACCTGACCGCCGAGGCCCACGATCGCCTCGTCGGCGCGGCCGTGCCCGTAGTGCTCGAAGCGCTGGCGGTACAGGTTGATCATGCGCTTGACGTGGTCGGCGGGCCAGAAGATGTTGTTGTGGAAGAAGCCGTCGCCGTAATAAGCGGCCTGCTCGGCGATCTGGGGGCTGCGGATGGAGCCGTGCCAGACGAAGGGCGCGACGCCGTCGAGCGGGCGGGGCATCGAGGTGAAGTCGCTGAGCGGGGTGCGGAACTCGCCGGACCAGTCGACGTTCGTCTCGGTCCACAGGGTGCGCAGCAGGTCGTAGTTCTCGACGGCGAGCTCGATGCCCTTGCGGATGTCCTTGCCGAACCAGGGGTAGACGGGGCCGGTGTTGCCGCGCCCCATCATGAGGTCGAGGCGGCCGTCGGCGAGGTGCTGGAGGTAGGCGTACTCCTCGGCGAGGCGCACCGGGTCGTTCGTCGTGATGAGCGTCGTCGAGGTGGACAGGAGGAGCCTGTCGGTCCGGGCGGCGATGTTGCTGAGCAGCGCGATGGGGCTCGTGGGGGCGAAGGGCGGGTTGTGGTGCTCGCCGGTCGCGAAGAAGTCGAGGCCGAGCTGCTCGGCGGCGACCGCCATCTCGACGGTGTTCTTGATGCGCTGGTGCTCGCTCGGCGGCTTGCCGGTGGCGGGGTCGGCGGTGATGTCGCCGACGGTGAAGATGCCGAAGTGCATCTTGTGCCGCTCAGGGGTGGGGGCGACGGTGCTCATAGGGAACCTTTCTCGGTGCTGGACATACTGTACGTCCAAACTGCTTGAGCATTGAACTATTCCCGCGAGAGCCGCAACACACCGTCATCGGCCAGAAGCACCCTGAGGCGCCGTCGCCAAAGGTCGCGATCCGGTCAACCACCCGCCTCTTCACCCGGGACCACCCGCCCACCGTCGTTAGGCTGGCGCAGGCCAGGAACTGAAGATCGCACCAGAAGACCCAGTAGGAACCATGGCCCCCACCGCTCCCAAGCCCGCGCCCAGCGGCGCCGTCCACGAGGTCGGCGTCGACGAGCTCTTCTTCTCGACGACGGACTCGCGCGGCGTCATCGAGCGCTCCAACGACGTCTTCGTGCGCCTGTCGCACTACGAGCGCGAGCAGCTCGGCGGAGCGCCGCACAACATCATCCGGCACCCCGTGATGCCCGGCGGCGCCTTCCGGGCCATGTGGGACACCCTCGAAGAAGGGGCTCCTTTCGCCGCCTACGTCCGCAACCTGGCCGCCAACGGCTCCGAGTACGACGTCCTCGCCACGGTCACACCCCTGCCGGGCGGCGGCTACCTCTCCGTGCGGACCAGGCCCGTCGTCGAGGAGCTCTACGGCACGGCGACGGCCGTCTACGCGGACGCCCGCGCCCTCGAGGACGAGCGCCTCGCTGCCGGCGCCACACGTCGCGACGCCGCGCTCGACGGCGCCGGCCGGATCCTGGAGCTCCTCGCCGGTGAGGGGATCGAGGACTACGAGAACTTCCAGAACACGGTCCTGCCCGCCGAGGTCGCCCGCCGCGAGGAGCTGAGCGCAGGCTTCCCGGCCCGCCCGGGCGCGTCCGGTCCGCTGGCCTCGAGGCTGGAGGCCGTCACGGCGGTGAGTCGCGCGCTCGAGACGCGCATGGCGCAGCAGGACGAGCTCGCCGGCCTCGCCCACGACCTGCGCCGGGCGAGCCGGCGCCTCGCGCGCTCCGTCGAGGACCCGGCGCTCACGCCCGAGGCCGTCGCCGCGCTCGACCGCTCGGACGATCGGGTCGCACCGCTCGCTCAGCCGCTCGACCTGTGGCTGCAGATGCAGTCGATCGTGCGCGCCAACGTCACACGTCTCCAGGGCTCCCTCACGGACCTCGAGCGCAACGTCGGCCGCACGCGCTTCCGGGTGGCTCTCGCGCGCCTTCACGCCACGATGACGGCGACCTTCCTCGTCGAGCTCCTCGACGGCGGCGCGGACGCCTCGCCCGACGAGGCGCGCGAGGCCCTCGAGGACGTCGATCTCCTCACGAGCGCGCTCGATGACGGCGTCGTCCGCCTCGGCGAGCAGGCCCGGGAGCACACGCGGATCGCCGCCCTCACGGCGACGACGATCGAGGAGACGCGACGGGTCCTGGAGATCCCACGTCAGCTCCTCTCGCTGTGGACCGCCGGCGGCGGGTCGGACGTCGCTGGTCTTCCCGAGCGCGCCGCCGCGCTCTCCCGGGCGGCGGAGCGCACCGTCTCCTCGACCGACGAGCTCCTCGAGCGCCTCGGAACGCTGGCCGAGCAGTGCCGGTCCGTCGACGTCGCCTCCGACGAGGCGGGCCTGCGCGAGTCGCTCCTGGCCCTGCGCGGAGAGCCCGTCACAGCCTGAGAACACCGGACGAGCGTCCTGCCCGGGACGTGAGCACGCTGGACGCCTCGCCGGTCGAGGGACCGGCGGGGCGCGTCCAGCGCGTCGAGGCGGACGTTCCAGCCCACCCGCACAAGCCTGGTTCAGGCGGCGGCGACGAGCCGCGCGCCCTCGAGGTCGATGCCGGGCCGAAGCACGGTCCAGCCGTGGCGCTCCAGCGTGAAGCGGGTCTGCTCCGAGAGCGCGGCGAGGACGAGGACGGTCGGTCCGGCGCCGGAGATGACCGCTGGGTAGTCCTGCTCGCGCAGGGAGTCCATGACGGCCATCGAGTCCGGCAGCACGGTGCGGCGGTACGACTGGTGGAGCCGGTCCTCGGTCCCCGCCATGAGGAGGTCCGGGCGCCCGTTGAGGGCGAGCATGAGGACGGCGGCGCGGGAGGTGTTGAACAGCGCGTCGGCGCGCGGGACCGAGTCCGGGAGGACCTTGCGGGCCTCCTTCGTTGACAGGCGCGTCGTCGACGGCGGCACGAGGAGGCTGACGGGCAGGTTCCCGTCCACGGGCATCGGCGCGCAGTGCGGAGTGCCGTCGGCGTCGGTCCAGGCGACGGTGGCGCCGCCGTAGACGGCGGGGGCGACGTTGTCCGGGTGCCCCTCGAACTCGGTGGCGATGCGGAAGAGGGTCGCGCCGTCGAGCGCCTCGGGTTCGTCGATAAGGCCGCGCGCGAGCAGGAGGCCGGAGACGGCCGCGGACGCCGAGGACCCCATGCCGCCGCCGTGCGGGATCCGGTTGAGGCAGTGCATCTCGAGCCCGGCCTGCGGGGCGCCGACAGCGTCGAGACCGGCGCGCAGCGCCTTGACGACGAGGTTGCGGTCGTCGGTGGGGACCCGCCCCTCTCCCACGCCCTCGACGGTGACGTGCGTGGTACCGGCGACGGCGCGGACGGTGACCTCGTCGTAGTAGCGGAAGGCCATGCCGAGGGAGTCGAAGCCCGGCCCCATGTTGGCGGTCGTCGCGGGGACGCGGACGGCCGCGGCGTCGTGTACGAGGCGCACGCTCACTCCCCCTCGACCTTCTGGATGGAGAGCACGTCGAGGACGCGGTCCTCGTCGCGGAGCGCGTCGACGGCGGCGTCGAGGTGGAAGATGCTGGCGGGGTGGGTGACGATCGTGACCGTGGCCTCGGCGGCGCCCACGTAGGCGGACTGCCGCACCGAGTCGATGGAGACGCCGTTGGCGGCGAAGACGCCGGCGACGGTCGCGAGGGAACCGGGCTGGTCGTCGACGCGGAGCTGGACCTGGTAGCGGGTGACGGCGGCCTCCGGCCCGAGCACGGGGAGCTCGGCGTAGGAGGACTCGCGGGGCGCCTGGCCTCCGTTGACGCGGTGCGCGGCGGCCGCGACGACGTCGGAGAGCACGGCGGAGGCGGTGGGGGCGCCGCCCGCGCCCTGGCCGTAGAACATGAGGCGCCCGGCGGACTCGGCCTCGATGAGGACGGCGTTGAAGGCGCCGTGGACCGAGGCGAGCGGGTGGTGAGCGGGGACCAGGGCGGGGTGAACGCGCACGGAGATGCCACGGGCGTGGGCGTCCTCACGGCGCTGGGCGATGGCGAGGAGCTTGATCTCGCAGCCGGAGGCGTGGGCCTCGCGGATGTCCTCGGCGGTGACGGATCGGATGCCCTCGACGGTGACATCGTCGAGGCCGACGCGGGTGTGGAACGCGAGGGAGGCGATGATGGCGCACTTCGCGGCGGCGTCGAGGCCGTCGACGTCGGCGGTGGGGTCGGCCTCGGCGTAGCCGAGCTCCTGGGCGGTGGCGAGGGCCTCGTCGAAGGACAGGCCCTTGATGCTCATCTCGTCGAGGATGTAGTTCGTGGTGCCGTTGACGATGCCGAGGACGCTCGTGACCCGGTCGCCTGCCATGGACTCGCGCAGCGCGTAGACGACGGGGATGGCGCCGGCGACAGCGGCCTCGTAGTAGAAGTCGACGTCGGCGGCGGCCGCGGCGGCGTAGAGCTCGGGACCGTAGGCGGCGATGAGGGCCTTGTTGCCGGTGATGACGCTGGCACCGGCCTTGAAGGCGGCGAGGATGAGGGTGCGGGCGGGCTCGATGCCGCCGATGAGCTCGATGACGAGGGCGTTGGAGGTGGCGACGGCGGTGGCGTCGTCGGTGAGGAGCTCGCGCGGGACGGACTCGTCACGGGGCGCGGCCACGTTGCGCACCGCGACGCCGGTGATCTCGAGGCGGGCGCCGGAGCGGGCGGTGAACTCCTCGGACTGCTCGAGGAGGAGGCGGATGACCTGGGTGCCGACGGTGCCGGCGCCGAGGACGCCGACCTTGAGGACGGGCTGGTCGGAGTCGGTCACGGCGGACCACCTTCCGGATGACGCGGGTCGCGAGGCGCGGCCCTGTGGGGGATCGAGCGCGCTCAGCATAGGCGGGCGGGTGCGGCGCGCACGGGGCGGGCCCGCCAGTCAGACGCCCGTCCCTCGCCGCACTCGTACCCGGCGCTCCCGAGCACGAGTCAGCCCGTCTGGCGCGAGGACGCCCGCTCGGCGGGCTGTCCCGCGCCGAACGGGCTGACTCGGAACCTGGATCGCGCTCGGGGCGCCTACTCCTCGCCCTCGAGCCGGAGGAGGTCGTCGATCGTCTCGGGCCGGATGAGCCAGCCCTGCTCGCCGCCGGAGACCCAAGCGACGCCAGGACGGGTGAAGAGGTTGTAGTTGCTCGCCATGGAGCGTCCGTAGGCACCGGTCGCGGGGACGGCGAGGACGTCGCCGACGGCGAGGTCGGCGGGCAGGTCGACGTCGCGGACGACGACGTCGCCGCTCTCGCAGTGCTTGCCGACGACGCGCGCCCGGACGGGCTCGACCGCGGGGTCAGGGCGGTGGTTGGCGACGAGGGCCGTGTAGGCCGCGTCGTAGAGGGCGGGGCGGATGTTGTCGCTCATGCCGCCGTCGACGCTCACGTAGAGTCGGCTCGCCCCCTCCCCCAGCTCGACGGTCTTGAGACCGGTCACCGTGTAGAGGGTGATGGTCGTGGGGCCGACGACGCTGCGTCCGGGCTCGATGGAGACGTGCGGGACGGCGTCGCCGAGCTCGGCGCAGACGGAGCGGACGGCGTCGGCGAGCGTGCGCGCCACGTGCTGGGGCGAGGGCGGGACGGGGTCGGCACCGGTGTAGGCGATGCCGTAGCCGCCGCCGAGGTCGATCTCGGGGCAGAGCCATCCCGTGCTCGCGGCCACCTCGTGGCGCAGGCGCAGGACGACGCCGACGGCCTTGCGGAACCCGGCGAGGTCCATGATCTGGGAGCCGATGTGGGAGTGGAGGCCGTGGAGCTCGAGCTCGGGGGCGTCGACGACGGCGCGGCAGACCGCGAGCGCGGTGCCGCTCGCCACGGAGATCCCGAACTTCTGGTCCTCGTGGGCGGTGGAGATGTACTCGTGCCCGCCGGCGTGGATGCCGGTGGTGAGGCGGACCATCACCTGGCCGGTCTCATCGGGCGCGTACTCGCCCACCTCTCGCAGGCTGCGCACGGCGGAGGCGGCGAGGGCGACCTCGTCGGCCGAGTCGAGCACGAGGTGCCCGACGCGGTGGGCGAGCGCCGTGCGGATCTCGGCCTCGGTCTTGCCGTTGCCGTGCAGGCCGAGCCGGGTGGCGTGGGCGGGGTCGAGACCCTCCGCCTCGGCGCCGTCGCCGCCGCTGAGCTGGTCGAGGGCGCGCAGGCCGACGGCGAGCTCGACCCGGCTCGCGGTGTCGATGCCCATGCCCTCGGCGAGGACGTCGCGAGCGACCCGCGTGGTGAGGAAGGCCTTGCCGGCGTAGTAGGCGTCGCCGCCTGCCATGCCGTAGTCGGGCCAGAACTCCTCGAACATGGCCGAGGCCCAGGTCGCGGCGCGACCGCGCAGGTCGGCCTCGTCGAGGACGAAGACCGGCGTAGGAGCAGCGTCGAGGATCTCCGTGAGGCTCCGGCCTCCGACGACGAGGGCGCCGTCGTCTCCGCGGCGCAGCGTCGAGGGCCACAGGTCGGGGCGCTCGTCGGGCTCGGGGGCGAGCAGGGCCCCGAGGGGCGGCTCGCCGGTGGGGACCGCCATGCTCACATGCGCTCCGGGGCGGAGACGCCGAGGAGGCCGAGGCCGTTGGCGAGGACCTGGCTGACGGCGTCGTTGAGCCAGAGGCGGGCGACGTGCCCGGCGTCGACCGGGTCGTCGCCGCGCGGGGTGACGCGGGTGGCGGCGTACCAGGTGTGGTAGGCGCTCGCGAGCTGCTCGAGGTAGCGGGCGACGCGGTGCTGCTCGCGCATCTGGGCGGCCTGGGCGACGAGTGCCGGGTACTGGGCGAGGACGCCGAGGAGCGCGGAGTCGGCCGGGTCGTCGAGGGCGGCGGGGTCGAAGGCGATGGAGCCGTCGCGCTCGACGCCGTGCTCAGCGGCGTTGCGGGCCACGTTCCGGGTGCGCGCGTGGGCGTACTGGACGTAGTAGACGGGGTTGTCGTTGGTCGAGGAGGCCAGCAGGTCGAGGTCGATGTCGATCATCGAGTCCATCGAGGAGCGGGTGAGCGCGTAGCGGGCGGCGTCCACGCCGACGGCGTCGACGAGGTCCTCGAGGGTGACGATCGTGCCGGCGCGCTTGGACATGCGCACGGGCTGGCCGTCCTTGACGAGGTTGACGAGCTGGCCGATGAGGATCTGCATGTTGACGCCGGGCTCGTCGCCGAAGGCGGCGCACATGGCCATCATGCGGCCGATGTAGCCGTGGTGGTCCGCGCCGAGGAGGTAGATGGCGCAGTCGGCGCCGCGCTGGCGCTTGTTGAGGTAGTAGGCGACGTCGGCGGCGAAGTAGGCGGCGTCGCCGTCGGACTTGATGAGGACGCGGTCCTTGTCGTCGCCGAAGTCGGTGGTGCGCAGCCAGGTGGCTCCGTCCTTCTCCATGATCATGCCGCGCTCGCGGAGGCGGTCGATGGCGGCCGTGACGGCGCCGGACTCGTGGAGGGAGTCCTCGTGGAAGAAGACGTCGAAGTCGGAGTGGAACTCGTGGAGCTCACGCTTGATGGAGTCGAACATGAGGTCGACGCCGCGGGCGCGGAAGACCTCGGTGGCCTCCTCGTCGGGGAGGGTGGCGGGGTCGGGGCGGCCGGCGGCGAGCTCGTCGTCGGTGACGGTCCGCGCGATCTCGCCGATGTACGCGCCGCCGTAGCCGTCCTCGGGGGTCTCCTGGTGGCGGGCGGCCGCGAGGAGGGAGCGGGCGAAGCGGTCGATCTGGGTGCCGTGGTCGTTGAAGTAGTACTCGCGGGTGACCGTCGCGCCGCAGGCGCTGAGGATGCGGGCGAGGGAGTCTCCGACGGCTGCCCAGCGGGCGCCGCCGAGGTGGACGGGACCGGTGGGGTTCGCGGAGACGTACTCCAGGTTGACGTGGTTCCCGGCGAGGGAGTCGTTGGTGCCGTAGGCGTCGCCGGCCTCGAGGATCGTGCGGACGAGCTCGCCGGCGGCGCCGGCGGAGAGACGGACGTTGAGGAAGCCGGGGCCGGCGACCTCGACGGAGTCGATGCCGTCGACGGCGCCGAGGCGCTCGGCGAGGAGCTCGCCGAGGGCGCGGGGGCTGGTCCCGGCCTTCTTGGCGAGCTGCATGGCGACGTTGGTGGCCCAGTCGCCGTGGTCGCGGTTGCGGGGTCGCTCGACCTTGGGCAGCGGCACCTCCTCGACCGGGAGGTTGAGGCTGCCGTCGCCGACGGCGGCGACGAGGACGGTGCGGATCGCTTCGGCGAGCTCTTCTGGGGTCACGCGCTCAGGGTAGCGGAGGCCCGGGAACCGGGCTTCCGCCATCCGATAGCCGTCCCGGGCCGCACCGCGCTAAGGTTTCGGGTATCCGAAACTTTGCCGTCGCCCCAGCCGGCGAGCTCGTCACGGGAGGAGGGAGAGCCGTGACCGTCACTGCCGGCGACTCCATGGAGTCGCCCTCCGCCGAGGCCTCGCGCCCCGGCCCGCTGCCCGACGGCGACCGGCCGGACGCCCACCCGCGCTGGCTCCACCTGCTCACCCTGCTGGGGCCGGCCTTCGTCGCCGCCGTCGCCTACGTGGACCCCGGGAACGTCGCCGCCAACATCACCGCCGGCGCCCGCTACGGCTACACGCTCACCTGGGTCCTCGTGGCCGCGAACCTCATGGCGATGGTCGTCCAGTACCAGAGCGCCAAGCTCGGTGTCGTCACCGGGCGGTCCCTGCCCGAGGTGCTCCGCGACCGGATGGGACGAGGTGCCCGGCTCGCCTACCTGGCGCAGGCGGAGCTCGTCGCCGTGGCGACGGACCTCGCGGAGGTCGTGGGCGGTGCGGTGGCGCTCCACCTCCTCCTCGGCCTGCCGCTGATCACGGGCGGTCTCCTCATCGGGGCCGTCTCGGTCGCCCTCCTCGCCCTCCAGGAGCACCGCGGCCAGCGTCTCTTCGAGGGCCTCGTCATCGCCCTGCTCGTCGTCATCACCGTCGGCTTCGTCGGCGGGCTCCTCGCGGCACCCCCGGACTGGGGCTCCGTCATCGGAGGGCTGAGGCCGCGGCTCGAGGGGCCCGGCGCGCTGCTCGTCGCGGCCTCGATGCTCGGTGCGACGGTCATGCCGCACGCGATCTACCTGCACTCCTCCCTCGTGCGCGACCACGACGGCGCCCCGCGCGCCGACGACGCCCCAGTCGGCACCACCCGCTCCCCCGTCCCCTCCGCACAGAACAGGACGGAGGCCATCCGCACCGCGAGGCGTCTGCGCGGCACGCGGATCGACGTCGTCTGGGCTCTCGGCCTGGCGGGGGTCGTCAACGTCGCCCTCCTGCTGCTGGCGGCGTCGGCGCTCTCGGGCGCGGTCGGCACGGACACGATCGAGGGCGCGCACGCCGCGATCAGCACCACGCTGGGTCCAGCGGTCGGCGTCGTCTTCGCCGTCGGTCTGCTCGCCTCGGGACTGGCGTCGACGTCGGTGGGCGCCTACGCGGGAGCGGAGATCCTGAACGGGCTCCTCCGCGTCCGGGTGCCGGTCCTCGCCCAGCGGCTCGTCACACTCGTCCCGGCGCTCCTCGTGCTCGCGGCCGGTGCGGAGCCGACGCGGGCGCTGGTCGTGAGCCAGGTGGTCCTGTCGTTCGGGATCCCGTTCGCGCTCGTTCCGCTCATCCGACTGACGGCCTCGGAGCACGTCATGGGACCGTGGCGCGACGGCGTCGCGCTGCGGGTGGCCTCGCGCACGGTCGCGGGCCTCATCATCGCGCTCAACCTCGCGCTGGTGTGGCTGACGCTGACCGGCCGGGGCTGAGCGAACCTCCACCGCTTCCTGCGGCACCCGACGCGCAGCGAGCGCGCGCGAGGCATCTACTCGTGCCAGGCTTCCGACCATGAACAGCACTGAGTTCCACGCCGCCCGACTGGCGCTCGGTCTCAACCAGGCCGCGCTCGCCGAGCTCCTCGACGTCAAGCAGCAGACCGTGAGCCGGTGGGAGCACGGGCTCGCACCGGTACCAGACGGGGTGAGTGCGGAGATCTTCACGCTCGGCGCACGTCTCGACGAGCTGACGGCGGCCTGCGTCGAGCAGGGGCGGGCGAGCGGCGTCATCACGATCGTCGAGGAGACGCGCAACCCGATGGGAGTCCTCCTCATGGTCGCCGCGGGGACCGCCCAGCGCGCCCTGGCCGCCGAGTCCGTCCCCACGACCATCACCGCTCAGTAGGGCGCCGGGCACGACCTGCCGTGCCGTTTTCGCAGGAGCGCGGCGCGCTGGTAGAGTCCCTCTCCGGGCCCCGGTAGCTCAGTGGATAGAGCGTCTGCCTCCGGAGCAGAAGGTCGCAGGTTCGAATCCTGTCCGGGGCACCAGCAAGGAACGCCCGCCGTCGCGACGGCGGGCGTTCTCTCCGTCTCCGGTTCGCACGGCGAGGAGGGCACGCGCCCGCGCGGCGCCCGCGATCTCGCACGCCACGGGCACGTCCGGCTCCTCCGCAGCGGTCAGACCCGGTGCAGCACCTCGAGCGCGAGGCTCGGCACGTCGGTGATGACGGCGTCGACGTGCATCGCCTCGAGCCGGCGCATCTCCTCGGGGTCGTCGACGGTCCACACGTGGACATCGATGCCGGCCGAGTGCGCCACGGCGACGAGCCTGGGCGTGACGACGGGCACGCCGCGCCAGCTCACGGGCACCTGGATGGCGTCGACGTGCCCGTTGGTCCACCCGTAGCGCGTGTGCGGCAGGGGCACGGCCGCCTCGGCGAGCAGCAGGAGGCCGGCGACGTCGACCAGCCCGACGGAGGTCGTCGCATGGGGCTCCTGACGTCGGAGGACGGCGAGGCGCCGGGCGGAGAAGGAGGCGAACCGGATCCGCTCCAGGGCGCCTGCGGCCCGGACGGCCTGCAGCGCGGGCTGGACGACGGCCGCCTCCTTGAGGTCGACGTTGAGGCCGAGGTCCGGGAAGGCGTGGAGGGCGTCGTCGAGGCGCACGTAGGGTTGGCCGTCGCCGGCGTCGCGCTCCTGGAGCTCGTCCCAGCTGAGGTCCCGGATGAGGACGTCCTCCCCGGTTGTACGGGCGAGCCCGGGGTCGTGGGAGAGGACGACGACCCGGTCGGCGGTGACCCGCAGGTCGGTCTCCATCCAGGCGAGGCCGAGCCCGGCCGTGTGCTCGACGGCGGCCCAGGTGTTCTCGGGGGCCTCGGCGGCTCCCCCGCGGTGGGCGATGACCTGGCAGGTGCGAACGGGCCGTGCTGCGTGCCTCCCGGCGCGCTCCCCCGTGGCGTTCTCGGTACGGCTCATGGTCCTCCTCGTGGACGACGGGCGTGCGCGCCCACCGTAGCGCTCGCGGCGAGGGCCCGCCCGGCTTCCCCGGTTGCGCAGGGCTCCGTGCACCGGCGCCCCGGCAGGGCCAGCCGGCTCAGGAGCAGTCGGTGGAGAGCTCGGCCGCGTGCTGGTCCGTGAGCCACAGGGCGGGGTCGACCGTGGACTCGTCGGCCGCGTCGTTCTTGGTGCGGACCTCGAGGTGGAGGTGCGGTCCGGTCGAGCGACCGGTGGAGCCGACTCCGGCGATGAGCTGGCCGGCCTCGACCTTGTCCCCCTTCTTGACGTAAATCCCGTCCTCGAACATGTGGAGATAGCTCGTGTACCAGGTCTTCCCGTCGATCCTGTGCTCGATGGTGACCGTGCCGGTGCCGTCCACCATGCCGGCCTCAACGACGGTGCCCGCGGCGGCCGCGTAGATCGGGGTGCCGACGGCGGCGGAGAAGTCCTGCCCGGCGTGGAGCTTGGGGACGCCGAGGGTCGGGTGGATGCGGTAGCCGTAGGGCGAGGAGACCGTGTAGGTGCCCTTGACCATGGGCATGAGGACCTGCGGCTTGCTCGAGAAGGCGGCGGTGTCGCCGGAGGCCCCGGAGGACTGGGCGGCGCAGGTGTCGGCCGCGTTGGCGTAGGCCTCGCGGATCCGCGCGAGCGTGGCGGCGTCGGGCACGTTGGACAGGGAGTCGTCTCCCGCGAAGTCGTCGACGTCAGCGTCCGAGCCGAGGACGGCGGCGGCGACGGAGGACGGCAGGACGCTCGGGGTGGCGGTCGAGGTCGCGGCGGTGCTCGAGGTGGCGGAGGCGAGATCGGCACGGCCACCCTCGGGGAGCGCCGCCGTCGTGGTGCTGAGCGGCGCGATGACGGTGACGGCCGCGAGGACGACGAGGACGGCGAGGCGCGCCCCGACCCCCAGCGGGGTGCGGGCTCCGAGGAGGGAGTCGATGCCGCCGGGCACGGGCGCTCGGAGGGGGGTGCCGGGACCGGCGTCGTGCCCCTGCTCGGGCACGGCCGGGTTGGTGGCCGAGGCCTGGACGGAGGCAGGCGCGACGGGCACGGTCGGCGTCGCGGAGGGGGCCGGCTGGTCGGTAGCGGCAGGCGCCGAGGTACGTTCCGCGGCGCGCTCGGCGTCGCGTCGCTCACGGCGAGTCATGGGCCGCTCGGCTGCGGGGTGCTGCTCGCTCACGGGGTGGTCCTCCTCCCCCGCGTGTGGTCGCTCCGTCGGGCGCCTGGGGTGGGACGCGGCGCGGTCTCCCCGACGGCGGGGTGGCGCGCTGACCGAACGTCCCAGAACGATAACGGCTTGCTGCTCGTCCCCGCCAGGATCGGCGTCACAGCAGCGGAGGCTGGGGACGCGCACGTCGCGCACCGGGCCCTGTGGAGCCCGGCCGGTCCCGCGCTCAGTCGCGGTCGCGGCGCTGGTACTCCTCGCGCTGCATCGCGTCGTTCACCTCGCCGACGAGCTCCTCGAGGATGTCCTCGAGGAACACGACGCCGACCATCCGACCGGCCGAGTCCTCGACGCGACCCAGGTGGGCGCCGGTGCGCTGCATGGCGACGAGCACGTCCTCGACCTCGTCGGCCTCGTGGACCGGCACGAGAGCGCGCGAGCGCCACGACGGGACGGGGCTCTCACGCACGGAGAGGTCCCGCTCGGCGTCCGCGTAGAGGACGTCCTTGAGGTGGAGGTACCCGGTGACCGTGCGGCCGACGGCGCCCGGCTCCCCCTCCGCTGGCGTCCCGTCGTCGGCGGGTGCTCGCAGCGGACCCGCGGCGAGGACGGCGAGGTCGCCGAACGTCGGCTCTCCCATCGCGTGCGCGCCGGAGCGCGCGGGCGCCGCCGCGCGCGGCGCGACGAGGGGGAAGCGGGAGAAGCCGGTCGACGCGACGGCGCGCTCGACGTCCTCGGGCGTGCAGCCCTCCTCGAGGACCACCAGCTCGGAGAGCGGCACCATGACGCTGCCCGCGGTCTCCTCGGAGAACTCGAGGGCCCCGGAGAGCAGGCCAGTGTCGTCGTCGAGGACCCCCTCGGAGGTCGAGCGCTCGACGATCGAGGCGACCTCCTCCGCGTTGAAGGTCGCGGCGAGCTCGTCCTTGGGCTCGAGGCCCATGATCCGCACAATCCAGTTCGCGAAGGCGTTGAGCCCGGTGACGACGGGTCCGAAGACGTGCGACACGCCGACGATCGCGGGCGCGAGGATCCGCGCGGCCCGCTCCGGGGAGGCGATCGAGAGGTTCTTCGGCACCATCTCACCGGTGACGACGTGGAGGAAGACGACGATGACGAGGGCGAGGACGACGGCGACGGCGTGGACGCCGGCGCCCTCGACGCCCGCGCGCGCGAGCGGGTCCTCGAGGACGTGGGCGAGGGCGGGCTCCGCGACGATGCCGAGTCCGGTCGAGCACAGGGTGACGCCCAGCTGGCAGGTGGCCAGCATGAGGGAGACGTGCTCGAGGGCCCACAGGGCGGTGGCCGCCCGGCGGTCGCCGGCGCCCGCGAGGGGCTCGAGCTGGGCGCGGCGCGCTGAGGTGATGGCGAACTCGGCTCCGGTGAAGAAGCCGTTGCCGGCAAGGAGCAGGAGGGCGATGACGAGGGCGAGGGGGGTGCTCATCGGTGCTCCTCCCCCGTCCGACGGCCCTGGCGGTCCGCGGCGTCGTCGGGCTGCGCGTCGATGATCGGGATGACGCGTAGGCGGGTGACGCGGCGCCCTTCCATGGCGTCGACGAGGAGCTCAGCCTCCCCCGCGGTCACCCGGTCGCCCAGCTGCGGGATGCGACCGAGCTCAGTCATGACGAGACCGGCAAGCGTCTCGTACGGGCCGTCGTCGGGGACATGGATCCCCGCGCGGGTGGCGAGCTCGTCGGGGCGCATCCAGCCCGGAGCGACCCAGTCGCCGGAGGGCTCGAGGTGGGCGCCGGCGCGACGCCGGTCGTGCTCGTCGGCGACGTCGCCGACGATCTCCTCGACGGCGTCCTCGAGGGTGACGACGCCGGTGGTGCCTCCGTACTCGTCGACGACGATCGCCATCTGGCTGCCGGCGGCGCGCAGCTCGACGAGGAGGGAGGCGAGCGGCATGGTCTCGGGGACCCGGGGAGCCTCGGTCATGAGGGAGGAGGAGGTGACAGGCACCTGGCTCCTCTTCTCGAAGGGCACGGCGATGGCACGGCGCAGGTGCACGACTCCGAGGACGTCGTCGACGTCGTCGCCGAAGACGGGGAAGCGGGAGTGCCCGGTCTCTCGCGCGAGGGTGACGACGACGTCGGCGGTGTCACCCTCCGCGAGGGCGTGGAGGCGACCGCGGTCGGTCATGACGTCGACCGCGGTGAGGCTGCCGACGCCGATGGAGCGGGTGAGGAGCGTGGCGGTGGAGACGTCGAGGGTGCCCTCCTCGGCGCTGTGGCGGACGAGGGCGGCGAGCTCGCCGGCGGAGCGGGTGCCGCTGATCTCCTCAGCGGGCTCGATGCCCAGGCGGTGCAGGACGCGGTTGGCGGCGCCGTTGAGCACCGCGATGACGGGCTTGAGGACCGTGGTGAACGCAGAGAGGAAGGGTGTGACGAGCCCGGCCGCCCGCATGGGGTCGGTGAGGGTGATGTTCTTCGGGATGAGCTCGCCGAACACCATGGAGAAGGCGTTGACGACGACGAGGGCGACAGCCACGGCGATCCCGGCGGCGAGCGACTCGGCCATCCAGTGGCCCAGGGCCTGCGTGAGCAGCTCGGCGAGGGAGTCCTGCATCGTGTAGCCGAGGAGGATCGTCGTGAGCGTGATGCCGACCTGGGCCCCGGAGAGCAGGGTGGACAGGCGCCCGAGGGCGCCTCGGACGGTGACGGCGCGCTTCTCCCCGTTGGCGGCGCGGGTCTCGACCGTGGAGGGGTCGAGCGCGACGAGGGAGAACTCGGCGGCGACGAAGACGGCGGTGCCGGCGGTGAGGAGCACGCCGACGAGGATCATGAGCCAGTCACTCACGCGGCGCTCACCCGCCAGGAGTCGGTCCCGGCCGCGGCTGCAGCGGCTCGAGGGGCCGCCGTGGTGGTAGCGGGGTGGGGACGGTCGCGGTCGCTGGTGGACTCGCTGTGGGCGTGGTGCGGGCGGGCGGGACGCCGCTCGGAGCGTCCGCGGGCCCTGCTGGAGGCCGGTCGCATAGTGGCTCGCACGCTATCACCGGGGCGCGACGCGCTCACGGCGACGGAGGCCGGGTGAGCAGGGCCGACGCCGCCGAGCGGAGGCCGTGGCTGGAGGGCGGGTGGGCCGCGGGCCGCGCTCCGACGGCGGTGTCACGGAGACGCAAGGGGAATCGCAAGACCCGTGCCTTTGGTCCCGCGTTTCACTATCGCGACGCAGGTCACGAACGTAGGATTGCGCGCGACGCGGCCCCGTGACGGTCATCACCGCCATGACGGCAGCGCCGACCGCCATTCGACGAGGAGAGAAGCGCCGTGCCGACGCATGAGAGCACCGCGGCTGGAGCCGCAGGATTCGGAGCCAACGAGTGGATGGTGGAGGAGATGCGCGAGGCCTGGGAGGCCGACCCCTCCTCCGTGAGCGCCCAGTGGCGTGAGCTCTTCGAGAAGGATCCCGCCGCGGGCGTGAGCGAGGACGAGAGCGCCGGAGCCGAGGCCTCCTCGAGCCCCGCGCCTGCGCCCGAGTCGGCAGTCGTCCCCGCCCCCGACGCCGTTCCCGCGGGCGCCACCCACCCCGAGTCCGCTCCCGCGGGCGACGAGGACACCGCGATCCGTCCGCGGCGCCGGGCCGCCACCCCGGTCCAGGACGTCACCCGGTCCGACCTGCCGCCGGCGCCCACCTCCGACGTCGCCCCTCCGACCTCTCCGTACGCGCAGCGGGTCGCCCGTCTGGCCGCCGAGGGCCACGGCTCCTCCGACGCCGCCGACGTCGACACCAGGATGAAGGGCGCCCCGGCGCGCACGGCGAGGAACATGGAGGAATCGCTGTCCATCCCGACGGCGACCTCCGCGCGCGCCGTCCCCGCCAAGGTCATGATCGAGAACCGGGCGATCATCAACTCCCACCTCTCCCACACCCGCGGCGGGAAGGTCTCCTTCACCCACCTCATCGGCTGGGCCGTCGTCGAGGCGCTCACCGAGATGCCCGGCATGAACGTCTCCTACACGACGAACGAGAAGGGCAAGCCGGTCCTCCACGAGCCCGCCCACGTCGCCTTCGGCCTCGCCATCGACGTGCCCACGTCCAAGGGCGAGCGCCGCCTCATGGTGCCCTCCATCAAGCAGGCCGACCTGCTCGACCTGGCCGGCTTCGTCGAGGCGAACCAGGCGCTCGTGCGCAAGGCCCGCGACGGCAAGCTCGAGGTCGCTGACTTCATGGGGACGACCGTCACCCTGACCAACCCCGGCATGATCGGCACCCTGCACTCGGTGCCGCGTCTCATGCCCGGGCAGGGCGCGATCATCGGGGTCGGTTCCATGGCGTACCCGGCCGCCTTCGCCGGGGCGAGCGACGAGACGCTGGCCCGCAACGGCGTCGGCAAGACCATCACGCTCACCTCTACCTACGACCACCGGGTCATCCAGGGCGCGCTGTCGGGCGAGTTCCTGCGCCTGCTCGAGACCAAGCTCCTCGGCCTCGACGGCTTCTGGGAGCGGGCCTTCGAGTCCCTGCGAGTCCCCCACGAGCCCGTCACCTGGACGCGTGACACGACCTACGACGCCGAGCTGGAGACGGGCAAGCCGGCCCGCGTCGCCGAGCTCATCCACGCCTTCCGGCAGCGCGGCCACCTCGCCGCGGACACGGACCCGCTCACGTACCGCCTGCGCCGCCACCCCGACCTGGACATCACCACCTACGGGCTGAGTCTGTGGGACCTGGACCGCACCTTCCCCACCGGAGGACTGGGCGGGACCGAGCGCGCCACCCTGCGCGAGATCCTCGACCGCCTGCGCGAGGCCTACTGCCGCACCGTGGGCATCGAGTACATGCACATCCAGGACCCGGCGCAGCGCGAGTGGTGGCAGGAGCGCCTCGAGGGCCCCTGGTCCCCCACGACCGACGCCGACCGCCGCCGCATCCTCACCAAGCTGCAGCAGGCCGAGGCCTTCGAGACCTTCCTCCAGACGAAGTACATCGGCCAGAAGCGCTTCAGCCTCGAGGGCGGCGAGTCCCTCATCGTCCTGCTCGACCGCGTCCTGGACGAGGCCGCCCACGACGGCCTCGACGAGGTCGTCATCGGCATGGCCCACCGCGGCCGCCTCAACGTCCTCACCAACATCGCCGGGAAGTCCTACGCGCAGGTCTTCGACGAGTTCGACGGCAACGGCGTCATCGAGGGCGCCGGCACCGGCGACGTCAAGTACCACCTGGGCACGGAGGGCGTCTTCACGGGCACCGACGGGGTCGAGACGCGCGTCTCCCTGGCCGCCAACCCCTCCCACCTGGAGACGGTCGACGGCGTCGTCGAGGGCATCGCCCGTGCCAAGCAGGACCGCATCGGCCTGGGAGAGAAGGGCTACACGGTGCTCCCGGTGCTCGTGCACGGCGACGCCGCCTTCGCCGGCCAGGGCGTCGTCTACGAGACCCTCAACATGTCCCAGCTGCCCGGCTACCGCACCGGCGGAACCGTCCACGTCGTCGTCAACAACCAGATTGGCTTCACGACCGGCTCCGCGTCTGGCCGCTCGACGACCTACGCCACGGACCTCGCCAAGGGCCTCCAGGTGCCGATCTTCCACGTCAACGCGGACGACCCCGAGACCGTCGCGCGCGTCGCCGAGCGCGCCTACGAGTACCGGGCGACCTTCCACAAGGACGTCATCATCGACCTGATCTGCTACCGCCGCCGCGGTCACAACGAGGGCGACGACCCCTCGATGACGCAGCCGGTCATGTACCGCCTCATCGACTCCATGCCCTCGACCCGCGCCGTCTACCTCGGCCAGCTCGTGGGGCGCGAGGAGATCACCGAGGAGGAGGCCGAGCAGATCGAGACCGACTTCCACGACGAGCTCGAGCGGATCCTCACCGAGACCCGTGCCGCCCACGCGGACAAGTCCGAGGAGACCTCGATGGCCGAGGAGGCCGCCGAGGGGCAGTCCGAGGCCGACCCGACCCTCGTCGGACGCCAGCGCTCCAGCCTCGAGCTGCCCAGCTCGCAGGCCGCCGGCGCCGGCATGATGATCGGATGGACGAGCGCGGTCCCGAGGGAGATCGTCGAGCGCATCGGCGACTCCCAGATCGCCTACCCGGAGGGCTTCCACGTCCACCCCAAGCTCGCCAAGATGCTTGAGAAGCGTCAGGCCGCCTCGCGCGATGGCGGCATCGACTGGGGCTTCGGCGAGCTGCTCGCCCTCGGCTCCCTCCTCATGGACGGCGTCCCCGTGCGACTCGCGGGCGAGGACACGCGCCGCGCCACCTTCGCCCAGCGCCACGCGGTCCTCCACGACCACGACTCGGGCGCCGAGTGGACGCCGCTCGACTTCCTCACTCCGGACCAGGCGCCCTTCGAGATCTATGACTCGCTCCTGAGCGAGTACGCGGCGATGGCCTTCGAGTACGGCTACTCGGTGGAGCGCCCGGACGCCCTCACCCTGTGGGAGGCCCAGTTCGGCGACTTCGCCAACGGCGCCCAGAGCGTCATCGACGAGTACGTCACCTCGGCGGCCCAGAAGTGGGGCCAGCGCTCCGGTCTCGTCCTCCTCCTGCCCCACGGTCAGGAGGGCCAGGGCCCGGACCACTCCTCCGCCCGCATCGAGCGCTACCTGCAGATGTGCGGCCAGGACAACATGCGGGTCGTCATGCCGTCGACGCCGGCGAACCACTTCCACGTGCTTCGCGAGCAGGCCTTCCGCCGACCGCGGCGTCCGCTCATCGTCTTCACCCCGAAGCAGCTGCTGCGCCTCAAGGCGGCGACGTCGTCCGTGGAGGACTTCACCGACGGCGCGTTCCAGCCGGTCATCGGCGAGACGGAGCAGAAGGTCGTCGACGGTGGCCGCGTCACCCGCGTTCTCCTGTGCTCCGGCCGCGTCTACTACGACCTCATCGCCGAGCGCGCCAAGCGTCAGGACGACACGATCGCGATCATCCGCCTCGAGCAGCTCTACCCGCTGCCCGTCGAGGAGCTCGCCGAGGCCCTCGCGCCCTTCGAGGGCGCGGAGCTCGTGTGGGTGCAGGACGAGCCGGAGAACCAGGGAGTGTGGCCCTTCCTGGCCCTCAACCTGCCCGACTCGATCACGGGCGGGAAGCGCCCCGGCCTCGCCTCGCGGCACGTCGCGGCGGCTCCGGCGGTCGGCACGGCCGGCGTTTACAAGCGCACCCAGGCCGAGCTCGTCGCCAAGGCCTTCGACCAGGGCTGAGGCTCCGGCAACCGGGGCGCCCGCGGTCGGCGCGGCGCTCCGCGCCGCCTCCACGGCGCGTCGGCGCCCGCGTCGCTCAGGCAGCGACGCGGGCGCCGTCGTCGGACGCTGGTAGCGTGCGCACTGGACCAATCCAAGTCAGGAGGACTCCCGTGGACGAGATGAGGATCCACTTCCTGGGCGACGAGCTCGTCGCCGGCTACGGCGACCCGCGCGCGCTCGGCTGGACGGGCCGCGTCATGGCGCGCACCCCGCGCGAGATCGACGCCGTGTGGATGCAGCTCGCCGTCCCCGGTGAGACCACCACCCAGCTCACCGCCCGCTGGGAGGAGGAGGTCGCCAGGCGCTCGACCCCTACCGGTCAGAACCGTCTCGTGCTGGGGCTCGGCGTCGGCGACGTCGTCAACGGCGTCTCCCACGCCCGCTCGCGCCTCGCGATCGCGAACATCCTCGACACGGCGATCTCGGACCGCCGCTCCTGCTTCGTCGTCGGCCCGCCGCCCTTCCCGGGCGTCGACCCGGAGGGCACGGCCGCTCTCTCGCGCGCCGTGGCCGAGGTCTGCTCGCGCCGCAACGTGCCCTTCGTCGACACCTTCGAGCCGCTCCGCAACCACGAGCAGTGGGGCACGGACGTCGCCGCCGCGGGCGGCTCCCACCCCGGTCAGGCCGGTTACGGCCTCCTCGCGTGGCTCGTCCTGCACCGCGGCTGGTACGAGTGGATGGGCACCGCCCGCACCGTCTGAGCCGCGTACGTCTCCGCAGCGACCTCGCCCCGGCCCCTCTCAGGGCCGGGGCGAGGTCGTCTCCGCCGTCGTTGCGCGGAGCGCACGCTCGACGTCTGACGTGACCATCGTGCGTCATCCGACGATCGCCTGCGCGTGCGGCTCGTCACACGTAGGGTGGTCGCGGGTCCGTCCTCCCCACGCCAGACCCGTACTCAACGATGAGGAGTGACCGTGCGCACCAGACTGCTGCCACGTCGTCAGGTCCTGGAGCTCGGCCTGGGCGCGGCCGCCCTGTCCCTCGGAGGCTGCGCGACGACCGGGACGGGGGTGAACACCTCCCCCACGGTCCCAGCGGCGAAGGGAAAGGTGACCCTGACCTACTGGTCATGGCTCAAGGACCTCCAGAAGGTCGCGGACCTGTACTCCAAGGTCAACCCCGACGTCTCCGTCGAGGTCACCTGGATCCCGTCCTCGACGCAGGGCGGCTACCAGAAGCTCTACTCCGCGCTCGCCGCCGGTGCCGGTCCTGACATCGGACAGGTCGAGCTCCGCATGATCCCCGAGTTCATCCTCGCGGGCGACCTCACCGACATCGCCCGCTACGGCGCCCGCTCGGACGAGTCCAAGTTCGACAAGGCCGCGTGGAGCTACGTCGACATCGCCGACGGCGTCTACGCGATCCCCCAGGACACCGGTCCCGTCGCGACCTTCTACCGCACCGACGTCTTCGAGAAGGTCGGAGCCGAGCCCCCGACGACGTGGGAGGAGTGGGCCGACACGGCCCGCACCATCAAGGGGACGCTGCCGGGCACGTACATGGACGTGTTCAACGTGGCGGACGGCAACATGATGGCGACGTTCTGCCAGCAGGCCGGTGCGAACTGGTTCGTGCCCGAGGACGACGGCTCCTGGACCATCAACCTCACTGACGACGCCTGCCGCACGGTCGCATCGTTCTGGGACGAGGCCATCGACGACGGCCTGGTCAACACCGCGTTCGGCCCCTTCTCCTCACCCTGGCTCTCAGCGATGGGAGACGGGACGCTCGCCTCCCACACCAACGGCTCCTGGGCCGACGCCCTCATCGAGGCGGTGCCGGGAGGCTCGGGGAAGTTCCGGGTGGCGCCCATGCCCCGGTGGGACATCGGCTACGGATCGTCCTACTCCGGTGGCTCCACCGCCGCCGTCATGGCGAACTCAAAGCACCCCAAGGAGGCCATGGACTTCGTGGTGTGGATGCACTCCACGCCCGAGGCCCTCGACGCGCTCATCGCCAACTGCGGCATCGGCTGGTCCCCGGCCGCCGACTACGTCGGAGCCAGCCGGGAGAAGCCGAGCGAGTTCTTCTCCGGCCAGTCGTACAACACCGAGGTCATGGTCCCGATGGCCAAGGACCAGAACCTCGAGTGGAAGTGGCCCCCGTTGTGCCAGCAGTCCATCAACATCATCGCCGACGGCATGCGCAGCAAGCTCACCGACGGCACGACGCTCGTCGACTCGCTCGCCGCGTCCCAGAAGCAGATCGTGGAGGCCTTCGTCCGCCGCGGCCTGCGCGCGCAGGAGGTCTCCGCATGAAGAAGTCCTGGGCCCCCTGGGCCCTCCTCGCCCCGTTCCTCCTCTTCTTCCTGCTCACCTTCATCGTCCCGATCATCGTCGCGGTCGCCCAGTCGTTCACCCGGACCCGCTACTCGGGCCTGTACGGCGAGCGCGGCACGACGCAGGCCTTCGCCGGCCTCGACAACTACGCGACGGCACTGGGGAACATGAACTTCCTCCAGTCGATCGGCCGGGTGCTCCTCTTCGGGATCGTCCAGGTGACGGTCATGATCGCCGCGTCGACGATCCTGGCCCTCCTGCTGGAGTCGGCCGCCGCCAAGTGGCCCGGGCTGTTCCGCGGGCTGTACTTCATGCCCTACGGGGTCCCCGGGGTCATCGCGACGATCCTGTGGTCGTTCCTGTACATCCCGGGACTGTCCCCCATCGTCGACGCGCTCGGCGCCGTCGGGATCCACTACGACTTCCTGGCGGACAACCACGTCCTGTGGTCCATCGCCAACATCGTCACCTGGGCCTACACGGGCTACAACATGCTCATCATCATCGCCCAGCTCAAGGCGATCCCCTCCGAGGTCTACGAGGCCGCCAAGGTCGACGGCGCGGGCCCCCTGCGCATCGCCGCCTCGGTCCAGCTCCCGCTCATCAGGCCGGCGCTGCTGCTCACGACCGTCTTCTCCATCATCGGGACCCTCCAGCTCTTCGCCGAGCCTCAGGTCCTCTCGACGATGGCCCCGGCCATCAACACGGAGTACACGCCGAACTACTCGGCCTACACCTGGGCCTTCCAGTACAACGACTACGGGGTCGCCTCCGCCGAGGCCGTCATCATCGCCCTGGCGGCGTTCCTCCTGTCGTTCATCTTCCTCCGGGCGACCTCCTCACGCGGAAGGCAGAAGCGATGAGCAGCACCAACTCCCGCGAGGCGGGCACCAAGCGGTCCACGACCTGGATCATCACCGCGATCCTCGTTCTCGTCTCGCTGTACTTCGTCATCCCCGTCCTGTGGGTCCTCGTCAACGCGACGAAGACCACCGAGGACCTCTTCTCCACCAACGGCTTCTGGTTCGGCCACACCGTCGTCCTGTGGGACAACCTCAAGAACGTCCTCACCGCCAACGGCTCGGTGTTCCCCCGGTGGTTCCTCAACTCGCTGCTGTACTCGGGCGTCGGCGCCGTGCTCGCGACGTACTTCGCGGCAGCCGCCGGCTACGCGCTCTCGAAGTACGACTTCCGTGGGAAGAACGTCGTCTTCGGGCTCGTCATGGGCGGCGTGCTCGTTCCGGGCACCGCCACCGCGCTCCCTCTCTTCCTCGTCTTCTCCCGGCTGGGGCTGACGAACTCCTACCTGGCCGTTCTCTTGCCGGCCGTCGTGAGTCCCTTCGGGCTGTTCCTCTGCCGGATCTACGCCGATGCCGCCGTGCCCTCCTCGCTCATCGAGGCCGCGCGGATCGACGGAGCAGGCGAGCTGGCGATCTTCCACCGGATCGGGCTGCGGCAGATGACTCCGTCGCTCGTGACGGTCTTCCTCTTCCAGTTCGTCGCCATCTGGAACAACTACTTCCTCCCGCTCATCATGCTGGCCGACGACCGGCTCTACCCGGTCACGCTGGGCCTCAACACCTGGCTGTCCCAGACGAACAGGCTGCCGCAGTACTACCAGCTGACGATCGGCGGTGCGCTGCTCAGCATCATCCCGCTGGCGATCCTCATGCTCATCCTCCAGCGCTTCTGGAAGGGCGGTCTGACCGAGGGCGCCGTCAAGGAGTAGCTCCGCCGCCACCAGTCCGCACGCACGGACCGGGGGCCGGTCACCATCTCGGTGACCGGCCCCCGGTACTCAGTTCTGGGTGCGTTCGCGACCCGGCTCAGGCGTTGGGACGCTTGCCGTGGTTCGCAGCGCTCTTCGCACGGGAACGACGCTTCCGACCGCGCTTGCTCATAACTGCCTCCTCATGTCTGGACTGCCCCAGACGGGGCACGGAACCTGCACATCCTCGCACAAGCGACCAAGTCGGTTCCAGTCGGTCACCCGTTGCGCGGGTCACGCCTCGGCACGGGGACCAGGCGACCGCCCGCGACGCCCCGGCAGGCCGTCAGCCCTCGGTGTGGCTGACCGTCCGGCGACGCACCGTCGTCGTGCTTCCACCGCTCGTCACGGTCGTGACCGTGGAGGTGGCACGCATGACCGACAGACGCCCCAGGACGCGGGCGCGAAGCTCGGAGGGAGCCTGCTCGGCGCAGCGGGAGCGAAGGATCTCGCGGAGGTGCACCTCGGCGTCGGCGACCTTCGCGCAGTGCGAGCAGGTCGCGACGTGCGCGGCGAGGCGCTCGGAGAGGTCACCGTCGCACTCGTGGTCCAGGAAGGCCTCCAGGTGCGCCCGGGCCTCGGAGCACGAGCAGCCGCCGTCCGCGGCGTGGTCCGTGGCGTGACCGGCGTCGCGCATCACTTCTCCTCCTCGTCCTTGACGTAGCCCAGGCGACGGGCGTGGTCCGCGAGCAGCTCGCGCAGCTGGCGGCGCCCCCGGTGCAGGCGGGACATGACCGTCCCGATCGGGGTGCCCATGATCTCGGCGATCTCCTTGTAGGAGAAGCCCTCGACGTCCGCGAGGTACACCGCCAGGCGTCGCTCCTCGCTCAGCTCCATGAGCGCGTCCTTGATCTCGTCGTCCGGGAGGTCGTCCAGAGCAAGGACCTCCGCGCTCGGCAGACCCACCGAGTCGTGCGAGGCGGCCCGGTGGAGCTGCCAGTCCTCGACGGCGTCCGCGTCGGACTGGAGGGGCTCGCGCTGCTTCTTCCGGTAGGAGTTGATGAAGGTGTTGGTGAGGATCCGGTACAGCCAGGCCTTGAGGTTCGTGCCGGGCCGGTACTGGTGGAAGGACCCGAAGGCCTTGGCGTAGGCGTCCTGGACGAGGTCCTCCGCGTCGGCACTGTTGCGCGTCATGCGCAGGGCGGCGCCGTAGAGCTGGTCCAGGTAGGGCAGGGCGTCGGCCTCGAACCGGGCGGCGCGCTCCTCCTCGGACTCGTCGTCAGGGGCACGGTCAAGGGAGCCGTCGCCGTCCGGGTCGATGTCCTCGGCCAGCTCCTCTCGGGTGCGGCCGTCGACGGCGTCCTCCCCGGACGCGTCGAGCTCGACGTCAGCAGCGTGCCCGGCGTCGTCGGGGCCGCCGGGGCTCTCGACGCCCGGCGCGCTCGTGGAGGAGTGCGTGTCGGTGTCCGTCATCAGCCACGAGCCTAGCCCGCGACGGCGCGCGGGGCGGCGCGGGGCGGCGCTGAGTCCGCTTGCGGCTGGAGCGAGGGTCATCGTGGTCATCGCCTGGCACAACGGCTCCCGGCCCGGACGCATTCCCGGCGCGCCCGGCGCGGGATCGCCGAGCGCGCAACCGGGCCCTCCCGCCTGGCGGCCCGGCCCGACCTGAGTGAGGATGAGCACATGGACCTTCTTCGCAGCTTTGCCCGCCCCATCCTCGCGGCCTCCTTCATCGTCGACGGCGTCGACGCCATCGCGCGCCCGAGGCGCCACGTCGAGAAGTTCGAGCGCGTCGCCCCTCTCCTCGAGAAGACGGGCCTTCCGCCGGTCATCACCTCTGACGTCACCAACCTGACGCGCGCCACCGGCGCCGTCAGCGTCGTCGCCGGGCTCGGCCTGGCCACCGGGATCGCCCCGCGCAGCTCGGCCGCCGTGCTCGCCGGCCTCAACATCCCGCTCACCCTCATCAACAACCCCGTCTGGGCCGCACGCGGCAAGGACGAGCGCTCCGAGGCCCTGTCCGGCCTCGCTCGCGGCGGTGCGCTGGGCGCCGGGCTGCTCCTCGCCTCGGTGGACCGCGAGGGCGACCCGTCGCTCGCCTGGCAGCTGCGCAACTCCCGCCAGCAGCGCGAGGCCATGGAGAACGCCTTCGACGACGCCAAGGGCCTCTTCTGAGCCGCAGGGCTCCCGGGGGCGGCGCCATGCGCCCGCCCCGCGCAGCCAGCGGTCGCCCGTGAGCGGCCGACACGGGCCGCACCCCGAACGGGGTGCGGCTCGCGTCACATTCGCGTCGGCGCTTCGCGGTAACCTCGGAGCTGATACGGCTCCCGCCCGTCGGCGGGAGGGACCACGCGCGGCGCGCCCAGCACGACCGCCGCGCCCGAGGAACCGGGAGACCAACGACGTGACCCAGACCAGCACGAGCAACGAGCAGCCCGACGTCATCTGGACGTGGACGGACGAGGCACCGATGCTCGCCACCCACTCCTTCCTCCCCGTCGTCGAGGCCTTCACGCGCCCCGCGGGCGTGAGCGTCGGCACCGCGGACATCTCCCTGGCCGGGCGCGTCCTCGCCGCATTCGACCTCGCCGAGGACGACCTCGGCCGCCTCGGGGCCCTCACCCAGTCGCCGTCGGCCACCATCGTCAAGCTGCCGAACATCTCGGCCTCGCTCCCCCAGCTCAAGGCGGCGATCAAGGAGCTCCAGGCCGCCGGCTACGCCGTCCCGGACTACCCGGACAGCCCCTCGACGGACGCCGAGCGCGACGCCCGCGCACGGTACGACGCCGTCAAGGGCAGCGCCGTCAACCCGGTCCTGCGCGAGGGCAACTCCGACCGCCGCGCGCCGGGCGCCGTCAAGGCCTACGCGCGCACCCACCCGCACTCCATGGGCGAGTGGAGCAAGGACTCGCGCACCCGCGTCGCCACCATGAGCGAGAGCGACTTCCGGCACAACGAGAAGAGCGTCGTCGTCCCCGAGGCGGGCACGTTGCGCATCCAGGAGCGCCCCGCCGACGGCGGCGAGCCGATCGTCCTGCGCGAGTCGCTCCCGGTCACCGCCGGGGAGATCGTGGACGCGACCCACATGTCCGCCTCCGCCCTCGACTCCTTCCTCGCCGAGCAGGTCCGCGCCGCCAAGGCCGACGACGTCCTGCTCTCCGTGCACCTCAAGGCCACGATGATGAAGGTCTCCGACCCGCTCATCTTCGGCCACGCCGTCCGCGCGGCCCTGCCGGGCACCTTCGCCACCTACGGCGAGGAGCTCGCTGAGGCCGGTCTGCGCCCGGAGGACGGCCTCGGCGCCATCCTCGCCGGGCTCGACGGCCTCGCCTCGGGCCAGCGCATCCGCGACTCCATCGAGAACGACCTCGCACAGGGCCCGCGCCTCAACATGGTCGACTCCGACCACGGCATCACCAACCTGCACGTCCCGTCCGACGTCATCATCGACGCCTCGATGCCCGCCATGATCAGGAACGGCGGCAAGCTCTGGGACGCCGACGGCGAGAAGGCTGACACGCTCGCCGTCATCCCGGACAGCTCCTACGCCGGCGTCTACGAGGCGGTCATCGAGGACTGCAAGGAGCACGGCGCCCTCGACCCGACCACGATGGGCACCGTCCCGAACGTCGGCCTCATGGCCCGCAAGGCCGAGGAGTACGGCAGCCACGACAAGACCTTCCTCATCGACGTACCCGGAACCGTCGAGGTGGTCGTCGTCGACGGCGCCGGCGCCGAGCCCGCCACCGTCTTGCTCTCCGACGAGGTCGAGGCCGGGGACATCTGGCGCGCCTGCCAGACCCAGGACGCCCCGGTCCGCGACTGGGTCCACCTCGCCGTCACCCGTGCCCGCGCCACGGGCGCGCCCGCCGTCTTCTGGCTCGACCCCGAGCGCGGCCACGACGCCGTCATCATCGGGCTCGTGAAGAAGTACCTGGCGGACGAGGACACCGAGGGCCTGGACATCCGCATCCTCGACCCGGTCGCCGCCACGCGGCTCTCCCTCGAGCGGATCCGCCGCGGCGAGGACACGATCTCCGTGACGGGCAACGTCCTGCGCGACTACAACACGGACCTCTTCCCGATCCTCGAGGTGGGCACGAGCGCCAAGATGCTCTCCGTCGTCCCGCTCATGAACGGCGGCGGCCTGTACGAGACCGGCGCCGGCGGCTCCGCCCCGAAGCACGTGCGCCAGCTTCTCGAGGAGGACTACCTGCGCTGGGACTCCCTGGGGGAGTTCCTTGCCCTGGCGGAGGCGCTACGCCACGTCGCGGAGGTCTCGGGCAACCCGAAGGCCACCGTCCTCGCTGACGCCCTCGACGCAGCGACGACGACCCTGCTGGAGGAGAACCGCTCCCCCGAGCGCCGCGTCGGAGGCATCGACAACCGCGGCTCGCACGCCTGGCTCGCCCTGTACTGGGCCACCGAGCTCGCCGCCCAGACGACGGACACCGAGCTCGCCGCCGCCTTCGCCCCCGTGGCCGAGAGGCTCAAGGCGGACAACGAGCAGATCCAGGCGGAGCTCGTCGGGGTCCAGGGGCACCCGGTCGACCTCGGCGGCTACTACCTGCCGACGCCCGAGCTGGCGGACAAGGTCATGCGCCCGAGCGCGACCTTCAACGCCGTCATCGACGCGCTGTGAGCGCGTGATCCGGGTCTGGCCACCCGCCCCCCCCACGAGCACGACCTCCCTGGACGAGCACGATGCCGACGGCGCCCGTCCCGTCCAAGGAGGTTGTGCTCGTCGTTCGAGGCGGACCCACGGGACCGGCCCGGCTGCCGCCTGACACAATGGCGCCCGTGACGAGCACGGACGAACGCAGCAGTAACGCAGCCACCGAGAGGCCGACCACCCGCGTCGCGGACCCGTGGCCGGCTCCCACCGCAGCCGGACCGCTCGACGCCGTCGTGCCGCTGCCGGGCTCGAAGTCCCTCACCGCCCGTGCGCTCGTCCTCGCGGCCGTCGCCGACGCCCCCACCGAGCTCACCGGGGTCCTGCGCTCACGCGACACCGATCTCATGGTCTCGGCCCTCACCACCCTCGGTGCCCGCGTCGAGCGCCTCGACGCCACGGGACCGCGTCTGCGCGTCACGCCAGCAGCGCTCCCCCTCCCAGTCGCCACCGGCCCCGACGGCGCGGCGCACGTCGACTGCGGGCTCGCGGGCACGGTCATGCGCTTCGTCCCGCCACTCGCCACCCTCGCTGACGGTCCCGTCATCTTCGACGGCGACGCCGGAGCGCGTCTGCGCCCTCTCGGACCGGTCCTCGACGCACTGTCAGCCCTCGGCGCCGAGGTGACCTGGCTCGGCGAGCCGGGGCACCTGCCCGTGCGGGTCGGCCCCGGCAACGGAGGCTTGCTCAAGCCTGGCGGCACCATGAACCCCGGCGAGCCGCACCGCGTCGCCGTCGACGCCGAGGGCTCCTCGCAGTTCCTCTCCGCGCTCCTGATGCTCGGCCCCCTCGTCCCGGGCGGGCTCGCCCTCACGCCGACCGGTCACGTCCCCTCCCTCCCCCACGTCGCCATGACGGTCGCCTCCCTGCGCGGGCGCGGCGTCACCGTCGACGAGCCGGACGCGGACGTGCCCGAGGGCGAGCGCACCTGGACGGTCCGTCCAGGCCGCCCCGCGGGCGGCGCCGTCTTCATCGAACCGGACCTGTCCAACGCCGGTCCCTTCCTCGCCGCGGCCCTCGTCGCGGGCGGATCCGTCACCGTACCCGCATGGCCCTCCACCACGACCCAGGCCGGCGACGCCTGGCGCGATCTCCTCCCCCGCCTCGGCGGTCGGGTCTCGCTCGCCGACGTCGACGACGGGCTCGCCCTCACGGCTACCGGCGACGGCGCCGCCTCGCTCACCGGCATCGACGCCGACCTCTCGGCCGTCGGCGAGCTCGCTCCCACCGTGGCGGCCCTGGCAGCCCTTGCCTCCGCGAACGGGCAGGCCTCACGCCTCACCGGCATCGCCCACCTGCGGGGTCACGAAACGAACCGGCTCGCCGCCCTCGTCACCGAGATCCAGCGAGTCGGAGGACTCGCCCGGGAGACCGACGACGGCATCGAGATCGACGCCCTGCCCGCCGGCGCCGCGCTCCACCCGGCCGTCCTGGAGACCTACGCCGACCACCGGATGGCGACCTTCGCCGCTCTCCTGGGCGTCGGGATCCCGGGCTGCCAGGTGGTCGACGTCGCCTGCACCTCGAAGACCCTCCCGAACTTCCCCGCCATGTGGACGACTCTTCTCGAGCCGAGATCGGGACATCCTGACCTCGAGATCGGGACATCCGAACCACGAGATCGGTCACTCGCCCCTGCCTCCGACGGAGAGACCCACTGATGGCCCGCCGCGACACGGGCACCGACGACCCGCGCGTCCGCGTCCGTCCCAACCGCCGCGGCTCGCGCCCGCGCACGAAGCAGCGCCCCGCCCACGAGGACGCCGTCATCGGCATGGTCACCCGCATCGACCGGGGCCACTACCGCATCCGCCTCGAGGACCCCTCCCTCACCGAGGACGGCACCGGCGACATCACCGCGATGAAGGCCCGCGAGCTCGGTCGGGGGAAGGTCGTCGTCGGGGACCGTGTCGGCGTCGTCGGCGACGTCTCGGGCCGCAAGGACACGCTCGCCCGCATGGTCCGGGTCGAGGAGCGCCGCACGCTCCTGCGCCGGTCCGCCGAGGACGGCGACGCCGCCGGCACCGAGCGCCCGGTGGTCGCCAACGCGGAGCTCCTCGTCATCGTCACCGCCGTCGCGGACCCCGAGCCGCGACCGCGCATGATCGACCGCTACCTCGTGGCCGCCTACGACGCGGGGATGGAGCCCCTCCTCGTCCTCACCAAGTCCGACCTCGCCGACGCGGGTCCGCTCCTCGCGCTCTACGAGCCGCTCGGCGTGGCCTCCGTCGCGACGCACCTCGAGCGCGCTGTCCGTGAGGCCGGCCCCGACGGCGCCGCCGCGGCCGGGACGGGTGTCGACGCGGTGCGCGAGCGCATCGCCGGCCGCACGAGCGTGTTCGTCGGCCACTCCGGCGTGGGCAAGTCGACCCTCATCAACGCGCTCGTCCCCGAGGCGCACAGGGTCACCGGGCACGTGAACGAGGTGACGGGCCGCGGCCGACACACCTCGACGAGCCTTCAGGCGGTCGCGCTGCCTGGCGGCGGCTGGGTCATCGACACCCCGGGAGTGCGCTCCTTCGGGGTTGCGCACGTCTCGAGCGCCGACGTCCTGCGCGGGTTCCCGGACCTGGCCGAGGTGGCCGAGGACTGCCCGCGCGGCTGCACCCACGACGAGGGCGTCATCGACTGCGCGCTCGACGAGTGGGCCGCCGCGACCGACGTCGACGACGCCGTGCGCGAGCAGCGGGGCAGCCGCGTCGCCTCCCTCCGCCGGCTCCTCGCGCCCTCGCTCGAGGCGGAGGACCCGACGCTCCCCAGTGGTCACCACCGCTGAGCGCACACACCTGCCCGAGAGCGGCGACTCCGTGACAATTCCGCGCCCGGGACCCGCACGATAACGGCGCGAACAACGCGTTCTGGGACCTTTTTCCGCTTCAGAGTCGTGACAAAGGTTAGGGTGGTGGCATGTCAGAAGCCCCCACGCGACTCCCGCGCCCGTCCTGGGCGGACCTCTCGGCCCGCTCAGACCTGTCGGTGGCGCGCCGCAGGGTCCTGGAGACCATCGAGTCGGCCGACGAGCCGATGACCGCCGCTGAGGTGGCTGAGAGGCTCGACCTCCACCACAACACGGTGCGAGAGCACCTCGACGCCCTTGTCGAGGCGGGCTTCGTCGAGGTCTCCACCAGGCCGACGGGTCGGCGCGGCCGCCCCGCCCTGCGCTACGCCTCGACCGCACCGGACCCCGCCCAGGTCCTCGACTCCTACCTCACCCTGCTCGACGCCATCGCCGACACTCTCGGGACGGGCCCCGAGGCCCAGCGCCTCGCCCGCGAGATCGGTCGACGGTGGGCTCAGCTGACACCGCTCTCCGAGGCCGACGCGGCGACCGCCGGGGCCCCGAACGCCCTCACGCGCGCGACGGCGCTGCTTCCCGACCTGTCGACGATGGGCTTCGCCCCCGACGTCGCCGGCGAGGAGATCGTCCTCAAGGCGTGCCCGCTCGTGACGAGGGACCGCGTCCCGCACTCGCTCGTCTGCCTCATGCACGAGGGCTTCCTCAACGAGGTGCTCGCCGAGCAGGGCCGTGGTCTGAGCCCGGCGAACGACCCGGGTTCCCGCACGCACCTGTCCGTCGTCCCGCTGGTGGACGACGGCTGCCACGTCCTCGCGAGCGACGAGCCCGCGACGGTCTGAGTAGGCCGTCTCCTGAGCCCCGCCGCGTCCCAGAAAGGCGGGGCTCAGGCCGTCGCCCTGAGGATCCCCTTGGCGCCCTTCTCCATGTCGGCGAAGGCGTGGGTGACGATCGAGTAGCTGCCCGCCGCAGGCACCTCGGCCTCGACGAAGCCGCCCTGGGCGGGCTGGAGGGCGAGGGCCTGCGAGCCGCCGTGCCAGGCTCGCCCGAGCTCGTCGGGGCCGCCGAGGAGGTAGGCGCCCTCGGAGAAGACGGTGTCGAACTGGAGCCCGACGACGTGGAAGGAGCTGGGCAGGCTCGGGCCGGCGTCGAGCACCCAGAAGCGGACGCGCTCGCCGGCCCTGGCGGCCAGCGGCTCGAGTGCGTACTGGAAGGCGACGCCGTTGAAGCTCATGAGGTCCGGCGTCTTGGCGGAGATCTTCGCGGTGTCGGGGGTGCCGCCCTCGGGCCCGAGGTAGGTCTCGGACTGGATGAGGAGGTACTCCCTGTCGACGTCGGCGAGGCCGTCGGGGTCGATGATGACGGCGCCGTACATGCCGGCGGCCAGGTGCTCGCTCATGGGGACCGTCGAGCAGTGGTAGAGCCAGATGCCTGAGTGCTGGGCGGTGAACTTGTAGACGAGGCTCTCGCCGGGGTCGATGGAGCGCATGGTGTCGTCCGGGGACACCATGCCGGCGTGGAAGTCGATCGAGTGGCTCATCTCGCCCTTGTTGACGAGGGTGATCTCGAAGGTGTCGCCGACGTGCCCGCGCAGGACCGGGCCGGGCGCGGTGCCGTTGTAGGTCCAGCGGGTCTGAGTGACACCGGCCCCGACGTAGGCGTCGGCGACCTCGGTGACGGTGAGGGTCTCGCTGTGGGTCGTGGCCGTGGGCGCGGGGTCGAGGGCGGCGTCCCACGGGGTGAAGCCGTGGGGCAGGGCGGCGGAGAGGTCGGGGACGGCGTCGGAGCCCGTGCTCGCCGCGGAGGTTGCTGTCGCTGAGGCGGCTGCGCTGGCGCCGTCGGCGGTGACGTGGAGGACCATGCCCTGGGCGCGGTGGCCGGCGATGGAGCACCAGCCCTCGACGGGCCCGGGGATGACGCCGGCGTCGAGCGTGGCGCTCGCTCCGGCGGCGACGCGCCCCGTGGTGAGGCTCGTGCCGTCGACGTCGAGGACGAGGTCGTGGACCTGGTCGGCGGTGTTGTCGAGGGTGAGGACGAGGCGGTCGCCGACGCTCACCTCGACGGTCTCGGGCACGAAGCGCATGCCGTTGACGGTGATCGTCTGGCGGACGGTGCGGCCGGTGGGGGTGACGCCGTCGGCGCCCGAGCCGCTGGTGGAGCTGGAGCCGTGCTCGTGGGCGGCGTAGGCGGAGCCGACGACGACGGCCGCGCCCGCCGTGACGAGACCCATGAGGGCGCCGCGGCGGTCGGTCGCGCGAGCCGCCTGACGGGCGGCCTCGGTGTCCTGCGCGGAGGAGCCGGCTCGGCCGCGCCCGACCGCGGGCGCGGTGCCGGAGGTGACGGCGCCCCGGTGCGCGGCGCCTCGGGCGCGTCCCGACGCGCCGGGGGTCGATGACGTGGGGGTCGATGACGCAGCGTCGTCCTGCGCGGGCTCGTCGGCGTCACTCATCGGTGTGCTCCTCGGTCTTCTTCTGGGCGGGTGCGGGAGTGAGGATGGTCGTGGGACCGCTCGTCCTGCGGTCGGAGGCACTCGACGGACGTGACGACAGTCCGCCGACAGGGAGCATGCTGCCCCCCGTCGCACCCTTGGGCGGTCCGACCGGGATGCTGAGGGCGACGACGTCGTCGTCCTTCTTGCGGGAGCGGCGGACGAGCTCGCGGCCGGACAGGCCCATGCCGACGAGGACGTAGCAGGCGACCGCGCCGGCGACGAGGGCGGCGGTGGCGCGCACGGGCCAGCTGAGGAAGGGCAGGACGGCGAGGAGCAGGCAGGCGTTCGACGCGGTGACGCGGTAGGCCGCGGCCCGGTCCATGATCGCGTTGATCGCCCGGGTGGTGGCGGGTCCGCCGCCGAGCATGACGGGGGTGAGGTAGGACAGCGCCGCGGCGAGGACCTGGAGGGCGAAGCCGGCGCCGAGGGCGACGCGCACCCCGTGGATGACGTCGCGGGCGCCTGAGGCGTCGCCGGCGAGGGTGATGCCGATCCCGATCCTCACGACGCAGGCGAGGAACCAGACGACGGCGGCGGCCGCGGAGGCCGTCGCGAAGGAGGACGGCGGGACGCGCCGGGCGGTCCGCACCGCGGGGACGACGACGCCGCAGGCACCGGCGAGGTAGACGAGGGCGCCGACGGCGGCGAGCGGCGCCCAGAGGCCGGAGCACGCGAGGAGGACGGTCCCGACGACGATGACGGGCAGACCGCGGCTCGTCCAGCGCGGCGCCTCGACCTCCATCTTGGTGCGCAGCATCGTCGGCCACAGCACGGTGAGGGTGCCGAGCACGGTGGTGCCGACGAAGCCGAGGAGCATGGTCATCGTGTGGGAGACGTAGAGGACGTCGGCGAGGTGGACGCCGCCCCGCGCCTCCGCCCAGCTCGTGAGGTAGCCGAGGGTGGCACCGACGGCGAGGAGCAGGAGGGCGACGGCGTAGTGGACGGCGAGGGCTGCCAGGCGCGGGGCGACGGCGCGCCGGTACTGGACGCCGATGGCGAGCACGCCGGCGAGCGCGGCGAGCATGACGACGGTGACGCCGACCATCGCGAGGACCTGCCAGCCGGCCGTGATCCCGATGAGGACGAGGAGGCTGCCGGCGCTGTGCGCGTAGAGGCGGGCGTCGAGGAGGGCGGCTCCGCCGAGTGCCGGGCGGTGCAGGAGGGTGTCCGCGAAGTGCGCGGACCAGATGGTGATCGCGGAGCCGATGCCGCCGAGGAGGACGGTGTGCAGCGGCAGCCACTGGCCCCAGCTCGCAAGCGGTCCGCCGACGACGAGGAGGGCGAGGACGGCGGCGGCCACGACCCAGGCGAGCACGACGGCGTTGCGCCGGACCTGGGTGTTCCGGCGGGTGTGACGCTGGGCGGGCAGGCGCTGGGTGCCGGGGGTGGCGAAGCCGGCGCCGGGGCGACCGCTGGCGCTGGAGGCGGGCTGCTCGCCCGGACGGCCGGGGCTTCCGGGCACGCCGACGGAGATGGACATTCAGGCCCTCCTGTCGGGCGCTGGGGTGATGTGCGTGGAGGAAGCGACGGGCTCGGGCCCCGGGGAGGGACGGGCGCTGGTCGCTCGGACCGTCGCTCCGCTGCGGCGGGTCCTCGTGATGGACCCGGAGGCCAAGGCGCTCACGACGACGATGGCGAGGAAGACGAGGATCGCGGCGACGCCGAGCGCCCCGCCGGTCTGCCACGGCCCGGCGGCGCCGACGGCGAGGCCGATGACGCGGGCGGCGAGCCCGAGGTGCAGCAGGGCGTAGGGCAACCACATGAGCGGGTGGTAGGGCAGGCGCCGGTGGACGATGGCGGGGACGATCGTCGGCGCGTGCGCCAGGATCATGGAGAAGGCGTAGCCCAGCGCCAGGCAGTGGATGACGATCTCGTAGGCGGCGCCGGTCCCGCCGTCGATACTCGTGAGGGTCCAGACGACGCCGGCGAGAGCCAGCCAGACGTAGCCGGCGAGCATGGAGGCGGCCATGAAGCGAGGTCCCCCGCTGGCGCGGATCGTGCGGCGGGCGACGTCGTAGTACGTCATGACGACCGCGAGCGCGAGGAGGGCGGGGCCGAGGACGAGGTGCGCGGCGTCGGTGACGGGCAGGAGGCAGGCGGCGAGGAGGGCGAGGGCGGACAGGCCGCGGACGGTCCCCTCGACGCCGTCGCCGAGGAAGGCGACGCGGGCGAGCTCGAGCCGCTCCCCCACGATGGTGAGCACGGGGAAGAGGAGCCAGAGGGGGACCGCGGCGGGGACGGCCTGTGCCGCGGAGGTGCCCGACGCTCCGGCGGCGAGCCACTGGAGGTCGCCGAGGGCGAGTGCGATGGCGCCGAGGGACTCGACGTCGCCGGCGACGGATGGTGCGCGCCGGTGGACGGCGACGTAGATGCCGCACAGGGCGAGAGCCCCGGCGAGGACGACGGCGCAGCCGAGGAGCGCGGGGGCGCCGGCCAGGAGGAGCAGGCAGCCGAGGGCGGATCCGAGCGGAGCGAGGAAGGCCCAGGGGGCGCGGGCGGCGACGGCGCGCTCGAGGGCGATGACGGTGCCGAGGAAGCCGACGAGCATGAGGGGGCCGTGGAGGTCGGAGAGCTCGGCGCCGCTCACGGGCGCGGGGAGCCCGACGCGCAGGAGGGCGGCGTCGAGGCCGGCGAGGAGGCAGGCGGCGCCGAGGAGCAGGCAGATGAGCCGGGGCCAGACGCGGGTCGTGAGGACCTCTGCGCTCTTCGACACACCCACCCCTCTGTTTTTCACAAGAGCAACCGTAATAATATAGTCGCGTACCGGGCAATGCTCTCACGGCGCGCTCCGTGTCACGTCGGACGCCAACGAGGCCGCCCACCACCCGCCGTACCACGAGCGCGGCGCACCCACAAACGAGAGGAACCTCAATGAGCGAGAACCCGAACCTCATCCCGATCCAGGAGAAGCACTCCGGCGGCTGCTCCTGCGGCGAGCACGACTCCGGCCGTCTCACCCTCGACGCCCGCGAGATCCCGCACCGTCTGCGTCACGCCGCCGTCATCGGCGCCGCCTCCTCCCTCAACGTGGGCGAGGGCTTCGACCTCGTCGCCCCGCACGTCCCCACCCCGCTCCTCACGCAGATCGACCAGCTGCCCTTCACGTTCCAGCACACCCTCCTGGAGCAGGAGGACGGCTTCGCCCGCGTCGAGATCCTCCGCGTGGCCTGACCCGCCGCAGGACCGACCGGACGCCCGCCCCGCCCCTGGCGCCGGACGGGCGTCCGGTTATCCTCACCCCATGACTTCCGCCGACGTCCGCACGAGGGGGAGCAGCGCCGCGCCCGTGGCGCTGCCGATGCCCCTGCGCCGCGACGCCGTCGCCGCCCCCTGGTCCCCTGACCAGGTCCCTGAGGTCCCGACGACCGCCGACGGCGCCGTCCCCGACCACCTCACCGACCGCTTCGGACGCACCGTGCGCGACCTGCGCCTGTCCGTCACGGACCGGTGCAACCTGCGCTGCACCTACTGCATGCCCGCCGCGGGCCTCGAGTGGCTCCCGAGCGAGTCCCTCCTCACCGTTGAGGAGCTGGGTCGGCTCGCGCGCATCGCCGTCGAGAGGCTCGGCGTCGAGCGGATCCGTCTCACGGGCGGCGAGCCGCTCATGCGCCGCGACCTCGAGGAGATCGTCGCCGCGGTCGCCTCGCTGCGCACCCGCCGCACCGGCGAGGCCCCCGACGTCGGCCTCACCACGAACGGCCTCGGCCTGGACAAGCGGGCGGAGGGCCTGCGCGCCGCCGGGCTCAGGCGCGTCAACGTCTCCATCGACACCCTCGACCCCGAGGAGTACGCCCGCACCACGCGCCGCGACCGCCTCGACGACGTCCTGCGCGGCGTCGCGGGCGCCCAGGCGGCGGGGCTTGACCCGATCAAGGTCAACGCCGTCGCCATGCCGGGCACCGTGGACCGGCGCGCTCCCGAGCTTCTCGGGGAGTGCCTGCGCCGCGGCTGGAGCCTGCGATTCATCGAGCACATGCCGCTCGGTCCGCGCGAGTCGTGGCAGCCGGAGGACGTCGTCGGCGTCGCCGACGTGCTGGCCTCGCTCGAGGCCGCCGGCTACGAGCTGACTGAGGTGGGGCGCCCCGACCGCCGCCCGGCCGCCCTGTGGGACGTCGCCGCGGGCACCGACCGCGGGGGCCACGAGCACCCGGCAGGCCGCGTCGGCATCATCGCCTCGGTGACCGCCCCCTTCTGCGAGGACTGCGACCGCACGCGGGTCACCGCGGACGGGCGCCTCATGACCTGCCTCTTCTCCTCGACGGAGACGGACCTGCGCGGCCCCGTGCGCGCGGGCGCCACCGACGACGAGCTCATCCGCATCTGGGCGGGCGCCACCTGGCACAAGCCCCTCGGGCACGGCACGAACGAGCCCTGGGAGGCGCCAGACGGCTTCGTCCGCCCGGCGCGCACGATGTCCGCGATCGGCGGCTGAGCCCGCCGGCCCGCGCGCTGCGCGCGGGTCCCCGCACGGCGCACTGCCCGCGCCCCTCCCCCATCCACCAGCCTCGAGACAGGAGCCTCGTTGAGCACTGAGTCCTCCACCGGGACGATCTCGGTCGAGATCCACTACTTCGCGGCCGCCGCCGAGGCCGCCGGACGGACCGAGGAGCGCCTCGACGTCGCCGAGGGCACGACCCTCGCGGCGCTGCGCGAGGAGCTGGCCGGGCGCGGCCTCGCGATGGCGAAGGTCATCGGGGTGTCGAGCTACCTCGTGAACTCGATGTCGACGCCGCCGGACTCGCTGACGCCGCTGGCCGACGGCACCCGGGTCGACGTCCTACCGCCTTTTGCGGGCGGCTGAGCCCGCGGCAGCACAGCGGGCGGCAGCACCGCAGGCGCTCCCGCTCAGGCGATGTTGGACCACTCCTTGGAGCCGTCCTCGAAGAGCTGGTGCTTCCAGATCGGCAGGCGCTTCTTGACCTCCTCGACCGCCTCGCGCAGCGCGTCGAAGGCGGGCGCGCGGTGGTCGGCGCTCACGGCGACGCCGAGCGCGGTCTCCCCGATGCGCAGGTCCCCGACGCGGTGGACGACGGCGACGGCGCGCAGACCGGGACGCGCCGCGACCTCCTCGGCGATGGTCCGCACGATCTCGTCGGCACTGGGGTGCGAGGAGTAGGTCAGGCCGATGACGCCACGACCGCCGTCGTGGTCGCGCACGACGCCGTCGAAGGTGAGGACCGCTCCGGCGGCACGGTCCCCGACGGCGTCGGCGAGCTCGGAGACGCTGATCGGCTCCGAGGTGACCTCGGCACGGACGATCCGCGCGCTCAGCCTGTCGTCGGCGGGCACCTTCTCGCTCACTGCTCCTCCTCGGGACGGGTCCGGGACTGCCCCGAGACGCTACACGTACCCACCCGGGCACGGCACCCGTGGGCGGGTGCGTCGGTCGAGCGGATGCGGGCATGATGGGGACCCCGGGCGCGCCCCGCCCGCAACCGACTCATCGAGGAAGGGACCTCATGCCCGAGCTGCTGCCGCTGGAAGACTACGTCGCCGAGGTGCTGGCCTCCCTCACGCCGCTCGAGCCCGTCGAGGTCCCGCTCGCCGAGGCCCACGGCCTCGTGCTCGCCGAGGACGTCACCGCGGCCCTCCCGGTGCCGCCGTGGACGAACTCCTCCATGGACGGTTACGCCGTGCGCGCCGCCGAGAGCGCGGGCGCCTCACCGGAGAACCCGGTCCTCCTGCCCGTGACGGGCGACGTCCCCGCGGGCGCCGCGCCCGAGCCTCTCGCGCCGGGGACGGCGCAGCGCATCATGACCGGCGCGATGCTGCCCGAGGGTGCGGACGCCGTCGTCAAGGTGGAGGACACGGACCAGGAGCCGGGCAGCCACCCGCTGCCCGAGCGCGTCGGGATCATGGCCGAGGTCGGCGTCGGGCTCGCGATCCGTCAGGCGGGCGAGGACGTCGCCGTCGGCGACCCCGTCATGGCGGCCGGGACGGTCCTGTCCGCCACCGCCGTCTCCTCGCTGGCGAGCGTCGGCCGCGGCACGGTCACGGCGTTCCCCCGGGTGCGCGTCGCCGTCGTCTCGACCGGCGCCGAGCTCGTCGACCCCGGCGAGTCCCTGCCCACGGGTGCGGTCCCGGACTCCAACAGCCTTCTCATCGCCGGGCTCGTCGAGGAGAACGGTGAGGCCGTCGCCTCCGTCCACCGCTCCGGCGACACCGCCGAGGCGCTCTCAGCGGTGCTGGCCCGGGCCGCCGACGGCGCGGACCTCATCGTCACCTCCGGAGGAGTCTCGGCCGGCGCCTTCGACCCGCTCAAGATGCTCGCGGACGCCTCCCGTGAGGGCTCCCAGGCCGGTGCCGACGTCGTCCTCACCTTCTCGAAGGTCGCCATGCAGCCGGGCAAGCCGCAGGGCCACGGCACCGTGCGCGCCTCCGACGGTCGCGAGGTGCCGATCATCATGCTGCCGGGCAACCCGGTGAGCGTCCTCGTGTCCTTCACGACGATCGTCGCCCCGGCGCTGGCCCGCCTCGACGGGCACGACGGCGTCGCGCTCGCTCCCGCCACCACCTCCGACGGCGTCGACCAGTCCGCGGCCACCGCGCTCACCCCGGCCCGCGCCGGCACCGCGCTTCCGGTGCGCACACGCGCCGGGATCTCCTGGAGGACCGCCGGGAGCCGCCGCCAGCACGTCCCTGTGCGCCTCATCGAGAGGCCCGCCGACCTGCCCGAGGGCACCGACGCCGCGCCGCAGGACGTCTGGGTGACCCGCTGGGTGGCGCCGACGCACCGCCTGGGCTCGGGCTCGCACCTCGTCGCCTCCCTGCCGGCGGCGCAGGCCCTCGCCGTCGTCCCCGCGAACACGCCGGCCGTCGAGCCGGGCGACGAGGTCGGGCTCATCGCGCTCGCCTCCCCCGCCGCTCCCGGCGGCGCGCAGCTCCCGGTCCGCTCGGGCGCCCCCGTGCCGCCGCACGCGCCCGAGCAGCCGACCGCCTGACCCTCGAGACACGTCCAGGAGACAGCCGTGACCGACCCGTCCCAGATCCGCCTCACCCACCTCGACGACGCCGGGGCCGCCTACATGGTCGACGTGACCGCCAAGCAACCGACGGTCCGGACCGCGAGCGCGACCGCCTTCGTGGCCTGCGCCCCGAACATCGTCGCGGCGCTGCGCGACGGCACGGTCCCGAAGGGCGACGTCCTCGCGGTGGCGCGGATCGCGGGTATCGCCGCAGCGAAGAAGGTCCCGGACCTGCTGCCGCTCGCCCACGTCATCGGCGTCCACGGCTGCTCGGTCGACCTCGCCGTCGAGGACGAGGGCGTCCGGATCGAGACGACGGTGCGCACCGCGGACCGCACCGGCGTGGAGATGGAGGCCCTCACGGCCGCGACGGTCGCGGGTCTCGCGATCGTCGACATGGTCAAGGGCGTCGACCGCTCCGTCGCGCTGCGCGAGGCGAAGGTGACCGCGAAGTCCGGCGGCCGCTCCGGCGACTGGGTCCGTCCCGATGACGCCGTCTGAGCCTCGGGCCCCCGCCGGAGCCTCCTCACCCCGAACGCGCGGTACCAGCGGCAGCGTCGGCGGCGCTGGCGCAGTCGGCGTCGTCGTGCTGGCGGGCGGGACCGGACGCCGCCTGGGCGGGGTCTCCAAGCCCGACGTCGTCGCCCGCGGCGAGCGCCTGCTCGACCACGTCCTCGCGGGGATCGAGTCGCTGCGCGCCCCGCTGGGGCTCGGCGGGGTCGTCGTCGTGGCGCCCGAGGAGGTCGCCCTGCCGGTCGGCGTCCTGCGAGCCCTCGAGGACCCGCCGCTCGGCGGACCGGTCGCCGGCCTCGCGGCGGGGCTCCTCGCGCTCGCCCACGTCTCCGACGGCGCCGAGGCCGCTGACGGCCCGGTACCGCTCACGGCCGTCCTCACCTGCGACGCCCCGGACTCCTACCGGGCGCTGCCCGCCCTCCTCGTCGCCGCACAGGACGCCCCGGAGCGCGACGGCGCCGTCGCCGTCTCCGGACGGGGCGCGGACCGGCACACGCAGTACCTCCTCGGCGTCTACCGCACGGCACGGCTCAGTGCCGTCGTCGCTCCGGGCGGGCGCCCGCTCCGGGACGTCGCCGTGCACCGGACCCTGCGGGCCCTCGACGTCGTCGAGCTCGCTGAGGACGCCGTGCGCGACGCCTCGCGGGACCTCGACACCTGGCAGGACGTGCACGACTGGGAGCGAGCCGGCGGAGGTCCTTCCGGGGACGCGACCGTCCGCTGAGCCCGCGAGGCCGGTCGGCGCCGCTAGCACGCGGGCGCGCCCCTGGGACTGCGCCCGCCCCAGAGTCGGAACCGGGCGCGCGCGGAGCGCCCGAGAACGACGGAGCCGCCCGGCGCCGTGGAGCGCTGGGCGGCTCCGGGTCGGCTCAGCGACGACCTCAGTGGTCGCCGCCGCCGAGCTGCTCGAGGACGTGCGGGACGAGCGGGCCGATGACGGCGACGGTGTCCTTGACCCCGCCGCGCGACCCGGGGGCGTTGACGACGAGCGCGCCCGCTGAGTCCCGGGACGTGACGCCCACGAGCCCGCGGGAGAGCCCCGCGAGCGGCGTCTTGGCCAGGCCGTAGGAGCGGACCTGCGCCTCAAGGCCCTCAAGGCGGGTCTCGAGGAGCGGCGCGGTGCCCTCCGGGGTGAGGTCGCGCGGGGTGACACCGGTGCCGCCGGTCGTGAGGATGACCCGCGACCCCGTCGCGACGGCCTCGCGGATCGCCTGGGAGACGGACTCGACGCCGTCGGGGACGACCTGGACGTCCTGGACGAGGACGCCGTGCTCAGCGAGCAGGCGCATGGCGAGCGGGCCGGAGAGGTCATCGCGCTCGCCGGATGCGCAGCGGTCGGAGACGGTGATGACGGCACCGCGCACCTCGTGCTCGAGGGGCTGCAGGCTCTTCTGGACGACCTCATCGGCGCTCGGCTGGGAGCCGGGGCGGGCGCCCTCGCCCGGACCGTGCGCGGAGCCGCCGTGGGCGTGCTCGTGGAAGTGACTCATGGGCACCACGCTACCCGGGCCCCGACGCAGCCCAATAGCGAAGCCCCCTATTATTTAAAACAAAGCATCCCGTGAGAAATCCGGGTGCGGAGAACCCGCGTCCTACCGGGGAAAACACGCCGTTGTCCAACCGGCTACCGGTCGAGTGCATCATGAGCCCAGCACGTGCCGAGGGCCACCCCGCCGACGGCGCCGCCACCGGCTCCGGCACCCCGCCCACCGCACCGACGCACGGGCCCGCGAGCCCTCCAGGTCATCAGCACGACGTCACTCAACAGGAGACCACATGAGCAGCGAGATCCCGCTCGACACCTCGGGGAAGGTCCTCCAGGGCTGGAACCCCGAGGACCCGGAGCACTGGGACTCCAAGATCGCCTGGCGGACCCTGGCCATCTCGACCTTCTCGATGGTCATCGCCTTCTGCGTCTTCTTCCTCGTCTCGGCCATCGCCCCGAAGCTCAAGCTCATCGGCTTCGACCTCACCAAGGGCCAGCTCTACTGGCTCACCGCCATGCCCGGCCTGTCCGGCGGGCTCATCCGCCTCATCTACATGTTCCTGCCGGCCCCCCTGGGCACGCGCAAGCTCATCGGGATCTCCTCGATGCTCTACCTGATCCCGATGATCGGCTGGTTCTTCGCCGTCCAGGACGTCCACACGCCCTACGCCGTCCTCCTCCTGCTGTCCTTCCTCTGCGGCGTCGGCGGCGGCACCTTCTCCGGCTACATGCCCTCGACCGGCTTCTTCTTCCCGAAGCGACTGTCAGGCACGGCCCTCAACCTCCAGGCCGGCATCGGCAACCTCGGCATGTCGATCATCCAGATCGTCGGCCCCTGGCTCATGGGCTTCGGCCTCCTCGGCATCACCTTCATCGCCCCGCAGCGCCAGGCCGGCAACGAGGCGATCTTCGTCCACAACGCCGCGATCTTCTTCGTGCCGTGGACGATCCTCGCCGCGATCCTCGCCTTCGCCTACCTCAAGGACGTCCCGGTCAAGGCGAACTTCCGCCAGCAGATCGACATCTTCTCCAACCCGAACACGTGGTTCATGACCATGCTCTACGTGCTCACCTTCGGGCTCTTCTCCGGCTTCTCCGCCCAGTTCGGCCTCCTCATCAACAACACCTTCGGCGCCTCGTCCCACCTCGCCGAGCTCGGCTTCAAGGACCTGCCGCTGGGTGCCACCTACGCCTTCCTCGGCCCCCTCATCGGCTCGATCGTCCGCGTCGCCTGGGGCCCGCTGTGCGACAAGCTCTCCGGCGGCCTGTGGACCTTCGTCTCCGCCGTCGGCATGGCCGTCACCCTCGGCTGGGCCGCCCTCTACCTCCACCCGAGCGACCCGTCCCAGTTCACGCCCTTCCTGTGGGCGATGCTCGCCATGTTCTTCTTCGCAGGCATCGGCAACGCCGGCACCTTCAAGCAGATGCCGATGATCATGCCCAAGACCCAGGCCGGCGGCGCCATCGGCTTCACCGCCGCCATCGCCTGCTTCGGGCCCTTCCTCGTCGGCGTCGCCCTGTCCTCTATGGACGCCGCCACCTGGTTCTGGATCTCCGCCGCCTACTCGGCCCTGTGCGCCGTCGTCTGCTGGATCCGCTACGCCCGTCCGAACGCCCCCTTCCGGGGCTGACGCCACGGCCCGGTCCGCCCGCTCAGAGCGGACCGGGCCGAACCGCTTTCCGACCACCACCTCCACCGCACCGATCGAAGGACCTCGATGAGCACCGTGCACGAGCCCCTCGTCCCCAGCGACGACACCCAGGTCGAGACCGCCCCAGGGCTGTTCTCCCTCGGCTCCTACCTCCGCAAGGGCAAGGCGTCCAAGGACGGCCGCCGACTCTTCCTCGAGGGCGGCCGCGAGGCCGACACCTTCTACCGGCACCGCTGGAGCCACGACAAGATGGTCCACTCCACGCACGGAGTGAACTGCACGGGCTCGTGCGCCTGGGAGGTGTACGTCACCGACGGCGTCATCACCTGGGAGAAGCAGATCACCGACTACCCGACCACCGGGCCGGACATGCCGGAGTACGAGCCGCGCGGCTGCCCCCGCGGCGCCGCCTTCTCCTGGTACACCTACTCCCCCACCCGCATCCGCTACCCCTACGTGCGCTCCGTCCTCCTGGACGCCTTCCGCGAGGCGCGAGCCCGCCACGACGGCGACGCCGTCGCCGCCTGGGCCGAGGTCACCGGGAACCCCGAGACCGCCCGCGCCTACAAGTCCGCCCGCGGCAAGGGCGGCATGGTGCGCGTCGGCTGGGACGAGGCCATGGACATCATCGCCGCGGCCTACGTCCACACGATCCGCACCTGGGGCCCGGACCGCTGCGCCGGCTTCTCCGTCATCCCCGCCATGTCGATGCTCTCCTACGGCGCCGGCTCGCGCTTCCACGAGCTCATCGGCGGCACGATGCTGTCCTTCTACGACTGGTACGCGGACCTGCCGCCCGCCTCCCCGCAGGTCTTCGGCGACCAGACCGACGTCCCCGAGGCCGGCGACTGGTACAACTCGCAGTTCCTCATCATGTGGGGCTCCAACCTCCCAGTCACCCGCACCCCCGACGCCCACTTCATGACCGAGGCCCGCTACCACGGCCAGAAGGTCGTCGCCGTCTCCCCCGACTACGCGGACAACACCAAGTTCGCCGACCAGTGGCTGCGCGTCGCCCCCGGCACCGACGGGGCCCTCGCCATGGCGATGGGGCACGTCATCCTCAAGGAGTTCCACGTGGGGCGGCGCGAGCCCTACTTCCTGGACTACATGCGCCGCCACACCGACGCACCCTTCCTCATCGAGCTCGACGAGCGCCCCGAGGGCGGCTACGTCCCCGGCCGCTTCGTCACCGCCGACGGCGTCGACGGCGTCGCCGAGGGCGCCCCCAAGAACGCCTTCCGACCGCTGGTCTGGGACCGCGAGCGCGGCCCCGCCGACCCCGGCGGCACCCTCGCCGACCGCTTCACCCCGGAGGGCGAGGGCCGCTGGAACCTCCTCATGGAGGGCGTCGACGCGATCATGAGCATCGACGACCTCTCCGGGCAGCGCGAGGTCCTGCCGACCGAGGTGCTCCTCCCCCGCTTCGACCTGCCCGCCTCCAAGACCCCCACCGGGAGCGTCGGCGGCGGCGTCGTCCACCGCGGCGTCCCCGCCACGCGACTGGCCGACGGCCGCCTCGTCACCACCGTCTACGACGTCCTGCTCGCCAACTACGCCGTCGAGCGCCCCGGCCTGCCCGGCCAGTGGCCCGCCGACTACCAGGACGCCACCGTCCCCGGCACCCCCGCCTGGGCCAGCGAGATCACCGGCGTCGCCGGCCCCGCCGCCATCCGCGTCGCCCGCGACTTCGCGCAGAACGCCGTCGAGTCCCAGGGCCGCTCGCAGGTCATCATGGGCGCCGGGATCAACCACTACTACCACGCCGACGAGATCTACCGGACGATCCTCGCCCTCACCTCCATGTGCGGCACCCAGGGCGTCAACGGCGGCGGCTGGGCCCACTACGTCGGGCAGGAGAAGGTCCGCCCGATCGGCGGCTGGTCCATGTTCGCCTTCGCCCTCGACTGGGCCCGCCCGGCCCGACAGATGATCTCGACCGCCTTCTGGTACCTCACCACCGGCCAGTGGCGCTACGACGACACCCCCGCCGACCGCCTCGGCTCACCGCTGGGTACCGGAGATCTCGCGGGCAAGTCCGCCGCCGACACCATGGTCGAGTCCATGAAGCGCGGCTGGATGCCCTCCTACCCGACCTTCAACCGCAACCCGCTCCTCCTCGGCCAGCAGGCCGCTGAGGCCGGGATGAAGCCCGCCGAGTACGTCGCCGACCAGCTGAGCAAGGGCGAGCTGCGCTTCGCCTGCGAGGACCCCGACGCCGAGGAGAACTTCCCGCGCATCCTCGCCTCCTGGCGCACGAACCTCCTCGGCTCCTCCGCCAAGGGCACCGAGTTCTTCCTGCGCCACATGGTGGGCGCGGACAACGACGTCAACGCCGTCGAGACCCCCGAGGACCGCCGCCCCAAGTCGATGACCTGGCGCGAGGCCCCCCAGGGCAAGCTCGACCTCATGTGGACCGCGGACTTCCGCAACACCTCCACCACCCTGCACTCCGACGTCGTCCTGCCCGCCGCGACCTGGTACGAGAAGTACGACCTGTCCACGACGGACATGCACCCCTTCATCCACTCCTTCAACATGGCGATCAACCCGCCGTGGGAGGCGCGCAGCGACTTCGACATCTACCAGCAGCTCGCGCGCATGGTCTCGCAGTGGGCACCGACGTACCTCGGCACCCAGACCGACGTCGTCGCCGCCCCGCTCAGCCATGACACGCCCGACGCCATGACCATGGCGCACGGCGACGTGCGCACCCTGCCCGAGGGCTGGGTCCCCGGCGTCACGATGCCCAAGCTCGTCCCCATCGAGCGCGACTACACGCAGATCCTCAACAAGTTCAACACCGTCGGCCCGCTCGTGGAGTCCCCCGGCATCCCCGCCAAGGGCATCATGCTGGTGGCCGACAAGGAGATGGAGAAGCTGCGCCGCGCCCACGGGACCGGCACCGGCGCGGGCGAGGACCGCCCGCTCATCGACACCCCCATCAGGGCCGGCGACGCCGTCATGCACATGTCCGGCGCCACCAACGGCCGCCTCGCCACCCAGGGATGGGGCACGCTGTCGAGGCGGACCGGCACCGACCTCGTCGAGCTGAGCGAGGAGGAGGCCGGCAAGCAGATCACCTTCGCGGACACGCAGGTCAAGCCCCAGCCGGTCATCACCACCCCCGAGTGGTCCGGCTCCGAGCACGGCGGGCGCCGCTACAGCGCCTTCGTCGTCAACGTCGAGCACCACAAGCCGTGGCACACGCTCACCGGCCGCATGCACTACTACCTCGACCACGACTGGATGCGGGACATGGGCGAGTCCCTCCCGCAGTTCCGTCCGCCGCTGGACCTCGCGAGCCTCTACGGCGAGCAGGCCCCCGGCACGGTCTCCCAGTCCGGGGCGGGCACCGCGCAGGTCGCCGTCCGGTACCTCACCGCGCACAACAAGTGGGCGATCCACTCCCAGTACTACGACAACCTCCACATGCTCACCCTGGGCCGAGGCGGTCAGACCATCTGGATGAGTCCCCAGGACGCCGAGAAGATCGGCGTGAGGGACAACGAGTGGGTCGAGGCCTACAACCGCAACGGCAACGTCGCGGCCCGCGCCATCGTCTCGCACCGCATCCCCGAGGGCATGGTCTTCATGTACCACGCCCAGGAGCGCACGATGAACACCCCGCTCACCGAGGAGTCCGGCCGTCGAGGCGGCACGCACAACTCGCTCACGCGCATCGTCCTCAAGCCCAGCCACTTCGCGGGCGGCTACGCCCAGCTCTCCTACGCGTTCAACTACATCGGCCCGACCGGAAACAACCGTGACGAGGTCACGCTCATCCGCCGCCGCGTCAACCAGGAGGTGACCTTCTGATGAAGGTGATGGCCCAGATCGGCATGATCATGAACCTCGACAAGTGCATCGGCTGCCACACGTGCTCCGTCACGTGCAAGCAGGCGTGGACGAACCGCGAGGGCACCGAGTACATGTGGTTCAACAACGTCGAGACCCGTCCCGGCGTCGGCTACCCCAAGGGGTGGGAGGACCAGGACAGGTGGAAGGGCGGCTGGAGGCGCACCCGCAACGGTCGCCTCGTCCCGCGCGGCGGCGGCCGTCTGCGCAAGCTCGCCACCATCTTCGCCAACCCGGACCTGCCCGGCGTCGAGGACTACTACGAGCCCTGGACCTACGAGTACGACAAGCTGCTCTCGGCCCCCAAGGACTCCCCCGCGCTGCCCGTGGCCCGTGCCAAGAGCCAGCTCACCGGCGACTACATGTCGAAGATCGAGTGGGGCCCGAACTGGGACGACGACCTCGGCGGCTCCATGGAGACCCTCGCCGAGGACCCGGTCCTCGCCGGCATGAACGAGAAGGTCCGCACCCAGATCGACCAGACCTTCATGTTCTACCTGCCGCGCATCTGCGAGCACTGCCTCAACCCCACCTGCGTCTCGGCCTGCCCGAGCGGCGCCATGTACAAGCGCTCCGAGGACGGCATCGTCCTGGTCGACCAGGACCGCTGCCGCGGCTGGCGCATGTGCGTCTCCGCCTGCCCGTACAAGAAGGTCTACTTCAACCACACCACGGGCAAGGCCGAGAAGTGCACCCTGTGCTACCCGCGCCTCGAGGTCGGCCAGCCGACCGTCTGCTCCGAGACCTGCGTGGGCCGCCTGCGCTACCTCGGCGTCCTCCTCTACGACGCCGACCGCGTCTCCCAGGCCGCCGCCGTCGAGGACCCCCAGGACCTCTACATGGCCCAGCGCGAGATCCTCCTCGACCCGCGCGACCCGGAGGTCATCGCCTCCGCACGCGCCGAGGGCGTCCCGGAGTCCTGGATCACCGCCGCGCAGGAGTCCCCGCTGTGGGACCTCATCCAGACCTACGAGGTCGCCCTGCCGCTGCACCCCGAGTACCGCACCATGCCGATGGTCTGGTACATCCCGCCGCTGTCCCCCGTCGTCGACGAGGTGGCCGCGGCCGGGATGGACGCCGAGGACCACCGCGTCCTCCTCTCCGCCGTCTCCGACATGCGCATCCCGCTGGAGTATCTCGCCGGGCTCTTCACCGCCGGCGACACGAACCCCGTCGAGAAGTCGCTGCGCCGCCTGGCGGCCATGCGCTCCCACATGCGCGACGTCGACCTCGGTACCACCCCGGACCCGGCGATCGCCGCATCGGTGGGCACCACCGGCGAGCGGCTCGAGGCCATGTACCGCCTCCTCGCCATCGCCAAGTACGACGACCGCTACGTCATCCCCACGAACAAGCCCGAGGTGCCCCGAGGCATGGAGGCGATGGGCGACGACGTGCGCACCCTGCTGGGCGACGGCGCCCCCGAGGCCTGCCACACCGCCGACGTCGCCTCCTTCCACGGCCAGCCCGGCTCCGGCCGCGTCGCCCTGCCGATGCCCTCCGTGCGCCCCTCCCCCGTGCCGGCCGCGGGTCCGGGCCTCGCGGGGGTCGGCTCCAGCGGCGAGGGTCGGTCATGACGACCTTCGTGCGCGCCCCGCGCGTGCTCGCGGCCCCGGAGCCCGTGGCCGTCACCTCCGCCCAGCGCGCGACGACCCACATGATCGCCTCCCTCCTCCTCGACTACCCCGAGGAGACCACGATCAGCGACCGGCTGGGCGCCTCCGAGGCCGCCCTCGCCGGCCCGGACGCACCGCCGGAGCCCGTGGCCGCAGCCCTGCGCCGCTTCATCACGGCCGCCCATGACATGGGGCCCCGGGCGCTCGCCGAGCACTACGTCGAGACCTTCGACCGCCGTCGGCGCTGCTGCCTGTACCTCACCTACTACGCGGTGGGCGACACCCGGCAGCGCGGCAGCGCGATCCTCGCCTTCAAGGAGGCGCTCGCAGCAGCGGGCTGGGGGATGACGAACGACGAGCTGCCGGACTACCTGCCGGTCGTCCTCGAGCTCTCGGCGCGCTCGGGCGACGAGATCGCCGACGTCCTCCTGTCCTCCCACCGCGAGGGCATCGAGGTGCTGCGCGCCGCCCTCACGGACGCGCGCAGCCCCTACACGGACCTCGTCGAGGCCGTCTCCATGACGCTGCCGGAGATCGACGAGGCCACCGCGGACCGGATCAGGGCGCTCGTCGCGGCCGGCCCGCCCACGGAGACCGTCGGCGTCACCGACGTCCTGCCCTTCCCGACACTCCCCGTCCGGAACGCCCTCGCCGGGCTCGCTCCGGCAGCCGCCACCCAGGAGACCCGCTCATGAGCACCTTCGAGTCCGCCGTCCTGTGGACGGCACTGCCCTACGCGTCCCTCACCCTGCTCGTCGTGGGGCTCGTGTGGCGCTACCGCACGGACCAGTTCGGCTGGACGAGCCGCTCCTCCCAGTGGAACGAGTCCGCCATCCTGCGCTGGGCCAGCCCCCTGTTCCACTTCGGCATCATCTTCGTGGCCCTCGGTCACGTCATGGGCCTCCTCATCCCGAAGAGCTGGACCGAGGCCGTCGGGATCCCGGAGCACGTCTACCACCTCATGGCGATGATCCCGGGGTCGATCGCCGGACTCATGACCCTCGTGGGCCTCGCGGGCCTGCTGTACCGCCGCTTCGTCGTAAGGTCCGTGCGCTTCGCGACCACCCGCAACGACAAGGTCATGTACTGCTTCCTCCTCGTCCCGATCCTCCTCGGCTCGTGGGCGACGATCACGACGCAGCTCCTGGGCGGCGCCGACGGCGGCTACGACTACCGCCAGACGATCAGCCCCTGGCTGCGCTCGGTCCTGTCCTTCCACCCGGACACGGCCCTCATGGCGGGCGTGCCGCTCGCCTTCAAGCTCCACGTCGTCGCGGCCTTCCTCCTCTTCGCGATCTGGCCCTTCACGCGCCTCGTCCACGTGGTCTCGGCCCCGGTCGGCTACGTGACGCGCCCCTACGTCGTCTACCGCACCCGCGAGGCGTCGGTCTCCGCCGCCCCGGTCCGGCGCGGCTGGCAGCCGGTGCGCACGCAGGGCACCGGCAACCAGGGCTCCGACGACGTCGCCGCCTCCCGCGGCGCCTGAGCACGGTCCCAGAGCCCGGTCCCAGCCAGCGGGCCGAGCACCCTCCACACGGCGGGGCGTCCTCCTCCAGGAGGGCGCCCCGCCGTCGTCGTGCCCGGGCGAGGAGCCGACTGGCCGGGGCCGGTGGCGGAGCCAGCACACGCTGCATGGTCCGAGGTCCGGGCAGACCGCCCGAATATCGACGGCCACCACCGTACGATTGAGGCGGCCCCGGTCCTCCGCGCAGCCCGGCGTGCAGGAGAGCGGGACCCGGGGGGCCCGGCGCCGTCGGCGGGAGCCACGGAGCCCGGTCTCGCAATCGCCTCGATCCCGAAAGGAACGCCATGCGCCTCTCGCGCCGCGTCGCACTCACCACCCTGTCCCTCGTCTCCGCCGCCTCGCTCGCCGCCTGCGGTGGTGGCTCCTCCAGCTCCTCGACCGCCTCCGCGAACGACGCCGGCGCGTCCAGCGCCGCGACCGCGGGCGCCTCCGGAACCGTCTCCGGGGAGATCACCGTCTTCGCCGCAGCCAGCCTCCAGGACTCCTTCGAGGAGATCGCCAAGGACTTCAAGGCGGACAACCCCGACGCCTCCGTCACCTTCGACTTCGAGGGCTCCCAGGACCTCGTCTCCGCCCTCGCCGAGGGCTCCGCGGCCGATGTCCTCGCCACCGCGAACAGCTCGACGATGAAGGACGCCGCCGACCAGGGCCTCGTCGGCGAGCAGACCGAGTTCGCCACGAACGCCCTCACGCTCATCGTTCCCGAGGGGAACCCTGCTGGCGTCACGGGACTCAACGGCACGCTCAAGCACGCGGACCTCGTCGTCTGCGCGCCCGAGGTCCCCTGCGGCGCCGCCACCGTCAAGCTCGAGAAGGAGCTCGGAGTGACCCTCGCCCCGGTCTCCGAGGAGCAGAAGGTGACCGACGTGCGAGGCAAGGTCGAGTCCGGTGAGGCCGACGCCGGCATCGTCTACGCCACCGACGCCAAGGACGCCGGCGACGCCGTCGAGACCGTCGCCCTCCCGGCGAACGACGTCATCAACCACTACCCGATCGCCGTCACCAAGGACGCGAAGAACGCCGCGGCCGCGCAGGCCTTCGTCGACTACGTCCTGTCCCGGAGCGGCCAGACCGTCCTGCAGGGCACCTACGGCTTCGGAGCCCCGGGCGCCGGCGCGGACGCGAGCAGGTCAGCGTCCCCCGCGACCACGAAGTGAGCCGTCGGTCGCGCGCCGTCCGGACGCCCCTTCCGACGCTCGTCGTCCTCCTGGGGGCGCTGGGCGGCTGCGCCATCGTACTGCCCCTCCTGGGCCTGGGCACCCGCGTCGGCTGGACCGAGCTCCCGACGGTCCTGTCATCCCAGAGCGCCCGGCTCGCCCTCGGCCTGTCCCTGCGCACCTGCGTCGTCTCCACCGCCGTCTCGGTGCTGCTCGGTGTCCCCCTCGCGCTCCTTCTCGCCCGCGACTGGCCAGGGGTCCGCGTGGCCCGGGTCATCGCCGTGCTCCCGATGACGATGCCGCCCGTCGTCGCCGGCATCGCGCTGCTCGCCACGCTCGGCAGGCGCGGCGTCCTCGGCCCGGTCCTCCAGGCCTCGGGCCTGCAGATCTCCTTCACGACGGCTGCGGTCGTCGTCGCCCAGGTCTTCGTGTCCATGCCCTACCTCGTCGTCACCCTCGAGGCGGCCCTGCGCACGCGCGACACCCGCGCGGAGACGGTCGCCCGGACGCTCGGCGCCGGGCCCTGGACGGTTCTGCGGCGCGTCACGCTGCCCCTGGCGGGACCCGCGCTGGCCCGCGGGACGGCCCTGGCCCTGGGACGGAGCCTCGGCGAGTTCGGCGCGACGATCGCCTTCGCCGGCTCCAAGGAGGGCGTGACCCGCACGATGCCGCTCGCGATCTACCTCGAGCGCGAGTCGGACACGCAGACCTCGCTGGCCCTCGCCGTCGTCCTCATCGCCCTGTCCTTCGTCATCGTGGGCGCGACCAACGTGTCCTGGTCGGCCCTGCGGCCGCGGCGCGGCGCCGAGGGACGCGGTCCGGGCGACGCAGTCGCAGCGTCTGACGGCACGGACGCGTCGACCGATCTGGCGGTCGGGACGTCCCGATCCCGGGGTCAGGACGTCCCGATCCCGGCGGGGACGGAGCGGCCGGAGCCCGGGCGCGGGCGCGGCCGCGAGCTTCACGTGTCCTTCACGTCGCCCGAGCGCGACGTCGCCGTCGACCTCGACGTCCCCGCCGGACGCGCACTCGCCCTCATCGGCCCCAACGGATCCGGCAAGTCGACGACCTGCCTCGTCCTCGCCGGTCTCCTCGACGCCACCGGTGGCGCTGTCCGCGTCGGCGAGCGGACCGTCGACGACGGAGGGACCGGCGCCTTCGTCCCCGCCGGGCGGCGCGACGTCGCCCTCCTGTCCCAGGCACCCGGCGTCTTCACCCACATGAGCGTCCTCGACAACGTCGCCTTCGGCCCGCGCTGCCACGGGTCGGGACGCACAGTCGCCCGCGAGCGCGCCCGTGCCGAGCTGGCCGCCGTCGGTGCCGAGCACCTCGCCGGCCGCGCCGGGTCCGACCTCTCCGGCGGGCAGGCCGCCCGCGTCGCCCTCGCCCGGGCCCTCGCGACGGACCCCGCCGTCCTCGTCCTCGACGAGCCGATGGCCGCGCTCGACGTGACCGCCCGCGCGCAGATGCGTCGTCTCATCGCCCGGCGAGCTGCCGAGGAGGGGCTGACGGTCCTCCTCGTCACCCACGACGTCCTCGACGTCACCGCCCTGGCCGACGACGTCGTCGTCCTCGTGCGGGGGCGCGTCGTCGAGCGGGGCGCCGCGGCGGAGGTGCTCGCCGCCCCGACCACGGACTTCACCGCTCGCCTCACGGGCACGAGCGTCCTCACAGGGGTCCTCGACGGGACCCCGTCCGCCCCCGCCCTCCTTCTCGGTGACGGCCCCCGGGTCGCCGGCCGCCCGGACACCGACTGGGACGGAGCCCGGCACGGCTCCCCCGGCATCGCCCTCGTGCCCCCGGACGCCGTCGGCCTGTACCCGGTCCGGGAGGAGGGGGACGCCGCGCACGGCTCCCCGCGCAACGCACTTCCGGTCATCGTGACGTCCCTGGAGCGAGCCGGCGCCCTCGTCACCGTCGCGCTGGAGACGCCCGAGGGCCAGCGCCTCGCCGCGGCCGTGACCGCCGGCGCCGTCGCCGAGCTGGGCCTCGAGCCCGGGGCGCAGGTGCTCGCCGTCATCAAGGCGGTCCAGGTGCGGGTACTACCCGCCCGAGGCTGAGCGCTTGAGCGCGGCGACGTTCGCCGTAGGCGTGTGACCCTGCCACGGTCTCCCTCGTCACCGGACACGACCGTAGGCTGGCCCATCACCACTCACCTGCACCAGGGAGGCCGCTCCATGAGCACCAGCACCACCGACATCCCGGCCACCATGAAGGCCGTCATCATGAACGCCCCCGGCGAGGTCGTCGTCGAGGAGATCGACGTCCCCCGCGTCCAGAAGGACGGCGACGTCGTGCTCCAGGTCGCGGCCGCCTGCGTCTGCGGCTCGGACCTCTGGCCCTTCCGCGGCGCGCAGCCCGTCGACCACAAGCGCATGGGCCACGAGTACGTCGGGACCGTCGTCGAGAAGGGCGACGGCGTCGAGACCCTCGAGCTCGGCGACTTCGTCATCGGCTCCTTCATGCTCTCGGACGGCACCTGCGAGATCTGCGAGGCCGGCTACCCGTCCCGCTGCGCCAACGCCGGCGAGTTCACCGGCTCCCAGGCCCAGTACATGCGCGTCGAGCAGGCCGACGGCTCGCTGGTCAAGGTCCCGGGCGGCAAGCCCGAGGACCCGGAGCGCCTCGCCGACTACCTCGCCGCCTCCGACGTCCTCGGCACGGGCTGGTACGCCGCCGTCGCCGCCCAGGCCGGCCCGGGCAAGACCATCGCCGTCGTCGGCGACGGCGCCGTCGGCCTCTCCGCCGTCCTCGCCGCCAAGGCGCTCGGCGCGGAGAAGGTCATCGCGTTCTCGCGTCACGAGGACCGTGCGGCCCTCGCCCGCGAGTTCGGCGCCGACGTCGTCATCGCCGAGCGTGGCGAGGAGGGCGCCGCCAAGGTCAAGGAGCTCACGAACGGCTACGGCGCCCACGGCGTCTGCGAGGCCGTCGGCACCCAGGGCTCCATGGACCAGGCGCTCGCCTCCTGCCGCCCGGGCGGCTACGTCGGCTTCGTCGGCGTCAGCCACGACCAGACCATCGACGGCCAGGACCTCTTCCTCCGCGAGGTGCACCTCGAGGGCGGCCCGGCTCCCGTGCGCCGCTTCCTGCCGGACCTCATCGCGCGCATCGACCGCGGCGAGATCCACCCCGGCAAGGTCTTCACCAAGCGGATCCCGCTCGACGACGCCGCCGAGGCCTACAAGGCCATGGACGAGCGCCGCGAGATCAAGGTCCTCCTCGAGGTCTGATCCGTGAGCCTCTTCCCGCGCAGCGCCTGCTGCGAGGTCATGCTCCGCGACTGAGGGCACCGCCGGGCGAAGAAGCACCCGCTCGGGAGGGCGGACGGCGCGGCACCTGCTGCGTCGTCGGCCGTCCCGGGCACTCCGGCAGGCTCCGGCTACCCTCGCACCATGAGCACGCCGGCCTCCCCGCTCCCCCCGTCCCTCACCGACCGCCGCTGGCGCGACGACCTGCACCTCGCGCACACGATCGCGGACCAGGTCGACCCGCTGACCCGAGCCCGCTTCGAGGCGCAGGACTTCGTCGTCGAGACCAAGCCGGACCTCACCCCCGTCACGGAGGCGGACCGCGAGGCCGAGCGCACCATCCGCGACATGCTGGGACGCGCACGCACCCGCGACTCAGTGCTCGGCGAGGAGTTCCCGACGACGGGCTCCGCCCCGCGCCAGTGGGTCATCGACCCGATCGACGGGACGAAGAACTTCGTGCGGGGCGTGCCCGTGTGGGCCACCCTCATCAGCCTCGTCGAGGACGACGAGGTCGTCGTCGGGGTCGTGTCCGCCCCGGCGCTGGGACGGCGCTGGTGGGCCGTCAAGGGCGGCGGCGCCTGGACTGGCCGCTCGCTCGCCTCCGCCAAGCGCCTCCACGTCTCCGACGTCTCGGACCTCGAGCACGCCTCTCTGTCCTACTCGTCCCTGTCGGGCTGGGTCGAGCGCAAGCGCCTGCGCGGCATGCTCTCCCTCATGCAGTCCTGCTGGCGCACGCGCGCCTACGGCGACTTCTGGTCCTACATGCTGCTCGCTGAGGGCGCCGTCGACCTCGCCGCGGAGCCGGACCTCGAGCTCTACGACATGGGTGCGCTCGTCCCGATCGTCACCGAGGCGGGCGGCGTCTTCACGTCCCTCGCCGGCCAGCCGGGACCGTGGGGCGGCAACGCCGTCGCGACGAACGGACGGCTCCACGAGGCGGTCCTCTCGATCCTGGGTGAGGAGACCGACTGACGGCGTCCTCCTCCGCACGGTCATACCTGATCGCACCGACGCCAAGGGAGCGCCAAGAATCAGCACCGAGCGACTGAGTGCGTTCCCACACCGGTCAGTGATCTCCCGGGGCCGCCGCCGCCGGTAGCCTGCACGAGGCCCATCCGCCTCACACAGGAGCACCATGAACTGGCTGCACGCGATCCTCCTCGGCATCGTCGAGGGGATCACCGAGTTCCTGCCCGTGTCCTCGACCGGACACCTCAACATCGTCGAGAAGCTCCTCGGCTACAACATCGACTCCGTCGGCATGACGGCCTTCACCGCCGTCATCCAGGTCGGCGCCATCATCGCCGCCGTCGTGTACTTCTGGGGCGACATCGTCCGGATCCTCACCGCGTGGTTCAAGGGCCTGGGCAACCAGTCCGCCCGCAACGACCCGGACTACACGCTTGGCTGGGGCATCATCCTCGGCTCGGTCCCCGTGGCCGTCGTCGGCCTCGCGTTCAAGAGCTTCATCGAGGTCACCTCCCGGTCCCTGTGGGTCATCGCCGGCGCGCTCATCATCTGGTCGGCGGTCATGTGGGTCGCGGACCGCCGCAAGAACCTCACCAAGGACATGAAGCAGGTCGGCATCGTCGACGCCCTCGTCATCGGGTGCTTCCAGGCCCTCGCCCCGGTCTTCCCCGGCATCTCCCGCTCGGGCGCGACCATCTCCGCCGGACTGTTCCGCGGCTTCGACCGCGTCACCGCGACCCGCCTGTCCTTCTTCATGGGCATCCCGGCGCTGCTCGCCGCCGGCGCGCTCGAGGCCGTCACGAGCGCGGGCGGCATCTCCGCGACCGTCGGCTGGGGCCCGACCATCCTCGCCACCGTCGTGTCCGGCGTGGTCGCCTTCGCGACGATCAAGTGGCTGCTCGACTTCGTGTCCTCCAACAAGTTCACGAGCTTCCTCGTCTACCGCGTCGTCCTCGGCGTCGTCATCATCGTGCTCGTCGCGACCGGCCTCGTCGCCGCGGCCTGAGCACACCCAGCACGCGGGTCGGCCGCCGTCGGAGCTCTCCGACGGCGGCCGATCCGCGTTCACGGGCGACGGCGCGCCCATTCGTGTCGGAGGGCCGTGAGACAGTGCGGTCATGCGGATCCTCCACACCTCCGACTGGCACCTCGGGCGGACCTTCCACGGGCGGGTCCTGGACGAGGCGCAGGCGGCCTTCGCGGACCACCTCGTCGAGCTCGTCGAGGCCGAGTCCGTGGACGCCGTCGTCGTGTCCGGGGACGTCTACGACCGCGCCATCCCGCCGACGGCGTCGGTGAGCCTGCTCGATGACACCCTCGCGCGCCTGGCGGACCGCACCCGGGTGGTCCTCACCTCGGGCAACCACGACTCCGCCCAGCGTCTCGCCTTCGGCTCGGGACTGCTCCGCGAGGGACTGTCGATCCGGGCGCGACCGGCGCAGGTGGACCAGCCCGTGCTCATCCCGGACGCCGACGGCGGCACGGGGCTGTACGTCTACGCCCTGCCCTACCTGGACCCGGACGGGGCGAGGGAGACCCTGCCGCCCCTGCTCTCGCTGCGCCTCGGCGAGGGTGATCCCGAGGCTCCGACGCCGCTCGCCCGCTCGCACGAGGCCGTCGTCTCCGGCGCGCTGCGGCTCGTCGCGCATGACCTCGCGGCGCGTCGAGGCGGTGCGGGGAGCCGGGTGCCGGCGCTCGTCATGGCGCACGCCTTCGTCGTGGGCGGCCGTGCGAGCGAGGACTCCGAGCGGGACATCCGCGTCGGCGGGGTCGACTCGGTGCACGGCGAGGTCTTCACGGCCCTCGGCGGCTCGGCGGAGGCGGCCGCCTCCGGCGGGCTCGACTACGTCGCCCTCGGGCACCTGCACCGCCCCCAGGAGATCCGGCAGGGCTCGAACGCGCTCGACTCGGGCGACGCGCCCACCGTCGGTGGCCCGAGGCTCGTCTACTCGGGAAGCCCCCTGCCGTTCTCCTTCGCTGAGGCCGACTCCCCCAAGTCCTCGGTCCTCCTCGAGGTCGGCGCCGACGGCGTCACCTCCCTGGAGCGCGTACCCGCTCCCCTGCCCTACCGGGCGACGACGCTGCGAGGCACGCTCGACGAGCTCCTCGGCCGCCTCGGAGACGGCCACGAGCGGGACTGGGTGCGTGTTGAGCTCACCGGCCCGATGCCGCCGGAGACGATGGCGCGGCTGAAGGAGCGCTTCCCGGACATGCTCGCCTTCTCCTGGTCCCGGCCCGCCGAGCCCCGCACCCAGGCGGCCCGCGTCACCCGCACCTCGGACCCGGTGGAGGTCAGCGAGCGCTTCCTCGCCCGGATGCTCGGGCGCGATCCTGACGACGCCGAGCGCGCCGTCCTCACCGAGGCCTACGACGCCGTGCGCGCCACCAGGGAGGACTCATGAGACTGCACCGCCTCACCATGACCGGGATCGGCCCCTACGCGGGGACCGAGACCATCGACTTCGAGCGCTTCGCCGAGTCTGGACGCTTCCTGCTCACCGGCCCGACGGGCGCCGGCAAGTCGACCATCATCGACGCCATCGTCTTCGCCCTCTACGGCGCCGTCGCGGACACCGCGGGCTCTTCGAAGCAGCGGCTGCGCTCCACGCTCGTCGACCCCACCACCCCGAGCGAGGTCGAGCTCGTCTTCTCCACCTCCGCCGGGACGTACCGGATCCGGCGCACCCCCGAGTACGAGCGTCCCAAGCGCCGCGGCACGGGCCTGACCAAGGAGAAGGCCTCGGTGCGCCTGTGGCGCCTGTCGGGACCGGACGGGGAGTCCCAGGGAGAGCCCCTCACCCGCTTCGACGAGGTCGGCCACGAGATGCAGCGCGTCGTCGGGCTGAGCCGGGACCAGTTCACGCAGACGGTCGTCCTGCCCCAGGGGCGCTTCGCGCAGTTCCTCCGGGCGAGCTCGGCCGAGCGGCACGAGCTCCTCCGCGACGTCTTCGGCACCGCCGTCTTCGACCGCCTCCAGGAGGAGCTGCGCGAGCGCGGCCGCACGCTCAAGCGTGAGACGGACGCCGCCCGGCAGACGCTGCGCAGCCGCGCCGAGGTGCTCGCGCCATTGCTGCCGGAGGAGCCCCAGGACCCGCAGCACGGCGCCTCCGCAGCCGAGGAGCTGATCGGCCTCGTGGAGGCGGCGGTGCCGGACGCCGACGCCATCAGCGCGATCGGACAGGCCGCCGTCACTCAGGCCGAGGTCGGTCTCGCCCCGCTCGTCGCGACGCTCGAGGCTGCGCGCAGCGAGCGTGCCTCCGCCGCCTCGGAGGTGGAGGCCGCGGTGTCCCTCCAGGACCGCCTCAGCCGTCGAGCACGCCTCATCGCCGAGCGCAATGAGCTCGAGACCTCGGCGCAGTCGGACGCCGCCGACGCCGAGCGCCTCGAGCGGGCACGCCGCGCTTCCACGGTCACCGGCACCCTGACAGCGCTGCGACGGTCCGAGCAGGCCAGTCGCTCGGCGGAGACCGTCGCCCGGGAGTCGCTTGCGGCCGCCGCTGAGCGCGAGCCCGACGACGAGGGCTTCCTCTCCCTCCTCCACTCCGCCGGCGAGGTACTTTCCCAGGCAGGTGAGCAGCGGCCCGACGGCGCCCGTTCGTCGATTGAGACGGCCTCCGCCGTGCTCGCGCGCACCGCGGACGAGGCCCGGTCCAGTGCCGGGGCGCTCAGGCCCCTCGCCGACCTCGAGGGCGGCCTCGGCGCCCGGGCGGACGAGCTCGAGCGGAACCGTGAGGAGCTCGCGACGCGCACTGAGGCAGCCGCCTCCAGCCGCGACGCGCTCGAGGCCCGTCCCGCGAAGCAGACCGCCCTCGAGGCACGACTCCAGGCCGCGCGCACGGCGGCGGCCGGTCTCGACGGCCTCAGGCTCGCCCGCACCGCCGCCGAGGAGCGCCTCGCCCGGGCTCGCGGCGCCGTCGCCCTCGAGCAGTCCCTCGCCCTGGCTGTCGCGGCCGTCGAGCACGCCCGCGACGCCGCAAGCGCCGCCGCTGCCGCCGTCGCGGAGCGCCGCGGTGCCTGGATCGCAGCCACCGCCGCCTCCATCGTCGGTGAGCTCGAGGACGGCGCCCCCTGCCCGGTCTGCGGATCGACCGAGCACCCCGCGCCCGCGAGCCGCGAGCCCGGCGCAGTCACTCGCAAGCAGGTCGAGGCCGCCGAGAAGTCGCAGCGTGCCGCCGACGACGATCTCGCCGCAGCCGCGTCCGAGCACACCCGCATCACCCGGGAGCTCGAGACCGCCCGGGCGGCTGTCGGCGAGGCGAGCGTCGAGGAGCTCGAGACCGGGCTCGCCCAGGCCACCGAACGGCTCACGGCCTCGGCGGCCGCCGCCGCGGAGGAGCCCGCGCTCGCCGCGGAGCTCGAGGGGTTCACGGCGCGGACCGCGGAGCTGCGCGAGGCCCTCGACGCCGAGTCCACCGACCTCGCGGCCGCTCGCAGCCGGGCCCAGGCGGCGGGGCAGCAGCTGGAGACGGACCGGGCTCGCTGCGAGGCCGCTCGCGGAGAGCACACCGACGTCGCCGGTCGGATGAACGCCCTCGCCGCTCGGGCGGGGCAGGACGATGCTGCAGCGTCCGCCCTCGACCGCGTCCTGGCCGCCTGGGCCACTGCGGGCGCGGCAGCGGAGGACCTCCGCACAGCCCTGACCGTGGCCGGCTTCGAGACGCCGGAGGAGGCCTCCGCCGCCTCGCTGCCGCCCGCGGACCTGCGCCGCCTCGAGGAGTCCGTCGCCTCGGTCCGTGCTCGGCGCGAGCGCGTCGAACACGGCCTCACGCGCGACGAGTCCCTCGCCTCGCTCACGGGCGAGGAGGTCGCGGACGTCGACGGGGCGCGTGCCCGCCTCGCGGAGGCTGACGCCCGGCAGACGGCGGCAGTCGAGACGCTTGAGCGAGCCCGGGCCGCACGGGCCCGGCTGGCGGACGCGGCCGGTGGCGTCGGGGCGGCGGCCCGCGCTCTGGAGGGTGTGGTCGCCGGCGCGGCCGCGCTCGCGCAGGTCGTCGAGGCGGTCACCGGTCAGAACCCCGAGTCAACGCCTCTGGCCACGTGGGTGCTGCTGGAGCGCTTCAACGACGTGCTCGTCTTCGCGAACAACCGACTCGCGCAGATGTCGTCTGGACGCTACGAGCTCATCCGCGTCGACGACGAGTCCGGGTCAGCGGGCCGGCGCGACAAGGGCCTCGGTCTCGGGGTCATCGACCGGTTCAGCGGCGACGGGACGGGCGTGAGGGACCCGCGCACCCTGTCGGGCGGTGAGACCTTCTACGTCTCCCTGGCGCTCGCACTCGCCCTAGCGGACGTCGTCTCAGCGGAGGCGGGCGGCGTCCAGATGGAGACCCTCTTCGTCGATGAGGGCTTCGGCTCCCTTGACCCCGAGACCCTTCAGATGGTCCTCGGCGAGCTCTCGCGGCTCCAGGAGGGCGGGCGCACCGTCGGGATCGTCAGCCACGTCGAGGAGCTGCGCCGGCAGGTCCTCGACCGCATCGAGGTCACCAAGACGGGCCACGGCTCCACACTGCGGGTCGTCGCGCCCTGACGATCCCGTGGCGGGGCCCGACGGTCAGGCCGCTCCTCAGACGGCGCCCACGGTCGCGTCGCGCAGGCCCGGTCAGGCACTCGCCCGGGCTCCCGTCGGGAGCCCCGCACCGCGAGCCCGGCTGGCGTGCCCCGGAGGTCTCGACGCGCCGCGAGCGGAACGGCCGGCCGTCGAGAGGCCTCGCCGGGTCCTGGCTCAGCGGAGCTCTGCGGCGAGGGCGGCCCGCTCGGAGATGTCGTACCACAGCAGGTCCGCGTCCGCGGCCCGCTCGAAGGCCTCCTCGTCACCGGTGCGGGCTGCGCGCACGTCCGCCTCGGCCTCGGCCTCGTCGACGAGGACGGCGGCGACGTCGTCCCAGGTGACGGGCTCGGAGACCTCAACCGTGCCGGGCAGGACGTCCTCGCCGGAGGGCACCTCGTCCACGGAGCCTGCAGGGACGTCCGCGGCGATGACGACGCGGCGGTCGGGCTCGTCGGCGCTACCCGGCTCGGCGAGCAGCACGAGGGAGGAGTCGGCGGCGCACAGGCTCGCCGAGACCTCGAGGCCCTCCTCGTCCTCCTCGGGGAGGGCGGAAGCGAGCGCCTTCGTGACGGCGTGCGCGCGGCGCGCGGTCACGGCGTCGGCGGCGAGGTCGGAGGCGGTGGCTGGCAGGTAGATGCGCATGGGCACAGTGTGCCGCACCCCACCCGTGAATCGCGCGAGCGCCCCAGGCTCAGGCGGCCCCACCTGCGGAGGTCTCCACCTCCTCGGCGGTCACGACGTCGCCGCGTCGACCAAGACCGTGCAACCGCGCCCGGAGGCCTCCCCTCGCCCGGGCTGCCGCGCGCACGGCTCCCGCCGAGGGATCCACACGGTCGACGAGCACGGCGAGCGCCCGTCCCAGCTCCGACCCCGGGGCGCCCTCGAGGACGCTCGTCCCCTCGAGCAGGCACCGGTCGGCGGCGACGGGGTCGTTCGGCAGCACGACGACGTCGCCGAGCCCGCCGAAGCGCTCAAGGGTCTCGCGGACGGCGCGCTCCGGCGATGGCCCCGCCACGGAGGCCCGGACGCGGTTGACGACCACCTCCACGCGTCCGGAGGGCCGTTGGCCCTCGTCGAGGTCACCGAGGAGCTGGAGGAGGCGGCGCACGCCCACCGGGTCCCCGGCGCCGACGACCACGACGACGTCGGCAGCACGCAGGAGCTCCGCGACGACGGCGCCCCGCCCGGGCTCGAGCGTGAAGTCGTCGACCTCGTCGTCCGCGGCGCCGCCGGCGACGTCGACGACGGTCCATGCCGCGGTGCCGCGCGCCCGCTCCCAGACCTCCCGCATGGCGACAGGCGGCAGCTCGCGCCAGCGGCCGGCACGGCCGAGACCGGAGAGGAGCTCGACGTCGTCGGAGACGGGGACGGTGAGACGGGCGAGGGCCTCGTCGTCGAGGCGCCCGTGCGTGGCCAACCGCGCAGCGCTCGCGAGACCGGAGGAGTCACCGGGCAGGCCGAGGACCTGGACGAGTCCCGGGGCCTCGAGGTCGGCGTCGACGAGCAGGCTCCCGCCCGCGCGGGCGAGCCCGTGGGCGAGGGAGGCAGCGACCGTCGTGCGCCCGGGTGCGCCGTGCGGTCCCCACACGACGAGGAGCCGGCCGTCCCCGCGACCCGTTGTGCTCGGCGCGCCCGGATCACCGTCGGGAGCGGTCCCGGCAGCCGGGCTCTCACGGTGCGGGCAGGGCCCGTCGGGTGCCGAGGCGCCGTCCTCCGGCCCGGGTACCGTCTTGGCGGCGTCGAGGCGGGCCCACTCGTCGTCGATGGCGTCGCCGCGCCCAAGATGAGCCGGCGTACCGGCGGCGTGGGCAGGGCTCTCCGAGCCCGGGGCGCCGTCCCCCGTCTCAGCGCCGGAACCACCGGAGCTGCTGCCTCTCGCGGTGTGCTCGCCGGACGGGCGAGCCCCGTCCTCGGTCCCGCGCGCGATCCTCTGGAGCCGCACTCGCACGTCGTCCACGGAGGCGTCATCGTCGAGCACCGTCCACCCCGAGCTCGCCCAGCGCTCCCGCTCCGCGGAGGAGGCGATCAGCACCCCGCGCAGCCCGGCACGCTCGAGCCTGTCGAGGACGGTGCGGTCGACGTCGTCGAGCCGGGTGTCCAGGACGACGAGGCTCGCCATCCCCGCCATGCCGGCGCTGAGGAGCTCGGGCAGGTCCCCGCAGCGCCGCACGACCTGCAGGCCGGTGCCAGTGGCGTCGAGTCGGCGGACGAGCGGGGCGTCGTCCCCGGTGAGGGCCAGGAGGACTCCGACGGCACCGGTGCCCTCCATCAGGCGCCCTCTCCCGTGGGCACGAGGACGAGGGACCCCTCGGAGGCGACGGCGGTGAGCACCTGGGAGACCCTGGACCTGGGGACGAGGACCTCGACGGAGGTGGTGCGGGCGCCGACGAGGTCGTTGCCCGCCTCGCCCACCCGGACGACGACGAGCTCATCCGCGACGAGGGAGGCGTCGGTCTCCCCCGTCTTGGCCGTGACGGAGGCCGAGGGCAGGGTCCACAGGTCGACGAGGTCGCCGGTGCCAGTGCCCTCGGGCAGCCCCGAGGCGATGTCGAGGACGACGGAGCGGGTGTCCGCGGCCGCCTCCGTGGAGACGCCCGCCTGCGGGAGGAGCTCACCGGCCTTCATCGAGCGGGTGGCGACCGCGTCATCGGGGAGCTCGTCGGCCGTGACGTAGTCACCCGTGCCCGGGTGGGAGGAGACGAGCGTGAGGACGCCGTCGGCGGTGAGCGAGGCACCCGGGGCGACGTCGGCCGTGAGGGCGTAGAGGTCCTGGGTGTCGGCCGCCGCGTCGACGGCCCAGGCTCCGACGGCGACGGACGCGCCGATGAGGACGAGGCCGCCGGCGAGACGCGGGTCGCGCCAGCGGGAGCGCCGGGAACGACTCGGGACAGGGTGGTCGACGCCGCCTCGGCGTCGGGGGCGAGAGATCGGGGGCATGAGATCTTCCTTGATCGTGTCGCCGCTCGGACCGAGAGCGGCTTCGTCATGTTTCATACCCGGTGATGCTGCTTGGAGTGGTACCGGGTGGGATGGGGTGAGATCATCGTGGCATGAGCGAGAAGTTCCTGACCATCGCGGAGGTCGCAGAGAACCTGCAACTGTCCGCACAAGCCGTGCGGGCCCTCATCCTTTCGGGCGAACTCCCCGCGATCCAGGTCGGCGCCCGTCGCCTGTGGCGCGTCCCCGAGTCGGCCTTCGACGGGTACGTCGAGCGTCAGCTCGAGGCCACGCGGGCGATGGTGGCGGCGGGGCACCGTTCCACTGGGGACTGACACCCCACCCGTGCGGTCAGCGGGACCGCACGACCTCCAGGGCTCCGAGGGCGACGGTCACGGCGTCCCGGGACGCACGCGCCGCGGTCCGCAGGGCCCTGTCGGGAGTGCCGTCGACGACGAGGTCGACGTGGTCGCGCCCGACGCGCACGACCCGGCCGGTCACCTCTGAGCCGACCAGGAGGACACGGACGCGCGAGCCCGACCGGGCGAGCCCGCGAAGGGCGTCCGCGAGGCACGCCCGCCGGCACCTCGCTTCAGGAGCCGGTCCTGGCAGGGGCCCCGCGGTCGCGACCGCCCGGAGGCGGACGAGCGCCTGGAGCCCCTCCCCCTCCTCGAGCAGGAGGACGTCCTCACCAACACGGGCGAGCCGCCCAGCAACTGTCCGCCCGCTCCACGTCCCGAGACTCACGGGACGTCCGACGGCACCGCGGAACCTGTCCACAAGAAGAACCTGCCCGCGCTCCGCCTCGGCAAGGTCGGCACTCTGGGCCGTGATGTCCGCACGACGCTCCGCGTCGAAGCGGCTCTCGAGGTCGGCGAGGAGCTCGTTCCAGTCCATGGGACCAGCCCACCACAGGGGCAGTCGTCCGTGTCCGCACTCGACCGCGCCGCACCCCGCAAGGCCGCACAGCGAATCCACATCCTCTTGACGACACCCACAACCATCATCGATCCTCAAACCACCTCAAACATCATCATCGAAGGTCGGAGACCACATGCGCACCTCAGTCGCCCTCGCCGGAGTCGGCACCACGTCGTGTCTCGCCGCTCTCGCCCTCGGTATCGTCACCAGGAACGCCGTCGTCCACCTCGTCTCCCTCCCGGTCGCGGCGTGGGGCCCGGACCAGCTGGCCACCTGCGTCGTCGCCGTCGCCGCGGCGGCTGGGACGCTCGGCACCCTCTGGCACCTCGGCTCGGTCCTCCTCGCGTGCGTGGCACTGATGCCCACTGAGCCCCACCCCTCGGTGAGGACGGACCGCGGTCGCCAGCTGGCCCTGGCGCTCCTCGAGAGGTGGGGCGCCCCTGTCGTCAGGCGCGCGGTCATCGGCACGGTTCTCTCTGGCCTCCTCCTGCCCGCAACAGCGACGGCCGCGAGCGCCGCGCCCAGTCCCGCCCCGGACGACCTCGGGTGGGCACCCGCCGCGAGCGCACCCGCCACCGACGCTGCAGCACCAGAGTCGGAGCCCTCCCCCACCACTGCAACCGCCGAGTCCGCCGCGCCCGATGAGGAGATGACAACCGCGGTGCCGGACGAGTCATCCACGCAGGCGGGTCATGAGCCCTCGCGGGACCAGAAGACCACGGCGACGACCGAAGCAGCCGACGACGGGGCTCAGGACCAGAGCACCCCGAGCCGCGCCCCGGAACGCCGGACCGTCACCGCTGGCGATTCCCTCTGGACCATCACGAGCGACCTCCTCGGGGCCGACGCCCCTGACACCCGGGTCGCCGTCGCTTGGCCCGAGCTCTACCGAGCCAACGCCGAACGCATCGGTGACGACCCCGGTCTCATCCGCCCCGGCACCGAGCTCGTCATCCCCACGGGCCTCACCTCCACAGGCCCGTCACAGCCGAGCTGACGCCCCTCACCTCCTCCGCCCACGACGCCCTTCCGCACCCCCTGGAGTCCCCATGAGCGCCCTCCTCCTGCCCACCGAGCCCGACCACCGCCCGTCCCTCACGGCCGTGCCCAGCGCTGACGCCGCTGCCACTCGCAGTCGCAGCGCGTCCGGGCCCGCGCCGTCGGGTCGCTCAGCTCCCACCGTCCGGCGGACCACTGCGGCCGGTCGCCCCCGCCGGCCCTCCGCTCTGGCGGGACCCGAGCGCCGAAGCTGGGACCCGCTCCGCTTCCAACCCGCCCTGGCCGATGGGACGGGGCAGGAGAAGCCTCCGGCTCGGTCAGGCGTGCGATCCTCCCCGGCGACGCCCGTTGCGGCACCGCGCCGCCAGGCGGGAACGCTGGTGTGCGCCGCGGCCGAGTCGCTCCTCGGCCTGCGCCCCGCCGAGCAGCTGGCGCGGTGGACGACGCCCGAGCTCTTTGACGCCCTCGTGCGGCGCGCGGGCCTGGCCCGCCGAATCCTGGGCAGCGGTCCTCGCAGGCACCCCGTCGTGCGGTCGGTCCACCTCCAGGCGACCCCGTCGGGCGCCTGCGAGGCGGCCGTCATCCTCGACGACGGCCGCCGGATGCGGGCCGCGGCGGCACGGCTCATCGTGCGGCGAGGACGCTGGGTCCTCGACCGCCTCGAGATCGCCTGATCCCGGTCGCCTCGCCACGTCGTCCGCCACCTCGCACGGCGGCGGATCGGACCTCGCACCGCGCCCACGACGACGTCGCCGCCCCTCCCCGCCCGGGGACGGGCGGCGACGTCGTCGTGCGGTGGCGCTCAGCGGCGCTTCTTCGCCTTCTTCTTGGCGGCGCGGCGCTCGGCGCGGTTGGCCCCGGTGGCAGCACCGTCGTCGGAGGGTCCGGCGGACGTCCCGGAGGCCCCGGAGGCGCTCCCCGCGGAGACGGTGCTCGAGCCGTCCTCGTCGGGGGCGGAGTAGGTGACGCGCTCGTTCATGGTCTCCTGGCCGGTCGAGCCGAGGACGGTCCCGCCCTGGGCCTTCCGGCCGAGGCTCAGGCGGCCCGAGGCGTCCGCGGCCGCCACGGTCGCGGCAGCCTGCGCGGTGCCGTCGGCCTCGGCGCGGGCGGCGGCCTCGTCGAAGCGCTGCGCGTTGGCGAAGACCTGCTCGACGGTCTCCTCGCGGATCCCCTCCATCATCGCCTTGAACATGTGGGCGCCCTCGTTGCCGTACTCGACGAGCGGGTCCCTCTGGGCCATGGCGCGCAGGCCGATGCCCTCCTTGAGGTAGTCCATCTCGTAGAGGTGCTCGCGCCAGCGCTTGTCGACGACGGCGAGCAGCACGCGGCGCTCGAGGGTGCGCATCGGCTCGGAGCCGAGCTGGGCGCGGGCGAGCGGGTTGGCGTCGATGCGGGTCTCGGCGTCCTCGTAGGCGACGGCGGCGTCGTCGGTGAGCTCGGAGGCCAGGCGCTCAGAGGTGAGGTTGTCACGGCCGCCGACGGCGTCGACGAGCTCGGCCTGGGTGAGGGAGACAGGGTAGACGTGGGCGAGGTCGTCCCAGAGGGCGTCGAGGTCCCACTCGTCGGGGCGGCCCTCGGCGGTGCGCGCGGCGACGATCGTCTCGACCGTCTGGGCGCGGAAGGCCTCGATCTGGGGCTCGAGGTCCTCGCCGTCCAGGACGCGGCGGCGCTCGGAGTAGACCTTCTCGCGCTGCTCGGTCATGACGTCGTCGTACTTGAGGACGTTCTTGCGGATCTCGTAGTTGCGGGACTCGACCTGGCGCTGCGCGGAGGCGATGGCGCGGGTGACCATCTTGGACTCGAGCGGAACGTCGTCGGGGTAGGCGCCCGAGGACATGATGCGCTGGGCCGCCCCGGAGGCGAACATGCGCATGAGGTCGTCCTCCATGGACAGGTAGAAGCGAGACTCGCCCGGGTCCCCCTGTCGGCCGGAGCGGCCGCGCAGCTGGTTGTCGATGCGGCGGGACTCGTGGCGCTCGGTGCCGAGCACGTAGAGGCCGCCGAGCTCGACGACCTCGTCGTGCTCCGCCTTGCAGGCCTCCTTGGCGGCCTTGAGGGCGGCGGGCCAGGCCTTCTCATAGGCCTCGGAGTCCTCCTCGGGGTCGAGGCCCTTCCCCTTGAGGGCGGTGACCGCGAGGTGCTCGGCGTTGCCGCCGAGCATGATGTCGGTGCCTCGTCCGGCCATGTTGGTGGCGACGGTGACGGCGCCCTTGCGTCCGGCCATGGCGACGACGGCGGCCTCCCGCGCGTGCTGCTTGGCGTTGAGGACCTCGTGCGGGATCTTGCGCTCGGTGAGCATGCGGGAGAGCTGCTCGGACTTCTCCACGCTCGTGGTGCCGACGAGGACCGGCTGGCCGGCCTCGTGGCGCTCCTCGATGTCGTCGACGACGGCGGTGAGCTTCGCCTTGACGTTGGTGTAGACGAGGTCCGGCTGGTCCTTGCGGATCATCGGCTTGTTCGTCGGGATCGGGACGACGCCGATCTTGTAGGTGCCGGCGAACTCGGCGGCCTCGGTCTCCGCGGTACCGGTCATGCCGGAGCGGGAGCCCTCGGGGTAGAGGCGGAAGTAGTTCTGGAGGGTGATCGTGGCGAGGGTCTGGTTCTCGGCCTTGATCTCGACGCGCTCCTTGGCCTCGATGGCCTGGTGCATGCCCTCGTTGTAGCGGCGGCCCGGCAGGACGCGCCCGGTGTGCTCGTCGACGATGAGGACCTCGCCGTCGCGGACGATGTAGTCCTTGTCGAGGTGGAAGAGCTCCTTGGCGCGGATGGCGTTGTTGAGGAAGCCGATGAGCGGGGTGTTCTCGGACTCGTAGAGGTTGTCGATGCCGAGGTAGTCCTCGACGCGGTCGATCCCGGAGGCGGTGATGCCGACGGTGCGCTTCTTCTCGTCGACCTCGTAGTCCTTCTCCGGGGTCAGGCGCGTCGCGATCTTCGCGAACTCCTGGTACCACTTGTTGACGTCACCGCTGGCAGGACCGGAGATGATGAGCGGGGTGCGAGCCTCGTCGATGAGGATGGAGTCCACCTCGTCGACGATGACGAAGGCGTGGCCGCGCTGGACGAGGTCCTCGTGACGTTGCGCCATGTTGTCGCGCAGGTAGTCGAAGCCGAACTCGTTGTTCGTGCCGTACGTGATGTCGCAGGCGTACTGGGCGCGGCGCTCGGCGGGGGTCTGGCCGGTGAGGATGCAACCGGTGGTGAGGCCGAGGAAGCGGTGGACGCGGCCCATGAGGTCGGACTGGTACTCGGCGAGGTAGTCGTTGACCGTGACGACGTGGACGCCCTCTCCGGTGAGCGCCCGCAGGTAGGAGGGCATGGTGGCGACGAGGGTCTTGCCCTCACCGGTCTTCATCTCGGCGATGTTGCCGAGGTGGAGAGCGGCGCCGCCCATGATCTGCACGTGGTAGGGCCGCATGCCCAGGACACGCTCGGCGGCCTCGCAGACGGCGGCGAAGGCCTCGGGCAGGAGCTGGTCGAGGGTCTCGCCCTCGCGGCAGCGCTCCTTAAGGTCCTCGGTGACCTCGCGGAGCTCCTCGTCGGTCATCTCGCCGTAGGCGTCGGCGAGCGCCTCGACCTGGGTGGCGAGGGCGTCGAGCCGCTTGACGGTGCGGCCCTCACCGATGCGAAGGATCCGGTCGACGATCGACACGCTGGCTTCTCCCTTGGTTCGCGGGGGCGGGCCCGGGGGCCCCGGCCGCGGTGGCGGCTCACGCGCCGAGGGGCGCGGCCCGGCGCCCGGTCACCCGGGCGCAGTCGCCACAATCGTAGTGGACGGCCTCCCCTCTTCCGCATGATCTCGCTCATCGCGAGCGTCGCGGAGCGGTTGTGGCTCCCGGGCTCCCCAGGGGCCGGCGGTGCGGCCTCCCTCCCCCGCCCGAGCATCGGCGCGGACGCGCGGCGGACCTTGCGCCGCAGCATCGTCCCGTGCCTCCCGACAGCCCGCTGCGACCCCTCGCCCGCCTCGTCCTTCCCGCCGCCTGCGCCGGTTGCGGCTGCTGGGAGACGACGCTGTGCCCGCGGTGCACCGCCCTTCTGGAGGGCCCGCTCGAGCTCGTCGAGCACCTTCGAGCAGTGGAGGGGCTCGAGGTGGTGGCCCTGACCCGCTACACCGGTCCCGTCCGGTCGATCGTCCTCGGGTGGAAGAACGGGGCGCGCGAGGACCTCGACGCCGTCGTCGCCGACGCGGGGCGGCGAGCGGGTGCCGCGTGGGCGGCGTCGCACCTACCGCAGGCGGACGGCACGGACCACCTCGGCACGGCGGACGGGCCCAGCGCCGCTGCCCGGCGCCCGACGGGTCCCGTCCTCGTCGTGCCGGCGCCATCGGGGCTGGGGCGTCGGCTGCGGGGGCGGCTCGTGGTCGCGCGGCTGGCGGACGAGGTCGCGCGGGGGATCGCTCGGGGCCTGCGGCCGGACGGCCTCACCGACGACACGTCCAGCGACCGTCCTGGCCCGGGCGCTGGCGCGAGCGCATCCCCCTTTGACACCGCCCCTCCTGCCCCGGCTGCAGCCCCCGTCCGCGTGCTCTCCGCCGACGTGCTGCGGCGCGAGCGTCACCGAGCGAGCGCGCACCAGGCGGGCCTGTCCTCTCGCGGCCGACGCACCAACCGCGCCCGTGAGCCCCGCGTCCTGGCCGACGTCGCCGGGACGCGGGTCCTGCTCGTCGACGACGTCGTCACGACGGGGGCGACGCTCGGCGCCTGCGCCAGGGCGCTGCGGGCCGAGGGCGCCGAGGTTCTGGGCGCGCTCGTCCTGGCGGCCGCGCCACCGCCGGCCTCCGCACGCCCACGGGTCCCCGGAGGCGTCGTGCGGGGCACCGCGGAGTGCGCTCGGAGCGTCGCCTCACTGGCGACCCCGCCGTCGTCGGACTCCGCATCCTCCGCCGGTGGCGAACCGGGCCCCGCCCTGCCCGCGACGGCGCCCACGGACGTCGGACGAGTGGTGTAAGTTATGTGGCACATCGCACACGAGGTCGTCACGGTCCCAACGACGTCAACGACGACGCCGAACCGGGGACGCGCAGTCAGGAGGTGGTCGAGGACTCTCCAGAACCCGTCGCGAGGTGCGGCGGGCGCTCTTCGGACCGATCCCCCGAGGGATCCCCTGAACCCGGAAGAAGGTTCCACCATGGACATCACCGTCGTCGGCCGTAACGCTGAGATCAGCTCGCGCCTGCGGGACTACGTTGAGGAGAAGGCCGTCAAGGTCGAGCAGTTCGACCCACGCGTCCAGCGCGTCGAGGTCGAGGTCACCCACGAGCGCAACCCGCGACAGGCGGACACCGCCGAGCGCTGCGAGATCACCGTGGTCTCCAAGGGCCCGGTCATCCGCGCCGAGGCCAGCTCCTCCGACCGCTTCGCCGCCTTCGACATCGCCATGGGCAAGCTCACCGAGCGCCTCCGCCGCGCCCGGGACCGCAAGAAGGACCACCGCCGTTACGCGGTCGAGGCCTCCGGCGTGCTCGAGGGCGCGTCGACCCTCGCGGAGCCGACCGCCCCGGAGACGGACGACGCCCCCATTGAGGACCAGCCCAAGGCGCCCACGGAGCACGGTGTCGCCGTCGAGTCCCAGCTGGGCGACTCCCCGGTCCTCGTGCGCCAGAAGCTCCACGAGGCGACCCCGATGACCGTCGACGAGGCGCTCTACCAGATGGAGCTCGTGGGCCACCCCTTCTACCTCTTCATCGAGAAGTCCACGAAGCAGCCCTGCGCGGTCTACCACCGCCGCGGGTGGACCTACGGCGTCATCCGCCTCGACGCCCAGGTCCTCTGAGAGAGATCCCTCCGCACGGGCGCGCCCCGCCGTCCTCCGGGACGGCGGGGCGCGCCCCTGCCCGACGAGAGCCGGGCCACCGCGTCACACCAGCGGGTACGAGACGTCGCTGACGTCCGTGGAGATGACTCTCCAGGTGGCGCCGACGCGCTGCCAGACCTGGCGGGAGCCATCCGTGAGCAGGACGGTGCCATCCACGCGGTTGGCGACGACGGCGACCGCGCCCTGGGCACCGGGGCTCGCCGCCTGGGTCCCGGGGACCTGGACCCGCCGGACGACGGGCGCGTCCTCCCCGTCGGAGGGGTCGGCGAGCAGGCACAGGTCGGTCGGGTCGTACCAGGCCAGGCCCTCGCGGACGCCGGCGCCGGGAAGAACCCGGACGGCGTCGCCGAGACCGGTCGGGGCGCCGTCGTCGTCACGGACGATGGCAGCGAGCGTGATGGTCGGTCCGGAGCTGCGCACGAGGAGGCGCTCGGACTCGGCCGAGAGGTCGATCGCCTCGATACCGTCCTTGAGCCAGTCCGCGGCGACCTCGGCGCGCAGGCCCTGGGCGTTGACGACCGTGAGCGCGCCGGCCGAGGCGGTCCAGACCCACCCGTGGCGGTCGACGACGGGCGGCAGCATGACGATCTTCGAGGGGTCGTTGGTGTCGGCCGAGAGGACGGCGGCCGCGGCCCTCTCCCCCACCCCGACGCGCAGGAGGCTCGCTCCCGAGAGGACGTAGACGGCGCCGTCGGCGCCGAGCGCCGGGTAACGGGCGTCCTTGGTCCCCAGCACGTCCGAGGTGACGAGGGTGGTGCGCGTCGACGAGGCGCCGCGCACGACGTTCCCGCCGCTCATCCCGACGAGCGCGCCCGGGGAGGCACCCGGAACAGGAAGGTCCGCCGCCTTGCCGAGGTCGTCCGAGCCGGAGCTCGCCGTGACGGTGTCGACGCCGTCGACCTGGGTGAGCGTCGCGCTCAGCTGGGCGACGAGGAGCCCCCGCTGCGCGGCGGTGAGGCTCCCCGCCTCCTCCGAGACGCTGACCTGGGCGGTGCCGCCGCCTGTGACGACGCCGTCGTCGACGAGGGCGAGGCCCTTCGGGACGGCCGTCGTGACGGCGGGCGCGAGCCACGCGGCGGGACCGCCGAGGAGCGCCTGGGCGAGCCCCTTCTCACCGTCGCGTCGCGGCAGGAAGCGCAGGTCGGGGACGAGTCGCTCGCGGTCGCGGGTGAGGAAGTAGACCGGGCGCGCGATGAAGTTGTCGGTGAGAGCCGAGGAGGGCAGGAGGATCCCGCCGGGCAGGTCGACGATGCGCCACTGCCCGGCGGCGTTCGTCGCCAGGGAGTACGAGGCGTCGAGCGTGCTGCCATCGACCTGGGTGAGGACGCCGGTGGAGTCGAGGGAGGCGGTCTGCTCGGCGGAGACTCGCACCGCCCCGTCCTCAGCGACCTCGAGGACGCGGGCCTTGGAGCCCTGGTAGACGCGGACGACGCCGAGCGGTTCCCAGCTCGTCCGAACGGGCCCCAGGAGGAAGCTGCGCGCGGTGGCGAACTCGTCGGAGAAGCCCGCCTCGCAGGCGCGCAGGAAGCCGGAGACGATCTGCTCGACGGTGGCGCCGTCGGCGGGTCCCGCGGCCGTCTGGACGAGGCCGGAGTCGTCCTTCGTGACGGCGTCGGAGCGCGTGACGTCTCCCGAGCGGGGCAACGAGGCGCAGCCGGCCAGCGCGCCGACGGCGGCGCTCCAGCCGAGGGCCGCGAGCGCGCGGCGACGGGTCATGGGGGCGACGGGGAGGAGGCCGCGGGTCATCGCGAAGCTCCCTTCGGGGCGTCGGGGGTCCGGGCGGAGGGGGCGTCGCCGGGGACGCGCACGGTGACGCGCCGGCCGGTCGCTGGTGGCGGGGCCGGGCGGCCGGCGCCGCGTGCCTCGGCGGCGAGGTCGGGGGTCGGGGCGGTCGGGGCCTGCTCGTCCTCGTCGTCGTGGTGGACGCCCTCGGCACGACGGGACACGGGGACGGGCCCGATGGCGGAGCTCGGCGCCGGAGCGGCGGTGTCACGCCGGGACGCGGCCCGTGAGACCGCCGGGGCGTCGTCCGGGACTGCGGTGAGCGGCCAGGGGCCCGTGAGCGCGCCCGGTGTCGCGTCGGGTCCGAGGGTGCGCGGCAGGACCATGAGGAAGGCGGAGCCGTCGCCGGGCCAGCCCCAGTTCTCCAGGGTTCCGCCGTGGAGGTGCGCGTCCTCGAGGGAGATCGACAGGCCGAGCCCGGTTCCGCCCAGGGTGCGCTTGCGCGAGGGGTCGGCGCGGTAGAAGCGGTCGAAGACCTTGCCGAGGACGTCCGGGCTCATGCCGACGCCGTGGTCGCGCACGCGCACCGCGACGATCGTGTCCGTCCCGGCCATGGTCACGTCGATCCGCGGTGGCTCGTCCTCGCGGGCGTGGTCGAGGGCGTTGGTGACGAAGTTGCGGACGATGCGCTCGACGCGCACGGAGTCCATCTCGGCGATGAGGGGCTCGGGCGCTGGGGCCACGGTGATGACGGCGTCGCGCTCGTCGATCTGGACGCGCAGGTCCTCGATGACCCGGGCGACGACGGTGCGCAGGTCGATCTCCTCCACGGAGAGCTGGACGCGGCCGGAGTCGATCCGGGAGATGGCCAGGAGGTCCTCGAGCATGCGGGCGAAGCGGTCGACCTCGCGCTGGAGGATCTCGATGGCGCGCACGGCGAAGGGGTCCTCGATCTCGTCGCGGGCCTCCATGATCTGCTCACTGGCGAGCTGGATGGAGGACAGGGGCGTGCGGAGCTCGTGGGAGACGTCGGAGACGAAGAGGCGCTGGAGCTCGGAGAGGTTCTCCAGCCGCTTGATCTGGGACTCGAGCGCGTCGGCCATGTCGTTGAAGGAGCGCGCCAGCGCGGCGAGCTCGTCCTCGCCCGTGACCTCGAGGCGCTCGGACAGGAGGCCGGAGGCCAGGCGCTGCGCGGCGAGCGAGGTGCGGCGCACGGGGATGAGCACGCGCCAGGTCAGGCCCCACACTCCCAGGATGAGGATGAGGAGGAACCCGACGCCGGCCAGGACGATGGCGCGGGTGGCGGTCGAGATGAGGCGCTGCTCGGGCTCGAGGGAGTAGACGAGGTAGAGGTCGTAGTCGCCGGCCACGGGGAGGCTGGCGCGGGAGCCGACGATGATGCCGGGCGCCGTGCCCTTGCCTGAGGCGGCCGGGACCGACACGGACTGCCAGAACTGGGCTCCCGTGTCCCCCGTGGCGGCCGCGGCGTCGACGGCCTTCTCGAGCTCGGGCGTGACGAGCGAGGACAGGCGGGGGTCGGTGGCGAGGTCGTTGATGGCGGCTGACGAGTCGTCGGAGCCGCTGCGGAGCATGACGACGCCGACCCCGCCGGAGCCGGAGGCGGAGCCCTTGATGCGGGAGACCTCGTCCTGGACGGCGGCGGCCGCCTCGTCGGCGGTGGTGACGGTGGTGTCGTCGAACTCGGACTGGACGCCGGCGACGCGCTGGCGGGCGTCGGCGAGGACGGCGTCGCGGCGGTCGTTGAAGACGTCGTCCCGCACACGGCTCGTGACGCCGGTGAGAAGGAGGGCGATGAGCACGACGCCGGCCACGGTGGCGAGGAGCGCCATGCGGGTGGACAGGCTCCTGCGCGCGGCGAGCACGAGGCGGCGCAGCCGCGGGGGCAGCCACCTCGGCACGGGGCGAGGCGTCGGGGCGCCCGGGGAGCTCGTCACTGGTTCATCATCCCGCGTCCGGGCCGCCGATCCGGTCACGGACAGGCCGCATCACGGCGTCGCCGCGTGAGACGCGCGACCCGCCGGGCGGCGCGCCGGTCGGGCGACCGCACGGGCCTGACCGCGGCGGACGCGCGCTCAGCTCACTTGGACTCGCCGGCCCGGTAGCCGACGCCGCGCACCGTGATGACGATCGCGGGGTGCTCGGGGTCGTGCTCGATCTTGGCGCGGAGGCGCTGGACGTGCACGTTGACGAGACGGGTGTCAGCGGCGTGCTGGTAGCCCCAGACCTGCTCAAGAAGCTCCTCGCGGGTGAAGACCTTCCAGGGGGTGCGGGCCAGCGTGACGAGGAGGTCGAACTCGAGGGGCGTGAGGGCGATGGTCTGGTCACCGCGGTGGACCTGGTGACCGGCGACGTCGATGTCGAGGTCCCCGGCGCGCACGTGCTCCGCGTTGCCGCCGTCGGTGTTGCGGCGGAGCCGGGTGCGGACGCGGGCGAGCAGCTCCTTGGACTTGAAGGGCTTGGTGACGTAGTCGTCCGCGCCGGCCTCGAGCCCGGCGACGACGTCCTGGGTGTCCGTGCGCGCGGTGAGCATGATGACGGGGACGTCGGACTCGGCGCGGATGAGGCGGCAGATCTCCACGCCGTCCAGGCCGGGGAGCATGAGGTCGAGGAGCACGAGGTCGGGGTCCGTGCTCCGGAAGGTCTCGAGGGCCTGGGTGCCGTCAGCGCAGAAGGACGGCGTGTACCCCTCGGACTCGAGCATGATGCCGATCATCTCTGCGAGGGCGGTGTCGTCGTCGACGACGAGGATGCGCGTGCTCATGCCCCTATCTTGGCACGAACATGATCCACACAGCGGGCTTGCGTCACGGACCGGTCACGCACCCGTCCTCCGGGCGGGGACGCGCGCACCGGATCTCCTCCTCCTGGCGGAGGGCACCGAGGCACGGGACGTGCCAGGGTGGGCCCATGAGCGAGAACTCCGGGTGGCTCCCGCCCTCGTCCGACGGCGGCCACGGCACGAGCCCGCAGGACGAGACCCCAGCCCCGCGCTACGGCGCCTACGGCAGCGCCCCCGCAGGCTACCCGTCCTACGGGTCCCGCGGGGCGGACGCCCCTGGCCAGGAGGGCGCCGGGCACCCGGACAGCAGCCACCCCGGCGCGTACCCCACCGGCCTCCCGCCGCAGGGAGGCTGGGGCGGACCGGACGCCGCCGCCCCGTACGCGCAGGGCGCCGGCGCGCCCGGCGGCTTCTTCCTCGCCCCCAAGCCCGGCATCATCCCGCTGCGCCCGCTCGGCATCACCGAGATCATCGGCGGCGCCGTCGAGGCCCTCCGGGCGAACCCGCGCGCCATGTTCCTGCCCGCGCTCGTCGTCATGAGCGTCGTCGGCCTCGTCTCCGCGCTCCTGTCCGGGCTGGCGACGCACTCCCTCGCCTCGCTCGGGACGACGCTCGAGTCCGGCAGCGACCCGACCGAGGCGCAGCTCGCGAACCTCCTGGGCGGAGGCGTCTCGAGCCTCGGCTCGATCACGCTTCAGGGCCTCATCTCGGCGATCGCCACGGCGGTGCTCACGGGGCTGCTCATCGTCGCCGTCTCACGGTCGGTCCTGGGCCGGGTCGCCACCCCGGGCGAGGTGTGGGAGCGGACGCGCCGCCGCGTGTGGGCCCTCATCGGCCAGTCCCTCCTCGTCAGCCTCATCAGCGGCCTCGCCGCCCTCCTCCTCGTCGGTGCCGCCGTCCTCCTCGTCATCGCGATCCTCTCCGCGTCGTCCGACGGCTCGACCACCGGCATCGTCCTGGCGGTCCTCGCCGCGATCGTCGTCGGGCTCGGCGCGATCATCGCGGCCGTGTTCCTCGGGGTCCGGCTGTCGATGTCCTCGGCCGCGCTCATCCTCGAGAACGTCGGTGTCCTCGACGGCATCCGCCGCTCCTGGCGACTCACCAAGGGCTCCTTCTGGCGGGTCCTCGGGATCCTCGTGCTCGCCGCCCTCATCCAGGGCGCCGTCGGAGCGCTCCTCGGCGGTGTCACCGGTGCGCTGACCGGGCTCATCACCGTCACCGCGCCGGACCAGGTCGCCCTCGCGAGCGCGCTGTCCACCTTCCTCTCGGCGCTCCTGTCCGCGCTCATCCTCCCCTTCACCGCCGCCGTGACCGCCCTGACCTACATCGACCTGCGCATGCGCCACGAGGGCCTCGACGTCGAGCTGCGCCAGGCCGCGGGCCGCTGAGCCGGCCGCAGGAACCGGCACCCGAGCCCCGTGGACCTCGCGCTCACGACCGTCGTTCCCGCCCGCGCCCAGCCGCGGGCGGGCACCGTCGTGCGCTCACGGGTCCTCGCCTCGGACGTCCCCGCCACCCCGAGCGCTCAGGAGGCGCGCGACGCCGCGGACCGCGAGCTCGCCAAGCCCGCGTACCACCCGCGCCAGGACGTGCTGGAGGCCGCCCTGACCTGGCTGCGGCACCACCTCGACCCGGCCGGGATCGTGCCCGGCGTCCCCGCGTGGCTCTCCGTCCTCATCGTCGTGCTCGCCGCCGGCGCGCTCATTGCCGCCGTCCTCCTCACGCTCACCAGGTTGTCCGCCGCACGCGCGAGCCGGGTCCCGTCCCACGCGCTCTTCGCCGGCGACGAGCGCGACGCCGCCACGCTGCGGGCGGCAGCGGATGCCGCCGTGACCCGCTCCGACTGGGCGACGGCCGTCATCGAGCGGTACCGCGCCATCATCCGGTCCCTCGACGAGCGCGGCCTCATCGACGACCACCCCGGCCTCACTGCCCACGAGGCGGCGGTCGCTGCCGCTGAGGCGCTCGGCGGCCTCGGGGGCGACCTCGTCTCCGCGGCCAGGGTCTTCGACTTCGTCCGATACGGCGACCTCCTGCCCACGGAGCACCAGGACCAGTCCATGCGCGACCTCGCCGAGCGCGTCGCCGCCGCGGCGCCGCGGGCTCCCGAGTCCTCCCCCGCCCCTGAGCGCTGGACGGTGCGCCGATGAGCGCTCCCGTCCTCCCCTCCGCCGCGGCCGATGAGGACCAGGTCCTCGGGGCGCCCGAGCGCGAGCGCCTGCGCCGGTGGCGGCCGTTCGCCGTGGCGCTCACCGTGCTCCTCGCCGTCGCCCTCCTCACCAGCTGGACGCGCCCGGCCACCTCGAGCACCCCCCTCGCACCCACCAACCCAGGGGATGACGGCGCCCAGGCGCTCGCCGCGCTGCTCCACGACGAGGGCGTCTCCGTCACCACCGTCACGAGCGTCGACGACGCCGTCGCCGCTTCCTCGCAGCAGCACGCCACCGTCGCCCTCGTCAACGCCGGCTCGCTGAGCACCGCCGACCGGAAGCGCCTCGCCGCCGCCGGGGGCGACGTCACCATCATCGGCTCCACCTACCAGTCCCTCACCGGTCTGACGGACCTGACCCCCACGGGCGCCTCGGCCGGGACGGGCACCGCGCTCAGCGCCCAGTGCGAGGACCACGACGCCGTGGCCGCCGCGACGCTCCGCGGCTCCAAGGGAGCCGTGACGGTCGACGGCGTTCCCGGCGCCGTCGGCTGCTTCCCCGTCAAGGACGACGCCTACGCCTACGCCACGGCTCCCCTGTCCTCCGGCGCCGTCCTGCGCGTCGTCGCGGACCGGGGCGCCCTCACGAACGCCCGGCTCGCCACCGCGGGCGAAGCCGCCCTGGGCGTCCGGGCCCTGGGGCACCACGACCGCGTCGTCTGGCTCGACGCCGCCCACCTGGAGCCGCCCAGCGTGTGGGACACGACGGTCGTGCCGCCGTGGGCTCCGGTCGTCCTGGCCCAGCTCGGGATCGCCGTCCTCGCCCTCGCCCTGGTCCGCGGGCGCCGGATGGGACCGGTGATCGTCGAGGACCTGCCGGTCGTCGTGCGGGCGACGGAGACCACCCGCGGTCGCGGCCGGCTGTACCGCCGGGCCGGCGACCGCGAGCACGCCGCACGCGTCCTGCGCACGGCCACCGCGACTCGCCTGGGCCGACGACTCGGCGTGCCCGCGGGCACGGGCGCCGACGAGCTCGTCGGCGCCGTCGCCCGCACGACCGGCCGACCCGAGCCGCTCGTCCGCGAGACGCTCACCGGCGCCCCACCCACCGATGACCAGTCCCTCGTGGACCTGGCCGTCCAGCTCGACCGACTCGAGAGCGAGGCAGAGAACTCATGAGCACCTCACCGGACCACGGCGCCGTCCCCGCAGAGGATCGGAACGACCCGCACTCCCGGCTCGTCGCCGTCCGCGGCGAGGTCGGCAAGGCCGTCGTCGGGCAGGACGGCGCCGTCACAGGCCTCGTCATCGGGCTCCTCGCCGGCGGGCACGTGCTGCTCGAGGGCGTCCCGGGCGTCGCCAAGACCCTGCTCGTCCGGTCTCTCGCGGCGTCCCTCGACCTGGGGACCAAGCGCGTCCAGTTCACCCCGGACCTCATGCCGGGCGACGTCACCGGCTCCCTCGTGTACGACGCGCGCACCGCGGAGTTCTCCTTCCGCGAGGGGCCCGTCTTCACGAACCTCCTCCTGGCCGACGAGATCAACCGCACGCCCCCGAAGACCCAGGCGGCGCTCCTCGAGGCCATGGAGGAGCGGCAGGTGAGCGTCGACGGCGAGCCCCGGCGCCTGCCGGACCCCTTCATGGTCATCGCGACCCAGAATCCCGTCGAGTACGAGGGCACGTACCCACTGCCGGAGGCCCAGCTGGACCGCTTCCTCCTCAAGCTCGTCCTGCCGCTGCCGGACCGCGCCGACGAGCTCGAGGTCCTCAGCCGCCACGCCGCAGGCTTCAGCCCCGGGGACCTCGCGGCCGCGGGCCTGCGCGCCGTCGCAGGACCCGGGGACCTCGCTCGCGCCAGGGAGCAGGTCCGCACGATCGGCGCCTCCCCGGAGGTGCTCGGCTACGTCGTCGACCTCGTCCGCGCCACCCGGCAGGCGCCGAGCGTGGCGCTCGGGGTCTCGCCGCGCGGCGCGACCGCGCTGCTGGCGGCCGCCCGCGCCTGGGCGTGGCTGTCGGGCAGGTCCTTCCTCACGCCCGACGACGTCAAGGTCCTCGCTGCGCCGGCCCTGCGCCACCGCATCACCCTGCGCGCCGAGGCCGAGATGGAGGGCGTCACCACGGAGTCCGTCATCGCCGGCGTCCTGCGCACGGTCGAGGTCCCCCGCTGAGGCCGCCGTGTACCTGACGACGCGCACGGTGTGGACGCTCCTGGCGGGCGTCCTCGTCGTCGTGCTCGTCCCGCGCCCGGCGACCGTCCTGGTGCTCGCGCTCGCCGTGACCGCCCTCGCCCTCCTCGACGTGCTCCTCGCGCCCTCGCCCCGCTCCCTGCGCGTGTCCCGGGACCTGCCCCGTTCCGCCCGCCTCGGAGAGACCGTCACCGAGACCCTCACCGTGAGCTCGAGGGCGTCGCGGACGGTGCTCCTCGAGGTGCGCGACGCCTGGCCGCCCTCGGCCGGAGCGGTCGGCGAGCGCGGCTCGCTCGCGATCCCGCCCGGCGAGCGACGGCGCCACCGCACCGCGCTCACCCCGACGCGCCGGGGCGACCGGCGAGCCGAGCGGGTCACGGTGCGCGTGCGCGGCCCGCTGGGGCTCGCCGGCCGGCAGGCCTCGCTGTGCGCGCCCGCCACGCTGCGCGTCCTGCCCGCCTTCTCCTCCCGGCGTCACCTCCCGAGCCGGCTCGCCCGGCTGCGCGAGATGGACGGCCGCAGCGCCGTCCAGGTGCGCGGCGCGGGCACCGAGTTCGACTCGCTGCGGCAGTACGTCGCCGGCGACGACGTCCGCTCCATCGACTGGCGCTCGACGGCTCGTCGCGGTGACGTCGTCGTGCGCACGTGGAGGCCCGAGCGGGACCGCCGCGTCCTCATCGTCCTCGACACGGGCCGCGCGGCGGCGGCTCGCCTGGGCGAGGGCACGCGCCTGGACGCTCAGATCGAGGCGGCCCTGCTCCTCGCGGCCCTCGCCTCGCGCGCGGGTGACAGGGTGGACGTCGTCGCGCTCGACGAGGCGCTGCGCGCACAGGTCCGGGGCGAGTCCGGTCCCGCGCTCATGAGCGCGCTCGCGGACGGTCTGGCCCCCGTCGAGCCCGCCCTCACCGAGACGAGCTGGCCCCTGGCGGCGGCGACCGTGTCCCGCTCGCTGTCGCAGCGCGCCCTCGTCGTCGTCCTCGCCGGGCTGGAGGGCTCGAGCGCGGACGCCGCCACCCTGCGCGCGCTCGCACCGATCGTCCGCGAGCACACGGTGCTCCTCGCCTCGGCGACGGACCCGGAGCTGGCCGCCCTGAGCGCCCGGCGCACCGACTCGGAGAGCGCCTACGTCGCCGCCGCCGCCGAGCAGGACCTCCTCGAGCTCGCGGCCGCTCGGGACCGTCTGCGCCGCGCGGGCGCCGAGGTCGTCGAGGCCTCCCCCGAGACCCTCGCTCCCGCGCTCGCCGACGCCTATCTCGCGCTCAAGGCGGCGGGTCGGCTGTGAGCGCTGTCGTCCTCAGCAGACCCGTGGAGGCACCGGTCCCGCCGGCCCCGGGCTCCGCCCCGTGCGGGGCGGGCTCAGACGGCCTCCGGCAGGACCGCCCCGGCCTCCTCGGCGTCGAGGTCACCGGTCTCCCCGAGGGAGACGGCCCGGCCGCCCAGCACGATCGTGTAGGCCCACAGGGCCGCGAGCGCCAGGACGCCGATCGCGATCTTGAGGGCCCACGGGACGGGGGCCGGAGTCACGAAGGCCTCGATGACGCCGGAGACCGCGAGCGCCCCGGTGAGGGCGACGGCCACGGTGATGAGGGTGCGGCCCTCCTCTGCCAGCGCGCGTCCGCGCGAGCGCTGCCCGGGGACGAGGAGCGTCCAGCAGAGGCGCAAGCCGGCTCCGCCGGCGACGAAGACGCAGGTGAGCTCGAGCAGGCCGTGCGGGCTGATGAGTGCCAGGAACAGGCCGAAGTGGCCGTGGTCGGCCATGATGGCGCCCGCCTGCCCGACGTTGACGGCGTTGGCCCACAGGACCCAGGCCGGCAGGACGCCGGTGACGCCGCCTGCGACGCACAGGGCCGCGATCCGGGCGTTGTTCGTCCAGACCAGCCCGGCGAAGTCCTGGGCGGAGTAGGTGGAGTAGTAGGCCTCGAAGGAGTGCTGGGCGTAGGCGTCGAGCTCGCTGGGCGAGCCGAGGGCGGCCATCGCCTCAGGACTGCGCAAGGTCCAGACGCCCACGACGACGGCGACGAGCACCGAGGCGGCGGTGACGCCGAGCGTCCACCAGCGCACCCGGTACAGGGCGGCCGGCATCGTGCGCGTCAGGAAGCGACCGAGGTCCGAGGCGCGCGACTCGCGGGTCCCGGTGACGCGGCCACGGGCACGCGCGAGGCGGGTCGAGAGCTCGGCGACGAGCTGCGGGTCCGGGGCCGAGGTCCGCACCTGCGAGAGGTGACGCGCCGTGAGGCGGTAGAGGGCGACGAGCTCGTCGGCCTCGGCGCCGCTCAGGCGGCGGCGGGAGGCGAGCGCGTCGAGCCGGTCCCACTGGTCCCGGTGCGCCGCGCTGAAGGCATCGATGTCCACGGAGGGAGTCTGTCATGGTGAGTGAGCCCGTCTCCTCGTCCGAGCGGATGATCGAGCAGGACCGCGTCGTCACGGGCGAGGCGGTCGCGCTCGACGTCGTCCCCGCGACGCTGGGGAACCGGATGGTCTCCGGGGTCATCGACTACGGCCTGCAGGCCGCGGGCCTCGTGCTGTCCCTCATCACCTGGTCGGTGGTCCTCCCGCAGCAGTCGGACGCGGCGGAGGTGACGCAGGCGGCCCTCATCGCCGCCTTCTGGCTGCTCCTCCTGCCGCTCGCGGTGGAGACGCTGTCGCGGGGACGATCGGCGGGGCGGCTCGTCGTCGGCACGCGGGTCGTGCGCGACGACGGCGGCGCTGTCCGACTGCGCCACTGCCTCGTGCGGGTGCTCCTGGCGGTGATCGAAATATGGGCGTCATCGGCCGTGCTCGCGGTGTGCTCCTGCGCGGTGACGCGCCGCGGCAAGAGGCTCGGCGACCTGCTCGCGGGAACCTATGAGGTGCGCGAGCGGGACGGGTCGCAGGCCGCTCCCCCGCTCCTCATGCCTCCCGAGCTCGCCGGATGGGCCGCGGAGGCGGACATGGGGGCCCTGCCCGGCAGGTTGACGCTGGCAGCCCGGACCTTCCTCCAGCGCGCGTCCTCGACACGGCCCGAGGCGCGGGCGCGCCTGGGACGGCAGCTGGCCGACGCGGTGGCGCCCCACGTGGCTCCCGCCCCGCCCGCGGGGACGCACCCGGAGCGCTTCCTCGCGGCGGTCCTCGTCGAGCGGAGGGACCGCGAGATGGCGCGCGAGATGGACGACCGGGACCGCGACGAGGCGGCGGCCACGCGGGCGCTCCGTCCTCGCTACGGCGTCTGAGGCGCGGGCGACCCAGCGCCTCAGGCCAGCGGGCTCGCCTCGTGGGCGAGCAGGATCGGCACGCCGTCGCGCACCGGGAAGGACAGGCCGGCCTGCGGCGAGTCGAGGCGGGGCTCCCCGTCGCGACCGACGGCGTCGACGAGCTCACCGCCGGTGACGGGGCAGCGCAGGTCCGCGCGGAGCCAGGCCGCCACGACGGGGGTGGCGGGGGCCGGGGAGCCGTTGGTGGTGCTCACGGGGTCAGTCCTCCTTCTCGCCGCGCAGCACCCGCAGGTGGCCGCGGCGCAGGATCTCGCCGTCGCCCAGGCCCGTGAGGTGGCTGGGGAGCTCGGCGGGGTCGTGGGTGATGGGGCCCGGCATGATGCCGCCCGGTCGGCCCGCGTGCTCAGCGGGCTGCGGGCGGGGCCGCGGGGCGCGCGAGGCCTCGCGGACGGCGTCCGCCAGGGCGGTGAGGTCGTCGTCGCTCGGCGGTGCCGGGGCAAAGTCGGTGGCGAGGCGGATGACCTGCCAGCCGCGGGGCGCTGTGAAGGACTCGACGTGCTTCTCGCACAGGTCGTAGGCCTCGGGCTGGGCCTCGGTGGCGAGCGGGCCCAGGACGATCGTGGAGTCCGCGTAGACGCTCGTCAGGGTCGCCACGGCGGGGTTCTCGCAGCCGGGCCTGCGGCAGCGTCGGACGGTTCTCACGGCGGCAGGCTATCGCGCGCCCGCCGCGCGGCCGAGCGCGCCACTCGGGCCGGACGGGGACCTAGGGTGTGCTCCATGACGCCCACCGAGCCGAGACCCCGCCGGTCCCCCGCGCAGGCGCCGCGCAGCTCGCGGCGCCGCGACCGTCACGGGCGCGGCCTGCGGGGCCCGCTCCTGCCGCCGGGGCTGCCTGCGTGGCGCACGCGCGCGGAGCGCTTCGACGAGATGGTCATCACCGCCGCGGACGAGCTGGCGGCGCAGTGGCCCCAGGTGGAGTCGATCCAGTTCGCGGTCGAGGAGGTCCCGCCGTCGGACCCCGCCCCCTGGGAGCGCGGCGCCGTCCTCGGGCGCGGCTTCGCGGCAGAGCCGCGCGCCGGTCTGCCGGCCCGGGTCGTGGTCTACCGCCGTCCCGTGTCCTCGCGGGCGCAGGACGACGAGGAGCTCATGGAGCTCGTGCGGCGCGTCGTCGTCGAGCAGGTGGCTCTCATGCTGGGGCGTCGTCCGGAGGAGATCGACCCCGAGGGGTACTGAGGGACGTTCCCCGTCCGCCCCGGCGCAGGGGCGGCCCCGCTCAGCCGAGCCTGATCCGCCGCTCGGCGAGGGCCTGGGCGTCCGCGACCGGGCTCAGGGTCGAGATGAGGGTGCCGGCGGCGTCGCACTTCACCTTCGCGGTGACGACGACGGCCGCGGTGACGTCCCGACCGGGCTCCCCGGACATTGTCACGGCGTCGACGTCGTCGGGCACCTTGGCCGCGACCGTCGTGCCGGCGGGGACGTCGACGTCCGTGGACCAGCCGCCGTCGGCGGAGGCGAGGTGGACGGTCGTGTCGCCGAGCGCGGCGTCGCCCGAACTCGTGAGGAGGAGCTGCGGCGTCAACCCGTCGGAGCGCGGCATCGAGACGGTCCCAGCCTGGACCGCTGAGGGCTGCCCGGCCTGGGCCCAGGCGACGTCGTGGACGAGGACGCCAGAGGCCTCGGGGTACTCCCCCGCGCTGCGCACGAGGCGAACGGCCGCCACGACGGGCTGGTCGGAGGTGACGCGCACGCCGTAGGCGCCCGGAGTGACGCCGGCAAGGCTGACGTCGAAGACGGCGCCCGGGTCGATGGTGACGGACTCGGCGCCGGGCAGGACCTCCGAGCCGTGCTCGCCCTCGATGGTGAGGGTGACGGTGGCGGGCTCGGTTCCGGGGTTGGCGACGCGCACGGCGGGTGCGTCGGAGGAGGAGGCTCCGTCCTTCTCCTCCTCGCCCTGGTCGGCGACCTTCGTGAGGACGACGCCAGGAACGGTGAGGTCGGTCGACGGAGCGGCGCCCGGAGTCAGCACCTCGGTGCCGGCCGGCGTCTCGCCGTCGAGGGACTCGGTGGCCAGGGAGACGCCGAGGGCGCCGTCGTCCGCCTCGACGCCGACGGCGACGCGGTCGGAGGCGTCCGGGGCGGTCTCGAGCAGGACGGTGCGGGTCTCGCCCGCCGGGACGGAGACGGCACCGCCGGAGGGAAGGCTGAGCTCGCCAGTGGAGCCGAGGAGAGTGACGTGGGCGGTGACGGAGGTCGATCCGGGGTTGGTGAGGCGCAGCTCGGCGGAGGAGCCGACGGCCGCCGAGCCGCCGACGATCCAGGAGACGGCGCTCGGGGGCGCGCAGGAGGCGGTCGTGAGGCCGCGCAGGTCACCGTCCGGGGACAGGCTGGTGACGACGCCGGACGCCCCACCGCGCTCCCGCGCGGAGCCGGCTGCGGCAGTCGACGAGGCCGTGGGGCTCGCCGTCGCGGAGGGCGAGGCGCTCGCGGCGGACTCCTCGAGGCGGATGACGCCGCCCTCGGCGTCCTTGCCGCTCCAGGTCGGGTCCGCCTTGAGAGTCTCGCCGTCGTAGCTGAGGGTGCCGGTTCCGGTGAGGCTCGTGATGGCGGTCCCCGTCGTCGCCTTGCCGACGGTGACGGCGCCGATCGTGTCCGAGGGGCCCGCGGGGCACACGTAGCTGACCGCGCTCGACGGTGCGGGCACGGCGTGCGCCGCGACCTGCGGGGAGGTGGCGCGGGGCGCGACGGCGCCCCACCACGTGAGCCCCCCGACCGCGGCGAGGGCGGCCGCGGAGACGGCGAGGCCGCCGGTGCGGCGGGCGGCGCGGGCGAGGCGGGTCATGCGGCGGTCCTCCTGCGTCGCAGGGGCAGGGAGGCGAGGGCGGCGACGGCCCAGGAGACCCAGATCGCGGGTGCGAGGAGGTGCTGCCACCCGTCGTCGTGGGCGAGGACGAGGCGGCCGCCCTCGGCGGGGACGGTGAAGGCCTGGCGCCAGGTGCCGGAGGTGGTCCCGGGCGCGGTGGTCGCGGTGAGGGCCCGGCCGTCGAGGGTCGCGCGCCAGCCGTCGTCGGCACGCTCAGCGAGGACGAGGACGCGCTGCACGCCGTCCTTCGCACCGGGCAGGTCCGCGGTGACGCGGCCGGCGCTGGAGCCGCTGGTGGAGACGACGGTCGAGCGCGCGGAGGCACCGGCGCCGGTGACGAGGGCGGCGCGGGCCGGCTCGCCGGTAGCGGGCTGGACGCGCCAGGACGTGCCCGTCGTCGTGGTGGCGAGCTGGTCGAGGCCGTCGGTCGAGTCGAGGCCCGTGCGCGCGGTGGCCGTGGCCTCGTCGCCGGTCCGGGCCTGGAGGACGACGACGGCGACGTCGTGGGCGGCCAGGTCGGCAGCGGCGTCGGGGTCCTGGCCGCTGGTCGCGCGGGCGACGGCGTCGGCGAGGGAGGCGTCAGCCGAGTCCGTGAGGACGGTGGGGATCGTGCCGTCCAGCGCTGGGTCGCTCGTGGTGCTGCCCTGGTAGGAGCCCGTAGGGCGCAGGGCGCCGTCGGCGTGCTCGTCGACCCGCTCGCGGCGCTGGGCGGACAGGACGTCGGGGAGGGCGTCGACGAGCCGGGTGCCGTCGCCGCGCCAGAGGGTCGCCGTGAGGGAGTCCCCGTCGGAGCTGAGGAGGAGGACGCGGCCGGAGGTCCGCGAGGAGGCGATGTCCTCGGCGATGAGGGGGACGGCTCGGGAGGCGGGGTGCAGGGCCATGAGCTCGGCGTCAGCGCCCGTCGCGGTGGAGCGAGCCGCCTGGGCGGCCCACGCCCCGCCGACGGCGACGGGGACGAGGAGGCAGGCCGTGCCGAGGACGCCGAGGAGGACGTGGCGCCAGCCGACGCGGTGGCGGACGAGTGCGGAGCGAGCCGCGTCGCCGGCGGCGAGCACGGTGGCGATCATGCCGGCGAGGGCGAGGGACAGCCCGGCACCCGGCCAGGCGCGCACGAGGACCTCGCCGGTGCCGTCGGGCGCGGTGCCGATGGCGGTGGTGACGCGGACGGCGACGGCGGCGAGGGCCAGGCCGCCCACGACGAGGAGCGCACCTGTGCGGGCCCGGTGGCCGCGGTGGCCGCCGAGGAGGAGACCGAGGACCGCGAGGGCCGGGGTGACGGCGAGGGTGGCCTTGAGGGCGAGCGAGACAGTGGGGCTGGGCGCGAGCGTGTCGAGGTCGACGGGCGAGCCGAGGAGGAGCTCGACGGCGCTCGGGGCGCTCGCGGCGACGGGGGCCCCGGCCTCGGTGAGGAGGTAGCGGACTCCCTCGCCCCAGGCGTGCCCGGAGCCGGTGAGCTCCCAGGCCCTCGTCCACGCGGGGGCGGCGGTGAGGAGGACGGGAACCGCGGTGAGGAGCAGGCGTGCGGCCGAGCGCCGGGCCGCGACGGCCAGGCCCCCGAGGAGGAGCAGGACGATCGGCGCCGTGGCCGGCTCGGCCGCGACGACGAGGCACAGCAGGAGCCCGGCGACGGCGGCCGCCGCGGCGGAGCCGGGTCCGTACTGCTCGGTCGCTGCGGCACGGACGGCGGCGCCGTGAGCGGTGGTCGCGGCGACGACGACGCCCTCGGCGTCGTCGAGGACCGGGGTGGCGGGGTCGTCGTCGACGGGGCCGTCGCCGAGCCCGGCGTGCGCAGCGGCGGTGCCGGTGGTGCCCGAGTCGTGCGCAGGGGCGACGACGTCGGAGGCGGCGTCGGGCTCGAGAGCGTCTGCGTCCCGGGGCTCGGGCGGGTCGGCGTGCGCCCGGGTGACGCCCGTGCGGGCGTCCACGACCTGTGAGGGCCCGGCAGCGCCCGCGGCAGCGGCGGTGGCCGGGGCGGCGTCGTCGGGCTCCTCCCCCAGGTGGGCGAGGTCCTCGACGCGCTCCGAGGCGAAGCGGTCGAGCTCGGCCTTCTCCTCGGCGGAGGCGTGGTGCGCCCCGACGAGGCCGGAGAGGACGACGTCACGGCGGTCGGCGCCGACCGCGCGGGACAGGGCGGTGAGCGCCCACGGCAGGACGAGGTGGACGAGGAGGGCGGGCAGCCGCCCCTGGCCGAGCGAGAGCAGGAGGGTGGGCGCGAGGGCCCAGGTGAGTGCCGCCCAGGCGCGCAGGCTGGTGCGGCGGGTGATCGTGCCGGCCGCGTACCAGGCGCCGAGGGCCGCGAGCGGGACGCCGAGGACGAGCACGGCGTGGACGAGGTCGTCGCCGGTGAGGCCGAGGCGGCTGACGAGGGCGACGGGCACCGCGATGATCGCCAGGAGCGGGTTCATGGCGCTCGGGTAGCCGTCACCGGCAGGGACCCACGTGCCCCAGGCGGTCGCCCACAGCTCGTGCCAGTCCTGGCCGACGCGGGTCAGGGCGCCGCCCGCGACGAGACGCGTCGCGAGGACCCGGCTCGTGCCGAGCAGTCCGAGGGCGGCGGTGACGACGAGGCTGGCGCCGAGGACCCGGCGCCGACGACGACGGGCGGCCGCCAGCTCCCGCAGCTCGAGCTCGCTGGGCGCGGCGGCGCGCTCGAGGCGCTCGCGCTCCTGCCGGGCGACGTCGCGCCGTGCGGCGCGGATCTCGGCGGGCGTCGCGTAGAGGTCGGAGAGGACCGAGCGCGGGACGCTCCGCAGGCCGTGGAGACGGCGGCGTCCCTCACGGATGGTGCGCGCCGAGCGGAGGGCGGCCCAGGCCGCGGCGGTCTCGTCGCGGGCGAGGGCGGGCTCCTTGGCGAGGAGGCGCCACAGCGAGCGGGCGAGACCCAGGAGGAGGATCCAGGGCAGGAGCAGCAGCAGGGGGCGGTTGGAGAAGGTGGCCCAGGCGCGCAGCTGGGCGGTGCGGCGCGCGCGGTAGGAGCGGTCGGCGTCCGGGTCGCCCTCCTGGGCGAGGGCGGCGAGCTGCTCGTCGACCGGCGGCTCCGTCCCGCCCTCTGATCGGCGGCCGCGCTCGTCGTGCGCGGCCTCGCGGTGCCGGCCGGGGCCCCGCAGCCCGAGGTACGAGGCGCGGCGGTGGCGGACCCTCGCGCTGGGCACGAGGACGACGCGGTGGCCTGCGAGCCGGGCGGCGCGGCTCAGCTCAAGGCCGTCGCCGAAGGGGCCGAAGGCCGGCGAGGGGCCGCCCACCTCGTCCCAGAAAGTCCGTCGGACGAGGGCCCCTGCGGTGCCGACGGCGAGGACGTCGGAGCGCTCGTCGAGCTGTCCCTGGTCGATCTCGCCGTCGACGACGTCGAGAGCGCGCCGGGCGGAGCGGGTGGTGCGCAGTCCGGCCTCGAGGAGGCGGCTCGGGTCGTCCCAGTCAACCTGCTTGGGGCCGAGGACGGCGGCCGAGGGGCTCGCGGCGGCAGTGGTGACGAGACGCTCGAGGCAGTCGGGCTCGGGTGCGGAGTCGTCGTGGAGGAGCCAGAGCCACGCGGTCGCGGGCGTCCCGGGATCGGAGGACCGGGTGGTGCCGCCGGTGCCGGCTCCGAGGCGACGAGCCTCCGAGCGGGTGATGGGCGAGCGGGCGTCGGCCGGGCCGTCGAGGCGGCCGGTCTCACGCCGCTCGCCGCGCGGACCGAGCCGGAGGCGTTGGCGCGACTGGTCGTGGTCGGCGTCGGAGCGCCGGTCCGGAGCAAGTGCCGAGGTGGGGACTGAGGTCCGTCCGTCGGGGCGGCGGTGCGTGCGTCGGCGGTTGCCCTCGGCGACGAGATCCCGGTACAGCGCGAGGCCCCGGTTGACGGCGTCACCGAAGGTGGTCGCCTCGGGCGCCCGGACGATACGGACGTCAGCGACGTCGTCGAGCCCGGAGCCGTTGACGCACTCCTCGACCGGGGTGCCGTCACCCAGCCCGTTGTCCCGGGAGCAGACGTCGACGAGGAGGACGACGTCGGGCGGGAGGGTCTGGCCCGCGACGGCGCGGAGGGTGCGGTGGAGATAGGGGGTCGTGCCGGCGGAGACGACGACCGCGAGGGTCTCAGCAGAGACGGTGGGACCGGCGAGGCTCGAGGCGCTCGCCGGGCTCATACCGCGCGGCGCTTGAGCTTGCGGCGCTCGCGCTCGGACAGGCCGCCCCAGATCCCGAAGCGCTCGTCGTTGGCGAGGGCGTACTCGAGGCACTCCTCACGGACCTCGCAGGTGGCGCAGACGCGCTTCGCCTCGCGGGTCGAGCCGCCCTTCTCCGGGAAGAAGGCCTCGGGGTCGGTCTGCGCGCACAGAGCGCGCTCCTGCCACGCGAGGGGGCCCTCGTCGACCTCGTCACCGCCGAAGAGGAGCAGGAGTGCCTCGTCGTCGGCGTCGTCGGTCCTGGTGATCGGACCGTCGCCGAGGATGTTCCACACGATGGCGTCCCTTCGAACTGGCTTCTGGTTACCAGTGGAAATTACACGGGTGTAGGACGGGTGAGTCAAGCCGGGCGGGTCGAATTCACCCACTCGTGACGAAACCGCATCATGCTGCGGTTTCGTGAGGGTGAAGTGAGACCTGGACCACGCCCCACGGGTGAAGTCGGACGGGTGTGCACGCCGCTGGCAACAACCACGCAGGGATCCCGCAACCCCCATTCTCACGGGGGCTCACGACGGCGGTCCCCGCCGTCCACCACGCGACCCTCTTCTGCTTTGATGGCGCCATGACTGACGCCCTCGCAACGATCCTCCCCCAGCGGTCCGACGCCGATCGGCCCTGGCTCGTCTGGTACGCACCCGAGGAGCGAGTCGAGCTCTCCGGGCACGTCCTGGCCATGTGGGAGGCGAAGACGGCGGGTTTCATCACAGTTGAGTCACGACCTGGCGCCCTCGTGCACGTGGCCCTGCCCGTCCACTGGCGCACGGTCACCTGGTGCACGGGCACGTGGGCTGCCGGATCCCCCGCCCTCCTGACCGACGGCACGACCGCCGACTCGCTCGTGGAGGCGGGCGAGGCGGCAGCCGGACTGTCCGTCGCGATGGAGCCAGGACTCCTGAGCGAGGAGGCGGAGGCTCAGGCCCTGGTCCCGGCCGCCTCGCTCGCGGTCCGCTGGCCGGGCGAGCTGCCGCCGCTCGTGCTCGACGGGCTGGCCGACCTCATGACGCACCCCGACCAGTACACCGGGCCGCAGGTGCCCGGATCGGCCACCGCGATCCTGGAGGCGGCGGACGGGAGGACGAGGGCGCTCAGCCGGGACGAGCTGGTGTCGGGACTGCCGCAGGCGGGCGCGGGCCCGGACGGCCCACGGGCAGTCCTCGTGCGCGAGGACGAGCCGCTCGACGCGGTGCGCGGCGTCCTGGCCGCGTGGCGCGCGGGCCGGACAGCCGTCCTGCTCTCCCCCGACGCCGACGACGCACTGGCGGCGACGGCGGCACGTCAGGAGGGTGCGGCGCTCTGACCCGTCACGCCGGCGGCGACCGCAGCGGCCGGGACCGGCGCCTCAGGGCACGTCGGCCTGGACGACCGATCCCCGCCCCTCAAGGGCCAGGGTGCGCTCGTCGGCGCCGACGAAGGCGGCTTGGCCTCGCCGCAGCGCGAGCGAGCCCGCCGGGGTCGTCGCGGCGACCTCGCCGTCGAGGCAGAGGAGGACGCGGGGGCCGCGGCCCGGCACCTGCACGCGGCCGTCCTCGGGGACGACGTCAGTGACGAGGAGCTCGAAGTCGTCGACGGGCGCGTAGTAGGCGCGGGTGGCCCGTGACAGGTACTCCGGGGCGGGCCGGACCGGTGGCGCGGCGACGTAGTCGACGCAGGCGAGCATCTCGGGCACGTCGACCCGCTTGACCGTGAGCCCGGCACGCAGGACGTTGTCCGAGGAGGCCATGATCTCCACACCGAGACCGGAGACGTAGGCGTGGACCGAGCCCGCCGGGACGAAGAGCGCCTCCCCCGGACGAAGCGTCACGGGGTTGAGGAGGAGGGCCGCGGCGAGACCCGGGTCCCCGGGGAAGGCGTCGGCCATGGCGACGGCGTTGGCGTCGACACGGGGCGAGGGCGACGTCCCCGCCGCGAGGCGCGCGGCGAGCTCCGCGACGAGGCCGGCGACCTCGTCGCCGGAGGGGCGCGTCGCCGGCTCGACGAGGTCGCTGAAGACCTGGCGGATGCCGAAGCGCGTCGGGTTGAGGCGGAGCGTGCGCCGCATCCGGCGCGCGAGGGGCGAGTCGAGGCCCGCGAGGACCTCTCCGACGCGCCGCGGGGCTCGGAAGCCGGCGACCGCCTCGAAGGTCTCGATCGCGAGGACCATCTCAGGCTTGTGGTTGGAGTCCTTGTAGTTGCGCTCGGGCGCTTCGGGCGCGAGGCCCGCGCGATTCTCTCGGGCGTACCCCTCACCGGCCTGCTCGAGGGAGGGGTGGACCTGGAGCGAGAGGGCCTGGGCCGGGGCGATGAGCTTGAGGAGGAAGGGGAGCTGCGGGCCGAAGCGCCGGACGACGTCCTCGCCGAGGAGCCGCTCTGGAGCGGAGTCGATGAGCGACTCGAGGGTGCGGCCCGAGGCGAGCCTGGTCGGGCCACCCGGGTGCGCCCCGAACCACTGCTCGGCCCAGGGACGCCCGTCAGCTGGCACGCCGAGGATCTCGGGGATCGCTGACGTCGAGCCCCAGGCGTAGGTCTGCCGGGCGCCGTCGAGTCTCTCCATGGGCGCGACGGTACCTGGCGCAGGCCGTGCGGTCCGCACACGGCGTCCGCGCGGTGACGGGCATCATGTCGCGGAGACGCGTTCGTGACCTATGGTCTGGCGAATTCGTACGAGGACGGCGGTCCGCAGGCTCGTCGTTCGAGTGGGAGGCCCGGCGGAGCCCGGCCGACCCGCGACCGCTATCCCACGACGAAGGAGCACCCATGCCCCGCACTCGAGCACGTCTCACCACCGCCGCCCTGGCCACCGCGATCGGACTGGCACCGGCTGCGGTGGGTGTGGTGTCGGCGTCGGCCTCCGCCGCGACGATCCAGTCGGGCGGCTACACCATCCTGGGCGCCATCGGCGACCTGTGGACCGCCCAGGGCGGCGCGAGCGGCTGGCTCGGCAGCCCCCGCAGCAACGAGATGCCCGCCCGCGGCGGCATCTACCAGCAGTTCGACGGCGGAACCGTCTACTGGTCGGCCACCACCGGAGCGCACGCCGTGCACGGCGCCATCTTCGGCGCCTACGCCGCCCTCGGCTACGAAGGCAGCTACCTCGGTCTGCCGGTCACCAACGAGACCGCCACCACCGGCGGCGTCTACCAGCGCTTCCAGGGCGGCACCATGTACTGGTCCGCCGCCGGCGGAGCCCACGCCGTCCACGGCGCCAACCTCGACGCCTACGGCCGCTACTCCTACGAGCGCGGACGCCTCGGCATGCCCCTGACCGACGAGACCGCCACCACCGGCGGCGTCTACCAGCGCTTCCAGGGCGGCACCATGTACTGGTCCGCCACCACCGGCTCCCACCCCGTGTGGTCCGGCATCCTCAGCCTCTACGCCGCCAAGGGCTACGAGCGAGGCAGCCTGGGCATGCCCACCACCGACGAGTACAGGAACTCCGACGGCCGCACCCGCCAGGACTTCACCGGCGGCTCCCTCTATTGGGGCACCACCAGCACCACCGCCAGCACGGACTCCCAGCGCTCCACCATCATCGCGACCGCGCGGGCTCAGGTCGGCAAGCCGTACCTGTTCGGCGCCGCGGGCCCCAGCGCCTTCGACTGCTCGGGCCTCACGAGCTACGCGTACAAGGCGGCCGGCGTCACGCTCCCCCGGACCTCGGAGCAGCAGTCCAAGGTCGGCACGCGCATCTCGGCGGCCCAGGCGCAGCCTGGGGACCTCCTGTGGTGGCCGGGCCACGTGGCCGTCTACGCGGGGAACGGCATGCTCTACGAGGCCGCCAACCCGTCGACCGGCGTGCGCTACGGCTCCGTCTGGGGATCGCCCGTCTACATCCGAGTGCTCTGAGTCGCACCGCACGCGGGCGCAGACGGGGTCCGCTCCGGTCACAGTGACGCAACCGTTCGGGATCCTTGCGCCGACGAGCGGGCGCTCGGCCGTCGAAATACGTCAGACTGTGCCCATGCGTGGCATCATCCTGGCCGGCGGTTCCGGCACACGACTCAACCCGATCACCCTCGGCACCTCGAAGCAGCTGGTCCCGGTCTACGACAAGCCGATGGTCTACTACCCGCTCAGCACGCTCATGCTCGCCGGGATCCAGGACGTCCTCGTCATCACGACGCCGCACGACGCCGCCAGCTTCCACCGTCTGCTCGGAGACGGCTCCCAGCTCGGCGTCAACCTGTCCTACGCCGTCCAGGAGGAGCCGAACGGCCTCGCCCAGGCCTTCGTCCTCGGTGCTGACTTCATCGGTGGCGAGCCGGCTGCCCTCGTGCTGGGCGACAACATCTTCTACGGTCCCGGCATGGGCACGCGCCTGCGCCGTCACACCACCCCGGAGGGCGGCGTCGTCTACGCCTACCAGGTGGCCGACCCCCGCGCCTACGGCGTCGTCGAGTTCGACGAGGACTTCAAGGCCCTCTCGATCGAGGAGAAGCCCTCCGAGCCGAAGTCCGACTACGCCGTGCCCGGTCTGTACTTCTACGACAACGACGTCGTCGAGATCGCCAAGAACCTCAAGCCCTCGGCGCGCGGCGAGTACGAGATCACCGACGTCAACCGGACCTACCTGGAGGCAGGCCGTCTCACGGTCGAGGTCCTCCCCCGAGGGACCGCCTGGCTTGACACCGGAACCTTCGACTCCCTGGCCGACGCGACGAGCTTCGTGCGCACCATCCAGCACCGCCAGGGCCTCAACATCGGGTGCCCCGAGGAGATCGCGTGGCGCAACGGCTTCATCGACGACGAGGGCCTGCGCCGGCGCGCTGAGCCGCTCGTCAAGTCCGGCTACGGGCAGTACCTCCTCGGCCTCCTCAAGCGCGAGGTTCGCTGACCGTGGTGTCCACGGGAAGCCCCGCTGTTTTTCCCGACGCGGCGATCAGCACTCGCACTCTTCCGCGGGCTCGTCAAATCTCCGTGTTCCCCGTCGTCACATTCTTGGCGCTGCTCGTCGCCGTCACCTTAGAACTCACGGGGGAGTCGACGGGAGCTTGGGCCGAGGTGTTCGGCCAGCACTCCTCGGCAAAGCTTCTGGCTGGACGTCCGCGTGACATCACGTCTGACATGTGGCAGGTCCAGGCTTCCTGGGTCGCCGCACAGATCGCCCACGGCTTCCCCACGCTCAACTCCGCACTGCCGGGCGGGATGGACACGACGATCCAGAACGACCTCCCGACTCACGACTGGTCGGTCATCTTCCGTCCGCACACGTGGCTTCTCCTGACCGGCGACCTCGCCCGAGGAATGGCATGGCGCTGGTGGCTGCCAGGCTGGGCGGCTCTTAGCTCCATCCACGTCTTCGTCCGCTCCCTGCACCCGAGCCAGCGCACGGCGTCCTGGATGCTTCCCTTCGTCATCCTGCTCAGTCCGCTCGTGCAGTGGTGGTGGCGTCCGACGACGCTGTGGCCCATCGCGATGTGCTTCCTCGGACTGACCGCCGTTGTGTGGGCCCAACGCGCACATCGGCCCCGAGGCCCCGTCGTTTGGGCAGCACTCACTGGTTACGTCGTGGTGACAACAGCGATGAGCATCTACGTGCCCTATATCGTCCCGTGCGCGCTGGTCATGACCCTTGGTTCCGTCGGCCTGTGCCTCAACGAGGGCCGAGGTCGCGGTTGGCGCGAGGTTCTTCACTCACTCATTCCACTTGCCTCCAGCGCCCTCGCCGCCGTGGGCGTGCTGGGGCTGTGGGTGGCGACCCGGTGGAGCACGGTGCGGGCCGTCCTCGGCACCGTCTACCCGGGCCAGAGGCTCACACCGACGGGGGGCTGCTCCCAGCACCCCGGTGAGTGCCTCGCCACCTTCGCTGGAGCATGGTCTCGAGCGATCGCACACAATGCGGGCCTCGGTGAACTCGGCGGTAATTCACTCGAGGCTTCGACTGGCCTGCTTATCTGCCTCGTCCTTGCCGCACCCCTACTGCTCAGAGTGGTTGCGGGCGCTCGCAGACGCCGGATGGACTGGCTCGCTGTGAGCGTCCTCATTGCGATGGGGCTGACCTTTGCTTTCTCCCTCGTGCCCCACTGGGACACGCTCGCTCACCTCCTCCTGCTGGACCGCAGTTTCTCAACGCGCATGCGCCTGGCCCTCGTCGTCCTCGACGTCGTCGCCGTTGCCTGCCTGCTCGGCCCCGCGGCCGAGTCCCCACGTACCAGTCACGCGAGCGCCCTCCTCGCAGCAGCAACCGCCTTCGGGACATTCGTCGTCGTCAGGCACCTCCTGCCGCGCTACACGTCCGAGGACTTCTATGCCAACCGCGGTGCCATCGCCATCTCTCTGACCGTGGGCATTGGCGCGGTGCTCGTCGTCCTGCGCCACCCGCGAATCGGTACGGCTCTCCTCGTCGTCGCCGCTCTCGCCGCTGGAAACGGTATCAACCCCCTTTACCGCGGTTACACCGACCTGCGTCAGACACCACTGGGACGAGCCATCCGGGCAGAAGCCTCAACGAATCCGACGGGTCGCTGGGTCGCCGTCGCTGGTAAGACGAGCTATGTCGAGACGGCGGCCGTCACTGATGTCCTCCTAGCCGTCGGAGTGACGTCCTACAACGCCGTCCAGACGTACCCGTCAAGGGAGATGTGGTCGGAGATAGACCCGTCAGACACCTACGAGAACGAGTGGAACCGCCTCGCCAACATCACGTGGACCAGCGCTCCAGAGACGGGCGATCCGGTCGTCACGAATCCCGCCCAGGACCAGATCTCTATCACCTTCGATGCCTGCGCAACCTTTGCCCAGAAGAACATCACATTCGTCGTGTCAACGGACAAGCTTGACCAGGCCTGCCTCGGCGACGAGCAGGAAGTAGCCGACGGCAACGGTGAAACAACCTTCCTCTACGAGATTGAGCCAACCACGCCGTAGCAAGCAGGGAAACGTAACATCGAGAAGCGACGCACCCACGTACGAACCACTCAAGGAAGTTCCACCCCCATGACTGAAACCTCCAAGCCCCTCAGCATCGAGACCACCCCGATCCCGGGCTTCCTCCGCATCGACCTCACCGTCCACGGCGACAACCGTGGCTGGTTCAAGGAGAACTGGCAGCGCGAGAAGATGGTGGCCCTCGGTCTGCCCGACTTCGGCCCCGTGCAGAACAACATCTCCTTCAACGACGAGGTCGGCGTCACCCGCGGCATCCACGCCGAGCCCTGGGACAAGTTCGTCTCCGTCGCCACCGGCCGTGTCTTCGGCGCCTGGGTGGACCTGCGTGAGGGGCCGTCCTTCGGCACCGTCTACACCACGGAGATCGATCCCTCCGTCGCCGTCTACGTGCCCAAGGGCGTCGGCAACGCCTACCAGACGCTCGAGCCCAACACGGCGTACACGTACCTCGTCAACGACCACTGGTCGCCCGACGCCCAGTACACCTTCCTCAACCTCGCCGACGAGACCGCCGCCGTCCCGTGGCCCATCCCGCTCGAGCAGGCGATCCTGTCCGACAAGGACAAGGCCCACCCGCGCCTCGCCGAGGTCACGCCCTTCCCCGCGACCGCGGAGGCCGGCAAGCGCGTCCTCGTGACCGGCGCCAACGGCCAGCTCGGCCGCGAGCTCATGAAGCAGCTCCCCGAGGCGGGCTTCACGCCGACCGGCGTGGACCTGCCCGACGTCGACATCTCGGACGCCTCGCAGATGGCTGGCTTCGACTGGTCCGCCTACGACGTCGTCATCAACGCCGCCGCCTGGACCAACGTCGACGGCGCCGAGACCCCGGACGGCCGCCGGCTGTCCTGGCGCGCCAACGCCACGGGACCGGCGAACCTCGCCCGTGAAGCGGGCGGCCGTGGCCTCACGATCGTCCACATCTCCTCCGAGTACACCTTCGACGGCACCATCGAGCCGCACACGGAGGACGAGGCTCCGAGCCCGCTCGGCGTGTACGGGCAGTCGAAGGCGGGCGGTGACGCCGCCATCGAGGCGACCGAGAAGCACTACCTCGTGCGCACGAGCTGGGTCGTCGGCGACGGCAAGAACTTCGCCAAGACGATGGCCGGCCTCGCCGCCCGCGGCATCAAGCCCTCCGTGGTCGACGACCAGACCGGCCGTCTCACCTTCACGGCGGACCTCGCAGCCGGCATCATCCACCTCCTGAGCACTGGCGCTGAGTTCGGTACCTATGACCTCTCGGGCGAGGGCCCCGTCGTCTCCTGGGCTGACGTCGCCAAGCGCGTCTTCGAGCTGCGCGGCTTCTCCGCCGACGACGTCACCCCGGTCTCCACCGAGGAGTACTTCGCCGGCAAGGAGGGCATCGCGCCCAGGCCGCTCAAGTCCGCCCTGGACCTGTCCAAGATCGAGGCCACGGGCTTCACCCCGCGGAACTCGATGGAGCGCCTCGACGAGTACGTTCCGACGATCGAGCTCTGAGCGCTCGTCGGGCCTAGCCCCCGGCATGCGAGGTACTGATCCCATTCACCGATCCCAAGGACCGTAAACGGGATCAGTGCTCCACCCACCGGCTCGCCCGCGAGGTCGTGCCGATCACGGTAGGCCTCGAACTAATACCTCTCCCGCCGCACGGCGGCCTCATAGGCCGCCACGTGCGCACGGGCGGAGCCCGCCCACGTGAACTCCGCAGCCCGGGCAATAGCAAGACGTCCGAGTTCCGCCCTGCGCTCCGGCCGGGCCATGAGCGAGGCAAGTGCCCGGCCGATCGAGTCCGAGTCGGTCCCGCAGTAGGCGACCGCGCCCCCCCCGACTTCAGGAAGGCTCGTCTCCGGCGTCGTGAGGACCGCGGCACCGCAAGCCATCGCCTCGAGCACCGGCAGCCCGAAGCCCTCCGCGATCGAGGGGTAGGCGAGGACCTCCGCGCCAGACAGAAAGCCGGGCAGGTCCTCCAGCGGGAGATAGCCGGGCCGTAGAACGCGCATCCGCTCAGGGACCTCGGCGAGCGCGGGCTCGATGCCGTCGTCCCATCCGGCCCCTCCGGCCAGGACAAGCACCGGCGGGTTCGGGTCCCCACAAAATTCCCGGACCCAGCCACGTATGAGGTTCGGCACGTTCTTGCGCGGCTCAAGGGTGCCGAGGAATCCGATGTACCGCTCCCGCGCGAGGCCAAGCGACGCCGCCACGCGCGCGCGCTCTGCGTCGTCAACCGCATGGAAGCGCGAGGTGTCGACGCCGTGGTACGCGACGTGGAACTTGGCGGGGTCGCCGTCAACGAAACGGAGCGTCTCGTCCTGGGTAGCCCTCGACGGAACGATAAGGACGTCGGCACCGCCGACGGCACGGCGGATCGCCCGTGAGAAGAACACGCGCTTGAGACGCGTGTGCGCCTGGGGGTGCGTAAAGAAGGTGGCGTCGTGAAGGGTCACGGCAACCGGCACCTGGTGAAGCTCGGGGTACGTGTAGTGAGGCGAGTGAAGGACGTCCGGACGAATCCGGCCGATCAGTTCGGGCAGGCCCGTCTGCTCCCACGCCAAGCGGGCTGAGCGGCGCTCGAACACTGCGGGCACGGGGAAGAGGTGTGCGGTAGGCACCCTCGTCCGGAAATGGTCCACGTCACGCCGTTGAACGGCCAGGGCGAGATCGACGCCGGCGACGATGAGCTCCGGGACGAGGTCGTCGACGTAGCGGCCGACACCGCCCAGGTCAGCGGGGATGGCTGTGGCGTCGAGGAGAACCTTCATGGGGTGACAGTATCGTGGCCCAGCCCACGGCGGACGCGTGAACCTAGAGCTCCCAACAGTGCCTTCGGGAGCCCCGTCCTCAAGCACATTCGCCTAGACTGCCGCGAACTGGCCACGCTCGCTACCCCAAGGACGCTCCCCTAGATGAAGATCTTCGTGCAGATCCCCTGCCTCAACGAGGAGGGCACGCTCGGCATGGTGCTCGACACCATCCCCCGTGAGATCCCGGGCGTCGACGACGTCGAGATCCTCATCATCGACGACGGCTCGACCGACCGCACCGTCGAGGTCGCCCGCGAGCACGGCGTCACCCACTTCGTGCGCCACGCCCGCAACATGGGCCTCGCCCGGTCCTTCCGGGACGGCGTCGACTACGCGCTCGCCCACGGCGCGGACATCGTCGTCAACACCGACGGCGACAACCAGTACAAGCAGGAGTACATCGGGGAGCTCGTGGCCCCCGTCGTCGCCGGCGAGGCGGACATCGCCATCGCCGACCGCCAGACCGCGAAGATCGCGCACTTCTCCTGGTTCAAGAAGAAGATGCAGCACTTCGGCTCCGAGGTCGTCAACTACGCCGCGGAGACGACGCTGCCCGACGCCGCCTCCGGCTTCCGCGCCTACTCGAAGAGCGCCCTGCTCAAGCTCAACGTCGTCACGCAGTTCTCGTACTGCATGGAGACGATCATCCAGGCGGGCAACAAGCGGCTGCGCATCGCGTCGGTCCCGATCACGACGAATCCCAAGACCCGCGAGTCGCGCCTCTTCAACAACATCTTCCAGCACATGGCCAAGTCCGCCTCGGCCATCATCCGCTCGTACCTCATGTTCAAGTCCGGCATCGTGCTGGGGTGGATCGCGGGGATCTTCGGGGTGCTGGGCCTCATCCCGCTCCTGAGGTTCCTGTTCATGGCGCTGGCCGGTCACTCCGCGGGGCACGTCCAGTCCCTCGTGTTCGGCGTGCTCCTCGTCGTCGCCGCGCTGCTGTGCGTCGCGCTCATGGTCATCGCCGACCTGCAGCGCACGAACAGGGTGCTCATCGAGGAGGCCCTCGAGAGGATCAAGAACATCGAGTACGGCCGCGTCGACGGCGCCGACGACGCGACCGGTGAGCCGGGCACGCGGCTCTGAGACCGCTCACGCAGGGAGGACAGTCATGAGGATCGCCGTCGTCGGCCCCACGCACCCCTACAAGGGCGGGATCGCCCAGCACACCACCCAGCTCACCCACGCGCTGGGGCGAGCGGGCCACGAGGTGGTCCTCGAGGGCTGGCGCAACCAGTACCCCGCCGCCCTGTACAAGGGACAGCTCACGGTGCCAGAGGACAGGCCCGAGATCCCGGTCTTCCCGAGGACCGAGCGCCTGCTGTCCTGGAACCGTCCCGACTCCTGGCTGCGGGTCGCGGAGCGCGTCGCGGGAGCCGACGTCGTCGTCCTCGTCGTCGGCAACGCGGTCCAGATCGCCCCCTTCCTCACCATGCTCCCGGTGCTCCGGCGCCGCGGCGCGCGCGTGGTCGCGCTCGTGCACAACGTCGACCCGCACGAGGGCCACGTCTGGGACGAGCCGCTCATGCGCGCCCTGCTCCAGCACGTCGACGCCGTCATGGTGCACTCCGACGCCCAGGCCGAGGTCGCGCGCGACCTCGGGGCCAGCGAGGTGCGCGTCCACGAGCTCCCCCCGAACCTCGGCGAGACGACCGAGGTGCCCGCACGGCGGCGCGCCGGCGCCGACGAGCCGCTCGACGTCCTCTTCTTCGGCCTCGTCCGCCCGTACAAGGGACTCGACGTCCTGCTCCGCGCGCTGCCCGCGGCGCCCGGGGCTCGGCTCACCGTCGCCGGCGAGTTCTGGTCCCCCAAGGAGGAGACCGAGTCCCTCATCGACGAGCTCGGCGTCGCCGACCGCGTCACCCTCGACGACGGCTACGTCGCCTCCGAGGACCTCCCGGCCCTCTTCGGGCGCCACGACCTCGTCGCCCTGCCCTACCGCAGCGTGACGGGCTCCGGGATCATCAAGGTCGCCTACGGCTTCAACCGACCGATCATCGTCTCGGACATCGGCACGCTCGCCGAGGAGGTCAAGGGAGGGCTCGGCCTCACCTTCCCGCCCGAGGACCCGGCCGCGATCGCCGAGGTCCTGCGCCGGGCGGCCGACCCCGACGTTTACAACTCCATGGCGGAGGCGGTCGCCGCGCGGCCCAAGGACCTCGAGGGCGAGTGGGCGGGCTACGTCGAGCAGCTCCTCGGCGGACGCTCGTGAGCGCGACGACGAGGGCGGGGCGGAGCCCGCGGAAGGTCCTCACGACCGTCCTCAAGTGGCTCATCATCCTCGTCGCCGTCGTCTTCCTCGCCCGTGAGGTCGTCTCGCAGTGGGCCGAGGTCAAGGACGTCCTCGCCGTCATGCCGGTGTGGTCCGTCGTCGCCTCGGTGGTCCTGGCCATGGGGGCCGTCGCCGCCTCAGGTGAGCAGCAGCGGCTGCTGCTGCTCGCGCTGGGGCACGACATCGCCCGGCGGGAGTGGTTCGCGGTCTTCTTCGCGGCCCAGCTCGGCAAGTACGTCCCCGGAACGGCGTGGGCGTACGTCTCGCAGATGGAGCTCTCGCGCGCCAAGGGGGTGCGCCGCGCGTCCTCGGTCATCGTGATGCTCCTGGGCGCGGGGATGACCGTCCTCGCCTCCTTCGCCGTCGGTCTCGTCGCCGCGCCGTACCCGACCGTCGGGTGGCTCCCCGTCTGGCTGCGCGCGCTCGCGGGCGCTCTCGGCATCGTCGGGCTCGTCATCCTGTCGGCGCGCCCGGCGGTCTTCGCCTGGGCGGTGCGCCACCTCCCGGAGCGCGCCCGCGTCGACACCACGACGCTCGACGGCGTGCGCCACCTGTGGACGCCGACGGCCTGGACGCTCCTCGCGACCGTCCTGTACGGCCTCCACGTGCTGGTCCTCGCGACGGTCACGACGCCGGGCGACGCCTCGGAGATGATCTGGCGCGCACTGGGAGGCTTCGCGACCGCGTGGGTCGTCGGCTTCCTCGCCATCATCGTGCCCGCGGGCGTCGGCGTGCGCGAGGTCATCCTCGTCGCCTTCCTCGCCCCCGTGACGGGGGCCGCGGCGGCCCTCACCGTCACCGTGCTGTCACGCTTCCTCATCATCATCGCCGAGACCCTCCTTCTCGGAACTGTCCCAATCGTCCGCCGAAGGTATTAGAACGTGAATGACTCCCACCTCAGCCTCTTGAAAAGAAGTCAACAGACCTCGCCCTCAGCGCACTCGTGGCGGCGTTCCGACACGTTGGCAGTCGTTATCCTCATTGCTGCCGCACTCGCGACATCACTCATCGGGATTGTCCGAGCCCCGCAATTCAGCCCTATTGATGAGATGACTCACGTAGATTACACGTGGCGCGTCATGCACGGCTCATTTCCACACCGCGGCGACAACATGACGGCCTGGACCCTCGAGGAGTGGACCTGTCACCGACAGACCAACTTTCCCCAGCTACCTGCCTGCGGCAAGCACACCGCCGCCGACTTCAACCGCGACATTGAAAACTCTAATGCATGGCAGCCGCCCCTCTATTACATATACGACGCAGCATTCACACGAGCGGCAATGAAGGTTTCTGACGCAGACCCCGTCAATATCATGCGGCTTGGATCTGGAACCCTTATTGGCGCTGGCCTCGCAGCCACCTACGCACTGTGCCGCATGTGGAACATCAAACGCTCCGTCGCGTTCGCTGTCACAATATTCCTCCTGTGCGAACCTCACATCGCAACTGAGGCAATGACAGTCACAGAGGACGCCGCGGCACTGATAATCAGCATCGGAGCATTATGGACCCTCTCCCTCGTCCTGCACAACCATCCTCACGCATGGGTCTACGCAGCCATGGTGGCATTCGTTGCAGCCATGTCGAAGACTATTCTACTGTCGCCGGTAATCACCATGTGCGCGGTACTCCTCTTTGGTCTCACACGGTGGACCCGCAACCACGACCCTCGCACGATGAATGCCGTCCGCACGATGGTCGCTGCGGCGGCAGCTGCCGCCATTCCAACGTTGCTCTGGAACCACTACACCGCAGCCCACACGCCAGCAGGCTGGCACAGCACAACCCTCGGGATCAACAATCGCCCCCTCGACGGCCTTCCCTTTAACGTGTGGCTGCCCGGAATTCTCCGGGGATACGGATTCAACGGGGGTTACTGGGTCGAGCCAAAGCTCACCACCTACCTTGGCACGGGCGTCTTTGCGCTAGTGGCGATTGTGCTTACAGCGGCACCGTGGGTAGGACTCGCCTGCGGCACGACCAAGGAACGCGTCGTAAGCGCTGTCTCCGCGATCGGACCGTTCATAGCGATCTTCCTCGTCCAGTTCGACGAGTGGATCCGCGAGAACGTCTATTTCCCGCTGCCATCGCCCAGATATGCAGCCTCCCTCATCGGCGCTACAGCCATTGCGCTCGCTATTGCATTGAACCGGCTGCCGGCACGGTGGAGGTGGTTCGCGGTCGCCGTCTGCGTGGTGTGCGTCGCAGCATCCACCCTCGGGCTGCTAGGAGTCACTCTGATGCCATCGTCATCGTGAGGCCACCCACCTTCTCGCAGGCAGGGGGCACGGGCGCCAAGTGATGCACGCCAGGCAAGTGGCTCTTCACAATTCGGGGTGTAGGTGTGGTCTGAATCCGCCGGTTTCGAGGTGTGCGCGGGCGATGTAGTTGGTGAGGTTGCGGAAGCCGAGGGCCAGGCCACGCAGGTGCTCGAGGCGACCGTTTACGGCTTCGGTAGGTCCGTTGGTCGTGTGCGGCCGGTCGAGGTAGGCCAGGACGTCGCAGGCGCGTCTGGTCAGGGTGGGGCCGAGCTTGCGCAGTTCTGCCAACGCCTCAGGCACACCCTCGGCGAGGGCGTCGATCGCGGAGCTCATCTCGACGCGGCCGGCTGCCCGGTCGGGGTGAGGGTAGGCGCAGATCATGCGCTGGTAGATCCCCCAGGTGCACTCGACGTGCACGTGCCGGTCCCCAGCGAAGAGCTTGTCAAGGCGCTCGTGCTGGCGGTCGGTGAGCAGGTCAGCCCCGGTGTGCAGGGTCCGCCGCGCGGTGTAGAGCGGGTCGCCCTTGCGTCCGCGGTGTCCGTGCAGTTCCTGCTGGACTCGGCGGCGGCACTCATCGAGAGCGTCCCCGGCCAACCGGATGACGTGGAAGGGATCCATAACCGTGACGGCGTGCGGCAGCTCCTCGGTGGTGGCGGTCTTGAAGCCCGCGAACCCATCCATGGCCACGACCTCGATCCCATCGCGCCAAGCCTGGTCCCGCTCGGCCAGCCAGTCCTTGAACGCCTTCTTCGACCGACCTTCGACCACGTCCAGCAGGCGTGAGGGCCCGGTGCCGTCCCGGACCGGGGTGAGGTCGATGATCACGGTGGCGTACTTGTCACCGCCCCGGGTGTGCCGCCACACGTGCTCATCGACCCCGACGACCTTGACATTGTCCAGGCGGGTCGGGTCCTCGATGAGCAGACGCCGGCCCTCAGCCAGGACGGCGTCGTTGGCGGTGTTCCACGCCACTGCCAGCCCTTCGGCGATCCGGGCTACGGTCAGATGCGCGACCACGAGTGCTTCCAACGCCCACCGCAACGCCCGTCGGGACAACTTCGCCCGCGGCTCGGCGGCTCTGCTCATGTCCTGACGCCACACATGCCCGCACTCGCCGCAGCGGTAGCGACGCACGGTGACGAGCAAGATGGTGGGTCGCCAGCCGAACGGCTCGTGCGCCAGACGAGGCACCACGGTGCCACGTGGTGTTCCCTCGCAGCCGCACCGCCGGCACCACTGGTCCGGCTCCACGACCCGGCACGCCAGCACGGACCGGTCAGGCTCGAGCAGCTGGCCGGTGACCTCCACACCGAGGCCGTCGAGGCGGGTGAAGGTAGTCAGGTGGGGCGCGTGAAGGTAGCGTCAGGGACGTCGAGGTCTTCGGGACGGGTTGTGTGAGAACTCCCATCATCGGAAGACCTCGACCCTCACCCCGACACCGACGCGCCGCCCCAGGTCGCACCACAGCTACACCCCCATCTGTGAAGAGCCACGCAAGTCCACACCGAGGGCGCTCGGCTTGCGCCGGCGACGCGAACCACGCGTTGGATCGCCGATGCGGAATCAAGATGCTTGGCCCGCGGGATGCCCCCGTGGCACGAAGAGGATGTGGCCCGGCGCAGGGTCACGGCGACAGGAAGGCCGCGGGCCACGGGGCGGCTGCGGCGCGGCGAATCAAGGGAAGCCGGGGCGAGCCCCTAACGTCAGCGCAGGTAGACCCACCTGTTAAGAACCGAGATGCCAGGAGTTAACAGGCTCTTCACAGATGAGGGTGTAGCTGTGGTGCGACCTGGGGCGGCGCGTCGGTGTCGGGGTGGGGGTCGAGGTCTTCCGATGATGTGAGTTCTCACACAACCCGTCCGGAAGACCTCGACGTGCCTGACGCTACCTTCACGCGCCCCACCTGACTACCTTCACCCGCCTCGACGGCCTCGGTCTGGAGGTCACCGGCCAGCTGCTCGAGCCTGACCGGTCCGTGCTGGCGTGCTGGGTCGTGGAGCCGGACGACTGGTGCAGGCGGTACGGCTGCCAGGGCGTGCCCCGTGACACGGTGGGCAGGGAGTTGGCGCACGAGCCGTTCGGGTGGCGCCCTACCACGCTGGTGCTCACCGTGCGCCGCTACCGCTGCAAGGAGTGCTCGCACGTGTGGCGTCAGGACACCACCGCTGCGGCGCCGCCGCGGGCCAAGATCTCCCGCGCCGGCCTGCGGTGGGGTCTGGTCGGGATCGTCGTCGGCCACCTGTCGATGGCCCGAGTTGCCGAAGCACTGGGCGTGGCGTGGAACACCGCCAACGACGCCGTCCTGGCCTACTTCGACCGGCCGCGCACGAGCAACGGACCTACCGAAGCCGTGAACGGTCGCCTCGAGCACCTGCGTGGCCTGGCCCTCGGCTTCCGCAACCTCACCAACTACATCGCCCGCGCACTCCTCCAAGCCAGCGGATTCAGACCACACCTACACCCCGAATTGTGAAGAGCCAGTTAACAGGTACCCGAATGAGGTGAGCATGTGGCGCATTGGCTCGAAATTGCTTCCCATCGAACTACGGTACCGCCATCGCCGCCACTTGCCCCCGCTGGCAACTAGCACGGGGAAGGGATCGCCCATAGAGTGGCTCAAGCCACATGGGTTCGCAGGAACAGCGGTCCATTGTCGGGAACCTCCATCACGTGTGCGCACCATGGAGTTCGATATTGCGAGGTGTGATCGTAGCCTGAGCACATGAAGACGCGCTCCGACGGGACGACCCGACCTTCTGGGCCTCGCACGGCGCTCGTGGTCGAGCAGCTCTGGCAACCGGTCCCTGGAGGATCAGGTAGGTACGTCGTTGAGCTCGCACGCTCACTCAAGGACCTCGGAGCCCCGATCACCGGGCTCGCCGCCTTGCACCCGGATTCACCCATGCCGCGAGACCTGGATCTCCCCCCGATGCCCGTACGTCGGTCGCGGCTGGTGCGCCCGGTTCTCTACGAGGCGTGGAACCGCCTAGAGTATCCGCTCGCCGAATCGCTCGCGCCCGATGCGGACCTCGTCCACGCAACCACGTGGGCCGTTCCCGGAACGCACCTCCCGCTTGTCGTCACGGTGCACGACACCGCTTTCCTCCGCGCGCCTGAGCACTTCACACGGCGGGGGAACGCCTACTTCCTGCGGGCTCTCGAGCGAACCATCCGGCACGCTGATCGCGTGGTCGTCCCGTCAAAGGCGACCGCGGATGACTGCGTCGCCGCAGGGATCGACGCAACGCGGATCGTCGTGATCCCCCACGGCGTGCGTACCATCCCCGTGACAGATGAGAAGGTCGAGAGTTTTCGCGCAGCACACGGTCTCATCCGCGGCTACATTTTATGGACTGGTACACGTGAGCCGCGCAAGAACCTCCCAACGCTCCTTCGCGCCTTCGCGCTCCTGGGCAGGCAGTTCGACGAGATCGACCTCGTCCTCGTCGGCCCCGACGGCTGGGGCGACGACGCGGTAGGGCGGTCACTCGTCCGCGAGCTCGGAGCTCGGGTCCACGTCCTTGGGCGGCTGTCGGACGACGACCTCGCTGCCGCGTACACGGGTGCCAGCGTCTTCGCCTTCCCATCAGTCTGGGAGGGCTTCGGCCTCCCTGTCCTCGAAGCCATGGCCCACGGCGCACCCGTCGTGACGAGTCGCGGCACGTGCATGCAAGAGGTCTGCGGCGACGCGGGTCTGCTCGCCGCCTCGGACTCGCCCGAGGAGATCGCCACCCAGCTCGCGCGCGCCCTCGGCGAGGAGCACGACGCGCTCGTCGTCGCCGGACGTCAGCGTGCCGCCACCTTCACCTGGGAGGCCTGTGCGCAGGCCCACATCGCCGTCTACGCGGACGTCGCGCGATGATTTCCCCGGTCCCCGCCGCCAATGCTCGCCCCAGCGCGCTCGTCGTCATCGTGAACTGGCGACGCCCCGACCTCACGCGCCGAGCGGCGACCTCGATCGAGCACCAGCTCGGCGTTCACGACCGCCTCGTCGTCGTCGACAACGCATCCGAGGATGGATCAGTCGAGGAGCTCCGAAAGACAGGACTCGACGTCATCGTCAACAGCTCCAACGCCGGATTCGGCTCCGGCGTCAACCTCGGGGCGCATGGGATGCGCGAGGACACCCTGGTTCTGCTCAACAACGACGCCGTCGCGGACGATGGCTTCATCGATGCACTGGTAATGCCTCTCGCAGCCTCGTCCCGCCTCGGTGCGACCACGGCGCTCATCCTGCTATCTGGGCGCTGGAAGCACTGCTCGCGTGTTGATCCGGCGGCGCTCTCCAGCACGCGCGGGGCCGCCTGGCGTCGTGTCACCCATGGCGACGGCGCCGGGCAGGTGCTCGTGAACTCGACCGGGAACGTCGTGGACCGGGCAGGGAACGGCCAGGACCGGGACTGGCTGACACCGGTGGAGGACCTCCGGGCCCAACCTGAGGTCTTCGGCCTGTGCGGTGGGGCGTGCGCCATTCGTCGCACGGCCTGGGAGGAGGTCGGAGGCTTCCGTGAGGACCTCTTTATGTACTACGAGGACACGGACCTTTCCTACCGCCTGCACGAGCACGGTTGGCAGATCCGCTTCGTCCATGACGCCGTGGCCCTCCACGAGCACGCGGCCTCCTCGGGAGCTGACAGCCCAATGTTTATCCGCGTCAACGCGCGCAATCGCATCATCGTCGCCGCCGAGCACTCCCCGTGGCCCGTCGTCCTGAGGTCGGTGGTGCACTCAGCGGCCCGGGCGGCCCAGGCTGGCCTGCGCGGGCCCGTCGCCGCCGGCGTGAAGCAGGGTCTCGCGGGCCTTCCCGCCGCGCTTCGGCGCCGTCACTCCCGCTGGCGAGGTACCACGGGCCGCGCGTGCCCTCCCCTGGGCTGAGGGCACGCGCAAGCGTCTCAGCGCTGCAGCCCGAGCTGCCGCTTGATGCGCCCGGTCGCGCGGCGCGCGACCTCCTGCGGTCCCCCGACCCGCATGTAGTCGACGACGAGGCGCAGATCGCCCTGCACACTGGGCTTCCGCTTGGGGTAGGCGTGGGCGCGCAGCCCAGAGGCCCCGGCGACGGCACCCGACAGGGTGAGGTCGCGCGCCCGGTGCGGCGTCCGGCAGAACTCCACGAGCGGTGCCAGCACCGTCCTCCACCGGAACTGCTCCGCGAAGACGCGCACGTTGGCCTTGGCCTGAGCGATCGCAGCCTCGTCGTAGAGCATCTCCTCCAGGGCGTTCTCAAGAGCGTCCACGTCCTCGGGCGGGACCCCGCGCCCCAGCCCCTCGGAGTCGAGGACGTCGCCGAAGGAGTCGCCAGTGGTCGCCACGATCGGCAGGTCCGTCCACAGGTAGTCCAGGATTCGTGTGCGGAACGAGAAGGCCGTCTCGATGTGCTCGAAGTGCGTCGACACCCCGAGGTCGGCGTCAAGGAGGACGTCGGCGCGCTCGTTGTACGGCACCCAGTCGGAGTTGAAGAAGACGTGCTTGTCGGTGAGGCCCAGCTGCGCGGCGAGCTCCTTGGTCTCCCACGCGACCTTCATGTCCGGGACTCCGGGGTTGGGGTGCTTCATCCCCATGAAGTACAGGCAGACGTCGTCGTGACGCTCGGCCAGGCGCCCGACGGCGCGCACGAGGGTCAGCGGGTCGAACCAGTTGTAGACGCCGCCGCCCCAGACGATGACCTTGTCGTCCATGCCGATGCCCGGCACGACCCCGCGGATGCCGTGCTTGCGCTGGACAGGTTCCTCGTCCTGGATGCCGAAGGGGACGATCGACACGAGCGAGTCCAGCCCCTCCCCCGGCGCGACGGTCAAGGGGTTGATGCGTCCGACGCTGGCCAGCTCGCCGAGCCAGAAGCCGCGCTGCTTCTCCGAGGCGCACAGGAAGTGGTCCGCCCGCGAGAGCTGCTTGTTGAGGACGTCGGTCACGGAGAAGATCGCCTCGCGACGACCGGACCGGCCCAGGTCCTTGGCCTGCTCCAGCTGCTCGAGGTGCATCGGGTCGTAGATGTCGGCGACGATGATCTTGTCGGAGCCGACCAGCCACGGGGCGCCCTCCAGCAGGAAGCCCTGGAAGACGATGATGTCGGCCCAGTCGGTGTGGCCCCGCAGGTCGTCGCCCTGCGCGAAGGCGATCTCGAAGCGCGGGTCCTCCACGTCCTTGACCCCCGCCGTCGAGACGAGCCGGGTCGGGTGCTCCGCGCTCAGCGCTGCCGCCATCTCCCAGGCGCGGATCGCGGGCCCGGCGAGCTTCCCGGAAAGGGGCTCACCGGTGACGACGAGGACGTTCGTCGAGGAGATGAACAACTGGTCGATGCCGAAGGACTCCACAAGGACCTCGTGGCCCTTGAGATAGTGCTCGACGGGGTACGCCGGCTCGATGGCGTGCCGGAAGAGGGGGAAGAGCTGGGCGTCCGTGACCGCCCGGTGCGCCTGGAGCTCGGCCCGGGTGACGGCGAGCGTGTCGAGCTGCTCATCGAGGTAGTCGACGGCGTAGATCCCGGTCATCCCCATCTTGGGGACGACGGTGGTCGCATCGTCGGTCAGCGTCGAGGTGTCGACGTCGGCACGCGCCGTACCGCGGCGCACCGCCAGTGAGATCGCGGCCGGCAGCGCCGTGCGCAGGGTCTCGTCCTCGTAGTTCTTGAACATGCTCAGCAGCGCGTTGCGCTCCAGGAGGTAGGACTCCCGGTAGTTGCCGAACTTCTTCATCGTCACGTGGTGCTTGTGGTACGCCACCGAGCCCGGCACGTAGCGGACCTTGCGGCCGAGGAGGTTGACCCGCCAGCCGAGGTCGACGTCCTCGTAGAACATGAAGAAGCGCTCGTCGAAACCGCCGATCTCGCGGAAGTACTCCGCCGGCATGAACATGGCTGCGCCGGTCCCGAAGAGGACGTCCTTGGGCGTCTCGTAGGAGCCGTCGTCGATCCACTCGGCCTCGCGCTTGTAGCCCATGCCGTACCAGGTCAGGGAGCCGTCGACGAAGTCGACGAGCTTGCCGTCCCAGTCCAGGACCTTGGAGGCGACCGCACCGACGCTCGGGTCGTTCTCCATCTCCTCGACGGCGGCACGCACCCAGCCCTTGCCGGGACGGGCGTCGTTGTTGATGAACGCGACGTACTCGCCGGTGGCGGCCTCGACGCCGAAGTTGCACCCGCCGGCGAAACCGAGGTTGGCGCCCGAGGGCAGCACGCGTACGGTCGGGCACGCCTTCGCGATGAGCTCGGCGGATCCGTCCTGGGAGTCGTTCTCGACGACGATGAGCTCGAGGCGCTCCGTGGGCCAGTCGATCTCGTCGAAGTACCGCAGGCAGGCGATCGTGTCCTCGGCACCCTTGTAGTTGACCAGGATGACGGAGACGACGCCCTGCCGCACTTCGTGCTCACGGTCGATGAGGTGAGCCCGGGAGGGATCGGCGTTCAGGGTCTCGGGAATGACGTTCTCGATCGGCATCTCAGTTGCCCTTCCTCTCGGCGACGACTCGTCGGACTCGGCCAGAAGCCTTCTCCGCGACCTTCCGCACCCCGCCCTCACGCAGGTACTGCACGGCGATCGCCAGGTCTCCGGACCGCGGGGTCAGCGCGACGGCCTCAGCGGCCGACAGCGAGCCGGCGTCGGCGGCCCTGATGGGCCGCCGGCAGAACGCCTCGAGCCGCACGCCGTCGGGATCCGCCGCGACGAGCGAGGTGAGCGAGGGATCGGCGTCGTAGACGACGTCGTTGACGCGGCCGGTGCCCGCGAGCGTGCCCAGGACGAGATCGCGCTGCACGTCGTCGGCGACGAGGACGCGGTCGGCGCGCTTGACGAGCTCGACGAGCGCGACGGCCCTGGAGTCCGTGCGGCGCGCGTTCATCAGCCAGCCCAGGACGTCCATGGTCGACAGGTCGGCGATGAGCGGCGTCGAGGTGTAGGCCGTCCCCGGGGCGTCGGCAAGGACGACGCCGATGAGCACGATGACGTCGGCCCACTCGGTGTGGTCCGCGGCGATCCCGGGCAGCTCGCGTCCCTCCTCCGTCATCGTGTCGGTCTGCGGGTCGACGCGCCGGACGACGACGTCGCGCCCGAGGCTCTCGATGAGGGCGTCCGCCCGCCGGCGGGCGGCGCCGTCCTCCGGAGCCACGACGAGGACGTGCATCGGCTCCCACAGGACGCGGTCGACGCCGAGGATCGTCGCGAGACGGTCGAATCCCGGAGCGTCGGCGCTGGGATCGAGTCCGAGAACCGTCGGCAGGGCAGGTCCGATCAGCGGGGCGAGAGCCCGGTCGGGCACGCGCCGGACGCGCTGGACGTAGTCGCGCACGCCGTCTGTCTCGGTCAGGTTGTCGAGCGCGCCGTCGATCGCGTAGGCGCCCAGGAGCCCGCTCGTGGGCACACTGAGGTCGCCGACCTCATCGCCGCCCGGCGAGCGCTGGAGGTCCAGGGCCGTCGTGTCGGTGCGGGAGGCGTGCAGGGAGGAGGAGAGGCCGAGGATCTGAGCGACGGGCGCCAGGACCCCGCGGAACTCGTCGCTGAGGTTGGTGTCCAGGGTCGTGAGCAGGCCGCGGCGGCGCAGCAGCCGGGCCTCAGCGGTGGCTGGCACGTCCGGGGAGGCCGGGCCGTCGATGACCGCGACCTGCCGTCCCATGATGTTCAGACGCCACTGGACGTCGAACAGGGCGGTCTCAGGGTCGGCGAAGCGCCGGGCACCCCCCACGTCGACGAGGACCTCCTGGCCGACCCAGTCCAGCGCCTCGTCCCTCACCAGGAGGGTGTCGGTGAGCACACCGAGCGTGAGGGTCTCGTCACCGCCGGGCGCGTAGGCGTAGGCGTCGAAGACGGAGGTGGTCAGGCGGAGGGCGTCGGCCCTGAGGACCTCCAGGGGCACGCAGGCGGGGCGCCCGCCGACCGTGAGCGCGCTGATTCCGGCGGAGACGTGATGCACCGCGGGCAGGTCCTCGATGAATGACATGGGGGCTTGTCCTTCCCGTATGAGACGTGGAGCATCCTAGCCCGGAGGTCCCTGTCCCACCTGCCGAGCCAGGTACAGTGTCGCCGTCGTCGTCACCGAGATGGCGACCTGACACGACCGTCTTGGAGGCCCCGTGACTGCATCCACCGACAGGGAGCACGCGCTCTCGCTCGAGCCCATGAGGCCCGCCGCGCCGTCGGTCGGCTTCTTCAAGGGGACGCGGGCGTCGCTCGCGGACATCTGGGGCCGACGCGACCTGCTGGGTCGCCTCACGCGTCGTGAGATCAGGGCGCGCTACAAGGACTCCGTCCTCGGCGTCGTGTGGAGCCTCATCAAGCCCCTCGTGAGCCTGGTCATCTACGTCGTCGTCATCGGACAGGTCATGGGAGCTGCCCGGTCCATCCCGGACTTCGCGATCTACGTCTTCACGGGTCTGACCGCCTGGCAGCTCTTCAGCGACATCATCTCGGCGTGCACGGGCTCGATCGTCGGCAACTCCGGGATCATCAAGAAGATCCAGCTCCCCAGGGAGATCTTCCCGCTCGCCTCCGTCGGCTCCTCGCTCTTCAACTTCGCGATGCAGTTCGCGATCCTCATCCTCGCGGTCCTCCTGCTGCCGTACGTGCCCGGCTCGCTGGCGACGACGCCTCTGGTCTTCGACCTCCGGCTCGTCTACCTGCCCTTCGCGCTCCTCATCCTCGTCGTGTGGGGCACGATGTTCGGCCTGGTGCTCTCCGCCGTCAACGTCTACCTCCGCGACATCCAGTACCTCGTTGAGGTCGTCCTCCTCGTGGGCATGTGGGCCTCTCCGATCGTGTACTCGTGGAACATGGTGCTCAGCGTGACCAAGGGCAACGCCATCGCGGAGGAGCTGTACCTGTCCAACCCCGTGACGCTGGCGATCCTCGGGTTCCAGCGCTCCGTCTGGGTCGCCGGCGCCGGTGAGGCCACGGCGACGCACCTCGGCGTGCGGATGCTCATCGCGCTGGCGGTCGGCGTCATCCTCCTCGGCGTCGCCCAGCGGATCTTCTCCGTCCTCCAGCGCAACTTCGCCCAGGAGCTCTGACCATGACCGAAGTCGTCACCGTCCGCGACATCGCCAAGCGCTTCGTCGTGCACAAGGACAAGTCCCTCAAGGAGCGCGTCGTCAACGCCCGCACCTCGCGGGCGCAGAAGGTGGACTTCTGGGCCCTGCAGGACATCAACCTCGACATCCACTCCGGTGAGACCATCGGCCTGGTCGGGGCCAACGGCTCAGGCAAGTCCACTCTGCTCAAGGTCATCGGCGGGATCCTCACCCCCGACCGCGGCGAGGTCATGCTCCGCGGCCGCCTCGCGGCGCTCCTCGAGCTCGGCGCCGGGTTCCACCCCGACCTCACGGGCCGCGAGAACGTCTACCTCAACGCGGCGATCCTCGGGCTCACCGAGGCGGAGACGCAGCGCCACTTCGACGAGATCGTCGCCTTCTCCGGCATCGAGGACTTCATCGACACCCAGGTGAAGTTCTACTCGTCGGGCATGTACGTGCGCCTCGCCTTCGCCGTCGCCGTGCACGTCGACCCCGACATCCTCCTGGTCGACGAGGTCCTGGCGGTCGGCGACGAGCCCTTCCAGCACAAGTGCATGGAGAAGATCCACGAGTTCCAGGACGACGGGCGCACCATCATCCTCGTCTCCCACTCCGCCTCCCAGGTCGCGGAGGTGTGCGACCGCGCCGTCATGCTCGAGCACGGGCGGATCGTCGTGGACGGCAGCACCGACGAGGTGCTCGGCCGCCTGCGCCATAACTACGAGGTGACGATCGAGGCCGAGGAGATGGCCGAGGCTGAGCGCAAGGGTGAGGTCTCGCTCGTCCTGCCGGCGGACCAGCAGATCACCTCGACGGAGATCGTCGCGCCCGTCGTCGACGGCGTCCCCACGATCGCCCCGGGTGACGACCTCGTCGTCAGGGGCGGGATCAAGGCAGCCCCACCGCTCATCGGATGGGGCATCTCGCTCACCGTCTCGACCGTCCTCGGTGGAGCGGTGCTCGGCACGGACACGAAGATGATGGGCGCAGAGCTCCCCGTGGTGGACGGCGAGGGCGAGTTCGAGCTCGTGCTGCCGCGTCTCCAGCTGGGCGAGGGCGAGTACGCCATCAGCCTGTCCCTCCTCGACGGCAACCTCGAGGAGATCCATCGGATCCGCGAGGCGGGCCGGTTCAAGGTGCACACCGATGGCCACACGGTGGGCGCCGTCTACACCGACCCGCGCCTCATCGTCAGTGGTTAGGAGCACCTGGAAAGTGGTCCACCACACCGCCGCTGGCGACGTTCCTGAGCCTGCGATGGGGGCCGCGACACCGCCGTGTCACGGCCCCCGTCACTTGACAGGCTCAGCGCGTGCTGTCACGACACCGTCGGCCCGACGCCGCTCGTCCAGGTGATCATTCCACCAACAAAGGACTGACAACTCACCCCACTGGGCACGACCGCTTCATCCGAGGACGGATACCCCAGGGAGCCCGTCACGCCGCCGCGCTCAAGCCATGTCGACAAGATGCCGCTCCACACAGGATGTGAGTCAGTCTGCCGAGACCAGTAGATGCGCCCGCCTTGGAACTGCTGATAGACGCCGCCACTGACGCTCCGCTCGTCCGACGTCGGGTATCCAAGACGCCCCCGCTCGAACGAGAAGCGGCCCCATGCAGCAAGGTTTCCGCCCCACACGGCATGAGCCCCACCGGATGCTGACCAGTAGATGCTGCCCCCCTGAAAGGTCTGGTAGGACCCCGCGGCCAGGGCATGTTCGTCGCTCGTCGGATACCCCAAGCGTCCAGCCTCCGAGCCCAACGCTGCATATCGAGCCCCGACACCCTCAGATACGAAGTGCGCCCCGGTCGATGCGGACCAGTACCCAGTACCATTGCTGTACTGCTCGAAGTATCCGCCCTTGATCGCGTGAGGACCGCTGACGAACGCCCCGTACTTGGAGGAGGCTCCACCGAGCGCGTTCCACTTGGCACGGATGGCGCTGTCAGCCGTCGCAGTCGCACTGCCCGTCCCAGACAGTGAGTCGATCTCCGACTGCGCGATCGACCGGATCTGGTCCATCTTGGAGTAGCCGACGTCGCCGGGGCACGTCGTGTAGTTCACGTCGCGGTGGGCGAAGATGTACGTGAAGTTCTGCGTCGAGCCCTTGGGGTACTTGATGAGTGCGCTGGGCGACCCCATCACGAAGCTCGAGGAGCCGGTGGAGCTCGTGATGCCCTGTCGGCCCAGGAACCAGCCGGCCATCTTGCCGACGGCGTCGAGCTGCGCGGAGCTCGGGCTGATGGAGGTGAAGTCACCCATCATGGAGATGCCCATCGTGCCGTTGTTGACACCGAGGGCGTGGCCACCGACGACCATCCGGCCGGGGGCCGAGGCGAGGGAGCCCGAGCGTCCCTCGAAGACCTGACCGTACTTGGAGACGAGGAAGTTGTACCCGATGTCGCCCCAGCCGAGCGTGACGGCGTGGTAGTAGTAGATGCCGTTGACGATGGACGCGGACTGGGCCGCGGTGTAGCTGTTCGTGCCGGCGGTGTGGTGGACGACGACGTGGTCGGCCTCGGCGTACGCCGGGCTCCACGTCATGTACGACTCGTTGGCCCCCCACTCGGCCCGGGTGGTCACGGGCACCGGGAGGCTGTTGGCGGTCGTCGTCGCGGCGAGCAGGGCGGCGGCGGCGGGGCTGACGCCGCTTCCGCCGCTGGTGCTGCCCGACCCGCTCTGCTCGGAGCCGGACGGGACCGCGGTCGGCGTCTCGGTCTGCTGGGCGATCGGCCCGCGGGCGTTCGAGGACGTGTTCGAGTCGTCGGCGGCGACGTCGGTCGACGACGCGTCCACGGTCTTGAGGTCGGAGGCGTCGACCTGCTCCTCCCCGGTCGGCTGGCCGGGGACCATCGCGAGGTTGAGGTCCGCGGGCAGGTCGCCCGAGGGGCTGATGACGCTGGCCTGGATGGCGTCGGCACCGCCCGTGACGAACTCGTCGGTCCCCTGCAGGCCCGCGCCGTCATCGCGGCCGACGTCGGAGGCCTGGTTGAGGTACCACGGGGACCAGACGCCGTCCTCGCGGACGCGCAGGTAGATCTGGGTGCCTGTCGGCAGGTTCGCTTCGCCCTTCCAGCTGAAGCCGGCGACGAGGAAGTCGTCGACGGCGACGGGCTCGGTGAGCAGCGTCGCGTCCTTCTCGGGGTCGACCGGATCGGTCGCCGTCGCGAGGAGCGCGGAGCGCCCGGGGGCGACCGAGCTGCCGCCCGAGGTGGCGGCGGGCGCCTGGGTGGCGGCTGCGCTCGGTGACGCGGTGCTCGCTGAGTCGTCGAGTCCCGCCTCGGCGACGGCGGTGCCGTCGCCCGAGGAAGTGGTGAGCTGGAGGAGCTGTGCTGGGGCTTGCGCCTCGGCCGGGTCGGCGGCGGTCGCGGTCGACGCGGGCGCGAGCCCGACGGCGAGGAGCGGTACCGTGGCGACGAGGCCGAGGAGACGGGGGGCCGACATGGGGGTCCTTTCGGCATGGTTTCCTGGCTTGTTCCCAAGAGGCGCCTGTGCACGATGTGATACATGTGACCTTTGGGAACGGTGGCGAGACTACCGGGTGCCCACGAAATGACAATGCGAGTTTGTCCGAGGTCACCAAATTTCACCCTGCACCACGTCGCCGCGGAGCATCCACAAGCCACCCCTGGGACATCCCATCACGACCGAAGATAATGCCTGTGGCATGATGTCCTTGGAACATCGGCGGATTCTCAACGATCCGTCGCCTCGAACCCACCCACGGAGCGATTCACCCATGAACGTCCTCATCACCGGCGGCGCCGGCTTCATCGGCGCCAACTTCGTCCGCCAGACCCTCGTGCGTCACCCCGACGCCAAGGTCACGGTCCTCGACAAGCTCACCTACGCGGGCAACAAGGGATCGCTGGCGGACCTTGGCGACAAGGTCGAGCTCGTCGTCGGTGACGTCGCGGACATGGACACCGTGGACCCGCTCGTCGCGGACGCCGACGTCGTCGTCCACTTCGCCGCCGAGTCCCACAACGACAACTCCCTACGGGACCCCTCCCCCTTCATCCAGACGAACCTCGTCGGCACCTTCACCCTGCTCGAGGCCGTCCGCCGCCACGGGGTGCGCTACCACCACATCTCCACCGACGAGGTCTACGGCGATCTCGAGCTCGACGACCCGGCGAAGTTCACCCCGACGACGCCGTACAACCCCTCGTCGCCGTACTCCTCCTCCAAGGCGGGATCCGACCTCCTCGTGCGGGCGTGGGTACGCTCCTTCGGCGTCGAGGCCACGATCTCGAACTGCTCGAACAACTACGGCCCGTACCAGCACATCGAGAAGTTCATCCCCCGGCAGATCACCAACCTCATCGACGGCGTCAAGCCCAAGCTCTACGGCGCCGGCGAGAACGTCCGCGACTGGATCCACGTGCTCGACCACAACGACGCCGTCTGGGACATCATCGAGAAGGGCCGCATCGGCGAGACCTACCTCATCGGCGCCAACGGCGAGAAGAACAACAAGGAGGTCGTCGAGCTCATCCTCGAGCTCATGGGCTACGACCCCACCGACTACGACCACGTCAACGACCGCCCCGGCCACGACATGCGCTACGCCATCGACAACACCAAGCTCGTCGAGGAGCTCGGCTGGGCCCCGAAGTTCACGGACTTCCGCTCCGGGCTCCAGGCGACCATCGACTGGTACAAGGAGAATGAGGCCTGGTGGCGCCCGCTCAAGGCCGAGGTCGAGGCCAAGTACGCCGCGCAGGGCCAGTGAGCTCGACGACCGCACCACCCCGCCTTTGAGAGCGAGCGGCCCCGCCCGGACGATCCGGCCGGGGCCGCCATCTCATTGCGGCCGGACGACGTTACCTCAGGCGACGTCGTCCGGACACCCCACCGCGTCGTAGTGCAGGTAGTGCAGACGGGCCGTGTTCGCCCTGTTGTGCCGCAGGCCCGACTGGACCACCCCGAGCATGACGATGAGGACGGCTACCGTTAGCAGGCCGACACCGAGGATAAGGGTGGGAAACCGAGGAACGTCGCCATCAGCGAGGTAGTGGGTCAGGACCGGTAGGCACATAAGGGCGTCGACCATGGCGATGAGGCCTGCCAGCCACCCATAGAACCCGATAGGCCTCTCGTGACGGACGAGCCGAAAGATGAGGTTGAGGATCTTGAATCCGTCGGAGAAGGTGTTCAGCTTCGACTCAGTACCCGCAGCACGCTCCTTGAAGCCGACGGGAACCTCGACCTGCGGGACGCGCAGCGTCGCGGCATGGACGGTCAGCTCGGTCTCGATCTCGAACTCCCGACTCGCTGACGGAAAAGACTTCACGAACCGCCGGCTGAAGACGCGATAACCCGAGAGCATGTCCGTGACCTCCGTGCCGAATACCCTGGAGGTCAAGCGGTTAAACATCTTATTGCCCGCCTCGTGACCCGGCCGATACGAGGACTCCTCTCGGATATCCCTTCGGACCCCGAGCACATGATCGTAGGGGCCAGCGAGGAGTGTCTCTATCATGCCCGGCAGCGCGGCGGCGTCGTAGGTGTCGTCACCGTCGATCATCACGTAGACGGCAGCATCGATGTCCGCGAAGGCACGGCGCACGACGTTGCCCTTGCCCTTGCGCCGCTCGGTGCGGACGATGGCGCCGGCCTGCGCAGCGACCTCGGCGGTGCGGTCGGTCGAGTTGTTGTCGTAGACGTAGATCTTCATGTTCGGCACCGCTGTCCGAAGATCGGCCACAACCTTGGCGATGGCGGCCTCCTCGTTGAAACAGGGCACAATGGCGGCGATGTCAAGATCGTCTGAACGCACGAAACTTCCTCATGATCGTAGGGATGGCAATACTCTATAGCCACGCCAGCGGATCCACATCTGACCCGCCGCAACGGATCGACGCCGATTGCACTACACGTATCAAGAGCGCCAGCCCCGGAAGAGGCATCGTTGTGCCGTGCGATGGTGGGTGGCGTGCTGTCCTCTTCACGTGGCAGCGAGCGGGCGAACGACGACAACTGGAGCGAGCGACAAGACCGATGCACCATCTGCCGCACGGCGTCGCCTGGACACGGGTGGCACAGGCTGGACAAGCCTGAGGGTAGCGATACCACGACCGGCCCAATTCTGGACCGGCGTCGAGGTGGCACCGCAGAGGGAATGCACGCCGCATCACGAGCCCAATATCTATGCATCTGACGCGGGACTTCCGGGGGCGGCTAAGCTCCACGGCTAGCAAGCTGGCGGCATGCGAGGAAATCTCCGGAACACATTGAGCAGCAAATGTGACGTCAGAGGCGTCACTCCTCCGAACGCGACCTCGTCGAATAGCGACCCCGTGCGCACCCAGGGCACCAAGCAGTAACGGGCACCAACATCACGCTCAGCCGCTGGGCCAGGGGATGCCGGAGGCGCCTTCTGGCGCACTGATTCGGCCGGTGACACACGCAGCGGGTCCCGAATACCGTCCGCGGACCGAATCAATGCTCGTCACACGCAAGCCGGGCTCGTCCCCATGGTCCCGCCCCAGCGCAGTCGGCACCCCCAGCCTACGGCTCATTGCGAGGCACTCGCCGTCTTGGCCGGTAACCACGTGGCGCGAAGCTCCCGACGACGGAGCATTGACAATGGCAGGAGGTTCCAAACACCGTCGTCGCGGTGCCGCGTGCCGACCATCGCTGGCCACATGACCTCCCCGTGCCGGGTCATGCAAGGGAATTGGTCATCCACAGGCCGTGATCCGCCAGAGGGTCGCCGTGCCGCCGTCACCGGACCAGGCCGAGTCGATGTGCTCGAGGTACTGCTCCGGCAGCCGGTCGAGGGCCTCGCCCCACAGCGCCTTGCGCCCGCCGCCGGTCACACCGTCCTGGGCGGTGTCATCCGAGTAGTAGTACAGGGCGTCGTGCTCGCGGAGGATCTCGCAGACCCGCGGGTTCGTCCCGATCTCGTCGAGGTGCTCGCCGAGCCAGCGCAGGTCGCCGTCGGGGGGCTTGGGACGCGACGGGTAGAGGACCTCCACCCCGCCGACGCTCCACAGGTAGGCCGAGCCGTTCGAGGGGTCGCCGACGACGACGGCGCCGGCGGGCAGCTCGGACCCGGCCCGCCGGATGAGGGCGATCTCGTCGCCGCCGAGCATGGCGCCGTAGGAGATGCGGTCGGGCACGTGCACGGCCTCGAGGACCTGCGCCTTGAGGGGCGCACGCCACGCCGGCGCGAGGACGAGGGAGGCGATGAGGACGGTGGCCGGGACGTGCCGCGCGGCGCGGCCACACAGCCGGGCGAGTCGGCCTGCCGCGTGTCCCGCCGCACCGTCCCGCGCCGCAGCACTGGCGAGGGTTCCGGGCGCGCTCCCCCACCGGCGTCGGGCCTCGGCGGTGCCGAGGGCGGCTAGGACGAGCATGCCGGTGCTCAGCAGCGGCATGATCCGGGCTCGCTGCGTGTACCAGGGTCCGGCGAGACCCCGCAGGGGCCAGGCGGGGCCGGAGGCGAGGAGCAGGAGGGCGAGCGCGAGGCCGGTCGCGACGGCCCAGCGGCGCAGCCCCGGGGTGCGCCAGGCCGCGACGGCACCGAGCACGGCGAGCGCCGCGACGAGGAGGTTGCCGGGCACCCACGGGGTGAAGGTCGCGAGCAGCGGGTGGTCGGAGACGACCGCCCAGACCGTCTCCGCCATGTTGGCGCCGCCGCGCGGGTAGCGCAGTACCGACAGGAGCGGCGCCCGCATGACCCACGCGCCGGCGGCGAGGACGAGGACCGCGGCCCCTCCGGCCACGACGACGGACGCGCGCCTGGCGCCGCCCCGGCTCCAGGCTCGGCGCAGCGGCGCCGCACCCGCCGCGGCCACGACGGGCCCGGCGAGCACAAGGAGGTTGAAGACGGCGGCGCCGTGCGCGACGAGCACGCCGAGGCAGGCCAGCACCCCGACGCCGAGCGCCGCCGTCCGGGCTGCGGCGCCCGCGCGTCCCGGGACGACGGCGCGCACGACGAGGGCGAGCGCACCCGGCAGGACCGCGAGGCTGAGCGCGTAGGGCCACGTGCTCGTGAGCAGGAGGAGCACGCCGATCACGGAGCCCGACAGTGCGGTCCCGACGGCGAGGACGGCGCCGTCGTCGTCAGGCAGGTGCCGGGCGGTCGCCTCGCGGAGCAGCGCGGCGACGCCGAGGGGCCAGACGAGGGAGGCGAGGACGAGCACCATGACGTTGGCGCCGGCGACGACGCTGCCGGGCAGGAGCGCCGTGAGGGCGTGCCAGCCCGTCGGGTAGTAGACGGCGTGCCCGTCGTAGAGGGAGGCCAGTCCGCCGAGCGGTGAGGCGTCTCCCTCGGCGCGGACGAAGGCGGTGGCCGAGAGGTGGAAGACGGCGTCGGAGGCCTGGGCGGGCGACTCGGGGCCCTGCGTGCCGAGGATGACCGGCACGGCGGTGAGGAGCCCGGCGAGCAGGACGGCGCCGGTGAGTCGGCGCCTCGCCAGGGGGCTCAGCGCAGGTGCGTCGAGGACCTCGCCGGAGACGGTGGCCGATGGCGTCCTCAGGCAGCCAGATCCGCGGACATGGCCCCTACCGGGTGCGACGCGTCCGCAGGAGCGCCACGGCCGCGCCAGCGCGAGGCCGGGGAGGACGAGCGCCCCCCAGCACCAGGCCGCCGACCCGGTGGTGAGCACGGAGCGGTCCCACCGCTCTCCCACGAGGTGCGCGAGGACGGTGGCGGGGCCGACGGCGGCGAGGAGCAGGGCAGGCGCGGCACCGAGCGCGGTGACCCCGCGCAGTCCCCACGACCGTGCGAGGAGCCAGCCGGGCACCAGAAGGAGCGCGGCGCAGGCGAGGACGATCGGCAGCGCCGACCACCAGGACCCGTTCACGGACGGCGCGGGGCGGCCGGGCGCGCGGACGCGGCGGTCAGGAGCGGACGGCCCGTGGCCTCACTCGCCCCCACCGATGACGAGGCGAGGCGTGCCGGCCCACAGAGCCGGGTCGGTCGCGCGGCGGCCGTCGAGGAGGAGCCGCACGCCGGGCAGCTGGTCCGGGGTGAGGTCGCGGTACTCGGGGTGGTCGGCCTGGACGATCGCGACGTCCACGGGCTCGCCGAGGTGGTAGGCGGTCCAGCCGAAGCCGGCGAGCTCCTCGTCGGTGTACATCGGGTCCTGGACGAGGACCTCGGCGCCCTTGGCGCGCAGGGCCTCGACGGTCGGGAAGACGCCGGAGAAGGCGGTCTCCTTGACCTTGCCGCGGTACGAGGCGCCAAGGACGACGACGCGCAGCCCACTGAGGTCGCCGAGGACCTCCTCGGCGCGGCCGACGACGTAGTCGGGCATCGTCGCGTTGAAGGTGCGAGCGGTGCGCACGACGGAGGCGTCGGGGTCCGTGGACAGGTAGAGGCGCGGGTAGACGGGGATGCAGTGGCCGCCGACGGCGATGCCGGGGCGGTGGATGTGCGAGTACGGCTGCGAGTTGCAGGCGTCGATGACCTTCTCGATGTCGAAGCCGGCCTTGTCCGCGTAGACGGCGAACTGGTTGGCGAGCCCGATGTTGACGTCGCGGTAGGTGGTCTCGGCGAGCTTGGCCATCTCGGCGGCCTCGGCCGTCCCCATGTCCCAGACGCCGTTCGGACGCGGGAGGTCGGGGCGCTCGTCGAAGTCGAGGACCTGCTCGTAGAACTCGATGCCCGCCTTGGTGCCGGCGTCGTTGAGGCCGCCGACGAGCTTGGGGTAGCGGCGCAGGTCCGCGAAGACGCGGCCGGTGAGGACGCGCTCGGGGCTGAAGACGAGGTAGAAGCCGTTCTCGTCGGCGCCCTCGGTGAGGCCGCTGATCTCCTCGATGAGGGGCTTCCAGCGGTTGCGGGTGGTGCCCACGGGCAGCGTGGTCTCGTAGGAGACGAGGGTGCCCGCCGTGAGGTGCTCGGCGAGCGACCGCGTGGCGGCGTCCATCCAGTCGAAGTCGGGCTCCCAGGTCTCGTCGTTGACGAAGAGCGGGACGACGAGGACGACGGCGTCGGCGCCGGGGATCGCCTCGGAGTAGTCGGTGGTGGCGCGCAGGGCGCCGGCGGGGACGAGGCGCTCGAGCTTCTCCGCCAGGTGGGCCTCACCGGGGAAGGGCTCGCGCCCGGCGTTGACGGCCTCGACGGTCTTCGGGTTGACGTCGACGCCGATGACCTCGTGGCCCTTCTCGGCGTACTGGACGGCCAGCGGCAGTCCGATCTTTCCCAGGGCGACGACGGCGATGCGCATTCAGCGGCCTTCCGAGTGGTGATCCGTGTGGTCAGGGCGCCGTCGCCGCGCCGTGTCGGTGCGCGGGAGCCAGGGCGTCCACGGCCGTCATCGTACCCATCCGCACCCGGAGATGAGCCAGAGGCTGCGAGTGCCGTCGGAGGCCACGAGGGTGAGCTCGCTGCGCGGGACCTGGCTCAGCTCGTTCTGCCACTTGGGCAGAGCGCCTCCGCCGGGGGCGCCGCCGCCGGTGCGGTCGGTGTCCGTGTAGTAGTAGTGGGCCCCGAGGCTGTCGAGGTCGCGGCAGACCTGGGGGTCGGTGCCGAGCCAGGCGGTGTTCGCGGCAACGTAGCTTCGCAGCTCCTCGGAGTTGGGGCGCAGCGAGGGGTAGACGACGTCGGTGCCGGTGAGCGACCAGTAGTAGGCGGAGCCGTTGGTCGGCTCCCCCAGCACGACGGCGCCGGCGGGCAGCTTCTTGGCCGAGGACTCGAGGAACTGGGCCTCGCCGGTGGAGAGCATGACGGGCCAGACGAGCTTGTCGCTCTGGTAGGCGTAGGCCGTGACGCGCCAGTGCTCGACGGTCCGCTGCACGGCGATGATGACGGGCACGACCGTGTAGGCGACTGCGAGCAGGGCGGCGAGGACGGCGATCACCGGGCGCCGCAGGCCCGTGAGGGAGCCCGCCGTCGCGAGCCGCAGGCGCGCGGCCTCGAGCCCGGTCATGGCGAGCACGAGGACGGGAATCTCGAGGACGGGGAGGATCCGGGCCCGTTGCTTGTACCAGGGCGAGGCGAGCAGGCCGATGGGTGTCGAGGTCCAGATCGTCCCGAGGAAGACGATGACGACGAGAACGACGGCGAGGACCGCCCACCGGTTGCGGTGCCTGCGCACGGCCGGGACGATCCCGAGGAGGGCGAGGACGGTGAGCCACAGCGCGCCGTCGCCCCCGTAGGGGATGAGGTTGATCATGTCGTCGTCGCGCAGCATGCCGAGGACGAGGCTCTTGACGCCCCCGGTCTTCCGCCAGTAGCCGGCGAGCATGTGGAGCTGGTCCCGGAACCCGAGCAGCCCGACGAGCACGACGAGCACGACGAGGCCCACGAGAAGGACGACCGTGCTCCGGGACCGGCCCCCGGCGGCCCAGCGGTGGCGGAGCCACCGCCAGCCGACGATGAGGAGGGTCGGCACGGCGATGAGGGCGAGGTTGAAGGCGGCGGTGCCGTGGACGTAGATGACGCCCAGCACGGCGAGCAGAGCAGCCACGAGTCCGCCCGCTCGCGAGACCGAGGCGCGCCGCCGGACCTCGACGGAGCTCGGGCGCATCACCATGACGAGGCCGAGTACCCCCGGGAGGAGGCACACGGACCAGCCGTAGGGCCACAGGGTCGTCATCATGACGACGGGTGCGGTGGCGAAGATGGAGGCGAAGGCGCCGACGAGAAGCGGGAGGCCGTCGCGCACGCGACGTGAGGTCGGCGCGAAGGAGGCCCCCAGGACGGAGGCCATGCCGAGCGGCCAGACGACGGCGAGCCCGGCGATGACGGTGAGGTTGGCGGCCGCGGAGACCGAGGTCGGCAGGATGGCGACGAGGGAGTGCCAGCCCGCGGGGTAGAAGTGGACGGAGCCCCAGTACATCTCGGGGAAGGCGCCCACGGGGAAGGCGTCCTGACCGCGGCGCAGGTAGGCGACGGCGTTGAGGTGGAAGACGCCGTCGGAGGCCTGGAGCGGGGTGGCGATCCCCTTCATGCCCCGGAACACGGCCCAGCCTGCGGTGGCGGCGGCCGCCGCCAGGGCAGCGAGGAGCGGCCACCACGGCCGTGGAGCGCGGGCAGCACCCGCGGCGGCGAGCCGGGCGCGCGCCCCGTGCGTGATGAGCCGACCGACGAGGACGCCGACCGCCGTCGCCACGACGAGCCCGATGGCGACGTTCCTCAGGGTCCAGGCGACGTGGGCCTCGTGCATGACGACGGCGAGCCCGCCGAGGAGGAAGGCGAGGACGGCGGGCGCCCCGCCGAGCGCCTGGAGACGCAGGACGAGGAGCGAGCGCAGGACGAGGTAGCCCGGAACAAGCAGCAGGACGAGGAGCAGGGCCCCGGCGAGCAGGGTCTCAGCCACGGCGCCCGCTCACCCCACCGGGGCGTCCCGGTGCGTCCGGGACGTGGCGGGCCAGGAGGGAGGCGGCCATGAAGCGCAGCGGCGCCTCGCGGGCGAGGAGCGCTCCCGGCTCGCGGGTGAGGACCGTCCCGGGGCGACCGTGGTGGCGGCGGGCCTCACCCCGGGCGATGAGCTCGGCGGCGGGGACAGAGACGTCGAGGCAGGCGTCGAGGAGGTCGCGGTCGGCTCTCGACAGGACGCGCTCGTAGCCGGGGGCGACCGCAGCGAGGTGCCGCGCGGTGGCGGCGAGGTCGGCGCGCTCGTCGGCCGTCCAGATCTCCTCGTGGGAGCGGTAGTGGACGGCTCCGAAGACGTGGATGCGGGTCATCTTGGTGGCGAGGGCGCGCCGGGTGGGCAGCGGCAGCTCCGCCCACCAGCTCTCGTCCAGCATGCGGTCGAGGAAGCCGAGCTGCTCAGCCATGGGGCGCACGACGTAGGTGACCCGGTCACCGGCGTCCTCCCCGATGAGGTAGGCGGGGCCGGTGGCGTCGTAGGCGGTCGGCACCGTGGCCATGAAGCGGGTGACCATGGCGACGTCGCCGCCGACGCCGGCGCCCTCGACGAGCGCCAGGCCCTCGCGCCGCAGGGCGGCGACGCTCATGAGTCCGAGCGGTGCGCTGCGGTAGGCGAGCCGGTCCGCCACGAGGTCAGCGCGCGCGGCGCCGCGCGCGAGGTGCGCAAGACGCACACGGAGGTCCCGCGACAGGCTCCGGCCGAGCCGCCCGGGGTCGCCGAGGGCCGTGAGGGCGGGAGCCGCGAGTCGGCTCGGGCGCGGCGCGGGAGTGGGGACGTGGTTGCTCGGCGTTCCGAGGGCGAGGCGAGGGACGACGAACTCGGCGCCGGCGGCGCGGGCGAGCCGGAGCCAGGAGGCGACGGCGCCGGGCAGAAGGGAGTCGTCGGAGCCCACGATCGAGACCCAGGGGGTGCGGGCCGCGCGCATACCGGCGTTGAAGGGGCCGGAGGCGGAGGGGCGCGGGTCGGCGTGCTCGAGGTAGCGGACGCGGTCCCGGTGCTCGGGCGCGATGGCCGCGGCGATCTCCTCCGCGGGCCGGTTGTGGCAGGCGACGGTGACGGCGGCCTCGGGGTTGCCGTCGAGGACGGAGGCGACGGCGCGGGCGACGGGGCGGGCCGGGTTGTGGCAGGCGATGACGACGTCGACGGCCGGCGCCGGGCCGAGCGCGGTCGTGCCGAGGTCGGTGCGCTCGACCGTGGAGGGGCCGAGCGCGCGGCGCCCGGGGCCCGGCTCGGCGACGGTGCTCGGGCCGGGCCCGGTGGGGACGTCGGCGGCGTGGCGGCCGGCGGGGCTCATGACCATCCCTCCGTGCGCGGGGCGAGGGCCTCGCGATAGACGCGGTGGTAGCCGGCGGCGACGACCGGTGACGAGAAGGCGTCGCCGATGGTCGCGCTGATCTCCTCGGCGCCGGTGCTGAGGGTGGCGGCGTCGAGGTCGATGACCGCGTCGGCCCAGACGGCCGGCTCCCTGGACGCGACGAGGCGGGCGGTGGCGTGCGTGAGGTACTCGTCCTGGCCTCCGGCCGTGCCGACGACGACGGGTCGTCCGGCGATGACGGCCTCGGCCGCGGAGACGAAGAAGTTGTCGCCCTTGGTGGGGCCGAGGAAGAGGTCAGCCTCGGCGAGGGCGGCGCGGACGCCCTCGCGGTCGAGGGTCCCGAGGAGCCGGATCCTCTCGGTGACGCCGAGCTCGGCGGCGAGGGCGAGGACCTCGTCGTGCAGGGGGCCCTCCCCCGCCCAGGCGAGGTGCGCGTCGACGTCACGGCCGGCGAGCTCGGCGACGGTGCGGACGGCGAGCAGCGGGTCCTTGCGGTCGATGAGACCGCCGACGCTCACGAGCTGGAGGCGCCCGTCATGGCGGGGGCGGCGCGGTGCAGGCTCGTAGGGCTCGACGATGCAGGGCACGACCCGCGTGGGGCGCTCGCCACGGACGGCGCGCACGGGCCGGGCGAGGTAGTCGCACACCGTCGTGACGACGTCGGGCAGGGCGAGGAGCCTCGACAGCGCCGGTAGAGCGGCGCGGCCCGCGCGGCCGAGGGTCTCGGGGTTCGTGAGGGCCGACCAGTGCTCGGTGTGGACCCACGGCGCCTGCGGACGGGCGAGGGAGAGCGGCTCGAGGCTGGAGAAGGCCATGGAGTGCACGAGCTGCGCGCCCGCGAGCGCGGGCCGGAGCCTCGCGGAAGCGAGGGCGACGGAGGCCGGGTCGGCCGGGTTCATGGGGATCCGGAGGACCTCGACGCCCTCGTGGGTGAGGCGGCGCGTGCCGTCGTCGTCCGCCGGCGGCACGAGGTGCACGAGGCGGACGTCGTGCAGGGCCTGGAGCGCGTGGACGTCGCGCAGCACGAAGCTGCCGCGGCTGGGAGCCTGCTGCGTGGGGAACCAGGTGGTGACGGCGGTGATCCTCATGCGCGGTCCTCCTCGGCGAGCTCGATGGACGGGTCGACGGCGGCCGCCCGGCGAGCGAGGGCGGCGACGGCGCGGCGCCAGCCGCCGACCTGCTCCTGGGCGGAGAGCTCGTGGGCGGCGCGGTGGGCGGCCGCCTTCCCGGCGGTGACGACGTCGTCGGTGAGGGCGTCGATGGAGCGCGCGAGGGACGCGGCGGTGAAGTCGTCGGTGACGAGGCCGAGCTCGTGCTCGCGCACGAGGCGCTCCATCTCCGGGCTCGGCGAGACGACCGTGGCGAGGCGGGCCTGCACGAAGTCGAACAGCTTGTTCGGCAGGGTGTGCTTGTAGTTGAAGGAGACCGGTGGGATGGAGAAGACGCCGACGTCGTATCCGGCGAGGGTGTCGATGAGCTCGGCGTAGGGCACGGGGTCCATGACGCGCACGCGACCGGCGGGCAGGGCGGCGGCCTGCTCGCGGAGCGACGCGATGACGGAGGGGTCGTTGCGGGTGAGGTAGAGGTCGAGGGCGGCGTCGCGTGTGGTGAGCCCCATGGCCTCGATCATGATCTCGAGGTGGCGGTCGGGCAGGGCGGCGCCGGAGTGGACGAGCCGCAGGGGGCGCCCCGGACCGGTGGCGACGGGGGCGGGCTCTGCCTCCCGGTAGGGGGTGGCGTTGGTGACGACGCCGGCGTCGATCCCGTACTCCTCGCGGTACGCGTCGGCGAGTCCCTGGGCGACCGTGGTGACGGAGTCGGCGCGGGTGACGTAGGTGCGGCAGAGCCAGCGGACGTAGGGAGCGACGAAGAGCCGCCAGCGGCGCACGCCCTCCTTCTGACGGGGCGCGTACTCGTGGAGGTCGGAGTGCACACCGCCGAGCGGCTGGAGCCAGAGGGCGAGGGGCACGGTCTCGGCGTCGTCGGCGAGGACGACGTCGTAGTCACCCGGAGCGAGGTGCTCGCGGGCCCAGGCGACGACCTCCTGGGCGGCCTGGGCGCGCTCGAAGCGGCGGGCCATGACGAGGGCGCGGTCGAGGCGCCAGGAGACGAGCTCGTCGGGGATCCGGACGTGGTGGGCGACGCCGGCGGGGGCCTCGCCGTAGCCGCAGGTGGTCAGCTCGTAGTCGGTGGAGAAGAGCCTCACCTGCTTGAGGACTCGCGCGTCGGAGACGATCGGGGAGAAGGACAGGATGAGGAGGCGCGGGCGTCGGCGCGCCTCGGGCGTGCGGCTGCCGCGTCCGGCGAGGACCTCGCGACCGACCGAGTGGCTGACCTCGTGGCTCGTCATCGCGTGCTGCCTCCCTGTGCTCGTCCCGCTCGCGGCGTGCGCAGGACCGTCTCCGGCGGTCCCCGAGCCGCGTCCACCCATCGTAGTGGGCCCGGAGCGCCCTCCGGTCACGTCACCGCTGGTGACGGCCCAGGACGGCGTCGACGTACGGCGCGGGGACGTCCTCGGGGCGCAGGTGCTCGGCCACCCACGCGGAGGCCTCGAGCCCGGCGCGCTCGCGCGCGGTCGGCTCGGCGTGGTCGAGGATCCGGCGCGCGGCGGCCTCGCGGTCGGCGACGATCCACGTCTCGGGGTAGATGGAGCGGGCGCCGCCGGCCCATCGCTCGGCGTCAGGCCAGGCGCGCACGACGGGCACGCAGGCCGCTGCGGCGCCCTCGGCGACGGACTCGTGGGTGCCCTCGTGCCGTGAGGAGGAGAGGATGAAGCCGGCGCGGCGCAGGAGGTCGGGGACGTCGTCGCGGCGGCCGAGGACCTCGACTGCGTCGCCGAGGTCGGCGATCCGCGCCTCGGCCTCGCAGGCGTAGGCCTCGTCGCGGGCGACGCTGTGCGCGGGACGGGGTCCCACGAGGATGAGTCGCCACCCGGGATCCTCCTGCCGCAGGCTCTCGAGGACGTCGAGGGTGAAGAGGACGTCCTTGACGGGGGTGGCCCAGCCGACCTGGATGAGGGTGCGCTCAGCGCCGGGCTCCTTGGTGGTGGTGAAGCGCGTGTAGTCGTGGGGGTTGCGGACGGTGCTGACGCGGTGGGCCTGGGCGAGGCGGGGTGTCGCGGCCGCGAGCGCGTCGCGCACGGACGGGGAGATGAGGAGCATCTCGTCGACGTTGGCGAAGTCCGCGAGGAGCGGGTAGGGGGTCATGCCCTCGTAGCGGTGGAGGCGACACACGAGACGGGTGCTCCCGAGGTCCATGAGGCTGAGCCAGGCGAAGGGGTAGGCCCCCCACTCGACGAAGAGCGTGTCGGTGCTCTCGAGGTGCCGGGCGAGGTGGTCGGGGACGGCGGGGCGCTCGCCGGTGAGGGCGAAGCGGGCGCGGGCGCGGACGGCGCGCCGGTGGGCGGGGCGCTGGTCGGGCGGGAGGGCCGCGAGGTCGAGGCGGCTCCAGCTCAGGGGGCCCGTGGGGGCGCCGGTGGCCTCGACGAGGCGGTCGAGGAAGGTCCACGAGGAGTGGCAGGCGGCGAGGGCCCTCGGGCCTCCGGCGTGCTCGGCGCGGACGGGGTCCGGGGCGAGGAGGAGGCGACGGCCGGTCTCGGACTCGCGGAAGGGTGCGAGGAAGTCCTCGGGGGCGGCCAGGACGGGTGAGCTGGCGTAGGAGTGGTGGACGGTCGGGTGGAAGGCGAGCTGGAGGGCCTCGTCGAACCACTCTGTGGTCCAGTCGAGGTCGCCGCGCGCGAGCGCCGCGTCGGCGCGCTCGAGGATCCGGGTGAGGGTGGCAGCGAGGTCGTCGGGGCGGCGTCCCGCGGTGAGCTCGTCGCGCGCCGTGACGAAGGCGGCGAGGGCCCCGGCCGCCCCGGGCCGGTCAGCCGTCGGCGCTGCCCAGCCACGCGAGGGCAGCCGCTGGAGGAGCGGCGAGACGGTCTCGACGGCGCGGCGTCGGAGGGGACGTGCTGAGGGGCTCACGCGGTCACGGTATCGCCCGAGCCGGGGCGGCGTCGGCGCCCGGCGTGGGCTGGCGGCGTCGAGGAACGCGACGGTCGCCCCCGAGGCGCGGTCTCCGTCTCGTCGCACCCGCGCGAAGCCACCGGTCGCCTAGAGTCCTGCCCGTGAAGGTCCTCTCCGTCGTCGGCGCACGCCCGCAGTTCGTCAAGCTCGCCCCCATCGACCACGCCTTCCGCGCGGCCGGGATCGAGCACGTCATCGTCCACACGGGGCAGCACTACGACCCGATGCTCTCCGACGTCTTCTTCCGGGACCTGGGGATCTCGGAGCCGGACGTCCACCTCGGCGTCGGCTCCGGCAGCCACGGCCGACAGACGGGTGCGATGCTCGCCGCCATGGACGAGGTCCTCGAGACCCACCGCCCCGACTGGGTGCTCGTGTACGGGGACACCAACTCGACCCTCGCCGGGGCCCTCGCGGCCGTCAAGCTGCACGTCCCGGTCGCCCACCTGGAGGCGGGCCTGCGCTCCTTCAACCGGGCGATGCCCGAGGAGGTCAACAGGGTCCTCACCGACCACGCGTCGGACCTCCTCCTCACCCCGACGGAGGTCGGAGCCGCGCACCTGGCGGACGAGGGCCTGGCCGAGCGCACCGTCGTCGTCGGCGACGTCATGACGGACGTCCTGCTCCAGGTGCGCGACGAGGTCGCCAGCTCCCCCTCTCCCGTCATGACCGAGCTCGGTCTCCCCGACGGCGGCTACTCGCTCGCGACGATCCACCGCGCGGAGAACACGGACGACCCCGAGCGCCTGCGCACCGTCCTGGAGTCCCTGGCCGGCGTCGACCACCCGGTCGTCCTGCTCGCGCACCCCCGGCTCGTCGCGAAGTGCGCCGAGCGCGGGATCCCGCTCGTGGACGCGGGCAGCCTGCGGATCCACCCGCCGCTCGCCTACCCCGAGCTCATCGCCTCGGCCCTGCACGCCCGCGGCGTCGTCACGGACTCGGGCGGCCTGCAGAAGGAGGCCTTCCTGCTCCGCGTGCCGTGCACGACGGTCCGCCCGCAGACGGAGTGGGTGGAGACGGTGGACCTCGGGTGGAACGTGCTCGTCGAGCCCGGCCCGGGGCTCGTCGCCGCGGCGTCCCGACCGCGCCCGGCCGAGCCGGACGCCGAGGTGGCCCATCCCTACGGGGACGGGCACGCCGCGGAGCGCGTCGCCGAGGTGCTGGCGGGCACAGGCGTCTCAGAGCGCTGACCCGCGCGGCGGCGGGCCCCGAGGACCCGCCGTGCGCCGTCGTGGCCGGCTCTCGTCAACGGGACCACCGGCTCAGCAGTCGACGTTGTCGGTCCGGACCCGCTCGAGCTCGACGGCTCCCACGGCCTGCGCGTACAGGCTGCTCGTGCCCTGGGCGAAGGCCGCGTCCTCGACCGTCGGAAGGACCCGCCACGCGCCCACGTGCCAGGCGCGGGTGAGCCGCTCGCGCAGCTCCTCGGTGTCGGCAGCCCTGATGGCCACCCGCTGCAGGTCCGCGCGCACCCGGCCGGCGCCGGGGCCGGGCTCGTCGGCGCTGCTCCCGCCGTGGGTGGACAGGACGACGCCGCAGCCGAGGACCGCTCCCGCGAGCGCGGTCATGTGGACGGCGGGGACGACGCCGAGACCGTGGACGACGTCGGGGCTGCCCGCCTGGGCCACGTAGGCCTCCAGGGCCTGCCGTGTGCGACGGCGCAGGAGAAGTCCGCTGCCTCGACCGCCTCTGGGGCTCGCCGAGCCGGCTCCTCCCTCCTCGACGAGCGTGATGCCGTCGACGACACGCATCTCCAACGGAGCCCGGCGCTCGAGCAGACCGCCCGGGGCGAGGGCGATCGCGCCCACGGTGTGCCCTGCGCGTCGCAGGGCGGCCGCGAGCTCAGGGACGGGACGTGATCCGTCGGTCGGGCTCTCGTCCCACGCGGGGGCGAGGAGGAGGACGTGCACGGCAGCTCCTGTCTCGAGAGGGGCACGACGTCGTCGTCGCGCTCCCCCATTGTCAGTCATCGGCGTCGCAGACGGGGAGCCCGCGGGCGAGTTGCCTTACTCGTCCGGCTCGTCGATCTCGCGCTCGACCTCGGCCTCGACGGCCTCGGCCGCGAGGGCCTCTGCCTTGTCCGCCGGCGGGTGACGGTCGAAGTAGCGGGCCGCCCGGATCGCCAGGCCGGTGTTGATGAGCAGCAGCACGGTCATGGCGCCGCCCAGGGCGTAGATGGTCGTGAGAAGCGGCCAGGGGCTCAGCGCCAGGATGGACAGCGGCACGGCGCAGTAGACGCAGGCGAAGGCGAGCATGACCTGCTGGCGCTCGGCGACGATGAAGGTCGTCGAGATCGGCGAGGTCACGATCGTCATGAACAGCCACGGGGTGAGGGCCCGGGCGAAGTCCCCGGAGGCGACGTACTGGTCCCCGAACACGAAGGGGAAGACCCACGGGCTCACCAGGTAGATGAGCGCGAAGGGGATGATCCCGGCGAGGAAGGCCCGCTTGGCGACCCACCTCACGAGCGGCTCCATCTCACCGGGCTTGAGCGTCGTGAGCTTCTGGAAGAAGACCTGGCTGATCGCGCTCTGGATGAGCGACATGGGCACCTGGAGCATCGTCCAGGCGAGGTTGAACTGGCCGAGGGACCGCAGCGAGGCCTCGCCGACGAGCAGCGTGATGCCGTTGGTGCGGATGGCGTCGACGAGCGCGTTGGGGCCGTTGAGCAGCGGCATCTTGCGGTAGCGGTAGGCCATGGAGCGGATCGAGGGGGCGTCGTCGGGCAGGGGCTCGCGCAGCTCCTTGGCCCGCAGCCCCAGGTTCGCCCAGGCGTAGAGCTGACCAGCGATCATCCCGAGGAAGAGGCCGACGACGTTGGTGAGCCCGACGACGCCGACGGCGAGCTGGCCGGCGGAGGAGCCGACGGACTGCTGGGCGCGATTGACGGCGATGCGCTTGTAGTCGGACTTCCGGTTGTACCAGTACTGGAGGACGTTGACCTCGGCCAGGAGGAACACGGACAGGCCGACGAGGCAGAGGAGGTCCGCGAGGACCCAGTCGTCTCCGTAGTGGGCGGCGACCCACGGGCGGGCGAGCACGGCGACGAGGCTCGCCAGGGCGGAGACGACGATGATGGACCGGGTCGCGAGGCGCTTGAGGACCCGGGCGTCGGTGTCGGACTCGGGCAGCATCATCGTCATGTCGAAGCGCAGCGAGGCGATGGCGACGACGAGGGAGGCGATCGAGGCGAAGACGCCGATGCGGCCGTAGTCGGTGTCGGTGAAGATCCGGCGCAGCGGGATCGACAGGAGCATCGAGCCGGCCTGGGCGATGACCGTCCCGGACATGAGGGTGAGGGAGTGGCGCAGCACCGGCGAGGACGCCAGCCTGGCGCGCGCCCAGCCGAGGGGCCCGCGGCGGGGCGTCTCGACCCCGCCCGCGGGTGCCGTCATCAGCGGGCCGTCCTGGTCAGGAGGAGCTCGGCGGCGCGGCCGAGGGCCGTCTGCATCGAGCGGTTCTCGAGGACCCACTGGCGTCGCAGGCTGGCGCGGTCGCGCCGGGCCGTGCCGCCGGCCGTCGCGTCGGCGTCGTCGGCCTCCCGCTCGGCGAGGGCGGCGAGCACCGCGTCGGCGACGAGCGCCGGGTCGTAGTCGACGGCCCAGCCGAGCCCGGCCGCGGGGACGTCGGTGCGCGCGGGCCCGGGGCCGGCGTAGACGACGGGCGTGCCGCAGGCGAGGGCCGCGAAGATCTTGGTCGGGTAGGCGAAGTCGTAGCCGAGGCCCGGCTTGATGGAGACGACGGAGGCGAGGGCCCCGCGCTGCCAGGCGGCGGCCTCCTCGGGCGGGGCGAGGGGCTCGAAGCGGACGCGGGCGTCGCCGTCGGCCGCGGCCTGGAGCGCCTCCCAGTCGCTGCCCTGGCCGAGGAAGACGAGCTCGACCTCGGGGCGGGTCTCGTGGACGATCCGGAGCGCCTCGACGAAGACGCGAGCGCCCTGCCACTCCGAGGCGGTGCCCGCGTAGAGGAGGTACGGCGCCTCGGGCGCGCGCGGCGCCGTCGCCCCGTCCGTCGTGAAGACCTCGGTGTCGATGCCGTTGGGGACGACCGTGACCGCGCGGCCCCCGAGCTCGCGCACCCGGTCGGCGACGCCGTGGTTGACGGCGAGGACACGGCTCGCGCCCGACAGCGCGAAGCGCTCGACGAGGCGGAGCGCGGCGACGACCCAGTCCGGGGCGCCTGTCGACTCGGAGGCGTCGGACCAGACGTCGGCGGCGTAGTAGACGTAGGGGACGCCGCGCAGGGCCGCGGCGAGGCGGACGACGGCGCCCGTGGTGGGCGGCGGCTCGGCGACGAGGAGGTTGGGGCGCGGCCCGGCGAGCAGGCGCGCTGCGAGCGGCACGTCGAAGCTCATGTACTGGGCGTAGCCGCGGATGTAGCCGGACTCGTCGCGCAGGGTCCGTGCCGAGCGGACCTCGACGCCCGGGTCCTCGGGCGCGAGGGCACCGGGCGGGGTCGAGGTGAGGACGGTGACGCGGGCGTCGCGGTCCGCGAGCGCCCGGGCGAGGCCGCGCAGGCGCAGGGCGGCCGCGGCCGCCTCCGGGGCGTAGAGGCGCGTCGCGATCGTGACCCGCGGGGCCCGGTCCTCAGGTGCGGCGGTGGGGCGCCGGAGCCCGGCCAGGACGACGCCGGCCCCCGCCGCGGCGGCGGCGAGGGCCAGTGCGGAGCGGGTCCTCACAGCTCGACGGTCCTGTTCTCCGCGGCGGAGGTGAGGACGGCGTCGATGACCTCGAGGGTGCCCACGCCCTCGGCCATGGTGACGATCCCGGAGGCGTCGCCGCCCACGGCGTCGCGGAAGTGCTCCTGCTCGAGGGCGAGGGGCTCGCGCTTCTCGATCGCGAGGCGGGTGACGTCGCCCTCCGTGACGCCGCGGAAGTTGGCGACCTGGTCCCAGGTGTTCTCGATGGTGCCGTTGGCGTAGAAGGTCAGGTCCCCGGTCAGCGTGTCAGCGACGAAGGAGCCCTTCTCGCCCGTGACGATCGTGACCCTCTCCTTGAAGGGGGTGAGCCAGTTGATGACGTGGGAGACGATGACGCCGTTGGTGAGGCGCCCGGAGGCGACCACCATGTCCTCGTTCTCGCGGCCGGACCGGTGGGCGACCTGCGCGCTGACGTTGGCGTAGGGGGCGTCGGCGACCCAGGCGGTGAGGTCGATGTCGTGCGTGGCGAGGTCCTTGACGACGCCGACGTCGCTGATGCGGGCCGGGAAGGGGCCCTGCCGGCGGGTGAGGACCTGGTAGACCTGCCCGAGCTCGCCGGCGTCGAGGCGCTCGCGCAGGGCGCGCAGGGCCGGGTTGCAGCGCTCGACGTAGCCGACGGCGCCGACGAGGCCCTTGTCCGCGAAGGCCTCGGCGACGCGGCGCCCGGCCTCGGTGGTGTGGGCGATGGGCTTCTCGACCATCGTGTGGACGCCGGCCTCGGCCAGGGCGAGGGCGACCTCCTCGTGGTAGACGGTCGGGACGGCGACCATGGCGGCGTCCAGGCCGGCGTCGATGAGGGCGTGCACGTCGGGCAGGAGCTCGAGGTCCCCGGCGACGCCGAACTTGTCGCCCGCCGGGTCCGCGACGGCGACGAGGTCCATGCCCTCGGTGGCGCGGATGACGCGGGCGTGGTGGCGCCCCATGGAGCCGAGGCCGATGAGGCCGACGCGCAGGTTCTTGCCGCTCTCGCTCATGCTCAGGCACCCGCCTTCGCGACGGCGGTGACGGCCTCGACGATCCGGTCGAGGTCCTCGGCGGACAGGGAGGGGTGGACCGGGAGGGAGAGGCACTCGCGAGCGGCCTTCTCCGTGCCGGGCAGCTCGAGGCCCTCGGCGAAGGGAGCGAGGGAGTCGAGCCGGTGGTTCGGGATCGGGTAGTAGACGCCCGAGCCGACCTGCCACTCGTCCTTGAGGGCGGCCTGGGCGGCGGTCCGCTCCTCGCCCGTGGCCCCCTCGAGGCGGATCGTGTACTGGTGGTAGACGTGCCGGTAGCCCTCGGGGACGGTGGGGGTGACGACGCCGGCGACACCGGCGAGGCCCTCGTCGAGGGCGGCGGCGTTGGCCTGGCGCTTCTCGGTCCATCCCTGGAGCTTGGTGAGCTGGACGCGGCCGACCGAGGCGTTGACGTCGGTCATGCGGTTGTTGAAGCCGACGAGCTCGTTGGCGTACTGCTTCTCCATGCCCTGGTTGCGCAGGAGACGGACGCGGCGGGCGAGCTCGGCGTCACCGGTGGTGACCATGCCGCCCTCGAGGGCCGTCATGTTCTTCGTCGGGTAGAAGGAGAAGGAGCCCCACTCGCCGAAGGTGCCGACGGGCTTGCCGTCGATGGCGGCGGCGTGGGCCTGGGCGCAGTCCTCCCAGACCTTGAGGCCGTGCTTCTCGGCGATGGCGAGGATCTCCGGCATGTTGGCCGGCAGGCCGTAGAGGTGGACGACCTCGATGGCCACGGTCCGCTCCGTGATGGAGGCCTCGACGCTCGCTGGGTCGAGGGTGAAGGTGACCGGGTCGATGTCGGCGAAGACAGGGCGCGCGCCGGTGGCGGCGACGGAGTTGCCGGTGGCGGCGAAGGTGAAGGACGGGACGATGACCTCGCGGTCGCGCAGGGCGGCGGGGTCGGTCTCGTTGAAGGAGGCCAGCGACGCGAGGTGCTGGGCCGAGGTGCCGGAGTTGACGGCGACGGCGTGGGCCCCGGCGGCGACCTGGGCGCCGAACTCCTCCTCGAAGGCCTTGACCTGGGGCCCCTGGACGACCATGCCGGAGGCGAGGACGGCGTCGACGGCGGCACGCTCCTCGTCGCCGATGATCGGCTTGGCTGCGGGGATGAACTCGCGTGACATCAGTGGGTGACCTCTCGGATGGTGGTGTCGGATTCTGTTGCGGTGGGGGCGACCTCCTCGAAGAGGTCCCCGGTGACGGGGCAGCGCCAGCGCGGCGCCGCGTCGGAGTGGTCGGGGTCCCCGGCGGGGACCGCGACGAGCGGCTCGCCCGCCCGGCCGACCCAGCCGATGCGGCGCGCCGGGACGCCGGCGACGAGGGCGAAGGCGGGGACGTCCTTGGTGACGACGGCGCCGGCGGCGACCGTCGCCCAGGCGCCGACGGTGACGGGCGCGACGCAGACCGAGCGGGCGCCGATCGCGGCCCCCTCCTCGATGGTGACCCCGACGGGCTCCCAGTCCGAGGCGGACTTGAGGGAGCCGTCCGGGTTGACGGCGCGGGGGAAGTGGTCGTTGGTGAGGGTGACGGCGGGGCCGATGAAGACGCCGTCGGCGAGGCGGGCTGGCTCGTAGACGAGCGCGTAGTTCTGCACCTTGCAGCTGCGTCCCATGACGACGCCCTCGCCGATGTAGGCGCCGCGCCCGACGATGCAGCCCTCCCCGAGCTCGGCGTGCTCGCGGACCTGCGCGAGGTGCCAGACGCTCGAGCCGTCGCCGATGACGGCCTCCTCGGAGACGTCGGCGGACGGTGCGATGCGCGTGGACATGGGACTCCTGGTGTGCTGACGGCGTCGGCTCACCCGCGCCGGCGCGGAAGGAACGTGCGCTCCGGCACGGACGGGCGCCCACAGTCTAAGCCGCGGCCGTGCGAGAATGCCGTCCACCCGAGGGAACGGCAGGACGGATGACGGTGAGAGACGCGGCGGAGGCCGGCGCGCTGGGCGCGCCGATCGAGGACGCCTGGCTCGTCGTCCCGCTGTACAACGAGGCCACGGTCGTCCGCGGTGTCATCGAGCGGGCGCGCGAGGTCTTCCCCCACGTCGTCGCCGTCGACGACGGGTCCAGTGACGCCTCGGCGCGCGAGGCCCGAGCCGCGGGCGCCGTCGTGGTGCGCCACCCCATCAACCTCGGCCAGGGCGCCGCCCTCCAGACCGGCTTCAGCTACCTCGTCGAGCGGACGAGCGCCCGGTACGCCATCACCTTCGACGCGGACGGCCAGCACTCCGTCGCCGACGCCGCCGCCATGGTGGCCCGTGCCCGCGAGGAGGACCTCGCCGTCGTCCTCGGCTCGCGCTTCCTCGACGGATCGACACAGGTCGGCTGGCTCAAGCGCCTCATCCTGCGCACCGCCGCCGTGGTGAGCTCGCGCTCCTCGGGCATGCACCTCACGGACGCCCACAACGGGCTAAGGCTCATCCGCCGGGACGCGCTCGAGCAGCTCGACCTCCACCAGAACCGCATGGCGCACGCCAGCGAGATCGTTCGGCAGCTCGGCGGGACCGGTCTGCCGTGGGCCGAGCACCCGGTCCACATCGCCTACACGGACTACTCGAGGTCGAAGGGGCAGTCCCTGTGGAACTCCGTGAACATCCTCGTCGACCTGCTCTTCTCATGACCGCCGTCGTCGCCCACCACCGGACCGTCCAGGGAGGACACGCATGAGGACCCAGCTCGTCATCCAGGTCGTCCTCATCGTCGCCGTCGCGGCGATGGGGTGGATGATGCTCCGCTCCCCCGGCGGCGCGCGCCACCTCGCCGCACGGCGGCTGGTGACCCTGGCCTTCGTGCTCTTCGCCATTGTCGCGATCATCACGCCGTCGCTCGTGACCGGGCTGGCGCACCTCATGGGCGTCGGGCGCGGGGCGGACCTGCTCCTCTATGCCCTCGTCATCGCCTTCCTCGCCTCGTTGCTCTCATCGTTCCGCAGGAACGCGGCGATGGAGCGACGCCTGACCCGCCTCGCGCGACGCGTCGCGCTCGACGACGCACCCAGCCCGGACGGGAGCGAACCCGTGGGCACCGGCGGGGCTGCGGGCGCCGGACCGGCGCAGGAGCCGCCCCAGCGCGAGACGCGCTGAGACGCCTACCGGCGCGGCGTCGTCCTCACCGCGACCTCCTCGCGGGCACGCAGCCCGGCGGACAGCGCCCACCGCAACGGGGCCTGCCACGGCGCTGAGTAGGCACGGCTGAGGTAGCGACGTGCTGACGCGTGGTGGGCTCGCACCATCGCCTCTGGACGGGCGCGCCAGCTTGCGCCCTGGTCGTGAACGACGACAGCGTCCGCAACCTGGAGGTTCGTCCAGCCCGCCGCGCCCACCCGGGCACCGAGGTCGACGTCCTCGAAGAACATGAAGTACCCCTCGTCGAAGCCGCCGACGGCAGTCCACACCCGGGACGGTAGGAGGAGGCAGGCGCCCGAGAGCCAGCCGACCTCACGGAGCCCGCCCATCGCGCGGCCACGATAGGCAGCCGTGAACGGGTTGCCGGGCCACGCCCTCGCGAGGAGGGCGTGCCCCGTGCCGTTGACGAGCGACGGCAGGGCGCGGCCCGACGGGTAGACCGTCCCGTCAGGGTTGAGGATCCGCGGACCCAGGCAGCCGGCGTCGGGACGGGCGCCGGCGGCCGCGATGAGCGCGTCAAGGCTCCCCGGGCGCCAGACGATGTCCGGGTTCGCCACGACGAGCCAGTCCTCGGTCAGATCCTTCGCACCCAGGTTGGCGCCGGCACCGTAACCGCGGTTGGCACCGTCACCCATGACGACGGCGCCGTGACGCGACGCGGCGGCGCCGACGACGTCGTGCTCGGATCCGTTGTCGACCACGACGGCGCTCACGGCGTGCCTCGTCGACGCCCCGTGAAGCGTGTCGAGGAAACGATCGAGCTCCTCGCCCGGGTTGAAGGCCACGGTGACCACGCGAACCGACGCTGCACCGGTTTGGGCGAACGGCGCGGGCGGCTGGTCCGGCATCCTCGTGGCACTCACGGGGCGAGACTAGCCGAGGCCGTCCGGCCTCCGAGGCGACGCCCTCGGAGCCTTGACCGGCCGATCGAGACGAACCCCACGCGAGATGCCCCGAAGATCCTTCCTGAGGAGGACCCCGCCTTCCGGCAAGTCACAGGGGTCCTGCTTATTATCACTGGGTGTACTCCACCGTCACGCCGCACGCGCGGCACTCAGCGCGAGACTCACGTCGACACCTCGGGCGCCGCGTAGGCATCACGGTCCTCGCCGTCGTTCTGTTCCTCGTCTCAGGTGCGTGCTTCGCCCTCTGGGACCTCCAGCACCAGGTCAATCGCGTCGACGTCTCGAGCATGCTCGGGACCGACCGACCGACGCACGCGTCCACGACCGATTCCTACAAGGGACAGGCCGTCAACCTCCTCGTCCTCGGGTCGGACTCCAGGCAGGGCGACAACGACGTCGACGGCTCCGCCGCGACGGAGACGGTGGCCCGGTCCGACACGGCCATGATCATGCACGTCTCCGCCGACCGGAAGCGCATCGACGTCGTCTCGATCCCGCGCGACACACTCGTCAAGGTCCCGGACTGCAAGAGCTCGGACGGCTCGACCGTCTCCGGCTCGGACTCGGAGATGTTCAACCAGGCCTTTGCGAACGGCGCCGGGACGGGCAACGACGAGAACGCCATCGCATCCGGCGCGGCGTGCACGATCAAGACCGTCGAGAAGCTGACCGGCGTCTACATCGACGAGTACGTGGTCGTCGACTTCGACGGGCTCTCCAACATGATCGACTCGCTCGGCGGCGTCAAGGTCTACGTGTCCGAGGACATCGACGACACCGACTACACCGGGCTCGTGCTCAAGAAGGGCTGCTACACCATGGACGGAGCCACGGCCCTCAAGTACGCCCGCGTGCGCCACGGCGTCGGGGACGGCTCGGACATCCAGCGGATCGCGCGCCAGCAGAACCTCATGAGCGCGATGCTCCGGACCGCCAAGGAGAAGAGCCTCCTCACCAATGCCGACGACCTCTACTCCTTCGCGAAGTCCGCCCTCGCCTCGCTCACGACGTCGCCGGGCATCGGCTCGCTGTCGACGCTGGCGGGCCTGGCGCAGTCCATCCAGGACCTCGGGATGAACAACGTCAATTTCGTGACGATGCCCAACGAGGCCCCAGCTTGGAACCCGAACCGCGTCGTGCCCACTGACGAGGCGGACCAGGTCTGGGCGGCCCTCAAGGCGGACAAGCCCGTGCCGGACCAGACGGTCTCCGTCGCCGCGGACGGGAGCACCCCGAGCGCCCACGCGACGGAGAGCGCGTCCGCGGAGGCCACGACGCAGAAGGCGGAGGCCACGACGACAGCCTCTGCCAAGGCGAGCAGCAAGGGGACGGCGGAGGACCCCGCGGCCCAGTGCCACTGATCCCCTCCCACGCACGTACCCGCACCACCGATCTGATCGAGGCGCACCTCCAGTGACTTCATCCTCCGACGGGCTTCCCCCCTCCTTCCGGCCGGGTGCCGGCTCGGGACCCCGCGGCCACCGCAGGCGTCCGGTGCCCCCCGCGCGCCGACCGCGCGGCGGCAGCGAGCCCGAGCGGACCCCCGCGGAGGACGGCTCCGAGGCCGCGACGCCCGCGGACGACGCACGTCGCGCGGAGGCCGCGCGCTCCCGACGAGGCTCCGCGCCGCCGGCAAGCCGCAACCGCGCAGCGCGCGGTCCGGCGCAGGGTCAGCGGCAGGGCGGAGCCTGTGCCTCCAGCCACGCCCGCCCTGGTTCGTCCGCGGTGCCCATCGGGAGGTCGGATTCTGCGCCCGCGCGGACGCGCGCGGTGCCGAGCACCTCGTCGCGGCGCGGTCCCGCACGTCCCGCAGCGACCACCAACGAGCCGGGCTCGGTCGGCGCGGCCCCCGCACGCGCCCGGTCAGGGGCGCAGGCCCCTGGACGCGATCAGCCCTCGCGGTCCGACGGGCCGGCACGCCGGCGCAGGAAGCACCCCGTGCTCCGCACCATTGCGCTCGTCCTCGTCCTCTTCCTCGCCCTCGTCGGGCTGAGGATCGCCTGGATCTGGCACCGCGTCGACTCCGGGATCACGAGGGCGGCCGCGCTCAGCTCGACGGGCACCTCGGACGGAGAGACCTGGCTCATCGTAGGATCCGACTCCCGTGCCGACGGAGCCGTCCAGGACGCCACGGAGGGCGCGCGCTCCGACTCGCTCATGGTCCTCAACCGGGCGCCCAACGGCGAGGCGACGCTCATCTCACTGCCTCGGGACACCTACGTCGACATCCCGGGCTACGGCGGCAACAAGATCAACGCCGCCTACTCCTTCGGAGGCGAGTCCCTGCTCGTCTCAACGGTGAACAACCTGACGAGCCTCACCGTCGACCACTACATCCAGGTCGGCATGGGCGGGGTCGAGGAGATGGTGGACGCAGTCGGCGGCGTCAACGTCTGCCTCGACTACGACGTCAATGACAAGGACTCGGGCCTCGTGTGGGACACCTCGCAGGGCACCTGTCAGGACGTCGACGGCGAGAAGGCGCTCCAGTACTCCCGGATGCGCAAGTCGGACCCGACGGGCGACATCGGGCGGGCCAAGCGTCAGCGAGCCGTGATCTCCGCCGTCGTGGCCAAGGCCGCGACGCCGTCGACCCTCGTCAACTTCTCGCGGCAGGACGCGATCATCGACGCCGGCACCGGCGCTCTGACCGCTGACAAGGGCACGACCACGGGCGACCTCCTCCAGATGATGGCGGCCTTCCACAAGGCCTCGAGCAACGGGCTCACGGGCGCCCCTCCGATCTCCTCGCTCGACTACGAGCCCGGCAGCATCGGCTCAGCGGTCCTCCTCCAGGACACGACGGCCCCCGACTTCTTCGCCAAGGTGAAGAACGGCTCGCTCACCACGAGCGACTTCAACCAGGGCTGAGTCAGCCACCCGATCACGGCCGGAGGGCCTGTCTCCCCTCGGGGAGACAGGCCCTCCGGCCGTGATGGCGTGCCGCGTCGGCTCAGGCGAAGTGCGGACGGTTCGGGTCCGCCTGCCAGGCGGTGAAGGAGGAGCTGACGATGTCGTCGAGGTCGTGCTCGGGGGTCCAGCCGAGGACGCGTCCGATGCGCGAGGCGTCGCCGATGAGCTGCGGCGGGTCGCCGGCGCGGCGGTCGAGCTCCTCCGGCTCGCGGTCGAGCCCCGTCGAGGCGATCACCTTCGAGACGACCTCGCGGACGCTCGAGCCCTTCCCGGTGCCGACGTTGAAGACGTGGTCGGTCATCTCCTGGCCGCCCGCGAGGTAGTCGAGGGCGGCGATGTGGGCCGCGGCGAGGTCCTTGACGTGGATGTAGTCGCGGACGCAGGTGCCGTCCGGCGTCGGGTAGTCGGTGCCGAAGATCTTCGGGGTCTCGCCGTTGGCGAGTCGCTCGAGGACCATGGGGATGAGGTTGAGGGTCGCCATGTCACCCAGGTCGTCCCAGCCGGCGCCGGCGACGTTGAAGTAGCGCAGCCCGGCCCAGCGAAGACCCCAGGCCCGCTCGGCGTCGGCCATCATCCACTCGCCGATGAGCTTCGTCTCGCCGTAGGGGTTGATGGGCCGGCAGTCGATGTCCTCGGGCACGACCTCGACCGGCGGCATGCCGTAGACGGCGGCGGAGGACGAGAAGATCATCTGCTCGACGCGCGCCTGGTCCATCGCGAGGAGCATGTTGGCCAGTCCCCCGACGTTCTGCTGGTAGTACCAGGCGGGACGGGCCACGGACTCGCCGACCTGCTTGCGCGCGGCGAAGTGGATGACCGCGGTGACCCCACGGCGCTCCATGAGATCCGTGAGGGTCTCGACCGCGCTGCCGGAGGCGACGTCGAGCTCGACGAGCGTCGCGCCCTCGACGCGCTCGGGCGTCCCGTAGGAGAGGTCGTCGACGACGATGACCTCCTCCCCACGCTCGAGGAGGAGACGGACCACGTGGGCCCCGATGTAACCGGCGCCGCCGGCGACCAAGATGCTCATGCCGCCAGCATATCGACGGGGTCTGTACGTGTCCTGTGTACGGATAGGGACGGGCAGTGGCCCGTCACGGTCGAGTGCGGCCTGACCACGGGGGCCCTCGCCGAGGGCGGCCCGGCTGAGCACGGCAGCTCGCGGCTCAGCCCTGGGAGCGGCGCTCGCGCAGGCGGGCGCCCTTCTCGTGCGCGACGCGGGACAGGTCCGCCTGGAAGTCGCGCATGGCGGCGCGGATGCGCTCCGCCTCAGCACCCTCGCCCGCCCCGAGGATCCGCGCGGCGAGGAGCCCGGCGTTGCGGGCACCACCGATGGAGACGGTCGCGACCGGGACCCCCGCGGGCATCTGGACGATGGAGAGCAGCGAATCCATGCCGTCGAGGTACTTCAGCGGCACGGGGACCCCGACGACGGGCAGCTCGGTGACGGCGGCGAGCATGCCGGGCAGGTGGGCCGCTCCCCCGGCGCCGGCGATGATGACGCGCAGCCCGCGGCCGGCTGCCTCGCGCCCGTACTCGATCATCTCGGTGGGCATGCGGTGGGCGGAGACGACGTCGGCCTCGTAGGCGATGCCGAGCTCGTCGAGGGCGTCGGCGGCGGCCTCCATCGTGGGCCAGTCGGAGTCTGACCCCATGACGATGCCGACGACGGGCTGCTGGTTCTCACTCATGCGGGTGTCCTTCCGGGACGCTGGTGGGCCGCGGTCAGGCTGGTCCCGACCGGGCTCGATGAGGGTGCGGGTGGCTCAGGCGTCGCCGCGCAGGATCGCGACGACGGCGCGGGCGCGCTCGCGCACGGCCGCGACCTCCGTGGGCTCGGCGCTGGCCCCGGTGAGGTTGACGTGGCCCAGCTTGCGGCCGGTGCGCCACCCCTTGCCGTACAGGTGGATCCGGGCCTCGGGCTCGAGCGCCATGGCGCGGGCCAGCGCCTCGGCGCCGGGCTCCTGCTCGCCGCCGAGGAGGTTGACCATGACGGTCGCCGGCGCCGTCGGTGCGGTGGAGCCGAGCGGGAGGTCGAGGACGGCGCGCAGGTGCTGGGCGAACTGGCTCGTGACGGCTCCGTCCTGCGTCCAGTGGCCGGAGTTGTGGGGGCGCATCGCCAGCTCGTTGACGTAGACGCGGGTCGGCTCGCCCGGGGTCTCGACGGCGAAGAGCTCGACGGCGAGCACGCCGGTGACGCCGAAGCGCTCGGCGACGGTGCGGCCGATGCGCTCGGCCTCCGCGGCCGCCGCGGCGTCGAGGCCCGGCGCGGGGGCGAGGACCTCGGAGCAGATCCCGTCGGCCTGGACGGTCTCGACGACGGGCCAGACGGCGACCTCGCCGCGGGGGCTGCGGGCCAGGAGGACGGCGAGCTCGCGGGTGAAGGGGACGGCCTGCTCGATGAGGAGGCTCGTGACGGCGCTGCCGCCGAGGCTGCCGCCGCCGCCCGCTCCGGCGCCATCGGCGTGTCCGGCCGCTGCTGCGGCGGTGGAGGCGATCCAGCCGGCGGCCTCGCCGTCGTCGAGCTCGGTAGCGGAGCGGACGAGGAGGACGCCGTGCCCGTCGTAGCCGCCGCGGGGGGTCTTGAGGACGAGCGGCCAGCCGTGCTCCTCGCCGAAGGTCAGCACCGCACCGCGCATCTCCGACTCGCTGCCCGCCGCCTCGGCCCAGGCGGGCTGAGGAAGCCCGGCCTCGCTCATGGCGCGGCGCATGGCAAGCTTGTCCCGGGCCAGCAGGAGCGCCTGGGCGCTCGGCTGCACGGAGACGCCCTCCTCGGCGAGCGCGAGGAGGAGCTCGTGGTCCTGGTGCTCGTGCTCGAAGGTGAGGGCGTCGGCAGGTCCGACCGCCTGGAGCCTCGGCGCGTCCTCGCCCTCGGTCACGGAGGCGCCCGAGACGAGGGCGCGGACGGCGGCCTCGTCGTCGGCGGCGCCGACGGGGGCGTCGACGGTGACCTGGGCGGTCGACCCGTCGGGAGCCTCGACGAGCGCGCGCAGGTGGATGCCGAGGCGCGCGGCCTCCTCCTGCATCATCCGGGCCAGCTGGCCTCCCCCGATGACGGCGACGACGGGAAGGTCGCCGTGGAGGGTGCCCTCTCGACCGGCGGGACGGCTCGTGGTGGACGGGGTGCTCGACTCGCTGCTGCTGGCTGCGCTCACCCCGCCAGGCTACCCGTGCTCGTACCCTGCTCCCGTGCCGGCCACCTCACCAGACAGCATCCGAGACCGTGCCCCCGGCGAGGGCGCCCGGTCCTCCACCGGGTCCCCTCGCGGCTCGCGGGCGCTGCGAGTCCTCGCGGTCTGGGTCGCCGCCACCCTCGTCACCTTCGTCCTCGCGCGCCTGGGCGCGCAGGACACGCCGGCGACGCCGTGGGGCGGGGCCTCGCCCTCGTGGCAGGAGCACCTGGCCTTCTGGGACTCGGGCTGGTACGAGCGCATCGCCCGCGAGGGCTACCCGACGACGCTGCCGGTCGGCGCGGACGGAACGGTGAGCCAGAACGCCTGGGCCTTCATGCCGATGCTGCCGTGGCTGGCCGGCCTCCTGTCCTGGACCGGCCTCGGCTTCTACGTCCGCGCCGCACTGGTCTCCCTCATCGCCTCGGCGGGAGCGGCCGTCATCATGGACCAGTGGCTCGAGCCCCGCGTGGGCGGCCGGGTCTCCCTGTGGGGCGTCGCGCTCGCGTGGAGCGCCGCGCCGGCTCTCGTGCTGCAGGTCCCCTACGCGGAGTCCCTCGGGCTTCTGCTCGTCGGCTCCGTCATGCTGCTGGCGGACCGGCGGCTCTTCCTCCGGGCCGTCCCCCTGGTCCTGCTCGCGGCGCTCGCCAGGCCCGTCGGCGTGCCCCTCGCGGCGGGCCTGGGGCTGTGGTGGCTGCTCGAGCTGCTCGCGGCGCGCAGCGACGGGAGCGCGTGGTCCGCGCGGCTCGCCGTCCTGCTCCCCGGGGACGCGCGGCTGTCGGGCGCCGAGCGCGTGCGCCTCCTCGCTCTCACCGCGGTGAGCGCGCTCTCCGCCCTCGCGTGGCCCGTCATCGCCTGGGTCACGACGGGTCGATCCGACGCGTACACGGCCTCGGAGACCGCGTGGCGGGGCACCTCGCTCACGCCGTTCCTGCCGTGGCTCGACCGGGGCGGCTGGTGGGCCGGAGACCACCTCGGTCCGATCCTCCTCCTGGGCGTCCTCGCGCTGACGGTCCTCGCCCTCGCCGCGCCCGCCGCCCGTCGGCTCGGTGCCGCAGCGTGGTGCTGGTGCGTCGGGTACGTGCTCTACCTGCTCGCCTTCTTCGACCCGACCGCGTCCCTCATTCGGGTGCTCCTCCCGTTGGCGCCGCTCGGCTGGGCGGCGGCGTCCTCGGTGCGCTCCAGGCGTGCGCGCCTGGCGCTTCTCGCGGCGGGCGTCGTCGCCCAGGTGCTCTGGATCAGCTGGGTGTGGGACCTCGGGACCGTCTCCGTCCAGTGGGTGCCGTGACGCAGGACGACCTCACACCCCGGCCGACCGCTGACGCGCGCACCGCGGCCTAGGATCGCTCGCATGACCAGCGCGAAGAACCCCTCCCCCGTCGTCGACGAGCAGGAGGACGCACCGTCCTCGCTTCGCGACCGCGTGGTCGCCTGGATCAAGGAGTTCGTCCAGTTCGGGCTCGTCGGTGCGATGGCTTTCGTCATCGACTTCGGTCTCTTCAACCTCTTCCAGCACGGCCCGATCGGCTTCCTCGCCGGCCACCCGAACACGGCCAACGTCCTGTCGGCGACGATCGCGACGATCTTCTCGTGGGTCGCGAACCGCCTGTGGACCTACCGGGGACGCACGCAGGAGAACGCTGCCCGTGAGGCCCTGCTCTTCGCCTTCGCCAACATCGGCGGCGTCCTCATCACGCAGTTCTGCCTGCTCTTCACCCACCACATCCTGGGGCTGAAGGGTCCGCTCGCGGACAACATCGCCGCCTACGTCGTGGGATTCGGCCTCTCGACGGCCTTCCGCTTCCTCTTCTACCACTTCATCGTCTTCACCGGCTCGACGGAGGAGCCCGCCGCGGACGGCGTCGTGCTCGGCGCCTCGATCGGCGGGATCCCCGAGACCTGGGACGAGGCCGACGACGGCCCGCACGCCCCGTCCCGCGAGCAGGGTCGCTGACCTCCCAGCGCAGTGACCGCGGTCGAGGCTTTCGCGCTCCGGGGCCGACTCGCAGGCCGAGCCCGGAGCCACGTGCCCGATCGCACACGGCCCGTGTGACGGCGGTCAGCGCGGCACAGCCCCCTCGTCCCTAGCCTGAGCACGTGACTGCACTGCCCGCGGCCATCGCCGCCCTCTCCGGGAGCCTGCCGAACGCGCCGCTCCCCGCCCTCGGGCCCTCGTGGCTCGACGCGGCGAACATCATCACCAAGATCGTCGAGTGGTTCGGCCCCTGGGCCATCGTCGGCGTCATGCTCGTCATCTTCGCCGAGACGGGGCTCCTGGTCGGGTTCTTCCTGCCGGGCGACTCGCTCCTCTTCACCCTGGGCATGTTCGTCGGCCAGGGCGCCGTCGGCGTCAGCATCTGGGTGGCGGCCCCGCTGGTCCTCCTGGCGGCCGTCATCGGCAACCAGACCGGCTACGCGATCGGCCACAAGGCCGGGCCCTCGATCTTCAACAAGCCGGACTCGCGGTTCTTCAAGCGCGAGTACGTGGACCGGACGAGCGCCTTCTTCGAGCGCCACGGCGGCGCCGCCGTCACGCTCGCTCAGTTCGTGCCGATCGTGCGCACCTTCACCCCGGTCATGGCGGGAGTCGGGCGCATGCACTACCGGCACTTCTTCACCTTCAACCTCATGGGCGCGGTCCCGTGGGCCTTCGGCATCACGTGGCTCGGCTACCTCCTCGGCTCCATCACCTGGATCCAGAAGAACATCGACGTCATGATCGTCGCGATCATCCTCGTCTCCCTGCTCCCGATGATCATCTCGGGCCTGCGCGGCTGGCTGTCCTCGCGTCGCGGGAGCGCTGAGCCGCAGGCCTGATCGGCTCCTCCGTCCAGGCGCGCGCGAGGGCGGCCGCACCCCACAGGGTGCGGCCGCCCTCGTACGCGTCAGCCGATCCATGGGGCCTGTCGGCCCGGCCTCGGCCTGCCCTTCGCCGGCGTCCGCTCGAGGCCGTCGACGTGGACGGCCTCAGAACCTACCGCGCCGTCCAACGGAGACGAGCGCCCCCTCGGGCAGGACGTTGTTGGGGTCGAGGGACTTCGGGACGGCGTTGAGGAGGATGGAGAAGACCGCGGGGCGGCGTTGGCTCAGCTCAATCCGACCGCCGTCGGCCTCGACGAGGTCCTTGGCGAGCGCGAGGCCGACACCGGTGGACCCGTGGCCGGACACGGAGCGCTCGAAGACGTGGGGGGCGAACTCGTCCTCGATGCCCTCGCCCTGGTCAGCGACGTCGATGAAGACGCCGTGGCCGCCGTTGGCGCTGCGCACCGTGACCGAGGTGGTCCCGTCGCCGTAGCGCAGGGAGTTCTCGATGCACGTGGCGAGCTCCTGGGCGAGCGACCCACGGGTGGCGAGCACGGGCAGGCCGACCTCGTCGCTCATGACGAGGGCCCGTCCGGCCTCGGCGAAGGCGGGCTCCCACTCCTCGCGCTGCTGGGCGAAGACGTCCTCGAGGTGGAGGGCCTCGGTGGTGCCCCCGCCGGAGCGCCGGGAGATCTTGAGGAGGTCCTCGACGACGCCGGTGAGGCGCTCGACCTGCTCGACGCAGGCCCGGGCGCCCGCCTGGACCTCCGGGTCGTCGGAGAGCAGCTCGATCTCCTCCAGGCGCAGTGACAGACCCGTCAGCGGCGTGCGCAACTGGTGCGAGGCGTCGGAGGCGAACTGGCGCTCGGCGGCGAGACGGCCCGCGACCCGTTCCGCGGAGCGCACGAGCTCGGCCTGGACGAGGTCGATCTCCTCGATGCCGCTCTTCCTGACGCGCGGCCGCACCTGCCCCGAGCCGAGCTGCTCGGCCTCGGCGGCGAGGTAGATGAGCGGCGCGGAGATCCGGCGCGAGTAGCGCGCCGCGACCACCCAGGCGGCGAGGAGCGCGGTCGCAGCGAGGAGCACGATGATGAGGATGACGGTGAGGATGACCTGCGTCCGGGAGTCCGAGTCCCGGGTCGTGCGGAAGGTGACGAGGATCCAGCCCCCACCGAGCGGGACGCCCAGGAGCACGACGGCCACGCAGACCGCCGTCATCGTCATCTGCATCGCGCGTGCGCGCATGTGTCCTTCCTTCCCTTGGGACGACGGCGCCCCGGCGCTCGCGTGGGCGAGGGCCGGGGCGCCGCGACGTGCGGGTCCGGTCAGCCGACGAGGCGGTACCCGTCGCCGTCGGCGACGAGCAGGGCCGGGGCGTCGGCGTCGTCGCCGAGCTTGCGGCGCAGCCAGGTCACGTGCATCTCGACGGTCTGGTGGCTGCCCGTCGGGTCCTCGCCCCAGACCTCCTTGAGGATGACGTCCTCGGGGACCGCCTGGCCACCGCCGCGGACGAGCACGCGCAGGAGCTCGAACTCGCGCGTGGTGAGCTGGAGCTCGCGGCTGCCGATGAAGGCGCGGTGGGCGGCGACGTCGACGCGGACCTCGCCGCTGGTGAGCTCGTCCTCCGTGACCTCGCCGGAGGCGCGGCGGACCTGGGCGCGCACGCGCGCCAGCAGCTCCGCGAGGCGGAAGGGCTTGGTGACGTAGTCGTCCGCGCCGGCGTCGAGGCCGACGACGAGGTCCGTGGCCTCGGACCGCGCGGTGAGCATGAGGATGGGGATGGTGAGGCCCTGGGCGCGCACCTGGCGGGCGACGTCGAGGCCGTCGATGTCGGGCAGGCCGAGGTCGAGGACGATGATGTCCGCCCCGGAGACCTCCTCGAGAGCACCTCTGCCGGTGCCGTGGGCCCGGACCTCATAGCCCTCGCGTCCGAAGGCGCGCGCGAGCGGCTCAGAGATCGCGGGGTCGTCCTCAACGAGAAGCACTGTCGTCATGCCATGGATCGTAGGCGGTCGGCGCCCTCACGTCATCATTCTGGAGAGGGAGATCGCGTGGCGGACTCGCCCCGCCGCAAATCAGGCGCGCTCGAGCGACCAGGGCACGACGTTCCCGAGGCCCTTGGCGACCACCTCGTGGCAGCGGCGCACGACGTAGCGCTCCGCGACGTCGAGCTCCCCGATGGCCCTGGCGGTGGCCTCGTCCATGCGGATGCCGCCCGGCTCGGCCGTGTCGACGAGACGGGAGGCGAGGTTGACCGTGGGCCCGAAGACGTCGCCCGAGCGCGAGACGACGCGCCCCTGGACGAGGCTGGCGCGCACGAGCATCATCTCGGGGCCCGACTGGATCTCGTCGACGAGGGCGGTGACGACGTCGGCGGCGGTCTCGAGGTCGTCGGCGATGTACATGACGGCGTCGCCGATCGTCTTGACGACGCGCGCGCCCCGCGAGGTGACGACGTTGCGCGCCGTCGTCTCGAAGTCGTCGAGCATCGTCGCGAGCTCCTTGCGGCCCATGGTCTGGGCGCGCTGCGTGAAGGAGACGATGTCGACGAAGCCGAGCGAGCGGGTGAGGGGGTAGAGGTCGGGGCCGGCCTCCTCGCGGCCGCGCTGGGCGACCTCGGCCTCGGTGCGTCCGAGGAGGGAGGCGAGGTGACGGCGCCACACGTAGGTCAGCTGGTCGCTCATGGAGTGGGCCATCTCGTCGACGTGGTCGAGGACGACGAGCCGGGCGGAGGTGTCGTCGAGGTGGAAGCGCTGGGCGACGTCGGAGACGAGGATCTCCAGCTGCCACAGCACGAGGCGGTCCATGGTCTGGGCCTGGGCGCGCAGGAGCTCGAGGATGGAGCTCGCGGCGAGGCCACCACCGGGGGCGGACGGCGAGGGGATGCCGTCGTCGGTCTCGTCGATGAGGTCGGCGATGGCTCGCAGCGCGTCGACGTCGCGGGCGGTGAAGCGGACGTCGTCGGGGGCGAGGTCCGCGAAGCCCATGGCGCGCCAGAACTTGTGGGCGAAGGACAGGCTCGTCCCGGCCTCGCGCGCCAGCTGGCGGAGGCTGTAGACGGGGTCGCCGCCCAGGAGCATGCGCTCGTGGCCGGTGATGGTGGCCCAGTCGGCGGCGGGTCGAGGCGTGGCCGCCTGGCCCTGCGGGAGGCCCCGGTCGGGACTCTGGGACTCTCCCTCCGCGGGGGTCGGCTGCACACTCACGCCCGACAGGGTAGCGCAGGTCACAAGGGATGTCCCGTCCGGTCGGAAGGCGCCCGGCCAGGGCGCGAACGGTGTCCCGTGACAGCCCTCAGGCGCTGCGCAGGGAGCTGACGTCGCCCGCGGTCACGACGGTGCGTCCCTGTGCCGTCTCCAGGACGAGACCGGGCTCGAGCTCGACGGCGCGACCCGCCACGGGGCCGGCCGGGGCCTCGACCCGGACCTCCTGGCCGAGGGTGCGGCAGGCCTCCCGAAGGCGGCGGCCGAGGGCGCCGTCGGCAGCGTCGGGATCGCCTCCGAGCGCCTCCCAGCGGCCGACGAGGTCCACGAGGTGAGAGCCGAGAACGTCCAGGACCGCCTCCGGGGTCGTGCGGGCGCCGAGCTGGGCGAGCGAGGCGGCCCAGGGCACCGGGAGCTCGTCGGAGCCCTGGGCGACGTTGACGCCGACGCCGAGGACGACGGCGGGGGCCGTCTCGCGGGAGGCCGGGACACGTCCAGACTCCGGTGGTGCGGCCGGCGGCATGAGCTCCGCGAGGACGCCGACGACCTTGCGGCTCCTCCCCCAGCCCTCGACCGCCGGGGCGGTGTCCGCGCGCTCGGCGGCGTCGCCCTCCGCAGCCGTGACCGGGAGGACGACGACGTCGTTGGGCCACTTGGTCCACGCTCGCCACGGGGAACCCGCCTCGCCGAGGAGGGCGGCGACGGCGTCGCGGGCGGCCAGACCACCCAGGAGCGGGAGCCAGGCCAGGGTCTCGACCGGGACGAGGGGGCGCACGACGACGGACACGGTGAGGGCGCCGTCGACCGGGGTCTCCCAGCTGTGGTCGGAACGGCCACGCCCTGCGGTCTGGGTACGGGCACGCAAAGCGGAGAGGTGCGGCCACGGGCCCGCGGAGGCAGGGTCCAGGACGCCTCCGGGGCCGGTGAGGGCGGCGCGCAGGTCCGAGCTGGTCGATCCGGTGCGCTCGACGGTGCGCACGAGCAGGGCCTCGGTCATGCCAGGAGCGTAGCCGGGCGCCTCGCGCTCCCCTCGCTAGGCTGGGACCGTGCTCCTCCTCGCCTCGAAGTCCCCCGGTCGCCTCTCCACGCTCCGCGCCGCCGGCGTCGAGCCCCTCGTGCGCGTCTCCGAGGTCGACGAGCCGGCCGTCCTGGCGGCTCTCGCCCGCGAGCGCGCCGCCGCCGGCGTGCCGGAGCCGTCTCCCACCGAGCAGGTCCAGGCCCTCGCCCGGGCCAAGGCCCTCGCCGTCTCCGCGACGCTCACCGAGACGGAGCGCGCGGCACCGGGGCTCGTCGTCGTGGGCTGCGACTCGATGCTCGAGATTGACGGGGAGGTCGTCGGCAAGCCGCGCACCCCTGAGCGGGTCGTCGAGCGGTGGCGCGCCATGCGCGGGCGCCACGGCGCCCTGCACACCGGTCACTTCCTCGCGCGCGCCTCCGACGGCGCGACCGCCGAGGGGGTGTCCACGGCACGGCTCCGCTTCGCTGAGGTGAGCGACGCCGAGATCGAGGCCTACGCCGCCACCGAGGAGCCCCTGTGGTGCGCGGGCGCCTTCACGATCGACGGCCTGGGCGGGGCGTTCATCGAGTCCGTCGAGGGAGACCCTCACGGCGTCGTCGGGATCTCGCTGCCGCTCCTGCGCCGTCTGCTCGCCGGGCTCGGCGTCACGTGGACCGATCTGTGGCCCTCGTCGGCACCGGTCGCGGACCCAGGCAGCGCGGTCGACGCTCCGGCGCCGGACGGCGCGGGGGCGGACGCGTGAGGCGCCTCCTCGTCGCCGCGCGCGGGCTCACGGCCCTGCGGGTGGCTCGCAGCGCCCGGGGACTGGGATGGTCGCCGGTCGGCGTCGTCACGGCGCAGGACCGCGACGCGGTGTGGACGCGGGCGCTCGACGACGCCGCGGAGGTCCCCTCCTACGACGACGTCGACGCGCTCCTCGCGGCGGCCGACGCGCTCGGCGCGTCGGGACTGCACCCGGGCGTCGGCTTCGCGGCCGAGGAGGCCGCGCTCGCCCGCGGCGCCCTCACAGCCGGCCTGGTGTGGGCCGGTCCCTCCCCCGAGGCTCTCGCCCTGCTCTCCGACAAGGCTCGCCTCGCGGGCCTGCTGGACCAGCTCGGCGTCGAGGCGCCGCTCACCTCGGGCGTCCTCGACGACGTCTCTGCGCTCGAGCGCTTCCGCGAGCGCGTCGACGGCGCGGTCGTCCTCAAGGCGGCGCACGGCGGCGGCGGGCGGGGACTCACCCGGCTCCTCCCCGGCGCAGACGCGGAGGCCGCGTGGGCGGCGGCCGCCGGGCTCGGACCGCTCATCGCCCAGGCGGCGGCAACGCGCGCCCGGCACCTCGAGGTCCAGGCCCTGGCCGACGGCGAGCGGGTCCTCACCCTCGGCACCCGGGAGTGCACCGTGCAGCGCCGCTCCCAGAAGCTGATCGAGGAGGCACCGGCGGTCGTGGTGGCTCCGGAGGCCGTCGTGGTGATGGAGGAGGCGACCCGACGCGTCCTGGGAGCCGTCGGCTATCGCGGCGCCGCCACCTGCGAGTTCCTCCTCCCCGAGGGCGGCGCGCCCCGGCTGCTCGAGGTCAACGCGCGGCTCCAGGTCGAGCACGCCGTCACCGAGGAGACGACCGGCGTCGACCTCGTCGCCGCGCAGCTGCTCGTGGCCGAGGGGCGCACCGCCGCCGGGGCGCTCCGTGAGGCCGGCCCCGGGGCCGAGCTCTTGCGCGACCGCGTCACGCTCGCCGGGCACGCCGTTGAGGCCCGCGTCTACGCGGAGGACCCGGCCACGCTCCTGCCGCAGGCCGACGAGCTGCTCGGCGTCGAGGTCCCGGTGTCCCTGGCCCGCGAGCGCGAGGCCGTGGCGACCGAGGAGCCGGTCGGGACGCCACGGCTGCGCGTCGAGCGCGGCACGTTCCAGGGCGACGCGCTGCGCCCGGAGTACTCCGAGCCCCTCGCACTGGTCACGGGCGTGGGCGCCGACCGTGAGGAGGCCGTCAGCGCGCTCGACGAGGCGCTCGGCCAGGTGGCCGTCCGCGGTCCGCTCGCGCTCGTCCCCTTGCTGCGCCGGGTCCTCCACGAACCGGCCTTCCTCGACCCGCGCGGGCTGTGGACGCGGTGGCTCGAGGACGGCCTCCTGGACGGCCCCGGCCTGAGCGCGCCGGGCACGGGCGCCCCGCCCGTCCAGGCCGGCCCGTCGTCCGGACCGCAGGAGCTCCGGGCCCCCATGCCGGCGACGCTCCTCTCCGTCCGTTGCGCCGGGCCCGTCCGCGCGGGCGAGCAGGTCGCGGTGCTCGAGGCGATGAAGATGCGGCTGCCGGTGCGGGCCGAGCAGGACGGCGACCTCGTCGTGGGCTCCGCCGAGGCGCCGCGGGCGGTGCGCGCCGGTGAGCTCCTCGGGCGCGTCCTGCCGCAGGGGTCCTCCCTGCCAGGGCCTGCGCCGTCGCAGGCTGCTGTCCCGGGCGACCGCGCGCCGGCGCCGTCCGAGGCACCGGCTCCCGCACCTCGGCGCCGCAGCGCCCGCGAGCGCGTCGAGGAGCTCGTCGATCCCGGCTCGCTGAGGGACCTCGTCGACGAGGACGCCGTCCTCACGGCCCGCGCCCGGCTCGCCGGCCGCGAGGTCGCGGTGTGGGCCCAGGACCCCACGAGCATGGGCGGCACCATGGGCCTGGCCGAGTCCCGTCGGGTGGCCGCGCTCATCGACGCCGCCGCCTGCGACGTCGTCCCCGTGCTCTCGCTGCTCGACGGCGGGGGTGCCCGCGTCCAGGAGGGCGTCGACGCCCTGGCAGGGGCAGGCCTCGTCCTGGCCGCCGAGACGCGCGCCCGAGGCCGCACCGCTCAGGTGGGGCTCGTGCTCGGCGCCGCCGCCGGGGGCGCGGCCTACGCCCCGGCGCTCACGGACGTCCTCGTCATGGTCGAGGGCGCCGCGCGCGTCCTGCTCACGGGCCCCGCGGTCGTCGCCTCGGTGACCGGCGAGCAGGTCGACGCCGAGTCCCTCGGGGGCGCTGCCCTCCACGCCCGTCGCGCGGGGACCGCCCACCTCACCGTGCCCGACGAGCGCGCGGCGTGGGCCGCCGCGCGACGGGTCCTCGGCTACGCGCCGCTTCCCGCTCGCCCGCTCCTCGCCGGGGCGACGCCGACGGGCCGGGCCCTCCCGATGCGCGTCGGCGGTGCCGGCCGGCTCGCCGTCCCCACGGACCTCGGGACCGGTTCCGTGCTGCCCTCGGACCCCACCCAGCCCTACGACGTCCGTGACCTCCTCGCTCGGCTCGTCGACCGCGGGGACCTCCTCGAGCTGCGGCAGGACTGGGCGGCCTCGGCCGTGACGGGGCTGGCCCGAGTGGGCGGGGTGCCGGTCGGCGTCGTCGCCACCCAGCCGGCGGTGCTCGCGGGCGCGCTCACGGCGCGGACTGCTCAGAAGATCGAGGAGCACCTCGCCCTGTGCGTGCGTCTCGGACTGCCCGTGCTCACCGTCGTCGACACGCCGGGGTTCCTGCCCGGGACCGAGTCTGAGGCCGAGGGTGTCGTCCGGCACGGGGCGCGCCTCGTGGAGGCCTACGCGAGGGCCGGTGAGCGGGCGCGCCTCGTCACGCTCCTCACCCGTCGGGCCTACGGCGGGGCCTACGTCGCCCTCGGCTCCACGCCGCTGGCGGGAGCGCTCTCGCTCGCGTGGCCGACCGCCCGCCTCGGCGTCATGGACGCGGGATCGGCCGTCGACCTCGTCAACCGACGGGAGCTCGCCGCTGCCCGTTCGGACGGGGGCGACGCGGCCGCCGACGCGCTGCGCTCACGGCTCGTCGCCGAGCAGGAGCGCGAGGAGTCGCCGTCGGGCGCCGTCGAGCGCGGGTGGATAGCCGAGGTCGTCGATCCGGCCTCCACGAGGGCCCGGCTGGCGACGGCCTTCGCCGCGCCCGGGCCGGGCGCCCCGCTGCTGCGCCCCGTCGGGGGCGTGCGTCACCCGGGCGACGGCTGGGTCGAGTGCGGTTGCGGCCGTCGGCACTGGGGGCGCAACGGAGCAGCCGGGATGCTCGTGTGGCGGCGACGCGAGGAGTCCCTCGAGGTGCTCCTCCAGCTGCGGGCCGCGTGGACGCACCAGGGCGGCACGTGGGGCGTGCCCGGCGGCGCCGTCGCCGACGGCGAGGGCTCCGCGTCGGCCGCCCTGCGCGAGCTCGAGGAGGAGGCGGGCCTCCCGGCGCGGCTGCTCCGCCTCGGCGCGCCTCACGTCCAGCAGCACCCGGACTGGTCGTACACGACCTGGACGGCGCAGGGGCCATCGGCGGCCGCGTGGGACGCGCTGCTGCCGGCGGACGGCGAGTCCGACGCCCTGGCCTGGACGACGCTGCGCACGACGGCGTCGGGCACGTGGGCGCCGCCGGCTCCCTCCGGCGCGCAGGCGGGCCCCCTCCTGCCGGCCCTCGCGGCCGTGTGGGACGAGCTGGCGGCGCTGCTGCCGCAGCCGGGCTCCCAGGGCTGAGTCACCAGGCGACCAGCGGGGCCGCTCCTCGACGACGACGCCGGCCCGTTCCCTCGTGGGGGCGGGCCGGCGTCCTCGTGCGCTTGAGGCTCAGATCTCGACGTCGCCGGGCTCGACGAGCGAGCGCAGGAGGACGGTGAGCTCTCCGAGCTGCTCGCGGTCGAGGTGGTCGATGACGTGCCGACGGACGCCGTCGAGGTGGATGGGGGCAGCGGTCCGCAGGAACTCCTCGCCGGCCTGGGTGAGGTGGCAGTTGACGCCGCGCTTGTCCATCGTGCAGGCGGTGCGCTCGACGTAGCCGGCCTTCTCGAGGCGGCCGACCGTGTGGGTGAGGCGTGAGCGGGAGTGGGAGACGTTCTCAGCGAGGGCGGACATGCGCAGGGTGCGGTCCTCAGCCTCGGAGAGGCGGACGAGGATCTCGTACTCGTGCATGGAGATCCCGGCCCCGGCCTCGAGCTCGTGGTTGAGCTTGGCGGTGACGGCGGTGGAGGCGGTGAGGAAGGCGCGCCAGGCGTTCATCTCGGTCGTGTCGAGGTAGCGGGCCTGGGCGGGGGCGCCGCAGGACGAGGCGGCGGAGGACTGGGCGCAGGCGGTATCGGCCGGAGCCTGGGACTGGCCGCAGGAGGCCGCGTCGGACTGCTCCGCCACGGTGCTCTGCCCGCAGGCGCTCGTCGTGGGAGCGGCCGCGCTCTGGCCGCAGGAGGAGGCGGGTGCCGAGTCCTGCCCGCAGGCCGTGCTCCCGGGCGCCGCGGCGTCCTGGCCGCAGGAGCTCGGGGTCTCGGGGACCTGCTGGCCGCAGCTGCTCGCGGGGGCGGCATTCTGCCCGCACGCGGCCGCGGGCGCCGTGGTCTCCGTCTGCTCGATGGTGCTCATCGAACTCACCGTCCGTTCCTCGTGCCCGCGCGCGGGAGGCCGCGCCGGGCCTCCTCGCCGGGTCATTCATATTTGAACGACCTCCGGTGCACCTGTATATCACCGTAGACAGGGCGTGGTCTCGTGGGTCCTGTCACCCGCTCGACGTGCTCCGCCGCTCAGCCGCGGCGGAGCAGCGTCCGCCCGCCGGCGAGCACGGTGCCACTCACCTCGTCCACGGCGATCTCGCAGCCGCACTCCGGCACGGCGCAGGGCGCGAGGAGGCGCAGGTCGACCACCCCGTCCCTGGCAGGCGTGACGGCGAGGCTGATCGCGCCGAGAAGGAGGCCGTGGGCGACGACCTCGTCACGCCCGACGGACAGACCAGCCTCGAGGGCGGCCCCCGGTCGGAGGTGAACGGCGTTCCGGTCTCCGGTCGCCCCACCCCACGCGGCGACCGCCGCGGGCGTGACCCGGACCATGTCGACTGACCGGCCGGCGAGCGCGGACGACGACGCCGCCGCTGCGCGTAGCGGCCTCGCCGGGGTCGCCTGGTCACGCGCCCCCGACTCGACGGCGGCTCCGGCGGCGTGCTCCGCGACGGTCTCAGGTGCAGGCGCCTGCGCGCTCCCCTCCGATCTGCGCCGCGCCAGCTCGTGGACGACGAGAACGTCGTCGACCTCCACCTCGGCCCGGGCGGTCCACCAGCCGGCGCGCTCCGCCGCTCGCAGGGACCGGAGCACCGGCCTGGCGGCGTCGCCCGCGCCGCTCCCCAGGTCGTCGAGGGAGTCTCGGCGCGCGGGCCGGATCCGGCAGCGGCGGTGGACGAGTCCGTCCCAGGCCACGTCGAGGGCGCCGTCGGCGAGGAGCTCGAGCGCCGCGACCGCGGGCCCGATCGTGCGGGCCGCCGCCGTCACGCCGTCGGGCTCGTCCCTGCCGGCGCCGGGCAGGAGCGTGCTCAGGACGCGGACCATGGCCGCCTCCCGGGCACGACGAAGCCCCGCCGACTCGGGGTCGACGGGGCTCGCGGTGCTCACGCCGGAATGCTACCGGCTGTGAGGGGAACCGGCCTCAGCGGGTCTCGCGGTGCTCGGTGTGCTTGCCGCAGCGCGAGCAGAACTTGTTGACCGCGAGGCGGTCAGGGGTGTTCCGCCGGTTCTTCTTGGTGATGTAGTTGCGCTCCTTGCACTCCGAGCAAGCCAGAGTGATCTTGGGGCGAACGTCGCTGGACTTAGCCACGTGTCTCTCCTCTGTGTGATCCTCGAGGGGCGCGCGAGGGCTGCCTTGCTCGAATCTTGCGTAGCGGGGGAGGGACTCGAACCCTCGACCTCACGATTATGAGTCGTGCGCTCTAACCAGCTGAGCTACCTCGCCATATCAACACAATGGGGGCCGAAGGGCCCCCGCTGCATCCGAGCCTCGAACGAGGATTGAACTCGTGACCTCTTCCTTACCAAGGAAGTGCTCTACCACTGAGCTATCGAGGCAACGAGCGGGATCCTAGGCAGATCCGGATCACTGTCGCAATCCGGAGCCGAGTGGACTCGCTCACTGCGGGGCGCCCCACGAGGGGGCGTCCGGATCATCGAACCGGGGCCCGGTGATCGTGGTGGCGGGTGAGGGATTCGAACCCCCGTAGCATTCCGCGGCTGATTTACAGTCAGCTCCCATTGGCCGCTCGGGCAACCCGCCTCGCGCCTGACGTGGAGCCCGTGGGCTCACCTCTTGGCGCCGTGGAAGAATAGCAAGCCGACGGACCGGGGCGCCAATCGCGGGGCTGGGACCCTGCTCACACGCCCTCGAGGGCCCGTCACCGCCCGACGGCAGAGCGGCGAGATCCTCACGACGCCCCGCCGCTCACCACTACCACCACGTGATGAAAGGACGCCCATGGCCTCCGAGTCCTCCTTCGACGTCGTCTCCAAGCTCGACCGGCAGGAGGTCGACAACGCGGTCAACCAGACCGCGAAGGAGATCTCCCAGCGCTACGACTTCCGCGGCGTCGACGCCGGCATCGACCTCTCCGGGGACGCGATCACCCTGCAGGCCAACTCGGCCGAGCGGGTCCTGGCGGTCCTCGACGTCCTCCAGTCCAAGCTCTTCCGCCGCGGCGTCTCCCTCAAGGCCCTCGACCTCGGCGACAAGGAGCCCAAGCCCCAGGGCAAGGTCTACACGATGGTCTGCCCGCTCAAGGAGGGCCTCACGCAGGACGTCGCCAAGCAGATCACCAAGGCGGTCCGTGACGAGTTCCCCAAGGGCGTCAAGGCGACGATCCAGGGCGACGAGGTCCGCGTCTCCTCCAAGTCGCGTGACGACCTCCAGGCCGTCATCACCCTGCTCAAGGGCCTCGACGTCGACGCCGCGCTCCAGTTCGTCAACTACCGCTGACCGGGTGTCGGCCCCGTCACGGGCCCTGGTCATGGTGACGGGCCCTGCCCACCGCTCGCTGCGGTGGGCAGGGCCCGTCGTCGTCACGTGCTCAGCGGCTCAGTAGCCGGCCATCTCCTCGAGCCGGCGGATGCGCTGGTCCATCGGCGGGTGCGTGGAGAACAGGTTCCTCGCGCCCCCGAAGGGGTTGGCGATCATCATGGCGCTCACGGGCTCGACCTTCGGGTCCTGGGCCATGGGGCGTGCGGCGACGCCCGTCTCGAGCTTGCGCAGGGCGCTGGCGAGGGCCAGCGGATCGTTGGTGAGGACCGCGCCGTCGTGGTCAGCGTCGTACTCGCGGGTCCGGGAGACGGCGAGCTGGGTGACCGTGGCGGCGAGTGGGGCCAGGACGGCGAGGAGGATGAGGGCGATCGCGTTGCCCTCGCGGCGGTCGCGGCCGCCTCCGCCGAACCAGAGGACCATCGAGGAGATGCTCGAGATGATCCCGGCTATGCCGGCGGCGACGGAGCCGGTGAGGATGTCGCGGTTGTAGACGTGGGAGAGCTCGTGGCCGAGGACGCCGCGCAGCTCGCGCTCGTCGAGGAGCTGCAGGATGCCCTGCGTGCAGCAGACGGCGGCGTGCTCGGGGTCGCGGCCCGTCGCGAAGGCGTTGGGGCTCATCGTCGGTGCGACGTAGAGGCGGGGCATGGGCTGACCGGCGCTCGCCGAGAGCTCGCGGACGACGGCGTACATGACCGGCGCCTCCGCCGGCGAGACCTCGATCGCGCCCATGGAGCGCACGGCGAGCCGGTCGGAGTTCCAGTACGAGTAGGCGGTCTGGGCGATGCCGATGACCGGCATGATGAACAGCCACACCGAGGAGCCGGTGCCCCGTGCGAGCAGCCAGCCGATGAGGAGCAGGAGGCCCCACAAGCCGCCCATGAGGGCGGCTGTCTTGAGCCCGTTGTGGTGGTCGGTTGCCGTCATGCCCTGAGTCTACGAAGAGCCCCTGGGCGCCTGCTGTGAGGGCTCGTGCCGCGGCCTGCCGGCGCGGACTGCCCGTCGAGCACGGCCCCTCGCCGTGGCCGCTGGACCCCGGCTCAGCCCCGAGGCGCGAGCCGCGTCCCCGTGAGGCCGTGGTCGAGGTGGTGGAGGAGTGCTCGGTACCGCTCCGCGCTGAAGGGCGCGCCGTCGACCTCGCGGACCAGCGGCCAGTACTCGCCGGTGGCGTCGGTGAGGGCGAGGCCGGTGTCCCGGAAGCCCGCTCTCTCGTAGAAGGCGAGGCGTCGCCGCCTCTGCTCGGCGTTCGGGGCCTCGTCCACGACGGGCTCCACGTCGAGGACGATCGTGCATGACGGGTGACGGCGTGAGAGCTCGGCCAGGAGCCGGGAGCCCACGCCCCTCCCCCGCGTCGTCGGGTCGACGGCGAGGTAGAAGAGGTAGAGCAGGCTCTCGCCCGGCCGCCTCACCGTCCAGGTGAGGGCGCTCGGCGAGGTGCGGCCCGGGTCAGCGTCGTCGTACCAGGCGACGAGGTCGATGCCCGAGCGGAGGCTCAGCGCGTGGAGAGCGGTCCAGGGAAGCCGCTCGGAAGGTGGGAAGGCCTCCTGGTACACGCGGCGCGCCCACCGGTCGGCCCGGGTAAGAGGGCGGACGCGGTGGGCGCGCACCGTCTCAGGCCTGCTCGGGAGCGGGCACCTGCGCACTGGGCTCGACGCCCTCGGCGCCCCGGCGCTCGCGCGCTGCGGCGGCCTCCTCGCGCAGGTCGTCGGGGAGCCGGTCGGCGACGCGCTCGGGGACGCGGTCGGCGTCCGGCTGGCCGATGAGGTCCGCGGGGACCTCGGTCGAGCGCGAGATCGCGGTCATGGCGTGACGGTCGACGACCTTGACGCGCTCGCGCGGCCTCTCGTCGCCGCCCGTGACGACGACCTCGCCGAAATCGTCTCCCAGCGTGCGCTCGTAGGCGTCGAGGAGCTCCCAACCCTCCCACGTGGTGTACGGGATGGAGCGGGAGTCCAGCAGGGCGAGGAGCGCGTCGTGGCCGACCTCCTTCTCGTCGTCGGTCGACGCGTGCAGGAGTCCGGCCTGCGCGTCCTCGACGAGGTGGGAGATCGTCTCCTGGGCGTCGGACTTCGTCGAGCCGATGAGGCCGACGGGTCCGCGGCGGATCCAGCCGGTCGCGTAGACGCCGGTGACGGGCTTGCCCTCGGCGTCGATGACCCGGCCGCCCTCGTTGGGCAGGACGTGGTGGACGTAGTCGAAGGGCAGTCCCTCGATGGGGCTGCCGGCGTAGCCCACGGCCCGGTAGACCGCCTGGACCGGCCAGTCCTTGTACTCCCCGGTGCCGGAGACGGAGCCATCGCCGTTGAGGCGTGTGCGCTCGGTGCGCAGGCCCGTCACGTGCCCCTCGTCGTCCAGGAGGACCTCGCTGGGCGACTGGAAGAGGTGCAGGTGGATCGTGTGGGAGGCCGTGAGGTCCTCCGGCTCCTGCATGGCGTAGTTCTCCAGAGCCTTGACGACCTGGCGCTGCTGGTTCGAGGACCGCAGCGCCTCCTCGGAGCCCTCGTCGTACTCGAAGTCCTCCTCGTCGACGGTGACGTCGACGTCGGGCTGCTTGCCGAGCTCACGCAGCTCCAGCGGGGTGAACTTCACCTGCGCCGGGCCGCGGCGTCCGAAGACGTGGACGTCGGTGACCGGCGAGGACTTGAGCGTCTCCGCGACGTTCTCTGGGATCTCGGTGACCATGAGGTCCTCGGGGTGCTTGGCGAGCACACGGGCGATGTCGAGGCCGACGTTGCCGACACCGATGACCGCGACCTCCTTGGCTGACAGGTCCCAGGTGCGCGGGTGGTCCGGGTGGCCGTCGTACCAGGACACGAAGTCGGCGCCGCCGTAGGACTCGGGCGCGTCGATCCCCGGGATGTCGAGGTCGCGGTCGTGGTCGGCGCCGGTGGACAGGACGAGGGCGTCGTAGTGCTCGAGCAGCTCGGCCACGGAGACGTCCCGACCGACCTCGACGTTGCCGATGAGCCGGATGTCGCCTCGCTGCAGGATCTTGTAGAGCGCCACGATGATCTGCTTGATGCGCGGGTGGTCGGGGGCGACGCCGTAGCGCACGAGCCCGTAGGGGGCGGGCAACCGCTCGAACAGGTCGATACAGACCTCCATGCCCGACTTCGAGAGGATGTCCGAGGCGTAGATGCCCGCGGGACCGGCTCCGATGACGGCGACATTGAGAGGACGTGCGTTCACAGTTCTTCGTTCCTGTAAGCGGTGGATGGGGAGCGCCGTCCCGTGAGCCACCGGCCCAGCGGAACGACGCTGTCCAGTTTATTGATTCGAGACTGACCGTCCCAATGCTGTCCACCACGCCGGGTGCGCACCCGGTCGGGCTCCGTGCGCCGCGGATCAGGCGGCGCGGTCCACCAGGACGCGCGCGAACTCCTCCATGCCCTCGCGCACGAGCACGACCCGCTCGCGGGCGTCGGCGACAGCGGCATCGACCACGGTCTCCTCGCAGCCGGCGAGGCGCTCGCGCGTGCCGGCGACGACGGCGTCCTCGAGGCCGGCCAGGACGGCGACGGCCTCATGGGCCCACTGCGTCGCCATGGCGCGGGTGCGCTCGAGGACGGGGTGGACGCGGAACCGGTCGACGACGCTGGCGAGGACGACGTCGTCGGCGAGGTCGCCGGCGGACAGGGTCGAGAGGATCGACTGGCCCGCCGCGTCGAGCTCGCCGGCGGCCAGGGCCTGGCGCAGGAGCAGGACGGGCATGGTGTCGACGCCCTCGCGCAGGTCCGTGCCCGGGGTCTTGCCGGTGGTGGCGGAGTCACTGGTGAGGTCGATGACGTCGTCGGCGAGCTGGAAGGCGACGCCGATCTTCTCGCCGAACTCCTCGACGATCCGCTCGGTCTCCTCCCCGGCCCCGGTGAGCATGACCCCGTAGCGGGCGGAGACTGCGATGAGGGAGCCGGTCTTGTCCGCGAGGACGTCGATGTAGTGCTCGACCGGGTCGGTCCCGGCGGGACGCGGGAGGGTCTCGTGGAGCTGGCCCATGCACAGGCGCTCGAAGGTCTTCGCGTGGGCGAGGACGGCCTTCGGGCCCAGCGCCGCGACGAGCTGTGAGGCGCGGGCGACGAGGACGTCGCCCGTGAGGATGGCGGCCGAGTTGCCCCAGACGGTCTGGGCGCTCGGGGCGCCGCGCCGCAGCGGGGCGTCGTCCATGACGTCGTCGTGGTAGAGCGTCGCGATGTGCGTGAGCTCGACGGCGACGCCGGCGTCACGAACCTGCTCCCCCGTGGCGAGGGCCGGGTCGCCCAGCTGCGCGGTGAGCAGCGTGAGCACCGGTCGGAGCCTCTTCCCACCGGCCTGCGCGAGGTGCGAGGTGGGCGGGTTGATGGTCTCGTCGGCGTTGTTGACGACCTCGAGCAGCCTGGTCTCGACGGCATCGAGGGCCGGAGAGATCCGGCCCTCGAGCTCAGGGGTGTCCAGCGGGAGCGATCCGATCACGGGACGAGCATAGCGGCGTTGCTCAGGGCGGTCAGAACCACCTGGGGCAGGACGCCGAGGACGATCGTGAGGATGACGGACAGGGCCACCGCGGTGGTGATGAGGCCGTCGGAGCGGACGATGACCGTCCCCCCCTCCGGGTCGCGGAAGAACATGAGCACGATGAGGCGCATGTAGAAGAACGCGGTGATCATCGAGGAGATGACCGCGGCGACGACGAGCCAGCTGGCGCCGCCCTGGACACCGGCGATGAAGAGCTCGAACTTCCCGATGAAGCCCGCGGTCAGCGGGATGCCCGCGAAGGACAGGAGGAAGAGGGCCATCGAGCCGGCGAGCCACGGGGAGCGCTTGCCGAGGCCGCGCCAGGCGTCGAGGTCGGTGGCCTCGGCGCCGGCGGCGCCGTCGTGGCTCTGGCGGACCAGGCCGACGACGGCGAAGGCGCCGACCGTGGAGACGCCGTAGGCGAGGGCGTAGAAGAGGATGGCACGCAAGCCCATGCCGTTGAAGGCGATGACGCCGATGAGCATGTAGCCGGCGTGGGCGATGGCCGAGTAGGCGAGCATGCGCTTGACGTCGCCCTGGACGACGCCCACGAAGGTGCCGACGACCATGGTGAGGATGGCGACGGTCCACAGGAACGGGGCGAGGTCCCAGCCGAGGTTGCCGGCGACGACGTAGTAGAAGCGCACGAGCGCGAGGAAGGCGGTCGCCTTGACGCCGGCCGCCATGAAGGCGGTGACGGGGGTCGGGGCGCCCTGGTAGACGTCCGGGCTCCAGGCGTGGAAGGGGGCGGCCGCGGTCTTGAACAGGAGGCCGATCGTCACGAGGGCCACGCCGGCCAGGGCGAGCCAGTCCATGCCGGAGACCCCGCCGGTCTGGACGGCCTTCGCGATGCCCGCGTAGTCGACGGCGTCGGAGAAGCCGTAGAGGAAGGCGGAGCCCATGAGGAGGAAGGCCGAGGCGAAGGCACCCAGCAGGAAGTACTTGAGCGCGGCCTCCTGGGACAGGAGGCGGCGGTGCCGGGCCGTGGCCGCCATGATGTACAGCGGCAGGGAGACGAGCTCGAGCATGACGAAGAGGCTGATGAGGTCGTTGGCGACCGGGAACAGCATCATGCCGGCGAGCGAGAAGAGCGTCAGCGGGAAGACCTCGGTGGAGACCCAGCCGGCGTGAAGGGACTCGGTCTCCTCGGCGGAGCCGGGCCGGTCCGCGGGCTGGGCGGCGAAGAAGCCTTCGCCGGTCGAGGTGCGGTCCGCGATGACGAGCAGCGAGAGCAGCCCGATGACGAGGAGCACGCCCTGCGCGGCGACGGCGAAGGGGTCCTCCGCGAAGCCGGTGGAGAGGGTGCCCGCGCCGTCGTGGCGGACGACGCCCCAGCGCGCGGCGAGCGCGACGCCGGATCCGAGGACCGCGAGGAGCGACAGGACGGTCTGGACGCCGTGGCGCGCCCTGCGCGGCACGAAGGCCTCGATGAGGACGCCGAGGACGCCGGCGCCCAGGATGATGATGACCGGGGTGAGGCCGGCCCAGTTGATGGTCGGGGCGGTGAAGCTCACTTGGTGATCCCTTCCTGAGCGGTGGGGGCGAGGACGGCGGAGGCCGCCGCGTCACCGGAGGTGGTGCTGGTCGTCTGGGCGACGTCCTTCGCGACGCCGTCGACGGCGTCGGTGAGGAAGGCCGGGGCGAAGCCGAGCACGAGCATGGCGACGATGACCGGGACGACGACGATCTTCTCGCGCAGGTCCATGTCGCCGCGCTGGGCGACGCGATGCGTCCACGCCTTGGTGGGCGCGCCGGTGAAGACGCGCTGGTAGGGCAGCAGGACGTAGACCGCGGCGATGATGACGCCGAGGACCGCGAAGATCCCGAGGACCACGGAGACCGAGAAGGTGCCGGTGAGGACCATCCACTCCGGCACGAAGCCGGACAGGCCGGGCAGCGCGATCGAGGCGAGGCCGGAGACGAGCCAGGTGCCCGCGATGAGAGGAAGGACCCGGGCCATGCCGCCGAGCTCGGAGATCCGGACCGTGCCGGTGCGGCGGGCCAGGAAGCCCGTCACGAGGTAGAGGCCGGCGATCGAGAGGCCGTGGGCGACCATGTAGACCATGGCGCCGGTGGCGGCGATCTGGCTGCCGATGAAGATGCCCAGCACCATGAAGCCGAAGTGGCTGATCGAGGTGTAGGAGATGAGGCGGTACAGGTTGTCCTGGCCGACGGCGGCGAGCGCCCCGTAGAGGATCGAGATGACCGCGAGGACCATGATCGGCGTCGCCGCCCAGCGGGAGGCCTCCGGGAAGAGCGGCAGGACCAGGGTGATCATGCCGAAGGTACCGATCTTGTCCAGGATGCCGATGAGGAGGACCGAGGTGCCCGGGGTCGCCTGCTCGGCCGTGTCGGGCAGCCACGTGTGGACCGGGAACATCGGGGCCTTGATCGCGAACGCGATGAAGAGGCTGAGGAACATGATCCGCTGCGTCGACCGCGAGGCGGTGAGGTGGCCGACGAGGCTGGACAGCAGGTAGTTGCTGTCGCCGCCGGGGCCGTACACGTACAGCATGGCGACGCCGACGAGCATGATGAGTCCGCCGGCCAGCGAGTACAGGAGGAACTTGAGGGCCGCGCGGTGGCGGTCCGGTCCACCGAAGCGCCCGATGAGGAAGTACACCGGGATGAGCATGGCCTCGAAGCAGATGTAGAAGAGGAAGACGTCCTGCGCCGCGAAGATGACGACGATGAAGGCCTCGAGGAGGAGGACGAGGGCGGAGAAGCCGCCCTGCCGCTCGGGCTCGACCTCGCCGTGGGAGGCGAGCATGACGATCGGGACGAGGAAGACGGCCAGGAGGAGCATCGCCAGGCCGAGGCCGTTGACGCCCAGGGCCCAGGAGATGCCGAGCGCTGAGATCCAGGAGTGGGTCTCGGCCAGCTGGACGGTGCCGCCCTGGCCGGCGTCGAACTGCGTCACGGCGAGGACGCCGATGACGAGCTCCGCGAGGGAGAAGACGAACCCGACCGTGCCGCCGAGGCGGCGCAGCGGTGCGACGCCCCAGAGGAGCAGCGCCCCGACGAGCGGGACGAGCACCATGAGGGTCAGCATGGGGAACGATGCGGTGATGGACTGCATGTGGTCGTGTCCTCTCAGAACCTGCTGGCCAGGACGGCGATGAGGGCGAGGACCGTTCCGCCGAGCATGTAGCCGGCGTAGGAGCGGACGAACCCGTTCTCGGTGCGGCGCAGGACCGAGCCGAGCCCGGCCGTGCCCTTGGCGAGTCCCTCGACGGCGCCGTCGACCACGTAGTGGTCCGACGCGCTGGCGGCGATGACGAGCCCCTGGCCGGGACGCATGGCGACCGCCTCGTTGATGGGGTCCTGGTACATGTCGCGGCGCGCGGCCTCGACCAGGACGTTGGAGGGCTGGACGACCGTGGGGACGTCGTTGCGCACGTACATGGCCCACGCGACGAGGACGCCGACGATGACCAGGACGAGCGTGAGGCCCATGATGACGCCCGCCGGGAGGACCGGCTCGCCGTGCTCGGCGTGGCCCGTGACGGGCTCGAGCCAGGTGACGAAGGCGCTGTTGATGCTGAGGACGCCGCCCAGGCCGATCGAGAAGATCGACAGGACGATGAGCGGGATCGTCATCAGGGGGCCGGACTCGTGCGGGTGCACGGGGCCCTCGACGTCGCGCTCCGTGGTCCAGCGGGCCTTGCCGTGGAAGATCATGAAGAAGAGGCGCGACATGTAGAAGGCGGTGAGGCCGGCGGCCAGCATCGCGATCGTGCCGAGGATCCACGGCTTCGCGCCGTCGCCGATGAAGGCGGCCTCGATGATCTTGTCCTTCGACCAGAAGCCCGAGAAGGGCGGCACGCCGAGGATGGCGAGCCAGGCGATGCCCATCGTGATCCAGGTGACCTTCATGACGCGCTTGAGGTCGCCGAAGCGGCGCATGTCGACCTGGTCGCTCATGGCGTGCATGACCGAGCCCGCTCCGAGGAACAGCTGGGCCTTGAAGAAGCCGTGGGTGAGCAGGTGGAAGATCGCGAAGGCGTAGCCGATGGGGCCGAGGCCGGCGCCGAGCATCATGTAGCCGATCTGGCTCATGGTGGAGGCGGCGAGGACCTTCTTCATGTCGTCCTTGGCGGAGCCGATGACGGCTCCGAGGACGAGGGTGATCGTGCCGATGACTGCGACGGCGAGCTGGGCGTGCGGGGCGCCCTCGAAGATCGCGCCGGAGCGGACCATGAGGTAGACGCCCGCGGTGACCATCGTCGCGGCGTGGATGAGGGCGGAGACCGGCGTCGGGCCGGCCATCGCGTCGCCGAGCCACGCCTGCAGCGGGAACTGCGCGGACTTGCCGCATGCGGCCAGGAGGAGGAAGAAGCCCATCGCGGTGAGCCAGCCGGTGGAGACCGAGCCGGACTGTGCGGCGGGGAGGACCTTGTCGAAGGCGACCGAGCCGACCTGGGAGACCATCGCCATCATGGCGAGGAGGAGGCCGACGTCGCCGACGCGGTTCATGATGAAGGCCTTCTTCGCGGCCGTGGCGTTCTCGCGGCTCTTGGCCTGGGCGGCCTGGGGGTCGTCGGCGTCGGCGGTGTTCCAGAAGCCGATGAGGAGGTACGAGGCGAGGCCCACGCCCTCCCAGCCGACGAAGAGCACCACGTAGGAGCTGCCGAGCACGAGGGTCAGCATCGCGGCGACGAAGAGGTTGAGGTAGGCGAAGAAGCGACGGCGGTCGCGGTCGTGCTCCATGTAGGCCACCGAGTAGAGGTGGATGAGGAAGCCGACGAAGGTCACCAGCGTGACGAAGGTGAGGGACAGCGGGTCGACCCGGAGGCCGGCGTCGACGCTCAGGGAGCCCGAGCCGAACCAGTGCCACAGGTCGACGCCCATCGTCCGCTCCCCCGCGTCGAGGGAGAGGATTTGGCACAGGATGCCGATGCCGAGGCAGGCGTCAAAGAGGGCGGCCAGCAGGCCGAGCCAGTGGCCCCACTTGTCCGTGGCGCGGCCGGCGACGAGGAGGAATCCGGCGCTCAGGAGCGGGACGGCGATGAGGAGCCAGGCGTAGGAGGCCAGCCCCGTGGCCGGGGCGGCGGCGCCGACGACGGACTGGGCGGCGAGGAGGAGAGGAGCGGTGGTCATCTGGGGCGGTCCTCTCAGAGACAGAGCAGGTTCTCGTCGTCGACCGACGTGGACCTGCGGGATTTGAAGATGGACACCACGATGCTCAGGCCCACGACGACCTCGGCGGCGGCGACGACCATGACGAAGAAGGCGAAGACCTGCCCCGTGAGGTCGCCGTACATCCGCGAGAAGGTGACGAGGACGAGGTTGACGGCGTTGAGCATGAGCTCGACGCCCATGAGCTCGATGATCGCGTTGCGGCGCAGGAGCACCGTGAGCGCCCCGAGGGTGAACAGCACCCCGGCGAGGACGACGTAGGCAGTGACGGGGAGACTCACTTCTCCTCCTCCTTCTCCTGGGACTCGCCGGCCGGAGCCGGCTCGACCGCCGGGGCGGGAGCGGGGGCCATCGGCTGGACGACGGCGGGGGCGGCGGCACCGGGCATGGCGGGCATGCCGGAGCGGGCCGGGTTGGTGTCCTCGCGGGCGCGGACGCGGCCCTCGCGCTGGGCGGCGGCGTACTCCGGGGAGACGTCGGCGAGCGAGAGGCCCTGGCCGCGGACGCGCAGGACGCGCGGGATCGACTCCTCGACGGCGTCGCCAGAGGCCTCGAGGGCGGGGGCGGCGGCGGTGTTGGTCGAGGCGTAGACACCGGGCATGGGCTTCTGACCGGGGTGGACACCCTTGGAGGCGTAGGCCCGCATCTTGTCGTCCATGGTCGACTGCTGCGTGACCTTGGCGCGCACGCGCTCGCGGTGCGTGAGGGTCAGCGCACCGAGCGCCGCGATGATGAGGAGGAAGCCCGTGAGCTCCATGGTGACGACGTGGTCGCCGAAGAGCACACCGGCGAGGTCCGCAGGAGTCGCGGAGTCGCCGTTCTGGAGGCCGGCGGCGCTCGGGAAGGCGGTGCGCCAGACGACGGCGGTGAGAACGGCGACGAGGCCGACGCCCAGGAGGGCGATGACCCCCTTGCCGGCGGCACCGCCGGCGGCGGAGACGGGCTCGTCTCCGCCGACGCCGACCAGCATGATGACGAACAGCACCAGGGTCATGACGGCGCCGGTGTAGACGACCATCTGGGTGATGCCGAGGAAGGGCGACTCGTTGGCGATGTAGAGGATCGCCAGGCTGACCATGATCGCGATCATGTTGACGGCGGCGGAGACCGCGCGGTGCGCGGTGAGCAGGCCGAAGCCGCACGCGACGCACACGAGGGCGACGATCGCGAAGAGGACGGTCTCGCCGGAGCCCATGTCGCCGACGGAGTTGAGGTTCGCAGGGAGAAGGGAGGGGACGAGGGCGTTCACCGCACGGCCTCCTTCGCGACCGCCGCGACGGGGCGCGCGGATGAGAGCGTGGGGTCGTCGGGGCGGTTGGCGCGGACCCAGTCGACCTGCGTCTGCGTGACGCCGGTGACGGCCTCGCGGTAGTAGTCGCCGTCCTCGGTGCCCTCGACCATCGGGTGCGGGGCGGCCAGCGCGCCGTCGGGCACGGGGGCGAGGAGGTCCTGCTTCTCGTAGATGAGGCCGGTGCGGTTGGGGCCGACCAGCTCGTCGATCTCGTGCGTCATGGTGAGGGCGCGCGTCGGGCACGCCTCGATGCACATGCCGCAGAAGATGCAGCGCAGGTAGTTGATCTGGTACACGCGGCCGTAACGCTCACCGGGCGAGTACTGCGCGCCGGGGGCGTTGGAGGCGGCCTCGACGTAGATGGCGTCTGCCGGGCAGGCCCACGCGCACAGCTCGCAGCCGATGCACTTCTCGAGCCCGTCCGCGTAGCGGTTCAGTTGGTGGCGGCCGTGGTAGCGCGGCATGAGCACCGGGCGGATGAACGGGTACTGCTCGGTGACCGTGGGCCGGAACATCGAGGAGATCGTCACGCCGTAGCCGGCGACGGGGGCGAAGAAGCGGCCGATGGCGGAGGGCTCGTCGGCCAGCCACTTGTCGTGGTCACCCCCGTTGCGGGGCGCTGAGCCCGCGGCGTGGGCACCGCCCGCGCCGGGCGCGGGGCGGTCGTGGGTCTGGTCAGTCATCGGATCCCTCCTGGACGTTCGTCACGGAGTCGGGGGTGGACTGGGCGCCGGCGAGCACGGGGCGGTGGGCCCCGGCCGCAGCGGCGCGGCGGGCGCGCGGGGACAGCGGGAGCTGCTGGCCCGGCAGGGGCGGGACGGGGAAGCCGCCCGCGGTGGCGTCGAGCTCCTCGCCGGGGACGAGCAGGTCGCCGTCGGCGTCGGTGCCCGCGGTGGCGGTCGAGGTCTCGTCGTCTTCCCCGCGCTCCGGGACGAGGAGCAGCAGGAGCATGGCGACGAGGAAGACCGCGCCGAGGATGAGGAGGAGGCCCCGGGAGGAGCCGCCCGAGAAGGAGCGGTAGCCCTGGACGAGGGCGACGAGCACGAACCAGGCGAGCGAGACCGGGATGAGGAACTTCCAGCCGAGCTGCATGAAGTGGTCGTAGCGGATACGGACCAGGGTGCCTCGGGTCCAGATCATGAAGAACATGCACAGCCAGACCTTGGCGATGAACCAGAGCATCGGCCACCAGCCGTGGTTGAAGCCGTCCCAGAAGGACCCGAGGATCCAGGAGCGCCAGCCGCCCAGGAAGAGGGTGGTGCACATGGCCGAGACGTTGAACATGTTGATGTACTCGCCGAGGTAGTACCAGGCGAACTTCATCGAGGAGTACTCGGTCATGTGGCCGGCGACGAGCTCGCCCTCGGCCTCGGGGAGGTCGAAGGGCAGACGGTTGACCTCCCCGACCATGGAGACGACGTAGATGAGGAAGCTCGGGATCATGGCGAGGCACCACCAGATGCGCTCCTGCGAGGTGACGATGCCCGAGGTGGACATCGTGCCCGCGGCGAGGAACACGGTGAGGATCGACATGCTCATGGAGAGCTCGTAGGAGATCACCTGGGCGGCGGAGCGGACGGCGCCGAGCAGCGGGTAGGTCGAGTGGGTCGACCAGCCGCCGAGGATGAGGCCGTAGACGCCGAAGCCGGTGATGGCCAGGACGTAGAGGACCGCGACCGAAAAGTCGGTCAGCTGCAGCGGCGTCACGTGGCCGAACATGCTGACCTCGGGCCCGAAGGGGATGACCGCGTAGATCATGAAGGACGCGAAGGCCGTGATGATCGGGCCGAGCAGGAAGATGAAGGTCTCGGCCCCCTTGTGCCAGATGTCCTCCTTCATGATGAGCTTCGTGGCGTCCGCGATGAGCTGCGGGATGCCGAGGAAGCCGTTCACGTTGGGGCCCGGGCGGGTCTGCATGCGCCCCAGCACTCGGCGCTCGGCCCAGATGGCCATGATGACGCTGAGGATGAGGAACAGCATGATGAAGACGGCCTTGATGAGCGAGAGCCACCAGGTCGTCTGGCTGAAGTCGGCCGTCACTCCCCCGATCGCGGGGAGCGCCGAGCCGAGGCCGGCGTGTAGAAGAGTCGCGGTGCTCACCGGACCACCTCCGAGCTGTTCGTGAGGGCGAGCGACAGGCTGACGTGGGCGCCGTGGCCGGCGCCGAGGGTCTGGTGGACGGTCGAACCGGCCGAGCACTCAGGGAGCCACACCGTCCCGTCCGCGACGCCGCCGATGATGGCGGGCAGCGTGATGGAGCCGGTGGGGGTACTCACCTCGACCGGCTCTCCCGGGGTGACCGAGAGACGGGCGGCGAGGTCAGCGCCGAGGCGGGCGATCGGGCGCAGCGCGGTGGCGGCGAGGAAGGCCTCCCCGTCCTGAAGACGCCCGGCGTCGAGCATCGGCTTGTGGGTAGAGAGGACGGCGTCGAGGCCGGAGACCGTGGAGAGGGTCTCGGGCACGTCGTCGCCGGTCTCGGGGCCGGAGGCCTCGGCCTCCGTGAAGGAGACCTCGCCGCGCTGGCCGGCGTACAGGCCGAGGCCCGCGAGCTCGGCGTGGAGGGTCTCGAGGTCGTCGACACCGAGGTCGACGCCCATCTCCGCGGCCAGCATGCCGAGGACCTGGCGGTCGGTGCGGGCCCGCGAGACGTGGGCCTGGCCGAAGGGGCGGACGCGACCCTCCCAGTTGACGAAGGTGCCGTTCTTCTCGACGGCGGGGGCGACCGGGAGGACGACGTCGGCGTGCTCGGAGACCTCCGAGCGGCGGACCTCGAGCTGCACGGTGAAGCCGGAGGAGGCCAGGGCCGTGCGGGCCAGGCCCGGGTCGGAGAAGTCGCGCACGTCGACGCCACCGACGACCAGGCCGCCGAGCTCGCCGTCGGCGAGGGCGTTGAGGATCGCGGTGGTGTCGCGACCGGCGGTCGCGGGAAGGGCCGGGCGCTGGTGGAGGCCGGTGGTCTCGATGCCCCAGGCGTCCTGGACCTCGGCGCGAGCCGCGTCGTCGGTGACCGGGCGGCCGCCGGGCAGCAGGCTCGGCAGCAGGCCGGCCTCGATGCCGCCGCGCTCACCGGAGCGGCGCGGCACCCAGGCGAGGCGGGCTCCGGTGCCGGTGGCGAGGGCGTCGACGACGGAGAGGAGACCGGGGACGGAGGCGGCGCGCTCACCGACGAGGATGGTGGCGCCGTCGCCCTTGAGGGCCTCGACGAGCTCGGGATGGCTCTGGGACAGGAGCGCGACGGCGCGGGCCTCGTCGCCAGGGGCGGCGAGGATGGTGTCGGCGCCGAGCTTGCGGGAGCCGTTGGAGGCGACCGTGGCCACGGTGGCGACCTTGACGCCGCCGGCGCGCACGCCCTTGCGCAGGCGCAGGAAGAGGGAGCCGCACTCGTCCTCGGGCTCGAGGGCGACGAGAAGGACCTGGCCGGCCTTCTCCAGGCTGCTGTAGGTGACCGCGCCGAGCCCCGTGCCGGCGACGCGCTTGGCGAGGAAGGACTCCTCCTCGGCGCTGTGGTCGCGGACGCGCTGGTCGATGTCGTTGGTGCCGAGGACCGTGCGGGCGAAGCGGGACCATGACCAGGCGTCCTCGAGGGTGAGTCGACCGCCGGGGAGGAGGCCGACACCGCCGTCGGACTGGGCCTTGGCGAGACCCTGGGCGGCGACGTCGAGGGCGTCGGACCAGGAGGTCGGGACGAGCTCGCCGGACTCCTCGTCGCGTACGAGCGGAACCGTAAGGCGGTCGTCAAGGCTGGACCAGGCGAAGCCGAAGCGGTCCTTGTCGGTGATCCACTCCTCGTTGACCTCGGGGTCGTTGCCGGCGAGGCGGCGCAGCACGACGCCGCGGCGCATGTCGACGCGGATCGCGGAGCCGGATGCGTCCTGCTCGGTGACGGAGTCGGTGGAGACGAGGTCCATCGGACGGGCGCGGAAGCGGTAGCGGGCGCTGGTGAGGGCGCCCACGGGGCAGATCTGGATGATGTTGCCGGAGAAGTAGGAGGCGAAGGGGCGGCCGGACAGGTCGAGGTCCTCGCGCACGTCACCGGCCGCGGAGCCGACAACGGTGCCGGCGGCGACGCCCGCCTCACCGGACGGGCCCGCGAGCCCGGCGTCGGGGGCGAGGTAGTCGCCGCCGCGGATCGTCTGGGTCGAGATCCCGGCGATGCCCTCGGGGTCGAAGAAGTCGAGGACCGTGGAGTCGAAGCGGCCGATCTGCTCGCCGTAGAGGCCGCCGTCGACGTGCCCGCCGACGTGGCCGCCGCCGCGGCCCTGGAGCGCGATGAACGGGTCGCCGGCGATCTGGTCGGCGAAGCGCACGCAGCGCTGGCACAGGATGCAGCGGTCGCGGTCGAGGAGGATGTTGCTCGTCAGGCGCAGCGGCTTGGGGAAGGTGCGCTTGACGTCCGTGAAGCGGGTGACGCTCTGCGCGCCCGAGGCCATGAGCTCGAGGGCCTGGTTCTGCAGGGGGCACTCGCCGCCCTTGTCGCAGACGGGGCAGTCGAGCGGGTGGTTGATGAGCAGGAACTCCATCGTGCCGTCCTGCGCCTTGGCGGCGACGGGGCTGGTGGCCTGCGTCTTGATCTCCATCCCCTCCATGGCCGTCATGGCGCAGGACGGCTGGGGCTTGGGCATGGGACGGACGACGCCGTCGCGGCCCGGCATGGCGACCTCGACGAGGCACTGGCGGCAGTTGGCCGAAGGCGCGAGGAGGGGGTGGTCGCAGAAGCGCGGGATGCGGACGCCGACCTTCTCCGCGGCGCGGATGAGGAGGGTGCCCTTCTCGACCTCGACGGGCATGCCGTCGATCGTCATGTTGACCATGTCAGTCATGTGTCACCGTGCGCTTTCAACGATGGAGGAGGCGGCGTGGGGGAAGAGCTCGGCGGCAGGGGTCGTGTACCCGGCCTCGAACTCGCTGCGGAAGCGCTTGATGCCGGAGCGCACCGGCGTCGCCGCGGCGTCGCCGAGGGCGCAGAAGGAGCGGCCCGCGATGTTGGAGGCGATGTCGTCGAGCTTGTCGACGTCCCCGGGCAGGCCCTTGCCGGCCTCGAGGCGCTCCATGATCTGGCGCATCCAGTAGGTGCCCTCGCGGCACGGGGTGCACTTGCCGCAGGACTCGTGCTGGTAGAACTCCGTCCACCGCGAGACGACGCGGACCACGGAGACGGTCTCGTCGAAGACCTGGAGGGCGCGCGTGCCGAGCATGGAGCCGGCTGCACCGACTGACTCGTAGTCGAGGGGGACGTCGAGCTCCTCGGGACCGAAGATCGGCACGGAGGAGCCTCCGGGGACCCAGAACTTGAGCTCGTGGCCCGGGCGCACTCCGCCGGCCATCTCGATGAGCTCGCGCATGGTGATGCCGAAGGGAGCCTCGAACTGCCCCGGGTTCACGACGTGGCCCGAGACGGAGAAGATGCCGTGGCCCTTCGACTTCTCGGTGCCCATCGAGGAGTACCACTCGGCGCCGCGGGCGAGGACACCCGGCACGGAGGCGATGGTCTCGACGTTGTTGACGACCGTCGGGCGGGCGTAGAGACCGGCGACGGCCGGGAACGGGGGCTTGAGGCGCGGGTGGCCGCGGCGGCCCTCGAGGGAGTCGAGGAGCGCGGTCTCCTCACCGCAGATGTAGGCGCCGGCGCCGGCGTGGGCGGTGATGCGCAGCGGCTTCGTGCCGTCGAGGCCGAAGCCGGTGGACAGCAGGCCCGCCTGCTCCGCCTCGGTCACTGCGTGGAGGAGACGGCGGTAGACGTGGACGGCCTCGCCGCGCAGGAAGATGAAGGCGTGGTCGCCGCCGATGGCGCGCGAGGTGATCGCGACGCCCTCGATGAGGGCCTGCGGGTTGAACATGATGGTCGGCATGTCCTTGCAGGTGCCCGGCTCGGACTCGTCGGCGTTGACGACGAGGTAGCGGGGCTTGCCGTCGTCGGGCGGCAGGAAGGACCACTTGAGGCCGGTGGGGAAGCCGGCGCCGCCGCGTCCGCGGAGGTTGGAGGCCTTGACGAGGCCCACGAGGTCCTCGCGGCTCATCTCCTTGGCCTTGGCGAGGCCCTGGTAGCCGCCGTTGGCGCGGTAGGTGTCCAGGGACCAGGAGCGGTCCTTGTCCCAGATGTCGGTGAGGACGGGCGTGAGGGTGCCCGGGGTGGTGAAGACCGGCCCCTGGGGCTCGGTGTCCGTGGCGTTCTCGCTCACTTGGTCTCCTCCTTGGGGGCGGTCCAGCCGTTCTCGCGCGCGATGCGCAGACCGAGGAGGCTCGGGTCACCGGGGCGGCCGCCCTCGTCGGCGCGGCCGTCCTCGAAGCCCGCGAGGACGCGGGAGTTCTCGCGGAAGGTGGGAAGGGTCTCGGGGCCGCGCGTGGGGACGACGTCCTCGCCGCGACGGAGGCGGTCGATGAGGTCGACGGCGCTGGCCGGGGTCTGGTTGTCGAAGAACTCCCAGTTGACCATGACGACGGGGGCGTAGTCGCAGGCGGCGTTGCACTCGATGCGCTCGAGGCTGATGACGCCGTCCTCGCTGGTCTCGTCGTTGCCGAGGCCGGTGTGCTCCGCGACGGCCTTCCAGACCTCGTCGCCGCCCATGACGCCGCACAGGGCGTTGGTGCACACGCCGACGTGGTACTCGCCGGCGGGGTGCCGGCGGAACTGGCTGTAGAAGGTCGCGACGGCGGAGACCTCGGAGCGGGTCAGCCCGAGGGACTCCGCGCAGATGGCGATGCCGCGGGGCGCGACGTAGCCGTCGACGCTCTGGACGAGGTGCAGCATCGGGATGAGGGCGCTGCGCTCATGGCCCTCGGGGTAACGGGACCGGATCTGGGCGATGTCCTCGCGCAGGCGCGCCTCGACCTCGGGCTCGTAGCCGGAGGCCGTGACCGGCGCGGTGGCCGCGTGGCGGCCCGCGGTGGGGGTGTTCTCGGCGGTCATCAGCGGTCCACGCCTCCCAGGACGGGGTCGATCGACGCCAGCGACGGGACGAGGTCGGCGATCATGCCGCCCTCCCCCATCATGGCCAGCGACTGCAGGTTGGAGTAGGAGGGGTCGCGGAAGTGGACCCGGTAGGGGCGCGTCCCGCCGTCGGACACGGCGTGGACGCCCAGGACGCCCTTGGCGTGCTCGATGCTCTCGTAGACCTGGCCGGCCGGGACGCGGAAGCCCTGCGTCACCAGCTTGAAGTGGTGGATGAGGGACTCCATCGAGGTGCCCATGATCTCGCGGACGTGCTCCAGGGACTGGCCCTGGCCGTCGGTGGCGATGGCCATCTGGGCGGGCCAGGCGATGGTCGGGTCGGCGACCATGTGGCTGTTGGACGGATCGTCGCCGCGGGCGGTGATCTCGTCGAGGCGGTCGAGGGCCTGGGAGACGATCTTGAGCGACTGGTAGCACTCGTCGAAGCGCACGCGCAGTCGGTTGTAGACGTCGGAGCGGTCGTAGACGGGGACGTCGAAGTCGTAGGTCTCGTAGCCGCAGTACGGGCGGGTCCTGCGCAGGTCGAGCGGGTAGCCGGCAGCCTTGATGCAGGGGCCGGTGAGGCCCAGGGCCATGCCTGCGGAGAGGGTGATCTCGCCGACGCCGATGAAGCGGGACTTGAGGATCGGGTTCTCGAGCAGCAGCTCGCCGAGCTCCTTGACGTCGTTCTTGATGTCCGGCATGACGGAGCGGACGAACTCGCTGAACTCGGCCGGGACGTCCTGGGCGAGGCCGCCCGGTCGGACGTAGGCGTGGTTCATGCGCAGGCCGGAGACCATCTCGAAGGCACGCAGGATGTTCTCGCGGCAGCGGAAGGCGATCGTCATGAGCGTGGTGCCGCCCATCTCGTTGCCGCCGGTGCCGATGGCGATGACGTGCGAGGCGATGCGGTTGAGCTCCATGAGGATGACGCGCACGACGGTGGCCTTCTCGGGCACGTCGTCGGTGATGCCGAGGAGCTTCTCGACGGCGAGGGCGTAGCCGACCTCCTGGAAGAAGGGGGCCACGTAGTCCATGCGGGTCACGAAGGTCTCGCCCTGGGTCCAGGTGCGGTACTCCATGTTCTTCTCGATGCCCGTGTGGAGGTAGCCGGTGCCGACGCGGACCTCGGTGACCTTCTCACCGTCGGTCTCGAGGACGAGGCGGAGGACGCCGTGGGTGGAGGGGTGGACGGGCCCCATGTTGACGACGATGCGGTCGTGCTCGAGGCGGTCCTGCTCGTCGCGCGCGGCGATCTCGGCCGCGATCTCGTCCCAGTCGCCGCCCTCGGCGGTCCACTGGGGGGCGCCCTCGGCGAGCGCGTCGGTGGCGGGGCCGGTGGCGTGGAACTGGGTGCTGCTGGCGGTGCTCATCAGCGGTACGACCTCCGGGTGTCGGCGGGCGGGGTGGTGGCGCCCTTGTACTCGACGGGGATGCCGCCGAGCGGGTAGTCCTTGCGCTGCGGGTGGCCGACCCAGTCGTCGGGCATGGCGGAGCGGGTGAGGTTGGGGTGGCCGTCGAAGACGATGCCCATGAGGTCCCAGGTCTCGCGCTCGTGCCAGTCGTCGCCGGGGTAGACGGAGACGATGGAGGGCACGTGCGGGTCGGAGTCAGGGCAGGTCACCTCGAGGCGGATGGCGCGGGAGCCGTGGGTGAGCGAGAGGAGCTCGAAGCAGGCGTGGAGCTCGCGGCCGGCGTCGCCGGGGTAGTGGACGCCGGAGACGCCCAGGCACAGCTCGAAGCGGAGGTCCTGGTCGTCGCGCAGCGGGCGGACGACGTCGAGGAGGTGCTCGCGCGTGATGAAGAGGGTGAGCTCGTCGTGCTCGATGACGACCTTCTCGATCGCGTCGGCGGGCTCGACGCCGGCGTCCTGGAGGTCCTCGACGAGGGCGTCGACGGCGTCGTCGAACCAGGAGCCGTAGGGGCGCACCGCGGCGGGCGCGAGGGCGACGACGCTCGTCGTGCCGTTGTAGCCGGAGGTGTCGCCGGCGTCGGACTGGCCGAACTGGCCCGTGTGCGTGCCGATGACCTCGAGGCGCAGCTCGGGGCGCACCTCGCGGCCCGCGACCTCGGGCACGGCCGGCGCCGCGGCCTCGGGCGCCTCGACGTCGGAGGAGGGGGTGTTCTCACTCATGCGAGCAGGCCCTTCATCTCGTGGGTGGGGGTGGCGGCGAGGGCAGCGGCCTCGACGGCGCGCGCGATCTCCTCGCGGTGCTTGAAGATCGGGCGGCGCTCGATCTGGCGGGTGAGCTCGAGCATCGCGTTGATGAGCATCTCCGGACGGGGCGGGCAGCCGGGCAGGTAGATGTCGACCGGGACGATGTGGTCGCAGCCCTGGATGACGGCGTAGTTGTTGAAGATGCCGCCCGAGGAGGCGCAGGCGCCCATGGAGATGACCCACTTGGGCTCGGGCATGGAGTCGTAGACGTTGCGGATGACCGGGGCCATCTTGTGGGAGACGCGGCCGGACACGATCATGACGTCGGAGTGGCGCGGCGAGGCGCGGAAGACCTCCCAGCCGAAGCGGGACATGTCGAAGCGGGGCGTGCCGGTGCCCATCATCTCGATGGCGCAGCAGGCCAGACCCATGGTGACCGGCCACAGCGAGCGCGCCTGGGCGAGGCCCGTCAGCTTCTCGACGCTGGTGAGCATGAAGCCGGGCCCCTCGACGGACTGCTCGGCCTCGATCTGAAGATCGCCCCTCTTGGAGGGGATGGTCCTCATCTTCTCGTTGTAGGCCTTGAACTCTGTCTTGTCCATGTGCTGCTCCTGTAGGTCCTTCGCTCCGTCTTGCCTGCGCCGGTCAGTCCCAGTCGAGACCGCCGCGGCGCCACTCGAGGAGGTAGGGCACGGTGATGAGGGCGATGAAGACGAGGGCCGCGCTCAGCCCGAAGAAGCCGAGGCGGTGGAACGCCGTGGCCCACGGGTAGAGGAAGACGACCTCGACGTCGAAGATGATGAAGGTCATGCCGACGAGGTAGAAGGCGACCGGGAAGCGGCCGTGGTCGGTGTTGGTCGGCGTCGGGTCGATGCCGCACTCGTAGTTCTGCGTCTTGATCTTGTTGCGCTTGTTCGGGCTGACGATGGCCGAGAGGGCGAGACCGCCGAGGGCCACGACGAGCGCGACCGCCGCCATGATGAGCAGTGAGACGTAGGGGTTCATGCTGCCGGCACCATTCTCGAGAGGATCTGGATGAGGTGGTCGGTGGGGTCGCCGCCGCGGCGCTCCCAGCCGTCCGAGAGGAGCTTGGTCACGAGCCGCATGAGGCGCTTGCGCGGCAGCCCGTAGCGGGTGCACAGGCGCATGACCTCGGGGTGCTCGATGAGTGAGACGAAGACGCGTCCGAGCGTGTAGTAGCCGCCCATCTGCGCCTCGAGGGCCCGAGGGTACTCCGCCAGCGCGAGCTCGCGCCCCGCGGCGGTGCTGCGGGCGGAGGCGAGGGCGGCGGCCTGGGCGGCGTAGCGGCCCGACATGATCGCCTGGGCGATGCCCTCCCCGTTGAAGGGGGACACCATGCCGCCGGCGTCGCCGAGGAGCATGAGCCCGTCAGCGTAGTGGGGCTTGCGGTTGAAGGCCATCGGGAGGGCGGCCGAGGCGAGGCGTCCGACCTGGTTCTCGGGGGTGAAGCCCCAGGACTCGGGGCAGTTCTCCATCCAGCGGCTGAAGACGGCCTTGTAGTCGATGCGGGTCGTGGCGGCTCGGCTGGAGACGGAGCCGAGGCCGACGTTGACCAGGCCGTCGCCCACGGACCAGATCCAGCCGTAGCCGGGCAGGAGGTCGGAGCGGTTCGCGGGGCCGTCCCACAGCTCGAGCTGGGACTCCATCCAGGAGTCCTCGGCGCGCGGCGAGCGGAAGTAGGCGCGCACGGCGACGCCGAGCGGCTTGCGCTCGTCCTTGCTGCGCCCCACGGAGGTGGCGAGTCGGGCGGAGACGCCGCCGGCGTCGACGACGAGCGGGGCGGAGACGGTCGCGGGGGCCTCGACGCCTGGGTTCTCGACGCGCGCGGTGGGCTTCACCTCGACGCCGGTGACGCGCCCGGTCGGGGTGGTGACGGCGCCGGTGACGGTGACGCCGGTGAGGAGGCGCGCGCCGACAGCGGCGGCGTGCTCGGCGAGGTCCCGGTCGAGCTGCGAGCGACGGCGCGCCATGCCGTAGGACGGGAGCGAGGGGCGCTCGGGCCACGGCACGTGGAGCATGTGGCCGCCACCGATGACGCGAAGGCCCTCGTTGTGCTGCCAGCCGGTGGTGTCGACGCCCATGAGGGCGAGCTCGGACACCGCGGAGGGGGTGAGGCCGTCGCCGCAGACCTTGTCCCGGCCGAGCTCGTTCTTCTCGAGGAGGAGGACGTCGAGACCGAGGCGGGCCATGTGGTAGGCGGCGGAGGCGCCGGCGGGGCCGGCCCCGACGACGACGACGTCGGCGGTGAGGTCCTCGGGACGAGCGGGGGTGCGCATGGCGGGCTCGTCGGACGTCGGCGTGGCCTGGGCGGCCTGGCGGGGCTGCGGCGTGCGGGCGTCGGACACGAGCTCGTGCACCTCCTTCATGGGGAGCGGGGTCGCTTGGGTCGGCGACCGAGAGCCCCGCGGGCAGGCGGAGCCGCGCATGACTCTACCGAGGAGCCGCGGGCGGTCCGGCAGCCGCCGGGCCGTGGCGCCCTTTCGGCGTCATGGCGCCGCGGCCCGAGCCGTTCGGTCACGACCGGGTCTCGTTCCCGTGAACGTATTTAGCACTCCTCGGTCTTGCGGATTTCACGTTTGTGAGGTGGGTCTCCGGTCACGTGACCTTCCCGCGCCCCGAGCCGCCGTCGACCGCGCCGCCCGGCCGACCGTCCCGTCCTCCGCGGCCTGACATGATGGGTCCATGAGCCGAGCCACCCTTGCCAAGGACCCGCGCGAGGTCGCGGGCATGTTCGACGCCGTCGCGCGCCGCTACGACCTCACGAACGACGTCATGAGCCTGTGGCAGGTGCACATGTGGCGACGGGTCACCCGGAGCGCCGTCGGCGCTCGTCCGGGCACGCGCGTGCTCGACCTCGCCGCGGGCACCGGCACCTCCTCCGTCGAGTACGCGGCCGACGGCGCCGATGTGGTCGCCTGCGACTTCTCGACCGGAATGGTCGCCGAGGGCAAGGCGCGCCACCCCGAGATCGAGTTCGTCGCCGGTGACGCGATGGCCCTGCCCTTCGCCGACGCGTCCTTCGACGTCGTCACCATCTCCTACGGCCTGCGCAACGTCCAGGACACCGTCAAGGCGCTCTCGGAGATGCTCCGCGTCACCCGACCCGGTGGACGGATCGTCATCGCCGAGTTCTCCCAACCCGTGTTGAGGCCCTTCCGCGAGCTCTACCGCTTCTACCTGGGCACGGCCCTGCCCGCCGCCGGGCGCCTCGTCTCCTCCAACACGGAGGCCTACTCCTACCTCGGGGAGTCGATCGTCGACTGGGCGGACCAAAAGCGGCTTGCCTCCCTCATGCAGGAGGCCGGGTGGCGCGGCGTCGGCTACAAGAACCTCTCCGGCGGCATCGTCGCGGTCCACCGCGCGACGCGCCCCGTCGAGCAGTGAGCGCCTCCCCGCGCCCCCGCCGCACCGGGAGCTCGCCGTCGACCGTCTCCCCCTTCCCGCTCGTCACCGCGTTCCGGCCGGCCGACGAGGTCGCCGCGCGGCCTCCCCGGCTCTCCTTCCGCACGACGGCCCTCCCTGACGGCTCCCTCGCCCTGCCCCGACAGGGTGAGGACGGTGAGCTCCACGGCGCGCCGATCCCGGAGGACCCCGGCACCCCGCTTACACTCATCGACCTCCTCGAGTCCCACGGCGACGTCGCCTCCTGGGTGCGCGAGGGCCGCGGCGTCGTCGCCCTCGGACGGACGCTCGAGATCTCCGCCCGCGGCGAGGAGCGGATCGAGGAGCTGCGCGCCGCCTGGCGCGCCACCGTCTACGCCTCCTGGTGGGAGGACCCGCTCGTCCGCCCCGGCACGGGCCCGGTGGCACTCGGCACCATCACCTTCTCCCCCGCCTCCGCCGAGCGATCGGCCCTCATCGTGCCGCGGATCCTCATCGGCCTCGACGACGAGGGGAGCTGGATCACCACGGCCGTCGCCGAGGGCGAGGAGCACCCCGACCCCGGGGCGCTCCTGCCCGCTCTCGTGTCCACCGCGCGCCTCCACCGTGCCGCCGCGGAGCGCCAGGAGACCGCCGAGGTCTCCCCCGGCGCGCTGAGCGACGAGGCCTGGTGCGAGGCCGTCGTCGAGGCCCGGCGCCGGATGGCCGAGGGTGAGGCCCGCAAGGTCGTCCTGGCTCGGGACGTCGTCGTGCGGCCCACGCGCGGTCTCGCCACGGGGACCGTCCTCGGCCACCTCGCCCGTCACTACCCCTCGTGCTGGACCTTCGCCGTCGACGGCATGATCGGGGCGACCCCGGAGCTGCTCGTCCGCCTCGAGGGCCGCCGGCTCTTCTCACGAGTCCTCGCGGGGACGGCGCGGCGCCACGACGCGGCCGGGGCCTCGGTCGCGACCGGCCCCGGCGTCTCGCCGACCGGCGAGGACGCCGCTCCGACGACCGACGTGCTCGAGGACCTCGCCGCCTGGCTCTCGCGGTCCGGGAAGAACCGCGAGGAGCACGAGCTCGCCAGGGCCTCGGCGGTCCACGCCCTCGCCCCCCTGTGCTCCGTGGTGGAGGCGCCGGAGCCCTTCGTCCTCACGCTCCCGAACGTCCTCCACCTCGCCTCCGACGTCACCGGCGTCGTCGCCGGGGACACCGGAGCGCTCTCCCTCGTCCGGGCCCTCCACCCGACGGCCGCCGTGTGCGGTGCGCCGACGCCCTCGGCCGCCCGGATCATCGAGGAGGTCGAGGGGATGGACCGGGGCCGCTACGCGGGCCCCGTCGGCTGGGTCGACTGGCACGGCGAGGGCGAGTGGGGCATCGCCCTGCGCAGCGCACGCCTCACCGCGACCGAGATCGGGCCGTCGTCACCCGCCCGCGTCTTCGGCGGGGGCGGGATCATGCCCGGATCGGACCCCCGCGACGAGCTCGCGGAGACGCGCGCCAAGATGCGCCCCGTCCTCGAGGCCCTCGGCGCCCCGACGGACTGACTCGTCCACCGCCCCACCGGCTCCCCCGAACGTCCGGAACCACGAAGGACTCCGCTGCCCTCTCCTGCGAGGAGAGGACGGCGGAGTCCTTCGTCGCGGCGCCGGGAACCGCGCGCGGCCCGGGTTCAGGAGTCCTTGCGCTCCGAGAGGGTCGCCTTGACCTCCTGCTCCTTGCCGTCGCGGATGACGGTGAGCGTGACCGTGTCGCCCGCGGAGTACTGGCGCACGAAGCCGGTGAGCGCCGCCGCCTGGGTCGTCGGCTTGCCGTCGATCGCCGTGATGACGTCGCCCTCCTTGAGCCCGGCCTTGGAGGCCGGCGAGTCGGACTCGACGGAGCCGACCTCGGCGCCGGCGCGGGTGGCTCCGTCGACCGAGGCCGAGGCGTCGCCGATGGAGACGCCGAGGTAGGCGTGCGTGGCCGTGCCGGACTTGATGAGCTGGTCGGCGACCTTCTGGACGAGGTTCGAGGGGATCGCGAAGCCGATGCCGATGGAGCCGGACTCGGAGGAGGACGACGAGCTCATCGAGGCGATGGAGCTCGTGATGCCGATGACCTTGCCGGACTCGTCGAAGAGGGGACCGCCGGAGTTGCCGGGGTTGATCGCCGCGTCGATCTGGATCGCGTTGGTGTAGACGCTCGAGTCGGCCGAGGACTGCGACTGGCTCTGGGACTGGTCCTGCGACTGGCCGAAGAGGTCACCGAGGCCGCCGGAGGACTGGCCCTGGGAGGAGTCGGACTCCGAGGTCGTCGTGACGACGGGACGGTTGAGGGCCGAGACGATGCCGGTCGTGGCGGTCGAGGACAGGCCGAGGGGGTTGCCGATGGCCATGACGTCCTCGCCGGTGGCCACGGAGTCCGAGTCCCCGAACTGGGCGACCATGAGGTCGCTCGGGGCCTTCTCGAGCTCGACGACGGCGAGGTCGGTGGCGGGGTCGGTGCCCGTGACCTTGGCGGAGTAGATGCGCCCATCGGCGAGGGTGACCTGGATCTGGGTTGCGCCGTCGACGACGTGGTTGTTCGTGATGACGTGGCCGGACGAGTCATAGATGACGCCGGAGCCCTCCGCGGTGCCCGAGGAGGTCTGGACGGTGATGGAGACGACGGCGTTGCCGACGGCCGTCGTGACGGCCTCCCAGTCGGGAGCGGCCTGGGTGGAGGAGACGGTCTTGGTCGTCGAGCCGGTCGCGAGGCTCGTGGCGTGGCTCGTCGCCGCGGCGGTCGACGAGCTGGAGTCCCCGTCGAGCGAGTGGACGGCGACGGCGGTGCCGCCGGAGGCGAGGACGGCGGCGGCGAGCGTCGCGGCGATGACGCCGCCCCACCCCGGCCCGCGACGCTGCTTGCGACGGCGCGGCGCTGAGGAGTCCGAGGCGCTTCCGGTCGGGTAGCCGTTGTTCGGCGGCTGCCCGGGTCCGCCAGGCTGGGCGGCGGGGGCGGTGGAGCCGGCGGATGCCGCGGAGCCCGCGTAGGGGGCAGAGGCCGCGGTGGCGTAGCCCGGTGCCGAGGAGACGTACGGGCTGGTGCGGTGGGAGAGGTCGTAGCCGGCCGGCCCGCTCGGGGCGCTGCGGTAGGGCGACGACGCGGCGCCCTGCCGGAACGGGGTGACGTCGAAGCGGCTGGTGTCGTGGCGCGGGTCCGCGGCGGTGGAGGCCGTGGGCGGGACGGCCGGGGCCTGCTGCGCGGCGGACCCGCCGACGGGCGGCTGCGGGGCCTTCCGGGTCTCCCCGGTGGCCGGCGCCTGTCCGGTCTGCTGTCCGGTCGCGTGCTCGGCGTCCTGGTCGGTGCGGCCGGCGGCCTCCTGCGCGGCCTCGCGGCTGAAACGGGGGCTCGTGGGCTGGATCGCGTCGTCGTCTCGGGTGCTCATGTGTCCTCCTCGGGCCGGGCCCGTGCGTCAAGATGGCTGAAGCCTCACGCGGGAGCCTGGACCGTTTCCGACCCCTGTCTGGGACCGACCTGTGAAGCCTGAGCCTGGCATGTGAGTCTCCTCCCGTCGGGGTGCCGCGCGGGCCGAGTGACCGCAGTGCGGTCCCGCGGGACGACGCACCACGGCACCGTCCCGGGCCCCTCAGAGGCGCACGTGGAGCACTGACAGCCCGCGCACCGGCTCCGCCAGGAGCGCCTCGAGCTCCGCGAGGTCCCTCGGGCGCTCGACCCGCGCCCCGAGGGCCTCGGCGAGGGCTCCGGCGTCGGCGACCTGCGGGGTGGAGAAGTAGCGGCTCATGACGGGGGCCGGCGTGACCGCCGGGTACTCCAGCGTGGAGAAGATGCCGCCGCCGGCGTCGTCGAGGACGACCACCTGGAGGTCGGGCTCGGACTCGAGCCGTCCCCGGGACAGGCTCATGGCGTCGTGGAGGTACGTGAGGTCGCCGACGAGAGCGCGCACGGGCCGTCCCGAGGCGAGGTGGGCTCCCAGCGCGGTGGCGATGGTGCCGTCGATGCCGGCCAGGCCACGGTTGGCGAGGGCGGCGACGGGGGCTCCGTCGCCGGCGGGGGCAAGGCGGTCGAGGCGCCGGATCGGCATCGAGGAGCCGAGGACGAGCAGCGGGGCCCCGGCGTGCGCGGCCGCGCGCCAGACCGCGAGGGCCGCGGCGTCCGCGGTGAGCGCGGAGGGAGCGGCGGCGTCCTCGGGGAGGAGAGCGGGGGCGACCGTGAGGGCGGCAACGGCGTCTTCCCACTCCCCCGCCCAGGCGGCCGGTGCGGCGGCGAGGCCGAGCGCCCCGATGACGTCCTCAGAGGTCGTGACGCCCAGGGTGACGGGCAGGACGCGCGCAGCGGTGCCGGCCGTGTCCGTCCAGCGGGCGGTGTGCACGAGGACGTCGACGGGAACGTCGTTGCGCGCGAGGAGGGCGCTGACGGGGCGGGTGAGGCTCGGGTGCCCGAGGACGAGGACGTGCTCGGTACGGGCCGTGAGCCCGGCGCCGTCGGAGGTGCCGAGGAGCTCGGCGTAGCGGGGCAGGGCGCCGGCGGCGTGGCGGGCGCCCGAGCTGGGCTCGGCGAGGAGGGGCCAGCCGAGGTCCCGGGCGAGGCGGGCGGCGAGCGCCCCGAGGGGCTCCGGGCAGTCGCCGACGACGATGACGCCGCGCTCGTCGCGGGCCGGCGAGGGGGCCGCGGTCGGTGCCGGTGAGTCACTCGCGGAGGCGCCGGCCTCCGCGTCGGCGAAGCGACCGGCTCCACCCGTGACGCGTCCGGCGAGCCGGATCTTGGTCCGGCTCTCAACGCCGTCGAGCAGGGCGGGCAGGTCCTCCCCCGCGGCCGGGGCGAGCGGCGGACGCAGGCGCACGTTGACCTGCGCGGGCCCCGGATCGTTCGACAGCCGGCCCGTCGCGGCGTCGACGGCCCGACGGACGAGGCCGGTGACGGCGCTGCGGCCGGCGGCCCCGCCGAGGTCGACGGGAAGGTCCGCGGGCAGGTCCACGGTGGCGCGCAGGGCGGGTGAGAAGAGCCCGGCCTGCTGGGTCGTCTGGTTGGCACCGGTGCCGACGAGCTCGTGCGGGCGGTCGGCGGACACGATGAGGAGCGGGACGCCGGCGGCGTCGGCCTCGAGGACGGCCGGATGGAGGTTCCCGACGGCGGTGCCGGACGTGGTGATGACGGCGGTGGGACGGCGCTCCCCGGCGAGGAGCGCGGCGCGTCCGGCGCCCACGGCGGCGAAGCCGGCGCTGCGCTCGTCGAGCAGGACGCGCACGGCGAGGAGACCGCGCTCCTCAGCCTCGGCGAGGACGGGGACGAAGGGGGCCGAGCGGGACCCGGGGGCGAGGAGCACGAGGCGGACGCCCCCGGAGACGAGGGCCGTGACGACGTCGCGGGCGGTGGCGATGGAGGACGGGACGGTGCTGGTCACAGAAATACTCCGGCGAGGGCGGCAGCGGGGTCGGTGGACTCGCGGGAGCGGCGCTCCGCGAGGGCGGCGAGCATCCCGCTGAGGCGCTCGGTCCAGCGGGCGGCGGTCTCCGAGGAGGCGGTGACGCGCGCGAGGGCGCCGGGCTGGGGCTCCCACCGGCCGACGGCGAGCGCGCCGTCCACCGAGAGCGCGGGCTCGTCGCGCACGTCGTCGACCGCGAGCGCGACGGTGCCGAGGCCGCAGGCGTGGTCGAGGACGGGCAGCGCGGCGGCGAGCTGGGCACCCCTCCCGACGCCCACGCTGGAGTCCAGCGCGGAGGAGACGACGGCAGGAAGGCCGAGCGCCTCGGCGAGCGCGAGCGCGCGCCGGACGCCGCCGAGCGGGGCGACCTTGAGGACGGCGACGTCGGCCGCGGCCAGGCGCCGGACGGCGAGGGGATCGTGGCTGAGTCGGATCGACTCGTCGGCGGCGAGGGGAACGTCGACGGCTCGGCGGAGCACCGCGAGGTCCTCGACGTCCATGACGGGCTGCTCGGCGTACTCGAGGCCGCCGGCGGCGCGGTCGACCTCGGGCAGGAGGGCGAGCGCCGTGTCCAGGTCCCAGGCGCCGTTGACGTCGACGCGCACGCGGCCACCGGGGCCGAGGGCGTCGCGGACGGCCTCGAGGCGCGCCAGGTCGCGGGCGCGTGCGGCGCCCTCCTCGCCGCGGCCGGAGCCTGCTGCGGCGTCCGTGCCGAGGCGGTAGCCGGCGATCTTGACCTTGGCGGTCGTGGCGCCGGAGGCGAGGACGATCTCGCGGGCGCGCTCGGCGTCGACCTGGGGGACGGTGACGTTGACGGGGACCGACTCGCGGTGGGCGGGCAGGTCGGCGTCGTCGCGCGTGGCGGCCTCGAGCCCGGCGGCGAGCCAGGGTGCGGAGGCGGCGGCGTCGTACGTCCAGAACGGGGCGACCTCGCCCCAGCCGGCGGGGCCGTGGAGGAGGAGGCCCTCACGGCGGGTGAGGCCTCGGAAGCGGGTGCGCATGGCCGTCTCCCAGACGACGGCGCGGTCGACGTCCTCGAGGAGTCCGGTGGGGTCGAGGGGACGCAGGGCCGCCAGGTCGAGCTCGCCGGCGTCGGTCCCGGGCGCGCCCTCGGGACCGTCGGCGTGCTCGCCGGGGCGCACCCCGGCCTCCCCGGCGCCGGCGCGGTGGCCGGGCGCCGGGAAGGTCGGGGTGCTGCGGTCGAGGGGGTTGGAGGTGGTCACTCGCCCAGGGTCGCCACCATGACGGCCTTGATGGTGTGCATGCGGTTCTCGGCCTGGTCGAAGACGATGGAGCGCTCGGACTCGAAGACGTCGTCGGTGACCTCGATGCCCTCCATGCCGGTGGACTCGAAGAGCTGCTCACCGATGACGGTGTCGCGGTCGTGGTAGGCGGGCAGGCAGTGCATGAACTTCGCCTGCGCGCCCGCCTTCTCCATGAGGGAGGCGTTGACCTGGTAGGGCTTGAGCAGCGCGATGCGCTCGTCCCAGACCTCCTTGGGCTCGCCCATGGAGACCCAGATGTCGGTGTGGACGAAGTCGACGCCGGCGACGCCCTCGGCGACGTCCTCGGTGAGGGTGACGGTGGCGCCGGTGGTCTCGGCGACGCGGCGGGCCTGCGCGACGCACTCCTCGTCGGGCCACAGCTCCTTGGGGGCGACGACGCGGACGTCCGCACCGATGAGGGCGCCGTTGACGAGGAGGGAACGGCCCATGTTGAAGCGGGCGTCGCCGACGTAGGCGTAGGAGATCTCGCCGGCGGGCTTGCCGGCGTGCTCGATCATGGTGAGGGTGTCACAGAGCATCTGGGTGGGGTGCCAGTCGTCCGTGAGGCCGTTCCACACGGGGACGCCGGAGAGCTCGGCGAGCTCGGTGACCTTGGACTGGTCGTCGCCGCGGTACTCGATACCGTCGAACATGCGGCCCAGGACGCGGGCGGTGTCCGCGACGGACTCCTTGTGGCCCATCTGGGAGCCGGAGGGGTCGAGGTAGGTGGTGTGACCGCCCTGGTCGTGGGCACCGACCTCGAAGGAGCAGCGGGTCCGGGTCGAGGTCTTCTCGAAGATGAGGGCGACGTTCTTACCGGTGAGGTGCTGGGTCTCGCGGCCGGACTTCTTGTCCGCCTTGAGCTGGGCGGCGAGCTGGATGAAGGTCATCCACTCCTCCGGCGTGAAGTCCAGCTCGCGGAGGAAGGAGCGGCCCTTGAGGGCGGCCAGGACGGCGGCGTCGGGCGCGGGGATCTCGAAGCTGGTCGACGAGGTGGTCACGGGGGTCCTTTCAGGCGGTGGTCCGGACGCATCGTAGGCGCTCAGGACGACGTCCCAGTATGGACCAGGGCGGAGCAGGACCGGGAGGGGCGGGATCCCCCGTGGAGGGCCGTCAGACGGCGTCGCGCGTGACCGGGCAGGTCATGCAGTGCGAGCCGCCGCGGCCGCGGACGAGCTCGACGCCGGGGGTCTCAATGACCTCGATCCCGGCCTGGCGCAGCGCGTCGTTGGCGCGGGCGTTGTGGGCGTAGCCGATGACGCGGTTCGGGGCGACGGCGACGACGTTGCAGGAGTCGCGAGCCAGCTCGCGCAGCGCCTCCGCCTCGTCGCTCATGTCCGGGCTGATGATGCGGAAGGAGTCGATGCCGGCGGCGCGCGCGAGGACGGTGTCCATCTCGGAGCCGTCGTGGACGGTGACGTGCAGCGAGGCGCGGCGACCGCCGCCGACCTCGACGGCGTCCTTGGAGGATCCGTGCGCGGCGCCGGGCTCGATCTCGACGGTCGTGACGTCGTTGAAGCCGGGGAAGCGCAGGTAGGTGTCCGGTGCGACCTTCGTCATGAGGGTGTCGAGGTGCATGACGGCCTCGAGCTCCGTGTAGAACGCCTGGTCGGGCATGTGGACGCCGATGAGGCGGTCGGCGACGCCGTCGGCGAAGAGACGGGCCGCGAGGCGCTCGACGCCGGCGGCGGAGGAGCGGCGGGACAGTCCCATGACGAGGGAGCGGTTGCCGACGACCTGGAAGTCTCCGCCCTCGACAGTGGCCGGGGAGGCACCGTGCTGCTCGGACCAGAGGATCCCGCGGTCCTTGAAGGCCGGGTGGTAGCGGTAGATGGCCTCGTAGTTGACGGCCTCGCGTCGGCGGGGACCGAGGGCCATCGTGTTGACGTGCTTGCCACCGTAGAGCCAGGCGGTCGTGTCGCGCGTGAAGAGGTGGTTCGGCAGCGGGGTGATGACGAACTGGCCCTCGAGGGTGGACAGGAAGGTCGTGGAGAAGAGGACCTCGGCGTCGGCGGGGGTGAGGCGCTCGCGCAGCTCGGTGCGGGTGATGCCGGCGATGAGGACCTCGGCGAGCTCGGCGGAGGGCAGGCCGGAGAGGTAGTCGGTGAGGACCTCCGAGGTGGAGACGCCGACGGCGAGAGGGCCGACGGTCTCCTCGAGAACGAGCGCGCGAGCCTCGGGGTAGTCGAGGGACTCGACGAGGAGGTCGCGGAAGTCGTGGACGAGGGCGCCCTCGGCCCGCAGGATCGCGGTGAAGGCGTCGTGCTCGGCCTGCGCGCGGCGCACGGACAGGGCGTCGTCGAAGAGCAGGCTGTCGGCGTTGATCGGGGTGAGTCGAGCGATCTCGGCACCTGGGCGGTGGACGATGACCTCGCGCAGGCGGCCCGTCTCCGAGCAGACCTGGCCGCCTCCCTGGCTCGCCGGGATGAAGGCGCGCTCGCTCGCGGCGGTGGTCGCGGCTGCTGGACGTGTGACTGCCTCGCTCGTCTGCATGCGCCCCAGGGTAACGAGACGGCGTGCAACATGCCGGAAGCCCACGGGACGAAGGGCCCGTAGTCTGGCGGCATGTCGCAGCAGCATCCGGTCCCCGCCCGCGTCTCCGCGATCTTCGACCCCAGCGTCTGGCGGGAGGTCGGGGGCTTCCGTCACGCCCGGCACCCGCTGCCGGGAGCCGACGGCGGTGCCGCGGTCCCGTCGGGTGACGACGTCGCCTCCGGCCTCACGCTCACGGACGTCACCTACCACCGCGGCTGCGAGCGCGACGCTCAGGGGAGCTGGGTGCGGGACCTGCCGGTCGTGCGGGTCGCCATCGACCGCCCGGAGCTGCGCAACGCCTTCCGTCCCCGCACGGTCGACGAGCTCTACCGTGTGCTCGACCACGCGCGGATGAGCGGCGACGTCGGCGCCGTCGTCCTCACCGGGAACGGCCCCTCCCCCAAGGACGGCGGCTGGGGCTTCTGCTCGGGTGGGGACCAGCGGATCCGCGGGCGGGACGGCTACCACTACGAGTCCACCGACGGCGTCGGGAGCGGCACCGACGGCGCCGACCTCCCGCAGGCCGACGAGCACGACGCCGAGGTCGCTGCCCGGCGCGCCCGGGTCGACGCCGCGCGCGCGGGTCGTCTCCACATCCTCGAGGTCCAGCGGCTCATCCGGACCATGCCGAAGGTCGTCATCGCGGCCGTCTCCGGCTGGGCGGCGGGGGGCGGGCACTCGCTCAACGTCGTGTGCGACCTGTCCGTGGCGTCCATCGAGCACGCCCGCTTCAAGCAGACGGACGCCAACGTCGGCTCCTTCGACGCCGGCTACGGCTCGGCGCTCCTGGCGCGGCAGGTGGGCGACAAGCGCGCCCGCGAGATCTTCTTCCTTGCCCGGACCTACGACGCGCAGACCGCGGAGCGATGGGGCGTCGTCAACGAGGCGGTCCCGCACGCGGAGCTCGAGACGACGGCGCTGGAGTGGGCGCGCACCGTGACCGGGAAGTCCCCGCAGGCGATCCGGATGCTCAAGCTGGCCTTCAACCTGGCCGACGACGGCCTGGCCGGGCAGCAGGTGTTCGCCGGGGAGGCGACGCGCCTGGCGTACATGACGGACGAGGCGGTCGAGGGGCGCGACGCCTTCCTCGAGCGCCGCGAGCCGGACTGGTCGCCCTTCCCGTACTACTTCTGACCCCGGGCGCACGGGGGCTCGGCGTCAGTCACGGCGCCCGCGGGCGCAGGACGCCCGGCGCACGCTCCGTGACATTTTCGCCTGAGGTCGTCCCCGTTGCTCTCTCCCACCCGGGATTCCTGGGCTTTCGTCCCACACCACGTCCGGGGTTTCTCACGGTCATCGGACGTTTACCTCGAGACTGTTCCGTGACAGAGTCGGCTCGCCCACGAGGACGTGCCCCCCGTGGGCACCTTCCTCCCCCATCCCGAACGGCCCCGCCGCTCCCACGCTGGAGGCACCCATGCCCGCCTCGATCCTCAAGATCACCGGCCCGATGACCCAGAGCCCCCGCCGCCGTCTCGGCGTCGCCGCCCTCGTCGGCCTCATCGCCGGAACCTTCTCCGCCATCGTCAAGTTCGGCTGGGAGGTCCCCTTCCCGCCTCGCACCCCCGAGCGCCAGCTCACCAACCCGCCACAGGCCATGCTCGAGTGGTTCGGCATGAGCCACGCCCAGTCCCACGCGACCGTGTCCTTCAGCCACACGGACCTGCCGATCACGTCCTTCATCGTCCACTTCAGCTTCGCGATCGTCTTCGGCATCCTCTACTGCGTGCTGGCCGAGTACTTCCCGCGGGTCAAGCTCTGGCAGGGCGCCGCCTTCGGCCTCGCCGTGTGGATCGGCGCGCACATCATCGTCATGCCGCTGCTCCACTGGGCCCCGACCCCGTTCCCGTGGGCCGACGTCGCCCGCACCGGGATCAACCAGTACGGCCCCCAGAGCTGGTCGGAGCACTTCTCGGAGTCCCTCGGCCACGTCGTGTGGATGTGGTCCATCGAGATCGTCCGCCGCGACCTGCGCAACCGCATCACCCACGAGCCCGACGCCGAGGTTCCTCTCTCCGCCGCGACCCGTTGAGTCCGTCGCGCGAGCCCCTGGCACAGACGACGCCCGCCGCTCCGGCAAGGAGCGGCGGGCGTTCCTCGTTCCCGAGATCGGGACATCCTGACCTCGAGATCGGGACGTCCTGACCGCAAGACGGAGCCGCGCTCGGAGACCGACCGACCTCGGCGCGGAGATCAGCCGACCTCGGCCGGATGGATGGAGGGGCCAGGGCCTCAGGCCGCCGTCACGGTGACGAGGGCGATCCCGACGACGACGCCGTAGACGAGCTCGAAGAGACCCGCGTCGCGCAGGGCGGGGATGAGGGCTCGTCCCTTGGCGCCTGCGAGGACCATGCGCGTCACCTTCCGGGCCATCCAGACGAGGACGACCAGCACGACGAGGAGCTGGATCCCGCCGCCCAGGGCGGTGCCGTCGCCGGTGCGCGAGTCCGCGGCCCGGGCCCAGCCCAGCGCGATGACGGCGAGAAGCACGGGCAGGCAGATCATCGCGACGAACGAGGTCCGGGCGCCCTGGTCACCGAGTCGCACCGCCAGGGTGCGCTTGCCGTGCGCGGGGTCCGTCTCGATGTCACGCAGGTTGTTGACCATGAGCAGCGAGCAGGCGATGAGGCCGATTCCGCAGGCCGCCACCCACAGCCATCCCGGGACCGCCCCGGTCTGCACATAGGTGGTGCCGGTGGTCGCCATGAGGCCGAAGAAGACGAAGACGAAGACCTCGCCCAAGCCCGCGTAGCCGTAGGGGTGGGAGCCGCCCGTGTAGTACCAGGCGGCGGCGATCGCGGCTGCGCCGAGGGCGAGCATCCACCACTGCCCGGACAGGGCCAGGAGCACGAGGCCGAGGAGCCCACCGAGACCGAAGCATCCGAAGGCGGCCAGCTTGACCGCGCGCGGCGAGACGTCGCCCGAGGCGGTCAGGCGCGGCGGTCCGGTGCGGCCGTCGTCGGTGCCGCGCACGCCGTCGGAGTAGTCGTTGGCGAGGTTGCAGCCGATCTGCAGGGCGAGGGCGACGCCGGCCGCCAGCAGGGTGCGCGGCAGGGAGAAGCCACCGAGCGCCGCGGCGGCACCGCCCCCGAGGATGACGGGGGCGACGGCGGCGGGCAGTGTGCGCAGGCGGACGACCTCCGCCCAGCTCGTGGCACGGGGCTCGCGCGGCGCGGGGGCGTCGGGGACTGCTGGGGTGCTCATGGGGTCCTTCCTGCACGGTGGCGGCGACCTGGGAGCCTACCGCTCGCCAGCACCGGCCGACCCACCGCCGAGATCGAACGGCAGGAGCCGAGATCGAACGATGAGGTGTCGATCTGGCAGTCCACCGTTCGATCTCGGTGCGCCGGGTGCCGCGGTGCTCGCGGCAGGCGGCGTCAGACGGCGTCAGACGGCGGCGGGCGAGGTCATGCCTCGGCGACGAGGGTCGCGACGGCTCGGCGGTCGACCTTGCCCGGGCCGCGCACCGGCAGCGCGTCCAGGACGACGACCTCCTTCGGCGCGTGGGCGCCGTCGAGGAGGGCGCGAGCCGCGTCCCGCAGCGCCTCGCCGTCGAGCGTCCTGCCGGTCTCCGGGACGACGGCGGCGACGACGCGCCGCCCCCAGCGGGCGTCCGGGAGGCCGACGACGCAGGCCTGCGCCACGCCGTCGAGGCGGGTCAGGACCTCCTCGACGGCGCGCGGCTCGACCTTGATCCCACCGGTGACGATGACGTCGTCGAGCCGGCCGAGGACCTCGAGCCGCGCGACGCCGTCGGCTGCGGTGACGAGCCTGCCCCGGTCGGCCGTGAGGACCTCGCGGCGGGGTCCGTCCACACCTGGAGCGGTGACGGGAGCGGCCTCGCGGAAGGCGGTGGCGCCGCCGCCGGCGAGACAGCCCTCGGCGAGGACGGGTCCGGCGAGGACGACGCGGCCGACGCCCTCGTCATCGGGTTCCTCGATGCTCACGGTGACGCCGTCGAGCGGGAGGCCGTCGTAGACGCAGCCGCCGCCGGTCTCGCTCATGCCGTAGGTGGTGAGGACGCGGACACCGGCAGCGCGGGCGCGCTCAAGGAGTCCCGGGTCCGCCGCGGCGCCGCCGAGGAGGACCGCGTCGGCGTCCGCGAGCGCGGCGGTCGCGTCGGCGTCGGCGAGGACCTGGAGAAGCTGGGTGGGGACGAGGGAGACGTAGACACGACCGACGGGCTCTGGGCCGGCCTGGGCGCGGGCCCGGCGCAGCCCCTCGGCGAGGTCGGCGGGGTGGAAGCCGCCGGAGGTGTCGACGACGACGGGGCGCGTGCCGGCGAGGACGGACCGGACGAGGACCTGGAGACCGGCGACGTGGTGCGCCGGCAGGGCGAGGACCCAGGTGCCCGCGCCGCCGAGGCGAGCGTGCGTGGCCCGGGCCGAGGCCGCGAGCGCGGCGGCGCTCATGGCGACGAGGGAGCCCGTGCCGGTGGTGGAGCCCGAGGTGCGCAGGACGAGGTCGGCGGACTCCGGGACGGCGTCGACGCGCGCCCGCAGGTCGGCCTCGACGTCGCCGGGGTCCTCAGCGGGGCCGACCGGCACGAGGAGGAGCCGCGGCCCGGCGGGAACGGCCGCCACCTCCTGGGGGCCGAGGGCGTCGAGCAGCCCGCGCGAGGCGAGGACGGAGGTGAGGGCGCTCATGAGGAGGCTGACGTCCTCGGGCCGGGTGCCGCCGACGCAGAGGTCCAGCGCGCGCCCGGAGAGAGGACCGGTGCGCGGCCGCGTCGGGGCAGCCACTGGTGCCGCTGCGTCCTCAGCTCCCGGTGCGTGGGCGGCCCGCGCCGCCGCCTGCGAGTCCGTCTGCTCCGTGTCCGTCACCGGTCCAGGGTCGCACAGGTCACCGCGGACCGGGGTAGCCGGGAGGCGCGGGCACGCCCGTAGGATGCGGCTATGCGCGTCGCACTCACGGTCCTGGTCCTCGCCCTGACCATCTACGCCCTCCTCGACTGCGCGCGCACGCCCGACGAGTCGATGCCGGCCCGGATGCCCAAGCTCCTCTGGGTCGTCATCATCGTCATGGTGACCGGCGTGGGACCGATCGCGTGGATCATCGTCAGCCGCGTCAAGGCGGCTGAGGAGCGCGGCGGCGCCGTCGAGCCGACCGTCTGGTCCTCCTCGGAGGGCACGCGATTCCACCGTCCCGAGCGCCCGCGCCCGGTCGCGCCCGACGACGACCCGGAGTTCCTGCGGGGGCTCGAGGAGGACATCCGCCGGCGTCGGCACGAGGACGACCCCGGGGACGAGAGCGAGTCCTGAGGCGCCCCTCAGCGCAGCGTGTTCGGGTTCCAGCGTGGCCAGCGGCTCGTGTCGACGTCGTAGCCGTGGGCGGCGGCGTGCACGAACCAGTCGGCGGGCAGCCAGGTGCGCCCGAGGACCTGCGGGTGGTCCGGCATGTAGCGGGCGGCCCAGAGCACGAGGATGAGCTCGGCCCACTGCCCGCGGAGCTTCCAGCGGGCGGAGCCGTTGGCGTTGGACGCGGCCATGACGACCTCGCCCGGGGCGGTGAGCTGGACCTCCTGGACGTCGGCGTAGGAGATCGGGAGGATCCCCTCCCCCGTGCCCAGGTAGATGGCGTGGGTGGAGACCGTGAGGCGGGCGCGGGCGACGGAGCGCCAGCGCTCGACGGCGTCGGCCTCGGCGGCCTTCTTGCGGCGGGAGTTCATGTAGGCCTGGCCGCCGAAGAAGGCGGCCGTGAGGGCGAGGCCGACGGGTCCGCCGGCGAGGAAGAAGCCGCGCGAGGGGTTGTAGCTGGCGTCGCCGCGTCCGTACATGAGCATCTCGGCGTCGCAGGTGGCGAGCATGACCTCGTCGGTGGCGAAGGCGCGGCGCACGGGGTCGACGACGGGTGAGACGGGGTTGGGCCGGTGCCCGCTCGCGAGGGCCGTGAGGACCCCGGCGGTGTTCCACCAGACGAAGTCCTGCCCGGTCCAGGGGCGCTGAGGCGTCGGGCGCGCGGCGCCCGCGGCGCGTCCGCCGGCGGGGACGGGGACGCGGCCGCCGCCGGCAGGCTCGCTCACGCCCGGGTCTCCGCGCCGGAGCCGTCCCCGATCTTCTCAGCAGCGGCGGAGGTGCCCGGGACCATGTCCTCGGCGGAGCGCAGGAGGTCACCGGCGGGCTCCCAGTAGGCCAGCCCAACGAGGGTGCGGCCGTCGAAGGTGAGGGAGGTGAGGGAGGCCAGCGAGCACTGGCGACGGCGCGGGTCGTGGAGGTAGGAGCGGCCCTCGAGCCAGAGGCGCGTGGTCCAGACGGGCAGCTGGTGGGAGACGAGGAGCGCCTCGCGGCCCTCGACCTGCCCGATCGCGTCGCGGATCGCGCCGCTCATGCGCTCGACGATCTCCGTGTAGGGCTCGCCCCAGCTGGGCCGGGCCGGGTTGACGTAGTAGCGCCAGTGCTCGGGGCGGGCGAGGACCCAGCGGTTGCGGTTGACGGCGACGCCCTCGAAGTGGTTGCCCGCCTCGATGAGGCGCGAGTCGGTCGTCGCCGTGAGGCCGTAGGCGGCGGCCGTGGGCGCGCCGGTCTCCTGGGCGCGCTCGAGGGGCGAGGTGATGACGGCGGCGATGTCGTGGTCCGAGGCGGTGAGGACGTCGGCCACCTGGGCGGCCATGCGGTGCCCGAGGGCGGAGAGGTGGTAGCCGCTCATGCGGCCGTACAGGACGCCCTCGGGGTTGTGGACCTCGCCGTGCCTCATGAGGTGGATCGTGGTTCGCGCCATGGGCGCGATTCTCGCACGGCCGCTCTTCGACCATTCAGCGACGCGGGGGACCTGGGTCCCGTATCGTGTGATCCATGACCACTCGCAGCGCATGGGGTCTCGGTCTGGCGACCGTGACCGATGACGGAAACACCCTTGACGTCTGGTACCCGAGCCCGCGCCTCGGCGACGAGCCCGAGGACGGGGACGCCGCCCTCCTGGAGCAGCTCTCCGCGATGGAGACGCGCGACGAGGCGCGCAAGGTGCACACGACGGTCGTGCGCACCTGGGCGGACCTCGAGGACGCCCCGCAGACCGTCGCCGGCGCGTACCTGCGCCTCCACGTGCTCTCCCACCGGCTCGCCAGGCCGAACACCGTCAACCTGGATGGGATCTTCTCCCGCCTGCCCAACGTCGTGTGGACCTCGATGGGGCCCTGCTCCCCGGAGGGCTTCGAGGAGACGCGCGCCCGCCTGCGCGTGCGGGCGGGCCACCCGATCCGTGTCAACTCCGTGGACAAGTTCCCCCGCATGGCCGACTACGTCATGCCGTCGGGCGTGCGCATCGGCAACGCCGCGAACGTGCGCCTCGGCGCCTACCTCTCCGAGGGCACGACCGTCATGCACGCGGGCTTCGTCAACTACAACGCGGGCACGCTCGGCCGCTCCATGATCGAGGGGCGCGTCTCCCAGGGCGTCGTCATCGGCGACGGCTCGGACGTCGGCGGTGGCGCCTCGACGATGGGCATGCTCTCCGGCGGCGGCCGTCAGAAGGTCGCCCTGGGCGAGCGCTGCCTGCTGGGCGCGAACTCGGGTCTCGGCATCCCGCTGGGCGACGACTGCGTCGTCGAGGCGGGCCTCTACCTCACGGCGGGCACGAAGGTCTCACTCATGCCCTCGGGCGGGGTCGTCCCCGGCAAGCACGGCCTCTTCGCCGAGCCCCGGATCATCTCCGCGCGCGAGCTCGCCGGCGCCTCGAACGTCCTGTTCCGCCGCAACTCGCAGTCGGGCGCCGTCGAGGCCCTGGCCCGCGGCGGCAAGGGCATCGAGCTCAACGCCGAGCTGCACGGCAACCAGTAGGGTCTCCAGGCTCGACGCACGGATCAGCCCGTCTGCGTAAGACAGCCCCGCGAAACGGGGCTGTCTTACGCAGACGGGCTGAGTCGCGCATCAGGACGCGCCACGTGCCATTCCTTTATCCCTCAGGGACGGAGGACGCGTCCGCTCGCTCGCGTGCTCTCCATGGTCCAGACAGAACCCGATCGAAGTCGAGCACCCCCGTGGGCGTCGACGCGGACGCGCGTGTCCTGTGGGGCCGACGGGTAGATGCGCGCCGACATGGCACGGTGCCCGGCGAAGACCTCGAGGGCCGAGTGATCGAAGATGAGGCGCAGACCCAGAGCAGTGCCGAAGAGTGCCTTTGCGGGCACTGCCATCGTGAGCTCGGCGGTGTCGGCACCCTGTTCGTGGGTCGATGCGGAGCGGTCGAGGACCACCTCAACGCCGTCCTCGCCCGCTGCGGTCACAGTGAGCCGAGTGGTCTCACCCTGTCCGTGCTCGAGGTCGATCGTCACAGTGCTCGTCAGATCGTGTCCAAGATCCACGACGAACTCGGCATCCAGCTGGGCACCTGTGGTCGCGGACGCCGTGCCGCCAGTGAAACCGACAAGCAGCTCCTCCTCGTTGCGTCGCAGCTCGGAAACCTCTTCGACAGGATCGACGCCGAGCGAGCCGTCCGGGAGGGTTGTGAGCTCGCGCGGGACACTCATGCACCCGCACCAGCCGTGCTCGCGCATCGAGGCATCGTCACGAGCCTCCTGCATCCACGCGATCTGGATGCGGCGCCCTCGCTCATCGAGGTAGCTCTGGGGCGCGTAGGCGTGCCGTCCACCCCAGTCCAGCCTCTGCAGCCCCGTCGGCGTGAAGCTACGGCCGTCGAACCGACCTATGAAGGCGAGGGACTCGATCGTGCGGCCCTCGTCCCACGCCGAGAACATAAGAGCGTGGGTTGCAGCCTCGTGGGACGATTCGGACGGGTCGGCCATTCGTGGCATCTCGATAAGGTCGGGGCACTCCCAGGTCGTCGCCGTCCAAGGATCCGTTTCGCCCCGGTCCCACTGGTCGCCGACGAGGACGGGCCCGTCGAAAGCCCACGTACGCATGTCCGTGCTGCTGTACGCGAACGCCGTACCGCCGCGTCCCACGAGGCCCGAGCCCATGAGCTGGTGCCACGTGCCGGCTGGGTCCCGCCACACGGAGTGATCGCGGAACTGGGTCGTGGCAAACTCCGGCGGAGGGCCAGCGATGACCGGGTTGTCGGGGTCCTTCCTCCACTCGACGAGATCCGGGTCGGCTGGGTTCGCCGCGACGGCCACGGCCGCGGTCTGCCGGTTGTCGTGATTGGCTGAGTAGACGATCGTGGGGATCCCAGCGTCATCGACGATGACGCCGGACCAGCAGCCGTCATCGTCCGGCCCCGTACCAGGGTCAGCCGGCACGAGCGCGATCGGGAGGTCCCGCCAGTGAAGAAGATCCGTCGAGACGGCGTGCCCCCAGTGGATGCGGTGGTGGGAGGCCCCCTCGGGGTTGTACTGGTAGAAGAGGTGGTGGCTCCCATTGCGCTGGCACAACCCGTTGGGATCGTTGAGCCAACCTGACGGTGGGGTGAAGTGGAACTGCGGGAGAGCGTGATCGGACTCCGCCAGCTCGACCGAAGCGGCCTCCGACTCCGTCGGCAAGATGGTCATTGGCTCCTCTCCTGCCCCATGTCGGTGGTCAGCGCGGTACCAGACGCAGCCCGCGGCACGTAGCGATGGCACCTCACCCAGTGATCCGGCCCGACTTGGTGGTGAACGGGGTCCGTGCTCGAACAGACGACCTCGGCACCCTCGTGCGGACACGCCTCGGGATAGATCACGGACTCACGCAGCGCGCGGCGCTCGTCGACGGGCAGGTGGAGGCGCCGTGTCGGGTCCGGCACCGCGGAGAGCAGCAACTTCGTGTAGGGGTGGTCCGGGTGGTCCATGACGTCGACGGACGGACCGGACTCGACGAGCTCACCACCAAAGAGCACGGCCGTGGTGTCGGCGACGTAACGGGCGGAAGCGAGATCGTGGGTGATGTAGAGCATCGACAGTCCCCGCTCGTCGCGAAGCTTGAGCATGAGGTTGAGGATCCCGATGCGCACCGAGATATCGAGCATAGACGTCGGTTCGTCAGCGAGGAGGATCTGCGGGTCGCAAGCAAGGGCCCGGGCGATGGCAACACGCTGCCGCTGACCGCCGGAGAGCTGGTGCGGGTAGGAATCGAGCATGCTCGTCTCGAGGCCTACTGTCGCCATGAGTTCCGCGGCGTCTGCGTCACGCCGAGCGGAGCGCCGCCCGGGCTGGTGGATGGCGAGGGAACGGCGCAGGACGTGGCCGATGGTGTGGACTGGGTTCAGTGAGCCGAAGGGATCCTGGAAAACCATCTGGACCCGTCCCCGGTAGGCGCGGGATACGTGGTGACGCTCTTTGGCCAGGACGTCTTCCCCGTCAACGAGGAATCGTCCCGATGTGGGCTTTTCCAGCCTGGAGACGATCCTGGCAAGGGTCGACTTGCCGGATCCGGACTCGCCGACAAGAGCGAGGATCTCGCCCTTGCGGAGGGTGAGGCTCACGTCACTGAGGGCATGGACGGACTGGCGAGACAGCAGCCCGCCCTGGTTGAAGTCCTTGGACAGGTGGTCAATCTCAAGGACGGGCGCGCCGAGCTCGGGCGTGGAGATGAGCTCCTGCGGCGTCTCGGCGGCGGTCTGCGCGTTGATGGTCATGACTGCTCCTTGCCGTGGTGGGTAACGGCGCCGGCGGTGGGGGTGCGAGGGGGCATCTGGTCGAACGGAGCGACCCAGCGTCCTGGGGAGACCTCCTCGAGGTCGGGGATCGAGCGGGCCCACGGCCTGTCGGCTCCGTTTCTCGAGTCGGAGAGACCCGTGCGGTGCACTCGAGGCCCGCTGATGGGCGGGAAGGCACCCATGAGCGCCTGGGTGTACGGGTGGAGTGGGTCGGCGAAGATATCCTGAGACGGCCCCATCTCGACGAGCCGTCCGGCGTACATGACGCCCATCCGGTCCGAGATGTCGACCATGAGCGAGATGTCGTGGGTGATGAAGAGGATCGAGAAACCGAGCCGGTCCTTGAGGTCGACGACCTGCTCCATGATCTCCTGCTGGACGACGACGTCGAGGGCGGTCGTCGGCTCGTCCATGATGAGGAGCGACGGGTTGAGCGCGAGGGCGATCGCAATGACGGCCCGCTGGCGCATGCCGCCGGAGAGCTGGTGCGGGTAGGAACGCATCCGGTCCGCGGGGATTCCGACGACGCCGAGGAGCTCGACGGCCCGTTCGCGAGCCTCGTGCTTGCGCACGCCCTCGTGGGTCGTAAGCACGTCAATGATCTGGTCCCCGACGGTCATGACTGGGTTGAGAGAGTTCATGGCGGACTGGAACACCATGGCGACGTCGCGCCAGCGGAACCGCCGCAACTCCTCCGCGCTCATGGCGAGGACGTCGCGCCCGTCGAACTCAATCCGGCCGCGAGTGATCTGGGCCGGCGGCTTGAGCAGCCGCATGATGGCGTTCGCCGTCGTTGACTTGCCGCAGCCGGACTCACCAGCGAGCCCGAGGACTTCGCCGCGGCCGATTGTGAGGCTGATTCCATCGGCGCCCACGACGGAGCGGGCGTCCCCGGCGTACTCGACTCGGAGGTCCTCGACGACGAGGAGCGGCTCGGGTGCCGCGGTGCCCCGGTCGCCCCAGGGGTCAGAAGTGAGTGTCGTGTCAGTCATGTCAGGCCTCCACCAAGGTCGCGCCCTCACGAAGTGCCTTGCGTGCGGCCTTCGAGGGCTTGCGAAGACGCGGGTTGGTGACCTCGTCCACGCCATAGTTGATCATCGCCAGGGCAAAGGCGACCAGAGCGATGCACAGTCCGGAGGGGAGGAAGGTCCACCAGCGGCCGGTCATGAGGGCGCCGTCATTCGACGCCCAGTAAAGGTTTGTGCCCCACGAGACGACGGAGGAGTCACCAAGACCGAGGAACTCTAGGCCTGCCTGGCTTCCGATCGCCGCGTTGACGCAGCCCAGCACCGTGGACATCACGATCGACGCCATGTTGGGGAGGATCTCTCCGAACATGATCCGCAGCGGCCGCTCACCTGTGACGAGCGCCGCGGCGACGAAGTCCTTGCCTCGCACGCTGAGCGCCTGGCTGCGCAGCACTCGGGCTGCTCCTGCCCAGCCGGTGACGACGAGGACGACGACGATGGTGCCCTGCCCCGGCGGCATGAATCCCGCGAGGACGACGAGGAGCGGAAGCCCAGGAAGGAGCAGGAAGACGTTGGTCAGCACGGCGAGCAGACCGTCGACAGCCTTGCCGAAGTAGGCGGACGCGAGCCCGATGAGCAGAGCTACGGCGGTCGAGATCAGGCCGACGCTCAGTCCGACGGCCAGCGAGCTGCGCGCTCCCCACACGGTCATCGAGAAGACGTCCTGTCCCTTGGCAGTTACGCCGAGCCAGTGTGCGGCGCTCGGTGGTCCGGCCGGGTCAGAGGTGATGCGCGACGGGTCACCGGGGGCGATAACCGGCGCGAGAAAGGCGATGGCAATGAACAGCGCGAGGACGACGACCCCGAACATGGCCTTCCCGGACCTCGTCACGCTGCTCAGAAGGCCCCCACGAACGCGGCGCGCCCGCGTGGTAGGCATGGCAACCGCTGGATTTCCCATGATGATCTCCTCTCAGGCGGCGCGCACGCGCGGGTCGAGGCGGACGTAGACGATGTCGACCAGGAAGTTCGCCGTGAGAACGGCTGCCGTGATCGTGAAGAAGATGCCCTGCATGAGGGGGTAGTCGAGCGAGTTGACCGCGTTGAGCAACTGGTAGCCGACGCCGGGATAGGCGAAGACGACCTCGGTGAGCATTGAGCCGCCGACGATGAATCCCAGGGACATCCCGAAACTCGTCACGGAGGGGAGCATCGCGTTACGAGCTGCATACCGGAGCATGATGCGGCTGCGCTTGAGGCCCTTGGCCTCCGCCATGAGGATGTAGTCCTCGGAGTTCGTTGAGATCATCGTGTTGCGCATGTTGAGCGTCCACCCTCCCAGGGAGACAAGGATGATCGTGAGCGCGGGCAGGACGAGGTGGTAGGCGATGTCGCCGAGGAAGGTGGGACTGCCCCAGTCAGCCACGATGCCTGCAGTGAAGGCATGGCGCAGCGGGAACCAGCCCAGCCCCGCCCCGAACACGTACAGCGCCGCCATGGCGAGCCAGAAGTACGGGAAGGAGCCGAGGAAAACGAGCAGGGGAGGCATGACCGAGTCGAACAGACCGCCACGGTGCCACGCGGCGACGATGCCGATGAGGTTGCCGAGAAGAACTGCGATGATGAGAGCGACCGAGCCGAGCAGGATCGTCCACCCGATCTGGCCACCGATCACCTCGCTCACCGGCGTGGGGAACCTCGAGATCGAGACCCCCATGTTCCCGGTCAGCATGTCCTCGATGTAGGAGACGTACTGCTGCCACATGGGCCGGTTGTCGAGACCGAAGAGTTGCTTGAGCTGAAGGGCCTGTTCCTCGGTGAGCTGCGCCCCTCCCTTGGCGAACATGCGCGACACAGGGTCGCCCGGCATGAGCCTGGGGAGGAGAAAATTCAGGGTGATCGAGGCCCAAAACGCCAGGAGGTAGTAGCCCAGGCGATTGAGGATGTAACTCATTCCTCGTTCCTTCCGGATAGGGATGGGGAGCGCTCATTCCGGTCGTCCCCGGGTCGGGGCGCGGGGCCGGGCAAACGGCCCCGCACCCAGGTGTCTCGATCAGGCGGTCGGCTTGAGCGTGGTGAGCACGAGCACCGTCGTCGTCGCCTTGACGTTGAGCGAGGCGTAGCCGTTCTTCTCCGTGGGCCACCCGGTGAAGTTGACGTCCGTGTAGGCACCCCACATCGGGCCAGGGAAGAGCGGGCACACGGGCCAGACCTCGAGGTACCGCTGCTGGATCTTCTTGCAGATCTCCTTCTGCTCGTCCTCGTCGAACGTCGCAGCGAAATCGGCGAGCAGACTGGTGGCCTCCTCGTCACCGCATCGGTGGTAGTTCTCGAAGGTCTGCTCGCCGACTGCCTTGAGCTTCTCCTTGGAGAGCGCCGACTGGTAGTAGGTGTACGGCGTCGCTCCGGTGGAGGACCAGCAGATCGCAGAGTCGAAGGTGCCGTCCTCGAGGCTCGCGGAAACTTCGGACCAGTCCGGGGAGTCAACGGTGGCGGTGACGCCGACGTCCTTGAGGTTCTGGACGATGATCTGGGCGACGCTGAGCCAGTCAGAGGAAGTCGAGCCGACGCTGATCTTGAACGAGAGCGCCGATCCGTCGGGCATGGTCCGCACGCCGTCGGAGCCCTTCTTGTAGCCAGCGGCGTCGAGGGCATCCTCAGCCGCGGCCTTGTCGTAGGTGCAGAGCTTCGACGCTACGACGTCGGAGTCCTTCCAGTCCTTGAAACCGTCACCGAGGCCAGTCGGGTCGACAGGGGATGCGTATCCAGACATGCCGGTCTTGCACACGGTCTCGCGGTCCACAGCCTGGCTCACGGCCTTGCGGAAGGCTGGGTCGTCGAATGGCGCCTTGGTGTTGTTGAGCTCCCAGTGGATGGTGGAGTCAATGCCGGGGAACCAGTAGTGGCGGTGGTCGGGGTCCTTGTCGACGTAGGCGGTCTGGATGTCCGCCATGTACTGGGGGGCCCAGTCGACGTCGCCGTTGACGGCGGCGAGGTTGGCACCGTCGTTCCCGGCGAAGGCGAGCATGCGGATGCCGGGGATCTTGACCTTGTCGCGCTGCCAGTACTTCTCGTTAGGCAGGAGGTCAAACGACTGGGACTGGAAGTTCGAGATCTCGGTGAACGGTCCGGTGCCGACCGGGGTCTCGTTGGTGTCTTTCGACGGATCTGAGATCTTGGACCACACGTGATCCGGGGTGACGAGCTGCTGGCCGAGTTCGTACAGCGCGACTGAGTAGGCACGGTTGAACGTGAAGCTCACCGTCTGGTCGTCGTCGGCGGTCACCGAGTCGAGGTAGTCGTACCCACCGAGGGTCTTCTTCTGGACCGCGAAGGTGGTGACGACATCCTGGGCTGTGAGGGGCTTAGCGTCGGACCAGGTCACGTCCTTGCGGAGGTGGAACTTCATCGACTTGCCGTCGTCAGCGGTGTCCCAGGACTCGGCCAGCCACGGCACCGTCTTGCCCTGGACGGGATTGAAGATGAGCATCGGCTCGTAGATCGCCTGTCCCGTCATCGGGGCGGCATTCGGCGAGAACGGGTTGAAGTTGCGGGTGAAGGTGCCCATGTCCTCACGGGGGATCGTGAGGAGGTGGCCGGAGCCGGCACTCGAGCTCGCGCTAGAGCCGTCGGGCGAGCTGGTGGAGCAGCCCGCGAGAGCGAGGAGCGCGGCCACTGAGGTGACTGCGCCGCCCGTGAGCGCCTGACGGCGAGAGATTCCGGTGGGCAGGAGGGACGAACGCATGATGGGTTCCTTTCGACGTTGAAGGTGAGCGTTGCGTTGCTTGGGACACGGTTTGGAACGGTCGGTGGACCGGGTACGACGACGTCGTCGTGATCAGGCCGAGTGGCGTCGGACGAGCGGGCAGGGCAGCACCTGGACTGCCTCGACCTCCTTTCCCTGTGAGAGCGCGCCAATGGTGGCAATAGCCGCCTGCCCCATCTCCGCGAAGGGAAGAGCGACGGTACTGAGGTCGGGCCGGAGGCCAGTCGCGATGAGCTCCTGGTTGTCGATGCCGACCACGACGACGTCCTCGCCGACCCGGAGCCCCCGCTCCTTGATCGCGTCGTAAGCGCCCATCGCCATTCTGTCGTTGGCGCAGAAGAGCGCAGTTGGAGGCGCATCGAGGTCGAGCAGGGTACTGGCGGCTCGGTAACCGCCATCCGCGGTCGCACCACCGATCTCAATCAGGACAGGGTCGACAGGGAGTCCGGCCGACTCGAGGGCAGTCTCGTAGCCAGCACGACGTCCGACTGATGCAGGGATCGCGGGATCGAGCTCAATGAGACCGACTCTCGTACGCCCCGACTCGAGCAGGACCGTAGTCGCCAGTCGCCCCGCCTGTTCCTCATCGGGAAGGATGGTGGGCAGGGCACGCGCGCGACGGGTGACGCCGTCGGGTTCGAAGCAGTGGACGAGGACCGTAGGCACCTCATCGGCCTCCGCAGGGAGGCGGACGGCACGGTGGGAACCCGTGGCATAGATGATGCCTTCAACGCGGTGCTCGAGCATGGTCGCGAAGGCACGGTGGTCATGGTCCGCGTCACCCGTCGAGGCGACGATGAAGAGCGTGCTACCGGCCTCGTGCGCTGCGTACTGAGCACCGACCACCGTCTCCGCAGCGAAGGGGCCTGTGACGATCTCTGTGACCATCCCGATGATCCCCGTGCGCCGTGAGGCGAGAGCCCGAGCCGAAGCATTTGGGCGGTACCCAATGCGGCGGGCGGCGTCCCGTACCTTCTGCCGTGTCTCCTCGGGGATGGCTGCACCCTGGCGGTCATTGAGGACGAACGAGACGGTGGTACGCGAGACGTCAGCGGCGCGAGCCACGTCAGCCATGGTTACCTTGACCGGCTGTTCACCCATCGGTCCTCCTCGACCATTGAAACCGCTGTGTTCCAGCTCTCGAAACGCGCGTTACTAACGCGCGTTACCTTCGGCGGTCACTATTTAGCACCTCAGATGCGACATCTGTCAAGTCTGCAGCCTCGCGTGATCAGGACCGGCAGCCCCGGCCCGCCACAGCAACCGTCTTCTTCATCCTCCGGTTCCATGCGCGGATCAGCCCGTCTGGCGTGAAACAGCCCCACGAAGGGGACGTCTCACGCCAAACGGGCTGACTGGCGTCTAGGTCGTGTGACGAGCTCCGTCAGACGCGGGTCACCTGGTCCAGGCTCGGGACACCGGTGCGCGTGCTCGGGTAGCTCTGCACCTTCTTCTCACGGCGGTGCATGGCGACGTAGTGCCGCTCCGTCTCGCCCGTGTACACCTGGCGCGGGCGACCGATGCGCTTGGTGGGGTCGGTGATCATCTCGCGGTACTGGGCGATCCAGCCGGGCAGGCGGCCGATCGCGAAGAGCGGGGTGAACATCTTGGTCGGGAAGCCCATGGCCTGGTAGATGAGGCCGGTGTAGAAGTCGACGTTCGGGTAGAGCTTGCGGGAGACGAAGTAGTCGTCGTGGAGGGCGACCTCCTCGAGCTCCATCGCGATCTCGAGCTTGCGGTCGCCGTCGTCGGAGCCGAGGCGGGTGAGGACGTCGTGCGCGGTCCCCTTCACGAGGGCGGCGCGCGGGTCGTAGTTCTTGTAGACGCGGTGGCCGAAGCCCATGAGCTTGACCCCGTCCTCCTTGTCCTTGACCTTGCGGACGAACTCCTCGGTGCTCATGCCCTCGGTCTGGATGCGGTCGAGCATGCGCAGGACGGCCTCGTTGGCGCCGCCGTGGAGGGGGCCGGACAGGGCGCCGACGCCGGCGGCTACGGAGGCGTACATGTTGGCGTCCGAGGAGCCGACGAGGCGGACGGTGGAGGTGGAGCAGTTCTGCTCGTGGTCCGCGTGGAGGATGAAGAGCATGTCCAGAGCCTTCACGACCGCGGGGTCGATCTCGTAGGACTGGTAGGGCATGCCGAAGGTCATGTGGAGGAAGTCGTCGACGTAGCCGCGCTTCGGGTCCGGGTAGAGCAGGGGCAGGCCGACGGCGCGGCGGGCGATGTAGGAGACCATCGTCGGCATCTTGCTGAGGAGGAGGACGGTGGCGAGCTCGCGCTCGTAGGGGTCGTGCGGGTCGAGGGTCTCCTCGTAGTAGGTGGCCAGGCCCGAGATCCCCGCCTGGAGGATGGCCATGGGGTGCCCGGATGACGGGAAGGAGGTGAAGAAGGAGCGGAAGTCCTCGTGGAGGAGGCGGTGCCGGGCGATGCGGCGCTCGAAGCGCTCGAAGGTGTCCTGGTCCGGCAGCTCACCGTTGATGAGGAGGTAGGCGACCTCGAGGAACGAGGAGGACTTGGCGAGCTCGGCGATCGGGTATCCGCGGTAGCGAAGGATTCCGGCGCCGCCGTCGATGTAGGTGATGTCCGAGGTGCACGAGGCGGTGTTGGTGAAGCCCGGGTCGAGGGTGACGAGCCCGGTGGTGCCCAGCAGCTTGCCGATGCCGAGGCCGTCGGAGCCCTCCGAGGCGGTGGAGCGGGGGAGCTCGAGCGTGGTGCCCTCGACGATGAGGGTCGCGGGGCCGCCCTGCTCGGGGGCCTGGGGCTCGGTGGACGAGTCGCTCGCGTTGGTCATGGTGCCTCCTTGCGGCTGACGACGGAGGACGCGGCGGCCCCGTCGCGACGCTCATGACTGCCGTGACCGGGGCCTAGGTCCTGTTCCGTGGACCACTCTAGTAGGTGCTGGGCCACACCGGGGCCGCGTCAGGCGAGGAGCGTCCGGCGGCTGCGCCGGGCGCCCCGGCCGTCTCACTCAGTGACGACGAGGTCCTGGTACTCCGCGTGGCGCTCGATGTAGGAGGCGACGAAGGAGCAGGTGGGGACGACGCGGCCGCCGACCCCGCGGACGGAGTCGAGGGCGCTCGCGACGAGCGTCGAGCCGACGCCCTGACCCTCGAACCGCGGGTCGACCTCGGTGTGAGGCATGGTGACGACGTCACCGTCGACCTGGTACTCGAGGAAGCCGGCGAGCTCGCCGTCGACCCGAGCCTCGTAGCGGTTGGCGTCCTTGGCGTCGGTGACCTCGACTGCGGGGTTCTCGTTGGCTGCGTTGGTCATGGTGCGTCCTTCCTCGGGTGGGGCGTCGTCCCGGTCACGGGACGACGAGTGCCTTCCGAGGGTATCGCCGCAGGTCAGGCCCGGAACAGGTCGGTGGTGCGCAGCCGCTGGCAGGCGGCGGCGACGCGCTCGTCGGAGTCGGTGAGGCTGACGCGGACGCGACCGGCGCCGGCCTCGCCGTAGAAGTCGCCCGGGGCGACGACGATCCCGAGCTCGGCGAAGGCCCCGACGAGGTCGAAGGCACTCATCGCCTCGGGCCCCGAGAGCCAGAGGTACAGGCCAGCGACGGAGGCGGGGTCGTTGACGAGGCCGGCGGCGGCGGTCGCGGCGAGGAGCTGCTCACGGCGCGCCCGGTAGCGCTCCCTCTGGGCGGCGACGTGGGCCTCGTCGGCGAGCGCGGCCACCATGGCCGCCTGGACGGGGGCGGGCACGAGGAGGCCGGAGTGCTTGCGGACCTCGGTGACGGCGGCGACGAGCTCGGGGTCGCCGGCGAGCAGGGCGGCACGGTAGCCGGCGAGGTTGGACTGCTTGGACAGGGAGTAGAGGGCCAGGAGGCCGGAGCGGTCGGGCTCGCCGTCGGGGCCGGTACCGGTGACGCGGGCGTCGAGGAGGCTCGGGACGCCGTCGGCGGCCGCTCCCTCCCAGCCGAGCTCGGCGTAGCACTCATCGGAGATGACGACGGCGCCGCGCCGCCGCGCCCAGGCGACGACGCGGGCGAGCTGGGCGACGGTGAGGACGTGCCCGTCGGGGTTGCCCGGGCTGTTGAGCCAGACGATGGCGACCTCGCCGTCGGGCAGCTCCCAGGTGTCCGGGTCGGCGTCGGCGTCGACGGGCACGGGGGTGGCGCCGGCGATCCGGGCGCCGACGTCGTAGGTGGGGTAGGCGGCGCGCGGGTGGAGGACGAGGTCCCCGGCGCGGGCGCCGAGCTGGAGGGGCAGGAGGGCGACGGACTCCTTGGAGCCGATCGTCGGGATGACGCAGGCGTCGGTGAGGCCGGTGACGCCGCGTCGGCGGGCGAACCACTCGATGATGGCGGCGCGCGCGGCGGGGGTGCCGACGGTGGCCGGGTAGCCGGGGGCGTTGGAGGCGGCGGCGAGGGCCTCGCGGGCGAGGTCGGGGGTGTCGTCGACAGGGGTTCCGACGGCGAGGTCGACGACGCCGCCCGGGTGCTCGGCGGCACGGGCCCGGTAGGGGGCGAGGGAGTCCCAGGGGAAGTCCGGCAGGGCGAGGGGGCGCGGCAGGGAGCGCCGGGCGGACGAGGCGGCGGGGGACGTCGAAGGGGTCGCAGAGGTCACGGAACTGATTGTGCCCCGGGACGCGGCGACGGCGCCGAGCCGTCCAGCAGGCGCTGGGGCTCGGCGCCGTCGGGCGTCGGGAGGACGGGGCTCAGTCGAGCCCGTTCTCCTGGCGGTACTCGAGGTTCTGCGGGGGCAGGGCCGCGATCATCGGGTCGTCGTAGGGCAGGACGCCGGTCTTCTGGGCGCCGCCGGGCGCGCCCAGGCCCTTGAGCTCGAAGAAGTCGATGTTGGCGCGGGAGTAGTCCTCCCACTCCTCGGGGACGTCGTCCTCGTAGAAGATGGCCTCCGTGGGGCAGACGGGCTCGCAGGCGCCGCAGTCGACGCACTCGTCGGCGTTGATGTAGAGGCTTCGCTCGCCCTCGTAGATGCAGTCGACGGGACACTCGTCGACGCAGGCACGGTCCTTGACGTCGACGCAGGGCTGGGCGATCACGTAGGTCATGAGCGACGATCCTCTCGCGGTGGGCAGCGCCGCTGGTCGCGGCAGACGCTGCCCCCAGTATCGTCCCGGCCCCCGCAGGGCCCAAGCCACGGCGGGAGTGCTCGTCACCACGCCGTTTCGCACGGCGCGCTCCGGCCCTATTTCGGGAAGGGGCGCTGCGCGGATCCTGGCGTGCGCGCAGGGGCCGACCGCGCTCAGCGGCAGACGACCGGGTTGTCCGACTGGTACGAGGTGGTGAGGACGTCGTCAGGCAGGCTCGTGCCGTCCGGCTTCGTGCGGTGGCGCGTGACGGTGATGTCGAAGCCCTGCTCGCCCCCGGCGTAGGGCGTGCAGGACGAGCCGGTCTCGACCTTGGTCGAGTAGGCGCGGTAGCTGTGCGGGGTGCCCTCGTCGATGGAGACGTCGTAGTAGCGCGCGCCCCACAGGCGGGCGTGCACCTCTCCCCCGCTCACCCAGGCCTGGAGGAGGACGGCGTTGGGCGTGGAGTTCTTGAACTTGAGGTCGAGGACGCCGGTCCACAGGGTCGCGTCCCGCCCAGCGGGGTACCGGGTGAACCAGTAGGTGTGGGGGTGGTGCTCGACGTCGTCCATGCCGGCCTCGAAGCCGGCGTTGAAGACGGTGGTGTTGACCTGGCTGAGGCCGCCGCCCATGGCGTCGGTGTGCTGGCCGGCGTTGATGACGCCGGCGGCCGCGAAGCCGTGCTCGGCGTCGACGGGGCCGAGGGCGTCGGAGAGGGAGAAGGTCTCCCCCGCCCTGACGAGGGTGGCGTTGATGGCGGCGGTGCCGGCGATGAGGTTCTGGTCGCGCCCGTACTGGGAGGTGTAGGGCGTCGCGTACTCGCCGACGACCTCGTCCATCGTCCAGTCCGCCTCGGGGGTCGTGACCGCAGGCTTGGCGACGGAGGCGGGCAGGACGGCGGCGCGGTCGCCGTCGGTGGTGCCGGCCGTGAGGACGCTGGCGGCGAGGGCGTCGGAGTCGATGCTGAGGCCGTCCTTGGCGGCGACGTAGGTGGGCTTGGCGTCGTCGGTGCCCTCGATGGTCCAGGTGGCGTCCTGGGCGGCGGTCTCGACGGCGGCGCCCATGGCGCCGATGACGGCGTCGTGGAGGCCCTGGGCGTCGAGGGACGCGGTGAGGTTCCCCCCGTCCGCGGTGATGCGGGTGAGGGAGGCGGTCTGCTCCGGGGTGAGGGTGAGGGTGCGGCCGTCGGCGGCCTCCTCGGCGTCGGAGCCGGCGGCGGTGACGGTGAGGTCGCCGGACAGGAGCGGGGTGAGGGTGGTGTCGATGAGGCCCTGGGCGTCGGCGTCGGTGATGCCGGGCTGCGCCTCGCCGGCGACGAGGGCGATGCTCTTCTCCCCCAGGGGCCAATCCTGGGAGAGCTCCGTGACGGAGGCGTCGACGTCGAGGCCCGTGCCGACGGCGCCCGGGTGGAGCACCGGGGTGGCGCCGTCGAGGGTGACGGAGGCGTCGGCGGTGCCGGTGGACAGGGTCCCGAGCTTGGCGACGAGGGCGGAGCGCAGGGCGTCAGCGTCGACGGTGGTGACCCGGGCGGCGTCGACGGACTCCCCGCTGAGCCGGTGGGCGATGGTGACGGGGTTGAGCGTGAAGGAGGTGAGGCGCTCGACGGCGTCGGCGGCGTTCGCGCTGACGCCGGAGTCGGCGGGGACGAGGGTGTCGGAGGCGTCGCCGACGGTGATGGTGACGGGCTCGGCGAGCTCGGCGTCGACGGCCTCGGTGACTGCGCTGCGTGCGGCGGCGGGGCTCATCCCGCCGACCTTCGTGCCGGCGACGGAGGCGTCCCCGAAGAGGTGCTGGGTGGTGGCCAGGGCGAGGCCGCCCCACACGGCGGCGACGGCGAGCACACCGGCCCCGGCGAGGAGGAGGGGGCGACGGCGGAGCTTCGGAGCGGCGGTCTGCGCGGTGTCGCTCCGGGCGCCCTCGGCCTGCGCGGTGTCCGCCGTCTCCAGGGCGCTCTCGGGCGCGTCGGCGGCAGCGGCGTCGGGGAGGGCGTCGGTCTCGGGAGCGGGGTCGGGCGTGGGGGCGCTCATGGCCCCATCCTGACGAGGATCGGGGCGTGCGCCCAGGAGGCGGGCCCGGTCCTGCGGTGCCGTGACCGGAGAGTGACCCTCGTCCTCACCCGCTGGTCCGGGGCGGGTTCCCGCTCCCCCGCCGCGGCGAGGGCCGCGGCGGGCCCCGCCGGCGCCCCACGGCAGCCCTGACCTGTCCCGTCCCTCCCCCGGGGACGACGACGGCCGGCGCCCCGCGGGTGCGGGAGCGCCGGCCGTCGCTGCCGGGAGTGGGCCGGTGGGCCCGTGCGGCTCAGGCCTGGCCGCGGCGGCGCTTGGCCGCCTCCTTGAAGCGCTCCTGGGAATCGAGGATGACCTTGCGGATGCGGACGGCGTCCGGGGTGACCTCGACGCACTCGTCGTCGGCGGCGAACTCGAGGGACTCCTCGAGGGTGAGCCTGCGCGGCGGGACGAGGCCCTCGAAGGAGTCGGCCGTGGAGGAGCGCATGTTCGTCTGCTGCTTCTCGCGGACGACGTTGACGTCCATGTCCTCGTTGCGCGGGTTCTCGCCGACGACCTGCCCCTCGTAGGTCTCCTGGGTCGGCTCGACGAAGAAGGTGCCGCGGTCCTGGAGGCGGATGAGGGCGTAGGCGGTGACGGCGCCGGCGCGGTCGGAGACGAGGGATCCGGTGGTGCGGGCGACGATCTCCCCGGCCCAGGGCTCGTAGCCCTCGGAGATGGAGGAGGCGATGCCGGTACCGCGGGTGTCCGTGAGGAACTGGGTGCGGAAGCCGATGGTGCCGCGGGCCGGGATGAGGAACTCCATGCGGATCCAGCCGGTGCCGTGGTTCGTCATGGTCTCCATGCGCCCCTTGCGGGCGGCCATGAGCTGGGTGACGGCGCCGAGGTACTCCTCGGGCACGTCGATGGTCATGCGCTCGACGGGCTCGTGGCGCTTGCCGTCGATCTCCTTGGTGACGACCTGAGGCTTGCCGACGGTGAGCTCGAAGCCCTCGCGCCGCATCTGCTCGACGAGGATCGCGAGTGCGAGCTCGCCGCGCCCCTGGACCTCCCAGGCGTCGGGGCGGGAGGTGGGCAGGACGCGCAGGGACACGTTACCGATGAGCTCGCGGTCGAGGCGGTCCTTGACCTGACGGGCGGTGACCTTGGCGCCCTTGGTGCGGCCGGCCATCGGGGAGGTGTTGATGCCGATGGTCATGGAGATCGCCGGGTCGTCGACCGTGATGAGGGGCAGCGGGTGCGGGTCGTCGGGGTCGACGAGGGACTCGCCGATGGTGATGTCCTCGATGCCGGCGACGGCGACGATGTCACCGGCGTGGGCCTCCTCGGCGGGCTTGCGCTCGAGGCCCTCGGTGATGAGGAGCTCGGAGACCCGGGCGTTCTGGATGGTGCCGTCGTGGCGCGCCCAGGCCACGGTCTGCCCCTTGCGCAGGGTGCCGTTGTGGATGCGCAGCAGCGCGAGACGGCCGAGGAAGGGCGAGGCGTCGAGGTTGGTGACGTGGGCCTGGAGCGGCGCGTCCTCGTCGTAGGAGGGACCGGGAATCCGCTCGATGATGGTGCGGAAGAGGGGCTCGAGATCCTCGTTGGCGGGGAGCTGACCGTCGGCGGGCTGCTCGGTGTCCGCGCGGCGGGCCTTGGCGGAGGCGTAGATGACGGGGACGTCGAGGACGGCGTCGAGGTCGATGTCGGGGTGCTCGTCAGCGAGGTCGGAGGCGAGCGAGAGGAGGAGGTCCGTGGACTCGGCGACGACCTCGTCGAGGCGGGAGTCGGGGCGGTCGACCTTGTTGACGACGAGGAGGACCGGAAGGTTCGCGGCCAGGGCCTTGCGCAGGACGAAGCGGGTCTGGGGCAGGGGGCCCTCGGAGGCGTCGACGAGGAGGACGACGCCGTCGACCATGGACAGGCCGCGCTCGACCTCGCCGCCGAAGTCGGCGTGGCCGGGGGTGTCGATGACGTTGATGGTGATGCCCTCGGGGAACCCGGCGTCCTGCGCGGCGGGGCCGCGGTAGTGGATGGCCGTGTTCTTCGCGAGGATGGTGATGCCCTTCTCGCGCTCGAGCTCGCCGGAGTCCATGACGCGGTCACCGGTGGACTCCTCGGTGGCGCGGGCGCCGAAGGCGCCGGCCTCCCAGAGCATCCCGTCGACGAGGGTGGTCTTGCCGTGGTCGACGTGGGCGACGATGGCGACGTTGCGCAGGTCCTGGCGCACGGTCATACGAGGGTCTTCTTCCATCCGGGAGGTCGCGCCCCGCTCATGTCGCTCCGACGGGCCCGGCGGGGCCGCCGGCGCAGGGCGCACAGCGTGGCAAGGGTAGTGGCCGGGGCCGCTCCCCTGCCATGACGGCGGCGACAGGCCCGGTGTGCGTCGCCTCACGGCGTCAACGCGGGCGGCGGGGGACGACGTACGGGCCGTCGGCACGGGCGGCAGGAGGCCGGCCGTCTCCGCCCCGCTCAGAGGACCATGAGCGCGAGGACGAGGCCGAGCACGACGACCGCCACGACGACGAGGGGCGCGACGTCCCAGCGGCTCGTGACCCCGGGCCTCTCCTCCGTTCCGCCGTCGGAGCCTGCGGCGGAGCGCCCGAGGCGCTGCTCGCGGCGGCGCAGCCGGGTGACGAGTCTGAGGTGCTCCTCGCGGGAGGCCTGGTAGAGGTCGATGAGGTAGGCGCCGTCGGCGGCGTCGAGGTGGGTGCGGTAGCGGCGCGGGGCGGCGTCGAGGTCCTGGCTCGCGGTGACGTACTCCTCGCGGGCGGCGCTGCCGCGGCGCTCGTGGCGGGTGGCGGCGATGACGCCGCCGCGCTGGCAGGCGGAGACGGTGACGGAGCGGACGCGCGTGTCGCCGGGCGCGGTTCCGGTCGCCGTGGCGGCGCCGGTAACCGTCCCGGTCGCGGTCGCGTCGGCGGGCACCTCGACGGCGAGGGCCCAGCGCGTCGGCGCGGCGCACAGGGCCTCCCAGCTCAGCACGTGGCTGCGCCAGGCGTTGCGGACCGTGAGGGAGTCCTCCGCGAGGGTCGCCTGCGGGCGCCACCACAGGAGCCAAACGATCACCTCGACGCAGGCGACGACGGCGAGGGCCTGGAGGCCGTTGCGGTAGCCGTCGGAGGACCAGATCGCGACGACGACGTAGAGGCCGCCGAGAGCGACGGCGACGGCGCCGACGCGGCCGAGGAGGGAGCGCAGGATGACGGTGGGCACGGCCCCATCCTGCCCCATGACGCCGATCGCTCGGCGGGAGGCGACCGGGCCCCGGACGCGGGTGCGTCCGGGGCCCGGGGCGGCCGGCGGCGACGCGGGCGGCGGGGACCGCCGGGGGCGCGCGCCGTCGGTCTCAGCGGCTCACTTCGTGTAGCCGATGTCCTCGGGGCGGACCGAGGACAGGCCGAAGGAGCCGTAGTTGGCGAGCTTCTTCGGGACGGCCGTGTAGGCCGCGCGCGAGTAGATCGGGATGACACCGGCGAGCTTCCAGATCTCCTTGTCGGCGTCCTGCGCGAGCTCGACGCGCTTCTTGTGGTCGGCCTCGACGGCGACCTCGTCGATGAGCTTCTCGAGCGCGTCGGAGGACAGGCCCGTGTAGTTCGAGGCGGAGCCCTTGCCGTAGACCTGCCCGATGTTGGCCATCGGGTAGGGGGTGCCCTGCCAGGCGAAGGAGACGATCTCGAAGTTGCCCTTCTTGATCCGCTCGGGGAGGAAGTCGTCGTTGTTGGTGTCGTCCATGACGATCTCGACGCCGATCGCCTTCATGTTCGCCTGGAGGACCTTGCCCTCCGTGGCGGAGGTGGCGACGTCGGGGAGGCGCAGGTACTTGATGGACAGCGTCTGGCCGTCCTTCTCGCGGTACTCCTTGCCGTCGGGGAGCGTCCAGCCCAGGGACTCGAGGTCCTTGACGGCCTGCTCCTTGTTGAAGGCGAGGTCGCCGGTGTTGTCCTGGTAGTCGGCGTCCTGCGGCGCGAAGAGGTGGTTGCCGAGCTGGAGCTGGCTGGCCGGGACCGGGAGCCCCTGCAGGTCAGCCTTGGTGATGGTCTCGCGGTCGATGCCCTTGACGATCGCCTGGCGCAGCTTCTGGTCGGCCAGCAGGCCGCTCGCGCCGTTCATGGTGAAGTGGCGCCACTGCAGGCCCGCGGCCTGGCGGATCTCGCCGTCGGCGCGCTGCTGGCACTGCTGGTAGGTCGAGGCATCGATGATCGTGTCGACGACGTCGAGCTCCTTGTTCGCGAAGGCGGTGCCCGTGGCGGAGGAGTCGACCACCTTGAAGGTGACCTTGTCCAGGAGCGGCTTCTCGCCCCACCAGGCGTCGTTGGGCTCGAGGACGACGGTCTGCTTGGTGGAGTCGGCGCTGGTGACGATGAAGGGGCCGGCCCAGCTGGAGGTGTCGGACGCGTCGGTCCAGGAGCTGAAGGCCTCGGGGGACTCGGTGAGCTTGGCCGGGACGATGGTGCCGGACAGGACGGCGGACCAGTCAGGGAAGACCGAGTTGAAGGTGACGACCATCTCGTACTCGTCGGAGCCCTGCTCGATGGACTCGATGTGGTCCCAGCCGTCGGTCGAGGAGACCACGGAGGTGAAGGCGTCGTCGGAGCCGTTGCAGGCCTTCCAGCAGCCCTGGTAGTCGGCGTAGGTGATGGCGTCGCCGGAGTTCCACTTGGCCTCGGGGTTGAGGTGCATGGTGACGACCGTCTTGCCGTCCTTCTCCTCGTCCTTGAAGTCCTTGCAGAACTCCTCGCGGGCGGTGAAGGTGCCGTCGTCGGCGTAGACGAAGTTGTGGATGCCGGCGAAGTCCTGGATCGCCGCGTTGTCGGTGGTGCCGCCGTCGATGTGGAGCGGGTTGTAGTTCGGGACCATCGAGCTGAGCGGGATCCGGAGCTCGCCGCCCTGGGCGAGCTTGCTGCGGTCCTGCTTGTTGATCGCGGAGGCGGCGAGCTTGACCGGCGTGGCGGAGGCGTCCGAGCCGCTCGAGGAGCCGGACCCGCACGCCGCGAGGGCGGCGAGGGCGGCGACGGACGCGGAGCCTCCGAGGAAGAGGCGACGGGTGATCATCATGGGTGGGATCCATTCGTCGGGATGGTGATGTAGCCAACATGTTAAGCGTTGGCGACGAACGGGTGTCGTCGAGGGGCACCATCCTGCGAAGTGAGACCGATCACCACGCCCAGGGTGCTCACAGGTGCGAGAGCAGCCCAGGTCGAGTCCTTGCGAGCGCAGCCCCAGCCCGGCCTCGCACCCGCGGTCCCGGCACGCGAGCCCACCGTTGCCAGCGACGCGACGGGGCCCGGGCGGTGCGCTCGCACCACCCGGGTCCCACGGGTCCGGTCGCGCCTCAGGGACGCTCCCCCAGGATCAGGCCGACGGCGTCGCCGTCGCGCCGGAGAGGTCGGTGTAGCCGATGTCCTGCGTGCGGCCGGAGGACAGGCCGAAGGCGCCGTAGTTGGCAAGGGCCTTCGGGACGGCGACGTAGCCGGCGCGCGAGTAGATCGGGGTCACGATGGCCTCGTCCCAGATGATCTTGTCCGCCTTCTGGGCGAGCTCGACGCGCTTCTTGTGGTCGGCCTCCTTGGCCACCTCATCGATGAGCTTCTCGAGCTCCTCGCTCCACACGCCGGTGTAGTTCGAGGCGGAGCCCTTGCCGTAGATCTGGCCGATGTTGGCCATGGGCCAGTCGGTGCCTTTCCACGTGAAGGCGACGATCTCGAAGTTGCCCTTCTTGATCCGCTCGGGGAAGAAGTCGTCGTTGTTGGTGTCGTCCATGACGATCTCGACGCCGATGTCCTTCATGTTCGCCTGGAGGACCTTGCCCTCGGTGGCGGAGGGGGCGAAGTCGGGCAGGCGCAGGTACTTGATGGAGAGGGTCTTGCCGTCCTTCTCGCGGTAGTCCTTGCCGTCGGGCAGCATCCAGCCGAGGGACTCGAGGTCCTTGATCGCCTGCTCCTTGTTGAACTTGTAGTCCCCGGTGTTGTCCTGGTAGTCGGCGTCGTTCGGCATGAAGAAGTGGTTGCCGAGCTGGAGCTGTGAGGCGGGGACCGGCAGACCCTGGAGGTCGGCCTCGGTGATGGTCTCGCGGTCGATGCCCTTGACCAGCGCCTGACGCAGCTTCTGGTCGGCCAGCACGCCGCTCGCGCCGTTCATGGTGAAGTGGCGCCACTCGAGGCCGGCCGCCTGACGGATCTCGCCGTCGGAGCGCTGCTGGCACTGCTGGTAGGTCGAGGCGTCGATGATCGTGTCGACGGTGTCGATCTCGGAGTTGGCGAAGGCGGTGCCGAGCTGGGAGGCGTCGACGACCTTGATGGTGACGGTGTCGAGGAGCGGCTCGTCGCCCCACCAGTTGGGGTTGTGGCCGAGGGTGATGATCTGCTTGGTCTTGTCTGCGCTCGTGACGATGAAGGGGCCGGTCCAGTAGTCCGTCTTGGAGGCGTCGGTCCAGCCGGAGAAGGTGTCGACGTCCTTGCAGAGGGCCGCCGGGACGGTGGCACCGCCGATGACGGAGGACCAGTCGGGGAAGATGCCGTCGAAGGTGGTGATGACCTCGAACTCGTCGGCGCCCTGCTCGATCGACTTGATGTGGTCCCAGCCGTCGGTGGAGGCGACGACGGCCGTCTTGGCCTCGTCGGTGCCGTTGCAGAACTCCCAGGCGGCCTTGTAGTCGGCGACGTTGATGGACTCGCCGGAGTTCCACTTGGCCTTGGGGTTGAGGGTGAGGGTGATGACGGTGTTGCCGTCCTTCTCCTCCTCCTTGTAGTCCGTGCAGTAGTCCTTGTCGACGGAGATGGAGGCGTCGTCGGCCCAGATGAAGTTGGAGCCCAGGACGAAGGAGGCGAGCGTCGCGGCGTCAACGGTGTTGCCGTCGATGTGGAGGCGGTTGTAGTTCGGGATCCACGTGCCGATCGGGATGGTGAGCTCACCGCCCTTCTTGAGCCTGGAGCGGTCGACCTTGTTGATGTCCGAGGCGGCGAGCTTGGTGGGGGTGGCCGAGGCGCCGGAGGACGAGCTGCTACCGGAGCCGCTGCAGGCGGCGAGGGCGGCGAGGGCGGCGACCGAGGCCGAGCCGCCGAGGAAGAGACGACGGTTGATCATCATGGGGGGGGCGGATTCAAGGGGTGGTCGCAACACTGCGAGGATCGGAGGGGTTGTCGGTGGTTGAGGATCAGGGTCGGCGTCGGCAGTGGCGGGCGGATCGTGCGGTTCGTGAGGTGATGCGTTCTCCGGGGC
>NZ_JACWNA010000025.1 GCF_015355765.1 Actinomyces haliotis
CGCCACCCCGTGGGGGTGGCGGCCCGCTCCCGCTCGTGCTGTCGACGGCGAGCAGCGCCGTCATGATGAGCGTGAGGCTCAGGCCTCCTCGGTCTCCTCAGCGGCGGCCTCAGCAGCCTCCTCGACGGCGTCGACGGCGTCCTGCGCGTCGAGCTCGTCGGAGCCAATGTACTCGGTGAGGTCGACGTCGTTGCCGTCGGTGTCCTTGACCTCGACCTGGCGCAGGGCCATGGCGAGGGACTTGTTGCGCGCGATCTCGGAGACGAAGGCCGGGATCTGGCCGGCCTGCTGGGCGCCCTGCATGAACTGACCGGGCTCCATGCCGTACTGCTGCGCGGTCTGGATGAGGAACTCGATCAGCTCGTCCTGGTTGACACCGACCTCGAGCTTCTCGGCGAGGACGTCGAGGATGATCTGGTCGCGGACGCCCGTGACCATCTCCTCGCGGATCTCCTCCGCGTGCGGGTCGTCCTCCTCCTTGCCCTCGGCCTGGAGGTGCTGCTTGATCTGGTCCTCGACGACGTCGGAGGGGGCCTCGACCTTGACGGCGTCGCGGAGCTGCTCGAGGAGGGCGTCGCGGGCGGCGACGGCCTGGTCGGCGGCCTTGCGGTCCGCGGCCTGCTTGCGCAGGTCCTCCTTGAGCTCGTCGATGGTGTCGAACTCGGAGGCCATCTGGGCGAAGTCGTCGTCGGCGTCGGGCAACTCGCGCTGCTTGACGGACTGCGCGGTGACGGTGACCTCAGCCTCCTCGCCCTCGTGCTCGCCGCCGGCGAGCTTCGTGGTGAAAGTGGCGGTCTCCTCGGAGTGGAGGCCGCGCAGGGCCGTGTCGAGGCCCTTGAGCATGTCCCCCTTGCCGATCTCGTAGGAGACGCCGGAGACGGAGTCGACCTCCTCGCCGTCGATGACGGCCTTGAGGTCGATGGTGACGAAGTCGCCGGTCTTGGCCTTGCGCTTGACGGACTTGAGCGAGCCGAAGCGGGCGCGGAGGTTGTCGAGCTCGGTCTCGACGTCCTCGTCCGTGACGGTGACCGGGTCGACCTCGACCTTGAGGCCGGAGAGCTCGGGGAGCTCGATCTCCGGACGGACGGTCACCTCGGCGGTGAAGCCGAGCTGGCCGCCCTGGGCGCCGGAGACGTTGGGGAGCTCGGTGACCTCGACCTCGGGCTGGGCCATGGGCACACGACCGGCCTCGGTGATGGCGTCGCGGTAGAAGTCGGGGAGCTTGTCGTTGACGGCCTCCTGGATGACCGCACCACGGCCGACGCGCTGGTCGATGACCTGGGTCGGGACGTGACCGCGACGGAAGCCGGGGACCTGGATCTGGGAGCCGATCTCCTGGTAGGCGGCGTCGAGGCTCGGCTTGAGCTCCTCGTAGGGGACCTCCACGGTCAGCTTGATACGCGCGGGGTCGATGGTCTCGACAGTGCTCTTCACGAGGGTGTACTCCGATAGACGAGTGGCTGGTGTTCACGCGGGACGCTCGCAGAGCCTCCCGGCCGACGCCCCTGTGCGGCGTCAATCCGTGCCATCTTAGGGCAAGGGGGCCATCACCCGGAAAATGAGACGGGGCACAGCCGGCGTCCAGCGGGTGTCACCGCGACGCCGCCCGAGGCGGGGCGGCTCAGAGGACCGGCACGCTGCGCCCGGAGACGACCTTGGCGAGCACGGCGCGTGGTGCCGCGGCGACCTTTCGGACCGCGGTCGTCGTGCGCTCATGGACCTCACGGGCGTCGGTGTCGTCCGTTCCGGTGAAGCGGACCGTCACGCGGGGCGCGCCGGAGACGACGTCGACCTGGAAGGACTCGAGGGTCGTGGACGCGGTGACAGCGGAGCGGGCGGCGTCCTCGACGGCCTGCGGGCCGTGACCCGGCCGGAGCGCGCCGATGGTGAGGATGGATCGGTAGGAGGGCACGGTGTCAGGCTACGCGGCGCCGGCGCACCTGGAGCTCGTCGACCGGGACCCTCACGGTCACAGCCCCGTGCGCCATCACGTGCGTGATCCGGACCCGACCCCAGGATCGAGCGGCACGAGCCGCCGGACCACCGCTGGAGGCTCGGGACCAGATGGTCGGGGTAGCGGGATTTGAACCCACGATCTCCTGCTCCCAAAGCAGGCGCGCTACCAAGCTGCGCTATACCCCGTGGAACGAGTGAGGCCGCCGTCGGGCAACCGACGGCGGCCTCACTCGATCACCGAGCGGGTGACGGGAATCGAACCCGCGCAATCTGCTTGGAAGGCAGAGGCTCTACCATTGAGCTACACCCGCGTTCGGAGGGTCGATCGCTCGACCCACCACAAGATCAGTGCTCGATGAGACCGGTCTTGTAGGCCTTCGCCAGGCGGCGGGGCACGGTGATCTCGCGGCCAGCGACGCGGATGGTGTTGAGCTCGGTCAGCTCGGCCTTCCACTGCGATCGGCGGTTACGGGTGTTGCTGCGGGACATCTTCCGCTTCGGCACTGCCATGAGCCCGCTCCTCTCAAGTCTGGGGATCGTTCGATCCAACGGAAACTGGACCGAGGGACACCATAACGACTCCGACCAAGCGCCTTCCACCCCGGGCGCGTCGACCGCGGTGTGAGATCAGTCCCGTCAGGCACCTGTCATCATGCCCCCATGCCGCAGACCTCCTCGAGCCCCTCCCCCGACGGCGACGCCTCCCGCTCGGGACTCACGCCGGCACCCCGGCTCACGCTGGCCCGCGGCGACCACCCCGAGACCGATCTCGAGGTCAAGCGGTCCCACTTCCTCGCCCGCGCCGCCCGCACCGACACCGAGGAGGAGGCCCGCGCCTTCATCGCCTCGGTCCGATCCGCCCACGCCGATGCTCGGCACCACTGCTCGGCCTTCACCGTCCCCGTCGACGGCGCCCTGCCCGTCGAGCGCTCCAGCGACGACGGCGAGCCCTCCGGCACGGCGGGCCAGCCGATCCTCGAGGTCCTGCGGGGCAGCAGCCTCACGGCGACGACCGTCGTCGTCACCCGCTACTTCGGCGGGACGCTCCTCGGCACGGGCGGCCTCGTGCGGGCCTACTCAGCAGCCGCGAGCGAGGCCCTCGCCGCGGCCCGTCAGGTTCGGATCGTCTCTCGCGACGTGTGGGACGTGCGCGTCCCGGTGGCCGATGCCGGCCGACTCGACGCCGAGCTGCGCGGACTCGCCGGTGGAGCCGGCGCCGGGATCGACGTCGAGGAGGCGATCTGGGGCGCCACCCACGCCGTCCTCCTCGTGACCACCGGGGACGCCGACGACGCGGCGCTCCTGGCCCAGGCCGTGGCCGAGCTGACGCAGGGCGGCACCGCACCCGAGCCCGCCGGGTCGAGGCTCGTCGAGCTCCCAGCCTGAGCCGTCTCACGGTGTGAGCCGCACCTCGCGAACTTGACGCCCGGTGCGGACACGGCGCTACCCTTCCAGGCACCGGCCGCTCACGCGGCCCTGAGCCGAGAGGAGGACCCCCATGATGGCCAACGGCGTCATGCGTGCGATGTCCTCCTCCTGCTGTCAGTGTCGATAGGGCGCCAGGCCTTGACACTGTGCGCGCGTCGCTGCGCGCATGCCCGGCGCTCGGGGTGGGACGCACCCCGGAAGGCGACGGCGCGGCGGCGCCCGCCTGACCGTCTCCCACCTGCACACCGCACCCGACGGACGCGAACCGTCACCGCCCGGCGCACGCAGCCCAGGGCACCGGAACACCCATCCACCACCGCTCGCGGGGACCGGTCGCGACATCGAGATCCCGCTTGGCACACAGAGGAGACACTCATGACTTCCTACCTCAACGACATTACCGAGGCCGTCGGCGGCACCCCGCTCGTCAAGATCAACCGCGTCATCTCCGGCCCCGCCACCGTCCTGGCCAAGGTCGAGGCCTTCGAGCCGGCCGGCAGCGTCAAGGACCGCATCGCGCTGTCCATCGTCCGTGCCGCGGAGGAGTCCGGCGACCTCAAGCCCGGCGGGACGATCATCGAGGCGACCTCCGGCAACACCGGCGTCGGCCTGTCGATGGTCGGCGCGGCCCTCGGCTACAAGGTCATCATCACGATGCCGGAGACGATGTCCAAGGAGCGCCGCGCGATCATGCGCGCCTTCGGCGCCGAGCTCATCCTTATCTCCGAGGGCGGCGTCGCCGGAGCCGTCAAGAAGGCCGAGGAGATCCAGGCGGCCACGCCGAACTCAATCCTCGCCTCGCAGTTCACCAACGAGGCCAACCCGCGCGTCCACCGCGAGACCACCGCGCGCGAGCTCCTCGAGCAGGCCGGCGACTTCGACGTCTTCGTCGCGGGCATCGGCACCGGCGGCACCCTCACCGGTGTCGGCACCGTCCTGCGCGAGGAGCGCCCCGAGACCAAGATCTACGGTGTCGAGCCCGCCGAGTCCCCGCTCCTGTCCGACGGCAAGGCCGGCCCGCACAAGATCCAGGGCCTCGGCCCCAACGTCGTTCCCGAGGTCCTCGACCAGGAGATCTGGGACGAGCTGCTCCACATCACCTCCGACGACGCCATCGAGTACGCCCGTCGCGCCGCCAAGGAGGAGGGGCTCCTCGTCGGCATCTCCTCCGGTGCCGCCCTGGCTGCCGCGGACCAGCTCTCCAAGCGGCCCGAGTTCGAGGGCAAGACGATCGTCACCGTCCTCCCGGACACCGGCGAGCGCTACCTGTCCACCCCCCTGTACTCCGAGTACCTCAACTGAGGCCCTCCTGCGCGAGTCCCGGCCGTCGTCCCTGAGACGCCGGGACCGACGGCGGTGCTCCTGGGAGCAGGAGCACCGCCGTCGGGGTTCACGCAGCATCTGTTGCAGCACCTGACCCGGCGGGAGGCCGGGCACCGGGACACCCAGGAGGAGCACATGCCCGAGAAGAACCGGTCCATCCTCGACCACGCCCGAGAGGACCTCGCGGCCGCGCGCCGCCAGGACCCGGCCGCCCGGTCCAGCCTCGAGGTCGCGCTCCTCTATCCGGGGGTGCACGCCATCTGGGCGTACCGCGTCGCGCACCGGCTCTGGGGCAACGGGCACAAGCTCGCCGCGCGCGCCGTCTCGCAGGCGGCACGGGGCGTGACCGGTATCGAGATCCACCCGGGCGCCACGATCGGCGACCGCTTCTTCATCGACCACGGCATGGGCGTCGTCATCGGTGAGACCGCCGAGGTCGGCGACGACGTCCTCATGTACCACGGCGTCACCCTGGGCGGGGTCTCCACGAATCCCGGCAAGCGCCACCCCACGATCGGCAACAACGTCCAGATCGGCGCGGGCGCCAAGGTCCTGGGCCCGGTCACCGTCGAGGACGGAGCGAAGATCGGCGCGAACGCGGTGCTCGTGAAGAACCTGCCCGCCGACCACGTCGGCGTGGGCGTGCCGGCGCGCGTGCGCGACCCGCGCACCGACCCCGAGCTCATGCTCGACCCGACGATCTACATCTGACCCATCCGGAGACAGGGATCACCGACGGGACCCCGACCGCGAGCGCGGTCGGGGTCCCGTGCGTCAGGGCTGCTCCGTCGGGTCGACCTTGACGGGGACAGCGACCGGCCTCAACGGACGACGGCGCCGGTGGCGAGCTCATGGAGACGGCGGAACACGGCGCCGCCGCTGGCGGCCGAGCCGTTGTGCTCGTGCTCGCTCGTCACCCACGTGCGCAGCCGCGGCATGAGCGAGGCCGTCTCGAGGCTCGTCGTCATGGGCACGAAGACGTCGCGCGCGTAGACGGCCGCCGCGCCGGGGACGTCCGCGGCCCGGAGCGCCGCCTGGTCGTAGAGCCGGGGCCACTCGTGCTCGGCGAGGATCTCCGCGGCCTCGCGCCACGGGCGCAGGGTGGCGTCCTCGGTGAAGGAGTCACGCGTGACGTGCTCGCCGGTGAGCAGCGTCGGGTCGTCGTCGAAGGCGGCCGGGCGGACGCGCTCGGCGGCCCAGCGGGTGGCGCCGCCGTCCGCCCAGCAGGACTCGTGGATGACGGCGTAGAGCGGGTTGCGCCCACCGAACGGCAGGCTCGCCCCGAGGTCGTAGCGGAAGGCCCATGAGTCGGCGTCCCGCTCGAGCAGGTGGTGGAGCGCGTCGATCCCGCGGCTCATGCCGAGCATCGAGCCCAGGCCGCGCAACCGGGTCGGGCCGACGACGTCGCCCGCGGCCGTGCGGAGCTCACCGCGGGACGCGGTCTCCATGAGGGCGGCGACGCGGTCGCGGTCGGCCGGGTAGCGCCCGTAGAAGTCCTCGCTCTTGAGGCGCATCGCCTCGTAGGTGAGGGCGTAGGCCTCGTCGATGGAGCGCCCGACGGCGGGCAGCCCTCCGGTGAGGAAGACGTGCTCGAGGGAGTCCGCGTGGGCGGAGAGGTACCGCGTGACGCAGAAGCCGCCGAAGGACTGACCGAGCAGGCTCCAGCGCTCGACGCCGAGCGCCCGGCGCAGGTCCTCGCAGTCCTCGACGATCTCGTCGGCCCGCAGGTGGGTGAGCAGTCGGGCGGTGCCGCCGGCGTCCCCGCCGAGGTCGGCCCGGTCGACCGGGGTCGACGCACCGGTGCCGCGCTGGTCGAGGAGGAGGACGCGGTAGTGCTCGAGGACAGCGCCCAGCCATCCCGTCCCGCCGTCGGCGCTGGGGCGCGGTGACTCGCAGCCGGGGCCGCCCTGGAGGAAGACGAGCCACGGCCGGTCGGCCGCGGGCCCGTCCTCGGGGGCGCCGGGGGCGTCGGTGAGGCGGGCGAGCTCGCGGGCGTACACGGTGATGGTCTCGGAGCCGTGTGCGGTGCCCTCGGGGAAGCGGTCACCCGCGCCCGAGCGGTCGAGGGGGACGGCGATCCGGTGGTCGCGGGTGAGGAGCCCGGCGGTGGCGGCGGACCAGGGGCCGGAGACGAGGCGGGGCGCGGTGCTCATGCTCGCAGGCTACCGACAGCGCACGGCCCCGAGGGCGATCTGGTGCCGGCGCACCGATCGAGCCGGTCGCCCCGTTCGGGCAGCGCCTCCCCCGGTCAGCCGGCGTCGGGGTAGGTGACGCTCCCGTCCTGTCCGACGACGGCGCCACGGGTGAGCGTCGCGGGAGCCTCCTCGCCGGGCCCCAGGAGGTGGCGGACCTCGGTACCGGCCGCGAGGAGGTGGTCGGCGATGAGGCGACGGTGGCAGCGCCACCAGACGGCCTCGGCGCACATAACGGCTGGGACGGTGCCGCAGCCGGTGCGCAGCTCGTCGAGCCCGGAGGCGAACTCGGCGCTGAGCGCGTAGTCGGCGTAGTTGTGGAAGGACTGGTTCTGCCAGAACGCGTTGACCGCCGGGTCGACGTCCTTCTGCCTGGGGCGGCGCCCCGTGAGGCCGAGGAGGTGGTGGTAGCCGAGTCCGGCGCCTCGCAGTGAGTCGCGCAGCGGGTCCTGGTCGAACCACGGGTACTTCCGCGATCCGGGGAGGCGGCGGACGTCGACGACGTCGGTGATCCCGGCGCCGTGGAGCATGCCGAGGAAGTCGTCGAGCTCCAGGTTGGAGTGTCCGACGGTGAGAACGCGGATCGCCCGCACCTGGGCGCCGGTGACGGCGCCGGCTGCCTCGCCCACCCCGCTCACCGGGCCTGGCACGACGGGCACCAGAAGAGGCGCCGAGCGGCGACCTCCTTCTCCCGAATCGGGGTGCCGCACCGGAGGCAGGGGCGGTCGGCGCGGTGGTAGGTGTACCAGCGTCCGGCCTCCTCGTCCCCCTCGGGCAGCGGCTCGGGGACGTCCTCGAGGTCGACGGTGGTGATGAAGCCGGTGGCGACGCCGTACTCCATGAGGGGCACGAGGTCGTCCCAGACGGCGCGCAGGCGCTCCTCGCTCACCCGGTTGCCGGCCCGGAAGGGGCTGATGCCCGTGCGGAAGAGCGTCTCGGCCCGGTAGATGTTGCCGACGCCGGCGAGGACCGACTGGTCCATGAGGAGCTCGCCGACCGCCTTGCGGCGGCGGCGGACGGCTGCGACGAAGACGTCCCGGTCCCCGTCGTCACGCAGCGGGTCCGGGCCGAGGCGACGGCGGACGGCGGCCACGCCGGCGGCGTCGAGGAGCTCGCAGGCTGCGGGCCCGGTGAGGTCGGCGACGCCGTGCTCGCTCTCAAGGCGGAGGCGGACCGCACCGCGCGGCTCGGGCGGCTCCCACTCCCCCGGCGTGGGGACGCCGAGCACGGGGTCGCCGCCGGCGAGCCCGGACAGGGCCGAGCCGCCGCCGTGGGACAGGGCGTGCTCGCCCCGCTCGCCGACGCGCCGCCGGGGTGCGCCGATGGAGTGCGGCGCGGTGAAGTCGGAGTCGCCGTCGAAGGTCCACGACCCGTACAGGCCCAGGTGGATCCGGAGCCAGGTGACGGCCTCGTCGTCGGTGGGGACGTCGGGCTCGGGAGCGAAGGGCAAGAAGAGGTGCTTGCCGTGCGCCTCGGCGCCGAGGAGCACTTGTCCGTCGAGACGGGCGGCGCCGTCGGCGAAGCGGCCCTGGGGGGAGGCGGTGTGCACGCGGACGCCCCCGTAGAGCTCGGCGAGGGCGGCGGCGAGGCGGTGGACGGTGTGGCCTTCGGGCATGGTGGTGACGGTACCGCCCGAGCGGGCGCCGGGCTGCCGGAGCCGCCTCGGGCAGGGCAGGAGGACCACGACGCGGCCGGTGCGCCACCGGTCGTCGCCGCGATGTCGTCAGGCGCCCTGGTGGGCGCGCCGCTCGTAGGCGGCGAGCTGGTCGATGCGGCGCTGATGGCGGGCGTCCCCGCTGAAGGGCTCGGCGACGAAGATGTCGACGAAGCGGATCGCGTCCTCGATGGGGTGCATGCGACCGCCCACGGAGATGACGTTGGCGTCGTTGTGCTGCCGGGCGAGGCGGGCGGTGTCGTCGTTCCAGGCGAGGGCCGCGCGGACGCCGTCGACGGCGTTGGCGGCGATCTGCTCGCCGTTGCCGGAGCCGCCGATGACGACGCCGAGGCTGCCCGGCTCGGCGACGACGGCCTCGGCCGCCTCGATGCAGAAGGCGGGGTAGTCGTCCTGGGCGTCGTACTCGAAGGCGCCGTGGTCGACGACCTCGTGCCCCTCATCAGTGAGGTGCTCGATGAGGGCGCTCTTGAGCTCGTAGCCGGCGTGGTCGGAGGCGATGTGGATGCGCATGAGACCGATTGTGCCCCAGGCGAAACAGGCCGTGCAGCCGAGCGGTGAACGTCCGTGCACGGTCGGCGGGCTGACGCCTGCGGCTAGCGTGTCACCCATGACTGACACGACCACCGCCGCAGGGGCCGCCGAGGACGGCGACGTCCTCGCAGGCGTCTACGAGACGACCGCTGCCGACCCCACCGTCCGACCCCAGGACGACCTGTTCCGCCACGTCAACGGCGCCTGGCTGCGCACCGCTGAGATCCCGGCAGACCGCCCAGGCTTTGGCTCCTTCGTCCTCCTGCGCGACGCCGCCGAGGCGGCCTGCCGGGAGATCCTCGAGGAGGCCGCGGCCGACTGGTCAGTCTCCGGCAGCGCGGACGCACCGACGACCCCTTCGGACAAGATCGGGGCCCTGTACGCATCCTTCATCGACGAGGAGGCCGTCGAGGCCCTCGGCGCCTCCCCGCTCGAGCCCGAGCTCGCCCCGCTCCTGGGCGCCTCCACGAAGGAGGAGCTGGCCCGCGCGATCGGCGCCGGCGTGCCTGCCGGCTTCACGGGCCTGTTCGGCGTCGACGTCGAGGTGGACCTCAACGACCCGGAGCGCTACACCACGTGGTTCGGTCAGGACGGCCTTGGTCTGCCCGACGAGTCCTACTACCGCGAGGAGTCCCAGGAGGACCTGCGTGAGGCCTACGTCGCGCACGTCGCCCGGATGCTGTCCCTCGCGGGCCTCGACGAGCGCCTCGGCGCACAGGCGCAGGACCTCGCCGAGCGCGTCATGGCCCTGGAGACCCGCATCGCGAAGGGCCACTGGGACCGCGTCGCCTGCCGCGACATCGAGCGGATGAACAACCCGACGACGTGGGCGGAGCTCGCCGCCTCGGGCGAGGCCTTCCCGTGGGAGGCCTGGCGCGGGGGCATCGCCGCCGCCGCCGAGGCCGCGGGCACGGGCCTGCGCGGCTTCCTGGACGAGGCCATCGTCGAGCAGCCCGACTACGTCGGCCACGCCGCCGGCGTCTGGGCCGACGCGGACCTCGAGGACCTGCGCGCGTGGGCCCTATGGCACACGGTCCACGGGCGCGCCACCCTGCTCTCCTCGGACTTCGTCACCGCGAACTTCGACTTCTACTCCAAGCGCCTCCAGGGCGTCGACGGGCTGCGCGCCCGCTGGAAGCGCGGCGTCGGCCTCATCGAGGGGACTCTCGGCGAGGCCCTCGGCGAGCTCTACGTGGCGCGTCACTTCCCACCGTCGTACAAGGCCGAGATGGAACGTCTCGTCACCGACCTCATCGAGGCGTACCGCGGGTCGATCTCCTCGCTGAGCTGGATGGGGCCCGCCACGCGTGAGCGTGCTCTGGAGAAGCTCTCGCAGTTCACGCCGAAGATCGGCTACCCGGACACGTGGCGCGACTACGCCGACGTCGTCGTGACACCCGGGGACGTCATCGCCTCCGTCCGCAGCGTCGAGCTCTTCGAGCTGGCCCGCTCGCTGCGCAAGCTCGGCTCCCCGGTGGACCGCGCCGAGTGGCACATGACGCCGCAGACGGTCAACGCCTACTACAACCCGACGATGAACGAGGTCGTCTTCCCGGCCGCGATCCTCCAACCTCCCTTCTTCGACCCCGAGGCCGACGCCGCCGTCAACTACGCGGGCATCGGCGCCGTCATCGGCCACGAGATCGGCCACGGCTTCGACGACCAGGGCTCGACCTTCGACGGGCACGGCAAGGTGTCGGACTGGTGGACCGAGGAGGACCGCGAGGCCTTCACGGCGCGCACGGCCGCCCTCATCGCCCAGTACGACGCCTTCCAGCCGACGGCCCTGGTCGAGCGCGCCGAGCGCGAGGGCACGGACCTCGCGCAGGTCCCGCACGTCAACGGCGCCCTGACGATCGGCGAGAACATCGGCGACCTGGGCGGCCTGGGCATCGCCCTCAAGGCCTACGCCCTCGCGCTGCGCCGCGAGGGCGTGGAGTCCTTCGCTGACGCTCCAGTCATCGACGGGCTCACGGCGCTGGAGCGATTCTTCTACTCGTGGGCACGGATCTGGCGCGGGAAGAACCGCGAGGACTACGCCGAGCTGCTGCTGACGATCGACCCGCACTCGCCCGGTGAGTTCCGCTGCAACGGGATCGTGCGCAACGTGGACGCCTTCCACGAGGCCTTCGGCACGACGCCGCAGGACGGTCTGTGGCTCGCCCCGGAGGAGCGCGTGAGCATCTGGTGACCCGAGACCGCGGTCCACGCTGACAGACCGGTGCCCGGTGGGCCCCTCATCCCCAGGGAATGAGGGGCCCACTCTGCCACGCCGCCGCCTGAGGCACCGTGCGACCGCCGCGACCCAGGGTGCTGCGGTGCGGCGGACCTGAGAGGCACGCCGCGGGCAGAAGTCCATGCGAGACCGCAGCGACGCAGCAGTGAGAGGATTGCCTGTACGTCTGCCCGCGCTCCGCCGGCGACCCCAGCGAAGGCGGGCGCAGCCTGGGGCTGCCCCCCGTTCCACCGACCCCTAGGAGCACACACATGCCCGGTCAGAACCTGACCCGCGAGGAGGCGGCAACCCGCGCCGGCCTCGTCACCGCCGAGAGCTACGACGTCGCCCTCGACCTCACCACCGGCGAGGAGACCTTCCGGTCGACGACGACCGCGCGCTTCACGGCCACCCCCGGCGCCACGACCTTCATCGACCTCATCGCGCCCGCGGTCCACCGCATCACCCTCAACGGCGCCGAGCTCGACCCCTCCGAGGTCTTCGTCGACTCGCGCATCGTCCTGGCGGACCTCAAGGAGTCGAACGAGCTGACCGTCGTCGCCGACTGTGCCTACATGCACACCGGTGAGGGCCTCCACCGCTTCACCGACCCCGCCGACGACGAGACCTACCTCTACTCGCAGTTCGAGGTCCCCGACTCCCGCCGGGTCTACACGGTCTTCGAGCAGCCCGACCTCAAGGCCTCCTTCACCTTCACCGTGACCGCGCCCGAGGGCTGGACCGTCTTCTCGAACTCCCCCACCCCGGAGCCCACCGCCGAGGGCGGCAAGCAGGTCTTCGCCTTCGCGCCCACCGAGCGGATCTCCTCCTACCTCACCGCGATCGTCGCCGGTCCCTACAAGGGCGCCACCGACGAGTACCGCGCCAAGGACGGACGCGTCATCCCGCTGGGCACGTACTGCCGCGCCTCGCTCCTCGAGTACATGGACTCCGAGGAGATCCTCGACATCACCAAGAAGGGCTTCGCCTACTACGAGGAGCTCTTCGGCACGAACTACGCCTTCAGCAAGTACGACCAGATCTTCGTGCCCGAGTTCAACGCCGGCGCCATGGAGAACGTCGGCTGCGTGACCCACCGCGACGACTACATCTTCCGCTCCCGCCCCGTCGAGGCCCGCGTCGAGCGCCGCGTCGTCACCATCCTCCATGAGCTCGCCCACATGTGGTTCGGCGACATGGTCACCATGAAGTGGTGGAACGACCTGTGGCTCAACGAGTCCTTCGCCGAGTACACCTCCACCCTCGCCACTGCGGAGACCTCCCGCTTCACCGACGCGTGGACGACCTTCCAGACCCTCGAGAAGAACTGGGCCTACAACCAGGACCAGCTCTCCTCCACCCACCCGATCGCCGCGGAGATCAACGACCTGCACGACGTCGAGGTCAACTTCGACGGCATCACCTACGCCAAGGGCGCCTCCGTCCTCACGGCGCTCGTCGCCTACGTGGGCCGCGAGAGCTTCTTCCAGGGCATCGCCTCCTACCTCCACGCCCACGCCTACGCGAACGCCACGCTCGCGGACCTCCTGGCCGAGCTCGAGAAGGCCTCCGGCCGCGACCTGTCCGCCTGGACCCGCGTCTGGCTCCAGGAGGCGGGCGTCACCGTCCTGTCCACCGAGATCGAGACGGACTCCGACGGCGTCATCACCTCCGCCGCCGTCGTCCAGACGGTCCCCGAGGGCTCCCCCGCCTCGCTGCGCCCGCACCGCGCCGCCATCGGCTCCTACTCGCTGGCCGACGGCGCCATCACGCGCACCGGCCGGATCGAGCTCGACCTCGACGGCGAGCGCACCGAGGTCCCCGAGCTCGTCGGAACCCAGCGCGCCGACGTCATCGTCCTCAACGACGACGACCTCACCTACGCCAAGGTCCGCCTCGACCAGCGCTCGCTGAGCACCGGCCTCGAGCACGTCGCCGAGTTCAGCGACTCCCTGCCCCGCTCCATCGTCCTGGCCTCCGCCTGGGACATGGTGCGCGACGGCGAGCTCGCCGCCTCCCGCTTCCTCGACGCGGCGCTCGCCGCCCTCGAGGTCGAGACGCACTCCTCCGTCATCCAGGGCCTCATCGCCAAGATCACGAGGATCGTCACCTCCTACCTGACGCCCGCCGCACGCCAGGCCGCGCTGCCCGGCACCGCCGACGCCCTGCTCGCCCTCGCGCGCGCCGCCGAGCCCGGCAGCGACAAGCAGCTCCAGCTGGCCCGCGCCGTGGCCGCCAACGCCGTCACCACTAAGCAGACCGACGTCGTGCGCGGCTGGCTCACCGGCGACGCCGCCCTCGAGGGCCTCGCCGTCGACGCCGACATGCGCTGGGAGCTCCTCACCGGGCTCGTCGCCGCAGGCGCCGCCGGGGAGGAGGAGATCGCCGCCGAGGAGAAGCGCGACCTCACCACCACGGGCCGGGAGCGCGCCGCCCAGGCACGCGCCTCCGTGCCAACCGCCGAGGCGAAGGCCGCCACCTGGCAGGCCCTCGTCGAGGACGCCAAGATGCCGAACGAGACCCAGGTCAAGGTCCTGCGTGGCTTCATCGAGGCACGCCGCGACCCCGAGCTCCTCGCGCCCTATGTCGAGGAGTACGTCCGCACCGCCGACGCGATCTGGGAGTCCCGGACCTTCCACATGGCCGAGAACCTGCTGGTCTCGCTGTGGTCGACCGCGACGGTCGGCCTCCCTGGCGTCGACCCGGCGGGTGCGCTCGAGCGCTGGCTCGCCTCCCACGAGGACTCCCCCGCCGCGTTCCGGCGCATCGTCATCGAGAACCTCGACGACACCCGCCGCGTCGCACGGATCCAGGCCCGTGAGGCCCGCGAGACGCAGAAGGCCTGACCTGGCCCCAGCCCGACCGGTTCACGGACCCGTCGTCAACGCGCCGGCGCCCCGGCTCCCTCCGAGGGAGCCGGGGCGCCGGCGCGTGCCACCCAGGACCGTGCGTCGAGGCACGCTCCGCGACCCTGCGCGCGCGGCGTCGCCCGGCTCAGCCACGACTCGGTCAGCCGTCGCGTCCGCACACCGGCCGGCGCGCCCCGGCTCGACGCAGGCCGGGCGTCCCGAGCCACCATCAGACGCAGGAACAGACAGGAGCGCACCATGTCCCAGGCACAGCAGATCATCGACTCCCTCGGCGGTTTCGAGAACATCAACGAGCTCGAGCCCTGCATCACCCGGCTTCGCGTCGAGGTCGCCGACCCGGAGAAGGTCAACGAGGAGGGCCTCAAGGCTGCGGGCGCCCACGGCGTCGTCGCCGTCGGACGCACCATCCAGGTCGTCATGGGTCCGGTCGCGGACACGCTCGCCGAGGACATCGAGGACCTGCGATGACCCTGACCGTCCAGGCGCCTCTCGCCGGGACGGTCATCGCCCTGGAGCAGGTCCCGGACCCGGTCTTCGCCGGCCGCTTCGTGGGCACCGGCGCCGCCATCGACCCGGACCGGGACAAGGGCGAGGTCACGGCGGTCGCCCCGGTCTCCGGGACGGTCGCCAAGGTCCATCCGCACGCCTTCGTCATCGCCTCCGAGGACGGGCGCGGCGTCCTCGTCCACCTCGGGCTCGACACGGTCGGCCTCAAGGGCCAGGGCTTCACGGTCCACGCCGCCGACGGGGACGAGGTCTCCGCCGGGGACGCGATGGTCTCGTGGGACCCCGGTGAGGTCGCCGAGCACGGCCTGAGCCCCCTGGTCCCGGTCATCGCGCTCGAGGCCGCGGAGGAGGACGTCGCCCTGGCGGCGAAGGGCTCAGTCGCCGCCGGGGACGGGCTCCTCACCTGGGCCTGAGCGTCCTGAGGAGGCCCCCGGCCTCCGGTGCGACAGCGACGTCGAAGGGCGGGCCGCTCCCCTGCGGGAGCGGCCCGCCCTTGCGTGCGCGACGACGAGGACGAGGGGCGCCGCTCAGGCGCGCCGCTGCTGGCCGACCTCGTCGCGGACCGCGGCGAGGAGCGACTCGAGGCGGGCGTTGGTGGGAAGGTCCTCGACGAGGACGACGTCGCCGGCCGAGTCGGTCAGCGGCATCTTCCAGTTGGGGTACTCCTGGTCGGTGCCGGGCTGGTTCTGCGTGCGGCGCTCGCCGACGCCGTCGACGAGGGCCACAGCGGTGAGGACCGCCGGGGTGCGCAGCACGTAGCGGTGGAGCGCCTCGACGACCTCGCGCTCAGAGGGGTCGTCGCTGAGGAGGCCGTGCTCGCGCAGGCGGGCGAGCATGCGCTCGCGCTCGATGCGGGCCCCGGCGCGCACCTGCTCGACGGGCTCGGTGAGCAGACCGAGGCGCTCGCGCAGGTCGACGTGCTCGTCGGCGAGGTAGCCGGCCGTCGGCGGGAGGTCGTGGGTGGTCACGGTCGCGAGCGACATGCGGCGGTAGGCGCCGGGGTAACGGGGCCAGCCGTCCTCCTGGTTCTCGAACCAGAGGACCGAGGTGCCCAGCACGCCGCGGCTGGCGAGGTAGTCGCGGACCCAGGGCTCCACGGTGCCGAGGTCCTCGCCGATGATGACGGCGCCGGCCCTGTACGCCTCGAGGAGCACGACGCCCACCATGGCCTCGTGGTCGTAGCGCACGTAGGCGCCCTCATTCGCCCCCATGCCGGCGGGGATCCACCACAGTCGGAACAGGCCGATGACGTGGTCGACGCGCAGGGCGCCGGCGTGGCGCAGCACGGTGCGCACCATGTCGCGCAGGGGAGCGTAGGCGGTCTCGGCCAGGTGGGTGGGGCTCCAGGGGCGCTGGGACCAGTTCTGACCGAGCTGGTTGTACATGTCCGGCGGGGCTCCGACCTCGATGCCCTCGGCGAAGGCGTCCGGGTCGGACCAGACGTCGGCACCGCGGGGGTGGACGCCGACGGCGAGGTCGTCCATGACGCCGAGGGCCATGCCCGAGGCGAGGGCCTCGGCCTGGGCACGGCCGAGCTGCTCGTCCACGACCCACTGGAGCCAGGCGTAGAACTCGATCCGGTCCGCGAGCTCGCGGGCCTGCGCGGCGGCGGCGGGGCCAGCGGGGTCGTGCAGCTCCTCGGGCCACTCGGCCGCGGCACCGTACTTCTCGGTGAGGGCGCACCACAGGGCGAAGCGCTCGAGCCCCTCGCCCTGCTCCGCGCGGAAACGCTCCAGGTCGCGCTGGCGGGCGCGGGAGCGGCCGGCGTCGAAGATGACCTCGAGGGCCTCGCGCTTGGCCTTCCAGGCCGCGTCGCGGTCGATGGGGGCGCTGGAGAGGTCCTGCTCGGCGACCTCCTCGAGGGCCCACTGGACGAGCGAGCGCTGCGGGCCGGACAGCCTGGCGACCTCGGGCACGTTCTCGGGTCGGATGTAGATCGGGTTGACGAAGCGGCGCGTCACCGGAAGGTAGGGCGACGGCGTCATCGCGCCGGTCGGCTCGGCGGCGTGGAGGGGGTTGATGAGGAGGAAGTCGGCGCCCTCGTCACCGAGGAAGGACACGAGCTCGGTGAGGTCGTCGGCGTCGCCGACGCCCCAGGAGCCGCGCGACCGGACGGAGTAGAGCTGGGCCATGGCGCCCCAGCCGCGCTCGCCGAGCGCCGCGGGGAGCTCGAGGCGGTCCGGGGTGACCGCGAGCGGCACGCGGCAGGTGCTCGCCTCGCGCCCCTGGGCGGGACCGACCTCGGCAACGAGCTCGTGCCAGCCGAGAGGGAGGTCGTCAGGGACGAGGAAGGTGGCCTGGCCGGTCCGGGTGCCGTCGACGTCGCGAGCGGGGGTCCAGTCATCGCCCTGCGGGAGGGCGCGACGGCTGCCGTCCTCGAGCTCGGCGGTGACGGTGACGCTCGCGCCGTCGGGGCAGTGGACGACGACGGGGCTCGTGACGCCGCCGCGCACGACCACGGTCTGGGGCAGGGTGCGTCGCCACGGGGCGAGCTCGACCTCGCGCAGGGAGGACTCGATCTCCTCGTCGGTGACGGCGGGCACGCCGAGCGCGCCGAGGACCGCGGTGAGGGTCTGCCGGGACGGGGAGGCGAGGTTGCCGCGGAAGTCCCAGTACTCGGTGAGGACGCCGTGCGCCTCGGCGAGCGCACGCAGCCGCTCGCCGGCAGGCTCGTGGGTGATGGTGGGCTGGGTCATAAGTCTCGACCTTGCACTCTCTGTCGCGCGGGGGGCGCGGGGGCTGGTCCGGCTCGGCGCCGTTCCCGGCTCCGCACCGCTGTGCTGACGAAGGGGCTCCGCCATGACGAGCTCGCCGACCTTGGCGGCCACGGGGGGCGGATCCACTTCTTGCTGCAAGGATTTCATACGTCGAGGCAGGATTCCAGCCGCCATCGACCACCGGGCGACGCGCCCTGCCGGCGGCACGGCCGGCCCGCGACGCCGACAGGGCGAACCGGGCTGCGGACGCAGCCGGTCCCGGCGCCCCACGGGGTGCCGGGAGCGGTCCTTGCAGCTCTCGACCGTCGCCCGAGGGGCGACGGCGCGCCAGTCACTCGGACTTCGAGATCTCGCTGGCGAGCGCGTCCGCGACGGGGCCGACGACGACCTGGACGACACGGCCCGAGCGGACGACGCCGAAGGCGCCTGCCGAGCGCAGGGCCTGCTCGTCAACCTTCTCCTGGTCGACGACCTCGACGCGCAGGCGGGTGATGCACGGCTCCAGGTCCGTCACGTTGTCGCGCCCACCCAGTCCGGCAAGGATCTCAGCGGCAGTGGTCATGTGACTCGTCCTCTCTTCCGCACCGGCGCAGCGCGCGGTGCCGCCCGTGATGGCCTTCGTGTTCGGCGTCACTTTATCCCAGGAGTGTGGCGCGGGTCGCCCCCCCGTTGGTCCCTACGAGGAGCCGATCCACCCTCCCCGTGCGCCCTCTGAGCCCGCCCCACGGCACCGTCGCGAAGACCGCCCGACCCCGAGGCGGTCCTCGCACGTCAGGGACGGTCCGCACGCCCTCCGCGCGAAGCCGGCAGCGGCTCCGACCTGTGCGACCGACGTGGTTCATCGGCGGCTGAAAGTACTCGCGAACGGTCCGCACCGTGCACAATGACCGGTGACAGCCCGCACTCCACCTCCGCTGAGGAGCACTCATGTCCACGACCGACGACAACCCCACCTCCCTGAACGGCATCGGCGTCAGCCCGGGCCTCGTCGCGGGTCCCGTGGCCCGCATGGCCCCCGGCATCACCGAGCCCGCCGTCGCCACCCTGCCCGCCGACAGCGACGTCGAGACCGAGTGCGAGCACATCGCTGAGGCTGCGCAGACGGTCAAGAAGAGCCTCGAGCTCTCCGCCGCCGAGGCCAAGGGCGACGGCAAGACCCTGCTCGAGACGACGGCCCAGATGGCCGCCGACCCGACCCTCACCTCCTCCGCGCAGGCCATGGTCAAGGAGCGCCGCCTCGTCCCCGAGCGGGCCGTCTGGGAGGCAGCCGGCTCGCTCGCCTCCATGCTCGAGTCCCTCGGCGGCTACATGGCCGAGCGCACCCGCGACGTCCAGGACGTGCGCGACCGCATCGTCGCGGTCCTCACCGACTCCCCCATGCCCGGCATCCCGCGCCTGCCCGAGCCCTTCGTCCTCGTCGCCGAGGACCTCGCCCCGGCGGACACCGCCCTCATCGACCCGGAGAAGGTCCTCGCCTTCGTCACCTCCGAGGGCGGCCCGACCTCCCACACCTCGATCCTCGCCCGCGCCCTCGGCATCCCCGCGATCGTCGGCGCAGGCTCCGAGGTGACCGACCAGCTCCACGACGGCGACATCGTCCTCGTCGACGGCACCAAGGGCATCATCACGCTCAACCCGAGCGAGGACGCCCTCCGCCGCGCCCGCGAGCTCGCCAGCCGCGTCCGCGTCTTCAAGGGCGACGGCGGCCTCAAGGACGGCCGCGAGGTCCAGCTCCTCGCCAACGTCGGCGACGGCGCCGGCGCCCGCTCGGCCGCCGAGGCGGGCGCCATGGGCGTCGGCCTCTTCCGCACGGAGTTCTGCTTCCTCGACCAGCCCGAGGAGCCGACCGTCGAGGCCCAGGTCGAGGCGTACAAGGCCGTCCTCGAGGCCTTCCCCGGTAAGAAGGTCGTCGTCCGCACCCTGGACGCCGGCGCCGACAAGCCCCTCCCCTTCCTCACCGACGCCACCGAGGCCAACCCGGCCCTGGGTGTCCGCGCCTACCGCACGACGCGCCGCAACCCCGAGGTCCTCGAGCACCAGCTCGAGGCCCTCGCCAAGGCGGAGGCGGAGACCGACGCCCACGTGTGGGTCATGGCCCCGATGATCTCGACGACCGAGGAGGCCAAGGCCTTCGCGGAGAAGGCCCGCTCCTACGGCCTCAAGACCGCCGGCATGATGATCGAGGTCCCCTCGGCCGCCATCCTCGCGGACAAGATGTTCGAGCACGCGGACTTCGCCTCGATCGGCACGAACGACCTCACGCAGTACGTCATGGCCGCCGACCGCCTCCTGTCCTCCCTCGCGGACCTCTCCACGGGCTGGCAGCCGGCCGTCCTCCGCCTCATCAAGGCCGCCTGCGACGGCGGTGCCCCGAAGGACCGCCCGGTGGGTGTCTGCGGCGAGGCCGCTGCCGACCCGGCCCTCGCCGTCGTCCTCGTGGGCCTCGGCGTCAAGAGCCTGTCCATGACGGCCCGCGCCCTCCCGGACGTCGACGCCGTCCTCAAGACGGTCACCTTCGAGGACGCCCAGCGCCTCGCCCAGGTCGCCATCGACGCCATCACGGCCGACGCCGCCCGCGAGGCCGTCCGCGCCGAGCTGCCGATCCTCGAGGAGCTCGGTCTGTGACGTCCCCCTTCCCCGTCCCGCCTGCCAGCGAGGAGCCGCTCGGCTCCGTCACCCGGATCCTGGCCCTCGCGCCGGCGGACGGGGAGGGTGCCCTCTCGGGCACCTCTCTCCCCCAGCTCTCCGGCCGCGTCTACGGCGGCCAGGTCGTCGCCCAGGGGCTCCTCGCCGCCGCCGCGACGCTGCGCGACGCCGGACTCGACGAGCGCCTCCCGCACTCCGTGCACGCCTACTTCATGCGCGGGGGCAAGCCGGACGCCCCGATCCGCTTCGACGTCGAGGACCTGCACGACGGCCGCTCCTTCTCCCAGCGCCGCACGACGGCGTCGCAGGACGACCGCGTCATCCTCCAGATGATCTCCTCCTTCCAGGATGCCCAGGAGGGCGAGGACGTGCAGGCGACCGCGCCCGCCGTCCCACGTCCCGAGGAGCTGACGAGCGCGCTCGAGATCTTCCGCACCATCGACCACCCGGTCGCCAAGTTCCTCGGCCGCACCGCTGCCTTTGACCTGCGGCACGTGGAGGACAACATCTACCTGCGCCCGGCCGCCGAGCGCACCGACCACCAGCGGGTGTGGGCCCGCGCCCGCGGCACCGTGCCCGAGGGCGCCTCGCAGACCGTGCACCGCGCGCTGCTCGCCTACATGTGCGACCAGATCATGCTCGAGCCGGCCCTGCGCAGCCGCGGGCTGTCCTGGCGCACCGAGGGGATGAGCCTGGCGACCCTCGACCACGCGCAGTGGTTCCACCGCGACGTCGACGTCAACGACTGGCTCCTCTTCGTCCAGGACTCGCACTCCTCATCCGGCGGCCGCGCCATGGCGCGCGCCGAGGTCTTCGACTCCAGGGGCCGCCTCGTCTCGACCATCGCCCAGGAGGGTATGGTCCGCGTCCCCACCGCGACGTCGAAGGGCAGCGGCGAGTGGGAGATCCGCGTCGCCGAGGGCGACGACGGCTCCGCCATCCCCGAGCCCGAGCAGGGCTGAGCGGGCGCAAGGGCGTGCATCGGCTCACGGCTCAGCGCCGTCGTCACCCGGTGGGTGCTCCCGTAGGCTGGGCCGCGGTGCGCGCACGGCCGGGGGCCCCCGCCGTCGGCGCGCGGAAGCACACGCTCACACCCTGACGAAAGGCGCAGCAAGGCAGTGGCTGAGTACATCTACCAGATGATGAAGGCGCGCAAGGCGCACGGCGACAAGGTCATCCTCGACGACGTCACCATGGCGTTCCTCCCGGGTGCCAAGATCGGCATGGTCGGCCCCAACGGCGCGGGCAAGTCCTCGATCCTCAAGATCATGGCCGGCATCGACCAGCCATCCAACGGCGAGGCCCGCCTCTCCCCCGGCTACAGCGTCGGCATCCTCATGCAGGAGCCCCCGCTCAACGAGGACAAGACGGTCCTCGGCAACGTCGAGGAGGGCGTCGCCGAGATCAAGGGCAAGCTCGACCGGTTCAACGAGATCTCCGCCGCCATGGCGGACCCGGACGCGGACTTCGACGCCCTCATGGAGGAGATGGGCACGCTCCAGACGGAGATCGACGCCGCAGACGCCTGGGACCTCGACTCCCAGCTCGAGCAGGCGATGGACGCCCTGCGCTGCCCGCCGCCGGACGCCGACGTCAAGAACCTCTCCGGTGGTGAGCGCCGCCGCGTCGCGCTGTGCAAGCTCCTCCTCGAGGCGCCCGACCTGCTCCTCCTCGACGAGCCCACGAACCACCTCGACGCCGAGTCCGTCCTCTGGCTCGAGCAGCACCTCAAGACCTACAAGGGCGCCGTCATCGCGGTCACTCACGACCGGTACTTCCTCGACCACGTGGCCGAGTGGATCGCCGAGGTCGACCGCGGCCACCTTTACCCCTACGAGGGCAACTACTCGACCTACCTCGAGACCAAGGAGAAGCGTCTCGAGGTCCAGGGCAAGAAGGACGCCAAGCTCGCCAAGCGCCTCAAGGACGAGCTCGACTGGGTCCGCTCCTCCGCCAAGGGACGCCAGACGAAGTCCAAGGCCCGCCTCGCCCGCTACGAGGAGATGGCCGCGGAGGCCGAGAAGACCCGCAAGCTCGACTTCGAGGAGATCCAGATCCCGCCGGGCCCGCGCCTGGGCAACGTCGTCCTCGAGGCCAGCCACCTCAACAAGGGCTTCGACGGCCGCACTCTCATCGACGACCTGTCCTTCACGCTGCCCCGCAACGGCATCGTCGGCGTCGTCGGCCCCAACGGCGTCGGCAAGTCGACCCTGTTCAAGACGATCGTCGGCCTCGAGCCCCTCGACGGGGGCGAGCTCAAGATCGGCCAGACCGTCAAGCTCTCCTACGTGGACCAGGACCGTGCGGGCATCGACCCGAACAAGACCCTGTGGGAGGTCGTGTCCGACGGGCTCGACTACATCCAGGTCGGCCAGGTGGAGATGCCCTCGCGCGCCTACGTCGCGTCCTTCGGCTTCAAGGGCCCGGACCAGCAGAAGCCGGCCGGGGTGCTCTCCGGTGGTGAGCGCAACCGACTCAACCTGGCGCTGACGCTCAAGCAGGGCGGCAACCTCATCCTCCTGGACGAGCCGACGAACGACCTCGACACCGAGACGCTCGGTTCCCTGGAGAACGCGCTCCTCGAGTTCCCCGGCTGCGCCGTGGTCATCACCCACGACCGCTGGTTCCTCGACCGCGTCGCCACCCACATCCTCGCCTGGGAGGGCACGGAGGAGAACCCGGCCAGCTGGTACTGGTTCGAGGGGAACTTCGCCTCCTACGAGGAGAACAAGGTCCAGCGTCTCGGTGCCGACGCCGCGCGCCCGCACCGCGTCACCTACCGCAAGCTCACGAGGGACTGACCCCACCGGCCCCGCCGAGATCGGTCGCGACGACGCCGGTCGTCTCTCCCCCCCCCGGAGGAGGCGGCCGGCGTCTGTCGGCATGCCACGGCGTCGGCGAGTGGTCAGTTCTCGTGACTTCTACGGCGTATGGCGCGCCTCATCCACGAAGATCTGCGTCATCGCGCCAAGCCGCATTCCAGATGAGCCACCGGCTGCCTGAAAGTCACGAGAAATGACCATGTCTCGCTAGCTCGACGACGACGCGGCTGCCGCCCGGGTGGACGGCGGCCGCGTGTGCGCCTCACAGGGAGCCACGTGGCCCCGGCTGGGCAGGAGGGAGTCAGTCATCGGACTGCTCCTCCTGCTTGCGCCAGCGGATGCCGGCGTCGATGAAGCCGTCGATGTCGCCGTCGAAGACGGAGTCGGGGTTGCCGACCTCGAAGTTGGTCCGCAGGTCCTTGACCATCTGGTACGGGTTGAGGACGTAGGAGCGCATCTGGTCTCCCCAGGAGGCCTTGACGTCGCCGGCGAGCTCCTTCTTCTTCGCGTCCTCCTCCTGCTGCTTGAGCAGGAGCAGGCGCGACTGCAGGACTCGCATGGCGGCGGCGCGGTTCTGGATCTGCGACTTCTCGTCCTGCATGGAGACCACGAGGCCCGTAGGGAGGTGGGTGATGCGGACGGCGGAGTCGGTCGTGTTGACGGACTGGCCGCCGGGTCCCGAGGAGCGGAAGACGTCGACGCGGATGTCCGTCTCGGGGATGTCGATGTGGTCGGTCGACTCGATGAGCGGGATGACCTCCACGGCGGCGAAGGAGGTCTGGCGGCGCCCCTGGTTGTCGAAGGGGCTGATGCGCACGAGGCGGTGGGTACCGCCCTCGACGGACAGCGTGCCGTAGGCGTAGGGAGCGTGGACCTCGAAGGTGACGGACTTGAGGCCCGCCTCCTCGGCGTAGGAGGTGTTGAGGATCTTCACGGGGTACTCGTGGCGCTCGGCCCAGCGCGTGTACATGCGCAGGAGCATCTCGGCGAAGTCCGCGGCGTCCACGCCACCCGCGCCGGAGCGGATGGTGACGACGGCGTCGCGGGGGTCGTACTCACCGGAGAGCAGGGTCCGGATCTCGAGGTCGGAGAGGTCCTTCGAGATGGTGCCGAGGTCGTTCTCCGCCTCGGCGATGAGCTCGTCAGCATCTTCGCCGCTCTCCTCGCCGGCCATCTCGACCATGGCCTCGAGGTCGTCGATGCGGCTGCCGAGGTCCTCGACGCGCTTGAGGTCGGCCTGGGCGTGCGAGAGGTTCGAGGTGACGACCTGGGCGGCGTCGGGGTCGTCCCACAGGTCGGGCGCGGCAGCGGCCTCGGAGAGCTCGGCGATCCGGGCGCGCAGCGCCTCGGGGTCGGTCACCGCGGCGATGGACGCGTAGGTGTGTCGGAGTCGTTCGATCTCTGCGGGGAAGTCTGTGGCCACGGGGCCACTCTACGGCAGGGGTTCTCCGCTCTCCCCCCTGGTCGGGCGCCCGGCGACGGCGGGACGCTGGTCACGCCGTCAGGACGGCCTCAGCCCATGTCGAGGGAGGCCGCCTGCTGGAGGAGGACGTCGAGCGCGGCGCGGGTCGCGGGTCCCGGCTCGCCGCGCACGGAGCGGTGACGGACGGCGAGCTGGCGGGTGCCGAGCCCGGGAAGGCGTGCGATGGAGACGCCGTCGGGCACGTTGCTCGAGCGGACGGCGAGCTCGGGCAGGAGGGCGTAGCCGAGCCCCTGGTTCACCATGGCGAGGACGACGTCGTAGTCGTAGGCGCGGTGGTGGAGGGTGAGCGGGGTGCCGATCTGCCGTGCCAGGCGGGTGAGGGCGAAGGCGCCGGCGGTGTCGGGGTCGAGGTCGATCCAGGTGGCGCGCACGAGGTCGGCGAGCGTCGAGGGGGTCGGCTGGTCCGGCGGGACGCAGACGAGCCAGGACTCGTCGAGGAGAGGGACGTCGGTGAGTCCGCGCGGGGCGGGCGGGAGGGTGTGGGAGTCGCGCTCGAGGAGCACGAGGTCGATCTCGCCGCGGCGCAGGCGGGCGAGGTTGAGGCGCTCCTCGCCCTCCTCGACGTAGACCTCGAGGCCCGGGTGGGACTCGGTGATGGTGGCGAGCATGGGGAGCAGGAGAGCCCGGATCGCGGTGGAGAAGGAGGCGATGACGACCCGCCCGGTGGGGGCGGAGTCGTCGATGCGCGCGAGCTCGCGGCGGGCGGTGGCGAGCTCCTCCTCGATGCGCTCCGCGGTCTCGACGAGCACGCGTCCGGCGTCGGTGAGGACGGCTCCGCGAGGTGTTCTGTCGATCACACGGGTGCGTGCCTCCTTCTCGAGCAGCTTGATCTGCTGAGAGATGGCTGAGGGCGACACGTGCTGGGATTCCGCGGCTGCGACGATCCCGCCGGCACGGTGCACGGCGAGGAGCACGCTGAGTCTGTGAGGTGAGACATCCACGCGAGGAGTATTTCAGATTTCCTTCATACCGGCTGCAGTAACCTGCGATTGATCTACACCTACCGCGGAGGAAGTATCCGAGCCATGAACAACGTGCTCGCAACCATCATCTCCATCGGCGGCTGGGTGGGCGCCGGGGAGTTCCTCTTCGGCTACTTCCTCATCTCGGAGAACCGCGTCGCCGGCGACTCCCTGCGGTACCAGGCCCTCAACATCACCGGCTCCATCCTCCTCATGACCAACTGCGCCTACACCGGCGCCTGGCCGTCCGCCATCTCCAACGTCTTCTACCTCCTCGTCGGGATCACGATCCTCCTCACCGTCAAGCGCGCCTACATCGCGCAGCTCGCCCGCCGTCGCCGCGAGGAGATGGCCGCTCGCAGCGCCGCCGCCCGCGCCCGCCGCGGCGCCGTCGCCACGGCCGAGCTCGCCGAGCTCTCCCTCATCGACGCGTGACGCTCCTCGCGGCGCTGTCGCGGGTGAGCACGTCACCGGCAGCAGCCGCGTACGAGACAGGGACGGGGCCCGTCCACCGAGAAGGTGGGCGGGCCCCGTCGTCATGGCAGCCAGCGTCGCCGGGCTCCGTCACGGTGCGGTCGCCCCGCGCGCGGAGCCGGTCGCCGTGATGGTGAAGCCGTCGGCGGGGATGATCCCCCAGGGGAGAAAGGGCGGCTGTGATCGGGCGGTCAGGGTGACGACGGCGGTGGCGCCATCAGGCGCCTCGGCACTCGTGAGAGTGACACCGGACAGCCCGCCGGAGAGCTCCTCCCCCGCGAGGTGCTCGGCCGCGGAGGCCCGCACGCCGGCGTCGCTCAGCACGAGCGCGGTGCCCGCGTCGCCGTTCGAGCCCGATGAGCCGGTGGACCCGGTGGATCCGGAGGCGTAGTAGGCGGCCTCGTCGACGCTCTGCGCGGCAGCGGCCGCAGCCTGGTCGGCCATCGACGTGAGACGCTTGAGGTCGAGGTAGACCGAGGTCGCCGACGCGATGACGAGGATGAGGGCGAGGGCGACGGCGATGAGTCCGATCCCCAGGATGAGGGTCTGGCCGTCCTCCTCGTCGTGCAGGTGACGGAGGGCTCGCCGATCCTGAGCGGGCGCCGGCGGTCTCACTGGCCCGCCCCCGCCAGCGTGACACGGCGTGAGGCGTCGAGGACGACGACGTCGCGCCCCAGACCGAGGGCGGCGAGCCCGGGCAGGTCGACTCCAGCCTCGACGTGCACGACGACGCCCTCGTCGCAGCCCTTGACCGAGCAGCTCGTGGTCAGCGCGGACATCGGGTTCGTGTCGACGTGCTGGTCCTGGAGTGCGAGCCCGACGGCAGTGCGCGCGTGGGCCTGGGCCTCGGGTCCGGTCTCGACGGCGAGGACCCGTGCGGCGGCGTCGGCGGCCGAGGCGACGGCGAAGGAGGTCGCCTGGACCTGCGAGAGGGTCACGAGGAGATACAGGACCGGGACGACGAGTGCCAGCACCCAGCCGATGAACTCTACGGGCGCGTTGCCCGAGTCGTCGGCCAGTCGCGCACGGAGCCACGTGCCCGGACGGACCGGCACGGCTCCTCTCGCGGGCGGCGCCGGCGGGCCGGGGCAGGAGGGTGTCACGGCAGGCTCCCCCCGCGGAGGAGGCCGGCCTCGTCGACGGCGTGGCCGGTCACGTGGAGGGTGCCGCCCGGGCCGAGCAGCCCGAGGACCGGCACGGGCGCCGTCACATCAACCTGGACGACGGCCACGCCGTCAGCGGTCGTCCGGCTGACCGTCACGGAGTCGACGTAGTCCTCGGTGAGCGCCGCGCCGGTCAGGGCGCGCACGCGCTGCTCGGCCTCGGCCTCAGTCCCGCCGACGAGGGCGGCTCGACGGGCGCCCTCGCCCGCGGCGTCGGTGACGACGTTGCGGACGTGGAGGCCGAGCGCGAGCTGCATGAGCGCGAGCGCGACGGCGATCACGAGGACCCCGACGAGGACGAAGTCGACGACGGCTGAGCCCTCCTCGGAGACCAGGCGGGCCAAGTGGCGCTCGGGCCTGCCGCCACCGGTCGGCCCTCGCCGCGTCACACACGGCTCGGACGTCTCGGCCGGCTCGGACGTCTCGACGCCCAGGACCCGAGCGCGACCTCCCACCCGACCGCAGCGCGTACGCCCCTCAGATGGCACCGGTGACCTTGGCGATGGCGTCGGTGAATACCTGGGTGAGCGCGGGACCGGCCACGGCCCACAGCGCGACGACGAGTCCGGCGGTCATGAGCGTGACGAGGACCCAGCCCGGGACGTCGCCGCGTTCGGAGGCGAGCGCTCGAGCGGCACGGTCCGACAGACCGGCGAGCTGTCGGCGGAGGCGGGTGAGGAGGGTGGTGGTGCGCATGGCGGGATTCCTTCCGGGTGGGGTGGGTGGTGGACGGATGGGATGGGGGACCTTCCCGCGGTCACAGCCCGAGGCGGAGCACGAAGAGACCGGGGAACAGCGCGAAGACGACCGTGATGGGCAGGACGAGGAAGACCACGGGAACCATCTGGGCGATCTCTCTCCTTCCGCCCTCCTCCATGAGCGCGCGACGCGAGGCCTCGCGGGCGTCGGCGGCCTGCGACCGGAGGACGTCGGCGAGCGGGGTGCCGCGCTCGAGCGCGACGGCGATCGCCTCGGACAGGCGGGTGACGTGGAGGGACTCGACCCGGTCCTCGAGGTGGATGAGCGCCGTCGTGAGGACCGTGCCGGAACGGACGTCGGCGAGCGTCACGGCCAGCTCATCGACGAGGTCGCCGCGACCGATCTCGACGACGCGCTCAATGGCGGCGACGGGCCCCTGGCCTGCGCCGACGACGAGGGCGAGGAGCTCGACGACGTCGGGCAGCTGGGCCTCGATGCGCCGTTGGCGCTCGGCGACGGCCCGCGTCAGCCACCAGTCCCGCGCGGCGGCGCCGACGACAGCGGCCACGAGAGCCCCCACGACCAGGACCGGCACGTTGACCGGCCGGACGAGCGCCGCGAGCAGGCCGAGCGCGACGGCGGCACCCAGGCCGAGTCCGGCCCACAGGAGCTGCTGGACGCGCAGCTCCTCGTAGGTGAGACGGGAGCCCGAGCGGCGCAGCCGAGTCCGGACCGACTCTGCTGAGGAGCCGAGCCCCTCGAGCAGCCGCCCGGAGGCAGCGACCGCCGCGAGCAGCAGGCCGGTGACCGTGCGCCCGTCTCCGACTGGCGCGGCGGGGCTCAGCAGGGAGGAGGTACGGGGACGGTCGTGCACGTACGGGGCGACGCGGCTGAGGAGCGTCGGGCGACGCCGGCGCGACGCGTCGAGCAAACCGAGGATCCCCAGGGCCGCAAGAAGGCCTGCGAGCGGGCCAAGGAGCTGAGGACTCATCGAAGCACCCGCTCCTCCTCGGGCAGGCGCCCGAGCCTCAGCATGAGCCGGTAGGCGAGGACGCTGGCCACGCCTCCGACGGCGAGGACGACGGCGCCCGAGGTGGTCCCGTAGGCCGCGGCCGCCTGGGGCCGCGTGGACAGGAGCGCGAGGACGAGCCACGGCGCGGCGACCGCGACCTTGGCGCCGTTGACCGTCCAGGACTGTCGTGCCTCGAGCTCGCCGCGGGTGCGCATGTCCTCGCGCAGCATCCTGGACAGGGACCGCAGGAGGATCCCGAGGTCCGTCCCGCCGACCTCGTGGGCGAGCCGGAGCGCCTCGACGATGCGGTCGGCGACCGGGTCGGCGAAGCGGGCCTTGAGTCGGTCGAGGCAGTGGTCGAAGCGGGCGGTGGCGGCGTAGTCAGCAGCGAAGGCCTGGAACTCCGGGCGAACGGCCTCCGGACCGCGCTCACCGAGGTTGGACAGGGCCTCCGGGAGGCTCATGCCGGCGCGCACGCCCGAGACGAGGGTGTCGACGGCCTCGGGCCAGACCTCGCGCAGGCGCGTGCGTCGCGCCCGGGCTCGAGACGAGACCAGGACGAAGGGGGCGCTGCCGGCGATGGCGCCGAAGGCGCAGGCGATGGGCCAGGCGCCGGACAGCCCGAGGAAGATGAGGGCGACGACGGCACTGAGCGTGACGCACCCGCCGACGAAGGCCGCGGGGCTCGTGCGTCCGGCACCGGCCTGGATGAGGAGGTCGGCGAGCCGACGCGAGCGCTCGGAGCGCCAGCGAGGCGGCTCCGTCGTGAGCGCCAACCAGGTGAGGACGAGACCGAGGCCTAGGAGAAGGCCGGCGAGCGCGCCCATCACTCCCACCCCCGGCGCGCGTCGTCGGCAACCCGGTCCGTGGCCTCGCCCGGCCGGCTCGGGGACGTGGCGAGCAGCTCGGCGAGGTCGTGACCGGCGCGCGCGTAGCGCTCCGGGTCCGGGGGCATGCCGGGACCTCGGACGAGCTGGCCGGTGCCGTCGCGGTGGAAGAGGTCCGCGAGCTCGATGACACCGTTCTCGACGCGCCCGGACAGGCTGGCGATCTCACGGACACGTCGGTGACCCCGCGCGTCGAGGTCGAGGTGGACGACGAGGTCGATCGCGCCGGCGACGGTCGGGACGACGAAGGCCGAGGACACGTTCTCGCCCGCGAGGAGGGGGAGGGTGCAGATCTTGACAACGGCCTCGCGGGCGGAGTTGGCGTGGAGGGTCGACATGGCGGGAAGGCCGGAGTTCGCCGCGATGAGCATGTCGAGGGCCTCGGCCTCACGGACCTCGCCGATGATGAGGCGGTCCGGGCGCATGCGCAGGGCCTCCTTGACGAGGCGACGCAGCGTGATCTCGCCGACGCCCTCGAGGTTCGCGGGCCGCGTCTGCATCGCGACGCAGTCGCGGTTGCGGAGCGAGAGCTCGAAGACCTCCTCGCAGGTGACGATCCGCTGGCCCGAGGGGATCGCGCCCGCGAGGGCGCGGACCATCGTCGTCTTCCCGGCCTGAGTGGCGCCGCTGACGAGCACGTTGAGCCCCGCCTGGACCGAGGCGTCGAGGAAGGCAGCGGCGCGGGCGGTGAGAGAGCCCATGCGCACGAGGTCGGCCGTGCGCGAGGCACGCGCAGTGTGCTTGCGGATGTTGACGGCCCAGTGACTCGAGGTGATGGGCGGGATGGCGACGTGGAGGCGCTCGCCTCCCGGGAGCTGAGCGTCGACGAAGGGGCTGGACAGGTCGAGGCGCCGTCCGCTCGAGCGGAGCATCCGCTCGACGAGGACGCGCAGGTCCTCGTCCTCGAGGATCGTCGTGGTGAGCTCGGACCGTCCCGATCGCGCGACGAAGACGCGACCGGGCGCGTTGACCCACACCTCCTCGATGGAGTCGTCGTCGAGGTAGCGCTGCAGCGGTCCGACTCCCGCGAGGGCGTCGACGACGTCGGCGCCAGCGGCCTCGGGGTCGGTGAGCGGCGGGACGAGACCGGCGTCGGCGCGACGCAGGTAGTCGGCGCTCGCCTCGTCGACGAGCGCCTCGAGGGAGTCGACGTCGTGGAGCGGGTCGATACCACGGCGCCTGACGAGCTCGCGGATCTCGGTGTGCAGCAGGGCGGCTGCGTCCATGGGGTCCTCGGGATGGGTGGGGTGCGGTCGGGAACGGCGCGGTTCCTGGCGTTGCGGCACCACGCGCCGATGAGTGGTGCCGCACGTCGAGGCTAGGTCACGGCACGGTCACGCCGCGAGGACCTGGACGCTCCCTGTGGATAACCCTGCGGCGGATGCGGGAGAGGGCGGTCCCGCACGGGGGTAGCCGAATCCGCAGCCCCGCCACCCGGGGCGCAGGTGGTGTCCCTCGCGACGTGCGCCGCCGGGGCGCGCCGACGACGACCAGTCAGGCTCCTCCCCTACCGTTGGGGCCATGTCGCAGCCCCCCTCCGAGAACGCCCCCGCCGCACCGACCGACGCGCAGGACCCGTCGGACGCCGCCGCGACCAGGACCGACGCGGCTGAGGCGGCCGAGAGGCCGAAGGAGCCGACCTCGCTCCCCCGGCAGCACAGCGCCCTCGCCCTGGCCGCCATGGCCGGCGTCGCCGTCCCCGGCCTCGACGCCGCCAAGCTTGCGCTTCCGCAGGAGGAGTCCCCCGAGCTCCACGTCGTCGGGGTCATCGACACCAAGGGCCGCCACTGGGAGGTCCTCGAGGCGCGTGACGACGCCACGGGCGCCGCCCTCGAGGCCGAGGCCGAGGTCCTCAAGCGCATCGGCCGCGTCGTCGACGACGGCTACCTCAGCTTCGGCGTGCCCCGCCCCGCCGGGTCGCTGCGACGCAAGGACGCGCACGTCCAGGTCCGCTCCCACCTCGAGGGACACCCCATCGACTTGTCCGCCCTCCGTCCCGGTCCCGGGCTGTCCGCAGGACTGGGACGTGCGCTGGGCGAGCTGCACGAGCTGAGCACCGACATCGTCGCCGACTCCGGGATGCCGGTCTACGACGCTGAGGAGACGCGCCAGCGCTGGGAGTCCCTCCTCGACGAGGCGCGCGCGACCGGCAAGGTCCCCGAGGTCCTCCTCGACCGCTGGGAGACGGCGCTCTCCGACGCGAGCCTCTGGCACTTCAAGCCCGTCCTCGTCCACGGCGACCTCGCCGAGGAGAACGTGCTCACCAGTGGCGGCGCGGTCACCGCGATCCGAGGCCTGGGGCTCACCCACGTCGGCGACCCGGCCGAGGACCTCGCCTGGGTCTACTCCTCCGTGCCCGTCGACTGCCTGGACTCGGTCGAGGCCGCCTACGAGGCGGCTCGGGCCGAGGGCACCGACAAGCACCTGCGCGACCGCGCGGAGCTCGTGAGCGAGCTCAGCCTGGTGCGCTGGCTCCTCCACGGCGTCCGCGCCGACAACGACGGCATCACGGCCGACGCGGTCGACATGCTCACCGACCTCGCCAGCCAGGTCGGGTCGCAGACGATCACCGAGGAGGCGGCACCGCACCTGGCTGCCGTCGACCCGCTCCCGGAGCACCTCGACGACGACGCCGAGGACGTGGACGGCGCCGGGTCCCAGGGCAACGTGGCGGGCGAGGCCGACGACGCTCAGGCCGAGGCGGCTGCCTCGGCCGAGGAGACGTCCGCACCGGAACCCGGGGCGGATGACACGATCGTGCGCCTCGCGGCGCGCCAGCGCCCCCACCACGACTGACGGCTCCTCACACCGACCGCCGGCCCACGGCCCCACTCAGGTGCGAGCGCTGAGAACCTCCTCGATCTCGGCGAGAGGCAGGACGTCCTCAGCGGCGAGCTCGTCGACCTTGCCGCCGGGATCGTTGACGTAGACGTAAGCCGCTCGCACCGCCTCCGTGGGCACGCCCAGTGAGAGCGACCAGGCGTGGACGTAGACGCTGAGCTGACCCGCCGGCACCGGCTTGCCACCGGTCTTCCAGTCCACGATGAGCCACGCGCCGGGGTCGTCCTCCGCGGAGCCGACGCGTCGGAAGACCGCGTCGATGCGGCAGCGAAGCGTGGTTGCGCCGAGGGTCAGCTCGCGGTCCGTCTCGGTGGCGGCGAGCGTGTAACCGTCGAGCAGCGGCAGCTGCTCGGCCGTGTCGAGCCAGCGCTCGAGCTTCGCCCTGTCCTCTGGGCTCACCGTGTCCGGGACGCCGGCGTCCTCGAGCGTGAGGAGCGCCTGGCCGGAGGCGAACCTCTGGGCGATCGCCGCGTGGAACACCGTGCCGAGCCGCCCCTCTGGTCGAGGCTGCGGAGGCAGTGGGCGGCGCAGGTCGAGCGCGAAGGCGTTCTGGCCGCTCCGCAGCCTCTCCCAGCCCGTCGCCGCGAGGTGCTGCGGGAGCCGGACCGACGGCGCCCCGCTGTCGCGCCGGGCGCGCTCGGCGAGAAGGAGGGCCGCCTCCTCGCGCCAGCGAGCCGCGATCGCGTCCGGGGTCCCGGAGCCACTACCACCTGCCTCGGCGCCGTCGGGAGCGTCCGTCGCCTCCGCTCCCGTACGCAGGGCACGAACCGCCTCAGCGACAGCCAGGCGAGCCCGCCTCTCGGCGCCCTCGGGGCCCGCGCCGGCGAGGTCGTCGGGCTCGACAGGCCACCGCGCCGTCGTCGACGCCGCAGCCATGGGGTTCTCGGCGTCCTCAGCGAGCTCGGTGAAGCCGGCGCCGTAGGGCGTGACGAGCTCGCGGCGGTGGAGCTCGGCGAGGAAGCGGCTCATGGGCCGGGTTCGGCTCGAGGTCTTGGAGAAGTGCGAGCCGGTGAGGAGCACGTCGTGGCGGGCCCGCGTGACGGCCACGTAGGCGAGGCGCCGCTCCTCGGCCACACCGTAGCGCCCGAGGGCCTGCGTGTACTGGTCGAGGAGGTCCTTCGCATCGGCCTTCTCCACGGCGGGCGGTTCGAGGGCCCCGAGATCGAAGGGCGGCAGGGTGCCGGCGTCGGCGCGCAGCGGGTGCGGGAACTCGTTCTTCTTCGTCATCCACGAGGAGTCCGAGACGGACAGGTCCTCCTTGGGAGCGGCGTCGTACATGGGGAAGGCGCCCTCGTTGAGACCGATGACGGCCACGGAGTCCCACTCGAGGCCCTTGGCGGCGTGGACCGTGAGGAGCTGGACGGCGCCCGGCTCCGGCTCGACCTCCGGGAGGCCGAGCGCGCCCTCGCGCTCCTCGGCGACGTCGAGCCACTCGAGGAAGCCCGCAAGGGTGGGGGCGTCGATGTCCGCGGCGTACTGCTCGGCGACGCCCCGGAAGGCGTCCAGGCCGCGCCGCCCCAGCGGGGCGTCGACCCGGGCGGCGATCTCGACGTCGAGGCCGAGTGCCTGCTCGGCGAGCACGACGAGGTCCGGCAGGGGCAGTGCGAGCGCCGAGCGGACGCGGCGCACCCGCCGGGCCAGCCGGTCCGCCAAGCGCGTCCCCGCAGGCGTGAGCCCGGGGACGCTGACGGCGGCGACGCCGTCGCGGGCGGCGTCCGCGCGGCGGGCGATCGCCTCGATCGCCTCGGAGAGGAGGGGCGCGTCGGGGTTCTCCTCCCCCTCGGGGGCCTCCTCGCGGACGGGGCCGCGCACCTGGAGGCGGGCGTAGTCGTGCAGGGCGCGCAGGTCGGTGGCACCGATGCCGGCACCGGTGAGCAGGCGCATGAGCCTGTCGCCGCGCTCCGGGTCCGCGGCCACGGTGAGCAGCGCCCGGACGTCGGCGACCTCGGGGAGCGTGAGGAGCCCTCCGATGCCGACGACCTCGTAGGGGATCCCGCGCGCGCCCAGGGCATCGGCGACGGGCTCGAGAGCGGCGTGCGTGCGGGACAGGACCGCGAGTGAGACGTCCACGCCCCAGCGCTCCTCCATGAAGACGGCGACGGTGTCCGCCTCGGCGAGCGAGTCCGGGAGGAAGGCGCCGAGGACCGAGCCCTGGGCGAGGCCCGCGGCGGCCGGCCGGGGGCGCAGCGGCTCGACGGGGATGTGGGAGACAACGGCGTCGCCCGGCTGGACGGAGTGGACGCGCAAGGGCGTGGAGACGACGTTCGCGGCGTCGAGGACGGCGACGTCGTTGCGCCAGGCGGTCGACAGCGGGAGGACCGGGGTGGCCTCGTCCGGGTCCGCGCCCGCCTCGACGGCGGCCGTGCCGGCCGGGTTGAAGGCGGCGTGGAAGGAGTCGAGTGCGCCGGCGCTCGCTCCGCGCCAGCCGTAGATCGCCTGGTTGGGGTCGCCGACGGCGGTGACGCCGCTGCCGGCGAAGAGCCCGGACAGGAGCCGGACCTGGGCGACGGAGGTGTCCTGGAACTCGTCGAGGAGGACGGCCGGGTACTGGCGGCGCACGGCGCGCGCCGCCTCGGGGACCTCCGCGGCGATGCGGCAGGCGAGCGCGATCTGGTCCCCGAACGTGAGGAGCGACCGGGCGCGCTTGCGCTCCCGGAAGGCGGCGACCACCTCGAGCATGCCGAGCTGCTCGCCCATCGTGCTCGAGGGCTTGCCGAAGGCGGTCTTGAGGCCGCGGATCCCGGCGAGGCCGGCGAAGAGCTCCTCGAGCTCCCCGATCTGCGCGGCGGCGTCCTCGACGGTGAGCAGGTTCTCGGACAGGGCGCCGTCGAGGCGGAGCACGGCCTGCGTGGCCGAGCTGAGGGACTCGATCGGGAGCGGCTCGGAGCGCGACTCGACGAGGTCGGAGGCGATCTGCCAGGCGCGGGCCTCGGTGATGAGCGTGGAGTCGGGGTCCACACCGATCCGCAGGCCGTGGTCCCGCACGAGGGAGCCGGCGAAGGAGTTGTAGGTGGCGATGGTCGGCTCGGGCGAGTCCTCGTCGGCCTCGATGAGGCCGGAGGCGGCGAGCTGGTCGAGGCGGGCGCCGACGCGCTGGGCGAGCTCGGCGGTGGCCTTCCGGGTGAAGGTCAGGCCGAGGACGCCGTCGGCGCGGACGCGTCCGGTGGCGACGAGGTGGACCACGCGCTGGCTCATCGTGGCGGTCTTGCCGGATCCGGCGCCGGCGACGACGAGGAGCGGCGTGAGCGGGTGAGCGATGACGCGGGCCTGCTCGTCGGTGGGCTCGTGGATCTCGAGAGCGCGGGCGAGCTCGGCGGGGCTGAGGTCAGGGCACGCGCTCGGAGCATCGGCCGTGCGCTCCTCCGTGCTGCGGCGGGCGTCGTGGGCGCCCACGGGGTGCGTCGGGGTCATGCGAGGACCCTCCTTCCTTCGGCGACGGCCGGGCAGGAGCTCTTGACGGGGCAGAACTGGCAGTGGGCACCGGTGCGTGCCTCGAGGTGCGCGCCGGAGGCGTCGAGCGCTGCCGAGGCGACCATGTCGGAGGCCCAGTCCTCGCCGGTCTCCGGGTCCGGTGAGACGTCGAGCGCGGCCCCCTTGGGGAAGACGCGCGTGAGCCCGTCCTTGAGGGGCTTCTCACCGAGCTGGACGAGGCCGGCGCCGACGACGTCGTAGCCGTGGTTCTCGAGGGCGAGGCGGTAGGTGGCGAGCTGGGCGTGACGTGCGGGGTCGGTCTTGGGCCGACCACCGGTCTTGAGGTCCATGACGCGCACGCGAGCCCCGCGCCCCTCAGGGAGCGAGTCGCCGTCCGTGACGGGCGGGGCGCCGTCCGGTCCCTCGCCGACGTGCTCAATGCGGTCGATGCGCCCGCCGAGGTGGACCCGGACCACGTCGGCTCCCGGGGCCTCGGGCACGAGCAGGTCGAGCTCGACGTCGATGCGCTTCTCGACGTCGACGCGCCCGGGCACGCCGTCGAGGTAGGAGGCGAGCCGCTCGGTGAGGTCCCGTGCGCGCTGGACGGCGAGGGAGCCGAGCCAGGTGTCCGGATACGAGAGCTCAGGCAGGCGCTCCTCGAGGAGGGCCATGACCTCCTCACCGCGCAGTCCCTCGCGCTGGGCCTGCTCGCCGATGGCGTGGATGACGATGCCGAGGCTCTGGGCGCCGGTGGCGCCCGCGTCCCCGCCCTGACGCTGGAGGAACCAGCGCAGTGGGCAGGTGCCGATGCTCTCGACGTCGGAGGGGCTGACGCGGACGGCGCGGCCGGGCTCGACGAGGGGCGCGTGGGAGGTCGGGCCGGCGATCCCGTCCCAGGAGGCGGGGTGGGCGGAGACGACCCCGGAGGAGGCGAGCAGCGCGAGGGTCTCCGAGGCCGCCCTGCCCCGTGCGCGGGCGGGGTCGTCGGCGTCCTCGAGGGCTCCGGCGACGGCGGCGCGACGGAGCTCGCCGACGAGCCCGCGCAGGGTGAGGTCGCCGACGTCGGGCGCGGTGATGACGGCGCCGTGCTCGTCGAGGAGCGGGACGCCGCAGGCGCGGGCGACCTCGAGGAGGAAGGCGGAGGGGGCGTGGTCCTCGTCCTGGGTGGCGGTGACGACGAGCCTCCTGGAGGCTCTCGTGAGGGCCGACAGGAGCATGCGCCGCTCGTCGGCGCGCACCTGGGCGCGGGCGGAGGCGGCGTCGAGCTCGCCGGAGGGGGCGCCGTCGGCCCCGAGCGGGAGGCGGCCGGTGACGGCGTCGACGAGGAGGCCGGAGCGGGTGAGGGAGTCGCGCAGCCGCAGGTCCGGCCAGGCGTCGCGCCCGAGGCCCATGACGGCGACGACCTGCCACTCGCGACCGGCCGCGGCGGCGGGCGTGAGGACGGAGACGCCGTCCGGGCGCACGCCCAGGGGGGCCACGGAGTCCGAGGGGAGGACCTCCTCGGCGAGCTCGGTGAGGAAGGCGGCGGCGTCGGCGCCGGGGTGCCGCTCGGCCCAGACCTCCGCGCGCTTGAACAGGGCCGTGACGACGTCGAGGTCCCTCTCAGCAGCCTCGGCGAGGAGGGCGTCGGCGTGGGAGGCGCCGCCGCCCAGGGCGATGGAGCGCCAGGCCTCGGCGCGCCCGGAGGCGGCCCAGGCGGCCCAGAGGAGCTGCTCGGCGTCCACCCGGCCGGAGCCCTCGGCCCCGCGGCCCGTCTCGACGACCTCCCGGACGGCGGCGATGACGGCGGCCGCCCGGGCGAGGCGCTCGGCCTGCTCGGCCAGGGGCTCCTCGGCGAGTGCGTGCGCGAGGGCCCGGGCGCCGTCGACGGAGCCGAGGACGGACAGGAGGTTCTCGTCGGGGCTGGACTCGGCGGGCCGGTCCGCGCGCAGGCGACGGCGCAGGCGGCGCAGGTCGAGGACGCTCAGTCCGATGAGGGGGCTGGCGAGGAGGTCGAGCGCCGTGGGCCTCTCCGGGAGCGCGTCCGGTCCGCCGAGGCGTCCCTCGAGTCCTGCGCGGGCGACCGCGAGGAGCGCGGAGGCGGCGGGCTCGGAGCGCAGCAGCACGGCCGGCGTCGAGGAGGCCAGGGGGACGCCGCGGCGGCGCAGGTCGCGTGCGACGGCCTGGGCGCGGCCCGAGGAGCGCACGATGACGGCCATCTCGCCCCAGCCGGTGCCGTGGTGGATGCGCTCGGCACGCAGGAGGCGTGCGACGTGCGCGGCCTCCTGGGACTCACTGCCGGCGACGAGGGGCAGCACGCCGGTGGGTCGGGGCGCGGTGCCCTCGCCCGTGCTCGTGTCCCGCCCGGGCTCCTGAGCGAGGGTGGGCCGGCGGTGCGCGGCCGTGCCGGAGACGGGCAGGCGCGCGGACTGGTCCTCCCACACGGCGGCCAGGGCGGGCCCGCCGCGGTGGAGGGTGCTGAGCGTGAGGCGCTCCGCGGCGAGGCCGGAGCGGTCCTCGGCCTCGTTGAGGAGGCTCGGGGAGCCGCCGCGGAAGGTCTCGACGGCGACGTCCGGGTCCCCCAGGACGACGACCTGGGCGCGGCGCCCCGCCGAGTCCGGTGCGTTGAGGGCGGTCAGCAGGCGGGCGGTGGCGGCGGTGCAGTCCTGGTAGTCGTCGACGATGACGAGGTCCGGGACGGGGCGCGGCTCGGTGACGCCGTCGGCGTCCCAGGAGGTGAGAGCCTCGACGGCGCGGTCCTGGATGCGGGCGGTGTCCATGCGGCGCGTCTCCCCGCGGCGCTCGGCGGAGGGGCGGCCCTGCGCGTCCCAGGTGCGCAGGAGGGCGGAGGCCGGGCCCCACAGCGGGACGTCGAGGGCGCGGCCGAGGCGGGCGAGGTCGTCGGCGTCCACGCCGAGCTCGCCGGCACGGGCGAGGAGGTTGCGCAGCTCGGTGCGGAAGGCACGCGAGGCGACGGCCTCGCTCGGCAGCCCCGGCCACTGCTCCGGGCGGATGAGGGCCGCGAGCGCGGCGTCCTCCTCGGCGCCCGCGAGCAGGACCGGGGCCGGGAGCGGGTCGGGCCGGGCGGTGAGGGAGGTGGTGAGGATCGTGAAGGCGAAGCCGGCGGGCGTGCGCACGCGCACCACTCCCCCGCCGCGTCCCTCGAGGAGGTGGGCGGCGCGGGCCCGCAGCTGGTCCGCGCGAGCACGCGTGGGCGCCAGGACGAGCGCGTCCCGCCCGTCCTGGACGGCCTCGGCGAGGAGACGGAGCGCGAGCGTGGAGCGCCCGGTCCCGGCGGCCCCGAGGACGACGAGGTTCGAGCCCTCGCGCGCGCGCTCGAGGACGCGCGCGGCGTCCTCGTCCGGCTCCGGCAGGGGCGGGACCTCTCGGGCGGGCAGGAGACGGAGGGGCTCCGGCGTCGTGTCCTCGTGCATGCCCCCATCCCACCACGGGCCCACGACGCGAATCGGAGGACCTTCCGCGCGGCGCGAAAAGCCCGCGAGGACGCGGTTGAGGCCCCTGGCGGCGCCACGGGCCCGACCTAGGATCGTGCCCAGCGCAACGCACCGAAGCCGTCGTCCCGCAGGGGCGCCGGCCGCCGCGGGCCGGTCCGGGCGCCCGCGCCAACAGCACAGTCAGCACGAGGAGCAGCCACCATGCAGATCCACATCGCCGTCAAGCACTCGAGCCGCGAGCTCGACCTGGAGACCTCCGCCTCGCAGGACGAGATCATCGAGGCCCTCACCCGCGCCGACCGCGACGGCGAGCCGCTCATCCTCTCCGACGACAAGGGCCGCAAGGTCTTCGTCCCCGCCGGCGGCATCGCCTCCGTCGAGCTCGGTGAGGCCTCGCAGCGCCGCGTCGGCTTCGGCATCTGACCCAGCCCGCACGCACGACGTCGTGGGGCCCCCCGCCCGGGCGGGGGGGGGGGCGGCCCCCGAGGGGGGGGGGGGGGGGGGAGACCCCGGGGGGGGGGAACCCCCAAA
>NZ_JACWNA010000026.1 GCF_015355765.1 Actinomyces haliotis
GGCACCCCCCCCCCCCCCCCCCCCCGCCGCGGGCCCCCCCCGCGCGGGGCGGGGGGGGGGCCCCCCGACGTCGTGGGGCGGCGCGGTCTCAGACGCGGTCGTGCTTCTCGCAGAAGACGTGCTCGCCGGTGACCGTGAAACCGTCGCGCTCGGCGGCGCGCAGGGCGTCGTCCTCGTTGACGCTCAGGGCCAGGACACGCTCGATAGCGGTCCCGTCAGGGTCGTGGACGGTGTCGACGACGCGGTGGGCGACCATGCGCTCGCACCCCTCGTGGTCGCACTGGACGGCGATGGCCTCGCGGCGGATGAACATGTGACGGGTCTCCTCACCCTCGAGCGTGCGGTCCCCGCCCGCTCGGCGGGACCCGGGAGGGCTCCCTCGCCCTCCGGGACCATCGTGCCCGAGCGCGCCCGACGGCGCAGCACACCGGGCCGTCCACCCGCCTCCTGCGCCCGCCGTCCCGCCGCGGCACCCGGACGTACGATCAAGGCACCATGGCCCACGACCTCGCGCTCTTCCTCGCCGGCATCGCCGCCGGCGTGCTCGGCTACCTCGTCGGGCTGGCCTCCCTCGTCTCCTACCCGGTCATGGTGGCGCTCGGAGTGCCCCCGGTCATCGCCAACGCCTCGAACACCGTGGCGCTCATCCCCGGGGGCGTCGGGAGCGTGCTGAGCTCGTGGCAGAGGCTTCGCCAGGTCAAGGCGTATCCGCCGGCCCTCCTCGTCGCCGCGGCCGCGACGGGCGGGGTGATGGGCGCCGTGCTCCTGCTCAAGGCGCCCGCGGACGCCTTTCAGGCGGTCGTCCCCTGGCTCGTCCTCCTAGCCACCGTCCTCATCGCGGCAGGCCCGCGGATCGAGCGACGCTCAGGAACAGTGCGTCTCACGACGCCTGCCTTCCTCCTGTTCCTCGTGGCCGTCGCCGTCTACGGGGGCTACTTCGGGGCCGGCGCGGGAGTCATGTTCCTCGCGCTGTGCTCAGCCGGGACCCCGTTGACGACGCACGAGTCCGTCCTCCTCAAGACGCCGTTGCTCACGGTGGCGAACCTCGTCGCGGCCGTGCTCTTCGTCATGGCCGAGGCCGTCGACTGGGCGGCGGCGGTCGCGGTCGGCCTCGGGTCCTTCGTGGGCGGGCTCATCGCGCCCCAGATCCAGCGGCTCATCCCAGAGCGGATCATGCGTCTCATCGTCGTGGCCGGCGGCCTGGTGCTCACGGTCTGGCTCCTCGTCCAGGCCTGAGGCCCCCGCTCGGAGCACGCCGGGCCGCTCAACCCACCGTGCGGTCCTCGCCGTCCTGCGCCTGTGTCGCCGCGGAGGCGACCTCGGCCGCGAGGCTGCGGTCAATGTGCTCCGTCATGAGCGCGGCCGCCGCCTCGCCGTCGCCGGCGATGACGAGGCGGGCGAGCTCGAGGTGCTCCTCGTGGTCGCGCGTGCGCGGCCCGGCCTGCGCGCCGGCCTCGAGGCCGAGGCGCCGGTAGCGCTCGAGCTTGTCCCACAGCCCGTCGAGCAGGCTCGTCATGACGGGGTTGTGGGCCGCGCGGTAGAGGCGGCGGTGGAGCTCGGAGTGGGCCGCGAGCGCGACCTCACCCTCGTCGCTCGTGACGGGGCGGAGGTCGGCGACGGCGGACTCGATGGCGGCGACGTCCTCGTCGGTGCGACGCTGCGCGGCGAGGGAGACGGCGGCGGGCTCCAGGACGCGGCGGGCCTCGTTGAGGTGCCGGGCCTCGTCGAGGTCGAGCTCGGCGACGCGCGCGTTGCGGTGGGCGTCCTGGACGATCCACCCCTCCCCCGTCAGGCGGCGCATGGCCTCGCGCAGGGGCGTGATGGAGATGCCCATGGCGTCGGCCAGCTCGTACTGGTTGACGCGGGCTCCGGGGGCGAGGGTGCCGTCGAGCACCTGCCGTCGGATCTCGCGGTAGGCGCCGTCGGCCTTGGAGGTGAGGATCGGCACGCGGCCAGTGTGGCACGCGGGTTCTAGCGCCCTGGACCGACCCGCCGTACGCTTGCCTCACAACTTATAAGATATGAGACCGATGGGGAACGTCAGCCCGCGCAGCAGCGCCCACGCCACCCCACCGGCCCCTCCACGAGAGAGTCAGGCACCCATGCGCATCGTCTCCGCCCACGCCGGCACCATCCCGATCAGCTCCCCCATCCGCAACGCCTACATCGACTTCACCAAGATGGACTCCTCCATCCTTGCGCTCGTCTCCGACGTCATCGTCGACGGCAAGCCCGTGGTCGGGTACGGCTTCAACTCCAACGGCCGGTACAACGCCACCGGCATCCTCAACGAGAGGATCCTCCCCCGCCTCCTCGAGGCCGACCCCGAGTCCCTCCTCGACGAGAACGGGGAGCTCTCGCCCGCGCGCGCCTGGACCATCATGATGGCCAACGAGAAGCCCGGCGGCCACGGCGAGCGCTCCGTCGCGGTCGGCGTCGTCGACATGGCGCTCCACGACCTCGCCGCCAAGATCGCCGGCGTCCCCCTCTACCGCTGGATCTCCGACCACTACGGCGACGGGAAGCCCGACGACGACGTCTTCGTCTACGCGGCCGGCGGCTACTACAAGCCCGGCAAGACCCTTGCCGACCTTGAGGACGAGATGCGCCGCTTCCTGGGCATGGGCTACCGCGTCGTCAAGATGAAGATCGGCGGCGCACCCCTCGACGAGGACCTGCGCCGCATCGACGCCGTCGTCGACGGCGTCCTGGACGGGGACGCCTCACGGCTCGCCGTCGACGTCAACGGCGCCTTCGACCTCGAGAGGGCCCTCGCCTACGGCAAGGCCCTCGAGCCCTACGGCCTGTTCTGGTACGAGGAGATCGGCGACCCCCTCGACTTCGCCCTCAACGGCACCGTCGCCGAGCACTACTCGGGGCCCATCGCCACCGGCGAGAACCTCTTCTCCCACCAGGATGCCCGCAACCTCGTGCGCTACGGCGGCATGCGCCCCGACCGCGACTTCATCCAGATCGACCCGGCCCTCACCTACGGCCTCACCGAGTACCGACGGGTCCTCGACGTCCTGGACCAGCACGGCTGGTCCACGCGCCGCTGCATCCCGCACGGCGGCCACCAGTTCTCCCTCCACATCGCCGCCGGCCTCCACCTGGGCGGCAACGAGTCCTACCCCGGCGAGTTCCAGCCCACGGGCGGATTCACCGACGACGCCGTCGTCCGCGACTCCCGCGTCGCCCCGAAGGACCTGCCCGGCATCGGCCTCGAGGGCAAGGCCGAGTTCCTCAAGGTGCTCCGCTCCCTGCACGAGTGACGCCGGGGCGCGCCGCCGTCGTGGAGGAGGTTGTCTCAGACCCGCAGCCCGAGTGAGCGCATCCGGGTCGTGGCGCCCTCGGAGAGGACCTCGTGGAGGCCGTCCGAGCTCGCGCCGCCGGTGAGCAGCACCGGGCGCTCGGCCTGGAGGCGTCGGAAGGTCCCGATCTCCTCGCCGACGACGCGGCGCCCCCACAGGCCCAGGCGTCCGGCGAGCAGCGGGTCAGCGTCGAGGTCGCCCATGAGCTCGGAGGAGGCGAAGGCCCCGAAGTCGTCCGCGCCGATGACGGCTCGCAAGCCGGCGGAGAGCCCACCGTCAAGCTCGTCGACGAGGGCTCCGGCGAAGTCGGAGAGCAGGCCGATCGCGATGTACGTCTTGACGAGGCGCTCGGACCAGTCGAGCGGGTGCAGGCGCTCGTCGACCTCACCGAGCGCGCCCATGTACGAGGCGGCCGCCTCGTCGGGGTCGATGCCGGCCGAGGCCCCGAGACGGCGCGCCTCCTCGCAGGAGGCGACGGCCTCGGCGCTCATGCGCAGCAGCGCGAGACGAGCGTCGAGCCTCGGCGCCTTGCCCGCGTCCTCGGCGTAGCGGACGGCGGCGATCGTGCGGGAGAAGGCGACGATCCCGACCACCGAGCGCGCGAAGGGCGTGGGCTCGGAGGAGGCCGGTGCTGCGGGGTCGGTCGTGGTGGTCGAGGTCATGCGCACCAGGGTAAGGCCCTCCGGACGCGCGAGGGGGCCGCTCCGGCAGCGGCGGACCGCACCGTCGAGCGTGCCCCTCGCGCGTGCTCGTGGACAGCGATCAGAGGGAGATCGGGGTGCCGGGGGCGACCCGCTCGTAGCCGGGGACGGCGACGCCGTTGCCGACGACGTTGTCATGGATCGACTTGCCGGCGTCGGAGAGCAGGGCGTCGTGGATGGGGATGACGCGCTGGGCGCCGACGGCGAGGGCGTAGTCGGCGGCGACGGCGAGCCGCAGCCACGGCGCGGAGACGGGCAGGAGGAGGACCTCGAGCCCGGTGCCCTCGGGGAGCTCAGGGAAGGCGTCTCCGGGCTGGAGGAGACGGCCGTCGATGAGGTAGCCGACGTTGGCGGGCGTCGGGATGCCCTCGTGGATGGGCATGTGCTCGCCACCAACCGCGAGGACCTCGTGGCCGACGACGGTGAGGTGGTCGCCGGGCCCGACGGTCTCGAGGCGCTCGGCGGAGGCGCCGGCCTCCTTGAGCTGGGCGACGGCGTCGGCCGGGGCGATGACGCGCAGGGCCGGGTTGGTGCTCACGGCCTTGACGACGGCGTCGACGTCGAGGTGGTCGACGTGGGCGTGCGTGATGAGGACGGCGCTCGCGCCGTCGAGGCAGGCGAGGTCCGAGAGGGAGCCGGGATCGATGGTGAGGCGTCCGCGCTCGGAGTCGAGCGTGACGGCGGACTGCCCCCACAGGGTCAGCGTGGTGCTCATGCGCCGCACCCTATCGGGCGGGTGTCCGCCCCGTCACGGCGAGACGCCCGCCGTCCGTGACATCCCCCACGCGTGCGGCCCAATCGTGACCGGGCAGGCGCTGGGAGGACGCCGCGCCGCTACCCTGAGGGCGTCCACGGTTGCCCGGTCGTCACGCAGCCTCGCCCCGCCGCCCCTCGGGCTGGCGCAGGGCACGAACCACGATCGGCTGCCACCCCGGGACCGCGGCGCGGTCCGGACGCCCCCCCGCGGGCGGCTCGTCACCGCGCCCACGACGCCGTCGGCGCCCCTCGTGCAGGGGGCCGCCGCGCCGGCGCGGTCCACGACCGAAGGAAGCTCGTGAGCGACGAGACCACCACCGACCAGACCACTGAGGCACCCGAGCAGGCCCAGCCCGCCGAGCAGGCGCCCGCCGGCGACCAGCACGCCTCCGGCATCATCGAGACGGCGGGCGCCCACGCCCCCGTCCTCGACGAGGCCACCCCCGACATCACCGACGAGGGCGACGACACCGACCTCACCAAGAAGACCTTCGCGGACTTCGGCGTCGAGCCCGAGATCACCGAGGCCCTCGCCGAGAAGGGCATCACCTATCCCTTCCCCATCCAGGCCCTCACCCTGCCCGTGGCCCTCGAGGGCCAGGACATCATCGGCCAGGCCAAGACGGGTACCGGCAAGACGCTGGGCTTCGGCATCCCGCTGCTCATGGACACCCTCGGCCCCGGCGAGGACGGGTGGGACGAGGACCCGGCCTCCGGCTCCCCGCAGGCCCTCGTGGTCCTGCCGACCCGCGAGCTCGCCAAGCAGGTCGCCGTCGAGCTCACCCAGGCCGCCGCCAGGCGCACCGTGCGCATCGTCCAGGTCTACGGCGGCCGCGCCTACGAGCCGCAGATCGAGGCGCTCGAGAAGGGCGCCGAGGTCGTCGTCGGCACGCCCGGCCGCCTCATCGACCTCATGGAGCGCGGCGTCCTCGACCTCACGCACGTCACCACCGTCGTCCTCGACGAGGCCGATGAGATGCTCGACCTCGGCTTCCTGCCCGACGTCGAGAAGATCCTCGCCCGGACCCGCTCGGACCGCCAGACCATGCTCTTCAGCGCGACCATGCCGGGCGCCGTCGTCGCCCTGGCCCGCCGCTACATGACGAAGCCGACGCACATCCGCGCCCAGGACCCGGGCGACGACTCGATGACGGTCCAGTCCACGCAGCAGGTCGTCTACCGCACGCACGCGCTCAACAAGGTGGAGGTGGTCTCCCGCATCCTCCAGGCGGAGGGCCGCGGACGAACCATCATCTTCGCGCGCACGAAGCGCACCGCCGCCCGCGTGGCCGAGGACCTCGCCTCGCGCGGCTTCGCCACCGGCGCCCTCCACGGCGACCTCGGCCAGGGGGCCCGCGAGCAGGCGCTGCGCGCCTTCCGCAACGGCAAGATCGACGTCCTCGTCGCCACCGACGTCGCGGCCCGCGGCATCGACGTCGACGACGTCACCCACGTCATCAACTACCAGTGCCCCGAGGACGAGAAGATCTACGTCCACCGCATCGGCCGCACGGGCCGCGCCGGGCACAAGGGCACGGCCGTCACCTTCGTCGACTGGGACGACGTCCCCCGCTGGCGCATCATCGCCAAGGCCCTTGGCCTGCCGATGGAGGAGCCGGTGGAGACGTACCACACGAGCGAGCACCTCTTCTCCGACCTCAGCATCCCCGAGGGCGTGACCGGAAGCCTGCCGCGGTCCAAGCGGACGCTGGCGGGCCTCGACGCCGAGGGGATCGAGGACCTCGGAGAGACCGGCAAGAAGCACCGCGACGACGCGCGCGGCGGCCGTGGTGGCCGCGGGCGCGGTCATGGCGGACGGGGTCGCGGTGGCCGCGAGGGCGGCCGCGACGGCGGGCGCGAGTCGGGTCGCAACGGCGGCTCGGAGCGCTCGGGCGAGGGCCGCTCCCGCGGTGAGCGCTCGGGTCGCTCGCGCAGCCGCAAGCGCACCCGCGGCGGCCGCTCCGAGGGCGGTTCCGGCTCGCAGGACTGAGCACCAACGCCGAGTTCGAGGGTTCGCCGTCGAGCTCGAGGCGGATGAGGGCGGGGCCCGCAGGATCGAACCTGCGGGCCCCGCCCTCACTCCACCACTCAGCCGGACGCGCCTACGCCCGTCTGACCTCGTACCAGTCGACGAGCGCGCGCTCGTCAGAGCTCGGCGGCTGGAAGACGGCGAGGGCCCGGTCGAGGCCCTCGGGGGTGAGGACGACGTCGAGGGCGGAGGCGGCGCGGTTGCGCTCGCACACGCGGCGGTGCAGCTCCTCGGAGGGCACGTCGAGGACGTGGCGCTCGATCCGAGCGTCGTGGGCGCGGCCGTCGGCGTGCTACCGACGCGCCCCGGCCCGTTCGCGTCACTTCGCGATCATGCCGTGGGGGTCGATGATGTACTTCACGTCGGAGCCCTTGTCGAAGTCGGCGTAGGCCTGGGGGGCCTCGTCGAGGCTGATGACCGTCGGGTTCAGCATCTCGCGCAGGTAGGGCATGCGGTCCCACAGGATCGCCATCATCAGCTGGCGGTTGTAGCGCATGATCGGCGCCTGGCCGCCGGTGATGTGCGGGGACTTGATCCACGCCTGGCCGAAGTCGAGCGCGAAGGTCCCCTCCTGGGCCTCCTTGGACTTGGCCAGCGGGTCGGGGCCGTAGACGCCGATGATGCCGGTGGCGCCGCCCGCGCGCGTGACGTCGAGGACCTGGTTGATGGCGGCGGCCGGGTCCATCGTCCCCGAGTCCTTGCCCAGGCCGTGGGCCTCGGAGCCGACGTAGTCCACGGCGGCGTCGACCATCGGCTCGCCGAGGATCTGCTCGATCTGGTCGGTCAGCGGGACGTCCTGGTTGAGGTCGATCGTCTCGCAACCGGCCTTGCGGACCAGGTCGAGGCGCTTGGTGTCGTGGTCGCCGACGATGATGCACGAGGCGCCCATGAGGCGGGCGGCCGCGGCCCCGCAGCGTCCCACCGGGCCAGCCCCAGCGAGGTAGACCGTGGAGCCGGGGCGGACGCCGGCCTCGACGAGGCCGTGGAAGGCGGTCGGCAGGATGTCGGAGAGCACCGCCAGGTCGAGGATCTTGTCCATCGCCTGGTCGCGGTCGGGGAAGCGCAGCAGCTGGAAGTCGGCGTACGGCACGAACAGGTAGTCGGCCTGCCCGCCCTGGAAGTCGCCGAGGTTGAAGCCGTAGGCGGCGCAGGCCTTCTCCGGGTTGGCTGTCTCGCACACCTCGGTGCGCCCGGCGCGGCAGTTGCGGCAGCGCCCGCAGGCGACGTTGAACGGGACGGAGACGATGTCGCCCTCGTGGAGGAACTCGACGTCGCTGCCGACCTCGACGACCTGGCCGGTCATCTCGTGGCCCATGACCATGCCGTCCGGGACGGGGAAGGAGCCGCGGTAGATGTGCAGGTCGCTGCCGCAGATGTTCGTCGCGATGATCTTGAGGATGACGCCGTGCGGAGCCTTGCGGCCGTCGGGCATCTCCAGCTTCGGGAAGTCGAGGGTGTCGACCTTCATGTTGCCGGTGCCGTGGAAGACGACGGCGCGATTGCGCTCGGTCATCCTTCACTCCATGGTTCAAGGGGATGGGGGAAACACCCTGCCCGACCGGCCCCCTATCCCCTGACCCTCGACGGGCTGCTACACGAATGGCTGCCCGGCTGCTGTCGCGATCACGAAAACCAGGACCAATCCGTCTCACCTGGCATGCACGGAGGCGACAGTCACCGCGTACGCAAGGTGGACCTAGACCTTACGATCTAGGACTCCCTGCAAACGAGGGTTGCGCGGGTCACTAGCGTGACGCCGGCCGTTTGAAGCGCCCTGGGTTTCGTTCCGTGGTTAGGACGCAACGGGTGCTGCGTCGTGTTGGTGATGGTAGGTGGCTTCGATCTCGGTCGGCGTGCGGTAGCCCAGAGCCTGGTGGAGGCCAGTGGTGTTCCACCAGTGGACCCAGTTCATGGTGGCCGGCTCGACGGCCTCGATGCTGGGCCACGCCCGCTTGGAGTGGATGAGCTCGGCCTTGTGCAGGCCGTTGACGGTCTCGGCGAGCGGGTTGTCGTAGGAGTCCCCGACCGTGCCGACCGATGCCGTCACTGCGGCAGCCAGGAGCGCGTCGGTGTAGGCCAGCGACACGTCCTGGGAGCCGCGATCCGAGTGGTGCACGAGCCCTTGTCGGCCGCGGATGGCTCCCGTCGCGGCGAGGGCCTGCTCGAGCGCGACAAGCGGCAGCGCCTCGGTGTGCAGGCTGCCGGCTACGGACCATCCGACGATCCGACGGGTGAACACGTCGGTGACGAAAGCGACGTAGCAGAACCCCGCCAGGATCCGCACGTAGGAGGGGGTACCTCCCGCTTGCGGGGGAATGTCGGCGACCCACAGCCGGTTGGGGGCGTCGGCGGTGAAGTCGCGCTCGACAAGGTCCGCACGCAGATCCGGCTCGCCGGTGGGCTGCGTGGTGATCGCCTTGCGGCCGCGCCTGATCCCCTGCAAGCCGGCCCTCCTCATCAGTCGGGCGCACTGGTCGCGGCCAATGTCCCAGCCGGCCTGGCGCATCGCGTGCCACATCTTGCGCAGCCCGTAGACCGAGTAGTTCTCCGCATGGAGGCGCTCGAGCTCGGCGGTGAGCAGCTCGTCGCGCAGCATGCGCGCACACGGTGGCCTGCGCTTCGCGGCCCGATAGCCGCGCGAGGTGATAACCCCACACTCCGTCGCACCCAGCGTGCGGCAGATGGACCCGGGCCCCGAACTGATCGCGGTGCGCATCGATGATGCCGGATCATCTCGTCGTGGGACGGTCGAGCTCGGCTGCGAAAAAAGCCGAGGCGGCTTTGAGGATCTCGTTGGCGCGTCCGGCCTCAGCGACCTCACGCTTCAGCCGTCGGATCTCCTCTTGCGGGCTCTCCGCCTGATGCGACGGTTCCAGGTCGGAGCCGTGCCGCTTGCACCACATTCTCAGGGTCTCCTCTGCGACGCCAACCTGCGGTGCTACCACACGGATGGAGTGCGCGCGCGGTCCTCCTTCGGCGGGCTGACGCTCCAGGACCATCCGGACGGCACGCTCCCGCAGCTCGGCAGTGAACCTCTTGGGCATGTTCCGATTCTCCTTCGGTTGGATCGGAACGAAACCCAGGGCACTTCACCCTCTACGACCCCCAACCAGTACGCCAGCTCCCCGCCGCCGCTTGACACACCACATAGGGCCCCCTCAGGGCTATCCGACTTCCCCCACCCCACTTGACACCGGCCCACCAAAGCTCCGCCGCGCCAGAAGCATGCTTATCAGCAGTGCATAGAGCACGACTGAGACCAGCATCGCCCACCGAGACCCATGCGCCGCCATCACAGCGCCTGTCACATACGAGCCCAATGCTGCCAGCGCTGAATCACCCAGGGAAGAAAGCGAGGTCGCAGACGCTCGGTAACTGTCAGGAATCGACGATTGAAACATCCCGTAAATCCGGATCCCGGTAAGGGTCTGCAGTGCCACGTGCACCAAAAACAGTGACCCCATTCCCGCAATCGGCGAAATCCATCCCAGAATGGCAACAATGAACGCATTCAATAGAATGACTGCCTCCAAAGGAACGCTGCGTCCCACGCCTGTCGACGCGAGTCGGGCCCCGCACCAGCCCGCTCCCGCGATCATGACGCCGATCACCATCACGGCGCCGAGTCCATCCGCGGAGACCAGACGTTGCCAAAGCAGATATGGAGCAATTCCGGACGACCCAGCGACAATTGACACCCATAATGTCGGCAACTTAAGTGTTGACACCGTGTTAGCGAGTACATCGCGGACCGTTGTCTCAACATCGCCAGCGGGTTGTGGTGCCCGCATGCTTGTAGCCAGCAACGTGCACACAAATACGCCACACCCGGCGGCAATCCAGCAGGCCCGCTCTTGCCATTGGAAGAGTCCGACGCCCACTATTACGCCGATCGCACCCCCTCCTGTTGAGAGACGCGAAATCATACTGTATGCACCTGATATAGTACCTTCGTCCCTCGCTTCAAGGTCAGCTATCAACACCTTATCGAATGACCCAGATACGAGCGCGGAACCAATACCGGCAAGGGCCTCCGCCGCCGCTGCGGCCCAGAACTCGTTTGCGGTTGCAAATAGGAACAAGCCGACGCAGCGGATAGCGAGCCCGGAAACCAATGCAACCTTCGCTGAAACAACATCTGCAACAATCGATGACGGCAACTCCGCGATGAGAACGGCAACGTTGAAAACGGCGGTAAGCGTTCCCACTTGCAGCCAAGTCATGCCCAGACTAAGCAAGTAGAGGACGTCGATGGAGGAAAATAAGGCGAGTGAGATCGCGATAGTAAACGTATAGAGGCGAAGCCGCAACGCGGGCATGCGCACCAACTTTCTGCAAAGACTACATAAACAAAGGGCCTGCATATCGCACGGTTTGCTGCCCGTAATCCAGAAGTTGCTCAAAAGTCCTGAAGCGTCCGTTGTTGACGTAGTATGAGCTATCCATCAAGCCGATCGACTTAAGCGCCGAATGGGCCACCGCGAATGTATCCGTTTCTGCCAAAATTGTCCAGAATACGGTTAGATTCTGCGCTGCGATCGACGCGACCAACTCCGTGCCGGAGTAGTCAGTCGGAATGAAGTCCTTAGATGAACACATTCCCTCTGTGTCGAAAAACCAAGGAAATTGTTGAAGCGCCAGCCCGCTTTGCCACAGCGATCGCATATCTAAGGGCGACTCGACTTGATCATCCATTTCGAGTGAGAAAATGAGTTGCGCGCACTCATAGTACGCGCGCTGTAAAGCGTCTTTGAAGGCCAACTTAGCGCCCGTACCTCTCGCGGTAAACACGCCTCCCTCAGTTTCTTGAACGTAGGTTACCTGGCAAATATTGATCGCAAACGGCGAAGGCAGAAGTTGGAACGTGAACACGCCGGGAAACGTGCTCTCGGATGGAATGTATTCATCGACGAGTCCCCTCGCCAAAGTTACTACGGGGCCGCCATGTCGAGAGTAATACCAGAATGCGTCTCGTTCGATTAGTTCGAATACACCTTGCCGCATAGCCTCTAAGGGAGTCGCAGCCGCAGCCGCGCCGTTCGTGGATCCGACTGAAAATTCTGCTGTTCCCTCCAAGGGTCGGTAGGGGCAATATAGGATATTCGCCGGCATCTGAACGCTATGGCAAATATTTCTTGCCGGGGAGAACGCTTGACCGGGAACCCACTCCAAGGTTGTGGTGGCTGTGCACTCCTTTACTAATGGGTCGTTCGCAGGGTATCCAGCATCGGACACAGGATCGAAGATCAACTCACCCTCTTCACGTAGGTCACTTGCCGAGGCAGAGCGTGTCGCAAGCTGGCAGTTTAGGGCCAGGAAATAGCGTTCAAGCCCTTCTCCGATGCAACTCGCAAGCGCCTGCTCTAAGGTTCCACCTTTGCCGCCTGCGACCTCATGGCCCAAGACTGTAGGGCCGGTGGTCACTGGGCTATTGATCAGGTGGACGGTGTCTGACTGATGGACCATTACGGGATTGGCCATGATTGAAAGATAACCAATGGCCCACCTATTATGATGAATAAATTGGTTTGGAGTTACGGATCGGCTGTCTTCAAAAGCATGATAGATTTCTCGCGGCTCCGAATTGACGTCTGGCGCACCCGAGCGATAGGCAAGAAGGCGGGTTAGATGTTGAACAAAGGTATGCACCGAAGATTTGCGTGTCGCACATGTTTGGCATCTGGGTGCAGGGGTAACAATCGACCATACTTGCTTGTCGTAGAGTTCTGTGATTGCGAGCGGAATATTGTAAATCGACCAAGCGCAGGAAAGTAGTTCTACGACATCGCTGCTCTGGTATTGTTTTGTATCGTCGATGGGATACCGTCGACGCAAGGCGTCGATCTTGAGGGTTGCGCATTCGGGGCAACCCCAGGTGTGTTCGGGGCTGAGGGTTACCCAAGTGCGCCCTTCAGGGCGCTGAACTCGGAGAATATAGGTTGAGTTTGGTGGGGCTTCCGTCGAGTCAGTGACGGGAAGTCGGGAGGATGGGCGGAAAGGGGTTGTCGTGGAATGCTGCCCAATGATTGCCTCGATAATCTGATCAAGATCGGTTGGCAGGGGTGTATGGGTAGTCACTGAGTCCTCCTGGTTGGTCTTGTCTCGGGACTGCCAATACCGTTCGACCGTGTCCCAAAACGATACTAGGGGTATTGCAGATCTCAGGCGGCAATTTATTACAAGGGGATGCCCCCGGAGGTAATCGATCTGCTGGGGCTGTGGCCCGCGTTTACGGTCCCAGACTGCTCTCGAGGGGCTGACGGGTTTGTTCTATTGAGGAAGCAAGCTACACAAGGGATGGTGTTTGCGACGGGTGACTCGTGCCGTGATGAAGGGAGGGTGGGGCTTCCAATAGGAAGCCCCACCCTCCAATCGATCAGTTGGTGCCGCCGCTGTAGGCGTTCTTGGACTGCGGCGCGACGAGCTTGGCGTTGGCCTTCTCGTCGATGATGTCAGACAGATCTGCGTTCTTCATGGGTACACCTCCTGACAGGGACTCGGAGTGGGAGAGACGGGATGTCTCGCCTCGGAGAGATCTTACTGGCTCTTCACGATTGAGGGTGTAGTTGGGGTCTGAATCCTCCGGCCTCGAGGAGACTGCGGGCAATGTAGTTCGTCAGGTTTCGGAAGCCCAAGGCTGAGCCGCGCAGGTGTTCCAGTCGGCCATTGAGGGCTTCTGTCGGGCCGTTGGAGGTGTGGGGGCGCTCGAAGTAGGCCAGGACGTCTGTGGCGCGCCGCTTGAGGGTGCGCCCCAGGGTGATGATCTCAGCGAGGGCGGCGGGAACGCCGCGGCTGATGACCTCGATGACGTGGGCCAGCTGGGCTCGCCCGGCCTTGGGGTCGGGATCGCGGTAGGCGGCCACGATCTTCTGGTAGATGCCCCAGGTGGCTTCCATCCCGACGTGAGCGTCCTGGGCGAAGACGCCCTCCAGGCGGGTGCGGTTGCTTGTCTGTGAGGAGATCCATCCCGGTGTGCAGGGTCTTGCGCACCCCGTACAGGGGATCCCCGGACCGGCCTCGATGTCCGGTGGTGTCTTGCTGGACGCGCTGGCGGCAGTGGTCCAGGGCATCGCCGGCGAGCTGGACGACGTGGAAGGGATCCATGACCTCCACCGCGTCGGGGAGTTCTTCCTTCGCTGCGGTCTTGAACCCGGTGAAGCCGTCCATGGCGACCACCTCAATCCGGTCGCGCCACGCAGGGTCTTGCTGGCTGAGCCACTCCTTGAAGGCCTTTTTGGAGCGGCCCTCCACCATGTCCAACAACCTGGCAGGACCCCTTCCCTCGCGCAGCGGGGTGAGGTCGATGATCACGGTGACGAACTTGTCGCCCCTGCGCGTGTGCCGCCACACGTGCTCGTCCACCCCGATCGTGGTCACACCCTCGAAGCGATGCTCATCGTTGATGAGGACCCTGCGTCCCTCCTCCAGGACGGAGGTGTTGGCGCAGTCCCAGGACACGCCCAGACCCTCAGCGACCCGGGCGACGGTGAGGTGTTGGACGACGATGCCTTCCAGGGCCCAACGCAGTCCGCCCCGGGACAGTTTCGAGCGCGGCTGGGCCGCCCCAGTGGTGTCCTGCCTCCACACACGCCCACACCCCGAACAGCGGTAGCGACGCACTCGCACCACCAGTGTCACCGGTCTCCAGCCCGAGGGCTCGTGGGCGAGGCGACGGACCACGGTGTCGCGGGGGATCCCTTCGCACCCACACTCGCGACACCACCGGTCATCGTCCACCACCCGGCAGGCCACCTCGCAGCGATCCGGGAGGACTCTCTGGCCCACCACCACGAGGCCGAGGTCATCCAGGCGGGCGAACGTGGTCAGATCGGGGGCAGCAAAGGTAGCGTGGGACACGTCGGGGTCTTTCAGATGGGCAGCGTAGGAACTCCCATCATCGGAAGCCCCCGACCCTCACACCCACCCCGACACGCCAGCCAGACTCAACCCCCCGCTACACCCCGGATCGCGAAGAGCCGGCATCAGGGGCGAGCAAGATCTCTGACCTTCTGAAGGCGAGGTACGCTTCGGCGGCGGCCTCGTCGGCGAAGTATCAAGCGTTCGCAACCGGACGGTTCGGTAGCCGCGCCACGATGCTGGCCGCGTCCCAGGCAGTATTCACTCAGACGTCTGACGTTCCCTTTTCAACAGCTCGTGCACTGTTGTGGCAGAAGAATATCGGGGCACTCGACGTACCTATCGGAGCGGCTCGTGATTTGCACCCGCAACTGTTTGACGGGGTTGCCAAAGCGTTCGTGGATGTCCTGTACGATAAGTTCATTGCGTGAGGAGGGGCCAAATTGGTGAGCGAGTGGATGTTGATCGCGCCGGTTCTGGTCTTCTGCCTGTGGATGGCGCACGCCGTGGACAGCTGGCGGAGGCCGTACGGCATCGGCAAGATCGGCTGGGTCCTTCTGATCGGAACACCCATCGCGAGCCTGGTCGTCTTCTTGGCCACAGCACTGGTGCACGACCCCACACCATCAGCGAATGAGGCGCTGCCGCGTGGCGAGATCCACGACTTGCAGGTGCGGTTGATGGTTGTGTCGTTGGAGCTGTTCCTCGCTTGGGTTGTCTGCCTCATTCTTGAGATCTTCCTGTACGTCGTCAGATCAGTGCAGCGGAAAGAAAGCTAGAACGGGCCGTCCTCGCAGGATGTTCCGGGTCCGGTGCGACGGGTCATTGCTCGGCACGCCGTCACGGAAGGCCCCGCCACGCTGGTCCAACCAGTCGGTGTACGCCTCACCGGATGTCCCGGGACCAGGTGCAGGCGAATGTGGTGGTGGGGTGACGTCGACCATCAGCCGGCGTCCCGGTGAGTTCCTTCGAGTTCCGCCCGCTCTGTTCGGTGGGCCTGGTACTGACGTGGTGCCACACGTGCTCGTCGACGCCCAGGATCGTGAGGGCCTTGCCCCTCGGGACTGCCGCACGAATAGGTGACACCTGATCTGGCTTGCCCGCAGGGCGGCCTGGAAGGATGTTGCTGTGCCTGCTCCCTATCCCCAAGAGTTCCGTGACGACGTCGTGCGCGTGGCCCGCAGCCGCGAAGAGGGTGTGACGCTCGCGCAGATCGCCAAGGACTTTGGCATCCATGAGATGACCCTGTCGAAGTGGATGCGCCAGGCCGACGTCGAGGACGGCGCGAAGCCTGGGACAACCAAAGCCGAGTCGGCCGAGAACCGTGAGCTGAAGAAGCGGATCCGCCTGCTCGAGCAGGAGAACGAGGTCCTACGACGGGCGGCGGCCTACCTGTCCCAGGCGAACCTGCCGGGAAAAGGCTCTACCCGCTCATGAAGGAGCTCGCCGCCGTCGGGATCCCCGTCGCGGTGACGTGCCGGGTGCTCAAGCTCTCCCGCCAGCCCTACTACCGCTGGCTGGCGGACCCTGTCACCGACGCCGAGCTGGCCGAGGCGTACCGGGCGAACGCGTTGTTCGACGCCCATCAGGACGATCCGGAGTTCGGCTACCGCTTCCTGGTCGATGAGGCCAAGGAAGCCGGCGAGGTGATGTGTGAGCGCAGCGCGTGGCGGATCTGCCGGGACAACGGCTGGTGGTCGGTGTTCGGGAAGAAGCGCGGCAAGAACGGGAAGAAGCCGGGTCCGCCGGTGCACGATGACCTGGTGGAGCGGGACTTCACTGCTGGCGGTTCAAACCAGCTGTGGTTGACCGACGTCACCGAGCACAGGACCGCCGAGGGCAAGCTCTACATGTGCGCGATCAAAGACGTCTTCTCCGGGCGGATCGTCGGCTACTCCATCGACTCGCGAATGAAAGCCCGGCTGGCCGTCCAGGCACTGCAGAACGCCGTTGCTCGGCGCGGGGATGTGGCCGGTTGCATCGTTCATTCGGACCGCGGGTCGCAATTTCGATCCCGGAAATTCGTCCATGCCCTCAACCGGCACGGCTTGGTCGGCTCGATGGGCAAAGTGGGTGCGGCCGGGGACAACGCCGCCATGGAGAGCTTCTTCGCCCTGCTGCAGAAGAACGTCCTCGACAGGCGGTCCTGGACGACCCGGGATGAGCTACGGATCGCGATCGTCACCTGGACCGAGCGCACCTATCACCGGCGCCGTCGACAAGCCCGTCTCGGGCGGTTGACCCCCATCGAGTACGAGACCATGATGAAGCCCGCCGTGACCCTCCCGGCATAAGACCCCACCTGTCACCTATCGGTGCGGCAGTCCCATGGGATGGGTGCACTGGTGGAACACGCAGCGTCTCCACGAAGCCCTCGGCTACCGCACCCCCGCGGAGGTCGAGGCCGCCTACACTCACCACCAGGACTCAGCGCCCGTTGCGTCCTGACCTCGGAAACAAACCCAGGGCGCTTCACGTCAGCAGGGCATGAAGCACCGCGCGGCGACTTCGGACCGAGAAGGAACCCGTGATGCCCGATACCAGCCCCGGCTCGGGGTGGGCTTCCTGCACACCGTGATCGATGACCAATCCCGCTTCGCGTATGTCGAGATGCACTCCGACGAACGCAGCCAGACCGCCATCGCGGTGCTGCGCCGCAGTTGAGTCCCCGATAGTGGTGTAGCGCGGTGGCCCTGTGATCGTCCCGGACAAGGACGCGGCCACCGTGTGATCCTTCGAGTGAACTTCTCACAGCACTCTCGAACGGAGTCATCACGATGACCGC
>NZ_JACWNA010000027.1 GCF_015355765.1 Actinomyces haliotis
CTTGCTGATGGTTCGGACGAGTTCACGGTCGACTACAAGGTGACGGTGACGAACACGAGCAGTGTTGCGGGCGCGTTCGAGGACCTGACTGACAACATCTCGGATGCTCTGCCGGCTGGTTTCGCGGTGAAGAACGCTGCGACCCCGACTGCCACGATTCCGGGTGAGGAGCTGGCGGCGGGTGCGTCGAAGTCGTACACGGTTCCGGTGACGTTCACGGTGGATCGTGCGGCGGCCTCGGCCAACTCTGACGCTGGTTGGAACGCCGTGGGCACGTGTGACACCACCGGTGGTGCTGACGGCACTGGTGACAAGACCAAGGGTCTGTACAACCAGGTGGTCATGGGGGCGGACAATGCCTCTGATGGTGACCTGATCGCCAACAACGACGCGTGCGTCACGGTGGACAAGCCCAAGGCCTCCTTCAAGGTGGAGAAGGGTCTGACCACGGACCAGCCCTCGCAGATCACCATTGGTGCGGACAACGCGTTCAAGGTGACCTACAAGGTGACGGTGACCAACACGGGCACCGTCGCGGGCACCTTCGAGGACCTGACGGACCACATGTCCGACTCCCTGCCGGCTGGTTTCAGCGTTGACTCGGTGTCTCCCTCGACGATCCCGGGTGAGAACCTGGCCGCGGGTGAGTCCAAGTCCTACGTGGTGACCGTCGTCGGTCACGTCGACCCCGCCGCCGCTGGCGCCAACGGCAACGCCGGCTGGACCGCCGCCGGCACCTGTGACACCACCAGTGGTGCCGACGGCACCGGTGACAAGACCAAGGGCCTGTACAACCAGGTCATCATGGGCGCTGACAACGCCACCGACGGTGACGGCATCGCGAACAACGACGCCTGCGTCACCGTCAAGGCCCCGGTCCCGACCTTCAAGGTTGAGAAGGGTCTGGCTGATGGTCAGGGCTCGGCTGTTGAGCTTGCTGATGGTTCGGACGAGTTCACGGTCGACTACAAGGTGACGGTGACGAACACGAGCAGTGTTGCGGGCGCGTTCGAGGACCTGACTGACAACATCTCGGATGCTCTGCCGGCTGGTTTCGCGGTGAAGAACGCTGCGACCCCGACTGCCACGATTCCGGGTGAGGAGCTGGCGGCGGGTGCGTCGAAGTCGTACACGGTTCCGGTGACGTTCACGGTGGATCGTGCGGCGGCCTCGGCCAACTCTGACGCTGGTTGGAACGCCGTGGGCACGTGTGACACCACCGGTGGTGCTGACGGCACTGGTGACAAGACCAAGGGTCTGTACAACCAGGTGGTCATGGGGGCGGACAATGCCTCTGATGGTGACCTGATCGCCAACAACGACGCCTGCGTGACCGTGAAGACCCCGGCTCCGTCGCCCGCGCCGAGCGAGTCCCCCTCGCCCGCGCCGAGCGAGTCCCCCTCGCCCGCGTCGAGCGAGTCCCCCTCGCCCGCGTCGAGCGAGTCCCCCTCGCCCGCGTCGAGCGAGTCCCCTTCGCCCGCGCCGAGCGAGAGCCCCTCGCAGCCCGCCGTGAACCCGACGGTGCCGTCGAACCGGACGGAACCGTCGCACCCCACGGTGCCTGTGGCGCCGCACGAGCCCACCAGCCCGAGTCACGGTCTCGCCCACACCGGTGCGAACGTGCTCGGAGGGGTCGTCGTCGTCGGTGGCCTTCTCGCACTCGGGTGGTTCCTCGTGAGCCGGCGCCGTCGTGCTGACGAGGCATGAGCCGCTAAGGACTCGGTGACCGGTCCCTGAGGCAGCCGCCCATACCGGAGGCCCGGCCCCCAGGGGGCCGGGCCTCCGTGCGTGTCACGACGCTCGGGCTGGGGCTGCCGTGACGCCCCGCGCGGGCGCCCCCCCCCGCGGCGCTCGTGCGGTGTTTGAAGCGTCTCGAACGAGGACGGCGGCCGGTCCCTCGCAGTGAGGGACCGGCCGCCGCCGACGGTCTCAGTGGGCGTCAGAGCTTGGTGACGTCCACGATCTCGGCCTTAATCTCCTTGCCGTTCGGGGCCTCGTAGGAGACGGTCTCGCCGGCCTTGTGGCCCATGAGGGCCTTGCCGAGCGGGGCGTCCGGGGAGAAGACCTTGACGCCCTCGGGGACGTCCGCGGTGATCTCCTGGCCGCCGAGCGCGAACTTCTGCTCCTTGCCGGCCACCTTCGCGGTGACGACCATTCCCGCGGAGACGCGCCCGTCGTCCGCGACCTCGCCGATCTGCGCGTTCTCGAGCATGTCGGTCAGCTGGATGATGCGGGCCTCGTTGAGGGCGGCCTCCTCGCGGGCGGCGTGGTAGCCGGCATTCTCGCGGAGGTCGCCCTCCTGACGGGCCGCCTCGACGCGCTGCGCGATCTCCTTGCGGTCCTCCTCCTGGCGGCGCTTGAGCTCCTCGGTGAGGCGGTCGAAGGCCTCCTGGGTCAGCCAGGTGCCCTGCTGGTCGGTGTTCTCCGTGGTCTCATCGGCCATGGGTTCCTCCTTGGTTTCTGCGTGGGGCGGCGGTCGGCGCCGGGGCCGACCGCCGGGTGGGCGGGGCGCCGACGCCGACGGCGTCGCACGCGCCTCGGCCCGTGTCAGGTGGGCGAGTGTACCGCCCGGTGCTACTTCGAGGCCTTCCTGCCCGACGTGCGCGGGCTGGTGCTGCCGAACCTCGTGGTCGAGCTCCTGGCGCTCTTGGTGCTCCGGGTGCTCTTGACGGTCTTCGAGCCCTTGGTCTTCTTGATTCTGGGCTTCGTCGTCTTCTTGTCCTTGGCTCCCGCGGGCGCCTTGGTGAGGCTGCCGGCGGAGCCCGGGGCGTCGTCCTCGCCGTCGGCCTGGATCTCCTTCGCGGCCTCGTCGACGGCGGCGATGCGGCCGGAGACCTTGGCGAGCTTGTCGCTCAGCTTCTTGTCGTAGCCGGCGAGCGCCTCCTCCGAGATCGTGGCGCGCACGCGCTCGCGCTCGGCCTCGACGTCGAAGGTGCCCTCAGGCCACGGGATGTCCAGGTCCGCGAGGGTGCGCAGCAGCATCTCCGTCACGGCGACCCGGGAGTACCACTTGTTGTCCGCCGGGATGACGTGCCACGGGGCCTCGTCGAAGGAGGTCGCGGTGAGCATGCGCTGGTAGATCGCCTGGTAGTCGAACCACTGGCCGCGCACGGACATGTCGTTCGTCGAGTACTTCCAGTGCTTGTCCGGGCGGTCGACGCGCTCCAGCAGCCGCAGCCCCTGCTCCTCGTAGGAGACCATGAGGGCGATCTTGATGATCGCGGTGCCCGACTCGACGAGCTCGTGCTCGAAGGCGCGGATCTGCTCGACGCGCTCGTCGAAGGCGGCGTCGTCGAGCTGGCCGTTGGCCCCGGGGACGAGGATGTCCTCATAGTGCGACCGGTCGAAGTAGCCGATGTAGCCGGCGTCGGGAACGGCCTTGCGGATGCGCCAGAGGAAGTCGTGCTCCTTCTCCTCCTCGGTGGGCGCCTTGAAGGCGGTGAGCTCCACGCCCTGCGGGTCCACGAGCCCGATGACGTGACGCGCGATCCCGCCCTTGCCGGCCGTGTCGAGGCCCTGGGCGACGATGAGGACGCGTTTGGTGGAGCCCTCCTTGGACGCGGCGAAGAGGCGCTCCTGGAAGGTGGCGAGCAGCGGCGCGATCGCGGCCTGGTAGGTGACGGCGTCGTCCTCGTCGCCCTCCCAGCCGGGCGTCGAGGCCCGGTCGAGCGAGGCGAGGTGGAAGTCGGGGCCGACGCGCAGGGCCTCGCGCGGGTCCTGGCTCCACAGGTCCGCGTTCACGGCGGCCTCGGCGGCGTCGTTCTTCTTCTTGTTCCTGCCCATGGGGTCCTCCTGGGGGACGGGGAGCGACGGCGGCGTCGCCGTCGTCGAGCGGTTGGAGGCAGGCTAGCCCGGGGAAGCCGCCCCGCGCGGCGCTTCGCGGCTGGTTCGCGCTCAGCCCAGGACGGCGATGAAGCAGGCGACGCACTGGCAGGCCCAGGCCAGCACGGTGCAGACGTGGAAGATCTCGTGGAAGCCGAACCAGCGTGGTGCCGGGTTGGGCCAGCGCCGCGCGTAGACGGCTCCGCCGAGCGTGTAGACGATCCCTCCGGCCAGGATGAGCCAGACGACGGCGGCACCGCCGGCCCGCCAGAAAGAGGGCAGGAACCAGGTCGCCACCCAGCCGAGGAGGACGTAGAGGAGGGTCGCGAACCAGCGGGGAACCGTCCGCCACACGAGGGTCGTGACGATGCCGGCGAGCGCGCCACCCCAGACGATGGCGAGGACGAGCCGCGCCGTGCCCGGGGTCAGGAGGGCCACGCTGAGCGGCGTGTAGGTGCCGGCGATGAGCAGGTAGATGTTCGCGTGGTCGAAGCGCTGGAGGACGGTCGTGACCCGGCTCGGGAAGTGCCCGTTCGACAGGTGGTAGACGCCGGAGTTCGCGAAGAGGACGAGCGAGCAGACCAGGTAGGCGGCGCAGGCCCACGTGAGCGCGGCTCCCGGGGCGAGGGCGGTGAGGACGATGCAGGCTGCCAGCGCCAGGGGGGCGGTGCAGGCGTGGATCCATCCGCGCAGGCGCGGCTTGGAGGCGAGGACGGCTGCGGCGGCGTCGGCGGCGGCGCTCGCGACGGAGTCGGCGGCAGAGCCGACTGAGCTGGCCGCCCGGGACGTCGCCTCGGAGGCGGCGTCGCGGACGTCCTCGGCGAGGCGGGTGCCTCGGCCGCGCGTTGCTGTGTGTGGGCTCACGGTGCTTCTCCTGCGGTGGGTGCCAAAGTGCGACCCGAAGGTTACGATTCCGTAGGTTACGCGACCGTAAGTTCAGCGTCACCCCCACGTACTGAGAGTCTCCTCCTGGCGCCCTGCGAGCAACAGGCCCGCGCTACGGTTGTCCCAGCAGTCCGACGCGGCCCGTGAGGCGCCGCGCGCCGACCACCGGACCCGAGGAGAGTCATGGCAGGCGACAACCTCGTCTACGAGCTCTACGAGCGCCGGCTCATCGCCCAGACGGACAACGACCGCACCCCCGCCCACGTCGGCGTCATCCTCGACGGTAACCGCCGCTGGGCCAAGGCCATGGGCTTCGGCACGGCCCAGGGCCACAAGCGCGGCGCCGACAAGATCGCCGAGTTCCTCGGATGGGCCGACGGCGCCGGCGTCAAGGTCGTCACCCTCTGGATGCTCTCCACCGACAACCTCAACCGCGACCCCGCCGAGCTCTCGCCCCTGCTCGACATCATCGCCCACGCCGTCGAGGAGCTCGCCACCGGGAAGCTGTGGCGGCTGCGGCTCGTCGGGGCCGTCGACCTCCTCCCCGAGCCCGTCGCCGGGCGGTTGTGCGCCGCCGTCGAGGTCGCCAACGAGGCCGCCCCGGAGCCCGACGAGCGCATGCAGGTCAACGTCGCCGTCGGATACGGCGGCCGCCAGGAGATCGCCGACGCGATCCGCGAGATCCTCCGCGAGCGCGCCGCAGCCGGGGACACCCTCGAGGAGGTGGCCGAGTCCCTCTCCGAGGAGGACATCACGGCGCACCTCTACACCAAGGGCCAGCCGGACCCCGAGCTCGTCATCCGCACCTCCGGCGAGCAGCGCCTCTCGGGCTTCCTCCTGTGGCAGTCCGTCCACTCCGAGTACTACTTCTGCGAGGTCTACTGGCCGGACTTCCGGCGAATCGACTTCCTGCGCGCCCTGCGCGACTACGCGCACCGCGAGCGGCGCCTCGGGCGCTGAGGACGGCCGCACCCGGCCCCGCCGCGCGCCCGGATCGTCACCGGCCGTTCGCCCGACCTTCGCCGCGCCCAGACCCTGCCCGCGCACCCGCCCTCCTAGCGTGAGGAGCACGAGGCGGGACGCCGCCGGGGCTCCCGCCGTGGAACACCGGAAGAGCGGCTCCTTGCGCACCTACGTCCTGGACACCTCCGTCCTCCTGTCCGACCCCCGCGCGATCCTGCGCTTCGACGAGCACGCCGTCGTGCTGCCCGTCGTCGTCATCACCGAGCTCGAGTCCAAGCGCCACGACCCCGAGCTCGGCTACTTCGCGCGCACCGCCCTGCGGCTCCTCGACGGGCTGCGCGAGCGGCACGGACGCCTCGACCGCCCCGTCCCGCTCAACGACGAGGGCGGCACCCTGCGGGTCGAGCTCAACGGCACGGACGACCGCGTCCTGCCCGCCGGCATGCGCCTGGGGGACAACGACACCCGGATCCTCGCCGTCGCCGTCGGGCTCGCCAACGCCGGCGCGGACGTCACCGTCGTCTCCAAGGACATGCCCATGCGCATCAAGGCCTCCTCCGTGGGGCTGACCGCCGACGAGTACCGTGCCCACCTCGCCCCCGAATCCGGCTACACCGGCATGTCGAGCCTGTCGGTCGGCGCCGAGGAGCTCGACGCCCTGTGGTCCGACGGCGCCCTCCCGCTCGACCGCCTCGAGCCCGGCGACGCCGACCGCCTCGCCGCCGAGCTCGACCACACCGGCCTCACCGTCTCCTCGCCGCGGGCCTCGGCGCTGGCCACCGTCGTCGGCGACGAGATCCGGATCGTCCGCCCCGACCGGGAGGTCTTCGGCGTGCACGGCCGCTCCGCCGAGCAGCGCGTCGCCATCGACCATCTCCTCAACCCCGACGTCGGCATCGTGTCCCTCGGCGGCCGGGCCGGAACCGGCGAGTCCGCCCTCGCGGCCGTCTTCGACGCCGTCGTCAACCGCCGCGAGCACCGCAAGGTCATGGTCTTCCGTCCGCTCTACGCCGTCGGCGGTCAGACCCTCGGCTTCCTGCCCGGGGACACGGGGGAGAAGATGCAGCCCTGGGCCGACGCCGTCTTCGACACGCTGTCCTCCGTGGTGCCGATCGACCGCCTCGACCGGATCGCCCAGCGAGACAACCTGCGGGTGGGCCGCTGGGACGGGATCGCGAGCGTCATCGAGTCCCTGCGCGGCAACCCCCTCTTCGCGCACGTCGACCTCGTGCGCACCGAGCGCAGCGAGATCGCCGAGCTCGTCCCCGGATGCTCGACGAGGTGCCGCTGTACTGACGCGGGTCGTGCGCGGCCGGGGCTCGGGCCGGGGCGGTCAGCCTGCTACGACGCCGACGGCGGCTCCCGGGGTGTCCGGGAGCCGCCATCGGTTGTGGTGGGGGGGCAGCGTGAGCCCGCGCGCGCTCAGTCCCGCTCGAGGGAGCCGGTGAGCTCGGCGCGCGTGGGCGGGTTCGCGCCGGCGCGCGAGACCGTGATGTCCGCGATCGCCGCCGCGTGGCGCACGACGCGCTCGAGGGTCTCCGGGTCGATGGCGTGCAGCGCCTCGCGGCGGTCCGCCCCGACGAGGTCCTCGGTCCACAGCGCGTCCTCGAGGCCGCCCATGAAGGAGTCGCCCGCGCCGACTGTGTCGGCCACGACGACGCTCGGGTCCGCCGGCACGCGCATGCGAACGCCCGAGGAGGTGAGCGCCAGGGCACCCTCCTTCCCCCGCGTCACGACGACGACGGCCGGGCCCTTGTCCAGCCAGTCGCCGAGGATCGCCTCAAGATCCTCCGTCGTGAGGTCCTCCCGGCTGTAGAGCCAGGCGATGTCCTCGTCCGAGCACTTGACGAGGTCGGCGCGCGCGATGAGGGACTCGACCTTCGCGCGGGCGTCGGCGGGCTCGCCCATGAGCTGCGGGCGGGCGTTCGGGTCGTAGCAGATCGTCGAGGTGGCGCGGAAGTCGTCGAGGACCTTCGCGACCGTCTGCGCGCCCGGCTCGAGGATCGCGGCGATGGAGCCCGTGTGCACGAGGACGGGCGGGGTGGTGCCCTCCTCGCGACGCGGGTACGGCGGGTTCCAGTCCAGGTCGAAGAAGTAGGTGGCGGCACGGTCGGCGCCGATCGTCGCCTGCGCCGTCGAGGTGCGCTCGGCGCCCTCGGAGCCCGGCGTGAGGCGGACGCCCGAGGCGTCGAGGTGCTCGCGGATCGCGTGGCCGCGGTCGTCGTCGGCGATCCAGCAGTCGAGCTCGGCGTCGCGGCCGAGGCGGGCGAGCCCCAGGGCGACGTTGGCGGGTGAGCCTCCGGGGATGTCCACGGGGTCCTCGTCGCGGCGGATGACGACGTCGACGAGCGCCTCGCCGATGACGAGGGCCGTGCCCTCGCGTCCGGGTGCGGTCATGGTGCAGCTCCTTCGTGCTGGCGGGAGGGGAGGCGGGTCAGGACTCGGCGTCGTCGTGCTCGGCGACGGCTGCCAGCCGCGCCCGGGCGTCATCGAGCCAGTGCTGGCAGCGTGCGGCGAGGGCCTCGCCGCGCTCCCACAGGGTGAGGGACTCCTCGAGCGGGACCTGGCCGGCCTCGAGGCGCTGGACCACCCCGACGAGCTCCTCCCGGGCCTGCTCGTACGACAGCGTGGCGACGTCGGCGTTGGCGTCCGGTGCGGTGGTGGGCTCGGACTCGTCCGGGGTGAGGCTCATGCGCCCGATTGTCGCACGCGCGGCGCCCCGGCGTTCGGGACAGACGGCCGCGTCTTCGGGGCCTCGGGAGTCGACGTAGGGTTGCCCGAGCCCGAGAGGGCGAGTGCCCCGACCGGAGCCCACGGAGGATCCACACGATGACGAGCAGCCCCAGCCAGGCGGAGGCGGGGTGTCCCCTCACCCCGAGCACCCCCGGCCGCCGCGTCGAGGTCCCCGAGGCTCTCCAGCGCGGCCGCGCGGACGCCGACCCGGCCCGTCCCCGCTGGCACGTCACACCGCCGTGGGGATGGCTCAACGACCCCAACGGCCTCACCGTCCAGCCGGGCCCCGACGGTGAGCCGCTCGTGCACCTCTTCTACCAGCACAACTCCCACGCGCCGGTCCACGACCTCATCCAGTGGGGCCACCAGTACTCGGCGGACCTCGTCCGCTGGACCGACCTTCCGATCGCCCTCGAGCCCGGCCCGGAGGGCCCCGACGCCCTGGGCTGCTGGTCCGGTGTCATCGTCGACGGTCCCACGGATCCCACCGACCCGGACGGTCCGACCACCCCGACGATGGTCTACTCGGGGAACATGGGCGGCCCGACCCAGGTGGGCTGCCTGGCCGTGCCCGCGGTCCCACCCGACGAGGATCCGCTGCTCACGCGCTGGGTCAAGGACGGCGCCAACCCCGTCGTCGACGTCGCCCACGTGAGCGTCGGGCAGGACCTGCCCGAGATGCGCGACCACTCCGTGTGGCGCGAGGACGGACGCTGGTACCAGGTCATGGGATCCGGGATCCCCGGCGCCGGGGCCGACGGCGCACAGGGCGGAGCCGCCCTGTGCTTCTCCAGCGAGGACCTGCGCACCTGGACCTACGAGGGACCCCTCGCCGTCGGCGACGGCGACGTCAGCGCCACCGGCACCGTCTGGGAGTGCCCCGAGCTCAGCACGGTCCCCGGTGACGGTGGCACGGCCGACGTCCTGTGCGTCTCCGCCTGGCACGACGGCGACACCATGCGCTCGATGTGGATGACTGGCGTGCGAACCGGCACCCGCATGACGGTCACCGCGCAGGGGTGCAGCGACCTCGGCGAGAACTACTTCTACGCTCCCCAGTCCGTGACCCTGCCCGACGGGCGCCGCGTCACCATCGGCTGGATGCAGCTCAACGGGACCCAGGAGCAGCGCATCGCGGCGGGCTGGGCAGGCTCGATGAACGTGCCCCGGACCGTCACCCTCGCCGCCGACGGCACCCTCCGCTTCGCGCCGATCGCCGAGTTCGAGACGCTCCGCGGGGATCAGGTCGCTGACCTCGACGGCGAGGCCGCCGCTGCGGTCGAGCTGCGCGGCCGCAGTCTTGACGTCGTGCTCTCGGGCGAGCTTGGAGGCGACCCGGTCGTCATCGACCTCCTCGCCTCCGAGGACGGGTCACGCAGGACGAGACTCATGCTCTCGCGTCGCGCGCCGGTCGGTGACGCCGGGCAGGACGCCTGGACCGGCTGGCTCAGCCTCGACCGCACCGGCTCGGTCGAGCCGGGCTCACCCTGTGAGGGTGAGGAGACGCGCGAGCTGAGCGGTCCCGTGCCACTGGGTGAGGACGGCGGCGTCGAGCTCCGGATCCTCCTGGACCGTTCGAGCCTCGAGGTCTTCGTCAACGGCCAGCCCCTGTCCGCACGCGTCGGATCCGATCCGGCCGACGAGCGCGTCGTCGTTCACGGCGCAGGGCTCACGCGGGCGAGGCTGCGCGCCTGGACTATGGACGACGCCTACGGCGAGCGCCTGGCCGCGCGCTAGGCCCCGAACCAGAGCGCGAGTCAGCCCGTTTGGCGCGAGAACACCCGTTGTTGGGGCGGACTCGCGCCAAACGGGCTGACTCGGCGAGCGGGTGTCGTGAGGCGGGCGGGTCAGCTCTCAGACGGAGCGGGCTTCGTGGCGCCCACGACCTGCGCCACCATGCGCCCGGAGGCGAGGACGCCCTCGATGAGGTCGCCCTTCTTGATGTCGTCCGCGCTGCGGATGACGCCGCCGCCGGGCTTGCGCAGGATCGCGTAGCCGCGGTCGAGGACCCCCTGCGGGGACAGAGCCGTGAGCCGGGCGCGTTCGGCGCGCAGGTCCGCGGCCGCCAGGTCGATCGCCGTCGTCATGGCCCGGCGCATGCGGGAGCGGGCCTGGTCCAGCTCGACCACCTTGTCCCGCACGATGACGGTCGGGTCCGTCATGACGGGGCGCTCGCGCACCTGGTCCAGGCGCCGCTGCTCGTCCTCGATCCTCTTCGTCAGGCTCACCCGGATGCGCTCGCGGGCCTGGTCGAGCCCGACCGTCTCCTCGGCGAGGTCCGGCACGATCCGACGCGCGGCGTCCGTCGGCGTCGAGGCACGGTAGTCGGCGACGTAGTCGAGGAGCGGGCGGTCGGTCTCGTGCCCGATGGCGGAGACGAGGGGCGTGCGGGCGGCAGCGGCGGCGCGCACGAGGCCCTCGTCGGAGAACGGCAGGAGGTCCTCGACGCCGCCGCCCCCGCGGGCGACGACGATGACCTCGACGGTCGGGTCCGCGTCGAGCTCCTGGATGGCTCGCGTGATCTGGGGGACCGCGTGGACACCCTGGACGGCGACCTCGCGCACCTCGAAGGGCAGCCCGGGCCAGCGCAGTCGGGCGTTGGTGATGACGTCGTCCTTGGCCTTCGCGTCGTGTCCGCACACCAGGCCGACCTTGGTGGGCAGGAAGGGAAGCGGCTTCTTCCGCCCCGGCTCGAACAGCCCCTCGGCGGCGAGGATCCGGCGCAGCTGCTCGATGCGGGCCAGGAGGTCGCCCTCGCCGACGGGGCGGACGTCGTCGAGCTGCAACTGGAGGGAGCCTCCCTTCGTCCAGAAGGTCGGCCGGCCGTGGACGACGACGCGTGAGCCTTCCTTCAGCTGCGCGCCCATCGCCCGCTCGGAGCGCTCGAGGTCGCGGCGGTACAGGGAGGCCCGCAGGCTCATCTCCGCCTCCGGGTCCCGCAGCGTCAGGAAGGACATGCCGGCACGACGGTTGAGCTGGACGATCTGCGCCTCGACCCACACCTCGGTCATGCGGGCGACGTAGGCGTCGATCTTCGTGGAGAGCAGGCGGAGGGGCCACGGGTTCTCCGCCGTCGTGTCCCGGGCGAGGCGGGCGGGCTCCTTGCGGGTGGCGGGGTTGCCGCGCTCGGCGTCGGCCCTCACGCTGCCGGGGGCGTCGGTACGGCCGGGGGCGGGGGATCCCTGAGCGGGGGGCTGCTGCGTCACGGCCCCACTGTGCCACGCGCGGCGGTCCGGACCCGCCCCGATGCTCGGCGCGGACCATCGCGGCCTCAGGCTTCCCGCGCGGCGCGGCACCCGCCCGGCCCGGGACCGCGACAACGCCCTCCGCAGGGCGGTGCTGCGGAGGGCGTTGATGTCCCGACTCGATGTGCCCGGTGACGCGACCAGGGGCCGGCGGCGGGCGGTGCGGCTGGTGTCAGCCGGCGATGATCTGCGTGAGGCGCTTGGCGTCAGCGCACACGCGGTCGAAGGGCACGTACCAGATCGGCCCGTCGGGGCTGAGCGTCTGGGTGACGAGGCCCTCGGCCTTGAGGCACTCCAGGCGGCTGGCGGTGTCGTCGCCCTGCGTCTGCCAGGCAGGCTCCTTCGTGGGGATGACGTAGCCACCGATGGTGGGGGAGGCCCACCGCAGGAGGAGGACGCGGGCACCCTCACGGGCGGACACGTCCGGGTTCGTAGCGAGGGAGGAGGCGACGCCCTTCGCGGAGCCGATCCCGACGGCGGTGGCCAGGGCGCCGTAGGTGGTGCACAGGGCCGGCTTGTGCTCGACGAGGCGGGCGACGGCGTGCGAGACGCGCTCGCGGGCCGAGGAGGAGGCGGCGGCGTCAGCGATGGCGCGGACACGGGCTCCGGTGAGGTGCGAGGTGTTGGCGAGCTCCGAGGAGGAGATGCCGTGGGCGAGACCCCGGAGGATGAGGGAGTCGCGCTCGTCGCGCAGGGAGGAGAGCTGCTCCTGGAGGCGCTCCTGCTCGCCCGCGAGCTCGTCGAGACGCGTCAGGATCGGAGCGGACTCCGTGGTGAGACGGGCGCCGGAGCGGCTGCGGGAGTCGGTTGCGGTCATCGAGACCGGCGCGCCGATCACGCCTTCGTCGAGTGCCATGAAAGAGACCTTCGTGTCGAGTGGCTGGGGACGCGCGCAACCATATATTGAGGGCACCGCGGGAACTCAAGTGATCGCTGAAATCGGCACTTTTCTGCGGAATGGCGCGAAAAAACCTGGATGCGCTTGGGATCCTTGCGCCTCCGTAGAACGCCTGAGAACCCACATGCGTGATGCGGGTACACCCTGCGAGGTGGGAGGCGCGTGCGGGTTTTTCGGGAGAAGGACGCCGATCGGCGGCGATCGGCGTGAAACCTGGGAAAACCCCGAATATCCCGAAAGTTCACCCATCGGGGCGGAGGGAATTGGCCCGGGTGAATTTTTACGACCGCAGGGGGTGAGCCGTGAGCTCGGGGGCCGTGAGACGGCGGACCTGTGCCGCGTCCGGATCCACCTCGTGGAGCTCGGTGAGGGAGTCCCCGAGCGCCTCGAAGGACCTCGCCGTCACGAGCAGCCTCGACTCCACCGAGCCGACCGCCCTGTTGTAGGCGGTGACCGAGCGAGTCAGGGCACTGCCCAGCTGGTCGAGGTGACCGGCCACGGTCCCCAGACGCTCGTAGAGGGTCCGGCCCAGGTCGAGCAGCTCGCGCGCGTCCTCGTTGACCGCCGTGCGCGCCCACGCCGTGGCGCAGGTGCGCAGGATGCCGAGCAAGGAGGCCGGGGAGGCGAGAGCCACGCCGCGGTCGAGGGCGTGCTCCATGAGCGTCGGGTCCGCGTCCAGCGCCGCCGAGAGGATCGGCTCCGCGGGCACGAACAGGACGACGAGCTCGGGGGAGTCCCCGAGCGAGCGGTCGTAGTGGCGGTCCGCGAGGGCGTCGATGTGACCGCGCAGCGCCCGCGCGTGCTGAGCGAGGAGCCGCGTGCGCTCCGCCTCCGTCGGCCGCGTTGTTCCGGTCGCTCCCGACGACGCCTCCCCGCCGTGCGCTCCCGGCGCACCGTCCTCGCCCTGGGCTCCCTGCGTCGTGCGCTCTGCTCCGGTCGCCTCGTCTGTCCCGGTCCTCGCCACGTTCCCCGCGTCGTGTCCGGTCCTCGCACCCGTCGCGCCCGCGCCACCGGCGCTGCGCTCCTCCTCGCCGACGCCGCAGGCGCGGAGGTAGGCGTCCAGCGGCACCTTCGCGTCCAGCGCGAGGTGGCCCCCGGCGGGCAGGTGGATGACGGCGTCGGGTCGCGAGCGCCCGGTCCCGGAGCGGACACCGTCGTCGATCGAGCCGGCTCCGGCCCTCCGGCCCACGACCGAGGCCACCGAGCGCTGCTCCACGAAGTCGATGTGCCGCATCATCCCCGAAGCCTCGAGAACCCGCGCGAGCTCGACCTCACCCCACAGCCCCCGGCTCGAGCGCGAGCGCAGCGCGCCCTCGAGGGAGGCCGTCGCACGTCGAAGCTCCTGCTCGCTGCGAGCCCCTGCTCTCAGCTGCTCGGAGAGCGTCGCGTGCTGGGCGGCGCGCTGGCGCTCCATGCTCTCCACCCGCGCCCCGACCTGCTCGAGCTGCTGGCGGACGGGCGCCAGCGCGCGCAGGACGGCGCCGTCCCGCTCGGCCCGCTCCTCCGCGAGCTGTGTGCGCTCGGAGAGCTCCTCCGCGCGTGCCCGCCACTGCGCCGCCTCCGCACGCAGCGAGGCGGCCTCATCACGGCCCCCCGCCCGCGCCGTCGCCGACCGGGCGACGGCCAGCGCGTAGCCGAGGACGGCGCCGACGGCGATGCCGAGGACGAGCAGCAGGACGGGCAGGGCGGTGGTGCTCATGCCCCCACCGTCCCACGCCCCCACGACACGAATACGGCTGCCCTCCCCTGGAGGAGACGGATCGGGGACTCGCTCCTCCTCCAGGACGATCCCCGTGGGCTCCCTCCGGGGCAGATTCAGCGGCATGAAGCAGATCGGCGCACTCCCGCTCACCACCGTGGGCGCCGTCGTCACCGCGGCCGTTCTGACCCTCCTGGCCTGCACCGTCGTCGGGGCGCTGCTCCCGCGCCTGCGTCGCGCCCGGGGCGCGGACGCTTCCGGACGCCCCCACCGCCTTCGCCGGGGAGCGGGCGCCGTCGTCGCCGTCCTCGTGCCGACGCTCCTCGCGCTCGCGACCGGGGGCCTCGCCCTCAACCGCTCCGGCGACTACGTCCCCACAGTCTCCGACCTCGTCAGCACCGCCACCTCGGGCAAGCGCGTCACCGGCGACGTGAAGCCCCTCGCCACGCCCGCGCGGCTCGACGCGGTCCCGGCCTCGCGCTGGCGAGCGCGCTTCACCCGCCTCGACGACGGGTCGCTGACGACGACCTTCCGCGGCCCCGTCAGCGGCCTCGACCTCAGCGTCCGCGTCATCCTCCCCCAGGGCTACAGCCCCACTGACGGACGCACCTATGACGTCATCGAGGGCCTCCACGGCTACCCGGGCGACCCTGGCTCCTTCTCCACCGCGCTCGGCGCCGCGGACGCCCTCAACAAGGCCATCAGCGCCGGTCTCATCCCACCGTCGATCATGGTCATGCCCTCCCTCGACCCCGACGGCCGCCAGCACGACTGCGCCAACATCTCGGGGCGTCCCGCCGTCGGCACCTGGGTCGCCCAGGAGATCCCGCGGATGGTCGCCGAGACCTTCCCCAACACGACCCGCGACCGCAGCGGCTGGCTCCTCATGGGGCTGTCCTCGGGCGCCTACTGCGCCGCCTGGCTCGCCATGAACAATGACGCCCAGTACGGCTCGGCCGGCGTCATGTCCTCCTATGACCGTCCCGTCGAGGGCGGCATGGCCCACGGCAGCGACGCCGTCGCCGCAGCCAACACGCTGTCGACGATGGTGCGCCAGCGGACAGGCCGCCCGGGACTGCGCTACTACGTCCTCGGTTCCCAGGACGACCCCTACGCGGCCGCCCTCACCGCCTGGCGCATGCAGGCCGCCCAGAACTCCGACGACGTCGTCACCTCGGACACCCCCGTCACCGGCGGGCACACCTGGAAGCTGTGGTCGAGCCACCTGCCCACGATGCTCCGCTGGTGGGGCTCCGACCCGGCCGTCTTCCGCGCCGCCGGGCTCAGCACCGCCCAGGACGCGCAGGCCGCCGCGTCGAGCGGCATCACTCCCATCATCGACACGCCCCTCTCGCAGCGCACGAGCAAGACCGTGGCCGACGCGCAGAAGGTCACCCCGACCGACCCCGGCGGCCCGCTCACCCTCGCCGGCTGCGTCCTCCTGTGCCTCCTCGGCACCATCGCGCTCCTGCGCTGGGGGCCGCGAGGACGAGGCGCGGGCGCCTGGGTGCTGCGCAGCCTCGCGGTCCTCCTCGTCGGAGCCGCGATCGCCGCCACCATCGGGCTGGTCGGCAACTCAGTCACCGGCTTCGCGACCTCCTGGGACGACCTCGGCGGCATCATCAGCGCAGCCTTCCAGTAGGGCTCGGGCACTCGGACCTTTCCGCGTCACGCCAGGTGCCGATCCGGATGAGAGGTCCCTCCTCCTCGTCCTCGTGCTGCCGGTCGCCGGAGTCATGGCCGTCGGCGGCCTGCTCATCAACCGACAGGGGCAGTACGTCCAGACGGTGGGGGACCTCGTCGGCGTCCACTCCGCAGAGCGGACGGCGACCGTGGGCGGTGCCGGATCCGGCGCCGCCGTGGTCCCCGGCGGGACCGGGGTCTCCGGAGCCACCCGACAGCTGGCCGCGGCCACCGAGCAGGTCGCCCGCACCACCATCGGTGACCGGCCGACCGCACTCGCCACGTCGACCGATACCGTCGCCGCTCCCGCCAGGACGACGTCCTCCGCTCCCCGCACGACGTCGAGCACGACCACGACGTCGAACGGACCCGCCCTCGTCGGGGACGTCCGGCCGCTCGCCACCGTCGAGCAGCTCGACGCCGTCCCCGCCACGGCTTGGAAGGCCTCCTTCACCACGGGCTCCAACGGCGTCCTCTCCACGACCTGGACGGGCCCCGTCAGCGGCGTCAGCCTCGCGGTCAAGGTCGTCGTCCCCTCGGGCTACCGTCCCGACGACGGACGCACCTACGGCGTCATCGAGGCCCTCCACGGCTACCGGGGCACCCCCGACTCGATGATCGGCGCGCTGGGCTCGCCCGCGGCCCTCCAGGCGGCGATCGACGCGCACCGGATCCCGCCGAGCATCATCGTCATCCCCTCCCTCAACGTCGACGTCAACGCCCACGACTGCGCCAACATCGCCGGCCGCCCCGCCGTCGGCACCTGGGTCGCCCAGGAGATCCCGCGGATGGTGCGCGCCACCTTCCCCAACGTCACCACCCAGCGCGAGGGCTGGATGGCCCTCGGCATCTCCGCGGGCGCCTACTGCGCCGGCTGGACCTCCATCGCCGAGCCCGAGACCTTCGGCTCCGCCGCGGTCATGTCCAGCTACGACCGTCCCACCGAGGGAGGTCTGGCCACCTCGGGGGCCGCCGTCGCCGACGCCTACACGCTCTCCCACCTCCTCGCCGCCAGCCACTCCGTGCTCGGCACCCGCTTCTACGCCCTTGGCGCCCAGGACGACGGGCTCAAGTCGGCCCAGACCGCCTGGTCCATGGCCGCCGTCGTCCACAAGCCCGACACGGTCACCACCGACACCCCGGTCACCGGCGGCCACGCCTGGAGCCTGTGGAGCGCCCGCTTCCCCACGGTCCTCGCCTGGTGGGGATCCGATCCCGCCGTCTGGAGCGCCGTCGAGGGAGCCTCGGCCGCCACGGGCCCGAGCGCGTCCGCCACTCGGACCGCGGACGCCGCCCTCCTGGCCGTCATCGCCGACACGCCCCACGACCAGCGCCACGACGGCGCCGTCACGTCGGGACCGTGGTCGCCCGTCAGAGCCCGCGTGCTCACCGGCGCCGGCGTCCTCGCCGCCGCGGCGTGCGGCGTCCTCCTCCTCGCCGCCCGACGGCGAGGTCGGGCGCTCGCCGCGATAGCCGCGGGGGAGCAACGCCCCGTCGGCCCGGTCGGCGCCGTGGGCGGCTGGGCCGCGCGGGCCCTGCTCGTCGCCGGGGTCGCCGTCGTCGTCGCCTGCGCGCTGGGGCTCGCCGGCAACGCCGTCACCGGCTACCTCACGACCTGGGAGGGCGTCCTCGCCGCCTCCTGAGCCGGCCCTCTGAGCCGGCCCCGCCCCGTCCGGGGCGCGAAGCCGTGACACCGGGCCGTCCCGCGCGCTGCGGGGCGGCCCGGCCCCGTCCGGCGGGCCACCCCGAGGGGGAGCCTGTCCTCCTCCTCGCGGAGGGGAGCGTCACGCTCGACTCGCCCTCGCGGTCGAGTGGCAAGCGGGTGGCTCGGACGCATGATCGGCCACGTGAACGAGCTCCTCCGCCTCTCCTCCGACTCCGCCGAGCACCTGCCTCTCGTCATCCTCGTGACGATCGCGGCGATCCTCGTGGGTGGCGCCGTTCTCGGGCACCTGAGGCGCAACGCCGCCGAGCGCGCCGTCGTCGGAGCCCTCGTGCTCGTGCTGCCCGTCGTCGGTGTCCTCGCCGTCGGCGCGGGGCTCGCCGCCGCGGCCTCTGAGGTCGGCTCGGCCGGGGTCCTGGCCGGCGCCGGGCGCAGCTCCCACGGCACCGCCGTCGCTCCGCTCGCCTCCCGACTGAGCGTCGTCGGCAGCGGCGCCTGGTCCCCGCAGGGCGTGCCCGTCCTCGTCCTCGCCGCCGCGGCCGCCGGCGCCTGCATCGGCCTCCTCATCGTCACCGCCCGCAACCGCGGGCAGGAGCTCCACGACGTCCGCTCCCGCCGGCTCGCGGCCGCGGCTCCGGCCGAGGCACTGCGCGGCTGGGGACTGCGCGTCGCCCTGGTGGGCGGCACCGCACTCGTCGTCGCCGTGATGATCGGGCTCTTCGCGCACGACGTCCTCGGCGCGCCGACGACATGGAGCGGGCTCCTCGGGTCCCTCTGAGCCTGGCGGTGGTCGTCGGGCGGCACCGCGAACGTCACGGCGGTCGGTCAGTCGGTCGGCGGTGCGCGGCTTGAGGCCGGACCGGTCGTCACCGGGCCGGCCGGTGGGGCGCCGTCGGGCCAGTCGCTAGACTCGCGGCCGTGGCCCTCACTATCGGAATCGTCGGACTGCCCAACGTCGGCAAGTCCACTCTCTTCAACGCCCTCACCCGCGCGACCGTGCTCGCGGCGAACTACCCCTTCGCCACCATCGAACCCAACGTCGGCATCGTCCCGCTGCCGGACCCGCGCCTGGACCGCCTCACCGAGATGTTCAGCTCGGCCAAGACCGTCCCCGCGACCGTCTCCTTCGTGGACATCGCCGGCATCGTCCGCGGCGCGAGCGAGGGCGAGGGCCTGGGCAACCAGTTCCTCGCGAACATCCGCGAGGCCGATGCCATCTGCATGGTGACCCGTGCCTTCGACGACCCCGACGTCGTCCACGTCGACGGGAAGATCGAGCCCGCGAGCGACATCGAGACCATCGCCACCGAGCTCGTCCTCGCCGACATCCAGACCCTCGAGAAGGCGGTCCCGCGCCTCGAGAAGGAGGTCCGTGGCAAGAAGGTCGACGCCTCCGTCCTCGACACCGCCAGGAAGGCGCTCGAGATCCTCGAGCAGGGCACGCTGCTGTCCGCCGTCGCCGAGAAGGAGGGGCTCGACGCCGACGCCCTCAAGTCCTTCCAGCTCATGACGACCAAGCCCTTCATCTACGTCTTCAACATGGACGACGCCGGGATGAACGACGAGGCCAAGCAGGCCGAGCTGCGCGCGCTCGTCGCTCCGGCCGAGGCGATCTTCCTCGACGCCCAGTTCGAGTCCGAGCTCGTCGAGCTCGAGCCCGAGGAGGCGGCTGAGATGCTGCACGAGAACGGCCAGGAGGAGTCCGGCCTGGACAAGCTCGCCCGCGTCGGCTTCGACACGCTCGGGCTGCAGACCTACCTCACCGCCGGTGAGAAGGAGTCGCGCGCCTGGACGATCCACAAGGGCTGGACCGCCCCGCAGGCCGCCGGTGTCATCCACACCGACTTCGAGCGCGGCTTCATCAAGGCTGAGATCATCTCCTACGACGAGCTCATGGAGCTCGGCTCGATCGCGAAGGCCCGCGCCCACGGCAAGATGCGCATGGAGGGCAAGGACTACGTCATGCAGGACGGCGACGTGGTGGAGTTCCGGTTCAACGTCTGAGCCCAGCGCTCCTGCACGACGGCGGGGCGGCACCTTCCCACGGAAGGCGCCATCCCGCCGGTTATCGTTGGATCATGACCGCGCATCAGGCCACTCCGGAGACGCTCGCCCTGCGAGCGCTCCTCGATGCGCGCCGTGGCGAGCTCGATGCCTTGCTGGCGAGGTACCACGCGACCAACCCGCTGCTGTTCGGCTCAGTGGCCCGCGGTACCGCGCAAGCGGGTAGTGACATCGACATCCTGGTCGATATGGACCCTGCCGACGGCAACCTGTTGATGCGGGCATCCGGCCTGATGGAAGAGGCCAGGGTGCTCCTCGGCACCGAGGCGGTCGATATCTTCCCGGTCCAGCTGCTCAAGCGACCGGTCTCGGCGTCGGCGCTGACTGAGGCGGTCCCGCTGTGAGTCGCTCCGACAATGAGCGCATCGTCGACATCCTCGAGGCGTCGGCTCGGTGCCAGGAATACATGAGGACCCTCGATGAGCACCGAGCGGAGGAGGTCCTCGTCGCCATGGCGGAGGATGCGCTCGAGCGCAACCTCCAGATCATCGGGGAGGCAGCGAACCATCTGCCGAACGAGCTGACCGCGGCGCATCCAGAGGTGCCGTGGTCCCAGATCCGGGGCTTCCGCAACATCCTCGTCCACCAGTACTTCGGCGTGGACGTCGAGGTCATTCGCGACGTCGTCGAGAACCACCTGCCAGTCCTGGTCGAGGCGCTGCGGTGAGAGACAAGCCCTGAGGGCCGATCCATCCGAGTGAGGTCCTCATGGAGGGCTTCATCGAGGGCGTCGGCATCACGCAGAACAATCTCGCAGTGTTCATCGGTGTTCCGCCGCCTCGGATCAGTGAGATTGTGCATGGCAAGCGAGCGATCACGCCCCCACGGCTGGCGTCATGATAACGGTCGGCCGCTGAGGGCGGTCATGTTCTTCGTCGACGACCAGATGGTCGCGCCCACGTGGTACCGCGACCACGTTCTCAGGGGCGGCTCCATCGTCGAGGAGGTCGGCTACGTGTACCTTGACGTTGATGGCTTCGAGGTCGGCTTCCATCCAGCCGATTCCCGCCCAGAATTCGCAGGGTGGATCGGTCGTCGCCTACTTCGTCACGAACGAGCCTGATGTCCAGCGCGCCGAGCTGCTGCAAGCGGGTGTGAAGGCCCATCGCGGGCCCCTTGACATCGGCCGCGGCGAAGCCATCTGCCAGTTGATTGACGCGTTTGGCGCCATCCGCGGCTTGCAAGGGCGGCGCTGAGGGGAGGGCGTTCCCCGTCCCGTGGATGAGGCTGATGACCCCATGCTCAAGCGGATGCTCATCGCGGCCACGTTTGCAAACGTGGCGAGTTCAGGCTCAATAACTAGTTCCGCTCTTGAATGAGTGGGGAGAGTATTGGCACTCGGGCTTGGCTCAGGTCGCCAGGTCGTGTCTCAGGAGCCTGTCCTAGATTGGGGCCATGAACCACGTGCGGCGCCGCTCCACGTCGGCTGATGTTGCTGCCCTGGCTTTGCTGCAGTTGGAAATTTTCCGCGCCATGGGTGTGGCTGGTGTGGACGAGGCGCAATGGTGGGAGACCGCGCGTGCGTAGTTTAGTGACAGGCGACGTCTTCTGGGGCCGTCGAATGGCCTATCATGTCGTGCATGGATACCCATGATCAGGTGGTCTACGTCCTTGAGTTGATGCGAGGCAATACTGCATCTGCAGAGCGGGAGCTTGTAGCGAGTGCGCTGCGGTTAGCTCTTCAGGATCCGGCCGCCCCCTCCTCGGGATTGCGCTTGGTGAACACGAAGGTCACCGGAGACCTCGACTTGCGTCATTTATCGCTTCCTACACTCGAATTTGTCGATTGTCATTTTTCTGGCACTGTCGACGCTTCGTACTCCACGCTTGAGGGGGTCACCTTCACTGGCTGTGACGTGGCAGACGACCTGATCCTGCGCTGCTCAGACTTGGAGGGGTCGTTGGCAATTGAGAACTTGGTTGTGGGCGGCTCGCTTAACCTGGAGGGCGCCACGATCAATGGTCGCTGCGATGTGTTTGGTGTCACGGTGTCGGGAGGTGTCACTGCCGATAAGATGAGTATCTCCTCCTATATGGGCTGGGGAAAATTGAAGGCGGAGTCGCTGTCTTTTAACTCCTGCCATGTCGCTAGTCCTTTCGCTGACGAATCCGGTTGCTTTCTGCGCTGGTCGGACGTTGGCTTCGTCCAGGTTTGTGAGAGCACCTTCACGGGGCCGGCAGTGATCGGGTGCGACTTGTCAACGCCAACGGAGGATGTTGCCGCAGGCACGGCGATCTTCACCCTCGAGGGGAGTATTTTCGAACGCGATCTGACACTCTCGGGGTTCCTCTGCAACTTCAACGGGGCTAGACGCGTGGTCCCTCGGAGAGAGTTTCGAGCAGCGCGGGCAGCGGGGTTCGTGCCATGCCCCAACAGTGGTGAAGATCCTTGTCTGATGGCTCTGAGAGACCTCGATATGCGTCGTGTGCGTGTGGCGGGACGCTTCTATCTGCCTTCGCGTGAGGCTGTTCCTGGGGGGCTCGACCTCACGGATGCCGAGATTGGAACGTTTGTATTCGAGTTGCCCAAGGGTGCCTCGGAGCCGGCAGACGCGATTCGGGCCGCCGCTCCAGTGACGCTTACGAGACGCTGGACTGTAGACGCGTTCTCGGCTCGGAGCGCGATGTGGCGTGAAGTTCCGCTGCTTGGCAATAGTGACCATCCGCAAGCGTTCGAGGCGCTGATGAAATGGTTGCCGGCAGGAGTCTCGGGGGACAGGTTCAACGTTCCGCCCTGGCGTACAGCGGCTCGCGCGTTGGAGGCTCAAGGCCACGAGGAGGAGGCAACGGATCTGCGGGTCGAGTCATACGACCGCTTCTTACGTTCGCGGGGGGGACTGTTTCGACAGATATGGCGTCGAATTTCGAGAGTGACTATCGGACACGGCTACCGTCCGACTCGATCTTTGTGGGGGATTCTGCTCATCTACTTGGCGACAGGCCTCCTCGTAACGGCGGGATCGTCAACCTTCGCCACGACAGATGGTTCCTCCGGGAAGCCGGGTTTTTGGGGCTTCCTCTACGCTCTCGATGTCATCGCCCCTCCGATTGGTTCGGGACAATCGACGATGTGGGTCACCACGGTGTGGTGGATGACGAGCCTCCTATGGCTGCTGAAGTTGTTGGCTGCTGGTTTGGTAGCCTTGTTTGTCAGTGGGTTGGCAGGTTGGACGCACCGTGCGCAGCAGTAGGTTTCGACGTCGTGGCTGCGACGGTGGCAGGTGGTATTCAGCGTGAATTATGCTCTCGCGAGCACATGTTAGTTCTGGCCTGAACTCGGTCGAGTTCAGGTTCAACGTCTGGGTGGATCGCTTCTGCGCGACGGCGGGATGGAACCTTCCAACGGAAGGCGCCGCCCCGCCGTCGTCAGGCAGGCGGAGTGATGGAGTGGGTCCAGCGCCTAGCACCACCGCAGGGTGGCCGTCACGTCGCCCGCGCCGAGCACCTTGCGGAGCTCGTCGGCGTCCACTCCGGTCAGTCGGCCGACCCGGAGGTCGTGACCGTTGCCGGCGATGATCATCGCTGCTCTCCGCACGGGTTGCGGGACTGCTCGCGGTCGGGCCGCGTCAGGCCCAGATGTCCCGGATGTGCCTGGCGGGCACGCCTGCCACGACGGTGTCGGGCGCGACGTCCTTCGTGACGACGGATCCCGCGCCGATGACGGCGCCCTCGCCCACGGTGACACCCGGCAGGATCGTGACGTTCGACCCGAGCCACGCGCCGCGACCGATCCGGACAGGCGCCGGGATCATGTCGGCCCGTCGGGCCGGGTCCAGGTCGTGGTTGAGGGTCGTGATGACGGCGTTGTGCCCGATGAGGACGTCGTCGCCGATCTCGATCCCGCCCTGGTCCTGGAAGCGACACCCGCTGTTGAGGAAGACCCGCTCGCCGAACCTGATGTTCCTGCCGAAGTCGGTCGTGAACGGTGGGAACACGGTGAGGGAATCCGGCACGCGCTGCCCCGTGATCGCGCTCATGAGCTCCCGGACCTCTTCGGGCGAGTGGTAGCGCCCGTTCAGCTCTGCCGCCAGTCGCATCGCCTGCTGGCTGGCGGCGTGCATGGCCTCATGGTGCGGCGAGCCCCCTGGGATCGTCTCGCCCGCGTCGAGGGCCTCCAGGAGGGCGTCGAGCCCCGGGATCACCGCCGATGGCCACAGGGGGTCGAGGTCGTCGCGCACCGTGTCAGTCATGCTGTCCTCCCAGGTTGGTCGTCAGGAACCACTCGATGGTCTCGAACGGGATGGCGCCATTCTCCCCACCGTCGTCGAGGTCGCTGTGGCCCTGTGCGTGCTAGCCGACCTCAGCGACCTCCCGCCCGATCTTCCCGATGAGGGCGGACGCCGCGGCACGAAACAAACCCGGCTCCAGCAGGAGCGACACGGAGACGTAGCCGGGCTGCGGCATGTCGAAGAAGTAGCCGGGCTGCACGGTGACGCCGTCCTCGGCGATCATCGTGGTGACGAGCTCGTCCTCGTCGACGAAGGCCGGGAACCGCAGCAGCGCGCTCCAACCGCCCTCCGGCTCCAGCAGGCTGATTGCCCCCGACGGCTCAGCGGCCACGAGCTCTCGCAGCACGGCCAGGTTCTCCAGGCAGCGCGCGCGCACCGCCTCGGTCTGACCGGGCACCCCCTCGAGCAGCTCCGGGACCCGCTCGGAGACGAGGTCGCTGAGCGGCAGGTAGGCGTCGGCAACGGCGTCGAGGCGCCGCTTCGCCTCGGCCACCTCCTCGGCCGGCCCGGAGATCTCGATCCAGGCGAGCTTCGCGTGCGGGGCGGCGAGGCGCTTGGACAGCCCGTCCAGGGAGAAGGTGAGGACGTCGTCGCAGCCGGCCACGCGGACCCGGTCCGGGCAGCCGGCGAGCTCGTGGTCGAAGAACACCTCGTCGGCGATGAGCGGGAGGCCGCGGCTCCGGCAGATGCCGACGAGCCGGGCGTAGTCGTCCGCAGTGACGTAGGAGCCGGTGGGGTTGTTCGGGTTGATGACGATGACCGCGCGCACGCGGTCCTCGGCGGCGTCGTCGAGCTGTTCCTCCACGTCGGCGGTGTCCATGTCCCAGCGCCCGTAGTGGTGCAGCGGGTAGGTCAGCGCGGTCACGCCCTCGAGGCGCGCGATCGACTCGATGAGCGGGTAGCCGGGCGTGGGGGAGAGAACCGCGTCGCCCGGGTCGCAGAACAGCTTGAGCAGCCAGGAGTAGGCCTGCGACGTCGAGCTCAGCAGGTACAGGTCGTCGGCGTCGACGGCGCGGCCCTGCGTCGCCGAGAGGAAGGATGCGAGCTGCTCCCTCGCCCGTCGCGGGCCGCGTGGGTCCGGGTCGTACGGACTGGGCAGGACACGGGGCGCGAGGCCGTGACGCGTCGGGTTCGAGTCGCTCAGCCTGACGAGCCGACGCCCTGCGGTGCGGGCGGCCGCCTCCGCGGCGCTGACCGGGTTGGTGGTGCCGACGTCGACGCGGCTGGAGAAGCGCATGGGGTCACGGTAGCCACTGCCGCCGACGGGAGGCCGCGCCCCCTCGCGCCGCCGTGACGGAACGGGCGCTCGACGTGGCCGCGGACGCTCAGTGGACACCCGCGGCCCGGCCGTCACCACTCGTGAGGACGAGCCCGCCCCGAGCGAGCACGGCGTCAGCCGCAGCATGACACGCAACTGCCGGTCAGCGAATGCCCGCCCCGAGCGAGCACGGCGTCAGCGCGCGCGAGCCGCGCCCGACCGCTAACCTCGAACCATGTCACGCGTCATCATCGCCGGGGCCAGCGGCCTCATCGGATCCTCCCTCGTCACCGCCCTCAAGGACCGCGGGGACGAGGTCGTCCGCCTCGTCCGCCGCGGCTCCGGAGGGGAGTCCAGTCCCGGCGCCGCCACCTGGGACCCCTCCGCGCGTCAGCTCGACCCCTCCGTCCTCGAGGGGGCCGACGCCGTCATCGTCCTCAACGGCGCCAGCATCGCCAGGATCCCTTGGACCCGCTCCTACCGCCGTACCCTCGCGGTCTCCCGGCGCGACCCCGTGCGCACCGTCGTCACGGCGCTGCACGCGATGCAGGGCGAGCGCCCGCGACTCCTGTCCGCCTCCGCCGTCGGCTACTACGGCTCCCGTCCCGGGGAGCGGCTTACCGAGACCGACCCGACAGGGACCGGCTTCCTCGCCGGGCTGTGCGAGGCGTGGGAGCGCGAGGCCCTCGGCGCCGACGACGTCACCGACGTCAGCCTCCTGCGCACCGCCTCACTGCTGGACCAGGACGCGCTCCTGCGCCCCCTCATCCCCCTCACCCTCGCGGGCCTCGCCGGGCCGCTCGGCCCTGGTGACCAGGTCATTCCCTGGATCACCCGTGAGGACGAGGTCCGCGCCATCCTCCACGTCCTTGACGCTGGCCTCACCGGCCCCGTCAACCTCACCTCCCCCGCGCGAACCACCTTCGACGAGCTCGGTCGAGAGGTCGCGGGCCGGCTCCACCGGCCGTACTGGCTTCCCGTGCCCGCGCCTCTCCTGCGCGCCACGATGGGTCGTGGCCCGGCCGAGGGACTGCTCCTGGCCGACGCCGACGTGCGCCCCACGGCGCTCGAGGACTCCGGCTTCACCTTCCGTCACCCGGGGCTCGGGCCCGCCCTCGACGCCGCCCTCACGCACTGAGGGGCGGTCTGGCTGAGCGCGCTCAGAGCATCTCCAGCGGGACCGGACCGTCCGGGGCCGGGAACGCCTCGTCCAGCGCCACCAGGTCCGCCTCGGTGAGCTCGAGGTCCGCGGCGGCCGCGTTCTCACGGACCCGCTTCGCGCTCGCGGACTTCGGGATCGCCAGGACGTCGCCGTCGCGCACGCACCAGGCGAGCGCCACCTGAGCAGGCGTCGCACCGTGCCGGCCCGCGACCTCCTCGAGCACCTCCGAGCCGGCGGCGTCGAGGATCCGCGACTGCTCCAGCGGCGAGTAGGCCATGACTGGGACCTGCGCCGTTGACAGCATCGGCATGAGGTCCAGCTCAGGGCCCCGTCGGGTGAGGTTGTACAGGATCTGGTCCGTGACGCACGCGCTGCCGCCGGGTACGGCGGCCAGCTCGCTCATGTCCTCCGGGTCGAGGTTGGACACGCCCCACGAGGCGATGAGCCCGTCGGCGACGAGATCCTCGAAGCCCTCGACCGTCTCCGCCAGCGGGTACTGTCCGCGCCAGTGCAGGAGGTAGACGTCCAGGTGGTCCGTCCGCAGGCGTCGCAGGCTGTCCTCGCAGGCCCGGCGCACGCCATCGCGTGAGGCGTGGTGCGGGTACACCTTGCTGACGAGGAGGGCGTCGTCGCGACGCCCCGTCAGCGCCTCACCGACGACCTCCTCGGCGGCGCCGTCGCCGTACATCTCGGCGGTGTCGACGACCCTCAGCCCGGCGTCGAGGCCGGCGCGGATCGCGTCGACCTCCTGGGTGCGCGTCGCACGCCCCTCGCCCATGTACCAGGTGCCCAGGCCGATGGCGGGCACCTCCTGACCTGCGAACCTCAACGTCCTCATGGCCCCACCCTACGCGGCGCGCCGGCGCGCGGGAGGGTGTGGTGGGGAGCCCAGCGGGGCTCGCCGGTGGGGCCGGGCGCTGGGCCGGACCTCCGCCGTCGGCCTGGCTGGACGCCCGAGCGGCGGGTAAGCGGCCTCGTGAGACGGTGACGGGCGCCCGTCGCGGGGAGGGATACGGTCAGGGTGTACCGCCCGGCTCCCGCTCCGAGCCGCCACCGGGCGTGAGCTCGAGGAAGGGGTGCGGCCCGTGTGCCGACTGCTCGCCGTCGTCAGTGCGACGCCACGCAGCGTCGCGGACGTCGTCGGCCAGAAGGTCCTTGACGCCTGGACCGCCATGTCCCGCTTCCACCGCGACGGCTGGGGGGCCGCCTGGGTCGACGCGGCGGGCGGGTCCGCGTCGCTGCGCTACCAGCGCTCCGTGCTCCCCGCCCACGCGGACCCGGACTTCACCGCCCGCGCTCTCGCGCCGTCGCGCGCCACCCTCATGCACCTCCGCTGGGCCTCGACCGGTATGGACGTCACCGGCCTCAACACGCACCCCTTCGTCTCTGGTGGCACCGCGCTCGCGCACAACGGCTACATCGCCCCGATCAACGTGCTGGACTCCGAGCTCCCCGTCGACGTCGTCGACGCCTGCCGTGGCACCACCGACTCGGAGCGGTACGCCCAGCTCGTCCACCACCACCAGGAGGCCGGGCTCGCGCTGCCCGAGGCCGTGCACCGGGCCGCCGCCGAGCTTCGCCGCCTGCATCCCTGCGCGAGCCTCAACGCGGTGGTCCTGGGCACCGGCAGCCTCGTCGTCGTCCACGCCAACGAGGCCGCGGTGCCGGACGTCGCCGCCATGCACGCCGGAGGCATGACGGTGGACAACGCCCTCGCGGAGCACCTCGACGGCCGTTACTACCGCATGTCCGTCAAGCGGCTCGACGACGGCACCCTGGCCTTCTCCTCCTCGGGGATCCCCCGGGAGGGCTGGGTGACCCTGCCCGATGAGACGGTGACGGCCGTCGATCTCGCCTCCGGTGAGGTCCGGCAGCGCGGTCTCCTCGAAGGCTGACCCGCTCACGGGCCCCTGCGTCACCCGCTCGAACGCCGGCCCGCTCACCGGCTCTGCGCGGCCCGGCCGCCGACCCCTCCGCGCGAGGGCCTGCCGGTCGGCGCCTGCGTGAGACGCGCACCGGACCGTGCGCGGCGTGCTCGCCGTGGTCGGGGCCGCGACCGGGCCCCCTGCTGGAAGGGGGGCGTCTGGTCGTTGAGATCCTGCGGAAAAGATGCAGTAATGATGATGTTTTGCACGGGCTTGATAGGGTTTTTCAACGAAATCACAGAGCCCGCACCCCTCGCCACGGTGACCGCTGCGCCCTCCGCGCCGCCACCGCCAGGCGTTCTCCGGGTGCCACACGGAAGGACAGCATGCCCGAGTCCCGGATCCCAGAGTCCCAGATCAGCGTCACCGCGCCACCCGGTCAGGCGGAGAGCGCTACCCCAACCGCCGCGAGCGAGCTGCGCGACCTGCTCGTCGCCGGCGGAGCCACGGCGGGCTCTCCCACGGACGACGTGGTCTTCGAGGCCGACAACTCCGACGCCCGCGTCGACTGGGCCGTGACCATCCCGTCCCTGCTCATCGCCCTCGCAGTCGTCCTGTGGGGACTCCTCGCCCCCAGCTCCTTCGCCTCCGTGGCCGACTCGGCCCTCGGCGGCCTCCTCCACGGCTTCGGATGGGCCTTCGTCCTGTTCGGCACCGTCTTCGTCGCCTTCGTCATCATCATCGCCGTGTCCAAGTTCGGCGAGATCAAGCTCGGCCGCCCGGACGAGGAGCCCGAGTTCTCCACCGGCTCGTGGATCGCCATGATGTTCGCCGCCGGTATGGGCATCGGCCTCATGTTCTACGGCGCCTCCGAGCCCCTCACCTTCTACCGCGACGGCGTCCCCGGGCGCGAGCCCCACGAGGTCGGCACCGCCATGGCGCAGTCGATGTTCCACTGGACCCTTCACCCCTGGGCCATCTACGCGATCGTCGGCCTGGCCATCGCCTACTCCACGTACCGCATCGGCCGCCCCCAGCTGCTCTCCGCGGCCTTCACCCCGCTCATCGGCGAGAGGCTCGCCCGGGGCTGGCTCGGCAAGGTCATCGACGTCGCCTCGATCGTCGCCACCGTGTTCGGAACCGCCTGCTCCCTGGGCCTCGGAGCCCTCCAGATCGGCGCAGGTCTCCAGGCGTCCGGCATCGTCGACAGCCCCAGCACCCGGGTGATCGTCGGCATCGTCGTCGTCCTCACGCTGTGCTACCTCCTGTCCGCCATGTCGGGCGTCGGCAAGGGCATCCAGTACCTCTCCAACGCGAACATGGTCATCGCCGCCGTGCTCGCCGTCTTCGTCTTCGTGCTCGGCCCGACCGTCGCCGAGCTCAACCTCATCCCGGGCTCGATCGGCTCCTACCTCTCCGAGTTCTTCGAGATGGCGGGCCGCACCGCCGAGTCGGCCGACGCCACCGCCGGCGACTGGCTCGGCAGCTGGACGATCTTCTACTGGGCCTGGTGGATCTCCTGGAGCCCCTTCGTCGGCATGTTCATCGCCCGGATCTCCCGCGGCCGCAGCATCCGCGAGTTCTGCCTCACGGTCCTCTTCGTCCCCGCGGGCGTCTCGATCGTCTGGTTCGCGATCTTCGGCGGCACCGCCATCACCCTCGAGCGCGCGGGCGACTCGATCTGGGGAGACGGCTCCGCCGAGAACCAGCTCTTCGCCCTTCTCCACACCATGCCGGGCGGGACGATCGCCGGCTTCGTCGCCATGGTGCTCCTGGGAACCTTCTTCATCACCTCCGCCGACTCCGCCTCGACCGTCATGGGCTCGATGAGCCAGCGGGGCCGCGCGACGGCGAGCCCGTGGCTCTCCGCCCTGTGGGGTCTGCTCACCGCCGTCATCGGCCTCACCCTGCTCCTCACGGGCGAGGACGGCGCGGCGCTCCACAACCTCCAGAGCGTCACGATCATCGCCGCGAGCCCCTTCCTCGTCGTGCTCGTCGCGCTCATGTTCGCCATCGTCAAGGGCCTGCGCGAGGACCCGATCTACCTCGAGTACCGCGAGCACCAGGAGTTCCAGCGACGCCTGGCCCGTGAGCGCCGGCTGCACCGCGAGCAGCTCGAGATGGACGCCCTCCGCAAGCGCATGCACCCGCGCGGCCCGCGTCCTCCGCGCAAGGGGCACCCGTCGGGGGCCGGCCACGCAGCGGGCGCGAGCGGCCCCGCCGGCTCCACGGGCTCCGGCACGACGACGCGGGGCTGAGCCTCCGGCGTCCCTCACCGACAGGTCACGAGGCGGCCGTCCCCGAGCGGGGGCGGCCGCCTCCTCGTTCCTGGTGCTCCCGGCGTCGCGCCGGACGGCGCTACTCCGCACCGGGACGGCGCCTCTGGACCTTCAGCTCGCTGCGCCGCTTCTTCGCCGCGAGCCGCCGCCGCTTGGAGCCGCGGGTCGGTTTCGTCGCCCGTCGCACGGTCTCCGGAGCCAGTGAGGCGCGCAGCAGTGCGGCCAGCCTGGCGCGTGCCGCCTTGCGGTTGCGCAGCTGGGAGCGGTCGTCGGCGGCCGCGATCGTGAGGACCGTCCCGTCCAGGCGCTCGGCGAGGCGTTCCAGGGCCCGCTCTCGCTGCTTCTCCGTGAGCGCCGTCGTCGTCGCAAGATCGAGCGAGAGCTGCACGCGCGAGTCCGAGGTGTTGACGCCCTGGCCGCCCGGGCCGGAGGCGTGGGAGAACTGCTCGTGCAGCTCCCCTGCCGGGACCGTGAGCCCCTTCGGGCAGCCCGGTCCGGGCTCGATGCGCAGGTCGTCCATGTCTGTGGCGGGGTGTCGGGATGGGGCGCGGGGCCGCTCAGGGGCAGGTGATGGAGAGCTCGAAGGGAACGGTCGGCGAGTCCGGGGCGGGGGAGGCGTCCGTCGAGGCCGTGCCCTCGCCGCGCACCGTCCACGTGCTCCCGTCGTGCTCGGCGATCGCGGAGCCGACGTTGAACCCGTCCGAGTAGCTGACCGGGCCGGTGGCCGCCGAGACGAGGTCGACGAGGATGACCTTGCCCTGGCCGTCGAGGACGACGCTGGCCGAGGCCTCCGCGGTCCCCGACTGCGAGGCGACGGCCATCGTCGTCGAGGAGTCCTGGACGCGGCAGGCGACGCCGGCGTCGGGGACTTCGAGCGCCTTGCCGTCCGCGGTGCCCTTGAAGGAGCCGCCGACGGCGATCGCGGTGGTTGCCGCCGTCGTCGGTGCGGAGGGGGCGGCGGGAGAGACCGACGAGCCGGAGCACGCCCCCAGAACGAGGGCGGCGACGGCGGACAGGCTGAGGGCCGTAAGGCTGCGGGTGCGCGACTGCCTCATGGGGGTCCTTGCTTCGGGTCGAGGTGCGCTGTCTCGGTGGTCGGGAGTCACCCCCGGATCGTAGGCGCCGCGGCGGGGCGGGGCGGTCAGCCGCTCCGTCGCCTCCTTCAGGCGCGGGGCGCGCCGTCGGCCGGCGCGCAGCCGGGGGACGCAGGCGAGTGAGGGGCGCACGCCCCCCCTCGCCCTCGTAGAAGGCCCGGATGACGTCCGTGTCCGCCCGGACGTCCCCGGTGAGCCGGTACGCGGGGCCCCACCCGAAGGTGCGGTCGCGCCGGTCGACGAAGCCCAGCTGGACCGGCACGTCCGCCTGGGTCGCGATGCGGTAGAAGCCCGACCTCCAGAAGTCCCGCTCCCCGCGCGTCCCCTTGGGGGCGAGGCACAGCACGAAGGGGACGTCGTCGGCGAAGCGCGCCACCATCTGGTCCACCAGCCCGTGCGAGGTGGAGCGCTCCACCGGGATCCCGCCGACGGCGCGGATGACCGTCCCGATGAGTGGCGCCTGCGCGCCCGAGTCCCTGACGAGGAATCGGAGCTCCCGCTCCGCCGACCACAGGGACACGGCCATGAGCACCCCGTCGAGGTAGGAGGTGTGCGGCGCCCCGACGAGGACGACCCGCTCTGGCATCTCCTGGGTCACGACGCTCCGCGGGGAGACGGCTAGGAGGGCGCGGGCGACGGCGCGCTTGAGGTTCACGGGACCTCCGTGGGCGTGGTCGGGCGGTGGCGCTCACCCACTCCAGGGCCCCGATCCTCCTCCCTCCGGGGTCGCCGCCGTGAGCCGACTGGCGCCGCGGTGCGCCCCGTCGTCGCGGCCCCGGCAGCGTCCGGGCGCGGTCCGCCACCTCCACGAGTGGCCCGCGCTGCCTCGCGATGGCGTAGGGTGGGACCATTGTTCGACAGTTGGCTGCTCCGACCGGAGCCCGGCCACGGGGCCTCACGGTTCCTTCTGCTCGATCGAGAATGCACCAGGGAGCGATCGACCCGCGGCCGCTCCACCCACCAGAAGGAAGATCCTCATGGCCACCGGAACTGTTAAGTGGTTCAACCCCGACAAGGGCTTCGGCTTCATCCAGCCCGACGACGGCACGGACGACGTCTTCGTCCACTTCTCCGCCATCAACTCCAACGGTTTCCGCTCCCTCGACGAGGGCGCCAAGGTCGAGTACGACGTCGAGTCCGGCCCCAAGGGCCTCCAGGCCGCCAACGTCACCACGCTCTGAGCACCCGCTGACCGCCCCGCACGGGGCGTCCAGGTCAACGATCGGGCCGCCGTCCCCAGGGAGGGGACGGCGGCCCGATCGCGTGCGCCCGGCTCGTGCCCGGGCCGTGCGTCAGTCGTGGAGCGCGGGCTCCTCTCCGTGGCCCTCGCGCCGCCGCAGGACCTCGTCGACGACGATGAGCACGGCCACCAGGGCGAAGCCGGCAGTGCCGAGCGCCAGCACCGTGCCGGCGTCCTCGCCGGGCGCCAGGAGCTCGCCGTCGGCCTGCCACGGCCACAGCGCCCTCGCGCCGCCGACCATGAGGCCGGTGATCGCTGCGAGCGTGACCGCCTCGTGCCGGGCGAGCAGGCGCTGGAGAGCCTTGACGACGAGTGCGAGCCCGAGGAGGCGCCGAGCGCGAAGGGGGCGAGGTAGGCGAGGTCGCGCTCGGCGACCGCCCGGAGCGTCGGCTCGTAGAGGCCGAGGGCGAGCAGGAGGAAGGAGCCGGACAGGCCCGGGAGGACGAGGGCGGACACGGCGACGCTCGCCGCCAGCACGATGACCGGCGTCGACGGCGCGACGTTCGTCGGCTCGAGCGAGACGAGCGCGAAGGTCGCCACGGCCGCGATCGCCCCGGCCAGGACGAGGACCGCGGTGGACGGTGCTCGCGGTGCGCCCCGCAGGTCTGCGAGCGCGAGGGAGCGGCGGACCATGAGGAGCGGCACGGCCAGGGACGCGAGCACCATCCCGAGGAAGAGGCCCCTCATGGCGACGGGGTGCTGCTCGACGGCGTCGGCCATGGGCTCGGCGATCGTGAGGACGGCAGCGGCCATGCCGATGATGACGGGGAGGACGACTCGCCACCGGACCTCGGCGAGCCGTGCGGGCACGGCGGTGCGCCGGTCGGCGCGACCGAGGGCCCGGACGGCCGAGACGAGGGCCGAGGCGGAGTCGATGAGCTCGTGGTAGACGCCGACGACGAGGGCGACGGTGCCGCCGGACACGCCCGGGACGGTCTCGACGGTGCCGATGAGGGCTCCGCGCAGGAGGTTGCCGGGGATCGTGGTGCGACGCCGAGGAGCGGACGCGGCCTCTCCTCCCCGGTCCGTCCGGGGCGGGGGAGCGGTGCTCGTCGTCGCCGGTGTCCTGCTCGGAACGGTCGGTGTCGCGGGGGCTGGTGTCGCGCTCGTGTGCGGCATCGCGGGGTCTCCTCGGTGGGGTGTGGGGCCGAACGGTCTCGCAGGCTCGCCGGGGCGGCTCCAGCGACGCTACGGGGTGTACCTGGAGACCGCCTGGGGGCGGGCGGTGAGCGGTTGTGGTGACGCGTCAACGCGGGCAGGATGGTCGCCATGGCACACGGGACGGACGTCAGCGTCACGGACGACGAGGAGCGCACCGCCCGCGACTACGAGCTGTGGTCCCTTCTCAAAGCGGCCTTCCACTCCGTCGAGCGCGACGCCGTCGCCGCCGCCTCCACCGCCGCGGACGTCACCGACACCGAGATCGCCGTCCTCGTCCGCCTCCACGTCGCCGGCGCCGCGCTGCGCTCCTCCGCGCTCGCGGGGGTGCTGGGCTGGGAGCGCAGCCGCGTCTCCCACCTCCTGGCGCGCATGGAGTCTCGGGGCCTCGTGCGCCGCGAGTCCGGCGCCGGAGCCGTCACCGTCCACCTCACCGATGAGGGCGAGGAGCGCCTGGGCGCCGCCCGGCCCGCGCACCTGCGAGCCGTCCGCTCGAGGCTCGTCGAGCCCGTCGGGGACGACGGCGCCGCGGAGCTCGCCGAGCTCCTGCGCCGGGTGGTCGCCGCCGGCCGCTGAGGGCGGGCGGCCGCGCAGCCGGACCCCGGTGCGTTCCGGGCGCCGTCAGCGCCAGGAGAAGCGCTCGACGTGCAGCCGCTCCGTGGACCGCTCGGCCCGTCGCAGCGCCGAGCGGACCGACCTCGTCAGGTCCTGCGGCCCGCACACGTACCAGCTCGCCCGCTCCGGCGAGTCCGCGACGAGCGCGTCGAGCGCCTCGTCCTCGAGCCGGTCGCCGGACTCCGTGAAGGCCGGGGCCACCGTGAGCCAGTCCAGCTCCTCACCGGCGTCGCGCAGCTCCTCCCACGCGGGGGCGTCGGAGCGGGCGTGCGCGGCGACGACGAGACGCACGGGCCAGCGCTCGGGCGGCACGGCGCCGTCGGCGCGCACGGCCCTCTCCTCGGCCAGGACGGGGCGGATCGTCGCGAGGAAGGGCGTCACCCCTGAGCCTCCCGCCACCCACACCTCGGGGGTGCCGCTCGTCGCCGGGAGGAAGCCGCCGAAGGGGCCGTCGACGAGCACCTCGTCGCCGACGGCCAGGCCCGCCTGGAGCAGACGCGTCCAGTCGCCCACGGCCCGCACCATGACGGAGAGCCCGTGCTCGTCAGAGCGCGTCACCGTGAAGGGGTGCCCCTCGCGCACGCCACCCGACGAGGCGGTCAGCACGATGAACTGGCCCGGGCGCACCGTCGGCGCGCGGCCGCCGTCGCGGGCGGGGACGAGGTCCACCTCGAGGGCCCGCTCGCGGGGCGTCGTCGCCGCGACTCGCATGCGCCGCCCGCCCAGGTAGCGGTGGTGGATCCGCTGCGCGATCCCGCCCAGGCCGATGAGCGCGAGCACCGCTGTCCACGCCGTCGTCACCGCGCCGTGCCCGTGGCCCGTGGCCGACGCCACGACGGCGTGCAGCGTGAGGACGAGGAAGGCGACCCCGGCCAGCGGCCCGTGCACCTTCTGGAAGCGCGAGTGCGACATGTCGGACAGCGCCACCGCCGCCGTCCCCGCCAGGACGAGGAGCCCGAGCGCGCCCAGCCCGATGACGAGCGGCTGCGGCTCGATGATGCCGACGCTCGAGGCCGAGGCCGTCGTCGCCAGGGTGAGGTGGGCGAGCACGAGGACGAGCGCCGTGATGCCGAGGGCCTTGTGGACCCCGTAGGCGCGGTCGAGCGGGCCGAGGACCTTCTCGACGAGCGGGAGCCGCGTCGAGATGCCGATCGCCATCGCCAGGCAGGCGTAGGCGCAGGTCCCCAGGGCGAGGACCACCGCGATGAAGGGGCCGGAGCCCGGGGCGGCGGCGATGAGGACGGAGACGGCGATGACGGTCAGGGAGAGCAGGACGGGGAACCAGCGGCGCACCCAGCGAGGGTAGCGGGACGGCCACCGCACGATCCGGTCTCGGCGACGGGCCGGTGGTGGTCACGGGCGCGACGGTGCCCGACAATGAGCCCATGAGCTCCCCGTCGCACCCCGGACGGGGCAGTGAGGAGCGCTCCTCCTCCGCCCCCACCCTCTCCAGCACTCTCCCGCTGACCTCCCGCACGGCCGTCCTCGTCGCGGCCGCGGCCGTTATCACGATCGTCCTCGGGCTCCTCGCCGTCGGTCTCACGGGCTGGTCGCAGGACTCGGGCGCCTCCGCCGGCGCAACGGCGTCGACTCCCTCCGCCGAGGGGCGAGCCTCCGCCTCTGCCGTGCTCTCGGCGGCGCCGAGCCGCACCGCCGGCCCCACCGCGACCTCGTCGGCGAGGGCCGCGTCCTCGCCGGAGCCCACCGCGACGGCCTCCTCCTCGGCGACGGCGGGCGCCCACCCGACGCCGACGGCCTCCTACTCTGTCGACTCCGACGGGATCATCCACACCGACGTCACCGGGCACGAGCAGTGGACCGTCGCCGAGCCCGTCGAGCAGCCCGAGGGCCTTCCCCAGGCCGTCTACTCCTACCTGCTCGAGGCCGAGGACGGCTCCGGCGTCGACGTCGACGCCATCGCCCCCACCATCAATGAGATCCTCAACGACGAGCGGGGCTGGCGCTCCATCGACAACGTCTCCTTCAAGCAGGTGAGCGACCCGTCCCAGGCGGGCTTCACCATCAAGGTCGCCACCCCCGGCACGGTCGACAAGCTCTGCGCCCCGCTCGAGACCGAGGGCACCTGGGACTGCCAGATCAGTGCCGACGTCGTCCTCAACGCGGACCGCTGGAGCTACGGCGTCCCCTGGTTCAGGTCGCTCGACGACTACCACGGCTACCTCGTCAACCACGAGGTCGGGCACTTCCTGGGCCGCGACCACGAGCAGTGCGGTGGGAAGGGCCTCAAGGCGCCCGTCATGATGCAGCAGTCCAAGGGGCTCGGCGACTGCGTCGCCAACCCCTGGCCGACGCAGGACAGCCAGCCGGACTGAGCCGAGCGGTGCCGCCCGGTCCTGGTTCTCGACCCGGTGACCAGCGCGCGGGGCAGAACGTGTGCGAGGTCGCACCGTCGAGGCCGGTCTGCAACGCGGGGCGACGGCGTGGCGGGGCCAGCAGGGAGGAGACCGCCGCACAATGCCGTCCATGACATCCGGATTGCCAGGTCGGCGCGGCCAGGGGGCCACCCCGCGCCGACCGCGGGGTCTCGGCGGTGCAGGGCGCGCCGACGGCACCAGGGCGTCCGGTCAGGGCCCCGAGCGCGGCCGCTCCAGCACCGCCCCCGGGCCCGCGGAGCGTCAGCCGGGCCGCGCCCACGACGGCGTGGCCCCATCCGCGCCCGCCCGGGACGGCTCCCGAGGGGGCCGGAAGGGCCGGAGGCCGGAGCCGCCCCGCCCCCGCCGCACCGAGAGAGCCACGCGCGGCTCCTCCCCCCGCCAGCACGACCTCGAGGGCGCCCCGGACGTCGTGACGAGGTCCTCGTGGCCGCACGCCGGAGCGCCGTCGAGCCGGCGCGCAGGCGCCTCCCGCGAGCAGACGTCGCGGACCGACAGGTCCCGGCGAGGAGCAGCGCACCAGCCTGCCGCAGCCCGCTCCCGTCGCGGGGCCGCCGGCCGCGCCGTCCCAGCCCCCGGCCGCCGCCTCGGCGGGCGCGACGTCCCCCCAGCGCGTCCAGTGCGCTCCGCTCGCCCCGGGCGCCCCGGCGGCTCGGGTGAGCTCGTCCTCTCGGAGCCCTGGAAGCTCGTCCGCGGCGCGGGCGTCGCCGTCGTCGCCCTGCTCGTCCTCAGCGCCGCCCTCCACGGCTGCGCGGCCGACGACGCCTCTGCGGCGCCGGGATCCGCCCCGGGCGCCGCCGCCCGGGCCACCCTCGCTCCCAGCCACGAGCCGACGCAGGCCGTCGCCCCGGCCGCCGAGCTCACGCCGAGCGTCCACGCACCGGTGCCCAGTCCCGCCTCCGACGGCATCACTCGCTCCCACGCGGTCGGTGACGGCACCTTCACGTTCGCTCCCGTGCCCGGCGAGGCGGATCAGGGTCAGGGCGGCGCCGCCCCCTCACCCTCACCGGCGCCGGTCGGGGGAGAGCGCACCGTCGCCGTCGCCGTCGAGCACGGGACCGGCCTCGACGCCGCCGAGGTCGCCCGGGCCACCACCTCCGTCCTCACCGACCCCCGTGGGTGGAGCGTCATCGACGGCGTTGCCTTCCGGCAGGTGGCGGACCAGGACGACGCCGACCTCCTCGTGGTCCTCGCCACCCCCAACACCGTGGACGAGCTCTGCGCGGGCCAGGACACGCAGGGCACCTGGTCGTGCACGAGCGCCAACCGGCTCGTCCTCAACGCCGACCGCTGGCGCCACCTCGTTCCCGCGTTCACCGACGCCGCCACCTACCGTGCGTACCTCATCAACCATGAGCTCGGCACCTGGCTCGGTCACCCTGTCGAGACCTGTCCGGGGCCGGGAAGATCCGCTCCGGTGATGCAGGCCCAGGCCGTCGACCTCGGCGGGTGCGTCGCCAACGCCTGGCCCGGCTCCGGCTCCTGAGCGACGCTGACGCCTTCCTCCGCGTGCTCGCCCCCTCCTCACACTCTCCGGTCTCGCGGTTCGGGTGGGGCGCCGACGTTTCCCTCCCGTCGTGGCGATCGAGCCCTCGACCGTCCGGCCAGGCCCTCGGCGCGGCGGGTCACCGGGCCCGGATGAGCACCTGCCGCCCCTGCACGGACGGCGGCGGGCAGGGCCCGTCAGGCCTGCCGCGGGCGCCGACCTCGGCGGCCGGGGCAGCCCGACCAACGACTGCGATGACTCGGATCCCGCTCGCTCGCGGGCGTGCGAGATCCTCATGGCCGGCGCCCCCCCTGCCGCGGGCCGCAGACCGATGGAGGGAGCGGCTCCCGGACGTGGGAGGGTGGGGGAGTGAACGACTTCGCCCCCTACGAGCCCGACGCCCACGGCACTCCCGTCTCAGGCATCGTCATCCGCCCGGCCGAGCCCGCTGACGCGCCGCGCGTCGCCCAGCTCCTCGCCCTGCGCGGTCAGGACGTCGACGAGGCCCTCGAGGAGGCGCCCCGCATGATCGAGACCCTCCCGGTCCTCCTCCTCGCCCTCGTCCCGGCCACCACCGACGAGCACCCCGTCGACGCCCAGCTCACCCCGGTCGCGCTCTCCGGCGCCTTCCCCATGCCCGAGGGCATGGCCGCCTCGGCGCAGATGGCGCCGGGCTGGATGGTCTCCGGGATGGTGGTCGACCCCGACGCCCGCCGCCATGGCATCGGCCGGGCCCTGCTGTCGGCCGTGGTCGACGCCGTCGCCGAGCAGAGCCCGGGGGCTGTGCTCCACAGCGTCGTCAACGCGACGAACCACGCCTCCCTCGCCGTGCACCTCGCCGTCGGCTTCGAGGAGCTGGCGCGGGTCGAGGAGCTCGCCGGCATCACCTTCGAGGGCGGCGAGGGCGTCCTCCTCTGGATGGACACCTCCGGGCGAGTCCCGACCGGGGAGTGACGCGAGCATCAGCGCCGCGTCAGCCCCACTGCGCTGAGGGGCTGGTCATGTTCCGAGCTTTCAGGTAGTTTAACCTTCCATGAAGTGATTCGGATTCCTGTCCTTCGGCCATTACGGCGAGGGCCTCGACCACGGTGCCCCCGACGCCGCCCAGGCCCTCCACGACGCGGTCGAGATCGCCGTCGGCGCCGACGAGATCGGCGTCAACAACGCCTCCTGGCGCGTCCACCACGACGCCGCCCAGCACTCCTCGCCCATGCCGCTGCTCGCCGCGGCCGGCGCCCGCACCAAGCACCTCGAGGTCGGCACCGGGGTCATCGACATGCGCTAGCGCATGTTCGTTTTATGGCTCTCGTTTTCTCGGTCCGCGTCCCTCTACAGGTACCGGCAGACCTGGCCTGGGCTGCATGTGTCGGGGTCCGGGTGCGCGGCGTCGTGCCGGAGGTCGGCGATGGTGCCGTGCAGGGCGGTGAGCTGGGCGATCTGCTGCTCGATCTCGGCCAGGCGCGCGTCGAGGAGGTCTCGCACGTGCTCGCAGGGCGCGTGGCCGCTGTCGCGGATGTCGAGGATTTGGCGGATCTGGGCGAGGGTGAGGCCTGCGGCCTGGCCACGGTGAACGAAGTCGATCCGGGCGACGGCGTCGGGCGCGTAGTCGCGGTACCCGGATGGCGTCCGGTCGGCCGGGGGCAGCAGTCCCTGCTCTTCGTAGAACCGGAGCGTCTTCGAGGTGGTGCCCGCGCGTTCGGCGAGTTCTCCGATGCGCATTGCGGCCTCCGATCATTCGGCAGGGGCCACGCTTGACCTTCCCCTGCACTGGAAGGTCCAGTCTGGCTGAAACGGAACAGAAGTCCAAGCCTTGACGGGAGCAGCGATGCCTACGAAGTACGATCTCGCCATCATCGGATCGGGCGGCGGAGCGTTCGCCGCCGCGATTCGCGCGACCATGCTCGGGAAGTCGGTGGTGATGATCGAGCGTGGCACGCTCGGCGGCACCTGCGTGAACACGGGCTGCGTGCCGTCGAAGGCCCTCATCGCCGCCGCCGATGCACGGCACGTCGCCGCCGACGCCGCCGACCGGTTCCCGGGGATCGCGACGACGGCAGGCCCAGTGGACATGCCCGCGCTGATCGCCGGGAAGCAGGCGTTGGTCGAGACGATGCGGGGCGAGAAGTACGCCGACGTCGCCGATTCATACGGGTGGCACGTCCGGCGGGGAGACGCCGGGTTCGCGGGCACCCCGGACGCGCCGGTGTTGGAGGTCACCGCCGCAGACGGAGCGGTCGAGACGATCGAGGCCGAGCACTACCTGGTCGCCACCGGTGCGCGGCCGTGGGCTCCGCCGATCGACGGCCTGGACGAGGCCGGGTACCTGACCTCGACCACGGCGATGGACCTGACCGAGGTCCCCGAGTCGATGCTGGTGCTCGGCGGCGGCTACGTTGCCCTGGAGCAGGCGCAGCTGTTCGCCCGCCTCGGCTCCCAGGTCACCGTGCTGGTGCGGTCCCGGCTCGCGTCGAAGGAGGAGCCGGAGGTGTCCCGGACACTGCAGGAGGTGTTCGCCGACGAGGGCATCCGGGTGGTCCGCCGCGCGGTGCCGACCCGGGTGTCCCGGGACGCGGCGACCGGGCAGGTCGTGGTTACCGCGGACGTGTCCGGCGGCTCGCAGGAGTTCCGCGCCGACCAGGTGCTCGTCGCCCTCGGACGCCGTCCCGTCACCGACGGCTTGAACCTCGATGCGGTCGGGGTGAAGACCGGGGACTCCGGCGAGGTGGTCGTCTCCGACCATCTGCAGTCGTCGAACCCGCGGATCTGGGCCGCGGGCGACGTGACCGGGCACCCGGAGTTCGTCTACGTCGCGGCCCACCACGGCACCCTCGTTGCCGAGAACGCGTTCGCCGACGCCGACCGGTCCGTCGACTACTCCCATCTGCCGCGGGTGACGTTCACCGGACCGGCGATCGGCGCGGTCGGGATGACCGAGAAGGAGGTCGTCGCCGCGGGGATCCGCTGCGACTGCCGCGTGCTGCCCCTGGAGTATGTGCCCCGGGCGGTGATCAACCGCGACACCCGCGGGTTCATCAAGATCGTCGTGAACGCCGATACGAGCGAGATCCTCGGCCTCACCGCCGTCGCCAAGGACGCCGGGGAACTCGCCGCCGCAGGCGTCCACGTGCTCGGCAAGACCATCGCCGAAGTCGCCGACGCCTGGGCCCCCTACCTGACCATGACCGAAGGTATCCGGATCGCCGCGAAGTCCTTCACCACCGACCCGTCACTGCTCTCGTGCTGCGCATGAACGGCAACGCATGCAATCGGGGAGATCTCATCCGGAAGAGGTGCAGACGATGAGCGCCGATCACGACCGCGACGAACGGCGCGCCGGTCCCATCGTCGCCGCAGGGACCGGGCTGCTCCTACTGGCATGCTGCGCGCTTCCGTTGCTGCTCTGCTGCGGCCTGCCGCTCATCGCGGCGGGCGGAGCACTCGCAGGCGTCGGAGGGCTCCTCGGCAATCCCTGGATCATCGGTGCCGGGATCGCCGTCGCGATGGCCGTCACGGCCGGGATGCTCGTCAGGCTACGGCGGCGGCACCGAGGCCGCAGGACTGGCTGCAGCGAAAATCCTTCGACTGCTGATCGGAACCGGTAGCTCGATCGGATCCAGCCATCACCGCCAACGGGGCCACCTCGGCATCCTGCGGCCCTTCCAGGTCTCCACGAGACCGGCGACCCAGCGGACGGACGCGAAGAGTCCGTAGCCGGCCCCGGCGAGGCCCATGGAGACCACGAGCCAGCGACCGATCCCGAGCCACACGCTCCCGTCCACGTCGAGGGCCCACTGAGCGCCCGTGATAAGCCCGGCGACGGCCATCCAAACACCCGCGACGATCACTGCGACCGGCAGCAGCGCGAGGCACATCGACGCGGCGACAGACCAAAGCTGACGGGCCTCCAGCTTCGCCGTTGTGGCGATGATCTTTTCGGCCCGCTCGTTCGCGGCGTCAATCTTGGCTGTTGCCACGGCCCCGGCGTCGGCAGCGGCCCTCTCGATCGACTGCACAGCCTGATCCCGGGCCGTGCTGATCGCACTCGTCGCCTCGGCGCTGGCTTGGGTGATCGACTCCCGCCAGGCCTTCTGCGCACCGTTCGCGGCCCGCTCGAACTTAGCCCGGCTCTCATCGAGATGCTTGGCGGCAGCCTCGGACTTAGAGGCTGAGCCCTTCAGACTCTCCCCGTTGAGGTTCACGCTCATACCCGCGAGAGTGGACGCGATTCCGGCGAGCAGTTCGCTGTTCTCGTTCGACTCCGGCGGCGGCGACGTTGAGGTCAGCTGATGCGAGATCGCGGAAAGCTGCTTCTCCTGCTCCTCGCTGTCCACCTTCACGAACCCCGCGAGCTTCTTCTGCTGCTCGGTCAGCGTGGCGATCCTCGTATTCTGCGCCTCGACGGCGGCGAGGATCGAGGTCAACAGCTCCATCGTCTCCGGACTGCCGAGCTGCTGCTGCGACTGCACGGGCCCGTTCTGCTGCTTCAGCCTGTCGAGCGCTGCGCTCATGTTCCTTCTCCTTCTGCTGCTGGTGGTAGTCGAAGAACGCCTGCGCGCCCTCCGGGGTGAAGTCCGCCGAGAGGGCACTCGCGCGCTTGCGGCGCTCGGCACGCCCGGACTCGCCGCGGCGGTCCTCGATGTAGAGCGTCCAGGTCTCCTGCCCGGCGCGTTTGCCCTTCTTGCTGACGGGGCTGTGCAGCCGCATCCGTGGCACCCGATCCCCGTCATCACCGAGCTGCTGGTTCTGATCCTCGATCACCGAGACCAGACCGGCCTTGTCCACCGCGCGGGGATCGGCCAGCGCCGCACTCATCCGGTCGCCCATCTCGCGGTCGAGCGACCCCTCGGCGAAGTCTTCGCGGCGCAGCTCCCAGTCCTTCGGCGCGTGCTCCAGCCGCTTCACGACCGAGAGCCCGTGCTCGCGCATCAGCTCGTCGTTCGCCGACTGCACGCCCTTCTGATTCCCGGCCTTGCGGTCGTGGAACGTGCGATAGTCCGAGAGCGCCTAGTTGAGTCCCCGATAGTGGTGTAGCGCGGTGGCCCTGTGATCGTCCCGGACAAGGACGCGGCCACCGTGTGATCCTTCGAGTGAACTTCTCACAGCACTCTCGAACGGAGTCATCACGATGACCGC
>NZ_JACWNA010000028.1 GCF_015355765.1 Actinomyces haliotis
CTCCAACCAGGAGCGCCGCGACGCCCTTGCCCCCTGGATCGAGCACTACAACACTGAACGCGGACACACCGCGCTCAACGGTCTACCTCCAACCAGCCGACTGTCATGAACCTGTCTGCCACCAACACCTAGGTCGCCGCAAGGGCGGCCACCAGAGGTGCTCGGCACCGGTGTCAGGCCGTGAGCGAAAAGGGCTCAGCTCCGGGCATGGGTCACCTGCGCCCCGCGTTAGCGTTGGCGTCAACGAACACGAGAGGACTGACGTGAGCGAGCACATCACGCCCCAGACGTCGGCGGTCGCCGCCCCGACGGCCGCGGACTCCGGCCCCGCCGGACTCGGCCTGACCGACTCCATCTACAATCGCCTCCTCAAGGAGCGCATCATCTGGCTGGGCTCCGAGGTGCGCGACGACAACGCGAACGCCATCTGCGCCCAGATGCTGCTGCTCGCCGCCGAGGACCCCGAGCGGGACATCTACCTGTACATCAACAGCCCCGGTGGCTCGGTCACCGCCGGCATGGCCATCTACGACACGATGGAGTACGTCGAGCCCGACGTCGTCACCGTCGCCACCGGCATGGCTGCCTCGATGGGCCAGTTCCTGCTCTCCGCCGGCGCCAAGGGCAAGCGCTACCTCACGCCCCACACCCGCGTCCTCATGCACCAGCCCTCCGGCGGCGCCGGCGGCTCCGCGACGGACATCCGCATCAACGCCGACCTCATCATCAAGATGAAGCAGGAGCTGAGCGAGATCACCGCGGCCAACACCGGCCACAGCGTCGAGGAGATCATCAAGGACTCGGACCGCGACCACTGGTTCAGCGCCACCGAGGCCCTCGAGTACGGCTTCGTCGACCACATCATCCGCTCCAGCCGCGAGCTGACGGACGAGAACGGAGAGAACTGACATGACGAGCTCTCGCCCCTACTTCGACGCCGTGGCGCGCCAGGTCGACGCCGCCGCCGCCCCCGGCAGCATCGCCCCGGCCTCCCCGCTGTCGCGCTACATCATGCCGCAGTTCGAGGAGCGGACCGCCTACGGCTTCAAGCGCCAGGACGCCTACTCCAAGCTCTTCGAGGACCGCATCATCTTCCTGGGCGTCCAGGTCGACGACGCCTCGGCCGACGACATCATGGCCCAGCTCCTCGTGCTCGAGGCACAGGACCCCGACGGCCTCATCACGATGTACATCAACAGCCCCGGTGGCTCCTTCACCGCGCTGACCGCCATCTACGACACGATGCAGTACATCAAGCCGCAGGTGCAGACGGTCTGCCTCGGTCAGGCCGCCTCGGCCGCCGCCGTCCTGCTCGCCGCGGGCAGCGAGGGCAAGCGCCTCGCCCTGCCCAACGCCCGCATCCTCATCCACCAGCCCGCCATGGAGGGCATGCAGGGGCAGGCCTCGGACATCGAGATCGTCGCCAACGAGATCGACCGCATGCGCTCCTGGCTCGAGGAGACCCTCGCCGCCCATACGGGCCAGAGCGTCGAGAAGGTCCACGCCGACCTCGAGCGCGACAAGATCCTCACCGCCGAGGCCGCCAAGGAGTACGGCCTCGTCGACCAGGTCCTCGCCTCGCGCAAGACCCCGCGCTCGCCCCACTCCGCGTGACGGAGCGCTGATCTCGAGCCGGACGGGGCCCGACGCCGCAGCGGCGTCGGGCCCCACCGCGTTCGCGGGCTCTCCGCCCCGAGGCGCCTGCTAGACGGCGTGGTTCCTCGGGAGCCTCGGGCGCGGTGCGGACGCGTGTGAGGCAGCGCTCGGGCGCTCTTCGCCTTGCGGCGCAATGCTGCGGCGCGCCCGGGTGCCCCGTCGTGCGCGCACCCGTAGGGTGGTGCCGTCCCGCCGGGGAGACCGGGGGGAACAGACGGAACGGGGGATCCACGTGGCACGAAGCGCTGAGAGCGTCGACCTTCTCAAGTGCTCCTTCTGCGGGAAGAGCCAGAAGCAGGTCAAGAAGCTCATCGCGGGCCCCGGGGTCTACATCTGCGACGAGTGCATCGAGCTGTGCAACGAGATCGTCGACGAGGAGCTCGGTGACAACGGCTCCGGCGTCCCGCTCGAGCTGCCCAAGCCGCAGGAGATCTTCGACTTCCTCAACGAGTACGTCATCGGCCAGGAGGGCGCCAAGCGCGCCATGAGCGTGGCCGTCTACAACCACTACAAGCGCGTCCAGGTCCGCGAGCGCAGCGTCGCCGAGGGCGACGGCCTCGAGCTGGGCAAGTCCAACATCCTCCTGCTCGGCCCGACCGGTACCGGCAAGACCCACCTGGCCCGCACCCTCGCCCGTCTCCTCGACGTCCCCTTCGCGATCGTGGACGCCACGGCCCTCACGGAGGCCGGCTACGTCGGTGAGGACGTCGAGAACATCCTCCTCAAGCTCATCCAGGCCGCCGACGGTGACGTCAAGCGGGCCGAGAAGGGCATCATCTACATCGACGAGATCGACAAGATCGGTCGCAAGGCCGAGAACCCGTCGATCACCCGGGACGTCTCCGGCGAGGGCGTCCAGCAGGCCCTGCTCAAGATCATCGAGGGCACGACGGCCTCCGTCCCGCCGGGCGGCGGGCGCAAGCACCCGCACCAGGAGTTCCTCGAGATCGACACGACGAACATCCTGTTCGTCGCCGCCGGCGCCTTCGCAGGCATCGAGGACATCGTCCGCCAGCGCACCCGCAAGGAGTCCGGAGCCTCCTCCCTCGGCTTCGGCGGCGTCCTCACGGATCAGCAGCAGGACGTCTTCACCGCGCCGGTGCGCCCCGAGGACCTCCACAAGTTCGGCCTCATCCCCGAGTTCATCGGTCGCCTCCCCGTCATCGCCACTGTTCAGGACCTCGGTGTCCCCGAGCTGGTGCGCGTCATGACGGAGCCGAAGAACGCCATCGTCTCCCAGTACGAGTACCTCTTCAGCCTCGACGGCGTCGAGCTCGTCTTCACCGACGAGGCGGTCGAGGCCATCGCCACGCTCGCGCGCGAGCGCAGGACCGGCGCCCGGGGCCTGACGAGCATCGTCGAGGAGGTTCTCGGCGACGCCATGTTCGAGGTCCCGTCCATGCCGGAGGTCGGTCGCGTCGTCGTCGACGCCGACGCCGTGCGCGGACTCTCCAAGCCCCGCTACGAGGCCGGCTCAGGCACCCTGTCCGCCACCACCAAGGGCGAGCGCGGCGAGAGGAGCCGGACCGCATGAGCCCGGAGTCCCGCTTCGAGTCCGTCGAGCGCGAGGTCCCCGGCGTCCCGGCCGCCCTCGCGGCGTACCGCTCGACCATCGACAACCTCGACGCCGCCCTCGTCCACCTGCTCGCCGAGCGATTCCGCTGCACCCAGCAGGTCGGCGTCCTCAAGGCGGAGCTGGACCTGCCGGCCTCTGACCCCGGCCGTGAGGAGCGTCAGGTGGCGCGTCTGCGGGCCCTCGCCGAGGACTCGGGGCTGGACCCGGTCTTCGCTGAGAAGTTCTTCGCCTTCATCGTCGAGGAGGTCATCCGCCACCATGAGGCGATCCGCGAGGAGCGGGCGGAGGGCTGACCCTCACTGGGCCCCGCCGTGAGGCGGACAGCGGGAACCTGCACAGAGCACGACGTCGTCGGGGCCGGAGCCACCAGGTGGCTCCGGCCCCGACGCGTACCCCGGGTCAGAAGGGTCAGCCCTGCTTCGCGGCGCTCGCCGGCACCCGCTCGTAGAGCGCGTCGATCTCGGCGGCGAAGCGCTTCTGAGCCTCCGCGCGCCGTACCTTGAGCGACGGTGTGAGCAGCCCGTTCGACACCGTGAAGTCCGTGGGCAGGATGGTGAAGGTCCGGATCGACTCCGCCCGGGACACCGCCTCGTTCGCCCGGGCGACCGCCCGCTCGAGCGCCTCGCGCACGCGCGGGTCGCTCGCCGCCTGGACCGGGTTGAGGTTCTCGACGCCGTGGGAGGACAGCCACATGGGCAGCATCTCGGCGTCCAGGGTGACGAGCGCGGCGATGCACGGCCGGTTGTCGCCGACGACGAGCACCTGGCTCACGAGCGGGTGCCCGCGGAGCCGGTCCTCGAGGACTGCCGGGGCGACGTTCTTGCCACCGGCCGTGACGATGAGCTCCTTCTTGCGGCCGGTGATGCGCAGGAAGCCCTCGCCGTCGAAGCTGCCGATGTCGCCGGTGCGCAGCCACGGCCCCGACTCGGGGTCGCGGACCGTCGAGACGCCCTCGACGTCCTCGACGCCGTCCTCGGACGAGGCGTCCGCCCCGTCGGAGTCGGTGAAGGTCTCGGCGGTCGCCTCCGGGTTGCCGTGGTACCCGCGGAAGACGCCGATGCCGCGCACGAGGATCTCGCCGTCGTCGGCGAGTCGGACCGAGGTTCCGGGCAGGGGCAGGCCGACGGAGCCGACGAGCGTCGCGCCGGGGGTGTTGATCGTGCAGGGCGCCGCGGTCTCGGTGAGGCCGTAGCCCTCGAGGACCGTGATGCCGGCGCCGCGGTAGAAGTGGCCGAGGCGCTCACCGAGGGGACCGCCGCCGGAGACGACCTGGCGGACCTTGCCGCCCAGGATCCGGCGCAGGGTCGCGAAGACGACGCTGTCGAAGGTCGCGCGCTGCGCCCTCAGGGCGCGCGAGGGCCCGGGAGGCGTGTCGAGAGCCCTCGAGTACGCGATGGCCGTCTTGGCGGCCATGCGGAAGACCTTCTGCTTGGCGCCCGCCGAGCGCGCGTCAGCCGCGTTGTAGATCTTCTCGAAGACGCGCGGGACGGCCAGCACGAAGGTCGGCTGGAAGGTCTCGAGGTCCCCCATGAGGTTCTTGACGTCGGGGGCGTGCCCCATGACGCCGGCCGGCGAGCAGACGATCGCGATCTGGACGAAGCGCGCCAGGACGTGCGCGAGCGGGATGAACAGGAGCGTGCGGACGTCATCGCCGTGGAGTACCTCGGGCAGGTACGCCGAGGTGTTGACGGCGAGGTGGACGAGGTTGGCGTGCGTGATCTCGGCGCCCTTGGGGCGACCTGTGGTACCGGAGGTGTAGACGATGGTCGCCAGGTCGGTGGCCGTGACGGCGCTGGTGCGACGGTCGAGCTCGGCGGGGAGGACCCCGCGGCCGTCCGCGATGAGCGCGGTGACCGCGTCGGAGGCGAGGCACTCCACCTGGAGGTCGGCGAGCTCGGGGGCGGTGTCCCGCAGCGTCGTCATCATGAGCTCGAGCTGCTCGTTCTCGACGACGACCAGGCGCACGTCGGCGTCGGTGAGGATCCAGCGCGCCTGCTCGGGCGAAGAGGTCTCGTAGACGGGGACGACGACGAGTCCCGCCTCCCAGGCGGCGAAGTCGAGGAGGGTCCACTCGTAGGAGGTGTGCGACATGATCCCGATCCGGTCGCCCGGCTCGAGACCCCGGGCGACGAGTCCCGCCGCCACCTCACGGACCTCCTCGCGGAAGGCGCGGGCGCTCACCTTCCGCCAGCGGCGCCCGAGGGAGGCCTTGCGGGCGATGAGCGGCCTGTCCGGTGCCCGTCGCACGCGGTCCGCCAGCGCCCACGTCGTGGTCATGGTGGGCTCGAGGGGGACGAGGAGCTGCGTCGTGAACTCGCGGGCGACGGTCGTGTCCGGTCGGAAGGCGCCGCCCGGGGACGGGGTCTCGGTCGCCGGCGCGCCGTCGGGACCAGCAGCGGGGGCGTCGTGGTCGGGCGTGGTACTGGACTGGGTGCTCATGGGCCGATTGTGCGTGACGAGGCGCGCAGCCGGGGCGCGCGACGCGTCCTGAAGACGGGCCTCGTGCCTGTGGTTCGATACAAGGTGTGTGTGCCAGGGACTGCTGAGACTCCCGTCGGCACGCCATCCATTAGGGATCTTGATGCACGACAGGATCTCTCATAAGGTACCGGAAGTCTTATCAGGTCGGCCGGGCCGCACCGGTCGAGCGACGGCCCGGGTGGTCGGAGGTCAGGGAAGCATGACAACAACGCTGGACCGCGTCGTCGGGGCCGTCGCGCCGCGCCTGGCAGGACTCCTCGAGCAGGGGGAGACCGCCATCCTCCGCGCGCCGCACGAGTTCGCGCCCGTCGAGATCGCCGAGGCCGCTCTCGAGCTCATCGACGGCGGGGAGCCCCGCGACCGCTTCGACGTGCGCAAGGCCGGCGACGTCCTCAGGCTCATGCCGCTCCTGGTGCGCCGCAAGCCGATCTTCCTCATCTGGGACGAGCACCTCGCCATGGAGCAGGGCGCCGTCGGTCGTCTCGTCTCCCAGATCGTCGACTCGGCCGGCGTCATGCCGCCCGTCCTCGCCGTCGTCGAGCTCGACATCGCCGTCCCCGAGGTCTACGTCCCCTTCGACCTCAACCTCTCCCAGTCCGCGCTCACCGTGACGCCCGCCGAGATCGTGGAGGTCGGTGGCGGGGAGATCTCGCCCCTCGTCGCACGCCGCATCCACCAGGCCACCGGGGGAGTGCCGAGGCTCGTCGCCGCCGCGATCGAGGACGCCCTCTCCATCGGTCCGGGCGCCATCACCGCGGCGGCGCGCCCCACCTCGGCGGGGCTCGCCGCCACCACGGACAACGACTCCGACGACGGCGAGCTCGTCCAGGTCTCTCGCGCCTGGGCCGAGCGGCTCCTGCCCCAGTACGTCGACGACGAGCTCATGCTGCTTCACGCCTGGCTCATCCCACTCCACGCGCGCGGCCTGGCCGCCCTCGCGACCCCCGTCCTCGGCCGTCCCGTCTCCCCGGCCGAGGTGCGCCAGTGCCACGACGCCGGGGCCTTCGTCTCCACGGCGGCTGGCCTCCCTCGCGCGCTCCCCACCACCCTCGCCCGAGCACTGGCCACCGCAGCCACGGAGAATGACGCCCTCGCCGCGCGCGCGATCCGGCGCGCCGTCAGCCACGCCGCGGCCGACGAGCGCATCGAGCTCACGCCCCTGGAACGGATCTGGCTCCTCACCTCCATCTCCGCCTGGGCGAGCCTCGACCGCGTCCTGGGGCGCGCGATGGTCCACCTCGCCCTGCTCTCCGGCGCTCAGCTCGCGCAGCTCTCCACGTACTGGCCCGAGCAGGTTCCGCAGGAGTGGGGGCACCTGGCCGCGGCGACCACCTTCGTCGACGGCAGCTGGCTCACGGGGCGCCGCCAGCTCCCGCTCCCGTGGCTCGAGCTCATGCACCTCATCACGGCCGAGGACCCGGCCGCCCGCGGTGAGGACGCGGAGGCCGTCCTCGACCGGCTCATCCGCGGTGTCGGGCAGGCGCAGTCCCCGGACATCGGTGAGGTCCGCGCCGCCGTCGCCGACGGGCACGCCCTCCTGCGCCGGCTGGCCTCCGAGAGCCACCGCGCGCTCGCGGACCCGGCTGTGGCCCCCGCGCTCTCCCGGCCGAAGGCCGCGCTGGTGTGCTACGCGCTCCTCGGTCAGGCCGACGCCTACCTCTCCATCGCGCGCCTCCCGCTCGCGCAGGAGTGCGTCAACGAGGCGACGGCGCTCGCCGGGGCCGCCAGCCTCGACGCCCACGTCGCGTCCTCCCTCATGGCGGGCCTCACCGCGCGCAGCGCCGTCCTCGCCGCCAAGGCGGGGGTCCACGACCGGGCGGCCTACTTCCTCGCCCAGTACGAGGACGTCGTCGCCGTCACGGCCTCCCGCGACCCGGAGCCGGAGCAGATCATCAGCATCTCGCGCCGCTACCGTGACGACTGGCGCCGTCTGGGTGACGACGCGATCGACGTCCTCGAGCCCTCCGACGTCGAGATCGACGTCGCGCCGCAGTACCTGCCGCTCGAGGTCGAGGCTGACGGGCTCTCGCTGCTCCTCGCCCGGGGTCCCGTCGTCGCCTCCCAGTGGCTCAAGGCCTTCCTCGCCCGCGCCCGGTGGGTCAACCTCCTGTCCTGGGAGTGGTGGCCGTTGCACGCGACCCTCGCCATGATCGAGGTGCGCCAGGGCAACACCGAGGCCGCTCAGCGCTGGGTCGACGGAGGCACGCTGCCGGAGTCGATGTCCCTCGTCGTCCGGGCGGGCATCGAGCTCAGCTCCGGTGACGCCGAGGGCGCCAACCAGCTCGCCGACCGGGCGGCCGCCGTTCCCGACACCCCCGACCGCTGGCGTCTGGCCGCCTACGGGCTCAAGCTCGCGACCATGGCCGCCACGAGGGACCTGGAGAACGGCACCGAGCTCCTCGCCCGCCTGCCCCAGTGGAGGACGTCGCTGTCCGTGGTCGCGCTCCTACCTGCGGCCGGTCGCCGCGTCATCCTCGCCGAGCTCGGTGACGAGTACGCGGACGTCCCCGGTCTTCGGCTCGACGACGCTGCCCCGGTGCGGCGCGAGCCCGCTGAGATCGAGCTGACCCCTCGGCAGATGGACGTTCTGCGAGGGCTCGAGGCCGGCAAGACCGCCTCGGAGATCGCAGACGACCTCGTGCTCGGGCGCGAGACGATCCGCACGACCACCAAGGCCCTCTACAAGCGCCTCGGCGTGCACTCCAAGGCCTCGGCCCTCCAGGTCGCGCGGTCAGTCGGCCTCATCTGAGACGGACCGACCGGACTGCTTCGGCTGGGTCCCGACGATGAAGAGCGGGGCGGTCATCGTGAGGGCGATCGCCCCGCTCCTCATCGTGGGACCCGGGAGGGGCTGGCTCAGGCGTCCGCCGGGCCCTTCTTCGTCGTCTTGTAGATGTCGGCGATCACGTCCGCGTGCGTCTTCATGACCTCGCCGCGCTTGACCTTGAGCGAGGGCGTGAGCAGTCCGTTCGCCTCGGTGAAGTCCGTCGTGAGCACCCGGTAGGCGCGGATCGACTCGGCGCGGGAGACGGCGCGGTTCGTGCGGGCGATGGCGCGGTCGAGGGCGGCGAGCACCTGCGGGTTGCGTGAGGCCTCGACGACGTCCATGGGTGGCAGGCCGTGGTTGGCGAGCCACTGGGGGAGCATCTCCTTGTCCAGCGTGATGAGCGCGCCGATGAAGGGCTCGCCGTCGCCGACGACCATGACCTGGCTGACGAGCGGGTGCCCGCGCAGGCGGTCCTCGAGGATCGTCGGGGCGACGTTCTTGCCGCCCGCGGTGACGATGAGCTCCTTCTTGCGACCGGTGATCTTGATCCAGCCCTCCTCGTCGATGGAGCCGATGTCACCGGTGCGGAACCAGCCGTCCTCGGTGAAGGACTCCGCGTTCGCAGCGGGGTTGTTGCGGTAGCGGGCGAAGAGCGAGACGCCCTTGAGCTCGATCTCGCCGCTCTCGCCGACGCGCGCGGAGACACCGCACACCGGCGGGCCCACGGTGCCGATCTTGTTGAGGGTGTCGAGGTTGACGCTGGCGGGACCGATCGTCTCGGTGAGCCCGTAGCCCTCGAGGATGTTGATGCCGATGCCGCGGTAGAAGTGCCCGAGGCGCTGGCCGAGGGGCCCGCCGCCGGAGATCGCGTACTTGGCGTTGGGTCCGAGCAGGTCGCGGATCTGGTGGAAGACCAGGCGGTCGGCCAGGGCGTGGGCGGTGCGCAGCTGGAAGGACGGACCGGCCTCGGTGTCGAGGGCACGGGAGTACTGGATGGCGACCTTGGCGGCCCAGCGGAAGGTCTTGAGCTTGGCACCGGAGCCGGCCTTCGCGTCCGCGGCGTTGTAGATCTTCTCCATGACGCGTGGGACCGCGAGGACGTAGGAGGGGCCGAAGGCCTGGAGGTCGGGCAGGAGGGTCCTGGCGTCCGGGGTGTGCCCGAGGACGCCGTCGCCGGTCACGGAGACGAGCTCGAGCAGGCGCGCGTAGACGTGGGCCAGCGGCAGGAACAGGAGGATGCGGACGTTCTCACCGTCGAGGACGTTGGGGAGCCAGCGCACGCCGTTCCAGGCCAGGCCGGCGCCCGCGTTGTGCGTCAGCTCGACGCCCTTGGGGCGGCCGGTGGTACCGGAGGTGTAGACGATCGAGTAGGTGTCCGAGCCGCGGACGGCGTCACGACGGGCCTCGAGCTGCTCCTGCGTCACGCCGTCCCCGGCGGAGACGATCTCGGTGAGGGCGTCGCGGTCCAGCGAGAGGACCTGTGTCGTCGGGGCGTCAGGGTGGGAGGCGCTGAAGGAGGCCACGGCGGCGCGGACGACCTCGGCGAGGGCGGTGGTCTCGGCGATGACGAGGCGCAGGCCGGCGTCCTCGAGGATCCACTCGATCTGGTCCGCGGAGTCCGTCTCGTAGACGGGCACCGAGACGAGTCCGGCGGTCGCGATCGCGAAGTCGAGGAGGGTCCACTCGTAGGAGGTGTGGGCCATGATGCCGACGGTCTCGCCCGCCTGGAGGCCCATGCCCATGAGGCCGGCGGCGACGCGGTTGACGTCGTCGAGGAAGGCCTCGGCGGTGACCTTGACCCACTGGTTGCCGAGCGGCGACTTGCGCTCGATGAGGGTCGAGCGCGGAGCGCGGGTGGCGCGGTCGGTGAGGAGCCAGGGGACGGTCATCGTCTCGTCGGGCTCGCGGGTCAGCGGCCCGGTGGTCACGCCGTTCTCGACGAGGGGGCGCTGGTGGTCCGGGAGGGTGCTCGCACTGAGGTGGATGTCGTCTGATTTGCGTGGACTCACCCGGGCATTCTCCCAGGCGGGGTGCCGTTTCCCCTCAGCAGGGCACCGAGAGATCCCGCATGCTCCTTTAGAGGAAACCACAGGATTGTGAGCCTGATCGCCGTAGCAATCCACGGGCGAGCGAGTGGACGCGTCCCAGTGGCGCGACGCGGCCCGCGCTGAGCCGGGGCGTCAGCGCGGGCCGGTGCCAGCCGCTCGTGGGCTCAGGCCTTCTTCTTCGGGTTCTCCCCGAGCTCGACGGTGGTGACGACGACGGGCGCCGCGGACTCCTCACCCTCGGCCGCGGGCGCCGCCTCGGTGAGCGCGAGCTCACCGGTGACCTTGGCGGCCTCGGTGAGGTCGGCGCGCACGGCGTCGACGGCGGGACGGACCTCGCTCGACACGGCGAGCGTGACGGCGAGGATCGGCGTCTTCTGGCTCGTCTTCGCCTCGGACTTCACCTTGCGCAGCGCGGCGAGCGCGAGGCCCGCGTGCGCGACGAGGTCGGGGTCGACGTCGCCGGCCGCCTCGCGCAGGGGAGTGGCGTCGGGCCACTCGGTGCGGTGGACCGAGCCGGTGCGGTACCACGACCACACCTCCTCGGTGACGAAGGGCAGGAACGGGGCGAAGAGCCGGACGAAGGTGTCGACGGCGATCGCGAGGGTCGCGCGGGCCGAGCGGACGGCCGCGGCGTCGTGCGTGCCCTCGAAGTCGTTCGCGCGCTCCTTGACGAGCTCGATGTAGTCGTCGCAGAAGGTCCAGAAGAAGGACTCCGTCGCCTCCAGGGCCCGCGCGTGCTCGAAGCTGTCGAAGGCGGCCGTGGCGGTCTCGACGACGCCGGCGAGCGCAGCGAGGACGGCCCGGTCGATGGGCTCGGTGACGGCGCTCGGGTCGAGCTCGGGGGCGGGCACGGCCGCGAGCGTCGCCTCGTCCGCGTCCCACGGGATCCCCATGGACAGGGCGAACTTGGAGGCGTTGAGGACCTTGATGGCCAGGCGGCGGCCGATCTTGATCTGGGTCTCCTCGAAGGCCGGGTCGAGGCCGAGGCGGGCGGAGGCCGCCCAGTAGCGCACGGCGTCGGAGCCGTACTTGTCGAGCAGGCCCTTCGGCGTGACGACGTTGCCCTTCGACTTGGACATCTTCTTGTGGTCCTTGTCGAGGATCCACCCGGAGATGCCGGCGTGCTTCCACGGGAGGGCGCCGAACTCGAGGTCCGCGCGGACCACGGAGGAGAAGAGCCAGGTGCGGATGATGTCCTGGCCCTGAGGGCGCAGGTCCATCGGGTAGACGCGGTTGAAGAGGTCCTCGTCCTCGAGCCAGCCGGAGACGAGCTGCGGCGACAGGGAGGAGGTGGCCCAGGTGTCCATGATGTCGAGCTCGCCGACGAAGCCGCCGGGCACGCCGCGCTGATCCTCGGTGTAGCCCGGGGCGGTGTCTGAGGACGGGTCGACGGGGAGCGCGGACTCCTCGGGCGTGATGATCGCGTCGTAGTCGGGCTGGCCGTCGGCGTCGACCTCGTACCAGAGCGGGAAGGGCACGCCGAAGAAGCGCTGGCGGGAGACGAGCCAGTCGTTGTTGAGGCCCTTGACCCAGTTCTCGTAGCGCACGCGCATGAAGTCGGGGTGCCACTCGAGGGCGTTGCCGCGCTCGAGCAGCTCGGCGTTGAGGTCCTTGCCGGAGGCCGGGTTGGTCCACTCCTTGCCGCCGTTGCGGATGTACCACTGGCGGGAGGTGACGATCTCGAGGGGCTTGTCGCCCTTCTCGAAGAAGTTCGTCTGGCGCAGGGTCTTGGTGGGCTCGCCGCGCATCTCGCCGGTCTCGGCGAGCTTGGACACGAGGGCCTCACGGGCGGAGAAGGTGGTCTTGCCGGCCATCTGCTCGTACATGGCGACGCCCTCGGCGGCCGTGATCCACTCGGGGACCTCCGTCTCGAGGCGGCCGTCCTTGCGCAGGATGGCGCGCAGCGGGAGGTCGAGGTCGCGCCACCAGTCGATGTCGGTCGTGTCGCCGAAGGTGCAGCACATGGCGATGCCGGCGCCCTTGTCCATCTCCGCCTCGGGGTGCGGGAGGACCGGGACCTCGACGCCGAAGACGGGGGAGGCGACCGTCGTGCCGAAGAGCGGCTTGAAGCGCTCGTCGTCGGGGTGGGCGATGAGGGCCACGCAGGCGGGCAGGAGCTCGGGGCGGGTCGTCTCGATGCAGATGTCCGCGGTGCCGGTGGGGCCGTCCTCGATGGGGGCGCCGGCGGCCTTGGCCTTGGCCGCGGCGTCCGCGTCGACGACGTGGAAGGCGAGGCGGTGGTAGAAGCCCGGGTACTCGCGGGACTCGAGCTCGGCCTGGGCGACGGCGGTCTGGAAGGTGACGTCCCACAGGCCGGGTGCGGCGGCCTGGTAGGCCTCGCCGCGCTCGAGGTTGCGCAGGAAGGCGGCCTGGGCGACCTTGCGGGCGCGCACGCCGATGGTCTGGTAGTTCTGCTTCCAGTCCACGGAGAGGCCGAGGTGGCGCCACAGGGCCTCGAACTGGGCCTCGTCCTCGACGGTGAGGCGCTCGCACAGCTCGACGAAGTTGCGCCGGGAGATCGGCTTCTGGTCGCGGGCCTTGATGGACTTGCCCTCGCCGCCGGTCTGGGTGGGCTCGAAGTCCGGGTCGTAGGGGAGGGTGGGGTCGCAGCGGACGCCGAAGTAGTTCTGGACGCGGCGCTCGGTGGGCAGTCCGTTGTCGTCCCAGCCCATCGGGTAGAAGACGGCCTTGCCACGCATGCGCTGGTAGCGGGCGACGGTGTCCGTGTGCGTGTAGGAGAACACGTGGCCGACGTGAAGCGAGCCGGAGACCGTGGGCGGCGGAGTGTCGATGGAGAAGACCTCGTGGCGCTCGGCGGAGCGGTCGAAGGCGTAGGTGCCGTCCTCCTCCCAGCGCTCGCCCCAGGCGGCCTCGAGGCCGTCGGCGCTGACCTTGCTGGGGACGCGCGGCGAGTGCGTCTCGGAGGGGACGAAGCGGGGGGACTGCTCGGTTCCAGACATGGCGCCGATTCTGTCATGGGCCGACGGCGCAGCCGTGGGCAGGCGGGGGATCGCCCTGTGAGGTGGGCTACGGGGTGCCGGGTGGTCGCGGTGCGGTCGGTGCCACGCGCGAGGCGCTCGCGGGTGGGATCCTGATCACATGAGCGATGACGCCTTCAACCCCCGTGACACCGCCTCCTACCCGCACGAGGACCCCCAACGTCCTCATCGAGGAGGTCCGGGACGGCGACGTCGTCGGCTTCCACCTCGTTCCTCGTGAGCGGACCCGCCGCGGAGTCATCGTCACGGTCGGCGGCTCGGAGGATGCCGAGTTCCTCCTTGCCGCCGTGACGGCACTCGGTGGGGCTGACCACCTCGTCCTCACGGCGCCGACGGCGTACCGCTGGCCGGCGCTCACCGAGGACCAGGGTGGGGAGGAGCGCTCGTCGTGGACGCTCGCGGGCGCCGAGACGCCGTACCTGCCCAGGTGCGCACGCCGCGCATGGCGCTCGCCGTCGCGCGACTGGTCCTCGCCCAGCGGCGGGGCCGTCCCATCGAGGCGGGGCCGATCTACGCGGCTGCTCGCTCGGCTGCCTCGGCCGCCGCGCTCGACGCTGCGCGCATCGACGTCGCCTCCTGCCCGGCCGACCTGCTCCTGATCGCCGGCGCCGACGACCGCATGTGGGACTCCGCACCGGCTGCGCGCGAGATCCGGGCCGCCAGGGGGCGGACGACGGGCCTCATCCTCCCCATCCTCCCCGCCTGCGGGCACGGCCCGGGAGGGCCGACCGAGGCGGCAGGGCTCATCCTCGGCGGAACCGAGGCGGGCAACGAGGCCGGCGGCCGCAGGGCCGCCCAGGTGACGCGAGCCTGGATCGAGCAGCGCCACCCGCTCCTGTGAGGCGGGCCGCGGCATGTGCGCCGTGCGCCGCCTCAGCAGCCTGCGGGCGCGAGCGTGCAGCGGTAGCGGGGCGTGTCGGGCCAGCGCGGGTCCGTGGCCGGCTCGTCGGCGAAGCCAAGCGTCCGGTAGAAGCCGATGGCGTCGTCGTCGGTCTCGGCGATGACTGCTGCCTTGGGGTGCCGCCGACGGATCTCGTCGATGAGAAGGCTGGCGAGGCCCTCGTGCTGGTGACGGGGCGCCGTGGCGAGGTACTCGATGACAGCGGGGGAGCCGTCGGTCCCGGCGGGGCAGAATGCGGCCAGCGCCATGGGGAGGGCGTCCGAGGCTGAACCTCGCGCGCCTTCGGATGGTCCTGGGGCCGGGACGACGGCCGTGACGGTGAGCGCGGGCAGCTCGTCGCGGATGACGGCGTCGAGGCGAGCGCCCTCGTAGCCGCACGCCAGGTGCATGAGGCCGCGAACGGCGTCGGAGCCGAGCTCTGCCGGCAGCAGGTCGCGCACGTGCCAGCCCCGGTTGGTGGCTGGCCCGTCGACGTCGGTGATCGGCATGGAGCGAGGCTAGCGGGTCCTCGCGACGGTGGCGCCGCTCCTTCAGGCGCGGTCATGCTCTCGGCTGCGACGGATACCCTCCGTACAACGGGACCGAGGAGGAGCATGGACGACGTCGACCTGCAGCGGTGGGCTTGGGAGCGAGCCAACGCGCTTCCCGGTGCCACGGCGGAGCAGCCCTTCGGGCCCGACTGGGACGTCGCCAAGGTCCGCGGCAAGGTGTTCATGCTGACCACGATCCACGGCTCCGAGCCTCTCCTCACCCTCAAGGCCGATCCCGACGACGGGCGCGCACTGCGTGAGCAGTACCAGCAGATCTCGCCCGGCTACCACATGAACAAGCGCCACTGGATCACGGTGCACCCCGGGGAGAAGGTCTCGGAGGAGCTCGTCAAGGAGCTCGTCACCGAGTCCTACCTCCTCGTCGTGGCGGGGCTTCCGCGGGCTCGGCGCCCGCTGGGAGCGGCCGCGCTGCGGCCTGGGTGATCGAGCAGTAGTCGTACCGGGCGAGGTCCCCGCGCAAGCAGACGTCGCGCGTCAGACGCCGAGCCCCGCGCGTTCGTTCCGGTGCCGTACTGCGGGGCGGGGTTGACGCCCGGGGTGTCAGGTTGACGTCGGCGGCTGCCAATGCTCTTCCAGAGGCGTACGTCATCGCGTACGCTTCACGTATGACTGTTGTGCCCGCCACGACTGCTCGAGCGAACCTCTACCGGCTCATCGACCAGGTCAACGAGGAGTCGGAGCCGCTGACCATCACCGGTCAGCGCGGCAACGCCGTGCTCATCGGCGAGGAGGACTGGCGGGCGATCCAGGAGACCATGTACCTGGAGTCCGTCCCGGGCCTGGCGGCGTCGATCCGTGAGGCCCGGGCCGAGGGCGTCGAGGCCGGGTCCGAAGAGCTCGACTGGTGAGTAACTGGCGGATCGTCTACTCGCGCCAGGCTCAGAAGGACGCCAAGAAGCTCGCCGTCTCCGGACTGAAGCCCAAGGCGGAGGCGCTCCTGGACGTCATCGCGGAGGACCCGTTCGCGACACCGCCGCGCTACGAGAAGCTCGTGGGCAATCTCGCAGGTTGCTACTCGCGCCGCATCAACATCCAGCACCGACTCGTCTACGAGGTCCTCCCCGAGGAGCACGTGGTCCACGTCCTGCGCATGTGGACCCACTACGAGTGACACGCTCTCTCGGTGGGCTGCGACTCGGGGGAGATCGGTGTCCGCGCTGAACGTGTCGCCGAAGCAGGCCCCGTCTATCAGCGCAGGTCTCGGATCCAATCGGCCTCGTCCGGCAGCAGGTCGGCATCGACGGCGACCGGTCGCGGCTCCCCGGGGACGGGGATCGAGACGATCGCCATCCAGGTGTCCGTCGCCGCGCGCGTGCGGCCGGGGACGGCCATCATCATGTCCCGTTCGAGAGCCTCGGTGACGTGGCAGTCGACGAGCAGCACCTCGCCGTCCGCTGCGGAGTCGATGACCGCCGCGAGGCACGCCTCCTTGTCCGCGCGGGCGTGCGGTCCTTCGTAGGGCCGGGAGAGCAGCGACACCTCGCGTCCGTCGCCGGGAGCGCCGTTCGACCCCGGCCACAGCAGGGCCGCCGCGATGACGTGCCCCTCGCGCCGCAGCAGCACGGAGCGCTCCGGATCCCACGCCGTCGGACTGCCCGGCTCATGGTCCTCGGCGAAGTAGTCCAGCATGACCTCCCGTGGAGCGGCGGGGCTCCACGACGCGTGCTGGGCGATGTAGTGGTCGACCTCCAGCTCGCGGACGTCCGGCCGGTCAGCGTCCCCGATGGGCTCGACGGCGGCGCGGTGCTCCGCGGCCCAGGCGCGCATCGCGTCGTCGACGGCGAAGCGCCACGGCGGGGTGGCCTGGATCGCGACGCCGCCGAACCGCCGGGCGAGCGCTCTGTCGCTGGTCTGGTACTCGTAGACCTTCATCCGCAGGGGCAGGGTCGACGCCTCGACCTGGGCCCGGAGCAGGGCGTCCCGGACGGCATCGGCATCGGCGTCGACGCCGTCGAGCCGCTTGCTGACGGCGAGCGCCATGACGCGCGAACCGGGATGGGCCGCGTTGTCGACGGCGCGGCAGAAGCCGAGCACGTCACCGCCGGCCGTGGCGGCGACGAAGCAGCGACGGTTGCTGCCCTCCGCCCAGTGGTCGACGGCGATGCCCGGGAATTCGACGCGGCCGGCGTCCACGTCCGCCTCAGTGGCGGGCCTCACCTCGACGGTCGTCATGCTGGGAACCTAACAGCGGACTGCCCGTCGGCACGTACGCTGCGTCGGTGGAACCGATCTTTCCCCGCAGGCTGCGGCCGGGCTCCGTCATCCGTGTCATCGCCCCGGCACGCTCGCGCGCGATGGTCACCCAGGGCAACGACAACCAGGCGGTCGCCGAGGCGCACCTCGCCGACCTCGGGCTGACGGTGACGTACGGCGAGCACGTCGACGAGCGGGACTCCTTCGACTCCTCGTCGGTCGCGTCCCGACTGGCCGATCTCCACGCCGCCTTCGCCGACCCCGAGGTCGACGCCGTCCTCACCGTCATCGGCGGCGCCAGCTCCAACGAGCTCCTCCCCGGCCTCGACCTCGATCTCATCGCCGCGAACCCGAAGATCCTGTGCGGCTTCTCCGACGTCAGCGCGCTGTCCAACGCGATCACCGCCCGCACCGGACTCGTCACCTACTACGGTCCCCACTGGTCCACGTTCGGGATGCGTGACCTCGGGGAGCAGACCCGCGAGTGGTTCCGCCGGACCTTGATGACGGACGGCCCGATCGAGCTCCGCCCGAGTCACTGGTTCACGGACGACGCCTGGTTCGCCGACCAGGACCACCGCACCCGCATCCCCACCGACGGCTGGTGGACCCTTCAACCGGGGAGCGTCGAGGGCCGCATCGCCGGCGGCAACCTATGCACCCTCAACCTCCTCCAGGGCACGCCGTGGATGCCCTCGCTGCATGACGCGCTCCTGGTCCTCGAGGACGACGAGCTGTCCAACCCGACCGAGTTCCGACGTGACCTGCACTCCCTCATGCAGCAGCCAGACGCCGACACGGTCCGCGGCCTCGTCATCGGCCGCTTCCAGACGGCCTCGAAGGTCACCCGCGACGACCTCACGGCGATCGTCAGCTCGGTACCCGCGCTCGCGGGCAAGCCGGTCCTCGCCAACACCGACGTCGGCCACACCAACCCGATGATGACCGTCCCCCTGGGCGGGCAGGCCGCGCTCGTCGTCGGCGAGAGCCCCTCCCTCACCATCACCGAGCACTGATGAGGATCGAAATGTCCGGCTGCGACGAGCTCCGGGGATCGTCTCGACCCCACCGCGCGGCTCGAGCATGACCACGATCCCGATGAGCGTCCGTTGGCCGCGGCCAAGCAGCACCATGGGTTGTCGCCGAGGGCTGGTTCTATCGTCTGATCCATGGAACCGCCCCAGCTCTGCGCTGACGAGCTCGTGCTGACCGCGCCCACCGTGGACGATGCGGCGGACTGGGCCGCGGCCCAGGACGACGAGTGCGCTCGCTGGTGCGACTGGCCAGGCCGTCCGACGGTCGAGCGATGCCGGGATCACCTCCGTCACGTCATCACGGATAACGAGCCCGACAGCTTCACGTGGGCGAGCAGAACGCCCGCCGGACTGGACCTCAAGGTCGACGACGGCGTCTGGAACGTCTCCTACTTCGTCCATCCTCAGCACAGAGGGCGCCACATCGCCCGGCGAGCACTCGAGATGGTGACCAGCTGGGCTCTCACCGAGCACGGCGTCGGGTCCGTCTCCACGCGGGTCCACACCGAGAACCTCGCCAGCCAGAAGGTTCTCGAAGCCGCTGGCTTCATGAAGGTGGGTGTGGAGGAGAGCGTTCAAGGAGCCCATGAGGACTTCGTTTACCAGCGACGAGGCTGAACCCGACCATGCCTCGCTTGCCGCCGGCACTGTCGGCGGGCGGCTGAGCCGCGCGTTCTCGGACATTGACAGAACGAGACCTGGGCGAGCTCAAGGTGACTTGGGGGCCGGGATGCACGGCGCTCCCGATGTGTGTCTCGGTGAACGGCGCCCACGCCAAGGCGTCAGACGATGTAGTACATTCTGGCCAGGGGTGAGGTCCTCAACTGGGACGCCGGCGCTGCGGACTACGTGCGTTCGCGTCCGCAGCGGTACCCCGGTGGAAGACGCATCGAGCCGGAGTGGGCGCAGGAGGTCCTGCATGATCCTGAGCTTGCAGCTCTCGAGCCCGATCCCAAGTCGCGCATGGGCGCCTCGCGATTCATCGGGATGTCGGCAAGTGCTCGCGGCGTCCTGACCGTGATCGCCTGGCGTGACGACGACGGTGACCTCCACCTGATCAACGCCTGGCCCGCGACCGGGGCCGACATGAGGATCTACCGAGAGGAGAAGGACCGTGGCCAAGACGATGGATCGTGAGCTCGCGGCGCGCATGCGCGCCGAGTCGGAGGTGACCCGCGAGGACGAGTACGCCAGCGGAACGAGGGCGACGCGTCCGAACCGGACCAAGGTGTACTCGGTGCGGCTCAGCGAGGAGGAGCAGGCGCGAGTCGAGGCCGCAGCAGCGGCCCGCCATCTTCCTGCGTCGACGCTGGTGCGCTCGTGGATTCTTGACCGCCTCGATGCGGAGAAGATCGCCTGAAAAGGGCTGCTCTTGTGGTGGAGCGCGATCTTCAGAGGAGACGTGATCGTGCCGAGGTACGCCTTGGATCGGGTTTCCCGGTCGTCCGGTTCCTCGTAGAGGCTGGTCGCCTCCGACGAAGCGCTCCGGCCCGGTACGTGCCGACCATGAGCGAACCACCGAACCGAGCCGTCATCCTGGGCGGTAGCGGCGCGATGGGGACAGCGACGGCCCTGCGCCTCGCCGCCGCCGGCTGGCAGGTCGACGTCACGCACCGCAGCGGCCCGGTCAGCCCTGCTCTGGCCGAGACCGGGGTCCGGCTCCACCGCGTCGAGCGCAGCGACACCACCGCCGTCGACCGCCTGGTGGGCGACGGCACCGACCTCCTCGTCGACATGCTCGCCTACCGCGCTGAGGACGTCGACGCCCTCCTCCCGGCCATGCGCCGCACCCGCCACACCGTGCTCATCTCTAGCCGCGCCGTCTACGTCGACGCCGACGGCCACCACATCCACGGCGACGTCAGCCCGCACTTCCCGGTCCCGATCCACGAGTCCCAGCCGACCCTGCCGCCGGCGCCACGCGGCACCGACCCGTTCTCACGCGAGGGCTACGCCCCCTGCAAGGCGGCTGCGGAGCATGCCGCGCTCGACTCGGGCCTGCCGGTGACCGTCCTGCGCCCGTCGAAGGTCCACGGAGCCTGGGCGCGCAAACCCGCGAACCCAGGAGCTCATCCGCTCCATGACTGCTCAGACGTCCACCATCGAGGTCAGTCGGCCCGGCGCCGTCGACCACCCGACGGCGGCCAGCAACGTCGCCGCGCTCATCGAGACGATCGCGCACCAGCCGGGTCGACGCGTCCTCAAAGCCGCCGATCCCGACGCGCCCACCGCCGCAGCGATCGTCGGTCGGATCGCCGAGCTCACCGGCTGGCAGGGGCGCCTGGAGCTGCTCACAGAGGAGCCGCGGCGCTCAGAGGTTGAGGCCCCCTGGTTCGCCGAGCACCCCATCGTGCTCGACACGAGCGCCGCCGAGGCGCTCGGCTACACGCCGGCCGGTACCGCGCTCGACCTCCTGAGCGAGGAGGCCGACTGGGTGCTCGCCAGGCACGAGTAGCCGCAGCGGGCGAGGTCCCCGCGCGAACTGACGTCGCGCGTCAGGCCCCGAGCTCACGGTCGCGGGCGACCGTCGCGTTGAAGGCGTCAATGACCGCGGTGGAGAAGCCGGCCCGCTCCATGGCGACGACGCCGGCGACCGTCGTCCCACCCGGCGAGCAGACGGCGTCGACGAGGTCCGCCGGCGTCTTGCCGCTCCTCCCCTCAGCGCGCTTGGCCGCCTCGGCCTGGACGGTGAGCGCCGAGCCGGCGACGGCCTGCGCGACCAGCTCGACCGCCTGGGCCTTCGGGATGCCGCCGAGGACGCCCGCACGCGAGAGTGCGTCGATGAACGCGAAGACGAAGGCGGGGGAGGAGCCGGCCAGGCCGATGAAGGCGGAGAAGTCCTTCTCCGCGATGACGGCGGTGCGGCCCACGGCGTCCATGAGCTCGCGCGCCGTCTCGAGGTCCTCGTCACGGGCCTCGGTGCCGGCGGCGAGGGCCGTCATCGACTCGCCGACGGCTGCGGCCACGTTGGGCATGACGCGCACGACGCGCGCGCCGTCGGGCAGGAGCGACTCGAGCCGCTCAAGGGTGACGCCGGCGGCCAGGGAGACGACGAGCGGCTCCGCCTCGGCCAGCGGCTCGGCGAGCTCCTCAGCGATCTCCGGGATGACGTAGGGCTTGACGCCGAGGACGACGACGTCGCTGCGGCTCACCAGGTCCGCGGGGTCACTGACGGCCTCGACGCGCTCGTCGCCGAGCTCCTCGGCCAGGCGCGCGGCCGACTCGTGCGCGCTCGTGAGGAGGAAGGTCGCGGCGTCATCGCCGGAGGTGAAGCCCGCCTCGACCGCCCCGCGCACGATCGCGCCCGCCATGTTGCCCGCACCGATGAATCCGAAGGTCGTCATGCGTCCAGGCTACCGGTGGACGGAGGAGCGGTGGCGGTGACGGCGTGGGAGAGTGCCGCCCATGAGCACAGCGCCCGAGCAGTCCGCCGCTTCCGCGTCCTCGGACACGTCCGCCATTCCAAGCGTCGGCGACGACGGCGGTAGCCTCCCCGTCCTCGCCGACGCCGTCGACGTCCTCACGGCCTGGACCGCCGAGGACGAGGCACAGGAGGCGCTGCGCCTTCGCTACCTCGACGAGCTAGCCCGGCACGGCGAGGACGCGCTCCTCAAGGGACCCCGCCCCGTCCACCTCACCGCGAGCCTCGTCGTCCTCGGCGAGTCGCTCGAGCACGTGCTCCTCACGCTGCACCGCAAGGCGCGCATGTGGCTCCAGTTCGGTGGGCACATTGAGACCGGTGACGCGACCCTCGTCGCAGCCGCCCTGCGCGAGGGCCGCGAGGAGTCCGGGCTCGCGCTCGCGGGCGCCGAGCCCGTCGCCGTCGAGCTCAACGCCCACCGCCTGGGCTCGGGCTTCACCGCCTGCCGCGAGCACCTCGACGTCCGCTTCGCCGTCGCTGTGCCCCGCGAGGTGCCGCGGGTCAGCGAGGAGAGCCTCGACGTCGGCTGGTGGCCGCTCGACGCCCTGCCCGAGCCCTGCGGGAGCGACGTGCCCGCGCTGCTCGCCCACGCCGTCGCCGCCCTGCGCTGACGTGGGCTGACCTGAGCTGATCGGCGTCCCGGCCGCCTCACGGCACGCCCTCGCCGCAGCAAACTGTGGGCGCGTTGGAAGACTGAGGGGCCTATGGCCCCACGGTCTGCCCAGGAGCCCACAGTTTGCGTTGATCGAGTGCGGCCGTGCCGCCCCCCCGCCTCACATGAGCACGGAGCGCAGGAGCAGGCTCGTCTCGCTCCGGTGCACGCCGGCGATCTCGCGGATGCGCGACAGCGTCCGGTCCACGTCCGCCAGCGTCGGCACCGTGAGCTCGGCGATGAGGTCCCACTCGCCGTTCGTCGCGTGCAGGCCCGTCACCTCCGGCATCCCCCTCATGGTCTCGATCGCGCTGCGCATGTTCCGGCCCTCGATCGCGAGGTGACTGATCGCGCAGATCGCGCCCGCGTCCGCCTCCTGGGCGAGCACCACCGTGTAGCCGAGGACGACGCCGCGCTCCTCGAGCCGCTCGAGGCGCTTGGTGACGGTCGTGCGGGTGACGCCGAGCCCGCGTGCCAGCTCGGCGACCGGCGCGCGGCCGTCGGTGCGCAGCGCCGCGATGAGCCGCCGGTCCAGGTCGTCCAGAGGAGTCTCATCCGTCATGACGCAAAGTGTGCACTGAGGGGGTGCGTACTGCCTAGTCACTGAGCACGGAATGCGCGTGGCGCCTATTGTTCGTGCATATCGACACCTCCTACCGTGTCCTGCGGACGCGACGGGGCGACGACGCCCGCCGTCGTCCCAGCCTCGCGCCACCCGGACCGCGCCACCCGCGCACCCGTCCACCGCCGTCGGCGCCCGCCGGCACCGGCCCAACACTGAGGAGTCCTGCATGCGCTTCGTCGACGTCCCCCACATGGTGTCCTGGATCAAGGAGTCCGGCCCCGAGAACGTCATCGCCGGCATGATCGACGCGATGGAGAAGGACTTCCGACGCTGGGACGCCTTCGAGCTCCGCCCGCGCATCGCCTCCCACTCGGAGAAGGGCGTCATCGAGCTCATGCCCACCTCCGACGGCGAGACCTACGGCTTCAAGTTCGTCAACGGCCACCCCTCCAACCCTGCCCGCGGCTTCCAGACCGTCACCGCCTTCGGCGTCCTCGCCGACGTCCACAACGGCTACCCGCGCATGATCACCGAGATGACCCTCCTGACCGCCCTGCGCACGGCGGCCACCTCCGGCATGGTCACCCGCCTCCTCGCCCGCAAGGACGCCAGGCACCTCGCCGTCATCGGTGCCGGCTCCCAGAGCGAGTTCCAGGTCCTCGCCAACCGCGCCGTCCGTCCCATCGAGACCGTCACCGCCTTCGACGTCGAGCGCTCCGCCTCCGAGAAGCTCCAGCGCAACCTCGCCCGCTACGGCATCGACGTGCTCATCGCCGACTCCGCCTCCGAGGCCGTCCGCGACGCCGACATCATCACCACCTGCACCGCTGACAAGCGCGACGCCATCGTCCTCACCAAGGAGGACATCCGCCCCGGCGTGCACATCAACGCCATCGGCGGCGACTGCCCCGGCAAGACCGAGCTCGACGCCGAGATCCTCGACATGGGGCCCGTCTTCACCGAGCACACCCCGCAGACCCGCATCGAGGGCGAGATCCAGGCCAAGGACGCCGACTACCCCGTCATCGAGCTCTGGGAGGTCCTCGCCGGCCTCAAGCCCGGCCGCGAGAGCGACGACCAGATCACCATCTACGACGGCGTCGGCTTCGCCATCGAGGACTTCGTCGGCCTCACCTACCTCGACGGCGCCCTCACCGCTCCCGGCGGCGAGCGCTTCTACGAGGACGTCGACCTCATCGCCGCCCCCGAGGACCCGAAGAACCTCTTCGCACTCCTCGACTGACGACGGCTCCGAGCGCCCTCACGAGCAAGACCTCCCTGGACCGACCTGACGCCGACGGCGCCCGGTTCGTCCAGGGAGGTCTTGCTCGTGGTGGGGTGAGCTCGCTCAGCCGAGCACGGCCCAGCCCAGCGGCGGGAGGACGACGCCGTCGCGCTCCGGACGCGGGTGCGGCAGGTCGTGCGCCGCGGACAGGACCTCGTGGTGCCCGGCGGTCGGCAGCCAGACCTCGGTGGCCTCCAGGCTCAGCGCCAGCACGACCTCGCGCGGAGTCCCCTCCGGGACGTCCCAACCGGCGCCCTCGCGCTCGCGGACCCGGATCGAGAGCACCGTGTTGTCGAGGTGCAGCGTCTCGTAGGCGGCGTCGTGCAGCCAGGGCAGCCGACGGCGCAGCGCGATGAGCTCCTGGTGGAGGTGGCGCGTCCCGGCGCCGGCGTCGCCGAGGTCGGCGGGGTTCGCGGGCAGCTCGGGGCGGATCGCGTCGTCACCGCCGAGCCTCTCCTCCTTGACGGCCTGCCAACCCTCCTCGTCGCCGTAGTAGATCGCGGGCGTGCCCGGAAGCGCCATGAGGAGGGCGAGGGCGTGCCCGGCCAGGCGCGGGTCGCCCACCTGCGAGGCGATGCGCGAGGTGTCGTGGTTCCCGATGAAGGTGTACGGGATGAAGGTGTCGAGGAGCTCCGCGCCGCGCTGCAGCGTCCAGTCGAGCTCGTAGAAGTTGCGCTCGGCCAGCGAGTGCCACGTCGACTGCCACAGCTCGTACTGCGTGACGGCGTTCATCCCGGAGTCGCGGACGATCCCCGCGTAGTCGCCGTGGATGACCTCGCCGAGCACGTAGACCTCGGGGAAGCGATCGCGCACGCGCGGCAGCACCCGGGTCCAGAAGCCGGGGTCGACGGCGTAGGCGGCGTCGAGGCGCCACCCGTCCACGCCCCGCCCGCACCAGGTGGTCATGACCTCCGTGACGAGGTCGGCGACGGCCTCGGAGCCGTGGTCGAGCTCGGGCAGCCAGTCCTGGCCCTCGAAGCGGGCGTAGTCGGCCGGGCCCGTGCCGGGCGCCCAGCCGGTGCCGTCGTCCGCCCACGTGAGGCGGTACATGCCTGCCTCGGCGGAGGAGGGGCCTGTCTGCGCGAGCCCGGCGAAGGCGGGGTAGGCGATACCGGTGTGGTTGAAGACGCCGTCGAGGATGACGCGCACGCCCTTGCCGTGGGCGGCCTCGATGAGGTCGGTGAGGTCCTCGTTGGTGCCGAGGCGCGGGTCGACGCGGTGGTAGTCGATCGTGTCGTAACCGTGGGACATCGAGTCGAAGACAGGGCCGAGGAGGAGCACGTTGCAGCCGAGGTCCACGAGGCGGTCCAGCCAGGCGATGAGGCGGCGCAGCCGGTGCTCGGCCGCCATGGCGCCGGCCGGGGTGCTCGGGTCGGCGGGGTCGCCCTCGGGGCGCAGGGCGGGGGCCCCGACGGCGCCCAGGGGCAGGACGTGCCAGACGATCGCGTGGCGCACCCAGTCCGGCTCGGGGACCCTCACCGCCGTCCGGCGGTCGTCCGGATCGGGGGTCTGGATAGCAGCGTCGGCACTCATGGGACGAGGATACGGGTATGACTCCGAACGCCGCACAGTCCGGCTCCGCCACCGTCACCGCGTCCTCCGACGGCGCCGCCCGTCGCGCCGTCGTCACGGGTGCCTCCACGGGCATCGGTGCCGCCACCGTCCGCCTCCTGTGCGCCCACGGCTGGGAGGTCGTCGCCACCGCCCGCCGCGCTGAGCGCCTCGAGGCCCTCGCCGAGGAGACCGGCTGCGCGTGGGTCGCCGCCGACCTCCAGGAGAAGGACGACGTCGACCGCCTCGCCTCCGAGGTCCTCGGCGCCGGCCCCGTCGACGCCGTCGTCAACGTCGCGGGCGGAGCGCTGGGCACCGACCCCGTCGCCGAGGGCAAGGTCGAGGAGTGGGCCACCATGTACGACAGGAACGTCCTCGCCGCGTTGCGCGTCACCCAGGCCTTCCTGCCGGGCCTGCGCGAGCACGGGGGAGACGTCCTTCTCCTCACCTCGACCGCCGGCCACGACACCTACCCGGGCGGTGCGGGCTACGTCGCCGCGAAGCACGCCGAGCGCATCATCGCGAACACGCTGCGGGTCGAGCTCGTCGGCGAGCCCGTCCGCGTCATTGAGATCGCCCCCGGCATGGTTGAGACCGAGGAGTTCTCCCTCAACCGCTACCACGGCGACCAGTCGAAGGCCGACGCGGTGTACGCCGGCGTCGAGAACCCGCTCAGGGCGGAGGACGTCGCCGACTGCGTCGTCTGGGCCCTCGAGCGTCCGAGTCACGTCAACATCGACTCCCTCATCGTCCGTCCACGTGCGCAGGCCTCGAACACGGTCGTCGCGCGTGACGGGAAGGTCGGCGGCCGCGCCTGAGCACGGGCCCGCAGTCGTGCGGCACCGTCCTGTGCGGTCCTGCACATCGGGCTCACAGGTCGGGCATGCCGGGGACCCAGAGCCTCTCTCTAGCGTCGTGCGCATCCGCCCCGGAGGGACCGGGGCCGACCAGGAGGCAGGACGCGCATGAGCGACGCCAGGTGGTCCGCGACCAGTGGCTCCCACGAGAACGACGGGGCCGACATCGGCTCCGTCTCCGACCGCACCCAGCGGATCGACCAGCCCGAGGGCGGCGACGGCGTCGCGGCGACGCAGTCCCTGCCCACCACCGGACGCGCCTCCGGCACCACGGCCGACGGCGGCACGAGCCCCTTCCAGCCCGGGACCGCGCCCACCGCGTGGAGCGCCGAGTCCGGCTCGGCCTACGCCGGGGACGCGGGCACGGGCAACGCGTCGACCCCGGAGGGCTGGAGCTCCGGGCGCCACGCGCAGGAGTCCGCTCCCGTCTCCGGGGGCACGCCCGTGCCCGCGGCGAGCGCCCCCGCCGTCACCGTGAGCCGCCCCTGGTACAAGCGTGCCTGGGCTCGCGGTGTGGCGGGTGTTGCCGTCGTCCTCGCCTCCTTCGGCCTGGGCTGGGCCTCGCACGACGTCACGAGCACCTCGACCTCGACCTCCCAGCAGCAGGGCGGCCCCGGCGGGCAGGGAGGTCAGGTGGGGCAGATGGGCCAGGACGGCCAGATGGGTCAGCAGGGCCAGTCGGGCCAGGGCGGGCAGGACGGCCAGATGGGGCAGCAGGGCCAGTCCGGCCAGTCCGACTCATCCGGCGGCGTCCTCCAGGACAAGCGCGGGCAGTCGGGAGGCTCCGGCCAGACCGCCCCGACGGACGGCGCGACCGACGCCGCCAACACCTCCGCGGACTCGAACACCTGAGCCCGGAGCCGGGCCCGCGAGCGGCGAGCCGGGCGAGCGCGTGCGCCGCACGTCCCTGGGACGCGCGGCGCACGTGTTTGCGTACCCAAGGTCGAACGTGTGTACTGGGTCACGCTCCCGCGAGCGACGCGGGCCCTGACACGGAGAACGCATGAGCACCCACGGCTTCCACGACGCGGTCGTCTACCAGGTCTATCCCAAGTCCTACAAGGACTCCGACGGCGACGGCGTCGGCGACCTGCGCGGCATCATCGAGAAGGTCCCCTACATCGCCTCCCTGGGCGTCGACTACGTCTGGCTCAACCCCTTCTTCCCCTCACCGGGCAACGACAACGGCTACGACGTCGCCGACTACTGCGCCATCGACCCCGCCATGGGCACGATGGAGGACTTCGATGAGCTCGTCGCCGCCCTCGCCGAGCACGGCATCAGCCCCATGCTCGACATGGTCCTCAACCACGTCTCCACCGAGCACGAGTGGTTCCAGCGTGCGCTGGCGGGGGAGCAGCGCTACCGCGACTACTTCTACATCCGCCCCTCCAGGCCCGACGGCTCCCTCCCGACCAACTGGGTGAGCAAGTTCGGCGGCCCGGCCTGGGCGCCCTTCACCGGCGCCCGAGCCGTCGACCCCGAGGCCTCGCGTCACGCCGTCGTCGGGGCCGACGACGCCGCCGGACCTGCGACGGACGCCGACGCCCCCGCCGCCGAGCAGGTCGAGTACTACCTGCACCTGTTCGACCCCACCCAGGCCGACCTCGACTGGCACAACCCCGAGGTGCGCGAGGAGGCCGCCAAGGTCGTCAACTTCTGGCGCTCCCACGGCGTGCGCGCCTTCCGCTTCGACGTCATCAACCTCATCGGCAAGACCGAGCCCCTCGCCGACGCCCCCGCCGGCACCGACGACCGTAAGGTCTACACCGACGGCCCCCTCGTCCACGACTTCCTCCGCGGACTCAACGAGGCCAGCTTCGGGCAGGACCCCGACTCCGTCACCGTCGGCGAGATGTCCTCCACCACCATCGAGGCCTGCGTCGGCTACACGCGCCCGGAGAACCACGAGCTCTCCATGGTCTTCAACTTCCACCACCTCAAGGTCGACTACGAGGACGGGCAGAAGTGGAGCCTCATGGCCCCCGACGTCCCCGCCCTCAAGCACCTCCTCAACGACTGGTCCCTCGGGCTGCAGGCCGGAGGCGGCTGGAACGCCCTGTTCTGGAACAACCACGACCAGCCCCGCGCCGTCGACCGCTTCGGGGACGTGGAGCGCTACCGCTACGAGTCCGCGACCATGCTCGCCACCGCCATCCACCTCCTGCGCGGCACGCCCTACGTCTACATGGGCGAGGAGATCGGTATGACGGACCCGGCCTACACCTCGATCGAGGAGTACGTCGACGTCGAGGCCCGCAACGCCTACACCGCGCTCATCGCCACCGGCATGGACGAGGACACCGCCTTCCGCACCGTCCACGCCAAGGCGCGCGACAACGCCCGTACCCCCATGCAGTGGGACGCGAGCGAGGGAGCCGGCTTCACCACCGGCACCCCCTGGCTGCGCCCCACGAACCAGGAGCTCATCAACGTCGAGGCGGAGGAGTCCGAGGGGCCGATCCTGCCCTACTACAAACGGCTCATCGCCCTGCGCAAGGAGCTTCCCGTCATCTCCGATGGTCTCTACGAGCCGTGGATCCCCGAGGACCCCGACGTGCTCGCCTACCTCCGCCGCGAGCCCGGCCCCGACGGCGAGCCCGTGCGCGACGGCGGCGCCGTCCTCGTCCTGTGCTCCTTCCGGGACCACCCCACCACGGTGCCCGTGCCCGCCGAGCTCGCCGGGGGCGACGTCCTCGTCGCCAACCGACCCGAGCTCCACCCCTCCTCGTACGCCGAGCACCCGCTCGACGGGACGGTCGACCTGGCGCCCTTCGAGGCCCTCGCCCTCGCCGTCAACCTCCCCACCACGCTCTGAGAGGAGCACCCATGTCCCCCACCCCGCAGACGACGCTCGTCGCCCCGGTGACCGGCGAGGTCATCCCCCTCGCCGACGTCGCCGACCCCGTCTTCTCCTCCGGAGCCCTCGGCGAGGGGTACGGAGTCAAGCCCTCCGGCGAGGGCGCCGTCCACGTCGTCGCACCCGTGACCGGCGAGGTCACCATGGTGGCCGGCACCGGCCACGCCCTCGGCTTCGTCGCCGATGACGGCCTGGAGGTCCTCCTCCACCTCGGCGTCGACACGGTCGAGCTCGAGGGGCGCCCCTTCGCCCTCACCCCCAAGACCGGTGACCACGTGAGCGCCGGCGACGACCTCGGCACGATGGACCTGGCCCAGGTCGTCGGGGCCGGCAAGGACACCACCGCCATCGTCGCCGTCACGAACTCCGCCAAGGAGGTCGCCTCCACCGAGCTCTCCGCCGGAGCGGTCGAGGCGGGCGCGCAGGCCGCCGTCCTCACCCGTGCGCAGCGGCGGAGCGCCGTCGCCGCCGCGGCCGGCGGCACCGACATGGCGATCGCCGGCTCCGGAGCGGTCTCAGACCCCGGCAAGGCCTCCGCCGACGACGGCCTCACCGGCTTCGACGCCACTGCCCGCGACATCATCGCCGGGATCGGCGGCGCCGGGAACGTCAACAACGTCATCCACTGCATCACCCGCGTGCGCTTCTACCTCAAGGACGACACGATCCCCGACGACGCCGCCGTCGCCGACATCGACGGCGTCATCGACGTCGCCCGCGCAGGCGGCCAGTACCAGGTCGTCATCGGGCCCGACGTCAACGACGTCTACGACGCCGTCGTCAAGCAGCTCCCCGCCAAGGCCGGCGACGAGGACGACGCCGCCGCGGCGGCGCCCAAGGAACGCCCGACGAGCGCCTGGGGCTGGGTCAAGTACGGCTTCTCCGAGCTCATCGGCGTCATCACCGGCTCGATGATCCCGGTCATCGGCGTCCTGGCCGCCTCCGGAATCCTCAAGGGCATCCTCGCCCTGCTCACTCAGTTCGACGTCGTCTCCACGGGAACCTCGACGTACACGCTCATCGCGGCCATGGCCGACTCGATGTTCTACTTCCTGCCGATCATCATCGGCTTCACCTCGGCCCGCCGCCTCGGCGCCGACCCGATCATCGTCGCCATCATCGGCGGCGTCCTCGCCTACCCGAGCGTCGTCCAGATGGCCAACCCGGACGCCGACGGGTACAAGGTCGTCGCGACCGTGGGCCGCACCGTCTTCAACGCCGACTTCTTCGGCATCCCGGTCTCCCTGCCACAGGGCAACGCCTACGCCTACTCGATCTTCCCGATCATCGTGGCCGCCTGGCTCGCCTCGAAGATCGAGCCCTGGCTCAAGAAGCACATCCCCGCGGTGGTCCGCATGATCTTCGCGCCGCTGCTCGAGATCTTCATCGTCTCGACGCTCGTCCTCGTCATCTTCGGCCCCATCGTCATGACGATCTCGGGTGGCATCGCCGCGGCGATCAGCTGGATCCTCTCGCTGTCCTACCCGATCGCCGGCCTCTTCATCGGTGCCTTCTACCAGTGCCTCGTCATCTTCGGCCTGCACTGGGCGGTCATCCCGATCATCTCGCAGCAGATCTCCGACCCCGGCTACTCGCCGCTCAACGCGATCGTCTCCGCCTCCATGATCGCCCAGGGTGGCGGCGCGCTCGCCCTGTGGATCAAGGCCAAGAGCCCCAAGATCACGCGCATGGCTGGCCCGGCCACGATCTCCGCCCTGTGCGGCGTCACCGAGCCCGCCATGTACGGCCTCAACCTCAAGTACGGCCGCGTCTTCATCACCTCCTCGATCGGCGGCGCCGTCGGCGGCCTGCTCACGGGCCTGTTCCACGTCAACATGTGGGGCTTCACCGGTGGCCTCGTCGGGTTCCCGTCCTTCGTCAACCCGGCGGGCATCGACGGCTCCTTCACCGGCTTCTGGATCGCCTCGCTGGTGACGCTGGCCGTGTCCTTCACCTGCACCTACTTCTTCGGCTTCAAGGAGTCCGACTTCGACAACGAGAAGAAGGTCGAGAAGGTCCGCCTCGGCAACCGCGAGCCCGCGGCCGGCTGAGACCGCGCGACGCGGCCGTCCACGCAGGGACGCCCGCTCCCCGGAAGGGGAGCGGGCGCTCTCGCGTCCCGTCACGGGATCCGTCCGGCCGCTCGGCCGACGGCGTCACGACGTCTCGCGCGGCGGCTCGACCTGCTCGAGGTAGCGGCGCACGACGACGTCGGCGAGCGAGTGGTGGTGGCCGATGGGCGGAGCGACGAGCTCCGCGCCCGCCCCGTGCAGGGCCCGCGAGAAGTGCCCCTCGGCCAGGAGGTAGGTGGCCAGGGCGACGACCTCGGCCCCCTCCTGGTGGAGGGCGTGGACCGCCGCGCGCACGCTCGGCTCCGCGGCGGAGAGGAACGCGGCGCTCGTGCGCACGCCTGTCATCATCTCGACGTGGCGGGCGGCCTCACGCGCCTCGGCGACCCCGGAGGTACGGCGCGTGCCCGCCGCCGCCAGGACGAGGGCGTCGACGTCCTGCCAGTCGGCGCCCTCCGAGACGAGCTGCTCGGTGAGGCGCTCGACGACTCCGGAGACGAGGTCCGGCTCCGGGCCCAGGTGCCGGGTGACCGTCCCCGTGCCGTGGGCGGAGACGAGGCGCGGGAGGTCGTGCTCGACGTGGTAGCCGCCCCCGAGGAAGAAGGGCACGACCACGGGATCAACGGTCCCGGAGAGGGCGTCGGCGGCGCTCGGGGAGGAGAACTCGACGTAGCCGTGGCGCACCTCGGCGCCCGGGAGGAGGCGGGCGACGTCGTCGGCGACGAGGGGCAGGAGGGGCTCGGCCCCCGGGGCCCTCGTTCCGTGCGCGATGAGGACGAGCGGACGGGCGGCAGGAGCCCGGTTCCTCGTCGTCGGCGTGGTCGTCGTGCGCGGGCTGGTCATGGCAGCAGGGTCTCAGACGAGTGTTGCCACGGTGCTCTCGACACCCGGGGCGGCTTCGAGTGCCGCGGTCTCGTGGACGGCGCCGCGCTCGGTGCCCTTCTGCGCGTCGGCGGTGCCGTGCCGTCCCGAGGGGCCGGCGGCGCGACGGCGATCCTGCCGCCAGTGGCGCACGGCGAGCACGATGAGGAGGCCCCACACCGGGATGACGGCGAGGAGCGCGATGGCGATGACGTGCCCCGGTGCTCCGACGGCGTCGAGGACCTTGTTGAGGTTGGTGAGGATGATGAGCCCGCCGACGGCCGCGCCCAGGACCTGTCCGGGCAGCCGCGAGACGAGCCAGGCGGCGATCGGTGCGGCGAGGACGCCGCCCACGAGCAGCGACGCGACGACGACGAGCGGGATGCCTGATCCGCCCAGGCCGATGAGGAAGCCGAGGGAGGCGGCGAGGGACACGATGAACTGTGAGGTGTCGACGCTGCCGACGACGGTGCGCGGCGCCGTCTTGCCGGCGGAGAGGAGCGTCGTCGTCGAGACCGGGCCCCAGCCGCCGCCGCCCGTCGCGTCGACGAGGCCTGCGATGAGGCCGAGCGGCATGATGAACCGGGCCGAGTGGCCGCTGCGGTGCGAGGTCGTCGCCGCCGGGGGCCGGAGGGCGAAGCGGAGGCTCACGTAGACACCCAGGGCGAGGAGGATCGAGGCGGTGACGGGCGTCGCCGCGCTCGTCGGCAGGTGCGAGAGCACCGTCGCGCCGATGAGGGCGCCGACGGCGCCCGGACCGCCGAGCCTGGCGACGAGCCGCCAGTCGGTGTTGCCGAGCCTGTGGTGGGCGGTGCCGGCGGCGAGCGTCGTCCCGATCTCGGCGAGGTGCACCGAGGCACTCGCCAGGGCGGGGGACAGTCCGGCCAGGAGGAGGAACGACGAGGAGAAGACGCCGTAGCCCATGCCGAGGGAGCCGTCGATGAGCTGGGCACCGAATCCGACGAGGACGAGGACGAGGATCTTGTGAAGCACGGGTGTCTCCATCAGGGTGTGAGACGAGCCCGCGTTGACGGGGCTCAGGCGGTCGGGACGATCCGCTCGCCCCAGGCGGGGCTCACGGTGACGACGTCGCCGATGACGATGACCGCGGGCGCGGTGGCACCGGCCTCCTCGGCGACGTCGGGCAGACATCGCAGGAGGGTGGTGGTGACGCGCTGGTCGGCGCGGTAGCCGTGCTCGACGATGGCGGTCGGCGTCTCCGGGTCGGCGCCGCCGTCCAGGAGGATCCCGACGGAGCGGCGCAGGTGGGTCACGCCCATGAGGAGGATGAGGGTGTGGTCGCGTCGCCGCGGGACCGTGGAGACGAGGTCCTCGTGCGCGGTGACCACGGAGAAGCCGCGTGCCAGACCACGGTGCGTGACAGGGATCCCGGCCGCGGCCGGCACGGAGATCGCGGAGGTGACGCCGGGGACGACCTCGACGGTGATGCCGGCGGCCCGGCAGGCCTCGGCCTCCTCGCCGCCGCGTCCGAGGACGTAGGGGTCGCCGCCCTTGAGCCGGACGACGCGCTGGCCGGCGCGCGCGCGCTCGACGAGGAGCGCGTCGATGCCGTCCTGGGGCACGAGGTGGTGCCCGGGGCGCTTGCCGACGTCGATGACCTCCGCGTCGGTAGCGAGGTCGGGCAGCACGTCGCGCGGCGCGAGCCGGTCGACCACGACGACGTCGGCGCGCTGGAGCAGCTCGGCGGCGCGCAGGGTGAGGAGTCCGGGCTCGCCGGGGCCGCCGCCGACGAGGGCGACCCAGCCGGTGTCGGGGACGTCCTCTCCGGGGATGGTGCCGACACCGCTGACGGTGGTGTCGGTGTGATGGGTGCGCGGGAGCCGGGTCTCGCTCATGGGTTCCTCCGGACGGGGGCGGACGTGGTGCTCACGCAGCCTGCCCGTCTCGTGCGTCGTCCGCGGGACGCGCGCCGTCGGTGCGCACCATGCCGGCCGCGAGGGTCCACCCGTCCGCGGGGTCGACGAGGAGGAAGGCTCCGTCGGCGTGCGAGCGTGAGTAGTCGTCCACGGGCAGCGGCTCGGCGAGCTTGAGGCTGATGTGGCCGATGTCGTTGAGCTCGAGCTCGCCCGCCGGGACGGTCGACAGGTCATCGAGGTCGAGGTGGCCGTCGATGCTCGTGACGATGGCCTGGACGGTGCGCGTGCCGTGCTTGACGAGGACCCGGTCGCGCTCGTGCAGGGGGCGCTCGGAGAGCCAGGCGACGTGGGCCTGCACCTGGCGCGCGAGCTGCGGGGCGTCGTCGGCCGCGACGAGGACGTCGCCGCGGGCGACGTCGATGTCGTCGGCGAGCTCGACGGCGACCGACTGGCCGGTGACAGCGCGCTGGAGGCGCCGGGAGCCGAGGTTGATGCCGGTCACCCGCGTCCGGCGCCCGGAGGGCAGGACGAGGACCTCGTCGCCGACGGCGAGCGAGCCCGCGGCGACCTGGCCGGCGTAGCCGCGGTAGTCGGTGAGGCCGTCGGCGGCGGCGCCCTGGGGGCGCAGGACGAGCTCGACGGGGAGGCGGAGCGGGTGCTCGGTCTCGGCGGAGTCCGCCGGGATCGTCTCGAGGAGCTCGAGGAGCGCGGGGCCGTCGTAGAAGGGGGTGCGCTCGGAGCGGGTGACGATGTTGTCGCCCTCGAGGGCCGAGGTCGGCAGGGTGCGCACGTCGGCGACGCCCAGCTCGCGCGCGACCCGCTCGAGCTCGTCGGCGATCCCCTGGTAGACCTCAGCGGAGAAGTCCACGAGGTCGATCTTGTTGACGGCGACGACGACGTGCGGGACGCCGAGGAGCGCGGCGACGGCGAGGTGGCGGCGGGTCTGCTCGAGGACCCCGTGACGCGCGTCGACGAGCAGGACGACGACGTCGGCCGTCGAGGAGCCGGTCACGGTGTTGCGCGTGTACTGCACGTGCCCGGGGCAGTCGGCGAGGATGAAGGAGCGGCGCGGGGTGGCGAAGTAGCGGTAGGCGACGTCGATCGTGATGCCCTGCTCGCGCTCGGCGCGCAGACCGTCGGTGAGGAGGGCCAGGTCGGTCCGGGTCAGCCCGCGGTCGAGGCTGACGCGCTCGACGTCGGCGAGCTGGTCGCGCAGGACGGACTTCGAGTCGAAGAGGAGCCGGCCCACGAGGGTCGACTTGCCGTCGTCGACGCTGCCTGCGGTCGCCAGGCGGAGGAGGGTGCCGCTCGCGGCGTCGGTGGCATCGAGGAGCCGGCGTGCGGCGTCAGCCTCCTCATCGGTGGGGACGTCGGTGGCGGAGTCGGTGGTGAGAGCGGTCGTCATGGGGTTCTCCAGGTGGTGCGTGCGGGTCAGGGGCTGGTGCGTGGGCTCTCCGTGCCGGGGCGGCTCAGAAGTAGCCCTCCTTCTTCCGGTCCTCCATGGCGGCCTCGGAGAGGCGGTCGTCGGCGCGCGTGGCGCCGCGCTCGGTGAGGGTGGAGGCCGCGACCTCGACGACGATCTCGTGGTTGGTGGCGGCGGGGGACTCGACGGCGCCCGTGCAGGACATGTCGCCGACCGTGCGGTAGCGCACGGTGCGGGTCTCGACGGTCTCGCCCTCTCGCGGCTGGGTGACGGGGGTGACGGCGAGCCACATGCCGTCGCGGCGGAAGACCTCGCGCTCGTGGGCGTAGTAGAGGCTCGGCAGGTCGATGTCCTCGCGCTCGATGTAGCGCCACACGTCGAGCTCGGTCCAGTTCGACAGCGGGAAGACGCGCACGTGCTCCCCGGGGGCGTGGCGCGGGTTGAACAGGTTCCACAGCTCGGGGCGCTGATTGCGGGGGTCCCACTGGCCGAACTCGTCGCGCAGCGACACGATCCGCTCCTTCGCACGGGCTTTCTCCTCGTCGCGGCGGCCGCCGCCGAAGACGCCGTCGAAGCCGTTCTCCTCGATGGCGTCGAGGAGCGGGCGGGTCTGGAGGGGGTTGCGGGTGCCGTCGGCGCGCTCGCGGAGGCGGCCGTCGTCGATGTAGTCCTGGACGCTCGCGACGAGGAGCCGGGTGCCGGTCGCCTCGACGGTCTCGTCGCGGTAGGCGAGGACCTCGGGGAAGTTGTGGCCCGTGTCGACGTGCAGCAGCGGAAAGGGCACCGGGGCGGGCCAGAAGGCCTTGCGGGCGAGGTGGAGCATGACGACCGAGTCCTTGCCGCCGCTGAACAGCAGGACGGGGCGGCGGCACTCGGCGGCGATCTCGCGGATGACGACGATGGCCTCGGCCTCGAGGGCGTCGAGCTGGTCGAGGTGCCCGGCGGTCGGCGCGTCCTGCGCGGTGGTGGGGGAGGTGGTCTGGGGGGTCACGGATGTCTCCAGGTGTCTCAGGTGGCAGGTGTGTCAGGGTGCCGAGGGGCTCTCAGAGGTGGATGCCGCACTCGGTCTTGGCGAAGCCGGCCCAACGGCCCGAGCGCGGGTCCTCGCCGGGCGCGACGCGGCGCGTGCAGGGCTCGCAGCCGATCGAGGGGTAGCCGTCGGCCAGGAGGGGGTTGACGACGACCGAGTGCTCGGTGGCGTAGGCGAGGAGCTCGTCGAAGGTCCACGCGGCAAGCGGGTTGATCTTGACGATGCGGTGCGTCTCGTCGAACGTGACGAGAGGGGTGCGCGCGCGTCCGGCCGAGTCCTCGCGGCGCACGCCCGTCGCCCACGCCTCGTAGCCGGACAGGGCCCTGGCCAGCGGGGCGACCTTGCGCAGGTAGCAGCACTGGGTGGGGTCGCGCTTGTAGAGCTCGGGGCCGTACTGCTCGTTCTGCTCGGCGACGGTGAGATCGGGCAGGACGTCGACGAGGGTGATGTCGAGGGACTCCGCGACGGCGTCGCGCGTCCCCTCCGTCTCGGTGAAGTGGAAGCCGGTCTCGAGGAAGAGGACGTCGACGCCGGGGACCTGCTCGGCGATGACGGCCGGGAGGACGGCGTCCGCCATGGAGCAGGCGACGGCGAGGCTGCCGGGAAAGGTCCGGGCCGCCCAGGCGATGACCTCGTGGGCGGGTGCGTCCTCTCCGAGCTCGGCGGCGCCCGCCTCGGCCAGCGCTCGGAGCTCCTCCTCGCTGCGGCGCGGCGCCTCGGGAGAGCGCACCGGATTGGCGCCGCGCGCGGTGAGGCGGCCGAAGCGGTTGGTCGGCCGGCTCGGGCCGGTGACGGGGGTCGTGTTGCTGGTAGTGGTGGTCATGCCAGGCTCTTCTCGTCCGCGCGCTGCGCCCACTGGGCGAAGCTCTCCTCCGGGGTGCGCTCGGCGAGGTAGACGCGCACGACCCGCTCGATGTAGTCGGTCAGGCCCGTGGCCGGAACCTTGAGCTTGCGCACGGTCCGGCCGAGCTCGGCCTCCGTGTGCCCCTCCTTGGCCAGACCGCCGCCCAGGTGGACCTGGAAGCCGGGGACCCGCTCGCCGTCGACCGTGATGATCTGGCCCTTGAGGCCGATGTCCGCCGTCGGGATGCGCACGCAGGAGTTAGGGCAGCCGTTGATGTGGACCGTGATCGGTCGGTCGAGGTCGGTGTCCTCGAGGCGCGAGTCCAGCTCGGCCGCGACGTCGGCGGCGAGCTGCTTGGTCTCGACGATGGCGAACTTGCAGAACTCGATGCCCGTGCAGGCCAGCATGTTGCGGGTGAATGGCCTCGGGTCGGGGTCGAGCCCGAGCGCGAGGAGTCCGTCCTTCGCCTCCTCGACGCGGTCCTCGGGGACGTCGAGGAGGAGGATGTTCTGCAGCGGCGTCGTGCGCACGCGGTTGGAGCCGAGGCGCTCGGCGAGGTTGGCCAGACCCAGCATCGTGTCGCCTGAGAGGCGGCCGACCGGAGGCTTCGCGCCGACCCAGAACAGGCCGTCGGCCTGGCGGTGCGCGCCCAGGTGGTCCGCGGAGCCGCGGGGCTCCTCGGGCGCCGGACCGTCCGCGAGGTGGTACCCGAGGTACTCGTCCTCGAGGACCCGGCGGAACTTCTCCGGGCCCCACTCGGCCATGAGGAACTTGAGCCGGGCCTTGTTCCGCAGACGGCGGTAGCCGTAGTCCCGGAAGATCCGGATGACGCCCCACCAGACGTCGTTGACCTGGTCGGGCGTGACGAAGGCGCCCAGGCGGCGGCCGAGGAAGGGCGCCGTGGACAGCGCGCCCGCGATCCACAGGTCGTAGCCGGCTCCGAGCTCTGGGTGGCGCACGCCGACGAAGGAGACGTCGTTGATCTCGTGGAGGACGTCGAGGCTCGGCGAGCCGGTGAAGGCGGTCTTGAACTTGCGGGGCAGGTTCGAGATCTCCGGGTTGCCGAGGTAGGTGTCGTGCAGGTGCCGGGCGGCGTCGCTCGGGTCGATGATCTCGTTCGGGTCGATCCCGGCGACGGGGGAGACGAGGAATCCTCGGGGGGTGTCGCCGCACGCCTCGATGGTCGTGAGGCCCACGGAGTCCAGGCGCCGCCACAGCTCCGGGACGTTCTCGATCTCGAGCCAGTGCAGCTGGAGGTTCTGCCGGTCCGTGATGTCGAGCGTGCCGCGGGCGAACTCGTTGGACGAGGTGCCGATGACGCGCATCTGCTCCACGGACAGCGAGGTGCCGTCCATGCGGATCCGCTGCATGAAGTAGTGGTCGGACAGCTCGGACGGGGTGAGCTGGGACGTCTTGCCGCCGTCGATGCCCTGCTTGCGCTGGGTGTAGAGCGCCCACCACCGGAAGCGGTTGTGGAGGTCGTCGTCGGGGATCGAGTCGAAGCCCTGCTCGGAGTAGGTGTCGATGATCCGCTGTCGGGCGCCCAGGGGATCGCCCTGCTGCTTGATGGCCTCGTTGTCGTTGAGCGGCTCCCTGCCGTCGACGAGCCACTGGCCGTTGGAGCGTCCGGCGCGCGGGGGGCGGACGTCGCGGCCCTTGACGGACGTACTCGCGTGGTTGCCGGTCCGGGTGGCCGAGTCCGGTCCGGCCGACGCGGCGTGAGGCCCGCCGGCCGTCGTCCGTGGGGCGGGGGTGCTCGGGGTGGTGCTCATGTCTCCTCCAGGGTGGCGGAAGGAGCGCCCGGGCTTCCGGTTGCTGGGGCCGCCGCCCGATCACGCTCAGGGGCGTGATCCTGGGGGAGTGCAGAGATGCTGCTCGGCTCCGGACGCTTCTTCGCGCCGGATTCCGATGTGCGGTGTTGCCGCTGCGGTCAGGCGCTCGTCAAGCCTGACAACACATGACCCAGCCGTGGGCGCGCAGCGTCGCGGGGGAATGGGCTCCCTCGAGGACGTCGGTGCGCTGGCTGGTCATGGCGCTGACGGTACGTCACGTCGTATCGATCTGATGACGGCGACTGGATCCTGAGACGCGTGGCGCTCGTCACTTCGATGGTCGCGGGCGCCGTGGGGACGAGCGGCGGGGGGGTGCCCCTATGTTGTTGGTCAAGCGGCAGCGGGTAGCTGGTGGGTTGGTTGGGGGTCGTAGAGGGCGCCGTCTCGGATCATGGCGTGCAGGGTGAGGATGCGGCGGTGGGCCAGGGCGATGA